>JACKEQ010000028.1 GCA_020632885.1 Alphaproteobacteria bacterium | reverse complement strand
ACGCCGCGACGCGGCTCCAGACCCTCGACGCCGGCATCCAGCGCTCCGAGCCGGGCTCCGCGGTGCGGGGCGAGCTGCTCTGGCGGCGCATGCAGGTGCGCGGAGACGCCGGGGACGTGCGCGGCGCGCTCGCCGATGCGGACGCCTACCTCGACCATGCAGGGGCCCGGACGGTCGACGTGCAGCGCTACGCCGGCTGGAAGGCGCTGTCGCACGGAGGGGGCTGCGCGGCCGCGCTCCCGTACCTCTCGGCGCTGGAGCTCACCGGGAGCCCCGAGGACCGCGTGCTCCTCGCGGAGTGCGTCGCCCGCGAGCAGCCCCAGCAGGCCCGCACGTGGCTCGACGACGCGCTGCCCCAGCTCGACGGAGAGTGGCGGGCACGCGCGGAGAGGCTGAGGGCGACCCTGGCCGAGCGGTGATCCTCCTCCTCTCGGCGTGCACGAACGAGCCTGTGCGGTTCCCGCCCGACCTGTTCCCCGAGGAGACCGGGGACACCGGTGAGCGCGGGGGACCGTGGGGCCGGATCGACGACGACAGTCTGACGGTGGCGTGCGGCTACGACGACCCCGACCTCGCTGTGGCCTTCCGGACCCGGGGCTGGGCCGGCAGCGCCGAGGCCTTCGTGGTGAACGCGCTCACCGGAGCCACCGAGCGGCACGCGTTCACGCTCACGACCTCGGATCCCGACGGGGCCTTCGACCTCTACCAGCTCGGCCCGCTCACGACGGCCGTGGGCCCGTACGACCCGGGCTCCACGACGTCCTTCGCGTGCGAGACGTCCTGGTGGGACGTGTCGCTGGCCCTGGTCACGCGCGGGCGCTCGGGAGCGACCGTGGACTGCCTGACGCTGGGGTTCGATCAGGAGCAGCTCGCCGTGGTGCTCGGGTCGGTGGACACGGAGCTCCTCGAGAGCTGCCGGACCTCGTACCTCTGGCCCTGACCGGAGGTCAGTTCGCCATCTCACCCCAGCCCGTGCGGACCGCCGTGTTCAGCGGGACGCGCGTGAAGGCGTTGAAGTTCGGCACCCCCGTCGTCTGGGAGGTGGCGAGCGGCGAGAGCGGCACGCATCCGAAGCCGGAGCTCACCGCGTTGGTGTTGGTGGTCCACACCCCACCGGAGCCCACCGAGACGTTCGTGCTCGAGGGGGAGATCACCGCGCACGGCACGTTGTCGTCCGAGAACAGCACCCGATCGAGCGAGACGTGACCGACGGTGTCGTTGACGGCGATCCGCGGTGCGAAGCCCGAGGTCTTGAGGGTGGTGGTGGTCAGGTCGACGTTGGCTGGCCCGTAGAGCTCCACGAACGAGCCCGAGCCGAGGGTCCAGAACAGGCTGCGGTCCACCAGGAGGCTCGCGCTGTTGAACGGGATCATGAGGACGGTGGGCGTGCCCGCGCTCACCCCGGTGTCGAGGAACCGCGTGTTGCTGAGGAGCACGGTGGCGTCGTAGATCTCCAGGTCGCTCGACCCGAACCCGATGCCGGAGTCGCTGTAGACGGTGTCCTCCATCACGATGGTCGAGAACCCGTCGACCACCATGAGCTGGCTCATCGACGAGAGGTCGAGGCCCGTGAGGTAGGCCTCTCCGCCGAAGAACGACCAGAGCAGGGCGCCCTGCGCGTTGTCGACGACCGCGTTCGACACCTCCAGCGTGCTGGTCGGCCCTTCCATCCGGAAGAGCGGGAAGCTCCCGTTGTTCACGACGGTGATGTCGGACACCGTCGCGTTCGCCGGGCTCGTGCCGCTGTCCGAGAAGATGCCGTCCACGTTGGTGGCGACGACATCCCGAATCGATACGTCGCCGTTACCGGCGTACATCGCCACATTCCCGATGTTCTGCAGCGTGAGGCCGTCGACGTCGAGCACCTCGAGGCCGAAGGTCGGCGACGGCGGGTCGGTGCGCACCAGGAACCCGCTGATGGCATTGGAGTCCTGGATGGTGACGTCCTGGAGGGCCACGGTACCGAGCGTCTCGACGGTGGCGCGGTCGCCGCCGTACACGAACGTGTTCTCGAGCCGGATGTCGCTGACGCCGCCGCGGATCAGCGGCGTGGTGTTGCCCCACGCGGAGAGGGTCGAGTTGCGCACCATCGCGCGGCCGTCGTTCAGGAAGAACGGGAAGCCGTTGACGTCGATGAACCCGTCGTGGCTCGAGCCGTCCAGCACGCACCCGTCACAGAGGACCGAGCTGTTCCCGCCGTAGACGCGGAGCACCGTGCCGAACATGTCGGTGAACGTGGTGTTGGTGACGTTCACCGTCGGCGAGGCCGCGAAGCTCTCGATGAGCCGGACGGCCGTGTTCAGGCCGCGGAACTCGCTGCCGTCGATGTAGACCTGCACGCCGTCGTCCTGTGCGAAGAAGCCTTCGTCCAGGTCGTAGAAGTGCGAGCCCACGGCGGTCAGCTGGCTGCCGTTGTGGACCCGGGCCGCCCGCCCGCTCCCCGGGCTCATCGCGAAGAACTCGGTGTTCTCGATGTAGCCCACGCCACTGAAGCCGTTCAGGTCGATGGCGTCGCTGGCCGTGAACACCTGGCTGCTGCGCAGCTCCACGCGCCCGTCGGCCAGGATCCGCGGATTGACGAACCCGGCGTTCTGCATGCTGAAGGTCGCGTCGAACGGGACGTCGACCTCCACGTCCACGAGGCCCACGCCGTCGAAGTCCACCCGCGACCCCGCGCCCACCTGGAGCTTGCCGTCCATGCAGGCCGCGGTGTCGTAGTCCGCGCAGGTCGTCGCGCCGTAGAGCGAGCTGAAGTACAGGTAGCCGTTGTCGAGGGTGGTGGCGGTGGGCGGCAGGTCCACGCTGTAGGGGTCCACCGCGAAGTACGCGATCCGGCACACGTCGAGGGCCGCGGCCATCTGTGCGGTGTCGTAGATCTCCTGTGTGTAGTACGACTCGTCCGGCAGGCTCGGGTTGTAGTCGTTGTCGTTGCAGTCCAGGCCCGGGCCGCCCACAGGCAGGCTCGGGAGGCACCCGTACTGGCCGTTGCCCCAGGGGATGGCCGCAGCCCAGCCGTCGCCGTCCGCGTCCATGTAGTCGCCCGGCTTCGGCTCGTAGAACAGGAAGTCGTACGTGGGGTCGCAGTCCTCGCCGACGGAGGGGTCGTAGGGCACGAACCCTGCGGGCGCGACGGAGCCGCACCCGTCGATGACCACGTCCGCGTCGCTCTCCGCGCGGGGCACGCCGTCGCCGTCGAGGTCGCGCAGGAGCACGGTACCGTTGGCACCCGGGAGGATGTTCTCGCAGTCGTCCGCGTCCACGACGTCCTGGATGTCCTGGATGGGGTACAGGACGACGTCGGGATCGCCGTTGCCGTAGGTGACCACGAAGGGCGCCTGGGGCATGTCGTCGCACATGCCGCCGATGAACAGCGCGCTGGGCGTGCCGTCACCGTCGAGGTCCGCGACGTAGACACCGTCCGCCTGGCCGATCTGGACCGTGGTTCCGCGCCAGGGGTTCGGGACGTCCGGCGTCGGACCCCGACCGAGGTTCGTGAGGCCGCCGTCGCAGTCGTTGTCCTTGTTGTCACACAGCTCGAGCGTGTTGCCCGGGAACATGGTGGGGTCGTTGGGCCCACAGTCGCCCGCGCACGTGAGCACGCCGTCGTTGTCGGGGTCCACCTCGGTGGACAGGAGCGTGTCGTCGCAGTTGTCGTCCACGCCGTTGCAGACCTCGATCTGGCCCGTGAACACGAGAGGATCGCCGTCGTCGCAGTCGCCCGGAGCCGCCGAGAGGCCGGCGATCGAGGTGCCGGCGCAGTACTTCAGGGCGGGCTGCAGGTCGTCGCCCTGACCGTCGCCGTCCTGGTCCGGCCAGTAGTTCACGAGGGTCGTCGCGTCCTCGTCGGCCACGCCGTCACAGTCGTCGTCGACGGTGTCGCAGTCGTCGTCGGGCTGGCCGGGGTGCACGTCGAACGCGCCGTCGTTGCAGTCGCCCGGGAGGAGCACGTGATCGGTCGACGGGGCCGTCGCTGCGGCGACACCCGCGCCTGCGCCGTAGCCGTCGTCGTCGCCGTCGAAGTACCACACGAGCAGGGGCGGGGTGACGCCCGCGTTGCGGTCGTTGGGGTCGCCCTCGCACTCGGAGTAGCCGTCGCCGTCGTTGTCGACGTCGATGTCCTGGGGATCGCCGTCGCAGTCGTTGTCCGGGATGCCGTCGCAGATCTCGGGGTTGGTCTGCGCGAAGTCCGGGTTGTTCGGCACGCAGTCGAAGCAGTCCGCGAGCCCGTCGCCGTCGGAGTCCGTGACCTCGTTGGCCGCCGGACCGTTGAGGCAGTCGTTGTCCTTGCCGTCGCACTCCTCGGTGGCCCCGGTGTACACGGTGGGGTCGAGGTCGTTGCAGTCGCCGCTCGTGGCGACGTACCCAGCGGGGCTCGCGCAGGCCTGGACGGGCGTGGCGGACGGACGTCCGTCACCATCGCCGTCACCGTCGAGGTACCAGAGCGGGCGGGACGCGTCGTCGTTGCCGTCCACGCCGTCACAGTCGACGTCGCCGCCGCCGCAGACGTCGATGGCAGCCGGGTTCACAGCACCGTTCCCGTCGTTGCAGTCGCCCGTGAGGAGCACGTGCTGGCTGGACGGACGCGTGGCGCTGTTGGTCGGTGCGCCCGCCCCGTAGCCGTCGTTGTCACCGTCGAAGTACCAGGAGAGCACGGACGGGCTCACGCCGGGATCGTTGTCGTTGACGTCGCCCTGGCACTCGGAGAACCCGTCGCCGTCGTTGTCGATGTCGATGTCCTGGACCTCGCCGTCGCAGTCGTTGTCCGCGATCCCGTCACAGAGCTCCGGGTGGGTCTGGGCCCGCGCGGGGTTGTTCGGGTCGCAGTCGAAGCAGTCGGCAACGCCGTCCGCGTCGAGGTCGCTGATCTCGGCGGGCGAGAGTCCGCCGACGCAGTCGGAGTCCTTGCCGTCGCAGATGTCGACCGCACCGGTGTGCACGTTGGGATCGAGGTCGTCGCAGTCCGTCCCCGAGGAGACGTACCCGGCCGGAGCCACACACGCGGAGATCGGGGTGGCGGACGGACGTCCGTCACCGTCGTCGTCGCCGTCGAGGTACCAGAGGGGACGCCCGGTGTCGTCGCCGCCGTCCACGCCGTCACAGTCCTCGTCGCCGCCGCCGCAGAGGTCGAGGGCGCCGGGGTTCACGCTGGCGTTGCCGTCGTTGCAGTCGCCCGTGACGAGCACGTGCTGGGCGGACGGACGGGACGTCGACTGGGTGGCTGCACCCGCGCCGTACCCGTCGTTGTCACCGTCGAAGTACCACGCGAGCAGGGAGGGCCGGACGCCGGGGTCGTTGTCGTTGACGTCGCCCTGGCACTCGGAGAACCCGTCACCGTCGTTGTCGGTGTCGATGTCCTGGACCTCGCCGTCGCAGTCGTTGTCCGGCACACCGTCGCAGATCTCGGGGTTGGTCTGCGCGAACACGGGGTTGGACGGGTCGCAGTCGTAGCAGTCGGCCAGGCCGTCGCCATCGGCATCGCTCGTCTCGGAAGCGTCCAGGGACCCGTCGCAGTCGTTGTCCTTGCCGTCGCACTGCTCTGGTGCGGCCGGGAACGTGTCCTCGTCCAGATCGTCGCAGTCGCCCGAGGGCCCGACGTAGCCGGCGGGCGCGACACAGGCCTGCAGCGAGGCGCCGGACCGGCCGAAGCCGTCGCCATCGCCGTCGAGGAACCAGGACGGCTTGGCGGTGTCGTCGTTGCCGTCCACGCCGTCGCAGTCGGCGTCGCCACCCCCGCAGAGGTCGACCGCCGCGGGGTTGACCGCCGAGGCCGCGTCGTCGCAGTCGCCCGTGAGCAGGACGTGCTGGGCGGTGGGCGGCGAGGTGGCCACCGTGCCCGGCCCGCTGCCGTAGCCGTCGTTGTCGCCGTCGAGGTACCAGGTGAGCGCCGCGGGGCGCGTGCCGGGGTCGTTGTCGTTGGGGTCGCCCTGGCACTCGGAGAACCCGTCGCCGTCGTTGTCGACGTCGATGTCCTGGGCCTGGCCGTCGCAGTCGTTGTCGACGATGCCGTCGCAGAGCTCGGGTTGTGCGGGCGACCGAGCGGGCTCGTTGTCGTCGCAGTCCGCGCACACCACCACACCGTCGTTGT
Organism: Alphaproteobacteria bacterium; assembly: GCA_020632885.1. GTDB lineage: Bacteria > Myxococcota_A > UBA796 > UBA796 > JACKEQ01. Next base: position 69,646 of record JACKEQ010000028.1, on the reverse strand, counting down.
CGGCGTCCGTGAGCTCGAAGGGCGCCAGGGCGCCGTCGCAGTCGTCGTCCTTCCCGTTGCACTGCTCGGGAGCCCCGGTGAACCGGGTCGGATCGAGGTCGTCGCAGTCCGTGGACGTGGAGACGAAGCCCGCGGGGGCCAAACAGGCGGACGTCATCGCGGTGGACCGGCCATCACCGTCGCCGTCCGCGTCCAGGTAGAACAGCGGGGCGGACGGGTCGTCGTTGCCGTCCACGCCGTCGCAGTCCTGGTCGCCGCCGCCGCAGACGTCCGTGGCCGCGGGGTTCACGCCCGCATCGCCGTCGTTGCAGTCGCCGCCGAGCACGACGGACGACGGTCCGGGCCGGGTGGCCGAGAGCACCGCGGGGCCGACGCCGTAGCCGTCGCCGTCGGTGTCGGTGTACCAGAGCAGCTCGGTGGGGCGCGCGGCGGGGTTCGTGTCGTCGGGGTCGCCGTCGCAGGTGCTGTAGCCGTCGCCATCGCCGTCGAGCTCGATGTCCGTGAGCTGCGCGCCGCAGTCGTTGTCGACGATGCCGTCGCAGAGCTCGGGCGCGCCGGGGTACCTCGTGGGAAGGGTGTCGTCGCAGTCGAAGCAGGCGCGCGACCCGTCGCCGTCGGCGTCGTTCTCGTTGGCCGGGATCGAGCCGTCACAGTCGTCGTCGCGGCCGTTGCAGACCTCGGTGGCCCCGGTGTTCACGGCGGGATCGAGGTCGTTGCAGTCGCTGGCGTCCGCGACGTGGCCCGGAGGCGCCACGCAGGCCCGGACGGCCGGGGCTCCCTGGCGACCCTCGCCATCCCCGTCCACGTCCGCGTAGAAGGACACGAGGGACCCGGCGGGCACGGCGTCGTCGATCACACCGTCGCAGTCGTCGTCGACGCCGTTGCACGAGGCGTCCGATGCGGACGGGCTCACCGCGCCGTTCGTGTCGTCGCAGTCGCCGAACGACAGCGTCCAGCCCGCGCCCGGGTTGGTGGGGGACGTCTGGGTGGTGGCGCCGCCCCATCCGTCGCCGTCGCCGTCGAAGAACCACGTGAAGGCGGCCGGGTGTGCGGTGTCGTCGGTGTCGTCGGGGTCGCCCTGGCAGACGGACCAGCCGTCGCCGTCGCCGTCGAGCTCGATGTCGGTGGTGCCGCCACCGCAGTCGTTGTCCAGGATGCCGTCGCAGACCTCGGGCTGGCCGGGGTTCCGGGCGCCGTTGTCGTCCGCGCAGTCCTCGCACGCGAGCCAGCCGTCGCCGTCCACGTCGACCTCGTCGATCGGGAGCACGCCGTCACAGTCGTCGTCGATCCCGTTGCACGCCTCGGTGCCCGAGGTGTTCACGGTGGGGTCGGAGTCGTCGCAGTCCGCGGGGTTGTCGACGTGGCCGGGGGGCGCGAGGCACGCGAGCACGGGCGGCCCCGAGGCGCCCTCGCCGTCGTCGTCGACGTCGGGGTACCAGAGGGTGCTGGGGGAGGCGTCGTCCACGATGCCGTCGCAGTCGGTGTCGATGCCGTCGCAGTCGTCGTCCGCAGCCCCGGGGTTGCGGCCGGTGTCGGTGTCGTCGCAGTCGCCGGGCGAGAGCACGTACGCGGTGCCGGGCACACTGGGGTCGACCGGCGAGCGCACGAGGGTGCCGCTGGCGCCGAAGCCGTCTCCGTCGGCGTCGAGGTACCAGGCGAGCTGCTGGGGACCCACGGCGGGGTCCTGGTCGTCGGGGTCGCCCTCGCACCGCGAGTAGCCGTCGCCGTCGAAGTCGACCTCGGGGTCGAGGGTGAGCGGGTTGCAGTCGTTGTCGGGGATGCCGTCGCAGATCTCGGGGTAGGCCGGGTGCCGCGCGATGCTCACGGGGTCGTCGGGGGCGGTGTCGACGCAGTCGCCCGTCACGGTGACCGTGAGACCGGCCGTGTAGCCGATGGGCGCGCCGGAGCCCCAGCCGTCGCCGTCGTTGTCGGCGAACCACTGGATGCTGGCGTTCTCGTCGTCCACGAAGCCGTCGCAGTCGTTGTCGATGCCGTCGTCCGGGATCTCGGCCTGGGAGGGGTTGATCTGCGCGGGCACACCGGGCTGGCCGGCGAGCTCGGCGAGGTTGTCGATGCAGTCGCCCACGCGGGTGGCGTAGCCGGCGGGGGGCAGGTTGCCGGGGTCCGGGCAGGTGAGCACGGGGCTCCTGCGCGTGGAGCCCCAGGTGTCCTGGTCGGCGTCGACGTAGTAGGTGCGCGGGCCCGCCACGACGGGGTCGTTGTCGTCGCAGTCGCCCGAGAACGAAGACGCCTGCTGATCCGCACCGAGGTCGAACACCCCGTTGCCGTTGGCGTCGATGCGCAGCCAGACGTCCGAGCCGTCGTCCGGCGGACAGTCGAACAGCGTGCCGGAGGCCACACCGAGGCCGTCGCCGTCGGCGTCGACGTAGTAGACCTGACCGAAGGTGATGCCGTCGTCCGCGTCGTCACAGTCGCCGCCGCGGAGGACCCAGTTGCCGGCGAGGCCGGGCGTGGGCGGGTCGAGCGGGGGCGAGCACACCCGCGTGGCCGTGGCGTCGTCGCCGTACGTGTCGCCGTCCGCGTCGAAGGTCCAGGTGAGCGCGGGCTCCGGGGTCTGGTCGCAGTCGTCGTCGATGGCGTCGCACGCGTCGCGCTCGGGGGCGCCGGGGTAGGTCAGGGGCTGCGAGTCGTTGCAGTCTCCCGAGCGTGTGGCCCAGGTGCTGATGGTGTCCGGCGGGTCGCAGGAGGGCCCGAACGCCGAACCCGTGCCGAAGTGATCGGCGTCCGCGTCGCGGTACCAGGAGGGGGGCTGCTCGTCGCCATCGCAGTCGTCGTCGAGGCCGTTGCCGCAGACCTCCTGTGCGGCCGGGCTCACCGCGGCGTTCGTGTCGAGGCAGTCGCCCGAGGTGGCCGACCAGCCCGTGGACGGGATGGCGAAGCAGAACCGGCGGCCGAAGGCCTCGTCACCGAAGCCGTCGCCGTCGGCGTCGCGGTAGCCGAGCGGACCCGTGGCGAACGCGAGCGTGTCGTCGGAGTCGTCGGTCAGCCCGTCGCAGTCGTCGTCGATCGCGTTGCAGATCTCGGTCTTGCCCGGGTTGATGCCGGAGTCGTGATCGTCGCAGTCGAGGTCGTTGGCGACGTAGCCCGAGCCGGGGGACACGCAGGCCTGGAGGGGCTCGCCGTCGCCGCCGTAGCCGTCACCGTCGGTGTCGGGCCAGAAGGTACGGGTCCCCTGGACGTTGGCGTCGTTGTCGTTGCAGTCGACGCCGGCGCTCGCGAGCACCCAGGACTCGCCGGAGGGCGGGCTGCAGAACTGGTCGGAGGTGGTGGGGTCGCCGACGAAGTCGCCGTCGGCGTCGCGGTACCACAGCGAGTCCGGGTTGTAGGCCGTGGACGTGTCGTTGCAGTCGCCGCCCCGCCGGACCCAGGTGCCCGTGGGGTCTGCCGGGGGCATCGCGCACGATCCGGTGAGCCGGCGGGTCGCGTTGGTGCCGAAGCCGTCGCCGTCGCGGTCGAGGTACCAGGGCGCGTCCGGGTTGGACAGGGGGTTCCCGTCGTCGCAGTCGCCGCCGTCCACCGTGTAGTCCGGGCCGGGCGCGTCGCACTGGTTGATCGGGGTGACGGTGTCGTCGCCGAAGCCGTCGCCGTCGAGGTCCGGGAACCAGTCGGGTAGCACGGAGGCGTCCACGTTGGCGTCCGCGGCGTCGGTCGCGCCGTTGCAGTCGTTGTCGAGCCCGTCGCAGATCTCGGGGTTGCCCGGGAAGGCCTCGGGGGCGGTGTCGTCGCAGTCGGGCCCGGTGGGCCCGCTCGCGTAGGTGCCCTCGTAGCCGTCGAGGTCGCAGTCGAACACGGAGGCGGGCTCGCAGCCGTCCTCGCCGCAGATCTCGGTGACGCAGTCCTCGCGCACGGCGTTGCCGCAGATCTCCGGGGCGCCGGGGAAGCGGCCGGCGTCGCCGTCGTCGCAGTCGCCGGGGTCGATGGCGAGGTTCGGCGCGCTCTCGACGGAGCAGGCGTAGCGCGCGGTGGTGCCATAGCCGTCGCCATCGAGGTCGAGCCAGAGCGTGAGCCCGCCCGTGAAGGGCTGGGGCGACCAGTCGGCGCGCCCGTCGCAGTCGTTGTCGAAGCCGTCGCAGGCCTCCGCCGCACCCTCGAACACATCGCCCGGGGCGGCGTCCTCGAGACCCTCGGGGGCCGGTCCGTCGTCGTAGCAGTCCGTGTTGTCGAGGAAGTGCAGCACGGGATCGATGGCCGCGGGGCAGACGAGCAGGGGGGTGCCGCCGTGCCCGTCGCCGTCGAGGTCGAGGAAGACAGCCGTGACCTGGCTGCGCAGCACGAGCTCGTCGGTGGGCCCGGCCTGCTGGAGGTCCGCGCCGTCCACCGCGCCGTCGCAGTCGTTGTCGACGCCGTCGCAGACCTCGGTGTTGCCGTCGAACCGCCGGGGGTCCTCGTCGTCGCAGTCGCCGGACACGATGGACCAGCGGAGGTCGACGGGGAGGGCCTCGTTGGCCGCCTGCGCGTCCGGGAAGTGCTCGGCGGGCACGTGCCCGTCGAAGTCGACGTCCCAGTTGTCGCGGTCGCCGTTGCAGTTGTCGTCCACGAGGTCGTACGGGACCTCGGGGGCGTCGGGGTTCACGGTGGCATCGCCGTCGTCGCAGTCGCCGCCCACCGCCGCGAGCCCGGTGGTGTCGGTGAGATCGCAGGAGCCGGTGGCCTGGGTGCCCGTGACGCCGAAGCCGTCGCCGTCCGCGTCGATCATCCACAGGCCGACGTCGTCGATGGCGCCGTCGCAGTTGTTGTCGAAGCCGTCGCAGAGCTCCTCGGCGTTGGTGTTCACCGCGGGGTCGGCGTCGTCGCAGTCGTCGCTGTTCCGGGCGTGGATGCCGCTGTCGGGGTTGGCGGGGTCGGCGTAGACCTGGCACGCGATCGGACGATCGGGGTCGCCGTCGCCGTCGCCGTCCGCGTCGATCCAGAGGTCCGTGGTGGGGACGACGTCGGGGTCCTCGTTGTCGATCGCGCCGTCGCAGTCGTTGTCGATGCGGTCGCACCGCTCGACGGCCTGGGGGTGGACGTCCGCCGACGTGTCGTCGCAGTCGTCGCCGCCAGCCGCCACGCTGTAGTGGCCATCGTCGTCCGCGTCGCAGTTCCCGACGTCCGGGTTGTCGTCCTGGCAGTCACGGCCGCCGAAGCGGATCGAGACCACGCCGTCTCCGTCGGCGTCCTGGACGTTGTCCCGGTAGTCCTCGGTGCCCACCCACGGGCAACCGGTCAACGCGAACAGCACCACCACGTGCGGGATCCGCATACCTTCCTCCAAACCGGGGCCACGCTACCACGGCCGCCCCCCATCGGCCCACCGTACGGGCCTTGCACCCCGATTCCATCCCACGCAGATCCGACGCGGTGGAGAGGCCGGTTCAGACGTCCGTATCCGTCAGGCACTCCGGACCGACGATGCTCCGGCCCTCGAGCCAGTGCACGATCTCCTCGGCGGCGGGACCGGGCAGGTCGCGGAACGCGCGCAGGGCGTCGTCGCGGTCGGTGAGGGCGTCCAGCCCGAGGTCCTGGAAGCGGTCGGTCCACGCGAGCACCGCGTCGCCGAGGTCCTCTCCGAGGATCTCACGGGCGAGGACCCCCATGTCCACGGGCTCCCCGCGCAGGTGACGGGCGATGGCGGCGAGCGGGAGCCGGCTCGTGGCCGCCTGGTTCATGGGGTTCACGCACCAGGTGGAGACGACGTCGGCGAGGGCGGGTCCACGCCCGCCGGGGTCGCGCAGGTGGAGCCGCTTGCACATCCGCGGGCCGTCGTTGACGGGGTAGTTGTCCCAGATGGCGAGGGGCCGCCCGAGCCGCTCGCGGACGGCGGCGAGCACGTCGGCCTCGTATGCGGTGGAGCAGACACGGTCGCCGGTCCAGAACACCTCGACGCCCTCGGGGAGACCCTCACCGAGGGTCTCCAGGTAGCGGTCCGGACGCTGCCCGAAGACGCGATCCAGCACGGGATCGTCGGTGTAGTAGGTGGGGCACAGCCAGATCGGGAGCTGCGGGTGGGCCCGCCGGACCTCGGCGCAGATGGCGGCCTGGGTGACGGCGAGGTCCGGGAGGTCGCCGCGCATGTCGTCGAAGAACAACCCGAGGCCGTCGATCCCGAGGTGGAGGAGCTCGTCGACCCGACGGAGGAGGTCGGCGCGACCCGACGCGTTCCAGCCGTCGTAGAGCGCCAGGGGGGACAGCCCGATGGCGAAGCGCACGCCGACCGTGCGGCAGGCCGAACCGAGCCGGAGCAGGTCGGCCTCCATTCCTGGCGGGTGACGCTCGCTCCAGCGACCCCGGAGGTGGCGGTCGGCCTTGGGCGCGTAGAGGTAGAGGCCGTAGCCGGTGGAGGCGAGGAACGGCAGGGCCTCGTGCCGCGCCTCCCAGGACCAGGGCTCGCCGAAGAAACCCTCGATGATGCCGAGCTGCACGGGGACCTACAGGGTCTTGAGGTACTCGATGACGGCCGTGCGGTCGCCCGCCGACAGCGCGTCACCGTAGGTGTGCCCGCCGTTCCCGAAGGAGGGCAGGGTGGTGTCGTGGATCCAGGGGTCGTCGTCGTCCGGGGACACCGTGGCCCAGGCGTGCCCGACCCGCTCGCGGTCGACGCCGGGGAGGCGCTTCCAGCGCGTGGGACGGGTCGTGCTGTCGAGCAGGGTGTGGAGGTCCGGCACGCTGCCGTTGTGCAGGTAGGGCCCGGTGGCCCAGACGCCGTCCAGCGGGGGGGCGATGTAGCCGTCGCTCTCGTATGGCTCGGCCGGCCAGTCCTCGCGGGAGAACATGTGGCTGGCGCGCAGCCAGTCGCCGAACTCGCCGCCGAAGGCCTGCCCGTAGACCGGATCGGTGCCGACCTCCGCGAAGGGAACCACCACCTCGGGGTAGGTGGGGTCGTCGCCGTACGTGCCGTGGCAGCGGCTGCAGGTGCCCTCGAACACCGCTCGCCCCTCGTCCGCGAGGGCCGTGTCGACCGGGTCCGGGAAGGGTGGGGGCTCCAGGGAGTCGATGTACGCGAGCACGTCCACCATGCGGTCCGCGATGCCGTCGAACTGCTCGCGGGTCTCGAGACCCACCATGCTCACCTGGCTGATCAGGGTGGCGAGGTCGCCGCCGCCCATGGCCGTGTAGTACAGGCGGGTCTTCTTCCTGACGTTCCACCAGGGCGGGACGTCTCCGGCCATCACGAGCTCGGGCACCTGGAAGACGGGCTGGTCCTGCCAGGCGAGGGTCTCGGGGTCTCGCCAGGCCACCGCGGCGCGCTCGACCGAGAAGGCGGGGTTGGGGCCGGCGAACGGGGCCACGATGTCGGGTGCGACGACCTGGCCTCCGCGGGCCCACGGCCGGAAGGCCTCGTACTCGGGGGAGTCGATGCCGTACGTGTTCTGGATGCCCGTGCGCGCGACGGAGAACAGGAAGGACTCATCGGCGCTGTAGTCGCGCAGGGTCTCGCCGCGCCCGATGACGAAGGTGCCGTCCAGCATGGACCCGTGGCACCCGAGGCACGTGATGCCCCCGACCACCTCGACGCCGTTCTCGGCCTCGAAGAGATTGAAGGTGCGCGAGACCCTGGCGGCGCGCCCGGTGCGCCCGAGGACGTTGCTGGGATCCTCGCCGACGATGGAGAAGTAGAAGTCGGCGGGGATCCCGCCGCCGACGTAGTCGCCGTAGAGCAGGTAGTCGCGCCCGGCCTCCGCGTCGCCGGTTCCGCGGCGATCGTGGGGTTGGCAGGCGAGGAGGAACAACGTCAGCATGCGAGCGTCGTAGCGCGGGTGTGAGGCGTCTGCACGCGGAGCGCTCCGCGTTGTGCGATGATGCGGCCATGAAGCTCGAGCACACGGCACTGGCCCTCCTCCTCCTCACCGGTTGCCCGTCGCCGCAGCCCACCGCCCCCACGGGCGGGGACGCGGACACCGACGCGGACTCGGACACCGACGCCGATTCGGACACGGACTCCGACTCGGACACCGACGCCGACTCGGATTCGGATTCGGATTCCGACACGGACACGGACACGGACACGGACGCCGATTCGGACACGGACACGGACGCCGACAGCGACACGGACGCCGACAGCGACACGGACGCCGATTCGGACACGGACGCCGATTCGGACACGGACGCCGACAGCGACACGGACACGGACACGGATGCCGACACCGATCCGGTGTCCTGCTACCCCACGGGCGCGGTCGAGCCCATGGAGGTCGGCCAGGTCCTGCACCCCTACAGCTGGCCCAACGCGCTCCACATGGACGGGGTGCGCACGGGCTCCCTCGAGCTCGAGCACGTCCCGTGCAACAGCGACCTCGACCCCGACATGGACTGGAGCCCCCACGACGTCCTGGTGTTCGTGAGCATCCCCGCCTGGTGAGGCACCTGTCAGGCCCATGCCGGGAGCATGGTCGGAGTAGCAGACGACATCGTGGCCGCCGGGGCGGAGATCATCTGGGTGATGGAGCGCACTGCGTCCAACGCGCCCGGCACCGCCGTGAACTGCCAGACCTTCATGTCCACCGTGGGTGGCGGCACCGACAAGGGATGGTGCGTGGGCGACAGCGAGACGCTGCCCACCGCGTACACCTTCGACAACTCGCCGTTCAGCCTCTACCGGGGCTTCGACATGATCGTCACCAAGAACGACATGGTCATCCAGTTCTCGTCGAGCCACGGCTCACCCGCGGGCAACGAGAACATGACCGGTGCCGAGATGCTGGCGGAGGTCCAGGCGGTCATCGCCGGGCTGAACCCGCCGACTCCCTGACCCCTCGGGTCAGGGCGTGCAGCTCGGCAGCACGTCGTAGGTGACCTGGACCAGGGAGCCCGGCGCCGCCGGAGTCACCAGCACCACGGCGTTCGTGGTGCTGTTGTACGTCCAGCCCGTGGAGGGCTGCACGGTGCCGTTCACGGTGACCAGGATGCTCGAGGGGTCCGCCTCCTCCGACAGCGCGATGTAGCTGTTGGACGCGGTGGAGTTCCCCAGGCTGGCCATCTGGGCGCCCCAGTTGCCCGCACAGATGTCGAGGGCCAGGCCGCCCGTGGCGTTGGCCATGGCCTCGTAGCGGTAGCCCGTCAGGATGAAGTTGGGCGGGTTGCCCGAGCCACACTGGGACAGGTTGGCCACGGTGGACACCTTGAGCAGCGCGGGGTCCGACACGTAGGCCTGGAAGGCGGCCTGGGCGGACTGGACGGCGTTCCAGGGCGCGGACGTGGACTGCTCCTCCTCGTCGCTCACGAGGATGACGTGCAGGTAGCCGCCCGTGCGCAGGAAGCCTGCGTTGCACCCGCCGGCACCGGTCTGGAGCAGGGAGGCGCCCACGACGCTGAAGAGCGCCTCGGTGTCCTGGTTGTTGGAGTTGCTCTGGTCGCCGAGCCGGGCCGCGGGCCCGAAGTCCGCGAGGTAGTTCGGGGTGGTGGCGGAGAACCAGCCCGCCCCCCCGGAGAACGGGTTGAAGCAGCCGTCGTCGTAGGTGACCACACCCACGCGCCAGTCGGTGCTCACGCCGCCCACGCCGGTCACGAAGTCGTTGAGGGCGTTCGCCATGCCGGTGGCGTTGCTGTCCATCGACCCCGACTGATCGACCGCGAAGATGATGTCGAGGGGCGGGTTGGCGGTGGCCACGAGCTGGTCGGTGGCCGTGCGGAGCGCGGCGCTGCCGGTGACCAGGGCGGTCTCGACACCGTCGGGGTCGTTCGAGGCGACCGACACGGAGCTCGCGAGCACGCCCGTGACGTTGGCGTTGTAGCGGACGTCCACCGCGGTGGACGCGTTGGGCTGCAGGGTGAGCGGCAGGCCCGGGATGTTCGTGAGCACCGACGCGCCCTGGGGGTCCGTGAGCGTGATGCTGTTCACGGTGAGCGGCGCGCCACCGACGTTGGTGAGCGTGAGGGGCTGGGTCTCGTAGCAGGAGAGGTCCACCGCGCCGAAGTCGACGACGGGGGGATCGAGCACGAGGTCCGGCTCCACCGAGCTGGACGCGACCGGGATGGTGATCGTGCCCTCGTCGGCGTCGTTGGACACGATGGTGATCGTGCCGTCGTTGTCGCCCCCGTTGCTCGTGTAGAGCACGTTGAGCGTGACGGCCTGGCCGGCGGGCAGGGTGAAGGACGGCGCGCCCGGCATGGCGAACACGCTCGGGCCGCTGAACGAGAGGCTGCTGATGACGAGGTCGCCCGCACCCAGGTTGCGCACCGTGAACGGACGCTGGGCCGTGGTGGTGGGCGGGAGGTAGCCGAACTCGATGGCCAGCGGGTTCACGTCGATCTCGGGCGCGAACAGCGGGTCGGTGTCGGCGTCGGTGTCCGCGTCCACGTCGGTGTCCGCGTCTGCATCTGCATCCGCATCCGAGTCCGCATCGGCGTCCGCATCGACGTCCGAGTCGGCGTCGGTGTCCGTGTCGATGTCGGAGTCCGCATCGGCGTCGGAGTCGGCGTCCGTGTCGGTGTCGGTGTCCGTGGGATCGGGCGGCACCAGGATGGGGTTGATGCCGTTCTCGTTGCAGGCGAGCAGAGCGAGCCAGAGGAGCTGAGCAGTCACGTCGGCCTCCGCGCTGAGATTAGCACGGCCCGCGTCAGCCCGCGGACCCTGCCAGCACGGCGTGAGCGCCGGGTCGGAGGGGGACCGGCGGGAGATCGAGGGACGCCCGCAACCAGGCCCGTACACCTGCCGCGTCGCGCGCCACGATCGTGTCCGGGTCGCGCGGGTTGAAGCGCCAGAAGGACGACGGCGCGCGGAGGTGCTGGCGCGCGCTCTCGACCACCGAGAACACCTCGATACAGGTCGCCCAGCACCCGAGCACGTGGTGCTGCCAGTCCTCGAGCTCTCCCGTGAACACGTCGCCCACGGGCGTCGCGAGGCGCGGATAGCCCCAGCGGGTCCCCTGGCCTGCCCGGAAGGCCCGCGCCAGGGTCGCGTAGCCGGCCCAGTCCTCGCGATGCCAGACCCTGGCGGTGATCTGCGTGCCCATGAAGCTGTGCAGGTTCACGGAGGCGTGGGGCCTGCGGGCCTCCATGAGGGCCGCCAGGGCCGCGGTCTCGGGCTCGGAGAGCGGATGGGGCCCGCGGTACGTCGCGGCGTCGGGGTGGTCCGTGCCCGCGAAGGGGACCCGCGTGGGCCGGGCACCCCAGGGCATCGGGAAGTTCCGGTTGAGGTCGACCCCACGGGCGTTCTTCCGCATCACCGCCACGGGACCCTCCCCGCCCAGCGCCTCGGTGCGCGCGTACCCGTCCGGGTTGAGCACGGGGAGCACGAGGAGCCTGACGCCCTCCGGCGGCGCCCGGAGCACGGCGAGGGCCGTGCGCACGCCGATGTGCTCGATGCCGTGGATGCCCGCGGTCACCGCTACGGTGCGTTCGCCCGAGCCCACCTCGACGCCGAGGAGGGGGCGCCCCTCCACGGAACGGCCGTACTCGAAGGGCTCTCCAGCGGCCTCCAGCGCGCGCCGCACGCCGTCCAGGTCCGCGTAGGGCGTCAATTGAACTGGAGCGAGCCGTCGATGTGGAGGGCCGGCGCGACGATCACCGGGCCTGCACCGACCACCGACGCGTGGCAGCTCTGGCAGCTGCTGTTGGGCGGGTGGGGGCTCGGAGGCGGCTGGCCATGGCAGAGGGAGCACGCGGGGCCGAGCGTGTCGGTCCATGCGGGGGCGGTGGCCGTACCGCCGCCCACCGTGGGTCCGTGGCAGTAGACGGTGCACGTCTGGCCGACGGGCTCGTAGGCGGGCGTGACCCCCCCGAGGCTGGCGTCGCCGCCGAGCACGACGTCCACCGTGCCGTCGTAGTGGGTCCCGTCGTTCAGGGCCGAGGGCACGGGATGGCACGTGCTGCAGGGCACACCGGCGTCGGTGTAGGTGGTGCCCGAGAGGTGGGCCGCGTGGGCCCCCGTGGCGGGCGCGGGGTCGCCGGCGCCGCCGTGGCAGGCGTCGCAGGCCAGCGTCGCGACGTCGAGGGTGCCGTCGAGGTGGGTGGCGGCGTCGATGGCGCCGGGCCCGCTCGGGTGGCAGTCCGCGCAGGCGGTGCTGGAGGGGTGCGGAGCCGCGGGCGGGAAGGCGTGGCAGCGCGAGCACGCGCCGCCCTGGTCGTCGGTCCAGGCGGGGGTGGGGGCGGTGGCCCCCGCGAAGGTGACGCCGTGGCAGTAGACCGTGCAGGTCTGGGTGCTCGGCTCGTAGGCCGGGGTGACGCCGCCGGCCGCCGCAGGCCCGCTCATCACGACGTCGGTGGTGCCCGAGAGGTGAGGGACGTCGTTCACGTCGGTGGGCACGGGATGGCAGGTGGCGCAGGCGATGGCGGGCCCGACGCCGGTGCCGTCGAGGTGCACCGTGTGCGCGCCCACGCCGGGGTCGCTGGGGTCCGTCGCGCCATCGAGGGCCGGTGGAGGTGCGGGGTCGCCGTCCTGGCCGTGACACGCGTCGCAGCCCTGCGCAGGATCCACCTGGAGGATGCCGTCGATGTGGGTGGCGGGGTCCGGCGGGCCGTTCCGCGACGTCTCGTGGCAGCTCCCGCACGCGCCGTCCTGCGGATGCGGCAGGGGCGGTGGAGCGCCGTGGCACGTGCTGCAGCCGGACTGGCCTCCGGGGACCACCCAGGATGGCTCGGTGGACGCGCCTCCTGCGAGGGTCGCCCCGTGGCAGTACGTCGTGCAGGTGAGGAGATCGGTGTCCCAGACGGGTGTGAGGCCCGTGGACCCCACCTCGTCGAACACCACCTCGGCGGGCCAGGGAGTGTCGATGTGCCCGGGAGCATTCAGGGACGCCGGCATGATGTGGCAGGCGTCGCACGCCACCGGGATGCCGAGACCGTTGCTGGCGTGGATCTGGTGGGCTCCCACACCGCGCGACTGGCGATCCGTGCTGCCGCCCAGCGCGCTGGGCGGTGCGATCGAGGTGTCGCTCCCGTGGCACGCGTTGCAGGCGGGCTCACCGGCGGGTGGGGCCTCGGATGCGCAGCCGATCAGGAGCAGGAGGACGAAGTGGCGCATGCGCGCGGCGTCAACCCGCGACGAGGGCGCCCACGACGAGCAGGCAGAAGGCGGCACCGGTGCCACCGAAGACGCAGGCGCCCGCGGTGAACCAGGCGGCAGCCTGCAGAGCGTGCTGCACGCGGACGACCGTGGAGACCCGGCCCGTGACCACCCGCGGCGGCGCCACGGTGAGCGGTGCATGGACGGGGGCGGCCCGGAGCACCGGAGCCGGTGCACGCTGGGCGAGTGAGGTGACCTCGACCGGTTGCGTTGGCGGCACCCAGGCGGGCTGCGGAGCGGCGTACGCCATCGGGGGCACCGAGGCGATCGGTGCTGCGGCGGCGATGGGCGAGGGCTCGACCGTCTGCTCACGGCGCAGGTTGCGCGCGTCGGTGACGTCGTACTCGAGGTCGTCGAGGCCGAGGTCGTCGTCGGAATCGTCCGACCGGAGCGCCACGGGGTCGCCGATGGACGCATACGCCCTGTCGATCGCCTCGATCTGGCGGCGCCAGGCGGGATCCACCTCGAGGGTGACGCTCTCGTCGCGCCGCGGAACCCAGGCCACCTCCTCGATGGGCGTGCCGGGGTCCGTCACGTCCGTCTCCCAGAGGGTGTTCGGACGGTCGCCCATGTGGACGGTCTCGCGCATGGTGTACTGCGGGAGATCCAGCTCGCCCTCGCCGAAGAGGGGCGACGGACGGGGACGGCGCAGGGCACCGGTGACCCGGCCGGGGTGCGCGGGGCGGAGGGGTGCCGGCGGATCGGTCGCGCCCTCGCGGTTGATCGCGGGACGCTGGGCAGGCCTCGCTGCCAGAGGCGTGGGCGTTGCGGCCGCACGCTCCGCGCGCGGGGCGACGAGGCCGCCGCGCGTGGTGGTCTCCGTGGGCTCCTCGGTGACGTCGTCGAGCATCGTCTCGACGATCACCGGCAGCGCACCCGCGAAGCTCGGGAAGCGCTCCACCGAGTGGGTGTTGCGCATCCACGTGCCACGAGCGTCGGGCTGGGAGCCGTAGCCAGAGGAGTGGGGCATAGACAGAGAACCTCGCCGGGAGAATAGCGCGCCGCGCTCACCCTGCCAACCCGGGATTGAGGATCACCCGTGGCGATCGCCCACGAAGCGCCAGACGGCCGCGGGCTTGGTAGGCGTGACCCTGCGCCCCGGCGCCTCCTCCACGACCCCGTCGTCCACGAGCCGTCGGAAACGCCGGCGGAAGTTGCCCGGATCGAGGTCTGCGCCGAGGATGGCGGTCCACACTGCGCGGAGCTCGGCCACCGTGAACGTCTCGGGGACGAGCTCGAAGGCGATGCCGCTGTCCGCCAGCCGTCCTGCGAGGTGCTTCCGCGCGCGCTCGAGGATGGCGGCGTGGTCGAAGGCCAGGTCGGGGAGCTCGGTGAGCGAGACCCAGCGGGCCTGGGCGGCGTCGGAGCCCCCGCGCACCAGGGGGGCGAGCGTGGGCCGAACGAGCGCCGTGTAGGCCACGCTGATGATGCGCATGCGGGGATCGCGCCCGGGGTCGCCGAACGCGCCGACCTGCTCGAGCCACGCGTGCTGGAGCTCCAGGTGGGTCTCCTCGACCAGCTCCCGGCGGGCGGCGTCCTCGAGGCTCTCGCCCTGATCGTCGAAGGCGTCGCCCACGCGGACGAAGCCACCGGGGAGGGCCCATGCGCCCGCGAAGGGCGGCTCGGCGCGCTCGACGAGGAGGACCTTGAGGTCGCTGTCCAGCACGGTGAAGATGGCCAGGTCCACCGTGAGGCTGGGGCGGGCGTACCGTGCCACGGACTCGCGGTAGGCGGCGATGAAGTCGTCCATGTCCACGGATAACCCGAGGGGGCGGAGTGCTCGAAGGGATGCAGGGTCGGCCGCGGATGGCGGTGGTGGGGCACGTCGAGTGGGTGGAGTTCCTGGTCGTGGACCGGGAGGTGGCGCCGGGCGCGATCCTCCACGCGCGCGAGTCCTGGACCGAGCCGGCCGGGGGAGGCGGGGTGGCGGCCGCGGAGCTCGCGCGGCTCGCGGGCCGCTGCACCCTGTACACGTCCACGGGCGACGACCCGCTCGGACGGGGGCTCCAGGCGGCGCTCGACCCGCTCGGGGTGACGGTCGTGGGCCCGGAGGTCGGGGTGTCCCACCGCCGCGCGGTGACCCTCCTGGACCCGCGGGCGGAGCGCACCATCATCGTGGTGGGGCCCGCCCAGGGTGCGCAGGGTCTCCGGGAGGCCGACCTGGACGGGGTGGACGGGGTCTACGTCTGCAAGGGCGACGTCGAGAGCGTGCGCGCCGCGCGTGCGGCTCGCGTGGTCGTGGTGACCGCGCGCATCCTCGACGTCGTGCGGGAGGCCGGCATCCACGTGGACGCCGTGGTGGGGAGCGAGGCCGACCCCGCCGAGGCCTGGGAGGACGGCATGCTCGCGACCCCGCCGGGTCTCGTGGCCCGGACGCGCGGGGCGGCCGGCGGCACCTGGTGGACGGCCGACACGCGGGAGAGCTGGGACCCCGCGCCCCTCCCGGGTCCGGCCCAGGACGCCTACGGCTGCGGGGACAGCTTCGCCGCCGGCCTGACCTACGGGCTCGCGACCGGCCTGGGTCCGCGGGAGGCCATCGCGCTGGCGGCCCGGAGCGGTGCGCTCGCCGTCACGCGTCGTGGGGCCCACGGAGGCTGAAGGTCAGCACGGCGGGTCCCTCGGCGGCCGTGGGGCGACCGGCGTGCGCGACGACACCGGGCGGGAGCGCGGCCTGCACGGATCTCCCGGGCGCGTGGGGGGTGCGGGCGTCGCGGAGGTGGAGCGTTCCGCCGTCCTGGACGAGGAGGACGCCCGGCAGCTCGACGAGGATGGCCGTGGGGTCGTCCGTGGCGGCCTCGGTGACGGTCCCGTCGGCCACCACCAGCCGCACGAGCCCGGAAGGACGCCGCGCCACCACGACGGTCGCGCGCTCGCCGCTGTGGGCGTCGACCACCACGGCGTCGTCGAGGGCGCGGACGCGGACCTGCTCGACCCCCGCGGCAGTCGCGCGGTGCAGCCACGTGCCGTGGGGTCCCGCGGTGACGGCGCATCCCCGGAACAGCACGGTGCACGCGGGCTGGATGGTCGCCAGGGGCACGGCGACGACGACCCGGTCGCCGCCCACGTGCCGGACGCGGAGGCGTGCGAGCGTGCCGCCGCACAGCGCGAGGACCCGCGAACCGTCGGAGACCAGCTCCCGGACCGCGACGCCGGTGGGCCGCCGCTGGCCCTCGAGGTCGACCGCCTCCACGTGCTCACCGTCGCGGAGCAGCCAGACGGGCGGTCCGTCCACGAGCGGCACGGCGCCTGCGGGCGGGGCGGGTCCCATGCGCCTCCCGGCCAGGAACGTGGCGTCCGCCGTCCAGGTCCAGAGGCCTTCCGGGGAGGCGGCGAGGCCGAGCACCGGGCCATCGTGGGTGCGGAGGGTCTCGCTCGTGACGCCCGTGGCCGTCTGGGCCGCGCGGGACACGGGGGCGCCCGGGTCGGACGGTGGCGGCCCGCGGTGGCGCCGCAGGAGCACGTCCTCGAACCATCCGCGCCACCCGGGCGGCAGCCGCGCGAGGTCGACCATCGGCGGGACCACCACGTCCGGGTGGAACACCGCCAGGTCCTGCTGCATCCGCGCGTCCAGCGTGCGTGCGGTGGGATGTCGGCCCCGGTACGGGTGCACGCCCACGAGCAGCTGGAAGGCGAGCACAGCGAAGGCGAACCAGTCCGTCTCCATGGAGGGTCTCGCGGCGTGCCGGTCGCGCACGCTCTCCGCGAGGGCGGTCGCCGGGAAGCCCGCGATGGCCCAGGAGTCCACGTCGATCAGCGCGAGGTCCGCCCAGTCGGGCCGCACCAGCACGTTCACCTCGTTGAGGTCGCCCACGACCGCCCCGCCCGCGTGCGCGAGGTGCACGAGGTGCCGCAGCCGGTCGACCAGGGCCACGACGGCGTCAACATCGATGCCCTCGCGCTTCTGGAAGGCGGGCGGGAACAGGCGGACCAGCGGGCTCCACCCGTCCAGGAGGGGCAGGGTGAGCCCGACCCGCTCGCCCGTCGGGCTGTGCACCGTGTGGATCGGGGCCACGACCCCCGGCGCAGCGAGGGCGCGCAGGGCGGCGAGCTTGGCCTCCGGGGGCGTGCGGGCCGCGTCGGCGTAGATCTTCCACGCCACCCCGTCCCGCGCGTACACCGAGGCCTCTCCGCCCCGCGCCACGAAGCACGCGGGCCCGAGCGTGGTGCGGCGCCCGCCGGCCACCACGTCCATCAGAACGTCAGCATCCGGCTCGGGCCGCCGGATCCGAGCGCCTGGGACTGGACCTGGATGCTCCGGGACAGGAAGTCCGCCAGCCGCGCGAGGGTGCTCGCGTCGGCCTTGTCGAGCTCGAGGTAGTGGTCGAACCCGGCCTGCGTCGAGAGCGCCATGAGAGCCGTCGCGACGCGGGCCTCCTTCACGTTCACGCCGACCAGCACGGTCACGACGGACTCCAGGTGCTCGCCCGTGACGGCCTCCTCCACCGCCAGGCGCACGGCACCGGGGGTCATCCTGCTCGCGTTGTCCTCACCGTCCGTGATGACGAACACGATGGCGTTCGCGGTGAGCCCGCGCGCGACGAGGTCCCGCCCGTAGGCGGTGACCGCGCCGATGGCGTTGTGGGCGGCGTCGTGGAGTGCGGTGCAGCCACCCGTGCGCAGGCAGCCGGCGTAGGGATCGGGCGGGCAGTCCACGAGGGGCTTGAAGCCGTGGAGCTCCTTCACGGTGTCGGCGAACTGCACGAGCCGGAGCATCAGGTTGTCGGCCCGTGGGGCCTGGCGGCAGGCGCGCACGGCCTCCTGGATGCACGCCTCGATCTCGCGCTTGAACGGGTGTACCGAGCCGCTGGTGTCGGCCGCGATGGCCACCAGCGTCATCTCGGTGGCTCCCAGGCGGTCGATGCGCGTGCCGGAGTACCCGTACGTGCTGCCGACGAGGGTGTGGGTGGTGAGGTCCGTGGTGTCGAAGCGGGGCATGGTGGGCTCCTTCAGGCGGCGAGGAAGTCGGTGGTAGTGGACGTCTTCATCCCGAGGGCCACGAGGTCCTTCAGGAAGGCGTCGGCGAGGGGCTCGAAGCCCGGCACCGGGCTCGTGGCGTCGGTGAGGAGCACGAGCTTCCGGACCGCGGCGGGGTCGCGGAAGCTGGCCGCGATGTCGCGCACGGTGTGCGCCAGGCAGTGGCTCGACGCCTCGCCGGCGAGCAGGACGATGTCCGCCTCCTCCAGGGTCGTGAGCAGCCCCGCGTTGAGCTGGGTCCCGGGGTCGGCGGGGTCCGGGACCTCGGCCCGGAGGGCGCTGAAGTGCTCGGTCCACGGGTTGCTGCCCTTGGTGACGAAGTCCACGAGGGCGAAGCGGGACGACCACTCCTGGAGGGCGTCGAACAGGGGCTCCACGACGTTGTGGCCCTCGCTTCCGATGAGGCAGTGCTCCGGCCACACGACGTGACCGTAGCGTCCGGAGCGCTCCAGCTCGCGGAGGTATTGGAGGGTGCGCGCGTGGGTGCTCGGCAGGGTGGGGACCCAGCGACCCGCCTCCACGTCGGCGGCGGAGATCGCGGTGAACGGCGCGGGTGCGTGCCCCCGGTCGTCGCGGAACCACAGCGGGTGGCTGATGTCGACGCGCCGGTGGCTGTCCAGGGTGACGTGGATGTCGTCCAGGCGGTCGCCGAGGCGCCGGACGAGGCACGCCAGACGGTCCATGTCGGCGTCCGCCCCCGGAACGGCGAGGGCACCGTGCCGGGAGCAGAAGTCCTTCTGGGGATCGATGACGACGAGGTGCAGCTTCATGAGGGCCTCCTTGGCGCTGTCGATCCAATAAGGTCTACATGATCTGACAACAAGTCCTAATGACCTTTTTATGTTCGACCTCCATGTCCGACGGCCACATCTCCCGCCCCAGGCCCCCCCGGACCGGTGTTGTCAGGGACATGCGTGAGCCTCGGGGCGCGACGCGGGATATGCAACGCCCCGTATGGAGGTCAGCATGGATCGTGGTGCACTCATCGGCGGTGGCGCCGTCCTCGCGGCGCTCGGGGCGGTCGGCCTGTTCTACATGGTGCTGTCGAGCGGCGAGACGGGCGACGTCGCCGACTACCAGCGTCAGAAGCCGGGCGTGGAGTCGCTCCACGACCGCTCGGGTGGCCCGGTGACCCTGGCGGGCACGACCGAGGAGGCGGGCAAGGAGGAGGGCAAGCGCGACGGCATGGCCGAGGCCATGACGATGCGGAAGCACGAGATCGACCCCGCCGATGCCGCGAAGTGGGCCCAGAAGCGGGCCGAGGCGCGCGTGCGCGACGAGCGGATGGCCGGCGAGCAGCTCCAGGACTTCTTCAAGGACCACGACTACCCGGAAGACCGCCAGAAGCAGATCTGGGAGCTGTTCAACTCGAACTTCGAGCTCCGGAACACCATCCGCGAGGAGATCGAGTCGGGGCGCGTCTCGCCGCGCGTGGGTCGCAAGCGGCTCGAGCAGCAGCGCGAGGAGATGAAGACCGCGCTGGTCGCTCAGGTCGGCGACGAGGGCTACACCGAGCTCCAGCAGCGCATGGACAAGATCCGGGTCGTCCTCTTCTGATGCTGCGTCCGGTCGTGCTCACGCACGGGCTGCTCGCCACGCCCGGCCTCCTCCGGCCCCTGCGGGCGCAGCTCCGGGCGCTGGGGCACGACGCGTACCTGGCCACCGAGGTCAGCCCGCTCGTCACGGGAGACGTGCGGGTCCACGCGGAGGAGCTCGACCGTGCGGTGGAGCGGGTCCGGCATCAGACCGGCGCCGAGCGCGTGGACGTCGTGGGCACCAGCCAGGGCGGCATCGTCGCGCTCTGGTGGGCTCACCAGCTCGGCTGGGAGCGTCTCGGTCGGCTGGTGGCGATGGGGACGCCGTTCCGCGGGGCGCCGGTCGCGCGGTGGTTCCGCTGGCTCGGGCCGGTCTCGGAGGGTCTTCGGCAGATCCAGCCGAACGGGCCCTTCCTGCAGGCCCTCGCGTCGGTCGAGCTCGAGCGTCCGGTGACCTCGGTGAGCGTCGACACCGATCCGGTCTGCCCGCCCGGTGTGTGCGCGCTCCCGGGGATGGAGGTCCGCGTGGTGGACGGCCCGCTCCGGCCTGTCGCCCACCAGGCCATGATGTTCCACCCGCGCGTCGTGCGCGCCGTGCACGAGGCGCTGGTGCAGCCGTGCTGAGCCTGCGCAGCGAGACGCCGGTGGCGTGGGTGGGCAGCGTCCTGCCCGTGCTGGACGAGGTGCTCGTCGATCACGCCCACTGCGAGAAGAAGGCGGCGAGCACGGCCCTCGGGCTGCTCTTCCGCTACGCAGACCACGAGGTGGTGCTGCGTCCGCTCTCCGAGCTCGCGCGGGAGGAGCTCCGGCACTTCGAGAGCCTGCTCGACATCCTGGAGGCCCGGGGGATCCGCTTCGAGCGCCAGATCCCGAGCCGGTACGCCGGGCGTCTCCACGAGGCCGTGCGGCGCGGGCCCCACCACCTGCTCGACACGCTCATCGTCTGCGCGCTGATCGAGGCCCGGTCGTGCGAGCGCATGAAGCTCCTCGCCGAGAACCTCGAAGACGCCGAGCTGGCGGGCTTCTACGCAGACCTGCTGGCCAGCGAGGCCCGCCACTTCAGCACCTACCTGCACCTCGCGGAGCACTTCGAGCCCCGGGAGGTCGTGCAGGCCCGCCTCGCGGAGCTCGCTGCCCACGAGGCCGAAGTGCTGGCGACGGGACCCCAGGAGCCCCGTCTGCACGGGCCGTTCACGTCCTGAACCACCGTCCGTCCCGGGCCTCCACCTCGCCCTGCTCGGCCAGCCAGACGAGGTGGGCCGTGATCTGCCGGGCTGCGAGGGGATGCAGGCGCGGGTCGAGATCGACGTAGACCCGGGGAGCCAGCTCCGTCGGCGTCGCGGACGCCAGGGGTGCGAGGGCGCGGCGGATCTGGTCCGTGCGCATGTGGCGGTGGGCGATGTACGTGTCGAGCGTGTGGACCGCGTCGTCCAGCACGGGCCCGTGGGCAGGCAGCAGCGCTACCGGGTGCAGGTCGCGCATCGCGGCCAGGCTGGCGAGGTAGGTGCCGAGGTGCCCGTCGTCGTCGGGCTCGATGAGGATCGTGCCCGTGCCGGCCACGAGATCGCCCGCGACCAGATGCCCGCTCGGCGCCTGGAGGGCCACGTGCCCGGGCGCGTGACCGGGCGTGAACCGCACCACGACGTCGCCCGTGTCGGTGGTGAAGCGATCGCCCAGCGGGAGGACGTCGAAGGCGAGCCGGGCGACGGTCTCGGGGTGCGCCAGGATCGGAGCCCCCGTGGCTTCCGCCAGGGCCTCGGCACCCTGCACGTGGTCGTGGTGGTGGTGGGTGAGCACGATGCGCTCCACGCGGCCCATGCCGTCGAGCGCTTCCCGCAGCCGGTCCTGCTCGTCGGCCCACGGGCTCGCGGGGTCCACGACGGTGAGGGTGTGCTGCCCGAGCACCCAGACGTTGGTGTGCGTGGCGGGCGGGAGGGTGGGGGACCGAACGGGCACGCAGCGCACGCCCGGCGCGATGTCACGAGGGGGGTGCCCGCTCACAACAGGGACGCGATCACGACCACGACCATCAGCAGTACCATCACGCCCACGAGGATGGGCGCGAGACGCTTCACGTCGGGGCCGCCGGAGGGTACCGGCTCCACGTCGAGCTCCTCCAGCTCCTCGACCTCCTGCACCCGAGGTGGGAAGGACCCCCGGCCCGGACCGTCGATGGGAGCGGCGAGGGGCGAGCCGGCGTCGAGATCGTCGAAGTCGTCGACGTCCGTGATGGGCACCGCCGTGGGCATGCCGCCGTTGGCGGCCGCGTCCGGGGCCACGGCCAGCGCGCGCGCCAGCGTCTGCGGGTCGTCCACGATCTCGTCGGAGATCGTCTCGCGGCGGCCCCGTGGGGTGGGGGTGACCTGGGGCAGCACGGCCTTCGGCCTCGGCGACGGGGGCTCGTCGTCGTCGAGGTCCGCGAGGTCGCGCACGGCCATGGGGTCGAACCGGACGGTGGGGTCGTCGTCGATGTCCTCCTCGTCGGCGTCCTTCGAGGGTCCCGTGGGTGTGAGCTCCAGCGGCCGTCGCGCCTCCGTCAGGTTCGATGCGTCGTGCTCGGGGGACACGACGTCCAGGGGCTCGTCGGCCAGCGGTGCCGGGGCCACTGCAGGAGGCGCATCGGCGCGCTCGGCATCGGGGAGGCTGGGGGGATCGATGGGGTCTCTGGACACGTCGGGCTCGCCTGTGGGTTCGGAGGCTGGCTCCGGTGGGGGTTGCGGGGACGTTTCGGGGACTGCGGTGATTCCGGTGTCGGGGACCACGTGCCGGTGGATGCGGCGGGCCATCCGCTTGCCGAGCTCGCGCCGATCACTCGACGCGCCCGCCTTGCGCGCCAGGGCCAGGAGCTCCTGACGCACGGGATGCATGGTGGGGAAGCGGTTGGCGGGATCCGGCTCCAGCATACGCCGGAACAACCGCGCGAGCGCGGGCCACTGGCGCTCGATGGCCTCCAGGGCGGGCTCCATGTCGCCCGTGCGGGGGTCGCGACCGCCGTGCCAGGGCGGATGACCCGTGATCAGGCCCGCCAGGATGGCCGCCAGGGACCACTGGTCGGTGGCGGGCCCGCCCGGCTGGCCCCGCGCGCGCTCGGGCGGGCACCAGTCGGGCTCGGCGGGGGTCTCGGGGCCCGGACCGAACCCGAACACATGGAGCTTGCCGGACAGCGAGACGCGCACGTGCGAGGCCGCCAGGTGCCCATGGAAGCGGTTGCGGTGGTGGGCGTGCTGGAGGGTCTCCGCGACCTCGAGCCCGATGTCGAGCAGGGTGGCCGGGGTCATGGCGACGGTGCCCTCTTCGCGGGCCTCGATGATCTCCTGGCAGGAGATGCCGTCGGGGGCGTCGAGCGCGAGGGCGCCGATGCCCTCGTAGAGGGCCACCACCCCGGGCACACGGGGGTCCTCGACCGCGCGGAGCCGATCGAGCTCGCGCTGCAGGTCCGCGCGCTCGGCCTCCCCCGCGTGGGGCGGCAGGAGCTTGACGAGCACGTGGGTGGGCTTGCGCTGCGTCATGCCGGCGCGCGTGGCGCGGAACCAGGAGCCCGGCTCGGGGACCGTGGCGCTCTCGACGATCTCGAAGGGGCCTACACGCAGGCCGATGACCGACATGGCGGCTCCTGGGACGCGCGATCGTACCCACACCGATCCAGCCGATGCAACCGAATGGGCCCGGCATCACGCGAGCAGCGCGTCGAGCTCCCTGCCAGCGCGGGCGAGCGCCCCGGGGTCCGTGGGATCGACGTGGGGGAAGGGGTGGACCGGGACGCCCGCCAGCGCCCGCAGGTCCGCGAGGTTGTGCGCGGTGGACGCGTCTTCGGCACCCACGGTGTTGAGCACGACGGCTGCGACCTCCAGGCCGGCCCCACGCACGGCCTCGACGGTGAGCAGG
This sequence comes from Alphaproteobacteria bacterium, assembly GCA_020632885.1. Lineage (GTDB taxonomy): Bacteria > Myxococcota_A > UBA796 > UBA796 > JACKEQ01. The sequence goes on along the minus strand of JACKEQ010000028.1, from coordinate 46,249 downwards.
GTGTGGTTGAGCACGCCGAGGCGGTTGGCCGCGACGACCAGCACCGGGAGATCGACGTGGCGCGCGAGGTCCACGACCTCGAAGCGGGGCTCGAGGGCGAGCGGGACGCGCCAGCCTCCCACACCCTCGATCAGGCGGGGCTCCGGGATGGCGTCGAGCCAGTCGAGCAGGGCGTGCAGGTCGAGCGGGCGCGCCTCGAGGGCCGCGGCGAGGTGCGGCGACACGGGCGTGCGCCAGGTGGCGAACACGGTGGGCGGGTGACCCGCCGCGATCGCGATGCGCTCTGCGTCACCGGGCCCCCCGTCGACTCCGCTCGCCACCGGCTTCACGGCGGTGACCTGGCCGTGGCGGGCGGCCGCGAGGGCAGCGGTGATCACGGACTTGCCCACGTCGGTGTCGGTGCCGGTCACGAAGTACGATCGAGCCATGCGGAGCGCTCCCTGCGCGATAGTCCCCTGGAGAACAAGAGGAGGACCCGATGTCCGACGAGAAGCTCAAGCTCCACGAGGTGGTCGCGATCCGGAAGGGTGTGAAGTCGCGGGCCTACAGCGAGCTCACCGAGCTCCACCGCAAGTCCCAGAAGGACGACCTCTATTCCGGTCTGTCCCGCGAGTTCACCCCCCTCGACGACGACGGCGAGACCTTCCCGAGCGAGTCCCGGAAGGTCCAGATGGTGGCCTCCGACGTGCTCAAGCGCGTCCGCAAGCTCCGCACCGAGTACCTCGACATCGAGGCGACCCAGGAGCTCGGCAACCGCATGGCGCAGGCCGACGTGGTGGTGGACGGCGAGGTGATCCTGGCGGACATGCCGGCCACGCTGCTCATCTACCTCGAGAAGGAGCTGGCGGACCTCCACACCTTCGTGTCCGCGATGCCGATCCTCGACGAGTCCAAGACCTGGTCGGCCGACCCGAACAGCAACCTGTTCCGCACCGAGCCCTCGCGCACGCACAAGACCAAGAAGGTCCAGCGGGCCATCGTGCTCTACGACGCGACCGAGCATCACCCGGCCCAGACCCAGCTCATCACCGAGGACGTCACCACCGGCCACTGGTCGACGGTCTACACCTCGGGCGCGCTGCCGGTGCCGCGTCGGGAGCAGCTCCTCGAGCGGATCGAGCACCTCCGGAACGCCGTGAAGCGCGCACGGGCGCGGGCCAACGACACGGAAGTCGAGAAGCGGCAGATCGGAGACGCGATCTTCGGTTACCTGTTCGCCTGAGGGATGGGCACAATCCGCTCTCCCTCTGGAGGAAGCTCAAGCTCAGGCTCAGACTGAATCCCGCGGCGTGCAGGTTCGAGTCCTGCTCCCCACAATCACCTGTGTGGGGATGGCGGAAGGGTAGACGCGCCGGACACCCGGTGCTGCGGACACAGACTCAGACGAGTCCTCCGAGACTGAGTATCTGCCGTGGTCGACATCTCGAAGTTTCCGGACCCCCGTTGGAGGTCGCGGGTTCGAACCCCGCTCCGCCCTCTCTGTGGGTGGATAGTCCAGTGGTAGGGCGCCAACGCTCAGGCAGATCACCGGGACCACTGCCGTTGTCGACGCGAGAAGAATCGCGGCCTTCGGCCCGGAGGGTAGGATACTCCCTCCGGGCCACTCCTCCCTCCGTGTAGGATGCGCGGCATGTCCGTGCTCCTGTCGCTGGCTCTCGCCGCGGAGCCCCGCTCGCTCGAACCTCTCTGGTCTGCCGAGATCGGGGCCGTCGTCGAGCCGGGCCTGTCCGCCGGACCCGAGGGGTTGGCGGTGCGCACGGAGCGCGGCTGGGTGGGCCTCGACTCCCGGGGTGTCGTCGGTGCGGTGGACACCACGCGACTCGGCTGGTGGGACGACGCGAAGGGCGGTGTGGTGCGCTTCGGGGGCGACCGTGCCGTGCTGATCACGCCAGACGCCACGAGGCTCGTCACGGCGGCTGGCGAGGTCGGGCTCCCGGGGGGACGCGACGGTACCGTGCGCGGGAGGCGGCTGATCGTCGACCACGGCGGGCGCATCGCGGGCTACGACGCGGCCGGGGAGGCCGTCTGGGAGCTCTCCGGCGGTGGGATCGCCTGGTGGGACGACCGGCTGGTCCGGGTCGTGGATGGCGGGCTTCAGGTGCTCGACCCCGTCGATGGCGCGCAGGTCGGCGGCTTCCCGTTGGATGCCGGGGGGCCACTGGCGGGGCTCGGGAGCTGCCTGGTGGCGCTGCCGGCCGTCGGGTCCGGCCGGCCCGTGGTCTGTGCGGGGCCTTCGGGCACGGTGTGGACGGCTCCGTTGCAGGCTGCCGGGTTCGACGTGGACCCGGTGGTGGCGGACGTGGACGGCGACGGGCGCAAGGACCTGGTGGCCGTCACATCGCTCGGCGACGTCGTCGTCCTCGATGCCGACGGGAGGCTGCTGGCGCACGGCGAGGGGCGTTCCCCGCCGGTGGGGCCACCGGTCGTGGTGGCGATCGAGGGTCGGCCGACCGTGATCGTGGCGGGACGGACAGGCGTGCAGGCGTGGCGGCTCGGCTCGCCGCTGCCTCCGGTGCCCCGGGCCCCGCGGTCGGAGCGGCATGCGGGATTCCCGGTGATTCCACGGGAGGTGCGGGCGTGCGGGCACTTCCTGGATCGGAACGCGTGCATGGTGCTCGCGGAGGCCCAACGGAGCGCGGGGGATCTGGCGGGCGCGGCGGCAGCGTGGGAGCGCGCCTGTCTGCTCGGGGCCGGGGAGGCGTGCGCGGAGCTCGCCCTGGATGGTGCGTTGGTGTCCCTGGCGTCGGACGCCTTCTGGGAGGCGGGTTGCCGGCTCGGTCAGGGGCCCGTTTGCGAGGGCTGGCTCGGGCGGGTTCCGGAGGCGCGGCGTGCGGGGGCTGCCCGGCTGGCGTGCTCGAGCGGGTATGCCACGGCGTGCGGGTACACGGCCCCCCCGGCCGCGCCGGAGGTCCCCGGGGAGGCCTTGGTGGTCCGCGGGCGCGTCGCGGTGGGCGGGCTGCCGTTGGAGGGGGCCTGGGTGTCGGCGGGTGGCGAACCTGTGCGAACGGACCGCAAGGGTCGCTTCGAGCTGTCTGCGGTGGGCGACGCGCTTCGGGTGGAGCACCCGGACCTCGGGCGCCCGGAGGTCCTCGCCGTGGGTGCCTCCGTCGACGTCGACCTCCCGCCGCGCACGGCGCTCCGGGGCCGCGTGGAGGGTGAGGGCCCCCGGGTGCTCGAGGTGGATGGGTGCGTGGAGGCGTCGGTGGCGGTGGGGCCCGATGGCCACTTCTTCCTGCGGGGAGCGCCGGGCGCGTTCTGCCGGGTGCGGGGGGACGTCGGGGACACCGCGTTCGTCGGCACCGCGACGGTGGGGTCGGACGCGGAGCTCGTGGTGCGCGAGGTCGTCCGGGAGGTCCCGCGGGTGCGGTACGTCGGGCCGGATGGCGCGGCCCTGCGGGATGCCGATCTGCCGGGTCTGCGGACGGACGGGGAGGGATGGCTCGCGCGGCGGGACGACGGGGTCGCGGTGTGTCCGGGCTCCACGACCTTCGAGGGCTACCAGGAGGTCTGCCGGGTGTGGGCCTGGCCGGTGGAGGTCCGGGGGGAGGACGTCGTGTTCGTGCGTGGTGGCGCGGTCGTCGAGGCGCGTGCGGATGGGCCCACCTGGCTGGCTCCGGGTCCGTGGCGGGCGGTGGGTCTCGGGTCGGGGGTCGGGCACGTCAGGCTGGATGTGGCGGGGCCGACCTCGGTGGCGGTGCCCTCTGCGGGTGACCCGGTCCCGGAGATCCAGGTGGTGAACGCCTCGGGTCTGCCGGCGGTCGCGGTGTCGGTGGGGGTGGCGGGGCGCACCTCGACGACGGGCGTCGACGGCGTCGCGCGGATCCCGGCGCTGGCGGTGTGGCCGGATGCGCGGATCCGGGTGGGCGACCTGGAGGTGGGGCGTCCTCGGGACGGACGGGTGGTGCTGGAGGCGGGTCCGGCGGACCCTGATGTGGTCTGGCGGCGCTCGCCGCTCGGGCTGCGGGTGGCCTCGGCGGACCAGAAGCGGGTGGACCTCTTCCCGGGCGACGTGCTCCGGGAGGCTTGCGGGCTCGATGTCTCCGAGCTGTCGGAGGAGGAGCTCGCCCGCGCGCTGGGCCGGCGGGCCTGCGCTGCCTGGGTGTGGCGGAAGGGGCGCCGGGTGCGCGTGGAGCTCCCGGCGCCCTGACCCCGTCAGCCGAGGCGGTGGCGCACGGTGGTCGCGAACAGGCGGTCGCGGGCCGCGGTGTCTTGCGGCCGGGCGAGGTCGTGTCCCGTGCGGAGCCCGTCCTCGTGGGCCGGATCGATGCCGAGCACGTCCTCGACGAACGCCGGGGTCACGACGACGAACTGCCTCCGCCACGGGAGGAGCCAGCCGTCGTTGGCCGCTCGGATGTCCGCGGCTTCCTCCCAGGTGGCGCTCCACACGTTGGTGAACCCGCCGGCCTTCCTGGGGACGTAGAGCTCTCCGTGGTCGTCCTCGTCGAGGGCGGCGACGGCGGTGAGGTGGGACCACCCGCGGAACCCGAGGTGCCGGGCGATGCCGGCGAGCACGTGTCGCCGCTGGACGTCGTCGGGGCCGACGCGCTGGCGGGCTCCGCGGTTGACGTAGTCGAGGAGGTCGTGGTCGCCGCCGACGAGGGCGACGTGGAGGTCTCGCGCGTGGGTGCGCAGCTCTTCGAGGATCGACATGTCCACTCCTGCTGTCCCTCTCTCCGCTCCTCCGGGACTGGTGGGTGTCGTATGTCGTCGTGATCCAGGGCGTTTCGGCGGTGGGGCTGCCTGGCGCCCTGTGGGTTCGTAGCGCGGGGGAGGCGGCGGGTCCAGGCGGGTCGGAATCGGGGTCGGAGGTCTGGGTGGGGCGGTGGACATCGGTAAGACGTCTGGGTGGGGTCAGACCCCGGTGGGGTCAGACCTCTGGGACCCGGGTCTGCCCTCGGACGGGGTCAGACCTCCGACGCGGTCGTCTCTGGGGTCGGAGGTCCGGGTGGGGTCAGACCTCCACCTCGGACGGGGTCAGACCTCCGGTGGGTGCGACGTCCGGGGCCGGACCTCGGGTACCCCGGTCGCCGGGTCAGACGTCCGGGTGGGGTCAGGTGGGGTCAGACCTGGGGTGGGGTCAGACCTCTGGGTCCCGGGTCCGCCCTCGGACGGGGGCAGACGTCCGGGTGGGGTCAGACCTCTGGGACCTGGGTCCGCCTCGGACGGGGTCAGACCTCCGACGCGGTCGTCTCTGGGGTTGGAGGTCCGGGTGGGGTCAGACCTCGACCTCGGACGGGGTCAGACCTCGTGGTGAGACGTTCGGTTGGGGTCAGACCTCGGGGGACCGGGTCCGCCCTCGGACGGGGTGAGGGTGGGCGCGACGTCCGGGGCCAGACCTCGGGTACCCGTTGGCCGGGCCAGACGTCCGCGTGGGTCAGGGCCGCAGCGCCAGGAACCGCAACCACGCCGCGTGCACCGCATCGGGCTCGTCGAGGTTCGCGCAATGCCCGGCCCCGGTGAGCACCTCCAGCCGGCTTCCAGGGACGGCAGCGTGCCAACGGGCGTTCGCCTCGTGGATCAGGGGTAGGTCGTGCTCGCCGACCAGCAGCTGGAGCGGGCAACCCAACACATCCGTGCGCTCCCCGTCGACCACCCGGTCCATGCCGCGCATCGCCAGGAAGCTGCCCAGCCCGAAGTCTGCCGCCAACCTCTCGAAACACGCCCGGCCAGCCGATGTCGCCGTGGCCTCGCGGGCCACCCGACGCCGGAAACGCGCCGGAGTGAACACGAGCGCCGCCAACAACGTGAGCAATGCCCACCGCTGCGCCCGCGCGAGCGTGGGGTCGTCCACGGGGTAGCCGCCGAGCGCGGTCAGAGAGCGCACCCGCTCGGGATGGCGGCGCGCGAAGTCCTGTCCTACGAGCGAGCCGAGCGACACGCCCAGCACATCGACCCGTTCGAGCCCCTCGGCCTCCAGGATCGCCGCGAGCGCGTCGGCGACGGCGTCCATCGTGGGGGCGTCGGCGCGGCCGCGCGTGGCGCCATGCCCCGGCAGATCGACGCGCACGAGGGTCATTCGATCCTTCAGCGCCGCCACCTCGCCATCGAAGGCGCGGCTGTCCGCGAATGCAGGGTGCAACAACAAGGCCGGCGGACCTGAGCCCTCCACCCGGTAGGCGAGACCCCCCACCACGCGGCTCACGGGTGCACCGCCAGCACACACGAGAAGGCCGACAGCGCGGTCAGGCTGCACGTGCAGGCCGCGACGAGGACCGCCAGAGCGAGGCCCCGCGCCCTCATCCCGGCTCCAGTCCGTCGGTCGCCCAGCCGATCGTGGCCTCGGCCATCCGGATGCCGTACTCGACGGTGAGCAGCCAGCACCGCCGCTGATGGTCGGTGGCCTCCTCGACCCGCACGGCCTCCCGGATGGCCACCAGCACCTCGAGCCGCTCCTGCGCCTGCCGACGGGCGGCCTCGAGGTGGGGAACGAGGGCGTGCGGTTCCGCGACGGACGCGAAGAACACCTTGAGCAGGAGCTCGTTGCGGGCAGGCGTCACCTCGTGGGGCTGTGCCAGCCAGTCCGAGAATGCGGCCCGACCCGCCGGGGTGATCGCGTAGACCTTCCGCTGCCGAGCACCGGCCGCCTCCACATCGAGGGTGACATGGCCCTCGGCGTGGAGCGCCTTCAGCGTGGGGTAGAGCTGACCGTACGACTCCTGCCAGAAGTGGCCGACGGTGCGCTCGATGGTGGACTTCAGGTCGTACCCGGACATCGGCTCCCAGAGGAGCAGCCCGAGGACGACGAACGGCGTGCGGGAGCGTGACATATCCAACAGATATATCTCACAGATATATCTGTCCAGCACGCGGACCTGCGATCGGTGGAATAGGCTCGGCGCGAGGTGCCCATGACCGACCGATTCCCGCTGCGCGACATCCACTTCCTCCTCGAGGATCTCCTCGACCTCGAGGGTCTGATCGACCACGCCCGGTTCGCCGCCCACGACCTCCCCGGCGTACGCGACATCCTCGACCTCGCCCGGCAGCTCGCCGTGGACGTCTTCCTGCCCACGGCACCCATCCTGGACGCGTCGGAGCCGCAGCTCGTCGACGGGCGCGTGGCGCTCGACCCCGTCGCGAAGGAAGCCCTCGACGCCTACATGGAGGCGGGCTTCCTGGCGGCCGCCTTCGATGAGGAGGACGGCGGGATGCAGCTGCCGTACCTCGTCACCACGGCTATCGGCGTTCTGTTCGCCGCGGCGAACACCCCGCTGCTCTCGTACGCGAGCCTCACCCAGGCCGCCGCCAACCTGCTCGCCGCCCACGGCTCCCCAGAGCAGAAGGCACGGTGGATGCAGCCCATGATCGAGGGCCGCTACTTCGGGACCATGGCGCTCTCCGAGACCCAGGCGGGGTCCTCCCTGGCCGACCTCACGACCCGCGCAGAGCCCCAGCCCGACGGGTCGTTCCGGCTGTTCGGCAGCAAGATGTGGATCACCGGGACCGACCACGGCATGGGCGAGAACATCGTCAATCTCGTGCTCGCCCGCCTCCCCGACGCACCCCCCGGCACCCGCGGGATCTCCCTGTTCATCGTGCCCCGGCTGCTCGAGGACGCCGACGGTGCCCTCACCGTCGAGAACGACGTGCGCGTCGTGGGCCTGAACCACAAGATGGGCTTCCGGGCCGCCGTGAACACGGTGTGGGCCCTCGGCGACGAGGGCGGCGCGGTGGGCTGGCTCGTCGGCGAGCCCCACCGTGGGCTCACCTACATGTTCCACATGATGAACGAGGCCCGCATCGCCGTCGGCATGGGCGCGTCCACGATGGCCTGGGCGGGCTACCGCGCCAGCCTCGGCTACGCGCGGGAACGCCCGCAGGGACGGCCCCTCCGCGACCGCGACCCCACCTCGGCCCAGATCCCCATCGTCGGCCACACGGACGTCCGCCGCATGCTCCTCGAGCAGAAGGCCCTGGCGGAGGGCGGCCTCGCGCTGTCGCTGTACGCGGCGTCCCTCGTCGACCGCACCCGGCTCGCCCGGGAGGCCGGAGACGCCGAGGAGGCCCGCCGGCTCGGGCTCCTCCTGGACGTGCTCACGCCCATCGTGAAGGCCTGGTGCTCCCACTACGGCGTGCGCTCGAACGACACGGCCATCCAGGTGCTCGGCGGCTACGGCTACACCCGCGACTACCCGGTGGAGCGGTTGTTCCGCGACAACCGCCTGAACCCCATCCACGAGGGCACCAACGGCATCCAGGCCCTCGATCTGCTCGGCCGCAAGGTGCTCGGCATGGGGGCCGGTCCCGTGCTCCTGCAGGAGATCGGCGCGACCCTCGCGGAGGCCGCGTCCGCCGGGCCCGTGGCGCGTGAGCTCGCGGGGCAGCTCCAGGTGGCGGTGCAGCGGGTCGTCAGCGTCACGACGTCCCTCGCGGGTGTGGGGCAGACGGGCGACGTGGACCTGCTCCTCGCGAACGCCACGCCCTATCTGCACCTGCTCGGCCACACGGTCGTCGCGTGGCTCTGGCTCCGTCAGGTGCTCGTGGCGGAGGCGCAGCTCGCGTCCTACCCGGACGACGCGTTCCTGAAGGGCAAGCTCGCCGCGGCCCGCTGGTTCTCGCGCTGGGAGCTGCCCCTGACGGCCCACTGGGCGTCCCTGCTGGACCCCGTGGACCGGACCTGCCTGGACACGGACCCCGACTGGCTCTGATCGTCACGCCAGCCGCGGGAGCACGTCGCGCACGAACCACCCGAGGTAGCCGCGCTCCACGGGTACGCCGAGCGTCTCGCGCTCGTGGGCGAGCAGGGCGTGGAGCCGCGGCAGGTTGTACCAGGGCACCCCCGGGAACAGGTGGTGCTCCCAGTGGTAGTTGACGTTCGACTGGATCAGACGGACGACAGGGTTCGAGAGCACCGTGCGGGCGTTGCGGACGGGGTCCGTGCGCTCGAGGAACGCGTGCTCCGCCACGGAGCGCAGGTTGTTCGCCAGGCTCCCGACGAGGAAGGGCACGACCCACACGTGGAGCAGGAAGACACCGGGCAGGACGGCCCACGCGACGGTCAGGCCCGCCAGGATGAGCGCGTACTCGGCGGCGATGGCGCGTTGCTGGGCGACGTCCGCCTTGCGCCAGGAGCCGTGGGCGATGGCGGGGATGACGAGGAACGTCCCCAGGATCAGGAAGATCGAGGTCAGCCGGCCCACGGAGATCCCCGTGCGGTTCGCGTGGGCCACGGGGTCGCCGGTGTCGCGGTCGGTGCCCGTGAACGCGTGATGCTCGATGTGGTTCACGCGGTAGGCCGTGGTGGCGATGAGCACGGGGGCCCCGCAGACGAACCCGAGCGCCCGGTTCCAGCGGTGGTCCCGCGCGAGGAGCCCGTGCGCTGCGTCGTGCATGAGGATCGCCATGCCGAGCAGCCCGCTCGTACAGAGCGTCCAGACGACCGGGAGCGCGAGGGGTCCGAGGTCGGCGAGGTACAGGCCCGCCCCGACCGCCCAGAGGCCCGCCAGCCCGGCGATCTTCAGGTTGGCCGAGGGCCGGAGGCGCTGGAGCTCGCGCAGGGTCTCGCGGTGCTCGCGCACCAGACGCCGGCGGACCTCGACGAGGTCGTCAGCCATGGGTCCCTCCCATCCAGAGGAAGTTGCGGAGGGCGGAGGGATGGGCGCGCCCGTGGGGGTCGTAGAGCGGCATGCCCTCGGGCGTGCTGAACTGGCCGATCTCCGTGCAGCCTGCCCGCCTGGCGCGGAGCGCGAGGGCACCGAGCACGGCCGTCCCCAGGCCCTCCCGGCGGTGCTGGGGGTCCACGGCGACGTTGAAGGCACCGGCGAGGCCGCTGGGGTCGACGACGAGGGTCCCGCAAGCGACGGGCTCGCCGTCCCGCTCGACGAGCACGTGCTGGATGGGGTCGTCGTCGGCGAAGCCCCGGGCGACGGCGGCCTCCACGAGCAGCTCGACGTCCGCCTCCGGCACGTGGAAGGCGCGGGCGAACGGCACGCACCAGCGTCGATACCCGGAGGCGTCGCGGACGTCGGTGGCGGGCTGCAACGTGGCTACGATGGTCTCGACGTCTTCGGGGATGGGACCCCAGATGGGCGTGCTGGACGGGAGCTCGACGAGTCCCCGGTCGAGCAGCGCTCGCGCCACGTCGTCCGCGCCGCGGTCGGTGGGCGCGACCTTCCAGACGAGCCCGCGCGGACCTGCCATGGCGAGGGTTCGAGCCACCAGGGCGGCAGGGTCGCCCGCGGGCTCGGCGCGCAGCACGTAGTTGAGCAGGGGACTCCCGGAGGGCGCGAAGGCGGTGAGGAGCTCGTCGTCCTCCACGACCGTCCAGCCGGGGTGGGCGGCCGGAGCCGTGAACAGCGCGCGGGTGGCGCGGGTGAGCAGGTGGATCTGTGCGGTCAACGGGTCCTCCGGAGGAGCGGGGTGACGGGGAGCAGCGCTTCCTCGAGGCGCAGGATGTGGGCGTCGGTGTGGGCGGCGGTCACGGTGAAGCGGAGGACCTCGTCCCCGCGCCGGACGACCGGGTAGAGCGCGGCCTTGCAGAGGATCCCCGCGGCGTACAGGTGGTCCACGACGGCCTCGGCGCTGGCGTCCTGCACCCCCACCGCCACCACGGGCGAGCCGGGCTCCGACGCGGTGTGGACGTGCCGGTCGGCCAGCGTCGCGTGGAGCCGCAGGGAGGCCCGGCGCACCCGCTCCCTCCGCGATGCGTAGCGCGGGAAGGCTGCGAGGTGGCGGCGGCACACGGCGACGTGCAGGTTGGACGGGGGGCCGCTGTACACCAGGGCGGGCGCGCTCTCCACTCCGGCCCACTCGGCATGCGGGTAGGCGAGGAAGGCGACCGGGTTGCTCGCAGCCTTGGCGAAGGACCCGAGCAGGGCGCAGCTCCCGCGCAGCTCGGGCGGGACGGACTCGATGCTGCCGAGCCCGTTGGGGCCCGTGATCCCGAAGCCGTGCACGTCGTCGACGAAGAGCAGGGCGTCGTGGGCCCGGGCGAGCTCCACGAGCTCCACGAGGGGCGCGCGGCTGCCCCGCATGCTGTAGATGCCGTCGACGGCGATGACCTTCGGGCCCTCGGGCAACCGTGTCAGGAGGCGCTCGAGGGCCCGGAGGTCGGCATGGGGGAAGACGTGCCGGTCGCGGGACGGGTAGGCGGCCCGGATGCCCTGGGCGACCGTGATGTGGACGTCCTGGTCGTAGATCGCGACGGGGCGTGTGGTGCGGAGGCCGTGGAACGCGCTCGCGTTGAGGAGGGCCGCGCTGGTCGAGAGGCGCACCGCGTCCATACCGAGGGCGGCGGCCAGCTCCTGCTCGAGGGCCTGCGTCAGACCGGTCGAGCCCGTCGCGCGCGACCAGCCATTGCGCAGGCCCCACCGGCGGGCCTCGGCGACGTCCTCGTCGCGCAGGTCGCGGTCGAGACCGAGGTAGGCGCCCGTCGCGAAGTCCACCAGGACGTGGGGACCGACGCGGAGCTCGCGACCTTCCACGGCGTCCACCACGACGTCGGCCATGGGCATCGCGCGGAGACGTGCGAGCCCACCGAGTGGGGTGGACGGATCGATGGGGAGCAGGCGGGGATCGTGGACGGCGTTTCGGAGCATCGGGCACCTCCTGATGCTCCAGTCCTACGTCCCTTCGCAGCGTCCGACGCTTACGCCTGATTTCCCGTGCAGGTCGGCGGCGACGCGGGTCGGGGCGGTCGATCTCCACCGCAAGATCTCTTTCGCGGCAGGCTTCGTGCGCTCGATGTCCGGCGTTCGCCCGTCTTCGACACCTGGCACACCCCTCGCATTCCCATGGAGTCGGAGGTGAGCGATGAGGAGCTGGACGATTCTCGGGCTGCTGGGGCTGGTCGCGTGTGAGGTGGAGAACGAGGGCGGCGGGCGCGGGCGGCTCCGCTTCGATCCCCCGGCGGAGCCGGCCCACGAGGTGAGCCAGGAGGGGTTCCTGCACGCCAGGGGCTACGAGACGCCCTTCCTGTGCCCGCAGCCCGGTGGCGGCTACGGAGCGTGTCCGGAGGACAGCGTGTGGCCCGAGGCCCGGTTCCTCTCGTGCGATGCGAGCGGGTGCCACGGCGACTTCGACTTCGGGCTGTCCGCCGACCCGGCACCGCGGCATCTCCGCGGCGGCGACGGCCCGTCCTGCACGACCTGCCACGACCGTGTCTGGTCCACGCAGACGGCGGGCGTGGGGACGGTCCAGTGAGGGCGGTGTTCGCCGTCCTCCTCCTCGGGGGATGCGAGAAGCCCGTGCCGTTGGAGCCGTCCTTCGAGGTGGACGTGGCCCCGATCCTCGAGCGCCACTGCACGCGGTGCCACACGTCGCTCGGCCGTCTCGACGGAGGCGTTGAGCTCGACACCTACGCGGGAGCCCGGTCCACGCGGGTCTCGTCGGTGTGCACCTCGCTCGACGGCGCCGTGCTCGTAGGCGTGGAGGCGGACCTGCGCCCAGGGGATCCCACGGTGTGTGGGGCGTTCGCGACGGCGAGCATGCCGCCGGGTGCGGTCGAGCACCTCACGGTGCGGGACCAGGAGGTCCTCGCGCGGTGGGCGACGACGGGGGCGCTGCCGTGATCGCGCTCCTCCTCGGCAGCGCGCTCGCCCTGCCGCTCTACGCCCAGCGCTCCGGACGCACGTGCGGGAACTGCCACGTGAGCCCGACCCTCGAGGACCCGGACGGCTGGGAGAACCCCGAGCTCATGGAGCGGAAGTGCACGATGACGTGCCTGTCCTGCCACGTGGACCCCACGGGCGGCGGCCTGCGGAACGCCTCGGGGCGGTACTTCGGAGGCTCGACGCTGGGCATGGTCGGCAGCCGCGAGAGGTCGTACTCGGACGTGGACCGGGACCTCCTCACACCGGGCGTGATCTGGACCTGGCGTGTGAAGCTCTCGAACCCTCCGAAGGGCGAGGTGGACGGTCGCACCGTCCCGAGCGATCGCGCGGAGGTCGAGGCGGGCGTGGGCCAGGGCCAGACGGGCAACACCTACGCGATGGGGCGCCACCGGAAGACGACGGACATGGCGTTCTGGGACGGTCGGTACGGCAGCCTGGCGGCGGACCCCGTCGTGCAGGTCGGCGGGGACGTGCGCTTCGCCTGGTACTCCGGGACGGGTGCGTTCTTCCCGATGCAGCTCGACCTCCACGGCGCGGTGCACCCCGTCCACCACCTCACGGTGGCCGCGACGGCCGCGGGTCGGCAGACCGGTCCGACGGGCCCGTCGTCACCGGTCTACATGCGGCGTGCGTACGCCATGCTGCACGAGCTCCCCGGGATGTCCTGGGCGCGCGCGGGCGCCTTCCAGCCGGCCTTCGGCACGCTCCTCGACGACCACACGGCCGCAGTCCGCACCCTGTTCGAGATGGACGGGTCGAAGAGCGTGAACACCGTGACGGGCGTGGAGGTCGGCACGGCGCCCAACTACCCGTTCGCGTCGGTCTCGGTGTTCGCGAACGACGCGTCCTGGGCGGGGTCTGACCCCGACACGGGCTGGGGGGCCGCGGCCCAGGCTGGCTGGCGCGATCTTGCGTGGAGCCTGACGGGCCACGCGATGGTCCGCAGGCGCCAGCGGCTCGGGCAGGGGGATCTCCTCGCGGCCGGCATCGGCTGGGGCCTGTCGCCGCGGCAGACCTGGGAGGGCGTGCCCGTCACCTGGCTCGGCGAGGTGAGCGCGGGTCGGCGCGACGTGGGGGACCGCACGTCGTACCCTGCGGCTGCGATGAGCGAGCTGTCCTTCCTGCTGCGAAACGGGATCGTCCTGAAGTCGAGGTCCGACGTCTGGACCGAGGATCTCGCGTCGATCCAGCAGCGGCACGGGCTGGCCCTGCAGGTCACCCCGCTCCCCGGGATCACGCTGGAGGCGACGGGCCGGATGCTGGTCACCCCCAAGGGCACCCTCCGACCGGACGCGCTCCTCCAGACCCATCTGTGGTTCTGATGGCGGAGGGCCGCGGGGGCGGTTGGTCGGTGGCGAGTGTGGCGTGGGTGTCGCTCGTGACCGTGGCCCTCGGGGCCCTCGGCGCCCTGGGGCTCCTCTCGTACCGGGCCGCCTGGGACGCCCTCGTGGCCGGCCTGGAGGACCACCTGGCGAGCGAGGCCGCGGTGGTGGCTCTCGCCGTCGGGGACCTCCCCGTGGAGACCCTGGCGCTCGTCGGAGGCGACCGCAGCGCGGGCGTCGTGCAGGCCCGTCTGGACGGGCTCGCCGAGGCTGCCGGTCTGTCTGCGGTCGCCCTGTGTGGGCCGGACGGCGTGGTGCTCGGCGGCGGGTGGCTCGCGGGCCGGGCGGAGCGGGACCTCATCGACCGTGCCCGGGGTGGGAGTCGGGCGGTGGGCCCTCTGTACCGCTCCGTCGACGGGGCGCTCTACATGACGGCCTACCATCCGCTGCCGGGCCATCCGGGCTGGGCGGCGGCCATCGAGGGGTCGGGCGCCACGTTGAGCGCCGTGGACGACCTGGCGCGCTCGCAGATCCTCACGTCGCTGCTGGTGCTGCTGCTCGTCGCGCTCGCTGCGTCCCTCGTGGCGTGGCTGCTCAGCGCGCCGCTCGTCCGGCTGGACCGTCAGCTCGCCGAGCTCGCGGAGGGTCGCCCCGCGCGGCTCGAGGCGCGGGGACCCCGGGAGGTGCGCAGGGTCGTGGGCACCCTCCAGCGTCTCCTCGACGAGCTCGAGGCCCGCGATGCCGAGCTCGCGAGGGAGCACGAGGAGCGGGTGGAGGGTCTGACCCGGCTCGCCGCGGGCATCGCCCACGAGATCCGCAACCCGCTGAACGCGATGTCGCTGTCGACCCAGCGGCTCCGGCGCCTCACGACCGAGCACGGGCCCGTCGTGGACCGGCTCACCCAGCAGCTCGACCAGGTCGAGGTCATCGTGAAGCGGCTCGTCGACCTCACGGCTCCGATCGACCCGACCGTAGCGGCGGTCTCGGTGCGCCCGCTCGTGGAGGACGTCTCCGCCGAGGTGGGCGTGGAGGCGGTCCTCGACGGCGACCTGGAGGTGCGGGCGAACGGCGTGATGCTCCACCAGGTCCTTCGGAACCTCTTCCTGAACGCCCGCCAGGCCGGGGCGTCCCGGGTCACGGTGCGGTGCGCGGTGGGCCGTGACGAGGCCCGCCTCGAGGTGTCCGACGACGGGCCCGGCATCCCCGCAGAGGAGGCGGGTCTGGTCTTCGTGTGGTTCCATACCCGACGCGCCCAGGGCACCGGCATCGGCCTGCCCGAGTCGCGACGGCTGGTGGAGGCCATGGGGGGCGGCCTGACGCTCCGGGATCCCGCCACCGCCACGTTCCTGTTGAGGCTGCCGCTGCCATGAGCACCGTCTTCGTGATCGACGACCATCGCCCCAGCGCCGAGGCCCTCGCCGAGGTCTTGGAGGACGCTGGCCACCGGGCTCGGGTGTTCGGGGAGCCGGAGGTCGCCGTGGCGGCGATCCCGGCGGAGGCTCCGGACCTCGTGATCACCGACCTGCGGATGGACGGGATGGACGGCCTGGCGGTGCAGCGGGCTGTGGCCGCGCTGGACGCGGAGCTGCCGGTCATCGTGGTCACCGGGTACGCGACGGTCCAGAAGGCCGTGGAGGCCACGCGGGCCGGGGCTTTCGCGTTCCTGACGAAGCCGCTGGACCTGGAGGCGGCCCTCGTCCAGGTGCGCAATGCGCTGTCGTTGCGGCGGGCGCGGCGCGCGGAGGACGGGATCGTGGGTCGGAGCCCGGAGCTCCTGCGGGTCCTGGCGGACGCCGATCTGGCGGCCCGGTCGGGCTTGCCCATCCTGGTCACGGGAGAGAGCGGGACGGGGAAGGAGCTCCTGGCCCGGAGGATCCATGCGCGCAGCGCGGTGTCCGCGGGTCCGTTCGTGGCCGTGAACTGCGGGGCCATCCCGGAGTCTCTCGTGGAGGCCGAGCTCTTCGGGGCGGCCCGCGGTGCGTACACCGGGGCGAACCGCGACCGCGTGGGGCTCGTGGAGGCGGCTCACGGCGGGACGTTGTTCCTCGACGAGGTGGGTGAGCTGTCGCCCCAGGCCCAGGTCCGGCTGTTGCGTGTGCTGCAGGAGGGCACGCTGCGCCGGGTGGGCGAGACGGCCGAGCGGTCGGTGTCGGTCCGCGTGGTGAGCGCGACCCACCGCGACCTCCAGGCGTCGGGCTTCCGCGACGACCTGTACTTCCGTCTCGCCGTCGTGCCGCTGGAGCTGCCTCCGCTGCGTGCGCGCGGGTCGGACGTCCTCCTCCTCATGGGACGGGCGCTCTCGGATGCTGCGCGTCAGGTCGGACGTCAGCGGCCTCCGGTGCTCACGCCGGAGGTGTGCCAGCGCCTCGAGCGTCACCGTTGGCCGGGCAACGTCCGGGAGCTCCACAACCTGGCG
The DNA here is from genome assembly GCA_020632885.1 of Alphaproteobacteria bacterium. Taxonomy (GTDB): domain Bacteria; phylum Myxococcota_A; class UBA796; order UBA796; genus JACKEQ01. The sequence goes on along the minus strand of JACKEQ010000028.1, from coordinate 29,960 downwards.
AGCCGTCTGGCGGTCCTGGTGCGCGGAGATGCGGTCACCCTGGACGACCTCCCGGGGGAGATCGGAGGCTCACGATCTGCGGATCTGGCCGTGCCTGCGGGCGCCTTCGACCTCACCGCGTGGCTCGAGGGTCTGGAGCTCCAGGCGCTGGAGAGGGCTCTGGAGGCACACGACGGCGTGAAGGCGCGGGCGGCGGCGTCGTTGGGGCTGGAGCGCAACGCGTTCCGTTACAAGCTCAAGAAGTACGGCCTCGATCGGTGAGCGTGCTCCTGCTGCTCGTGGGTCTGGCGTGGAGCCAGGTGCCCGCCACGCTCGCCGAGGTCGAGGCTGCGGCGGCGGAGGTGGCTGCGGCGCGCGCCCGGGGGGCGCCACGCTCGGAGGTCGCGCGTCTGATGCGGGCCTACCGGGCGAGAGCGGAGATGCTGCCCGCCGATGCGCCGACCGATGTCGCGTCGGCGCGCCGTGCGTTGGGGGAGGCGATCGCTCGCGGTCGCGGCGGGGCGGAGCCGCGGGCGGCGCTGGTGGCCGTGGTGGGGGAGCCCGCCGAGCGGCTCGAGGCTCTCGAGCGGGCTGTCGCGGCACCGGCTCCGGAGGGATTGCGTGCCGCGCTGCATGCCGACATCGCCGAGCAGGCCGCGCTGCTCGCGTCGGTGGCGCGCTGGGATGCCGTCCAGGCCGAGTCGGAGCGGCAGGGTGCCGCGCTGCGGGCGGAGTCGGTCCGGGCGCCGGGACCGGGTCTGACCCCGGACATCGGGGCCCAGCTGGAGGCCCGGCGGGCCGAGGAGGAGGCCGAGCGACTGGCCGTCCTCCGGGATGCGCACCTGGCCCTCGTGGCCCGGGCGATGGCCGTGATCACCGCGACGGGGATGGACGCACCATGATCTCGATGCTGCTGGGGCTGGCGTGGGCCGCGGAGGGCTCGGTGGCGGCGGGCCTCGGGGGGCGCACCTCCCCGGAGAGCGCCACGCAGATCCCGGACGGCGAGGGCGGGGAGCTCGGCGAGATCGAGCCGGTGGTGATGGCGTGGGCGACGGCGGGTGTCGCGACCACGACGGGTCCGTGGCGGCTCGGGGTGGACGGGTCGGCCTGGGTTCCGCACGCGGAGCACGAGGTCACGCGGCTGACGCTCCAGCCGCACGCGCTGCTGGCAGTGGGGGAGGAGCGCAGGGTGGAGGTGGCCGGGCGGTACCTGGTGGATGCGTTCCCGCTGGGTCGTGGGGCGTCGAGCGGGCGGCTGGAGGTGCTCGGTCAGGCGGAGGTGCCGGTGGGCGAGCAGCGTCTGCGGGTCCGGGTTGCGGGCGTGGATCGGCACTACCCGTGGTACCCGCTGTGGAGCTTCCGTACGGGCGAGGTGGGCGGGGATCTCGTGGTGCCGGGGTCGGGCGCGTGGCGGGCGTCGGTGGGGGCTTCGGTGCAGGCGAACCGGGGTCGGGTGCAGGCGGACGGCGAGGCTGCGTGGGGCTCGCAGGTGCGCGGGCGGTTCGTGGTGGGGTGGGCGGCCCGGACGGTGGATCTGGAGCTCCGTGTGCACCCGATGGTGGCCCGGGCGGGTGACGAGGACGAGAACCGGGTGCCGCAGCTGACGCCGCTCGGGGACTATGCTTGGGATGCGGACGCCCTGTCGGTCGGCGGTTTCCGTCAGGTGCGGGTGGATCTGGCGGGGCGGGCGCGGCTGGGCGCGTGGTCGGTGCGCGGGCGGGCTCTGGGCAGGCTGCGGTCGGGCGCGTTCCTGGCGCGGTCGGGTGGGCTGGACGTGGGGCTGGACCGGGGGCTCGGGGAGCGGCTGGCGTTCACCGCGACGTTGGGGGTGCTGGCGGCGGACGTGGCGGCGGGTCGGGGGTTCGTGGACGTGTACGGGTGGTCGGGGTTGCGCTGGTCGCTCGGGTCGGACTGACGGGCGTTCGGGTGGGACCTTCCGGTGGGACGGGCTGGGGTCAGACCCCGGCAGGCTGCCGGCGTTGTGGCGTGGGGGTCAGACCCCGGGCTGGTCGGAGCTCCAGGTGGGGTCAGACCTCCGACTCGTCGGACGGGTGGGGTCAGACCCCGGCCGGACGTGCGCGGGATCAGACCCCGGACGTGGGCGGTCGGTCGCTGGTCGCTGGGGTCGGACTGACGGGCGTTCGGGTGGGTCGTGGGGTCAGACCCCCTCTGGGCGGGCGTCTTGGTGGGGTCAGACCCCGTCTGGGCGGGCGTCTTGGTGGGGTCAGACCCCCTCGTCCTGGTGGGGTCAGACCCCCTCCTCGGCGGGTCGTCGGAGCCTGCGGACGGGAGCTCGCGCATGGGTCGGTCCCGCGCGGGACGTCGTGGGCCGTGGACAGGCCCGGTGGGGTCAGACCCCTGGTGGGCGGATGTCCTGGTGGGGTCAGACCCCGTGGACAGGACGTCGCCGTGGGGTCAGGCCCGGATGGAAGGACGTCGTCGGGTCTCCTGGATTCGGGGCTTCGGAATGGGGTCAGACCCCGTTGACGGGGCGTCGTCGTGGGGTCGAACCCGCGGTAGCGAGGACCCACGGGAGTGGGGACAGAGCCCGGGTCGGCCGACCGACTGGAACACCGCCGCGTGGCTGGGGTTCACATGAGGTCGTGGCCCGCCGGGTCAGGTACAATGCGTCATCGGAGTCCCCATGTTCCTGCTCCTCGCGCAGGCGCTCGCCCAGGGCGTCAACAACCCCGGCGGCGAGCGCATCCCGTTCGTCAAGCTCCAGTCCGATCAGTGGGACGTCGTCATCCGCGTCACCGGGCCCGGACGGGCACGGCTCGAGCGCGTGAAGGCGCAGTGCAACGGGATCTGGGTGAACGGATGCTCGCCCGGCGTCGACCCCGAGCTCCGGAAGATCGCGCTCACGGGCGTCTTCCAGCCCAACGTGCACCTGTCGGGCGACTTCACGTACTGCTCGACGGCCGTGGTGCGCGACATCCCGGCGAACATGGCCCGCGGCTTCGTGAACCCGTCCACCCAGCAGTTCTGCTCGACCTTCCTCGATCCTGCGTCGGTCCGCGACCAGCGCACCGGCGACGCCACGCGTGGCGAGAACTCCCTCGTCAGCCGCCTGATGGGTGCCGAGAACACCACGAGCCACCAGATCCGCATCAAGGCCCCGCCCACGTTGGACGGATCGACCGTGGCACAAGGCGAGCACGTCGCGACCGGCGAGCGCCGCACCGAGGAGGAGACCCGCGCGAACCGGAAGGTGAAGCCCCGTCCCGAGCCACGCGGCGAGGGTCGGAAGGCCGCGTCCGAGGGCACCGTGGCCCCTCCAGAGCCCCAGGTCCCCGCGCCGGCGCCCGTAGACACGCAGTCCTACATCGAAGACGACTCGGACGACTGGTTCGAGGCACCGGCCGGCACCAACGTGGCGGCGATGGAAGCGCGCCAGGAGGCCCGTCAGGCTGAGCGCCCCGCCCCTGTCCCCGCGCCGGCGCCCACCGACCTGCTCTCGGACGACGACGACGACCTGTTCTCCCGCGAGCCCGCGCCCATCGCACCACGCCCGCAGCCCAGGCCGGCTCCGGCGCCCGCACCCGCTGCGATGCCGGACGGTGGCGACGACATCGACTTCGACGACCTGTTCGCGCCGCTCCCCGGCCTGCCGCCAGAGGATCAGGTGGTGGTGCCGGCACCGAAGCCTCAGCCCACGCGCCGCATGACGGAGATGGAGCGCCTGGAGGCCGAGGACATGGCGCTGGAGGGGATCGGTCGCGGGGACGACGAGGACGAGAAGAAGCGGAAGGGGAAGAAGCCCAGGGAGGACGAGGGCCCCCAGGTCGGCACGGACGATGCGCTGGGAGACTACATCATCATCGATATCGAGGATCTACCTGACGAATAGCATGGTGGGGTGTGGGCCGGAACCTGAGTCGGACCACCACCTACCTGGAGACGAACGCGGACCCTGCGAAGCCCTCGAACCCCTCGGGGGCCTCGCCTGTGCTGGCGTAGTGGTAGAGCGCCGTGTTGAACACGGTGTTGGCGACGTTGAAGAACGTCAGCCACACCACGAAGACCACTGCGGACAGCGCCAGCCCGGCCAACCCGACGGGCAGCGCCGTGCCCAGCAACATCACACTCCCGACGACGAGCCCGACGATCGGGAGTACCGTCAGGAACTGCAGCAGCCCGAGACCGAAGTGGCGTGCGAGCGACTCGCCCCACGTCTCGCGCAGGGTGGCCGCTGAGCGCTTCATCGCCTCGATGGGTCCGACGTCCTCGTAGACCATCACGGGCACGACGAACAGCTGCACCAGGCTCCATGCGAAGCCCAGCAGACCGCGCAGGATCCCGAACACGAGCCCCGGGATGCCGTCGCGCTCGGCCAGGGAGTCGAGCTGGCGCAGCAGGAGGCCGATCGTGGCCGCCACGAGGCTCCAGGACGCGATGCGCGGCGTGCGCGACACGGCGAACGACACGGCCTCGAAGAAGGTGGCGTTCCCGCCCTCGAACCGGGTCTTGGCGGTGTAGACCACGCACACGTTGAAGAACGTCGAGAGGAACGCGAGCGCGAAGTACAGCACGAACGCGAGGACCATCTCGAGCGCGCCGAACGACAGGGAGGCCACCCCGTCACCCGACGCCAGCACGTCCAGGAAGACCGTCGGGACCAGGAACGCGGCCACGAGCAGGATCGAGAAGAAGGCGGACAGGACGGGGAAGGCCAGCATCTCAGGGTCGCGACGCATCACGGAGAACGTCGTCTGGCCGAGGGCCCAGCTGCGGGTGAGACTCTGCATTCGCGCAGCATACCTCCAAACGCCGACGGCAAGGGATCCCCACGGGTGTGAGCCCTCACACCCCGAGCCGGGCGACCTCGACTCCCTGCTGGTCTACGACGGTCAGCTGCCGCGCGAGGAACCACCCTTCGGCACCCACCTTGCTCTGGATGGCGAAGACGGCGAGCCCGCGGGCATGGATCTCCAGGACCAGGGCGTCCAGCGAACCGACGTCGAGGGGCCACAGGTGGTGGAGTCCACGCTCCAACGCGTCACGGTCCTGGTGGACGAAGCCGGTCGCCTCCAACTGGACGACGTCGAACACCAGCGTTTCGCTGAGGCCCTGTTGCAGGTCGAACGCCACCAGACCCGACCTCACGGGTCCGGGGTCAGACCCCACGGGTCCCGGGGTCAGACCTCACGGGTCCGGGGTCAGACCTCACGGGTCCGGGGTCAGACTCCACGGGTTCGGGGTCAGACCCCACGTGCCCGGCCCGGTCCGGTCCGCCGAGGGGGTCAGACCCCACCTGCCCGGTCCGCCCCGAAGCCCCAGCCCACGCGCCACATGACGGAGATGGCGGCTCTGGTGACCGGTCGCGGGGACGATGAGGAGCCCGAGGAGGACGAGGGCCCCCAGGTCGGCACGGACGCCTCCCCCTGGCGACTACATCATCATGGATGCCGAGGATCTACTCGACGAATGAGGTCAAGCCCCCGTGTCCCAGAGGTCCGTGAGCTTCAGCGTCACCGCGTCGAACGGCGGAAGCGCGGCCTCCTCGTCCTCACCCGCCACGCGACGCTGGACCCAGCTCCCCCCGACGTTCTCGAAGACCTCGACGTACCGCTCGGTGGGGTGCACCAACCACGCCCACGCGATGCCTGCCGCCGCGTAGCGCGGGAGCTTGCGGGCCCGGTCGTGGAAGGCGTTCGACGGCGACAGGGTCTCGCACACCCAGTCGGGCGCCACCGAGAACCAGGCCGTGTCGGGCAGGGCCGGCAGCCGCTCGCGACGCCAGCCCGCCAGGTCCGGCACCATGACGTCGTCGCCGAGGTGGAGCTCCGGCTCGAACAGGATCCACCAGCCGCCGGGTCCCCCCTTTCCGCGCTGGAAGGGTCCGTTCAGGTCGGCTCCGAGCACCGATGTGCTGTTGGCATCCTGGGGGGACGGCCGCGGGTGGGTGTAAAGCGACCCCTCGATCAGCTCGGCCACGAGGTCGTCGGGGACGGCCAGGAGGTCGGCGTAGGTGGCCTTGGCCTGCGCGGGGGTTCCCATGGGACCCCCGTAACCGCCCGGATCGTCAGGGGCGCCGGACGGAGAACGCCAGCCGCGCCTCCTGACCCGCTTCGTCCTGGACGACGACGGTGTGCTCGCCGGCCTTCGGCGTCCACCACACGCGCTCCTCGGCCGGCCAGGTGCCCAGGAACGCACCGTCCACGAACCACGACAGCCGACCCGGAGCCTCCGCCGCCAGCGGGATCTCCTGCTCCTCCGGCGCCACGCCCGGGATCAACACCGCCACCTGACCCGCCGAGGGGCTCGTGATCACGGGGGCCTCGTGGTCTCCGGGCGCACAGCCGCCCGCCCAGGGCGGCGGTGGGGGCAGATCGCGCTGGTGGTCCGCCAGGAAGCGACGCACGCTCGCCGGATACACCAGGAAGTCCCGGTCCTCCCACTCCCGACCCGCCCGGCACGCCGGTGAGAGCGCCTCGCCCGTGTGCACGTCGACGGACATCCGCTGGTGCAGCGCGCAGGTCGTGGTCGGCACGGACGCCCGTGGTGCATGGGCCGTGCGACGATGCGGACACGACGCACCCGGCAGCCGCCCGCTCGTCGCGCAGACCTCGACGGCGACCCGGTCGTCCGGGCGCTCCTCGGGGGCCGCCTTGCCCTCGAGCGCCTCGAGCACGTCGAAGAGCACCGGCCCCGCCGCCTCACCGCCCACCAACGCCCGTGACGGCGAGTAGTCGAGGTTCCCGAGCCACACGACGGCCGTGTACCGGTTGCCGAAGCCCGCAGCCCACGCGTCCCGATGGCCGAAGCTGGTCCCGGTCTTCCAGGCGACCTGGCTGGGCGACCCGGAGTACATGCGGCGCGACGGGAAGTCCGGCCGGTCCTTGAGACGCAGCGCGCGCGCCGTGAGGTGGGCGGCGGTCGGGGAGAACACGGCGACCGGCACGCTCGCGGGTCCCGGATGGAGTCGGATGGGCGCATACCGCCCGTCGGCCGCGAGGGCCGTGTACATCCCGGCGAGCTCGAGCGGCGTGAGCTCGACGCCCCCGGCCGCCAGCGACAGCCCGTAGTACCCGGGACGATCGTCGAGGGACCGCGCTCCCATCGCGCGCAGCGTGCCCAGGAACGGCTCGACCCCGAGGTCGCCGAGGAGCTGGACGAACGGCACGTTGAGCGAGAGGGACAGCGCGGACTCGAGCTTCACGAGCCCGCGGTAGCGCTCGTCGTAGTTCTTGGGTGTGTAGCCCTGCCAGCTCACCGGCAGGTCCTCCACGAGCGTCTCGGGGAACACGAGGCCTCGATCGAGCGCGGACGCGTACAGGAAGGGCTTCAGCGTGCTGCCCGGACTGCGGGGCACGTCGAGGGCCGAGATCATGAGGCCGTCACCCGCCTCCAGCCAGCCGAGATTCCCGACGAGCCCGCGGATGGCGCGCGTGTCGTGCTCGACGACGACGACCACACCGTTCGCGATGCCCCGGCGCACCAGGACCTCCCGCTCCATGGCGACGAGGTCCTCGAGCACGTCCTGCACGCCGCGGTCGAGGGTGGTGGGGATACGCGCGCCCGGCGCGTGCCGGGCCTTCAGGGAGGTCGCCACGTGGGGGGCGGACCGCGGGAAGCGCCGGAGCTGGCTCGTCACGGCAGCGCCCGGGATGGACGCGCCCTGCTCGGCGGTGAGCACGCCCTCGTCGGTGAGGAAGGCCCCGATGTCGTCCCGGGCGGCCCGGAGGACCTCGCGATGGGCGACGCTCGGGGCCCGCGCGGTGGGGTTCTGGGGGACGGCGAGGAGAGTGGCGATCTCGTCGGGCGCGAGTCGGTCGGCGGAGTGACCGAAGAACGCGAGGCTCGCGGCCTCGACGCCCTCGAGGTTCCCTCCGTACGGCGCGAAGGTGAGGTAGTGCTGGAGGATCTCGGCCTTGGACAGGTGGAGCTCGAGGGTGAGGGCGCGGTGGCTCTCGACGAGCTTGGACGTCAGGCTGCGCGGCCGTGGCTCGAGGACCCGCACGAGCTGGCTGGTGAGGGTGGATGCGCCTGTACGGACCCGGCCCGCTGCGAGGTTGACGACGACGGCCCGCACGACGGCGACAGGATCGGTGCCGGGATGCCACCAGAAGCGCTTGTCCTCGTAGCGGAGGAGGGCGTCGACGTAGAGGGGATCGACGTCCTCGGCGACGACCCTCCAGCGCTCGTCCGGGGCGAGGAAGACGTGTGCGGTGGTGCCGTCGTCCCAGAGCACGACGGTGCTGCCGGGGCTGTGGAGACGCTCGGGGAGCGGGGCGAACCAGGCGGTGCCGACGAAGGTTGCGACCGCGGTGAGGAGGAGAGCGGCGAGGGCCGTGAGCGGCCAGCGGAGGTGGCGCACGCGTCGCGTCGAGGGGGTGTTCGAGGGGACGGGCGGGGGCAGGCGTGGAACGGTCTCGGCTGGCATCGGCGTCCTCGCGGGTCTCGACGTCCTTCGGGCACGGGCACGGGCACGGGAGCAGAGGGCTTCGACCCGCGCTTCGCGCGCGGGCCTCTTCCCTCTGCTAGAGCAGCACGTCCTCCCACGGCCCCTTCACGATCACCTTCGGTCCCGGCTGACGCGCCCAGATCGTGGGGTCGTACATGGCCTCGGCCTCGACGGGCGGGCTCGTGAACTCCCCGGCGGTGACGGCGCGCACGGCGTACACGACGGACTTCGTGTCGCCCGCTCCGAGGGTCCCGAAGAGCTCGACGCGGTCGTCGCGGAGGTTCATGTAGTCGGCCTCCCAGAGGGTGTCGGTGTCGACCCAGTCGATGGCGCCGGAGCGTCCCAGCCGGGGGTTCTCGATCTCCCAGCCGCTCACGAAGCGGTCGACCAGCGCGATGTTCTGGACCTCCTCGCGCCCGGTGTTCTTCACGTCCACCTTCGTGTAGACCACGTCGCCCAGATCGATGCTCGCGAGGTCGACAGGGTTGCCCTCGGCGTCGTGGTAGGTGCGCGTGAGGGCGAGCCCGCTGCCGCCCGTGTTGAGCACCGCGTTCGTCTTCACGCCCTCGCTGTTCACGATGAGGTAGAGCTTGCCGGAGCCGGCGTCGCCGACCTTCAGCTCGAGGTCACGCTCGCTCGCCCGCGGCACCGCCCAGCGCGGCTCGGCGTCCTTGCCCTTGCGGTTGCCGTCACGGTCGAGCGGCTTGCCGCCATCGAGGAGCTCGATGTTCTTGAAGTCGTGGGACCCGGCGGCCACGCGCTTCCCGAGCCCGGTGACGCCCCAGACGAGCTCCTGGGTGGTGTACCAGCGGCTGCTCTGGGTCGCGAGGCCGGCGGCGACGAGCTTGGCGAGGTCCTCGGCTCCGGGATCCCCGGCCCCGAAGAGGTCGTGGTAGACCGACAGCGTCATGCCCCGGCGGCGGAGGTCGCTGTAGAAGCTCCAGCTGTTCTTGCGCTCGCCCGTGAGCGTGCTCGCGTCGGGCTTGCGCAGGGAGGACTCGTGGGTGCGGTCGCCCGCCTTGTAGAGCGCTGCCTTCAGGAGGTAGGCGGACTCGGCGTCCTGGCCCGTGGGCATGGCACCCAGCTTGGCGAGCAGCTCGGTGGCGCGGGCCTTCTGGGGCTTGCCGGCCATCGCGAGCACGTAGTGGGCGTACGCCTCGTCGTTCCGGTAGCGGGAGAAGGCGCGGTCGTTGGTGGACGACTGCTTGACCACGAGCTCGAGGTAGCCGATGGCGTCGTCGATGCGGTCCTGCGGGACCTCGTGCTTCTGCGCCCTGGCGTCGAGCAGCATGTGGGTGGCGTAGATGGTGCCCCACGTGCTCGGCTCGCGGGACCCGGGCCAGTAGCCGAAGCCGCCGCTGGGCGTCTGCATGGAGAGCACGCGGTCGACGCCGTGCTTCACCATCTTGTCGATCTCCTCGTCGACGAGCTCGGGCAGGACGTTGGGCACGAGGTCGCGCACGAAGAGCAGGGGACGCGTGCTGCTCGTGGTCTGCTCGATGCAGCCGTATGGGTAGCGCACGAGGTGCTTGAGGTGACCCATGGCCTGGGCGTACGGGTTGGGCGTGACCCAGAACGTGCTCTGCTCGGTGGTGGGGAGCCACCCGGTGAGCTGGGCGTCGAGGTCGAGCTTGCCGTTCGTGAGCGTGATCTGCTGGATCGTGCGCTCCTTGGGGGCTGCGGGCGCGAAGGGCACCTCGAGGGTCTCCCACGACTCGAGGGTGTCGGCGGCGACGCGCACCTCGAACTTCGCCGCACCCACCAGCGCGATGGAGCGGGCCTGGAAGGCGACCGTGCGGCTCTCGCCGTTCTTCACGCGGACCGTGGTGCGGTCGGCGCCGAGGAAGGACACCGGCGCAGGACGGCTCGGATCCGCCGGCATGCCGGGCCACGGGAGGTCGGAGACCTTCAGGCTCACCTCGATGTCCCGGTCCTTGCCGGACATGTTGGTGACGAACACGGGCACCTGGAACTGGTCGCCCTGGACGAGGAAGCGGGGCAGGGTGGTCTGGAGGACGAGGGGGTCGCGCACGAACACCGAGGCGTCCGCGCTCCCCATGCGCTCTTTGGAGCTCGCGACGGCCATGACGCGCAGCTTGCCGCGGTACTGCGGGACATCGAGCACGACGCTGGCCTTCCCGCTCGCGTCGGCGGTGATGACGCCGGACCACAGGGCCACGGGCTTCACGGGCTGCACCCGGCCGCCCGCACCCGAGCCGTCTCCGCCGTGCGTGCTGGACGGGCCCGCAGGCACCAGCATCGACCAGCCGACCGTCTCGTACGTGCGGATCCCGAGCTCACGCTGCGCGAAGACGTCCTTCAGGGGGTCGGGGCTCTGGAACTTCGTGAGCTGCAGGATGCCCTCGTCGACCGCGGCGACCGTGATGGACGCGCTGGCGCCGGCCTTCCCGAGGTCGACGTCGACCTTCAGCGGGCTGTTGGACCGCACCTCGTCCGGCACGCCGAGCTTCATGGCGAGGGTGCGCTCGGCGGGGTCGACCCGCACGGAGCTCACGCCGAACGCGCGCTCCGGCGTGTAGCCCTCGGGGCTGTCCAGGTGGGGGTCCTTCACGAGGAAGGCGGAGACGTAGACGTTCGGGACGAAGCCGGGGACGGTGTACGTCCAGCTCACGTCGCCCGCCTTCACATCCACCCACTCGTACGCGATCAGGCGATCGGTCTCGACGGTGAACAGCATGCGACCGTCGTACGGCGCCACGACGCGGGCGGTGGCCTGGGCGCCGACCTGGATGGTGTCGGCGACCTTCACGTCGAGGGACGTGGGCTTCCCGGGCCGCGGGGTGCGGTCGACCCGGTTGCCGGAGGACCACGCGTAGCGGCGACGACCGCCCTCGATGCGGAGGTCGGTGCGGGTGTTCCCGGCGACCGCGCGCACGAGGTAGCCCGCCCCGTCGGCCATGGGGACGAACGACGCCGCGATCTTCCCGTCGGCGCCGACCTTCACGCGGGTGCGCTTCTCCTCGGACCGACGGAGGTAGAGGTCGTACGACGACTCCCCGCGGTCGTCCCACCACCACCAGCCGTACTCCTCCTCCAGGCGGTAGAACACGAGCTCCACCTCGTCGGCGGCCTTGGCGGGGTTGCCGTCCCAGTCGACCAGGATGCCGGAGACGTCGATGCGGTCGCCCTTCCCGGCCTTCTTCACGCCGGTGTCGAGACCGATGTAGAAGGTGTCGGGGTGCACGGGGACCGACGCGCTGGCGCGGGAGGCCCGGCCGCTGCCGCCCTCGAACACCGCGACGTCCGCGACGAGGCGTCCGCTCGCAGGGAAGCCGTCCTCGGAGCCCCCGCAGGCCACCGTCGCCTCACCGTCGGCGTCGAGCTTGCTCTCGGCCTGGGAGACCCGCGTCTCGACGGGTGCGGTGTCGCTCCCGACCCAGACGGGCCCGTAGTGGAAGCTCTTGTTGTTCTTGGGGACGAACGGCCGCGGCTGGATGCTGCAGGTCACCTCGACCGGGCTGCCCTCGGCGCTGCCTCCGAACAGGTAGCGCGCGTTCACGTCGACCTTTCCGGCCTCGGTGGCCAGGAGCCCTTCACCCACCAGGCTGGCCTCCACCTTCATGCGCTCGGGGACGAACTCCTCGACGGCGAAGGGGTGGGTCTCCACCTCCTCACCGCCGATCTCGAGGGTCGCACGCCAGGAGCCGGTGGGGGCGAAGGCAGCGAGGGGGAGGTCGAAGGTGGCGAGTCCGTTGGCGTCGAGGGACAGGGCCGCGGTCTTGGTGACCTTCCGGCGGGGGTCCTGGATGGTGAGCATGGCGGGGAGCCCGGCCTCGGCGGCGGCGTGGGACGCGTCGCGCACGAGCATGCCGAAGTGCACGGTGTCGCCGGGACGGTAGACACCGCGGTCCGCGTAGACGCTCGCGGTGTAGGGGCTCTTGGTGGTCCAGGGGATTCCCGCGACGTCGTCCTCGGACACCGGGGTCTGGAGGTCGGCGAACTTCAGGTAGGTGAGGTCGTCGTTCTTGCGGGCGACGAGCGCCACGGGTGGGGTGCGGTCGACGGCTGCGGAGGTGTCGGGCAGGTCGAGGTCGCACGCTCCGTCGAGACCCGTGCGGCAGGTGGCCATCACGAACCCGCTGGGGCGCACGGCGTCGACGACCACGCCCGCGACGCCCTGTCCGGAGTCGGCGTCGAGCGCGAAGGCCGTGATCTTGCTGGCCCACGGGGCGTCCGGCGCCCGCCCGCTCTCCTTGGCCACGAGATGGAGGTCGGTGAGCACGATGCGGCTGACGTCGCCCTTGCCCTTCTTCTCCTGCTGGCGCTGGCGGCGGCGCCAGGACATCCCCGTGTCGAGCTCGAGCTCCTCGACGGGCTCGGGCTCCGGGACGACGGGGTCGACGCGGATCTCGAACAGGCCGTCCTTCTCGCCCTTCACGAGGCCGGCGACGTCGATCCAGGTGGACTCGAGACGGTCGGTGGGGTTCTTGACCTTCACCTCGTGCACTGCGACCAGGTCGCTGGTGCGCTCGCCGGTGTCCTCGTCGTCGTCCGCCAGCCAGTAGACGAGGTTCTGTGCCGGCACGTGGCGGATGGAGACCTTCACGGTGTCGGTGTTGAGGTGGCGGACGGGCAGGTTGCCCCAGGCGCCGCGGGGGAGGTAGCGACCCTGGCGTCCGACGAGCTCGACGCGGGGCGTGCGGCCCTCTACGGTGAGGCTGGTGGTGTGGGCCTTCTGGAGGATGCCGCCGTCTTCGGTGAACGCGCCCTCGCCGAGGGTCATCGTGTAGTCGCCGCGGGCGAAGTCGCCGAAGACGCGGAACCCACGCTGGCCTTCCGCGACGTAGACGTTCTCGACCTCGGGCTCGAAGCGCAGGGAGGCGAGGGCGTCGCGAGCGAGCATGCAGCGCTCGGAGACGTAGTAGGACTCGTAGTCCGAGCGGTCCCACCAGTACTCTTCGTCGCCGGCCGCCGCGTCGTGGCAGATCACCTCGACGTAGAAGCCGTCGTCACCCTCCTTCATGCGGACGGCGCGGACCTCCATGGGGCGGACCGTGGTGTCGATCGTGAGCTCGCGGGTGGTCGCCGGAGCGGCCTTGGAGGCGTCGATCCTGCTCTTGGCGCCGTTGGCCAGGCGGACCTCGATGTCGAGCTCGCCCTGGGGCAGCGCGGCGCGGTCGACCCGGAGGCGCACGCGGTCGGGCTTCCCGCTGTCGACGACGGACTTGCGGAGGGACACGCCTCCGGCGCGGAGAGACAGTGCGTTGTCGGCGCCGGCCGCGACGGGGCCGGTGAACACGACGTCGATGTCGACGTAGGCCTTGTTGAGCACGGCGCGGCTGACGCGCGAGAGCTCGAACGGCGGGACCTGGAGGGTGTGGAGGACGGGCTGCCCTGCGAGGGGACCCCAGCGTGACTGGAGCTTCTCGAGGCGCACGGTGTACGTGGTGTCGGGTGCGAAGCCCTCGGCGGGCTCGAAGGTCAGGCGGCTCTGGGAGCTCCAGGTCCATGTACCGGCGAGGGCGGGCTCGATGGCGATGGCGCTCTCGCCGCCGAGCGGGCCGACGGATCCGGGCTCGATGACGTCGCGGGCGAACCGGACGGTGAGCTTGGAGGGCGCTGCGTCGGCGGGCCCGATGGTGCCGTACTCCGGGGACACCTCGGCCAGCGTGGTGGGGACGGGAGCCGCGGGGTCTTCGGGGGTGGTGGGCGTGTCGGGGTCGGCGGGGTCGGACGGCGTGGTGGGCTCGCCACCGAGGTTGCCGCAACCGAGCACGAAGAGCGCCAGCGTCGCGCCGACGGGAATGACTGAACGCATCGGGCCTCCCAGGGTACACACCCATCCCACGGACGGTCGGGTGGTGCAAGGCGGGGGCCGGTGAAAGGCGGGGATCTCTCGTGGGGCGGTCGACGATCCGTGGATGGATGCCACGATTGGTGGAGGCGTCCGGGTCGATGACCCCAGGAGCGCCGGGTGGGGTCAGACCTCACGGAGGTCGGTGGGCGGTTCTACGGGTCTTCGGGGTCAGACCTCCGGGAGACGTTGGGTGGGGTCGGACCCGCGGGCTTAGACCTGGGCATGGCAGGCCTCCGCGTGGGGTCAGACCCCGGTTGGGTCACCGGGGTGGGGTCAGACCCCCGCGTGGGGTCAGACCCTGGTGAGGGTCACCGGGGGTCGGACCCCCGCGTGGGGTCAGACCCTGGTGAGGGTCACCGGGGTGGGGTCAGACCCCGGCAGCCGTGGGTGGGGTCAGATGCCCGGGCAGGCGCTTCGGAGATGACGGTCCGGGGTCAGACCCGGTCGGCCAGACACCGGTCGGCCAGACAGCCAGCAGTCTCCGCTGGGGTCAGACCTGTGAGGGGGACCGCAGGTCGGCAGCTCTGCCCGCCCATGCCCGGCAAAAGCGCACCACATCGACGTTCGCGGCCCGCTTCGTCCTGAATTCACGTTGCATCCGGGCGGAGTTCGTGGTGGTGTTCGCGCGGAGGTCATCATGCGAAACATCGCTCTCTTCGCCGTGCTTCTCGCACCCTACACCGCCAGTGCCACGTGCTACGACCGTTGCGAGCTGGACTGCCTGTGGGAGGAGTACAAGAAGGAAGCTCAGGAGTCGATCGACGACGGCCGACGCGCCGAACGGTACCTGACGGGTGCCGGTGACGCGTACAGCGCTGCCCTCGACGCCGCCCAGGCACAGCTCGACGCCGTCATCGACGCCGTGAACCCCGTCTCCCTCCCCTCGGCCACCGACGCGCTCCCGCCGATTGCGCAGCGGGTCCTGTCGATCTTCACCACGGCGAACAACCTGCTGAACGGCCTGGGGAACGTCCAGGGTGCTGGAGTCCTCGAGCGGATGGGCGAGATCGCGCAACAGAACTCCAATGCGTCGTGGGCGCGGGCCCAGCGCGCTCTGCAGCGGCATCGCGAGTGCGTGGAGCAGGCCGGTGCCCCGGAGGTCCCCTCCTCACCCCCTCCGACCCCTCCTGGCGGGCCCACCCTCGGGACGATGGGGGAGCCCGAGCTGTTGGGCGAGGTCGCCAAGCCAGACCCTCACGACCGGCGTGAGGGTGCGCGCGCCCTCGCGACGCGTGCGACCCTGACGGACGCCACGGTGCGTGGGATCAAGCAGCGACTCGGGGTCGAGGGCGACACGTACGCCCGCTACTGGCTGGTGGTCGCGCTGGGGAAGCAGGGCGCGCGCGCTTCGGTCGCGCTGCCGCAGATCGTGGGTCACGGCAGCACGGACGTCCCGCTCGTCTACGAGAGCATCCGCGCCTGCGGTCTCATCGACGCGACGAGCTCCTCCTGCCAGACGCTGTTCACGCAGCACGAAGCCCATGCCGAGGCAGCGATCCGGGATCTGGTGGTCTCACAGCGGCGGACGAGCGGCGGCCGCGGTCGTCGCTGAGGAGCACGACAGGGCGGTGCTCGCATCGTGCTCGTACCGTCGGTCGGCCACATGCAGCTGGGCGGGGTCAGACCTCCGGGTGGGGTCTGACGTCCGGTCGGGGTCAGACCTCGGGTGGGCAGCCCCTCGGATGGGCAGACCGCACGTCGGGTCGGGGTCAGACCCCGGGTCAGTGGCACCCGGGCCGGGTCAGAGCTGGGGCTGGTGAAGTGGGGTCAGACCCCCTGGCTCGCCCCGTGGCTCCCCGGGGCCACGGGGTGACCCTGGCTCCCCGGGCGCCCCACGGGGGGTCAGACCCCGGGCTCCTCCCGGGCTCCTCCAACCTCCTGGGGTCAGACCTGCTTGGCCGCTTTGGGGTCAGACCTGGTCTGGGGTCAGACCTCCCATGGTCGTTGGGGTCAGACCTGGTCTGGGGTCAGACCTCCCATGGCCGTTGGGGTCAGACCTGCTCTGGGGTCAGACCTGCTCTGGGGGTCAGACCTGCCTTGGGCTCAGCGGGGTCAGACCTGCTTCGGGGTCAGACCTGGTCTGGGGTCAGACCTCCCATGGCCGTTGGGGTCAGACCTGGTCTGGGGTCAGACCTCCCATGGTCGTTGGGGTCAGACCTGGTCTGGGGTCAGACCTGCCTTGGGGGTCAGCGGGGTCAGACCTGCTTGGGGGGAGACCTGCATAGGGTTCAGACCTCGTACGGCCGTTGGGGTCAGACCTCCGCATGCGGGTGCCCGGTGGGGTCAGAGCCATCGGGTTACCTGAGCGCGTGCGCTCGCTCCTCGTACTCCTCGCTGCCTGCGGTCCCGGGTTCCCGCCCGATCAGGGCGACGTGTCCGTCCAGATCGTCGATCTCGTCGACGCATCCAGGGAGACTCCGAGCCTCGGGGGGCTCGGCGGCGCCCCCGCCCGCGCCCTGCCCACACGCCTCTGGATCGGACCCGCCACCGGACGGGAGGCCCCCGAACGCCCCCTCCTCCTCATGGCCCACGGCGTGGACGGACACCCCGAGAAGTTCGAGGCCTTCGCGACCCACCTCGCGCTGAACGGCGTCGTCGTCGCAGCCCCCGCCTTCCCGTCGTCCAATCGGGACGCCGGGCTCGGGCTCCTCGGGGTCGCCGACCTCGCCGAGCAGCCCGCCGACCTCCGCTTCGTCCTCGACCAGCTCCTCGCCAGCCAGGAAGACCCCGAGTCCCCGGTCTGGCGGCGGTTCGACCCCGAGAAGGTCGCAGCCCTCGGCCACTCCCTCGGCGGCGCCACCCTGCTCGGGCTCACCCGGTTCGGTGAGGGCGAGCCCCGCATCCGCGCTCAGGCCTACCTCTCGCCCGCCACGCTGCTGACGGGTGGATTCGGACCCGGGCCCACGCCCGTCGGCCCCCCTACGCTCCTCATGCACGGCCAGCAGGATGGCACGCTGCCGATCGCGTACAGCGAGGAGCTCTACGCCGAGCTGGCCGACCCCCGCTGGTTCCTGGGGATCGCGGACGCGGGCCACTCGGACCCCGTCGAGGATGCCAGCGAGCCCCCGCTGGCCTCGCGGGAGGCCGCGCAGGACGCCACGCTGGCCCTGCTCGCCACCGCCTTCGACGAGGAGCGCCCCGACGACCTCCCCGACGCGCTCGCGGAGCTCGCCCGACAGGGGCACGTCGTCCTCCCCTGACGAACGTCAGAGCGCGTCGACGATCACCCAGATCCCCTGGCGGAACTCGCGCACCTCCTCCACCTCTCCGTCGCCGTCGACGAAGCAGCGGGTGCCCTCGGTCACCCCGTCGATCGGGAGGTCCTGGACCTTCTCGACCGGCGGCAACCAGCGCGTCCGCGTCATGAGCTGGGTCTTGATGGCGTCTTCTTCGTCTGGCATCTGCCCCCCCGCGGCGTCCATCCTGTTCACGATCCTCCCGTCCGTCCAGGGGAGGACCAGGTGAACGACAGACCCGCGGGCCCGTGGGAGATGCTCGCCACCCGCTCTACGGCGGGCTGGCGGCGCCGGATCACCACGAGGGTCGCGCGCTCCAGGAAGGCCCCCGACGGATGCCGGGCGACGCGCGCAAGACGTTGCTCGGCGTGCCGCTCGTGCGTCTCGGGATCCCGATCCCACCAGTCCACGACCGACAGGTGCACGCCCCGCAGGAAGCCCCGGTGCCACTCGAAGGGCGCCAGATCGCCCGCCGGTACGAACGCGTGGATGTGCTCCGCGAGGAGCTCCGCCTCGCGCGCCCTCAGAGCCGGATCGGCGGGACGGCTCTCGAGCGCGGTCTGCACCGTGATCAGCTCGGCCCGAGGATCCTCCCGCTCGGCGAGCCAGTCCGCGTAGACGAGGTAGGCGGGGTCACCCTCTTCGCGGATCCGCTCGACCAGACCGGGCTCGTGGTGCCCCAGCCTGTAGCCGCGCACGGTCAGGTTGCGGACCCACCGCGCGACATCCTGCGCCGCCCGCTCGACGTCGGGGTAGGTCTGGCTCCTCGTGCGGGCCAGGTCGCCTGGACGACCGAAACGGCGCACGACCCGCACCCCGTCCTGGACGAGCTCGACGGCGCGGGGCCCTCCCGCGGGATCCTCGAGGTAGTGACGCGTGCGCATGCTCGAGGATACCGCGCGCTCACGGCTGCCAGGTGAGCTGGCTCCACATCCGCAGATCGTCGAGCTTGCGACACGCATCGGCGGGCACCGGACCGCCCTGCCGCACGGCGCATCCGAGCCCCGCCTCCATGGTGAGCCCGGGTACCCCGAACAACGGCTCCGGCTCCATGTCCGTCGACATCAGCAGCCCGGCCCACGTGTGCACGCGGTCGCCGAAGGCCACCTGCTCCACGGCGAGCTCCACGCCGTCCATGCCGAGCCCCAGCGACCCGGTCCACCCGGAGCGTCCGGCGCCCACCGCCGCGAGAGCCCATCCGGTCCGCAACCGCGACCATTGCGCCGCATCGGGCTGGACGCCGTTCGTGACCCCGCCCAGGACGAAGGACTGCCCCCAACCGGCGAGAGCCTCGACCTCCGCGTCGATCGTCCACCGTCTGCCGAGCGTGACCCCTCCCCCGACGGTCCCGAGAGCGACGGCCCGCTCGTCAAACCCGGCAGACCCACGCGCACCGGCCCAGATCCACACTCCGCGGTCCCTGGGCTCCAGCCACCCGGCGCTGGTCTCGAACCATCCCGCGCCCCGACCGCCGTCCACGCTTCCCTCGGCCCACACGCCGGTCTCGAGCTCGGCGGCGGTGACGCTCGTCCCCGTCGACGCACGCAGGTTCCCGCTCGCCCCGACCCACACCGGCGTCTGGACGTCACCCTGGAGCGCCCAGGTCCGCGTCACGACGTCGACGGGCAGCGTCCGGTTCACCCACCAGCCCCCGAGGCCGGTCCTGCCGTTGGCATCCCCGGCGAGGACCTCGGCGACGATCTCGTTGCGTCCCGCCACATCGCCGAGCCGCACCCCGAGCTCGACGACGCTCCCGCCCATGCTCACCATGCCGGAGCCGAGGACGCGGCCATGCAACGGACCCGTCCCCATGGGCTCGGGAGCGACGGGACGCACGGCGAGCGCCACTGGGGCGCCCGTCTCGGCACCCGCAAGCCCGGGGGCCGCTCCTGCAGACGCCTTCACGGCCACGTCACGCGGGAGGAGGTGGACCGTCGGACGCCGGGGCTCGAGCTCGAGGTGGTAGATGCCGTCTGGACCGGGTTCGGGAGAGAGGGCACCCCCGGTGTCGGACAGCCGCTCGGCGCCGCGCGCGTGGAGACGCCAGATGTCGAAGCGTCCGGCGTGGGCGAGGCTCGCGACGAGGTCTTCGCCGTCCCATGCGATGGCCACCGCGGCGGCGCCCTCGGGCAGCGGCAGCTCAGCCTCTCCCTCGGGTGCCCGCACCCGTACACGGAAGCCCTCACCGCGGTTCTCCAGCCACGCGAGCTGCCCGTTTGGACCGGGGCGCGGCTGGTCGACGACCACGTCCGCTCGGAGGGGGCCCTGCAGGTCGACGTCCCCGGAGTCCAGGTCGACCGTGGCCAGGGCCGTGAGACCCCAGCGCGACACGACCGCCCACGCGGTTCGGGTGCCGGGGACAGGGCTGGCGGAGCGCAGATCCTCCCCGTGAGTGAGGCGTCGGGCGCGGCCCGTCTGGGTGTCGAGGACGAAGAGGTCCCGACGCACACGGCTCTCCCCGTCGACGACGGGCGCGTCGTAGAGCACCTCGCGGTCGTCGATCCAGCGGGGCCGCGCGGGCGGATGGGTGCGCGTCCTGTGGGTCGTGAAGACCTCGTGGGGCGGGAGCGCGTGACGGTCGGGGAAGTCGTCGGGATCCTGCGCGAGGAGCCTGTCGGCGGCCTGAGCGCGACGCTCGAGGGCCCGCTCGTCGGGCCGGACACCCACCACCACGAGCTCGACGACCCCCTCACCGTCGGACCGGGCGACCGCGAGCCGGGAACCGTCGGGAGACAGGGACATGCCGCGCGTCGGCCCCTGCAGGCGGAGGATGGCGGTCTCCCGGCGCCACCCGCTACCGTCGGAGCGCATCGCGTCGGCCGTCAGCTCGGCGGTGAAGCGCGCGTAGAGCTCGGGGAGACGGGCCCCGTAGACTCCGGCGAAGGCGCCTTCGACCGTGCGTCGCTCGCGTGCCGCGAGGCGCGCCCAGACGCGCTTCAGGCTGTCTCCACCCTCGCGGGCATCCAGCCACTCGAGGAACGCAGACGCCACGACGTACCGCCACCGTCCCGACAGGGCTCCGTAGGACGGCAGCGTGCCGTCCTGCGCCATGCGGCGTAGCATGGTGGCCCTCCAGGCCCCGTGCGGACGCCCGCTGCCCGTGACGCGGCCCTCCACGACGGTGGCATACCCCTCCAGCACCCACGGTGGGCTCTTCCGGAGGATGGGGGCGATACCGAAGGACTCGAAGAGCACGCGCCCGGTGACGTTCCGCGGCGCTCGCAGGGCGTGCACGACGTGCGCGTCCTCGTGGGCTGCGAGGACGACGTCGAAGGACCCGTAGAAGCCGAGCTCGTCGTCCGCCGTGGGCGCGTGGGCCCAGAGGTCCATGCGCGGACGACGCCCGATGGGGTAGGCCTCGCCGCTGGGCAGGCTGTACGGGTCGTGCACGACGATCTCGGTGCGCGTCCGGACGCGGTTGCCGACCTCGAGCTCGACCGCCTCGCGGATGGCGTCGAGCCGGGCCGCGAGGTGCTCGGTGAACTGGGAGGCCTCGGCGGGGTACACGATCCGGTGGTGGTCGGTCTCGAGGACGAGCCAACCCGGCTCTGCGGCCAGCGATGCAACGAGGAGTGCGATCATCGGCCGGTGAGCCACCGGTTCCGGTGACGGTCCTGTTGGCGCGTGCTGTCCGCTCGAACGGAGAGACCGGTGGGACCGGGCTCGCCGCCGAGCACGACGTCCAGCTCGACCAGCCTGCCGCGACGGGTGACCGTGAGCGCGGCGCGCTTCCCGGGCTCCTTGCCCTCGAGGGCTGCCGGGAGGTCGCGGATCCGCTGGCCGTCGAGAGCCACGAGCTCGTCGCCCACGCTGACCCCGGCCGCGTAGGCGGGCCCGTCGCGGCGGACCATGGCGACCTTCCCGTCCGTCACCTCGAGGCCGAGCCACGCTCGGGGTGCACCGGTGCGGACCTCCTGCTCGAGGCCGAAGTGCGCCAGCGCGGGCGCGAGGTCGAGCTCCTCGGTGGTGTCGACCCAACGATGGAGGAGGTCTTCGAGCGGCAGTCCGGCGGCCTCGGAGAGCCCGCTCCGCAGGGAGGACGACGTGTAGGGCGTGCCGTGGGTCTTCCAGAGGGCGCGCATCACGTCGTCCAGGGAGCGGGCGTCGGCGGTGGAGGCCCGGATGTGCGCGTCGAGCAGCCAGGCGACCAGCGCGCCCTTGGCGTAGTAGCTGACCGAGGTGTTCTTGGTGTTCTCGTCGGGCCGGTAGTGCTTGATCCAGGCGTCGTGGCTGGCTTCCGAGAGGGACTGCACCTCGCGGCCGGGGGTGGAGGCCAGCGCTGCGAGGGAGGACCCGAGGCGCTCGAGGTAGGCACGCTCGTCGAGGACGCCGGCGCGCACGAGCAGGAGATCGTCGTAGTAGCTGGTGAAGCCTTCGACGAACCAGAGGTCGCGGGTGTAGACCTCGTTCTCGTAGTCGAACGGGCCGAGGCCGACGGGCCGGAGGCGCTTGCCGTTCCAGGCGTGGAACTGCTCGTGGGCCAGCAGGGCGAGCCACCGGGCGTACGCCTCCTCGTCGGAGGTGGCGCCGGGGTTGCCCATGACCAGCGTGCTCTCGGCGTGCTCGAGCCCCCCACCTCCGTCGGTGAGCCAGTTCAGGACGACGTACCGCTCGTAGGGCAGGTCGCCCCAGAAACGCTGGAGAGCCTCGGCGACCTTGCGCGCGCCGCGCGCCGCCTTCGCGCTGTCCCAGCCGGGGCGCGTGGGGATGTCGACGAGGAAGTGCGGTACCCCGTCGACGGTGTACTTCTCGACGTTGGGGTTCCCGACCACGATGGGGCTGTCGATGAGCGTGTCCACGTCCGCCGCGGTCAGGACGTCCTCCCCGCGAAGGGGGGAGACGGCGCCGGACCATGCGTCCGGGAGGTCGAGGGTGACCTCGATGGGCCCGGCGTACCCGACGGGCAGGACGAAGGTCGCCGCTCCGTTCAGGACGGCGAGCTCGTCGTCGACCCAGTTGGTCCGGACGCTGAGCTCGTGGGCGTAGACGTCGTAGTCGAGGGTGAAGGAAGCGGAGCTCTCGACCACCCAGCGGTTCTTGGTGACCTTTCGCACGGGGAGCGCGGCCCCATCCGCCCCCGAGGCCCCGAGACGCTCGACGTTCCGGGCGTATTCGCGGACCAGGTAGCTGCCGGGCGTCCAGGTCGGCATGAACAGCGTGGTCTCGGGTCCTGCGGCCGGGATCGTGGCGCGCACGTGGACCAGGTGTTGCTCGCGGGCATCGAAGGAGAGCGTGTAGGACGGCTCCCCGGCGAAGAGGGGAGGACACAGCAACCACATGGCCGGTGTTGTATCCCGACGGTGGGGATAGAGAGGCGGAATGGACTTGGACGTCGGGGCGGTCGTCGGTGAGCGCTACACCATCCAGGGTCGCCTCGGCGAGGGCGGCATGGCCGTGGTGTACCAGGTCGTCCACAACCAGCTCGGGACCCACCACGCGCTGAAGGTGCTGTCGCTCACGGCCCGCAACGTCCGGGATCGGATGCTCCAGGAGGGCCGTTTCCAGGCGAAGCTCCGCCACCCGAACATCGTGGCGGTCACGGACGTGGTGGCGGTGGATCGGTCCCCTGCCCTCGTCATGGAGCTCGTCGACGGCATGCCGCTGGACGAGCTGCTCCGCATGCAGAAGCTCACGATCGAGCAGGCCGACGCGATCGGACGG
The DNA here is from genome assembly GCA_020632885.1 of Alphaproteobacteria bacterium. Lineage (GTDB taxonomy): Bacteria > Myxococcota_A > UBA796 > UBA796 > JACKEQ01. The sequence continues at coordinate 6,859 of JACKEQ010000028.1, read as the reverse complement.
GGGGTGCTCGCCGGGGTGGCGCACGCCCACGCGCTCGGGCTGATCCATCGCGACCTGAAGCCGGCGAACGTGATGCTGGAGATCGTGAACCAGTCCGTCACGCCGAAGGTCACGGACTTCGGGCTGGCAAAGCTCCTGGACGGGCAGGAGGACGACGGGCGGCCCGCGACCCGCACGGGCTCTTCGATGGGCACCCCGCAGTACATGAGCCCGGAGCAGATCAAGGACGCCAAGAACGTCGACGCCCGGGCGGATGTCTTCGCCTGTGCTGCGCTCCTCTACGAGCTGCTGGCGGGCGAGCGCGCCTTCGATGGCGAGAACGTGCTCGAGATCTTCCAGCGGATCGATCGCGGCACGTACCGCGATCCGCACGAGCTCCGTCCGGACGCCCCGGCGCGCATGGTGGAGGCCATCCGGGCCGGCCTGGTGGGCGATCGCGAGCTTCGGGTGCAGACGGCCACCGAGCTGTACGCGCTTTGGACGGGCGGCGAGACGTTGAGCGCGCCGCCTCCCGCGGCGACCCTGGGCACGCTGCCGTCCCTCGAGGAGTTCCGCGCGGCTCCCCCGACCACAGCCGAGCCTACGTCCGCTCCGTCGATGGCGAGCATGGCGCCGATGGTGATGCTGGGCGGGAGCTTCGCGGCGCTCGTCGTGGCTGCGGTGGTCATCCTGGTGCTGGTGGGTGCGGTGGCCTTCCTCTACACCCGGCCGGCCGAGACCATCGTACGCGTCGAGACGAAGCCTGTGCTCGTCCCGGTCCCTGGGGAGGCCCCTGTCGCGGAGGAGGTCGAGCCGACGGAGGCCCCGGTGGCGGTCGTGCCGGAGCCAGGCGCTGACGACGGGCTACCCTGGGACGTTCTGGTGGCCCAGCAGGCGGCGAGCGAAGCCGCGGCGGAGGAGGTGGCGGACGTGGACGAAGCACCTCCGGTGCCCGACGTCCCGGAGGTCGTCGCCGAACCGGAAGCGGGCGTGCCCGATGCTGTCGCGGAGCCCGAGGTGGATCCGACGGTGCCGTACCACGTGGGTCTCGCGGACGCCTTCCTGCAGGCGAACAACCTGATTCAGCGAACGGCCATGTACCCCCAGCTCCTGAAGCAGTGGCGTGCGGGGCCGATCCCGGAGGAGCGGGCGGCGGCGGTGCTACGGGCTGTCACGGTGCCCAAGGCGCGTGCCGATCTGCTCGAGGCCTATGGCCTCCACGGCCGTTCGGTCCAGATACCGGAGCCCTACCTGGGGTACAAGAACGGGTCGATCCAGAACGCTGCGGCGGAGGCGCTGGTGGCGGTCGCGTCGCGGATGGGCACCCAGGACGAAGCGCGCCTCATCCTCGTCGACCGGGAGCGGGTGTTGGGTGCGCAGCGCTTCAGGAAGGCGATGGACGCCCTTGGGCCCGCGCCGCTTCCAGGAGCAGATCAGGGCGGGCTGTAGGGTCCTGGCATCCCTCGGTGAGGGTTCGCCGCCAGGTGCGTGCGCCGGGCTCGCCTCGGTAGAGCTGGAAGAGGTGGCGGTACACGTGGTGGAGCTTGCCGCCGGACTCGACGTGGTGGGCGGCGTACTGGGCGATGGAGGGCAGGATGGACTCACGGGTGGGGTCAGACCCCTTGTGCCTGGTGGGGTCAGACCCCGTGTGCCTGGTGGGGTCAGACCCCTTGTGCCTGGTGGGGTCAGACCCCGCATGGCGCTCGTGTCGGGCGGGGTCAGACCCCTTGTGCATGGTGGGGTCAGACCCCCCGAACAACCTCCGGTCAGCGGCGGCGAACATCCACGGGTCGTCGACAGCCGCACGACCGATCATCACCGCGTCGACGCGCTCGAGGTGCCGCAGGACCTCGTCGAGGGTCTTGATGCCACCATTGATCTCCACCTGCAGCTCCGGCCGGTCCGCCTTCAGGCGGTAGACGTCGTCGTACCGGAGCGGCGGGACATTCCGGTTCTGCTTCGGTGAGAGACCCTGGAGCCACGCGATACGCGCATGGACCGTGAAGCGGGCGGCGCCCGCTGCCGCCACGGTCTCCACGAAGTGGGCCATGTCCTCGTACCGATCCAGGTCGTCCACGCCGATCCGGTGCTTCACCGTCACCGGAATACGCACCCGCGCCCGCATCGCCGCGACGCACTCCGCCACGCGCTCGGGCGTCTTCATCAGGACGGCCCCGAAAGAACCCTTCTGGACGCGGTCGGACGGACACCCGACGTTCAGGTTCACCTCGCTGTAGCCGCGCTGCTCGGCCATCACCGCGCACTGCGCGAGAGCCACCGGGTCGTCGCCCCCGAGCTGGAGGGCGACCGGGTCCTCCTCGGGGTGGAACGCGAGGTGCCTGTCGGCGTCTCCGTGCAGGAGGGCGCCTGTCGTCACCATCTCCGTGTACAGCAGGGTGCGCCGGGAGATCTGGCGCATGACGAAGCGGAAGTGACGGTCGGTCCTGTCCATCATGGGGGCGATGGAGAGTGGGGGAGACGGGATCATGGCGCTTCCGTTGCGAGAGTGACGGCGCAGTCAGGGGTGGGTAAGGGCCCCGCCATCTGCGTTCCACTACACACCCATCGTCCGGGGAGCACGGCTCCCCCGTGGAGGACCCATGATCACCAGCCTTCTGCTCTCCCTCGGTGCCCATGCCGCCGATCCCGAGTTCGTCGGGACCAAGAAGGACGGGGAGGTGGCAGAGAAGCCGGAGGCCAAGCTGACGGCCGAGCTCGGTGGCGCCCTGACCACGGGGAACTCCGAGTTCTACACCCTGACGGCTGGCGTGAACGGCTCGTACAAGTGGCACCGGTCGCGGTTCCTGCTCACGGGCGGGGCTGTGAACGGCTCCAGCCGGGTCGACGCCAACAAGGACGGCACGCTGGACGAGGCCGAGCGGGCGGTTCCGATGGTGGAGAGTGCGCGGCGACTCTTCGCCGACGTTCGGTACGACTTCTTCCTGTCGGACAAGGACAGCCTCTACGTCCTCGTCGGCGCATTCCACGACCGTTTCGCGGGCTACGACCTCCGCTCCCACGAGCAGATCGGCTACTCGCGGATGCTCGTGAAGACCGACGACACCCAGGTCGTGGCGGAGCTCGGTATCGACTACGCGCAGGAGAACTACGTCGACGGGGTCGAAGACAACTACAAGGACATCATCGCGGCCCGCGGGATGATGGGCGTCTCCCACAAGTTCAGCGAAGGGGTGGGCTTCCAGGACACCCTCGAGGTCTTCGAGAACGTCCTCGATCCGAACGACCTCCGCATCCTGAACAGCGCGTCGCTGGTCAGCGCCCTGAGCAGCAAGCTCTCGCTGAAGCTGTCGCACAACCTGATCTTCGACAACCGGCCCGTCGGGTTCGGGACGGAGACCGCCTACCGGAACCTCGACCAGACGATGCAGGTGACCTTCGTCGCCTCCATCCTCTGACGCGAAGACACACGAACCAACGGGAGGACTGCCGTGGAACAGATGAATTGGGCGATGGAGAAGGGCTATCAGGTGGGTACGGGTGCATTGATGGCGCTCGTCATCCTGATCGTAGGCTGGATCATCGCCGGGCGTGTGGAGGCCGCCATCCGGGCGGTCGGCAACAAGCGCTCCCTCGATGTCGCCCTCAGTGGGTTCCTGGCGTCCATGGCTCGTTACACGGTGATCGCCGCCACCGTGATCGCCGCTCTCGGCAAGGTCGGGGTGGAGACGGCCAGCCTGATGGCCATCTTCGCGAGCGCAGGCCTCGCGGTGGGCCTCGCCCTGCAGGGGTCGCTCTCGAACTTCGCGTCGGGCGTGATGATCCTGTTCTTCCGTCCGTTCACCGTCGGTGACGTCATCAGCGCGGCTGGCGAGACCGGTGCCGTCCACGACATCGGGCTGTTCGCCACGACGCTGATCAACCCCAGCAACCACAAGATCATCGTGGCCAACTCGGCGATCACGAGCGGGAACATCACCAACTTCACGACGCTCGGGACCCGGCGCACCACCGTGGAGTTCGGTGTGGCGTACGGGTCGGACATCGACCGCGTCTGCGCGGTGGCGAAGAAGGCCGCGATGACCTGCCCGGTCGTCATCCTCGATCCTGCCGAGCCGGCCGTGGCCTTCACAGCTCTGGGCGCGAGCAGCCTGAACTTCGCCTGCCACTCCTGGTCGAAGGCGAGCGACTGGCTCGCCTGTCAGCACCAGGTCCGCAAGGCCATCTACGACGCCCTCAACGCGGAGGGCATCGAGATTCCGTTCGACCAGATCGTCGTCCACCAGGCCTGATGCGGCTCAAGCTGCCTCGTTCGGCCTCGCGTCGCTGCTGGCCTCGCGGGGTTCGAGCGCCGCAGCGAGGACCTCGGCCATGTGCTCGACGAGCACGACTTCGAGCTCCTTGCGGACCTCCTCCGGGACCTCGTCGAGGTCCTGGGCGTTCCTCGCGGGGAGCACGATCCGCCTCAGACCCATCCGATGTGCGGCCAGGACCTTGCTCTTGATCCCGCCGACCGGGAGCACGCGCCCGCGGAGCGTGGCTTCGCCCGTCATGGCCACGTCGTCTCGCACGGGTCGACCCGAGAGGAGGCTGGCGAGGGCCGTGAACATGGTGACACCCGCGGACGGGCCGTCCTTAGGCGTGGCGCCTGCGGGCACGTGGATGTGGACGTCGTGGTCTTCCATCACGTCGAGGGGGATGTCCAGGGCTGCGCCGTGGGCGAGCACGTAGGTCAGGGCTGCGCGGGCGGACTCCTTCATGACGTCCCCGAGCTGTCCGGTGAGGACGAGCTGTCCGCGGCCTGGCAGGGTGGACGCCTCGACGTAGAGGACGTCTCCGCCCACCGGCGTCCAGGCGAGGCCTCGCGCGATGCCTGGCCTGGCGAGCGATTCGCGGCTCGGAGGCTGGATGGGGCGCTTCCCGAGGAGACCGGGGAGGTCGTCGACATCGACGTGTAGCGGCTCGTCATCCCCACGAGCGCGCCGCACGGCGGCAGCGCGGTAGAGCTTGCCGAGCACGCGCTGGAGCTCGCGGACGCCGGCCTCGCGCGTCCAACCCCGGATGGCCTCGTGGAGGGCGGTCTCGGTGAGCTCGACGGCTCCGGGCTCCAGGCCGGTGTTGCGGGCGATGGTGGGCAACAGGTGCTCGCGAGCGATGACGGCCTTCTCAGACGGTGTGTACCCTGCGATCTCGAGGATCTGGAGGCGGTCACGAAGAGGACCGGGGATGCTCGAGAGATCGTTGGCGGTGGCGATGAAGAGGGCTTTGGAGAGGTCGAAGGGGACTTCGAGGTAGCGGTCGACGAAGGCGTGGTTCTGCTCGGGGTCCAGGATCTCCAGGAGGGCCGCGGCGGGGTCACCCTGGTACCCCCGGCCGAGCTTGTCGACCTCGTCGAGCAGGATCACGGGGTCGGACGTGCCGGCGCGGCGGAATCCCTCCACGAGTCGACCGGGTCGGGCCCCGATGTACGTGCGGCGGTGTCCCCGGAGCTCCGCTTCGTCGCGAAGCCCGCCCAGCGCGACCCGCACCAGCTTCCGACCCGTGGCCTCGGCGATGGCGTTGCCGATGCTGGTCTTTCCGACGCCGGGAGGGCCGAGGAGCAGAAGGACATCGGCGCGTCCGGAGCCCGCCAGCTTGCGCACGGCAAGATGCTCGACGACCTGCTTCTTCACGTCGTCCAGCCCGAAGTGGCTGCGGTCCAGCGCTCCCTCGAGGGCGTGGAGGTCGAGGTCCACCGCGGAGCGCACCTTCCAGGGCAGCTCCGCGACCCACTCGAGCCAGTCGAGCGCGACCTGGCGTTCGGGACTGCTGCCCGCGATCCGTTCGAGCCTCCGGAGCTCGCGGTCGACGACCTCCTGCACCTCATCGGGGAGGTCGGCAGCGTCCAGCTTCTCGCGCAGGCGGACCATGTCGTCCTCGGCATCCTGGCTGCCGCCGAGCTCCTTCTGGATGGCCTCGAGCTGCTGACGGAGCAGGAATTCCTTCTGCTGGTCGCGCGTGGCGTTCTGAACGCGCTCCTGGATGGACTTCCGGGCGGCTACGGCCTCTCGCAGCTTCACGAGCTCGACGACGACCTTCTCCGCCCGGGTGACGGGGTCGCGCGTGAACAGCAGATCTCGGGCGACCTCCTCGGCGTTGGGGAGGCTCGAAGCCACGGCGTCTGTGAGCGGGATGGGAGGCATGCGTTCGAACGTCTGGACGCGCCCGGTTCCCAGGAACTCCGCGGCGCTCCTGGTCTCGCTGCGGAGCTCGGCGAGCATGCCTGAAGCCTCCGGAGTCTCGGGCCAGACCTCCTGGATGCGGGAGAACGTCGCGTCGAGATGAGGTGCAGTCGACTGGAAGCCCGTCAGCTCGACGCGGGCGAGACCCTGGAGGACGACCCGCTGGGCCCGTCCGTCCTGGAGGTTTCCGCGCTCGACGATGCGGGCGAGCACAGCGGTGGGCAGGAGATCGGCTGGAGTGGGTTCGCTCGTGGGCTCGCGCTGGAGGGCGACGATCAGGAGGCCATCCGGAGCAGCATCCAGCGCGGCCAGGGACATGCGCCGTCCGACGACGAACGGACTGACGCTCGCCGGGAGGAAGAACCCGCGCCGAAGAGGCATGACGGGAAGGGAGGCGGGAAGATGGGTGAGGTCGATGTCGTTCATGGCATCCTCGCGCAGCGCGACCGGTGGGCGGTCGGCCCATTGTCTTGCTATGAAGGGGGTGGTTCGCGCAGGGTGGTCTCCCACCCGCTGAAGTGGGAGGTAGGCACGGGGCTGGCGGCGTCCAACCTGTCCGATCGGTCAGGTTCGAGGTTTGGCCAGTTGGGAAGTCGTAAATTTCTCGATGTCTCGATTCATCTCTGCCTCGTGCGGATGGTGCCCGAGAGGTTGGTGTCGGAGGCCCACTGGTCGTTCGAGCTGCGTTGTCCCCCCGGCGT
>JACKEQ010000027.1 GCA_020632885.1 Alphaproteobacteria bacterium | reverse complement strand
CCCACAGGGCGTCGGCCTCGATGAGCCGCTCGGCCTCCGGACGCACCGGGACCTCCGGGCCGCCGTCCGGGTCGAGCACCACGAGGCGACCGCGGCGGTGACCATCGATCCAGCGGTTCCGGATGGTCCGGAAGAGGTAGGCACGGTCCATGGGCCCCTGTGCGGCCAGCACGCTCGTCCAGGCGTCCTGCAGCAGGTCTTCGGCCGCTGGCACGTCACCCGTCAGGGAGAGCGCGTAGCGGTATCCGTGCGTCAGGAGCTGCTCGGGATCCATCCGCCCTCCTGCCCGTACCCACGATCGTCGAGCCGCCCCGATTGCAGGGGGGTCTGAGATCGCTGGGATCTCCAGGTGAGGACGCGAGGATAGGAGGTGGAGCGGTGACCGTCGATCCGTCCCGCGGCGTGGAGGTGGAGTTGGGCCCTGGCACCGAACCTTCGCGCGCGACGGGCTTCGAGCACCCGGACCACGCCTTCGAGCCCGTGTTCACGGCCAGGGTGGGCCCCCGGTTCGTGCCGGTCGGGTCGGAAGATGGGCCAGGGTGGCGGCCGGCGGACCGTCCCTGGGCGACGCGTGCGATCCTCGCCTGGATCGCGGTGTCCATGGTCGCCCCGTTCCTCATCGGCGTCGCGCTGGGCGACCTCGGGCTCGCAGTCTCGTTGTCGCTCGGCGGCCAGATCCCGTTCCTGACGCTCGGCGCGCTGATCCTCCTGTGGTGGGGGCTCGTGGTGGAGCGGGTCCGGGAGGTGGAGATCCGCGTCGACGGGCAGGGGATCGCGGTCGGCGCGGACCGTTGGGACTGGAAGGACGTGAAGGCGGTACGCGGAGGCGGGCGAGCCCTGATCGAGGCCTCCGGGGCCCGGAAGGTGTACTCGGGAGGCCTGGTGCTGGAGACGGTGGAAGGGCCCGTCGCGTGGCACGTCACCGGCCAGGATGGCGATCTGGACGCGCTGGTGGCCCTCCTGGAGTCCACACGGCTCCGGGCCTCCGGCACGTCCGACGCCATCCTCTCGCGGATGGTCGGACGGGCGCGGGTGCTGGAGTGAGACCCGGCGAGTCAGAGATTGCAGCTGATGATCGTGGGTGAGGTCGTGTCCGCGCAGTCGACCGCGACGTGGGGCTCCTCGCACAGGTCGTAGAGCGCGTCGCTGCACGCACAACCGTCCTCGTCCGCGCAGGCGTCCGGAGGGGGCTCGCAGGACTCCCCCGTGACCTCCGTCCCGTCGAGGTAGACCAGACAGATCTCGCCTTCGATGCAGGCATCGCAGACCAGGACGGCCGGTCCGGGCGGTTCGTAGACGACGCGATCCTGTCGGGAACACGCGAAGAGGGCGAAGAAGAGCATGGGGACCTCCGTAGGGCGACACCGATGCCCCGTCGGAGGGACGATCGTCACCGATGACGGGCGGCAGCCCTCACGCGGGGGTCGGGGTCGGAGCCGCACCCGGCGAACCAGCCCTGCACCATGTCCCTCCGGCCTGTGCGCTCGCCGAGCGTGCGGAGGGCGTGCACCGCGGCGAGGCGGACGTTCGCGTCGCTGTCGGACAGGAGCCGGTTGATCAGCGCGAGCTGGCCCACGGCGCCCACGGCGCTCAACGCGAGCGCCGCGGTGGCCCTGACGTCCGGATCGGAGTGCGTGAGCAGCTGACGCGCCCAGGTGGCCTGACGCTCGAGCCGGAACCGCTCGACCACGAGGGCCGCGCCGCAGATCAGATCGGCGGAGGCCCCGGTGGACACGGCCCGGGCGGCGGACTCGGGGTCCTCCAGGGCCGCGAACAGGGCCTCCCGTTCGGCGAGCGCGCACCGTCCGAGGGCCGCGAGCCGATCGGCGTCCGACGCTGGAGCCCCGACGGGGGCAGGGGAGGACGGCTGCCACGCGGGTGCGTCGGGCTCCGGCTCGGGCGGCGGGGGCGCGGCGGCGCGCGGGCTGCCCTCGGCCACGGTCTCCCACGACGCCTCGACGGGCGGCGCGTAGGCGGGCGCCTCGGCTTCCCGTGGAGGCGTCGCGCGTCGCGCTGCTGGCGGCGGGGTCTCGCGGCGAGGTGCGGGCGGCGGGGTGGCGGGTCCGGCCAGGAGGTCGTCGAGGGAGACCTCGGGCTCGGCGGTCCGCCCGACGTGGAACACACCATCGTCGGCGGCGGGGCTGTCGAACAGGGCGTCGAGCCCGTCGTCGGTGGGCAGAGGCCGGGCGGGCTGCGGGGCGGGTGCGGTCTCCACGGAGCGTCCGAGCCGCAGGCGGGTGTACGGCTCGGGTGGTGGCTCTGGCTCTGGCTCGGGCTCCGGCTCCGCAGGAGGGGCCGGCTCGGGCGGAGGTTCCCGCGCGACCTCCGGCTCGGAGACGGCGGGTGCGGGCTCGGGGGTGACGTCCTCGTCGAGAGGGAACAGGGCGTCGGGGGCGAGGGTGCGCATCGGCCCCAGGTCCAGGGGCTCGGACGCGGGTGACTGGAGCTCCGACAGGGCGTCCAGGAGGGTGGGGATCCGCCAGCGCTTCTCGGGGTCCGCGATGAGGGTGTGGGCCGCGAGATCCTCGATGCGGCGGGCCTCCTCGGGGCTCGTGAGGTTGGCCGGGAGCTTCGGCGGGAGACCCTCGCGCAGCGCGCGCAGGCTGGCCACGAGGTCCGTGCGGTCGCGGAGGGGCACGGGAGGAGCCCCGGTCAGGCAGAACCAGAAGACGCACGCCGCCGCGAACACGTCCGAGGGCGGCTCGGGCGGCAGACCCTTGAACTGCTCGGGCGCCGCGAACTCCGGTGTGCCCACGAACATGCCGGCCGTGGTGAGGTGCTCGCCGAGGAAGCCCTGGAGCTTCGCGATGCCGAAGTCGGCCACCAGGACGTGGGGGACCTCGGTCCGGTCGACGTGGGCGCGCAGGAAGATGTTCTGGGGCTTGAGGTCGCGGTGGATCACGCCGCGGCGGTGGGCGACCGCGAGGGCCTCCAGCACCTGCTCGAAGACTCCGAGGGCGGCGGACGGCGTGAGGGCCCCGTGGTGGCGCACGTGGTCGAACAGGTTGCCGCCCGCTTCGTACACCGTGACGAGGTACGCCGGGTGACCGGTGCGCTGGACGAACCCGCGGCTCTGGACGATGTTCGGGTGCGCGAGCTCCTGGAGGACGCGCGCCTCGTTGGCCAGGCGCCGGAGCCAGGTGCCGTCTCCACGCTGGAAGAGCACCTTGATGGCGAGCTCGGGGCCGGTCTCGTCGCCGTCGTCGTCGATCTCCCGCGCGCGGTAGGTGATGCCTGCGCCGCCGACCGCCAGGCGCTGACGGACCCGGTAGCGCCGGTCGAGCAGGTCGCCCTCGCCGAGCAGACGGCCCCAGCCCCCCTCGGGGCGATCCTGTCCGCACGCGAGGTTCGGGCAGGTCGTGCCGTCCGTGCGGAACGAGTTCAGGCAGTTGGCGCAGTAGTAGGTCTTCGCCATGGCCGGAGTCTACAACGACACCGCGCGATAGGCGGTGGGCATGGGACGCTTCTACTGTGACCGCGCGTACTGGCTGATGACCCGGGACCTCCTCGTGCTGACGGGGAAGATCCTGGAGGGACCCGTGGAGCCCGACATGGCCATCGACCTCCCGACGAGCATCCGGGGGCCCGGCCTGACCCCGATCCACAGCGTGCAGGAGGTCACCTTCGAGGACCGTCCACCCGAGCTCGGCCTGGTGATCGAGATGCACCACCTCGAGAAGGCACCCCTCATGGAGCCCTCGCACCTGGAGAAGCGGGAGTTGAAGGTCGTCTGAGCGCGGGGCGGTGTGGTAGATCCGCGGCCCCACACTGGAGGCCCCCATGCTGATCGCTCTCGCTCTCGCCCTGCCCGCTTCTGCCCAGGAGCTCGTCGGTCACTGGACCTTCGAGGACGGCCACGCGCTCGACGAGTCCACCGGGCGCTGGTCGCCGCTGGTCCTCACCGGCGCCACCGTGAGCGACGGTCAGCTCGACGTGACGTCCACCCAGGCCCGCGCGCTGGCCCGGGGCTACATCGGTCCGAACATCAGCGCTCGCACGCTGGTGTCGTGGCTCACGTTCGCCGACGGCACCGCGGGCGGACCCCTGACCCTGGACCACCAGGACTTCGATCAGTTCGACGGGATCGTGTTCAACGAGAACTTCGGGGACGTCTGGCAGAGCGGGAGCAACAGCACGCTCCGCAACATCCCCGGCCAGTCCTCGTCGGGCCTCGCCCCCGAGCAGGTCGCCATCAGCTACCAGCCCGGGCCGCTGGGCGTGACGGTGACCATCTGCCAGGACGGTGTCCAGGTCGCCCAGAACGTGCCTGGGGTGGACGCCAGCTACGGCGCGACGTCCGAGGTCCACATGGGCATCCGCCACGTCCTCGGCACGGACGACGTCCGCGGCGACATGACGGGCACGATCGAGGAGAACCGCATCTACGCGGTCGCGCTGCGGTGCGAGGAGATCGCGCTCCTCCAGCCGTCCACGTGTGACGCGTCCACCTCCGACCCCGAGGCCTGTCAGATCGTCGACGACTCCGCGGCCTTCATCAACGACCAGGCCGGCACGGATGTCGTGCACGAGGGCGCGTCGAACGCGCGCCTGCGCCCGTCGTCCCTCGACGGGCACGTCACCGTCCTCAAGGCAGCGCTCACCGACGGCGGGTGCTCGGTGTCGGGGGCGAGCCCGATCTCGCGGATGACCTCGGGCCTCTACACCGGGCCCGACCTCGACGGGTCGGTCGGCGCGCAGCGCGACCACGCCAGCGGACGCGCGACCGGCCGTCGCATCCACGCCGACCTGGGAGGCGGCGGGGTCGTGGGTGACACGTACTCGTCCTACGGCGGTGGGCGGTTCGTGGCCGACATCGACGGCGACACCAACAGGGTGTTCGCGGGCCACTTCGTGCGCACGACCGGCCGGAACGGCATCTGGGTCGGCGTCGAGGCCACCTGCGCCACGCACCCGGGCGACGTCCTCGACGCGTGGTTCGGCGAGGACGTGCCCAACTGGTAGCTACCTGGCGACCGCGGGCTCGCTGGAGAAGCGGGAGTCGAAGGTCGTCTGAGCGCGGGGCGGTGTGGTAGACCGGTGGCCCATCTGCCCTGGAGGCCCCAGAATGTTTCTCGCCCTCGCTCTCGCCCTGCCTGCCTCAGCCCAGGAGCTCGTCGGTCACTGGACGTTCGAAGACGGAGTGACCCTCGATGACACGACAGGCCTCTGGGACCCCCTCGTCCTGACGGGGGCCTCGGTCTCGGCCGGCTCTCTGGACGTCACTGGCAGCGAGAGCCGCGCGCTGGCGCGGGGCTACACGGGACCGACGATCACCTCGCGGACCCTGGTGTCCTGGGTCGATCTCACCAGCGCGGCCGCCGGTGGCCCCCTGACGCTCGACAAGCAGGCCTCACCCGCCTTCGACGGCATCGTCTTCAATCAGACGTTCGGCCAGGTCTGGCAGAGCGGCAGCGACGGCGGATCCCGCAACATCTCGGGTGGTGCGTCGGCATCGGGGCTGGAGCAGGTCGCGATCAGCTACGACTTCGGACCATCCGGCGTCACCGTGACGATGTGCCAGGACGGCGTGCAGGTGAACACCGCGGACTTCGCCGCGGCCCCCTCGTTCACGAGCACCGAGGCTGAGGTCCACATGGGGGTCCGCCACACCATCCTGAATGGTGATCCGCGCGGGGACATGGAGGGCACCATCGAGGAGAACCGGCTCTACGCGGTGGCGCTGCGGTGCGAGGAGATCGGGCTCCTCCAGCCGTCCACGTGCGACGCCTCGTCCTCCGACCCCGAGGCCTGTCGGATCGTCGACGACTCCGCCGCCTTCATCAACGACCAGGCGGGCGCGGACGTCGTGGACGAGGGCGCGTCGAACGCCCGCCTCCGCCCGTCGACCCTGGACGGGCACGTCACCGTCCTCAAGGCGGCGCTCACCGACGGCGGGTGCTCGGTGTCCGGGGCGAGCCCGATCTCGCGCATGACCTCGGGTCTCTACGCGGGTACCGTGCTCGAGGGGTCGGTCGGCACGCAGCGCGATCACGCCAGCGGACGGGCGACGGGCCGCCGCATCCACGCGGACCTCGGAGGCGGCGGGGTCGTGGGTGCCACGTACTCGTCGTACAGGGGGGAGCGGTTCGTGGCCGATATCGACGGCGACGCCAACCGGGTGTTCGCGGGCCACTTCGTGCGCATCGCGGGCCGGAATGGCATCTGGGTCGGCGTCGAGGCCACCTGCGCCACGCACCCGGGCGACGTCCTCGACGCGTGGTTCGGCGAGGACGTGCCCAACTGGTAGCTACTTCGCGACCGCGGGCTCGCCCGGCAGGAGCATCTCCGAGAGCCGGGCGAACAGGGCGGGGTCCTCGAGCAGGCGCTTGCGGACGTTCTCCTTGCCCTGGCCCACGCGGTCGTCGCCGATCGTGTACCAGCTACCGCTCTTCTTGAGCAGCCCCCGCTCCTCGGCCTCCGCCATCACCTCGCCCACCTGGCAGATCCCCCGACCGTAGATGATCTCCACCTCGGCGGTCTGGAACGGCGGGGCGAGCTTGTTCTTCACGATGCGGATGCGCGTGCGGTTGCCCACGGGCTCCGCACCCTCCTTCGACGAGCCCTTGATGGACCCGATGCGCCGGATGTCGATGCGCACGCTCGCGTAGAACTTCAGCGCGTTGCCGCCGGTGGTCGTCTCGTTGCTGCCGTACATCACGCCGATCTTCTGGCGGAGCTGGTTGATGAACACCACGGTGGTCTCCGTGCGTGCCGTCACCGCCGTGATCTTCCGCAGGGCCTGGGACATCAGGCGGGCCTGCAGGCCGACGTGCGCATCCCCCATGTCGCCCTCCAGCTCGGCCCGGGGCACGAGCGCGGCCACCGAGTCCACCACGACGAGGTCGACAGCACCGGACCGCACGAGGGTCTCGGTGATCTCGAGCGCCTGCTCGCCGTTGTCCGGCTGGGCGACGAGCAGCGCGTTGGTGTCGACACCGAGCTGCTCGGCGTACGTGACGTCCAGGGCGTGCTCGGCGTCCACGAAGGCCGCGATCCCCCCGCGCAGCTGGCACTGCGCGATGGCGTGGAGCGTGAGGGTGGTCTTGCCGCTCGACTCCGGACCGTAGATCTCGACGACCCGGCCGCGCGGGTAGCCGCCCACGCCGAGGATCTGGTCGAGGGCCCGGCTCCCCGAGGGGATGACGTTCACCCCCGCGGCCGCACGGTCACCGAGCCGCATCACGGCCCCCTTGCCCCACCGCCGCTCGATGTCCTCGACCGCGATGTCGAGGGCCTTCTGCTTCGCTTCCGTCATCCGAGCCTCCATGGTTGCTGGATGACGGCCCGCGAATGCAGGGGGTGGGCCAGGAGGCCTCGGGGCGCGGAGAGTCCGGTGGACACGGGCCCGTTGCGGGATCCGCGCACGACGGAGGTCCAGCGATCGGATCGCCCCGGGCTTCCCCTGGACGGCGGGCGAGCCCGTCGTCGCGGGAGCTCTCAGCTGGCGGACACCCTGGCGCCCGTGGGCTTCTCGCCGACGAGCTCACCGCGCACGGCGACGACCTGCCCGCCGACCATCACGAGCTCGGGCTTGGGAGCGGCCTCACGGCCGGCGTACGGCGACCACCCGGCCCCCGAGAGCAGGTCGTCCGGGTCCACCCGACCCATGTCGCCCTCGGAGAAGAGCACGAGGTCGGCGTCCGCACCCTTCACGATCCGGCCCTTGGACTCGAGGCCGAAGACCTTCGCGGGGGACTCGCTGCACAGGGTGACCAGCATCTCCAGGCTGAGCTTCCCGTACCGCACGGCCGAGAGCATCAGGGGCAGGAGCAGCTCCAGGCTCGGCGCACCGGGCTCACCGCGCGCGGAGGCGCGGTGGTCGGACGCGAGGCAGTCCAGACGCCCGCGACGCAGGGCGGTCCAGAGCGTGCGGCGGTCCTTCTCGGGACGCACGGGCGGACGGGTGACCACGCCGGTGTCCTCCTCCTCGGAGAGGAAGAGGTGGTGCGGGGTGACGCCCGCGGTGACGGGCAGGTCGCCGCGCACGGGGTCGAGGAGGTCGAGCTCCTCGGTGGTGGACAGATTGACCCAGTGCACCGCACGGTCGTGCTCGCGAGCCGCCCGCAGGACCGCGAGGGCCTCCGGGGAGCCCTGCGGATCGCCGTCGGCGTCGGGGCGGAGCTCGATGGGGTCGTCCGTGAGCACCTGGACGCCGAGGGCACCCGGGGTGTTCACGAGGGCCTCGAGGGTGGCCGGCGCCACGCAGTCGGGCTCGCCTCCGAGGATGGCGAGGATGGCGACCAGCAGGCCCTCCTCGACGGCCTGGGCGAGGGCGTCCCGGTTGGTGTCAGTGGCCAGGCCCCACAGGCCGTAGTCGCACCAGCTCGCCCCGCCGAGCAGGTCGTCGCGGGCGCGGGCGCTGTCGGCGTCCACGATGGGCGCGGGACCCGTGGGGAGCGCGAGGATCGTGGTGACGCCGCCCGTGACGGCTGCCCCGGACTCCAGCGTCCACGCCGCGCGGTCCATCGGCACGTGCGCCGCGGTGTCGATGACGCCCGGCATCAGGAACCGACCGATGGCCGAGAGCTCGCGCTTGGCGCTCCGCGGGGGACGCGGGCCGACGTACGCGAACTTCCCGTCCTTGATGGCGACGTCGGCGACCTGGCGGCCTGCCGAGCTCACGATGGTCGCATCGCGGATGATCAAGTCGTACAAGACGCGCTCCTGCCGCGTTTCAGCGGGCTTCCGCGTGGATGCCGGGGGAAGTCCACCGCGTAGCCGTTTGAGCCCGTGAGGTCAATCACACCGGCCCGGACGGCACCGTGACATGGATGTCGTGGCCTTCGCGAGGGGTGCCCGACGATACAAGCGCCACTATCGCGCATCGCCGGCGACGCGGACGGGCCTCTCCGACCCCGACGGGGCTGACCACGACACAGATGTCGCGATCTGCGTCCCAGAGGACTTCGGTTGTGGGCGAGAGCGAGGCTGGATGACGGGAGAAGCTCTGTTGTCGACGAGCTTGCTTCTTCTGGCACGCTGTCTGCATGTTGCCTCATCGGAGACCAAAGACGAGCTGGGTGGCTCACCGGCCCTGGCCCGCCGATCGAAGCCCGATCCGCCATTCGCGGATCGGGCTTTTTCGTTTCCGGGTCCCGGTCGACGCGCGTGACGCGCTCGCGTACATTGCCCGCGATGTCCGTCGATCTCCCTCCGTCCAGCACCGATCCCCTCGACACGTTCTCCGTCTCGCGCGACTGCTGGCCCGGCGGAACGCTCGAGATGTGGCGCGGAGGCGCCCGCGCACCCCGTCCGTCACGGGTGTTCTGGCCAGAGGACGAGGCCGGCCTGCTCGCCGTGCTGCAGGAGGCCTCCTCCCGTTCCGTACCGGTCGTGCCGTACGGGATGGGCAGCGGCGTGTGTGGAGGGGCTCGCGGGCGCGAGGGCAGCTGGGTGATCGACACCAAGCGGCTCCGGGGGCTCCGTCCGGTCGACGAGGACGCCTGGACCGTGCGCGTCCAGGCCGGCGTGAACGGGCAGGAGCTCGAGGACCGCCTGAACGAGCAGGGATTCACGCTCGGGCACAGCCCGTCGAGCATCTCCTGCTCGAGCGTCGGGGGATGGGCTTCGGCACGCAGTGCCGGGCAGTTCTCGAGCCGGTACGGCGTGTTCGAGGACATGGTGCTCGGGCTCACGGCGGTCACCCCCTCCGGCGTGCTGCGGCTGGGCACCCACGGCGACGACGACCCCGCGTGGATGCCGATGCTCCTGGGCTCCGAGGGCACCCTGGGTGTGGTCACCGAGCTCACGCTGCGCGTCTGGCGGGCGCCCGAGACCCGCTGGCTCCGCGGCTACCGCTTCCGCACCGTCGAAGACGCCCTCGACGCCGTGCGTCGCCTGATGCAGTCCGAGCTCTGGCCGAGCGTCGTGCGGATCTACGACCCCGTCGACACCGGCATCGGCGGCAAGACCCGCCCGAAGTCCGCCCACCCGAAGCGCGAGGGCTTCCTGCGCAGCTGGCTGAAGCGCGTCGAGAAGCTCGACCCCGTGCGCCGCCGCACGCTCGCCCTGCCCCTGACGCTCCCCGGCTTCGTGAACACGGTGTTCGACGCGATGGCGTCCGGCTGCCTGCTCGTGGTGGGGTGGGAGGGGCGCGAGGAGGTCGTGGACGCCGCGGTACCGGCGGGGCGCGCGATCCTGGAGGAGCGCGGCGAGGATCTCGGCTCGGCGCCGGGGCACCGCTGGTTCGAGAGCCGGCACGCCGTCTCCTACAAGCTCATGCCGGTGTTCGAGCGCGGTGGGTTCGCGGACACCATGGAGGTCTCGGCGCGCTGGTCGTCGCTCCCGGGCGTCTACCGTGCGGTCCGCGAGGCCGTCCGTCCCTTCGCCGTCGTGCTGGCCCACATGAGCCACGTGTACCCGGAGGGCGGCAGCATCTACTTCTCCTTCGCCGGCAAGGGTGATCAGCGCACGTACACGGCCCTCTGGGAGGCTGCGCAGAGCGCGGCGCTCGCCGCCGGTGCGTCGATCTCGCATCACCACGGCGTCGGCTCGCTGAAGACGCGGTGGGCCAGCCAGGAGGTCGGGGCCGCCGTGGAGGGCTGGCGCGCGGCCCGCGACCGGCTCGACCCCGTGGGCATCATGAACCCCGGCCGCCTCTTCGTGCCCACACCGCCGAGCGACGCGGGTCCGGACCCCCGGCTGCACGA
Organism: Alphaproteobacteria bacterium; assembly: GCA_020632885.1. Taxonomy (GTDB): domain Bacteria; phylum Myxococcota_A; class UBA796; order UBA796; genus JACKEQ01. The sequence continues at coordinate 67,324 of JACKEQ010000027.1, read as the reverse complement.
GGACGACGGCCTCATGCGGTGCGCCCTCGACGAGACGCTCGAGGCGCGGGCGGAGCGCGCGGGTCACGTGGGGGGCGAGCTCATGTTCCCCTGGGAGACCCTGCCTGCCCCGCCCCGGTGGCTGCGCAACCACTGGGAGATCGGGTGGTCCGAGGTCTCCGCACGCGTCCAGGCCCGCCACACCCGGCTCGGTCGGGGGCCGCGCTCGGCCGTGGGCCCCGATCTGCGCACCTGGCTCGTCCAGCAGGCGTCCGGCGCCGCGCACTGCACCGTGCCCGTCGTCCCTGACGGGCCGCGCTGGATGGGACGCGCGAAGGTCGACCACCCCTGGACGGTCGCGCGTGAGCTCCTCCGCTCGGATCTCCGCCCCTCCGTGCTCACGGTGATCGACGGCTGGCTCCACGTGGGCTTCCGCGGGCCGGCGGCGGCGGCGTTCGGAGCCCTGTGCGACCGCTGGGTGCGCGGAGGTCTCGAGGAGGTGCCGTACTTCGCGGCGCCGCGTCCTTCGGGACGGCTCGAGGCCTGCGCGATCGACGACCCGCGCATCGTCGCGGTCGGCTCCCACCATGCGGCCCGGAGGCACCCGTGAGCAGCCCGTGGTCCCGCTGCGCGCTCTGTCCGCGGCTCTGTCACAGCGCCTGTCCCGTCGCCCTGGGATCTGGACGGGAGGCCGCGGTGCCCGCGGTGCTCGCCAGCGCCCTGCTGCTCGCGGAGCGCGGTGAGCTCGCGGAGGATGTCGCGCGCGCGGCGATGACCCTGTGCACCGACTGTGGGGCCTGCCAGGATCACTGCCACCTGGACGTCCCGCTGCCGACGTACCTCCGGGAGGCCCGTGCTCGCGCGCTGCCCGCACCCACCGTGGAGCCCCTGCGCCCCCTCGTGGGGGCCGGTCGCGTGATCGCCGTGGAGAGCGATGGCCGCGAGTGGGCCGAGGCCCTGGCGGGTCTGCTGGGCGAGCCCGTGGTCGCGTGGCGCACGCGCGACGAGCTCGGTGTGGCGGCCCTCCACCACGAGGGTGCGGGCGCGCGGGCAGCCCGGCTGCGCAACCTCGTCGGCGATCGGGAGGTGGTCGTCATCTCGGGGGGCGTCGCGGAGGTGCTGGAGGCCGCGGGCGTCCCGTTCACCTGGCTCCGCGACCGGGTTCCGCAGCTGCCGGGCGGTGCGGGGTCCTGCCGTCTCGACGGGAAGCGGCCGATCGCGTGCTGCGGTGGGGCGGGTCCGCTTCCTGCGCACCACCCGGAGGACGCGCGGCGGGTCGGTGCTCTCTGGCTGGATCGCGCGCACGAGTGGACCGTCGGCGATGCGCGCTGCCGGAACCACCTGCGATCCTGCGGGGGCCAGGTGACCGACCCCGTGGACGCGCTCCTGGCGGGGGACTTCGTGCGATGAGGGTGACGCTGATCGTGAACCCGCGGTCCGCAGGCGGGGGGACGGCCAGCAGGCTCGACGCTCTGGAGCGGGCTGCACGCGAGGTCTTCGGCGACAGCGTGACCCTGGCACCCACCGAGCGGCCGGGGCACGCGAGCGATCTCGCGGCCGCCGCCGACACCGATCTGCTGGTGTCGGTGGGGGGAGACGGCACGGCCAACGAGGTCGTGAACGGCCTCGCGCGGCTGGAGCGCGACGCCCGGCCCGTGCTGGGCGTGCTGGCGGCCGGCACCGGCTGCGATCTGGTGAAGACCCTCGGCATGCCCCGCGACGTGCAGGCGGCCCTCGAGCTCATGGCCACCACGGAGCCCATCCATGCCGACTGGGTGCGCGTGGGCCTCGCGGGGGGGATCGTCCGCAGATCGATCAACGTGGCCGGTCTGGGGCTCTCGGGTGCGGTCGTGGACGCCGTGAACCGGGGTTCCAAGGCGCTCGGCGGCAGGGTGTCGTTCGCCCTCGCCACCGCCCGGGCCACGATGGCATGGCGCGCTCCGGTCGTCCGGGTCGCCTGGGAGGGGCCGGAGGGCCGCGGCAGCTGGGAGGGGCCGATCGCCACGGTGTTCGTCGCCAATGGTCGGTACTGCGGCGGCGGGATGCTCGTCGGACCCGGCGGCCGGATCGACGACGGGATCGTCGAGATGACGATCGTCCCCCAGATGCCCCAGCTCCGCTTCCTGAGGAACGCACGCCGGCTCTACGACGGCACGATCGCAGAGGTCCCCGGAGTGGTCCATACCCGCGTTCGCGCCGTGCGGGCCGAGGTCCCCGACGGATCGCGGGTGCTCGTGGACGTCGATGGGGAGCAGCCCGGCGACCTGCCTGCGGAGCTCGAGGTGGAGCCCTCCGCGGTACGGATCGTCTCCCGAACGCAGGGATAAGCCAGGGCTGACGTCCCGTTTTTATTTAATCAAAATAATGGTATCCGCCCCGTCTCTACCGCGTTGTTGGCGAGGGAGCGTGGAAAGAACATCGAACTGTGCTTGCACGGGACGATGGACAGACCTTAGAACAAGCACGTCACTTGGACGGGTCGTACAGGGGTTTTCCCGGGCCGGCCCTTCCAGCCGCGGCAATCACGTCGCGATGACATCCAGATGGCGCCAGATAGAATTTGGACTAAATGGCAGCCATCTCGCACGAGAGGAGAAGAACCATGAACAAGGCTGATCTCACCGAGGTCCTCGCGTCCCGCGCCGGCATCCCCAAGGTCAAGGCTGCGAGCTACATCAACATCCTCACCGAGGCGATCCAGGAGGCTCTGGTGCGCGACGAGAAGGTCACGATCTCCGACTTCGGCACCTTCACCGTCTCCAAGCGCCGCTCGTTCAAGGGCCACAACCCGAAGAACGGCAAGGAGATGCTCGTCCCCGCCCGCCGGATCCCCGTGTTCCGCGCTGGCAAGGGCCTGAAGAACTCGCTCAACGAGTAAGCCCTTCAGGGTTCGTCGAAGGCCGCCCCACGGGAATCCCGTCGGGCGGCCTTTCTCGTTCAGGGGGGTCGTCTCGGAGGTCTTGGGTATTAAGGAACCCGCGTTCATCTTTTCGTTGGGGTCAGGTGAACGACGCCGTTCGACTGAATAGGGTTTGAACGGATTGTGAGGAGCTCCGATGAACGACGTAGAGACGATGGCCAGGCAGGAGACCCACCGGATGGCGCGGTTGGTCGCGGAGGCCCGGCTCCCCACGCGCTACGGGGACTTTCGGGTCGTGGCGTTCGATGCCGATGACGGCAAGGAGTACGGCGCGGTCGTGAAGGGCGACGTCGCAGGGCGGGAGGACGTCCCGGTCCGGCTGCACAGCGAGTGCTTCACGGGCGACGTGATGGGCAGCGTGAAGTGCGACTGCCGCGACCAGCTCGAGGCGGCCCTCGAGTACCTCGGGCAGGCCGAGTGTGGGGCGGTCATCTACCTCCGCCAGGAGGGACGCGGGATCGGCCTCGCGAACAAGATCCGCGCGTACGCGCTCCAGGACGCCGGGCTCGACACCGTCGAGGCCAACCTCGCGCTGGGCTTCCGGGACGACGAGCGCCGCTACGACGTCGCGGCGGACATCCTGGCGGAGCTCGACGTGCGCTCGGTGAAGGTGCTCACCAACAACCCGAACAAGCTCGCCGGGCTCACGCGGCACGGCATCCGGGTCACGGGGCGCATCCCGCTCCAGGTCGACACCCGGCCGCAGAACGTGCACTACCTGTCCACCAAGGCCAGCAAGTCCGGTCACATGCTGATCGACCTGCCGGGTCTGAAGAAGCCCTGACTATGCCGTGAGCAACGCCAGGGCCGCGGCGACCGCGGTCTCGGCGCGCAGCACGTAGGGCCCGAGCCCGATCGGGCGGGCTCCCCGCGCCAGGAGCGCCTGGATCTCCCGTGGCGCCAGGCCTCCTGCGGGTCCGATGACCACGGCGACCCCACCGGGCGCCGGCTCCGGACGGTCGGCACCGGGCGCCCCGAACAGCAGCGGGAAGTCGAGGGTGTCGAGGGACTCCGCGAGCCGGCGGATCGGCGAGAGCACCGGCAGGTGGGCCCGCCCGCACTGCTCGGCGGCGGAGGCCACGATGCGCTCCCACCGGTCGTGACGGTCGCCCTTCGCCACCGTGCGCTCCATGATCACCGGGTGGATCGCAGCCGCCCCGGCCTCGGTCGCCATGCGCAGGGCGAGGTCCATCGGCTGGTGCTTGAGCACGGAGAGCACCAGGTGCACCGGGGGTGGCGGGGGACACGCTCGCACCTCGCCGGCGGGGTCCACCCGGACGGGCGACAGACCCACGATCACGGCCGGCTGCTCGTTGCCGGCGCCGTCGTAGAGGAGCACGCCATCCCCGGTGGACGCGCGCATCACGTGCTCGAGGTGATGCGAGGGCACGGGATCGAGCTCCTGGCCCGCCGTCGCCGGGAGCTCCGCGACCAGGACGCGCTTCACGGGCCGTACCGGAGCGCGACCCACTCACCGTCCTGCAGACGATCCACGAGAGGACGGCGGAACGCGGCGCGCACGGCGGTCTCCTTGTCCGCGAGGATGCCGGCGAGGATCAGGGGTCCGCGGGCGAGGCGGTGGAGGTCGTCGGCGAAGCGCACGAGGAGCTCGGCGTGGAGGTTCGCGAACACGAGGTCCGCGGGGGCGAGAGCGTGGGGCTGGGCCGTGTCGAAGGTGGCGACGAGCCCGTTCATCTCGGCGTTGCGGCGGGCGTTGGCGAGCGCGGGCTCCTCGATGTCGGTGCCGTGCACGGTCCACCCCGCGCGTGCCGCGGCCAGCGCGAGGATCCCGGACCCACAGCCGATGTCGAGGGCCGTCGTGGCGGGAATGTCGAGCTGCTGGAAGAGCAGGAGGGCCTGGCGGGTGGTCGGGTGGTCACCCGTGCCGAACCCGGAGCCCGGCTCGATGACGAGGTCGCCCGGCTCGGCGCTCCAGGGGGGCGCGATGCGCAGGGAGCCCACCTGGATGGGCGGGAACGACGCCTGGCTCTCGGCCTCCCAGTCCACCTCGGGCTCCTCGCGCCAGACGATCTCGGTGCGGTCGTCCAGCCAGGGCGTGAGACCACCGAGGATCGCGGAGCGCTCGGGTTCCTCGAACCAGGCGCGGAGGAGCACCCGGTCGGGTCGGGGTGCCGGCGGCCCGGTGTCCCACGGCTGGCGGGGAGGAGGTGCCGTACCGGGCATCCAGTCCTCCTGCACACCCATCGCTCCGAGGGCGAACAGCGCGCCGCTCGCGGCCTTCACGCGCGAACGGCGGAGGCTCTGCACCTCCAGGGCCCAGGTGGACATCAGAGCGGCGGGGGAAGCGGGATGCCGTCCCGCTTGGCCTCGATGAGGGCGAGCAGGGCCTCGGGGCCCTGGGTGATCTCGACGAAGTCGTCGCCGACGAGGCCGCGCACGAACATCGTGGGGGTGCCCTGCACGCGGGCCTCGATCCCCGCCTTGGCGTCGTCGAGCACGGCGTCGATGGTGGACTGGGTCTGCATGCAGGTGGTCCAGGCCTCGGTGTCCAGGCCGACCTCGCGGGCCATGAAGAGCAGGTCGTCGTCGCTCCGGTAGCCGAGGCTCTTGAACATGATCCCGCTCATCTCGTAGTACTTGCCCTGATCGCCGGCGCACTCGGCGGCCATGGCGGCCTTGCAGCGCTCGACGCCCTCGGTGCCCTCGATGACGGGGTTGCAGGCGCCCGAGAGCGGGAAGACCTTGAAGAGCAGCTGGACCTCGGGGTTGCCGTGCACGAGCTCCTTGAGCAGCGGGCTGGCCATCGCGCAGTGCGGGCAGCCGTAGTCGGCGAACTCCACGATGGTGATGGTGGCTCCGGGCCGGCCCAGCACGGGCTCCGTGCCGTCGGTCTTCACCACGCCGTCCGGCCGCTTGTAGAGCCGCCGGAGCGCATCGGTGTCGATCTTCCCGCCGTCCTCGCGGTTCTTCACGATGGCGACGTCGCTGGAGGCCTCGTGGCCCTGCCACGAGCTGGCGCCGACCAGCGTGATGAAGGCGAAGGCCGCCGTGATCACCCAGAGGCTCGACGAGCCGAAGATCTTGTCGACGCCGTCGAACAGCTTCTGCCCGTTCTCACGGAGCCCCTTGAGGGCCGCGACGAACAGGAGGATGTTGCAGGCGTAGATCGTGATGCAGAAGGGGCAGAACAGGCCGATCTTCTTGGCCTCCCAGCCGAGGTAGGCGCTGAACGCCAGGCTGCCGAGGGCGAAGAGACCGTTGACCTGATCGAAGCGGGGGGTGCGCTTCTCGTTGCCGAGGGCCGCGAGGGCGAGCCCGACGTAGAACCCGACGCCGTACAGGGTGACCGGGAGCCCGAAGAGCTCGCTGGCGGGCGAGCTGTTGATGACCGAGCAGCCGATGAGCCCGCCCACGTCGCAGATCGCCTTGTCGTGGGGCGCGAACTTCAGGTTCAGGAGGTAGGCGTTGCACCCGGCCGCGAGCGCGGCCGTGACGAGCACGCCCTTGCGGGTGGACGCGACGACGATCTGGGCGCAGAACACGACGGCCGCGGCGAGGAACGCGAGGATCGCGTAGTTGGCCTGCTCGTCGCCCGCGCCGTTCAGGTAGAGCCCCACGCCACCGAGCAGCATGGCCACACCCAACAAGCCGAAGTCCTTCACCGGTCGTCTCCCATCGGTAACGGCCGGAGCCTATCCCGTTCGCCCGGTTGGCGGATGTCTCGACATCTCACGACGCGCCCGACGGCCTCCGGGCCACGATGAAGCCGACGATGGGCTTCGCACCGACATCGACGACCCGCACGTCCTCGAAGCCCGCGGCGGCCAGCTCCTCCACGAGGGTCTCCGTGGTGAGGATGGCCACGTAGGGGGCCTGACCGGCCCAGCGCATGACGGTGAGCAGCGGGCGGTAGGGCACCCACGAGCTCCCCAGGCAGACCGTGGACGACACGAAGGTCCCACCGGGCTTCAGCAGGGCGAAGGCCCGCGCGAGAGCGTCGGCGCGGTCGGGGACGAGGTGGAGCAGGCTGTACGCGCAGACCATGTCGAGGCTGCCGGGGACCAGGGCCTCGAAGGAGCCGTCGAACAGGCCCTGGTGGAAGGTCACGTTGCCCACACCCGCGGCCTCCGCCTTGCTGCGCGCGATGCGGACCATCTCCCCGGACACGTCGAGCCCGTGGACCTCGCGGGCGTGCGGGGCCAGCAGGAGGGCCAGGGACCCCGTGCCGCATCCGACGTCGAGCACGACGTGGTCCGGGGCGAGGTGCTCGCGGGTGACGGCCTGCTTGCGCTCGAACGCGGCGGGGTCCTCCACGGGCTTGGCGGCGTACGCCTCGGCGCGGGTGTCCCAGAAGCTCGGGTCGGTCATGCTGCGTCCTCCGTGCTCCCCACGTAGGCCGTGCAGACAGGGGCTGCGTGGTGCATCGACGGACCCGGTCGGTGCACGGACGGGTCAGCGCGGCTGCTCGCCCAGGAAGAAGGGATGGAGCCTGGAGAAGATGGCCCGCACGGCCGCCCGGACGGCGCGGAAGCGGGCGTTGTCGCGGAGGTCGGGGTGGGAGACGAGCCAGATGTCCGCGAGGTGCTGGAGATCCGGCGGGTCCAGGCGGCGCAGGGTGGGGTCGCGGTCGCCCACGTACGTCGGGAGCATCGTGATGCCCTGACCCGCACGGCACGCCTGGGCCATGAGCTCCAGCGAGGTGAACCCGCCCCAGGCCGGGACGTCGGGGAAGGAGCTGCGCGCGATCAGCGTGTCCTGGATGGACCGATCGTCGAAGGAGGTCCAGCGGGTGGCGGTGCCCACCAGGTTCGGGTCGAGCTGCGCTGCATGCTCGCGGGCGACGTAGTTGGCGAGGATCAGCGGCGCGAGGCGGGTGCCCAGGAGGTCGCCGTTCGGCTCGGAGGTCGTGGGCAGGGCGCGGATGGCGAGGTCCGCCTCCCGACGCGCGAGGTCGAACAGGCGCCCGTCCGCCACCACGTGCAGCTCGATGGCGGGGTGCTCCCGACAGAACGGGGCCAGCCCGCAGATCACGTCGTTCGAGACCCACGTGTCGCAGCAGGTGATGGTCACCGGGCCCTCGAGCCGCTCGTCGCGCCCGACCGTGCCGCGCTCGATGGCGGCGAGCTCGCGCTCCATGCGCTCGGCGCCGGGCAGGATGCGCTGGCCGGCCTCCGTGAGCGCGTAGCCGTCTCGGCTCCGGTCGAAGAGCCGCGTGGACAGGCGCTTCTCCAGGCCCTCGATGCGCCGCACGACGGTCGAGTGGCTGACGGTCAGGCGGTCGCCGGCACCCCGCACCGAGCCCGCACGGGCGAGGGCGAGGAAGAAGCGGAGGTCGTCCCAGTCCATGCGGCTCCGGCGGTTACGCTGCCGGGGTGCACGTAGCCCTTCGCCCCGGACAGGCCACCGACGCGCTCGCAGCTGCCCTCGCCGAGGAAGGGGGCTTCGACGTCCGCGTCGAAGGGACCGGTCTCCTCGTGGACGCCGATCGGGACGGGTTCCTGGCGGCGCTCGACGAGGTCGGGCTGGGCGGGGTGCGCATGCGTGGTCGCATCCAGGTCGTGCCGGACGGCTCGTTCGACGGTGCGACCCTCCGGTACACGCGGGGTGGCTGGGTGGACCTCGCGCTTGGGGGGTACGGCAGCTTCTCCGTCCAGGACGGCAGGCTCGTGGCCTGGGTGCCCCGGGAGGACGTCTGGGGTCCGTTGGCCCGTGCGCTCGGGGGCCGCGACGGGCGGGTGCCGCTCGCGTCCGTGGCCCACGAGGGGCCCGTGCCCACCGAGGTCCTCGCGGTGCGTGACGACGGTCGCACCACGCGGCTCGGGTGGGCTCCGCCTCCGGCCCGCCCGACGGTGGAGACCCTCCGCCACGACCTCGCGGCGCTCGGGGTCGTCCAGGGTGACGCGCTGATGGTGCACGCCGCCCTCCGGCACGTCGGGGCCGACGTGCACGACCTCCTCGAGGCCCTGGAGGGGGCCGTGGGACGGGATGGCGCGCTGCTCGTGCTGCTCTGCGCGGAGCCCGACCGTCCCTTCGACACCTCGAGCCCCGCGTGGTCCGACCTCGGCGTGCTCCCGGAGGCGGCGCGCACCCGTGCTGGCTGGGTCTGCAACGCCCACCCCATCGCGCGGTTCGCCGCCTGGGGTGCGGGGGCGCGCGCGCTCGTCGACGACCCGCCGTTCGACCGGTACTACGGGCCCGGGAGCCCCCTGGCGCGGTTGGTGGAGCGCGGGGGGGCGGTCGTGCGGCTCGGGTCCGACCGGAACACCACGACCCTCTTCCACTACGCGGAGTACGTGGCCGACCTCCCGGAGGCGCGGACCTGCGTGCAGGAGGTCCTCGTCGCGGGGCCCGAGGGTCCGGCCCTCGTGCGCACGGTCGGGCTGGACGACGAGCACGGCATCCTCCCCGGTGATGCCGACTACTTCCCCGATCTCCTCGAGGCGGCGCGGGCCCGACCGGACGCGCGCGCGGGTCGTGTGGGAAACGCGATGTCCGATCGTCTCGACGCACGCTCGGCGGTCGCGGCGGCGGTGGCCTGGCTCCGGGCCGCTGCGGTACGCTGACGGGCCCTGGAGGCCCCCGATGCGCAAGCTCCCTGTCCTCGCGTTCCTCGTGGCGTGCGGCACCCCGCCGTCCGAAGACCCCACCGACCCCGCGGGCACCGATGTCCCCACCGAGCCCATCGACATCGGCCTGGAGCTCGAGCCGGGCTGCTGGCCGGGGCTGCCCGTCGCTGGCGTCGTGCCCGCCGGCGTGAACCCGGAGGGCGTGCGGCTCGGGCCGGACTGCGCGATCTACGTCGTGGAGGCCGACAGCGTCTGGCGCATCGGGCCCGAGGATCCGTCCACGGCGACGCTGTTCGCGTCCGACCCTTCGCTGACGGACCTCCAGGGGCTCGACTTCGACGACCAGGGCCGGCTGTACGTGGCGTCCCGCCAGGCCAACGCGATCGGGCGGTTCTCCGCAGACGGCACGTTCCTCGACCTCTTCGCGACCACGACCTTCGACGGGCCCAACACGCCGCTCTTCGGGCCGGACGGCAACCTGTACGTCAGCTCCCGGAACACCGCGTCCATCGTGCGGTTCGCGCCGGACGGCGCGGATCTGGGCGTCTGGTTCACGGACCCCCTGCTCGACAGCCCGGAGGGCATGGCGTTCGCGCCGGACGGCTCGCTGGTGGTCTCGAGCCGCGGGTCGTCGACGGTGTACCGGGTCGCGGCGGCCGCCACGGGCATGGCGACGGTGGTCGGGGCACCGGACGTGATGTCCCCGGAGGGCGTGCGCTTCGCTTCGGACGGCACGCTCTGGGTCGCGAGCCGCGACGACGCCCGCGTGCTGCAGCTCTCGGCGGACTACGACCTGCTCGCGGTGCACGACGTGTCGCCGGGACGTCCGATCGGGCTCGACATCACCCCAGACGACGAGATCGTCGTCGCCCTGCGCGAGACCGGCGTGGTGCGCACGGTCCCGTAGGTCAGGTCACCTCGTAGTCCGGCGACTGGTGCCGGAAGTACGTGGTGTAGAGCTCCCGGTAGTGGCCCCCGGCCGCCATGAGCGCGTCGTGGTCGCCCGCTTCGATGACCTGGCCCTCGCGGAGCACGACGATGCGGTCGGCGCGGCGGATGGTCGAGAGGCGATGGGCGATGACGATGGCCGTCCGCCCCACGAGCACCTCGTCGAGGCCCTCCTGGATCTGGGCCTCCGTGAGCGGGTCCACCGACGCCGTGGCCTCGTCCAGCACGAGGATCCGGGGGTCCTGGAGCAGCACCCGCGCGAGGGTCACGAGCTGACGCTGGCCCATCGAGATCGCCCGGCCCGCCTCGCCCACGTCGGTGTCGAGCCCGTGCTCCAGCGCATCGAGCCAGTCGCCACCCCCGATGCGCCGGGCCGCCGCGACCACCGCGTCGTCCGACACGTCCGGGTGCCCGTAGCGGATGTTGTCCCGCACCGTGCCCGCGAACAGGAACGGGCTCTGCTGCACGATGCCGAGGTGGCTCCGGTAGGCCGCGAGGTCGAAGGTGCGGATGTCCTGGCCGTCGATCCGCAGCCCGCCGCCCTGGAACTCGTAGAACCGCGCGACGAGCTTGCCGAGGCTGGACTTGCCGGCCCCGGTGTGGCCCACGAGCGCGACGGTCTGGCCCGCGGGGATGTCGAGGTGGAAGCCGCGCAGCACGGGCTCCCCGGCGACGTACGCGAAGTCGACGCCGTCGAAGGTGATGCGACCCTCGATGGACTCCGGGACCACCGAGCCCGTCTGCTGGACCGCCGGCTCCGCGTCGATCAGCGCGAACACCCGCTCGCTCGCCGCGAGGCCGAGCTGGAACTGGCTCCAGAACGACGCGACGCCCGTGAGCGGGAAGATGAACAGCGCCATGCCCTGGACGAACAGGAACCACTCGCCAGGTGTCGCGAGCCCAGCCTCCACGGCCTGACCACCGAACCCGACGACCGCCGCTGCTCCGAGCCCACCGAGCAGGCTCAGGAGCGGGAAGATGGAGCTGAACACGAGCCCCCGGCGGAGCTTGAGGCGGTAGGCCTGCGCGTTCACGCCGGTGAATGTGGCGTAGATGGAGGCCTCCTGGCGGAAGGCCTTGGCGATGGCGAGCCCGGAGATGGTCTCCTGCACGGTGGAGCTCACGAGGGCCGCCACGCGCTGGGCCTGGGTGGCCGTGCTCCGCGCGACGGACCGGAACCCCAGCGCCACGAGCACCACGACGGGCGCCAGGGCGAGCGGGATCATCGCCAGCACCGGGTTCACGGCGAGCAGCACCGCGGCCACGAGGAAGACCTGCCCTCCCTGGCCGACCAGCGTGAGCACGAGGGTCACGACGGTCGAGAACTGCTGGGTGTCGGAGGTCACGCGGCTCACGACCTTCCCGCTCGGGATCTGGTCGTAGAAGCTCATGTCGCGGGCGAGCACGGCGTCGAAGGCATCCTCGCGCAGCGCGAGCACCACCCCGCCCACGGCCTCCGCGGTGAGACCCTGGCGCATGTAGTTGAGCACCCAGGACAGCGCGCCTGCGACGGGGATGGCGACGAGCAGCGGCCACGAAGCGGCGAACAGGGCCACGCCGCCGTCCGCGCCCGCCAGACGGTCGAGGGTGCGGCTGATGAGCACGGGGAGGGCGGCGTCGAGCACGGCGGCCGCCACGATGCTCGCGGACACGGCTCCCATGCGGGGCAGCCAGGGCCGGAAGTACGACGTGATGCGCCCCAGCAGCTCGCCCGTGCTGTAGGTGCGGTCGTAGGGCTCGGCGCCGAGGCCGTCCATCACGAACGCCATCAGGGCTCCCCGTACCGCGCGAAGATGCGGCGGTAGAGCGCGCAGCGCGCGAGGAGCTCGTCGTGGGTGCCCAGATCGACCCGCTGGCCGCGCTCGAGCACGAGGATCTGGTCGGCGCGCCGGATCTGCGAGAGCCGATGGGTGATCATGAAGGTGGTGCGGCCCTCCTGCACGACCTGGATGGCCCGCTGGATGGCGTCCTCCGTGGCGCTGTCGATGGCGCTCGTGGCGTCGTCGATCACGAGGATGCGGGGGTCGGTGAGGAGCGCGCGTGCGATGGCCAGGCGCTGGCGCTGGCCGCCCGAGAGCGTGACGCCGCGCTCGCCGATGACGGTGTCGTAGCCCTTCTCGAAGCCCGTGATGAACCCATGGGCCTGGGCGGCCTCCGCGGCCCGCACGACGTCCTCGCGCGTGGCCGAGGCCACACCGAAGCGGATGTTCTCCTCGATGGTCCGGGAGAACAGGAAGATGTCCTGCTCGATCACCGAGATCTGCTGGCGCAGGCTCTCGAGGTTCCAGTCGCGCACGTCCACGCCGTCCACCAGGATGCGCCCGGACCCGACGTCGTAGGTCCGGTTGAGCAGCTTGGTGAGGGTGGACTTTCCGGAGCCCGTCTGGCCCACGACGGCGACGGTGGTGCCGGCGGGCACGGTGATCGAGAGGTCGGTGAGGGCCTGCTGCTGCTCGGGCCCGCGGTAGCCGAACGACACGCCCTCGAAGGTCACCTCGCCGCGGATGGCGCCGCGGTGGCCGCCGGAGTTCTCGTCGAGCTCGGTCTCGGCGAGCACCAGGTCGAGGATGCGCTCGGCCCCCGCGAGCCCGAGCTGCACGAGGGAGAACGTGAAGATCGAGATGAACGCGGGGAAGCGCAGGGTGCCGAGCAGCCCGGTGTACGCGACGAGCTGACCGACCGTGAGCTGGCCCGCGGAGAGCAGGTAGAGCCCGTGGGCGAACCCGCCGGCCACGGCGAGCCCCACGAGCAGGGTGGGCAGGTAGCGGGCCTGGACGTGGCCCTGCTCGACGAACGCGTCGTGGAAGGCCCGCGCGTCGGTGACGAACCGCTGGCGCTCGTGGTCCTCGGCGACGATGGACTTCACGACCTCGATGCCCGAGAGCGTCTGCTGCAGGCCGGCGTTCATGACGCCGAACCGACGGCGCATCGCGAACGTGACGGGGTCGAGCTGCCGCATGTACGCGCGCAGCGCGAGGGCGAACACGCCGACGAACAGGACCGGGGCGAGCAGGAGGCGCAGGTCGATGGCCGCGATGAAGACGATGGGTACGACCAGGCCGAGGGCGGAGCGCGTGATCAGCGCCAGGCCCGGGTTGATCATGGGGTTGAGCTGCCCGACGTCGTTGCCGGCCCGCGCCATGATGTCGCCGACCCGCTGGCGGTTGTGGAACGTCTGGCTCTTGCCGAGCAGGCTGACGTACAGCTCGTCCCGCGCGTCGCGCTCCAGACGCTGGGCGAGCACCTCGGCGACCCCGGCGCTGCCGAGCTCCGCGAGGGCCTGGAGCACGGCGATGCCCGCCATTCCGAGCGCGATGCCGGTGAGGGTCGCGGCATCGGACTGGCCGCGCACCACGTCGAAGGCGAGCCCGGTGAGCCGGGGCAGGGAGGACGTGCTCACGCTCCCGAGCAACACGAGCGTGAAGAAGCCCAGGAGGAGCCCCGGGTAGCGGACGGCATGGGACACCAGCCAGCGCGCGGGCGACCGGCGGTCGTACGTCCACGCGTCGGCGACGGTGAACTCCGACCGGCTCAACGGATCCTGCGGAGCTGCTTCTCGACGTCCCGGGCCTTGAGCGCCTCGCGCTTGTCGTACTGCTTCTTGCCGCGGGCGACGGCGATCTCGATCTTCACCCGGTTGCCCTTGAAGTAGAGCTTGATCGGGATCAGCGTGACGCCGCGCTCCCGGGTGGCCTTCGCGAGCTTCTCGATCTGGTTGCTGTGCAGCAGGAGCTTGCGCGGGCGCCGCGGGTCGTGGTTCTCGCGGTTGGCCTCCTCGTAGGGCGCGATGTAGCTCCCGAGCAGCCAGGCACCGTCGGGCCGGATGTCGACGTACGCGTCCGTGAGGTTGATGTTCCCCGACACCCGGAGCGACTTCACCTCGCTCCCCACGAGCACGAGACCGGCCTCGATGGCATCCGACAGCGTGTAGTCGTGCCGGGCCTTCCGGTTCTCGTGCAGCAGCTTGATCCTGGGCTCGTCGTTCGCCACTCCGGGCCTCCCGGTCACGCCTATTCGATCCGATGAGACACCGCAGCGCCATCGCCGTCCACCATGGCGCGTGTCACGATCGCCTCCGGAGGCCTCCTGTCCCCGTCAACTCTCGACAACAGAGGGTTCGAAGCGCACCTCCTTCGCGCGCTGGTGGTGACGTGCGGGATGGTCCCCTCTGCCGTCGGGCTCCTCCTCGGCGTGGCCCTGGGGAGCTGGGCACTCCTCGCGGGTTCGTTCCTGTCGCTCGGGGTGGACCTCGCGATGCTGGAGCTCGTCCGTCGACGCCCCGACTTCGCGCTGGTGGCGATGGTCATCGGCGGCGCTGCGCTCCACCTCGCACTCCCCCCCTTCATCGGCGGCTTCTCCGGAGCGTTGCCGGTGGGGTGGATGGCCGTGGTGGCCCTGTCCGCGATGGTCCCGGATCGGCGGTGGGTGCTCGGCACGACGGCAGTCGCCCTGCTGGACGTCCAGGTCCTCTTCGAGCTCGAGACCTACGGAGCGTCCGTCGTGGCGGAGGCCACGTCGGTAGACCGCCTCGTCGTCCTCGTCGCTTCGGTGGCCTTCGTGGGGATCTTCGTCCGCGCGAGCGTGGAGAGCCAGCGGGAGATCGTCGACGAGGCCGTCGGACACGAGGCTACGGCGGTGGAGGCGGTGATGGAGCGCGACCGCGAGCTCCGTCGGCGCACGGTGGTGGAAGGGGATCTCGAGGCCGCCGTGGAGCTGGCGCGGGCGGCCAACGATGCCCAGAGCGACTTCATGGCCGCCATGAGCCACGAGCTCCGCACGCCCCTCGCGGCGATCATCGGCTACGCCGAGCTCCTGCTCGAGGAGACGGCCGGGACACCCCACGCCGAAGACGTCGCGCGCGTGCGGTCGTCCGGACGTCACCTGCTGGCTGTGATCGACGACATCCTCGACCTCTCGCGCATCGAGGGCGGCGAGATGGTGCTGCAGCCCGTGGACGTCGACGTGGGCGAGCTCGTGCGCGAGGTGGTCGAGACCGTCAGACCTCGCGCGGAGGCCCGCGGCAACACCCTGATCGCGGAGGTCCCCGGGGACCCCGGCAGCCTCGTCGCCGACGGGCTCCGCGTGCGGCAGGTCCTGCTCAACCTCCTCTCCAACGCCGCGAAGTTCACCGAGCAGGGCACGGTGCGCCTGGAGGTGCGGGAGGTGGCTCACGAGGGGCGACCCGCGCTGGCCTTCGAGGTCGCCGACAGCGGCATCGGGATCACCCCCGAGCAGCTCGACCGCCTCTTCCAGCCCTTCGTGCAGGCCGACGCGTCCACCTCACGCCGTTACGGCGGCACGGGCCTGGGGCTCGTGCTCTCCAGGCGCTTCGCGGAGATGATGGGGGGTGCGATCGAGGTCCAGAGCACGCCCGGAGAGGGCAGCCACTTCACACTCGTGGTGCCGCGCACGCCCGTGGAGGCGGCGTGATCCGCGGCTACGAGGTCAACGCCCGGATCCTCTGGCACCTGGTGGCGTGGTGCGTCGTCGGCGCCTCCACCATCGGTGCGCTCGGCGAGCTGCTGCGGGGGGGTCAGGGGGTCCTCCCCGGCGTGATCACCTGCATGGTGGGCCTCGTCACCCTGGCGTTCATCCAGTGGCGTCCGGACCTCGCGGTGCGCGGCGTGCTCCTCACCAACATCGTCCTGGTCGTGTTCTCGGCACCCGTGTTCGGTGGGCTCTCCGGCCCCCTGCCGGCGGCGTGGGGGTCGACCATCGTGCTCGCCGCCATGCTCCGCCCCCGGTGGGTGGTGCTCGGTGTCGGGTTGATCGCCGTGCTGCACCTCGTGGTGCTCACCTGGATGGAGGTGGCGGGCATCGACCTCACCGCCGTCTCCCGGCCGGAGGACCGCCTGGTGACCCTGTTCACGGTGCTCATCGCCATCGCGTTGTTCGGCCGGGGGAACTTCGAGCATCACAGGTCCCTGGTCGCCGCGTCCCTCGCCAAGGAGGCCGAGGCCCGCCTCGCCCTCGCGTCTCGCGATGCGGAGCTCAAGCGCAGGAAGGACGCGGAGTCCAAGCTGCTGGTGGCGGCGCGGAAGGCCCGCGACGCGGGGCGCGCCAAGAGCGAGTTCCTCGCGGGCATGAGCCACGAGCTCCGGACGCCGCTGAACGCCATCCTCGGCTACACCGAGATCCTGATGGAGGAGATGTCCAACGACGGGCAGCAGGGCGACCTGCACCGCATCCAGTCCGCTGGCCTGTACCTCCTCGGGCTGATCGACGACGTCCTGGACCTCTCGAAGATCGAGGCGGGACGCATGGACCTCGAGCTGGGCAGCGTGGACGTCGGGGAGGTCGTGCGCCGGGTCGTCGGCGATCACGAGCAGCGCGCGCGCATCGCGGTCCACGTCGAGCCCGGCGTGTCCCCCGTCGTGGCGGACGCCGCCAGGGTCGGGCAGATCGTGCGGAGCCTCCTGGGCATCGCGCTCGAGCTCCCGGGCAGCCAGCAGGTCGTCGTCCGGGTGGGGCCTGGTGAGCGACCGGGCGTCGGGCTGACCGTCCACGCCGAGGGTGCCCGCATGGACGCGTCCCTCCGCGCCCGCCTGCTGCGTCCCTTCGCGAGCCCGGACCCCGCGCAGGAGGCCGGATCTGCGGGTCTCGGGCTGGTGGTGTCGCGGCACTTCGCGGCGCTCATGGGCGGCGAGGTCCGCATCGACGAGGACGGCGAGCTCGCGCTCGACCTCGTGGAGGTGTGAAGGGGAGGGCCTGTCCGTGCGGGGGCTCACGATGGTCGAGGGCGGTCGAGTCGTACTGCACAGTACCGGTTGGTCGGGCGGTCTCCCGAGCCCCTGGGAGCGGGGTCGGGGGACGGCGGGCGGGCCGATCCACGGTGTGCTCACCCCGGGTGGTGGGGTGTGGTCGCGAAAGCCCCCGCACGGACGGGCGGGTGGAGGGATTTGTCAGCGGAGTGCGAGGTGGACGGTCTCTCCTGGGGCCAGGCGGGCTCCCGGTGCGGGTGTCTGCTCGTAGACGGTGCCGGAGCCGGACAGCTCCAGCGCGAGGCCGGTTCCCTGGACGCCGCGGAGGACCTGGCGGAGGGAGAGGCCATCGAAGGACGGGACGGTCCAGGACTCGCCGCTCCAGGCGAGTCGCACGGGCCCCTCGTCGAGCGCGGCTACGGCGTCGTCGGACGGAATGGCCCGCGGGGTGTCGAGGAGCGCGGGGTCCGGCGGGACGCCGAGGTACCGAAGGGCCTCCCCGGCGATCTCGGAGAAGGCCGGACCGGCGACGGACCCGCCGTAGCGGCTGCCCTTCCGGGGCTCGTCGACCGTGACGACGATGGCGAGCACGGGGTCGTCCGCCGGCACGAAGCCCATGAACGACCCGACGCGGGCGGTGCTGCTGTAGCGACCGTCCACGACCTTCAAGGCCGTGCCGGTCTTCCCGGCGACCTCGTAGCCCGGGACCCTGGCCCGCATGCCCGTACCGCCGCGCTCGGTCACGGAGACCATGGCGCGCGCGAGCTGCTTGGCGACCTCCGGGCTGACGACCTGGGACTCGACGGTGGGGGTCTGGATGTACTCGGGCACGCCGTGCACGTCCTCGACGCGCTTCACGAGCCGCGGACGCATCTTCTTCCCACCGTTCGCGAGGGCCGCGGTGGCCGTGGCGATCTGGAGCACGGTGGCGGTCATGCCCTGCCCGTACGACGTGGTGGCGAGCTCGATGGGCTTGATGCGGTCGGCCGCGCGCAGCATGCCGGCGCGCTCGCCGGGGAGCTGGATGCCCGTGCGGCGCCCGAACCCGAAGCGATCGAGGTAGGTGAGCAGACGCTCGGACCCGAGCCGCAGCGCGAGCTTCGCGGTGCCGATGTTGCTCGAGTACTTGATGACCTCGCCCACGCTGACGATGCGGTGCGGGTGGTCGTCGTGGATGCGGACACGACCGATGGCCCAGGTGCCGCCCTCGCAGTCGATCGACGTGCGGGTGGTCGCGAGGCCCTCCTGGATGGCGGCTGCGATGGTGAACGGCTTGAGCACGCTTCCGGGCTCCACGGCGTCCTGGACGGCGTGGTTCTTGCGGGGCGTGGGGTCCTGGCTCACGGCGTTCGGGTTGAACGTGGGGACGTTCGCCATCGCGAGCACGTCGCCCGTGGCGACGTCGATGACGACCGCGGACGCCGACACGGGGTCGGAGCGCTCGATGACGCCCTCGAGGGCGCGCTCGGCCATGCGCTGGATCGAGCGGTCGAGGGTGGTGTGGACGTCCATGCCCTCGTTGTCGTCGCGGTCGCGGAGCCGGTCGACGGCGAGCCCCCGGCGGTCGCGGCGCTGCTGGAGCAGGAGGCTGCCTCCGCGGAGCTGGTCGTCCAGGTAGCGCTCGATGCCCGCGCGGCCCTTCCCACCACCGTCGACGAACCCGAGGACCTGGGAGGCGAGCTCCTCCTCGGGGTAGTAGCGACGCGAGCCCCGCTCGCTCCAGAGGGCCGGGTGGCGGAGGTCGTCGATGCGGGCGGCGACGGAAGGGTGCACGCGGGACGCGAGCCGGGCGTAGCGGGACGAGCGGCGCATCTTGGCGGCCACCTCGTCCACGTCGAGCTCCAGGATCTCCGCTACCTGACGGGCGAGCTCGTCGACATCGCCGGGCTCGACGCGCTTGGGGTCCACCACGACGTTCGGCGTGGCGACGCTGGCGGCCATGCGCCGGCCGTTCCGGTCGAAGATGGCGCCACGGCGGGCTGCGAGGCGCACGGAGCCCCAGCGCTGCTGGCTCGCGGCCACCAGCGTCTGCTCGGCGGGCAGCAGGCAGAGCTGGATGCCGCGTGCACCCACGACCGCGAGCAGGCCGAGCAGGAGGGTGCCAGCACCCCAGAGGCGCGTACGCCCTCGGGCCAGCACGAGCTCTGCAGGCTCGCGGGTGTCGATGGGACCGGCGTGCTCGAGGGTCACGGCTGCCCCGCCTTCTCGAGGATGGCGGTGCCGCCCAGGCCGAGCTCGACGGCCACACGCTCCATGGCGACCGCGCGGCGGCGGGCCTCCATCTCGAGCACGAGGCGGTCGTGGAGGACCTGGGCCTCGAGGGTGGCCCGGGAGGTGCGGTCGAGGTCCTTGCGGAGCTGCTGGACGTCGAGACGCACGAGGGCACCGGCGGCCAGCACCGTGAACAGCGCCGCCAGGAAGGCGGCGTAGCGCCACAGGGGGAGGAGCCGGGCGGCGACCGAGCGGCGCGGCACGGGCAGGGTGTGGGCGGTCAAGGTGCGTTCCACGGCAACCTCTCAGCCACTCTCAGGCGCGCGGATCGCGCCCGGGGATTGGCGGTGGTGGGGTCGTCTCCGGAGAGGTCGTCCTCGGGCGAGGAACGGCCGGAGATTTCGTCGGGGGAGGGAGTGAGGGAGGGAAGGACGGTGAACTCGACGGGGCCGAGGGGATGGCCGTACGGATCACGGGGACCGGACCTGCCGGAGTGATCCGCGAAGAATCGCTTCACCAGGCGATCTTCGAGGGAGTGGAACGACAGTATAGCGACTCTTCCGTGAGGCGCCAGCACTTCGCGCGTGTGCGCGAGCAGGGCAGAGAGCTCGCCCAGCTCGTCGTTGACGGCGATTCTGAGGGCCTGGAAGGTGCGCGTGGCGGGGTGGATGCGACCCCTGCGCTGCGCGGGGGGCATGGCGCGCGCGACGGCCTCCGCCAGCGCGACCGTGTCGGTCCAAGGGCGCCCCTGGACGATGGCGCGGGCGACCTTGCGGGCGAAGCGCTCCTCGCCGTACCCGTGGATGAGGTCGGCGAGCGTGGCTTCGCTGGCGCTGTTCACGAGGTCTGCGGCGGACCGCTCGGCGGTGGGGTCCATGCGCATGTCGACGGGGCCCGAGCGACGGAAGCTGAACCCGCGGGCGTCGGTGTCGAGCTGGTGGGACGACACACCCAGGTCGGCGAGCAGGCCGTCCACCCGCTCGAGCCCGAGGGACGCCAGCGCGGCCGGGAGCTCGGAGAACCGCGCGTGCACGGCCTGGAAGCGGTCGCCGAACGGCGCGAGCCGCGCGGACGCGGCGGCGATGGCCTCGGGGTCGCGGTCGAGCCCGACGACCCGGCAGTCCGCGGACTGCAGCAGCAGCTCGCTGTGCCCGCCGCCCCCGAGGGTGCAGTCGACGTAGACGCCACCGTCCCGGGGGAGGAGGGCCTCCACGGTCTCGGTGCGCATGACGGTGACGTGGCCGAAGGTCATCCGAGCCTCCCCGGCATGCCCGAGCGGCTCGACGTGCGGTCGAGCGACGTGCGGAAGCGGGACTCCCACGTGTCCTTGTCCCAGATCTCGATGCGGTGGAGCACGCTGTTGACCACCACGTCCTTGTCGAGCCCCGCCAGATCCCGGAGCGGCGGGGGGATGCGGATGCGCCCGGCGTTGTCGATCTCGACGTCCTGGGCGGGCGCCAGCAGGCTGTGCGCGAAGTCCATCACCTCGGTGTCGAACGGGTCGCTCTCGGCCAACGGGCGCTCCACGCGCTCCTCGAAGTCACGGGCGGTCCATCCCCAGACGGCGCCCTTGTGGAAAGTCAGGACCAGCTGGTCCACGCCCGCTTCGCCGAGCGCCCGCCGGATCGGTGCCGGAAGGGCCATGCGGCCCTTGGCATCGAGAGTGGCGTTGGCCTGGCATCGAACGCGCAGCATGGGTCGGACGGTTCCTCGGGCGATCGAGATCTACCATGACCTCCCACTCCTCACCACTCTGACCCACCCCACCCCCTCCCACGATCCACTTTCCACAGCTTGTCCTCAGTCGAGAAGAAGTCGATTGGTAGCCTGGAACCATCATAACGACGCATGTGCACAGGAATCTGTCCACAGGCTCACACGATCCCCGGATCGCCTTCCCTGCGGATCGGGTTCCGGGGCATCCCACTTTCACCCACCGCGGCGCGGGGTCTGAAAACACGAGAACGACCGGCCCTCTGCGCGAGCCCGGGGGGGAGGGCTCGCCGAGGACCGGTCGCTCGGGGACCGGAGGGGGAGGAAGTGGGTCAGCTGACCAGGCGTGGGCGCCCGTCCTTCTCCACCTCGTCCATGGCTTCGGCGACGCGCTCCACGATGTGGTCCTCGCCGATGCGCTCCCAGATGTGAGCGGCGTGCAGGGCGTCCCGGACAGGGCCGCGGACACCGGCGAGCCACACGGTCACCCCGCGGTCCTCGAGGTCCGTCAGGATGTCGTCGATCGTGGTGAGGGCCTGCGCGTCGACCGACCCGATGGCCTTGCAGTCCACCACGACGTGGCGGGTGGCGGGGGTGAGGTGGTCGCGCACCGTGGTCTCGAGGAACGCGGTGTTGGCGAAGAACAGGGGGGCGTCGATGCGCATGGCGACCGCATGCTCGAGCTGCTCGGCCTCCGGGTAGCGCTCCACGTTGCGGTAGATGCTCGTGCCGGGCAGGCGTCCGAGGACGGCGACGTGGGGGCGGCTGGTGCTCCACACGAACCAGAGCAGCGAGCCGACCACGCCGATGAGGATGCCCTGCTCGATGCCGAGGGCCAGGGTGGCCACGAAGGTCACGCCCATGGCCGCCAGGTCGGGACGGCTGACGTGCCAGAGGTGCTTCGCCTCCGCGAAGTCGATGAGGCCGAACACCGCGGTCATGATGATGGCGGCCAGCACGGCCTTGGGCAGGAAGGTGAAGAGCGGGGTGAGGAAGAGCAGGGTGAGCACCACCACGCCGGCCGTGACGATGCCCGCCAGGCCCGTCCGGGCGCCGGCCTGGGCGTTGACCGCCGTGCGCGAGAACCCGCCCGTGACGGGGTAGGCGCCGAGGAAGCTGCCCGCGACGTTGGCGAGCCCGAGCGCCTGGAGCTCCTTGTCGGCGTCGATGGGGTAGCGACCGGAGCGGGCGAAGGCCTTGGCCACCGAGATGCTCTCCATGAAGCCCACGAGCGAGATGGTGATGGCCATCGGCAGGAGCGCGGTCATCTGGCTGAAGCCCATCGCCGGCACGCTCGGGCTGGGCAGCCCGCCCGGCACGGAGCCGACGATGGCGACGCCCTGCTGGTCGAGGCCGAGGCCCCAGACCGCCAGCGTGCCGCCCGCCACGACGAGCAGGAAGCGCGGGAACCGCGGGGCGACGCGCTTGAGGACCGTGAGCACGACCATCGAGGTCAGCGCGATGGCCAGGGTGGCCGGGTGGATCTGGTCGACCTTCTCGATGGCGTGGAGCAGGATCTCGTGCACGTGGTGGCTGCGCGGGATCTTCACCCCGAGCACGTGCGAGAGCTGCGAGAGGCCGATGATGAGGGCCGCCGCCGAGGTGAAGCCGGCGATGACCGGGTGGCTCATGAACTTCACGAGGAAGCCGAGCCGGAGCACGCCCATGCCCCACTGGATCGCTCCGACCAGGAGCGCGAGGAGGCCCGCGAGGGCGAGGTAGACGGCAGCATCGCCGTTCGCGAGGGGCGCCACCGCGCTCGCGACGAGCAGGGAGACCATCGCCACCGGCCCGACCGCGAGCTGCCGCGAGGTGCCGAGAGCACCGTAGATCATGAGCGGGACGGTGGAGGCGTAGAGGCCCACGATCGGATCCAGGCCCGCGAGCATCGCGTACGCCATGCCCTGGGGCACGAGCATGATGGCGGTCGTGAGACCGGCCATGACGTCGGACTGCAGGTCGCCGGGCTGGCGGGTTCGGAGCTGCTCGAGCAGCGGGATGTGCCTGGAGAGGGCGGACGGCATCGTGACCTCCTGGATGGCCGTGCTTGGAGCAAGGGACGTGCCAGGCCTGCTCATCGGCTGGAGAACCGGACAATCGCGGAGGCCGTGTGCGGTGGTGCCCTCATGGGGGCGCCAGGACGGCTCCCGTGGTAGCTTCGGGTCTGAATCGTTCGAATTGTCTCTCGTCTGCGAACACATCCGTTCAGGAGCCCCATGGAGCCCCGCGTCCGCCACCCGGATCTCTCGCCCACCACGTTCCACGGCATGGTCACCGTGGCCCCCCAGATGCTCCGGCTGTTCGAGCTCATCCGCAGGGCCGGCCGCAGCGACGCCACGGTCCTCGTGCGGGGGGAGAGCGGAACGGGCAAAGAGCTCGTCGCATCCGCCCTGCACGCGTGCAGCCCGCGATCCGGGCACGCCTTCCAGGCCGTGAACTGCGCCACCTTCACCTCCGAGCTCCTCGCCAGTGAGCTCTTCGGTCACGTGCGCGGCGCTTTCACCGGCGCCATCCGCGACCGGAAGGGCCTGCTGTCGCTCGCACACCGCGGCACGCTCTTCCTCGACGAGGTCGCCGAGCTCCCCATCGACCTCCAGGCCCGCCTGCTCCGCGTGATCCAGCTCAAGCGCTTCACGCCGGTCGGCGGCACGGTGGAGGAGGAGTCCGACGTGCGCATCGTCTCCGCGACCAACGCGGCGCTCCGGGCGCAGGTCGCGGACGGACGGTTCCGCGAGGACCTCATGTACCGCCTGCGGGTGGTCACCCTGTACCTGCCGCGGCTCGTGGAGCGGACGGGCGACCTCGAGGCGCTGACGTGGCACTTCATCGACGCGTTCAACGCCGAGGGTGGGCGGATGGTGCACGCCATCGCGGCCGACGCCTGGGAGGCCATGGAGGCGTACGCGTGGCCCGGGAACATCCGCGAGCTACGCAACAACCTCGAGGCTGCGTTCGTGCTCGGCGAGGGCCCGGTCCTGCAGCTCGACGAGCTGGCCCCCGAGCTCCACGCCCGCACCCACACGGAGGAGAGCCCGGCGGCGGAGCCGATCGCCATGCCCACCCCCACGCTCCAGGATCTGGAGCGCGAGGAGCTCGTGGAGGCGTACCGCACCACGGGCGGGCACCGGGGCAAGATGGCCGAGCGGCTGGGGATCAGCCGCCCGACGCTCTACCGTCGCCTCAAGAAGCACGGGCTGACCTGAGGGTCAGCTCCGCAGCTTCAGCACGGTGTCGGGATCGATCTTGGTGCCACCGTCGGTGGTGCCGTTGAACCCGGCCTTGTGCGCCTGCCGACCCTTCCAGGCCTCCTCGGCGACGTGGAAGGCGAGCATCCCGCCGGTCATCGCGGCCACGAAGATGAGCGCGCTGCCCGAGCCGGACGCCGCCGACACGAGACCCGGACCGGGGCAGTAGCCGCCGATGGCCCAGCCCACGCCGAAGAGCCCGGCACCCGCGATCAGCCGGCCGTCGAGGTCCGTGCGCGTGGGGATGCCGAACCGCTCCTCGAACAGGGGGCTCGGCTTCTTCAGGATCCACCCGTACACCGCGCGGTGCACCCCGATGGCGCCCATCATCACGAACGCGAGGCTGGGATCCCACCTGTCCGTGAGGTCGAGGAACGCGATGACCTTGTCGGCCTGCGTCATCCCCGAGACGATGAGCCCGAGGCCGAAGATCAGGCCGACGAGACCGGCCGACCAGAGCGCCTTCACAGGGCACCTCCACGGAGGGCCTGGACCAGGGAGGCGGTGAGCATCCCCGTTCCCATGAAGGCGAGGGTGGCCACGAAGGACCGCCTGGAGAACCGGGTGAGACCGCAGACCCCATGGCCGCTCGTGCACCCGTTCCCCATCCGGACACCGAAGCCCACCAGGAGCCCGGCGGCGGCGGTCGCCGCGACGGACCTGTCGGCCGTGCCGATCGCAGAGGGCTCGACCAGCCCCCCGATCACGCCGGCAGCGAGCAGACCGCCGACGAAGGCCATCCGCCAGGCGATGTCGCCGGCCTTGGGGTGGAGCAGCCCGCTGTACACGCCGCTGATGCCGGCGATGCGGCCATTGGCGTAGAGGAACAGCGACGCGGCGAGCCCGATGAGCGCGCCTCCTGCGAGCGCGGACAAGGGGGTGAAGCCTTCCATGATGGGACCTCCTGGGAACCGCAGGGCGTGATGCAAGCACCGCGCCAGCCCCATGTCCATTCTATATCGACCACAACCCACCGTGTTTGTACGGATTCCGATTCGCCGAAACGATTCAAATCGACCTGATGTAACGCGACCAGTTCGTTACACATGGGACGACCAAGGATGTGCGGAAACCAACACCCATGGTAGGGCGCAAAAGCACACCGTGCGATCCGAGAGGGTCGGAGGACGAGGCGAGGTGTGGCATCACCCACACCCGTGGGCCCTCCCGGTGGTGTAGCGCCGCGTCTGAAGACCTGGCCCGCACCTTGCAAACCCGTCGTGGAGACAGAACACGGCCAGCCAATCTGTGGAGGCACCATGAACATCCAAGCGTTCTTCGACCCTGCGACCTGGACCCTCACCTACGTCGTGTGGGACCCCGACACCCGGGACGCTGTGGTGATCGACCCTGTCATGGACTTCGACCCCCTCGCCGTCGAGGTCTCCGACACGTCCTCCGAGCGCGTGGTCGCGTACTGCCGCGAGCACGACCTGAACGTCCACCTCGTCCTCGATACGCACGCCCACGCGGACCACCTCTCGGGCTTCCAGCACCTGAAGCGCGAGCTCGGCGCGCAGATCGGGATCGGCTCCCAGATCTCCGTCGTGCAGGGCGTCTTCAAGGGCATCTTCAACTTCGGGGACGAGTTCGCCACCGACGGCTCCCAGTGGGACGTGCTGTTCGAGGACGGGAAGCCCGTGTCCTTCGGCTCGCTCACGATCGAGCCGATCCACTCCCCGGGCCACACGCCGGCCTGCTACGCGTACAAGATCCGCGACGCGGTGTTCACCGGCGACGTGCTCTTCATGCCCGACCAGGGCACCGGTCGGTGCGACTTCCCGGGCGGCTCGGCCACCGACCTCTACAAGTCCATCAAGCGGCTGTACGCGATGCCCGATGCCACCCGCGTGTTCGTGGGTCACGACTACCAGCCCGGCGGCCGCGAGGTCGCGTGGGAGACCACGGTCGGCGCCAGCAAGGCCGGGAACGTCCACCTGCCCGACTCCATGAGCGAGGAGGACTTCGTGCGCTTCCGCGCCGGTCGCGACGCCACCCTCGCGCCGCCCCGCCTGATCTTCCAGTCCCTGCAGGTGAACGCGAACGCGGGCATCCTGCCCGAGCCGGAGTCCAACGGGCTCCGCTACCTCCGGATGCCGCTCGGCATCTTCGCCAAGGAAGCCTGAGATGTTGCTCGTCGCCGTCGATCCCGCCGGGTGCGCGTACCAGGTCGTGGAGGAGGCCAGCAGCCTCGCCGCGGCCCTGTCGGAGGCCGTGATCCTCATGACCTCCGTGGAGCTGCCCGAGGGCGTCACCCCCGAGGTCCACCTCGAGACCGGCCGGTACGCCGGGCACACCGCGGAGGACGTGCTCGTCACGGACGCGCGGCAGGCCCTCGACGCCCTGGCCGAGCCCCTGCGCGCCAAGGGTGTCGGGGTTCGGCTGGAGGTGCGGGTGGGCCCGTGCGTCCAGGCGGTGCTCGACTCCGCCGACGAGCACAGGCCCCGCATGCTCGTCCTGGGGACCCACGGGCGCACCGGCCTGAAGCGGTTCTTCCTCGGCAGCGTGGCCGAGCAGATCCTCCGTCAGGCCAAGGTGCCCGTGCTCACCGTGCGCTCCCAGGGTGTGGTGGACCACCCGTCCGACGCCCAGAAGGCCGTGCAGGCGCTCGCCGACGGGTAGTCAGTCCCGGATCAGCGCGAGCAGCTCGGGGTCGTGCTGCAGCCGGTCGCCCAGCATCTCGGGGGCCGGCAGCAGCGACGCCACGGTCGCCAGGTGGCCCAGGCGGGCCTCCGTGGACCGGTCGCTGCGCGCGAGGAGCAGGTGGGCCTCTACGAGATCGTCCGCCGGCACGACACCGGCATCCACGACGCTCCGCGCGAGCTCCCGCGCCGCCGTGCGCTCGCCCGTGTCGAGGAGGAGCCGCGCTCGCCAGATCCGGAGCCGCCCGCCGTAGGGCGAGTCGGCGGGGATCGACACGAGGGCCGGCCTCAGGAGCGCGTCGAGGGTCTCGGCCGCATCCGGACGGTTGCGTGCGGGGTCCTCCCAGGTGTCGAAGTAGACCCGCGCGAACGCGGAGCCCAGCAGCTCCTCGAGGGGCGCGCAGACCAGGCGACCGTGGCTCCGCAGCACCCGGCGCAGGGCGGCCTCGTCGCCGGACGCCCAGGTGGCCGCCAGGGCTGCCCGCAGCGCGTCGGGCTCCTCGTCCAGCAGGGCCTGGTAGAGCGGCTCCAGCCCCTGGACGGGGTCGCCGTCCACGTGGGCCTGGCGGGCGATCTCCAGGGCGTCCCGCTGCGCGACGCCAGGCTCGATGCCCACGCCCGCCAGGCGGTCGAGGCGCGCTCGGACCCGGGTGGGCGGGCTGTAGTCGCGCTCGCCCAGGACGCGGAGCACCAGGGTGTAGTCACCGGGCTCGATGGGCTGCTCGGGGTACGACACCCAGCGTCCCAGGCCGTCCACCTCGTTCCGGCAGCGCAGGGTGCCGAGCGGACCCAGCACGGCGGCCCGCAGCCGCACGTGGGGCTCGCCGAGCAGGCGGGTGGACCCGAGCGACTCGAGCCGACTCGCGCCGCAGTGCTGGTAGACCTTCACGCGACCGCCGCCACCCTGGCCCCAGAACCCCGCCATGAGCGCCTGCCGGCCGTCCTTCTTCAGCTCCACCGCCAGGCCGGAGCCGAGCTCCAGGGCCTCGACGGTGGCCTGCAGATCGAGGAGCACGTGGGGCCCCGTGACCCGGACGGGCCGGCTGGCGAGCACGCCCTGGTCGTTGAACGCGTCGATCCAGAGCTCCTCGCCCCGCTGGGAGAACACGGCGGACCGGTGGAGCGCCCAGGCGCTCAGCGACTCCGACGAGAGCAGGGTGCGCGGCTCGCCGAGCTCCAGGTTCGCGAGGTGTGCGTTCTGGAGGGCCTCCCGGGCCTCCTCGCCGCCTTGCTCCAGCGCGACCGCGTAGCTCGTGGCTGCGGGCTCCATGTGGTCGATCGCCTCCCAGAGACGCGCGGCCTGCAGGTGGCAGGCGCCGGCCATGCGGGGGTCCTCCGCGAGACCGGCGAGGATGGTGAGCGCGCCCGCCGCCTCCTGGACGAGCCCGAGCCCCGCGAGGTCCCGGGCGCGGGACCAACCGCGGGCGACCACCGCATCGGCCTCGGCGGGTGGAGGGGGGAGGGGGTTCGTGATCCCCACGGGCTGGTGGGGCGGGAGGCGCTGGTCGGACCCGCGCAGACCGAGGATCCACTGGGACTTGTCGCCGTCCGACACCATCAGCTCGTCGTCGCCGTCGCCGTCCAGGTCCCTCGCGTCCATGCCCCGGAGGCCGGCCAGCAGCCACGTCCGGCGCTCGCCGGCCACGTCGAGCACGACCCACAGGCTCTCGAGCGCCATCGCGTGGAACAGGCGGAGGGTGACCGCGACGTCGGGCTTCCCGTCGCCGTCGAAGTCACCGAGCAGGCCGTTCTCGAGGGCCTTCTCGGGCCCGGTGTCGGGATGGTCGTACAGCGGGGGCAGCATGTGGCCGTCGGGCCGCAGGGAGCCGCCGGCCCAGTCGAACACGTGCAGGCCGGCTGGCGGGCCGAAGGGCATGTCGGGCGGGAAGAGACGCTCGTTGGCCTGCAGGTTCGAGACGCCCACCACGATCTTCGGTGTCTCTCCTGGATGCACGAGGATGGCGCCGGGTGTGCCGGTGCGCTTGCGGCCCATCAGCTCGAGCCGCTCGCCCTCCCAGCGGAACACCCGGAGGTCGTGGGCCGCCCAGGCGCCGACCCCCACCAGCAGCTCGGGACGCCCGTCCCCGTCGAGGTCCTCCTGGGTCATCGACATCACGTCGCTCGTGAGGGCCTGCGTGCTCGCGTGGGCCACCTCGACCCTCCCGTCCGGGTATGCGACCCAGAGGCCCCGGACCGGGTAGGCCATCCCGACCACGAAGCGCAGGGGGCCGTCGTCGCGGATGGCCTCCAGGCGCATCACCCGCCCGGCCGGGAGCTCGGCGACGACCTCCCCGCGCCACACGCCGTCCACCACGCGCCCGCGGTACAGGTGGCCCGGCGCCTTCCCCTCGCCG
Organism: Alphaproteobacteria bacterium; assembly: GCA_020632885.1. Lineage (GTDB taxonomy): Bacteria > Myxococcota_A > UBA796 > UBA796 > JACKEQ01. Next base: position 38,084 of record JACKEQ010000027.1, on the reverse strand, counting down.
GCGGCCACCCAGAGCTCGCCGTCCACCGCGGCGATGCTGGAGGTCGCGATACCGGCGGTGGGCTCGGGGGACCGGAAGCGGACGCGTACGTCGCCCAACCCATCGAGCAGCACGACCTCGCCGCCGGACTCCGTGAAGATCTCGACGTCTCCGTCCCCGTCCACGTCCACCCAGCGTGCGTCCACCCCGTCGACCTGGAGCCGTCGCGCGTTCCCGAGCTGGACCAGGAAGTCGCGGTCCGGAGCGTCGTCGGGGAGCTCCTCGAACCGCCGCAGCGCGACCGTCGTGGCGAGCACCTCCTCGCGCAGGGCCGTGCGGGCCTCCGGGGTGAGGGTGGTGGTGAGCTGCCAGAGGGACGCCCACGCCGAGGTGTGATGGAAGTGATGGGCGAGGGCGACCTGCACGGCGGGGAGGTCCTCGGCCCGCTCGACGCCCATGTAGGCCTCGGCCAGCGCGTCGCGCACGCCGGGCCGCCCGCCCGCCTCGAGGCGATCGGCCTGGTGGAGCCAGGCCTCCACGCGCGCGCTGGTGCTCTGGTGGAGGGGGTCGTCGACGAAGGCCCGGAAGAGACGATCCGCCGTGTGGGGATCTCCCGCGTCGAGGGCGCGCCCGATGTGACGCTCGGCGACCGCGAGGCGCGTGCGGGCGTCGTCCTGCCTCCGCGTCTCCATGGCCCGGGCGGCCCCGGCGGTCACCAGGGCGAACACCACGGCCCCACCGAGGATCCCGGAGGCGACGGCGACCGCGCGACGCCGGCGCCGGAGGAACCGCCCGGCCAGATAGACCGGCGTGCGTGGCCGCCACGGCAGGGGCTCGCTCCGCGCGACCCGCTCGAGGTCCGCCGCGAAGGCCGCCACGCTCGGGTGACGGTCGTCGGGGTCGGGGGCCAGCGCCCGATCCAGCACGGCGGACACGTCCGGATCGAGGCCGGGCAGCAGGGTGTGGGCGGGGGGCGGCAGCACGCGCTTGGCCTCGGCCATGTCGCCGAGGGTGCCGGGGTCGACGGGCAGGCGGCCGGTGAGGAGCTCGTAGGCCAGGGTGGCGAGCGCGTGGAGGTCCGACCGCGCGTCCACCGGAAGACCCGCAGCCTGCTCGGGGCTCATGTACGCGGGCGTGCCGGCGATGCTCCCGGGCCTCGAGGCCGCGTTCGCCGCCACGCCGAAGTCGAGGAGCTTGGGGGCCCCGTCCGCCGTCACGAGGATGTTCGAGGGCTTGAGGTCGCGGTGGATCAGGCCGGTGTCGTGGGCGGCCTGGACGGCCTGGGCGATGCGCACGAGCATGGCGATGCGCTCGGTGGACGAGGTCCGGCCGCGACCCGCCCACTCGAGGAGCGGCACGCCCACGACCCGCTCCATGGCCAGGTACGCGACCCCGTCGCTCTCGCCGGCCTGGTAGACGGCCGGGATCCCGGGGTGCTGGACCTGCCCGAGGGCCTGGGCCTCGAACCGGAACAGATCCAGGGCGACCTCGGTCCGCATCCAGGGGTGGAGGACCTTCAGCGCGACGCGACGGCGGGGGTGATCCTGCTCGGCGTCGTACACGACCCCCATCGCACCGTTGCCGAGCCGCCCGACGATCCGGTAGGGGCCGAGCCGCGATGGGTCGGCCTGATGGGCGATGTCGGACGCCAGGAGCGTGGCGCCGGCAGCCCGGTCGCCGCCGAACACAGCGCTCGCGACCCGGTCGGCCTCCAGCAGCCGGAGGACATCGCGCCGCTCGGCCTCGCCGAGCTCCGAGAGCGCACGCTCGAGCTCGTCACCGGACAGGTCGCAGACGGCCTCGAACAGGGCCGCCAGGCGCTGGTGCGGGGTGACGGTCAAGGCGCCGGGGTGAGCCGCGCCAGCAACCACGCCCTGGAGAGCCGCCAGGACGCCTCCACGGTGCGGGTGGAGACGCCGAGGTGGGCCGCCGCCTCCGCGCTGGACATGCCGCCGAACCACCGGAGCTCGACCACGCGCGCCCCGCGCGGATCGAGGGCCTCCAGCTCGTCGAGGGCCCGGGAGAGGTCGACGACGTCGAGGTCCGGAGCGTCGCTCGCCAGCCCGGCGAGGGTGGTGCGGATGGGGTTGCCGCCGCGCTTCGCCCGGCTGCGCGCCCGCGCCCGGTCGATCAGGATCTGGCGCATGGCCTTCGACGCGACGGCCGCGAAGTGCTCACGACCCGAGAAGGAACCCTCGGGGCCGAGCTTCATCCAGGCCTCGTGGACGAGCGCCGTGGGCTGGAGGGTGGATCCCGGCGAGCGATCGACGTAGCGCGCCGCGAGCGCCCGGAGCTGATCGTAGACCAGGGCGAGATGCGGATGCTCGGCGTCGACCGGGAGGGACCGTTCGCTCATTCCGCGATGCTATCAGCGGCGCGCCCCCCGCGTCAGCCGGGCGCCCACAAGTGGGGCTCGAATGCCGACCCCTACGAAGTCGTGTTCACGTGTGCGGGATCTCGCGCCGAACGTCGTGGTAGAACCGAGAGACTCTCAGGAGGAACGATGGAGCCAGCACATCCGCCAGGGGCAGCCCCCCGGGACGAGGTGCATCCCCCCGTGGCTACCGGTTCGAGCGAGTACGACTCCGACTTCGACTCGTGGTTCGACGAGCGTGCGGCGTCGTCGGCGGGAGACAGCCTCGGAGACGAGTCCGTGGCACCGCCCCCCACGCGCACGTCCACCCCGCGATCGGCGACCCCGAAGGCCGCGATCCCACCACGGGCAGCGACGCCACCGGAGGCAGCGCCCCGCGCCGCCACGCCCACGCCGCTCGATGCGGCGCCCACCCCGCCGCCGCCGCCCGCCCCGCAGCTCCAGTCGGTGCTGCCGCTGGACCTCCCGCCCCGGGCGGATCCCACCTTCCGTTACGAGGTCGTGGGTACGCTGGGTCGCGGCGGCACCAGCGAGGTCGAGGAGGTCCGGGACCGTCGCCTGGGACGCCGTCTGGCGATCAAGCGCGTGCGTGCCGAGCACGCCCGTGATCCCCTGATCGTCGGCCGCATGCTCCTCGAGACCCGCGTCTCGGCGCGCCTCTCGCACCCCGCGGTGCCGGACGTGTGCGATCTGGGCACCGATCGCGACGGGCGCACGTGGTTCGCGATGCGGCTCGCCCTCGGGCAGCCCCTCGACCAGGCCATCGCGTCGCTCCACGCGGCCTCCGGGTCCGCCTGGTCCACGTCGGCGGACGGGTGGTCGCTGCAGTCGCTCGTCGGCGTGCTGGCCCGCGTGGCCCGGGTCCTCGAGCATGCTCACGGGCTCGGGGTCGTGCACGGCGACCTCAAGCCGAAGAACCTGGTGGCCGAGCCGGCGGGAGACGTCGGTGTGGTCGACTGGGGCTTCGCGCGCATGGAGGGCGACGAGGTGCCCCTGCCGCCCACCGCGGGCACCGCGCCCTGGCTGGCTCCCGAGCAGGCCGCGGGCGGCACGGTCGACAGCCGGACGGACGTCTGGGGTCTGGGTGCCGTGCTGTTCCAGGCGCTCACGGGCACGCTGCCGTTCGAGGGAACGAGCCGGGAGGTTCGCGATGCCCTGGCGGCGGGGGCGTCCCTGCCGGCGCCGTCGGTGCGGATGAAGGAGAAGGGCCGCAAGGTCGTGATCCCGTCCGAGCTCGACGCCGCCTGCCGGCGTGCGGTCTCCCGCGATCCCACCGACCGTCACGAGCACATCGGCGAGCTCGCCGAGGAGCTCGAGGCCTGGCTCGCCCGGGCGGACGACCTCGTGCGGGCGGCGTCCATGCGGGCCGAGGCCCGGTCCCTCCGCGAGCAGGAGCGCGACGCGCGCGGGAAGGCCGAGGTCCTCCAGAAGCGTGCCGCGGCCAGCCTGTCCCGTCTCGCCGCCTACGACACGTCCGATCGCCGGCACGCCGCCTGGGCCCAGCAGGACGAGGCCGCGGCGCTGCTGCGCTCGGCCGACGAGCTGGCCGACCGCGCGCACACCGCGCTGGAGGGGGCGCTGCACCTGGCGCCGAGCGACGGCATCCGCGCCGAGCTGCTCGACCGTCGGATGGACGACCACGCGCTGGCCGAGCACGACGGCCAGACCGAGCGTGCCCAGGCCATGGTGGACGTCCTGCGCCGGCACGCCAAGCTGCTCCCGGACGATCACCCCACGCGCGACCAGGCCCTCGCCTACCTCAAGGGCACCGGGCGCCTCACACTGCAGGTGGACCCGCAGGGCGCGGAGGTCTTCCTGCACCGCTACGAGCACCAGGACCGTCGGCTGGTGGCGACACCCATCACGGTGTTGGGGCGGGCACCGCTGCTCGCCACCGAGCTCCCGATGGGCAGCTACCTCCTGCGGCTCTCGGCACCTGGCCGGGCGCAGGTGGACTACCCCGTCCAGGTCGGGCGCGGGGAGCACTGGGACGGTCTGGCTCCCGGCGAGCGCGAGCCCGCCGTCGTGCGTCTGCCTGACGCGAGCGCGCTGGGCTTCGAGGACCGCGTGGTCTCCGCCGGCTGGTTCGTGAGCGGCGCCGAGCACCCGGGGGCCCTGCCTCCCGAGCGGCTCTGGTGCGACACCTTCGTGATGCGCCAGCACCCCGTGCGCATCGGGGAGTTCCTCCAGTTCCTCGAGGAGCGGCTGGCCACCCGGAAGGGCTCGGTGCCTCAGGACCTCCGCGATGCGGACCCCGACCTGCCGATCACCGGCGTGGACTTCGCGACCGCCCGGGCGTACGCCGCCTGGGTCGCCAAGCGCACGGGCGAGGCCTGGCGCCTCCCCAACGAGCACGAGTGGGAGAAGGCCGCGCGCGGCGTGGACGGGCGCACGTACCCGTGGGGCGAGCGCTACGAGTCGGGCTGGGCGCGCACGGCGGACGGTCAGGCCAGGCCGGGACCCGCGAAGGTCCACGAGGCGCTGGCCGACGAGAGCCCGTACGGAATCCGCGGCATGGCGGGTGGGGTGCGTTGCTGGTGCGTCGATCCGTGGTCGGTGGCCGGGCGTCCCATCCTGGGTCGCTGGGTCGAGGCGGGCGGCTCGGGCAGTCGGAACGATCCGCGGGTCATCCGCGGGGGGAGCTGGCGGGACGTCGGGGCCACCCGGCTCACCGAGCGTCGCTGGAGCGCGCCGGACGGCCGCTACGACGACGTGGGCATCCGGCTGGTGCGGTCCTGACGCTGGAGCTCGTCCCGCTCGACGTGGACGGGCTCCCGGCCTTCGGCCGCGTGCTGGGCTCGCCGGGCTTCGGCGGGTGCTTCTGTGCTGTGTGGACCGACTTCGGGCCGGACTGGTCGGCCCGGTGCGCCGATCCGACGCGACCGAACCTGGCGCTCACGGAGGCCAGCGTGCGCGCCGGGCGCCGTCCGGGCTTCCTGCTCGTGCGGGACGGGGCGAACGTGGGCTGGCTGGGCGGGGGCCCCCGCGCGGAGCTGCCGGCCATGGCGACGCGCCTGGCTTCCCGGCGGGGGCGGGAGGACGCCTGGGTGATCGGGTGTCTGGCGCTGCTCCCGGAGGCGCGGGGCAGCGGGCTGGCCTCGGAGGCCGTGCGGGCCTTCGTGGAGATCGCGCGGTCCGCTGGGGCGCCCGTGGTGGAGGCGTTCCCCACGCGTCCCTGGGACGAGCCGCGCAGCTACCGGGGGAGCGAGCGTCTCTACCGGTCGTTGGGCTTCGAGGAGGTGCTGGCGGAACCCGACGCCGAGAGCGCCATCCTGCTGTACCGGCTCACCCTCCGGTGAAGCACCGTCAGCGACGGTGCATCGTGCCGGAGAAGCTCGTGGCGTGGTACGCCTGGGAGCCCGATGCCCAGATGGTGGCGGAGTAGGCGCCCTCGGTCTCCCCGACGACCCCACCCATGCTGACCTCCGCCTTCCGCAGCTGCGGATCGTCACCCAGGCGGTCTGCGAGGGTGGCGATCACGGCGTCCCCGAACGCACCGAGATCGCCGTCGGGCACCTCCAGCCGCACAGACCACCCCACGAGGTCCTCCTCCTCGACCCAGACCGTGTACACCGCGTCCACCGTGAGCTCCCCCCAGCTGCCGCTCGTGGCGGCGGTGCGCCGTGGCCGGCCCGGCTCGTCGTTCTGGCAGAACGGGTGGGCCGCAGGGCTCGGAGGGGGCGGCACGTATTGCCACCACCCGGAGAGCCACTGCGAGTCGCCGACCGTGAGATCCGGCATGGGGTCGAAGTCGACGCCTTCCGCCGGGTCGAGCGCCCAGACGCCGGCGAGCGCCTCCGCGCTCAGCTCGACGGGCGCATCGATGGGCTCCTGGGTTCCCACCGGGCACTCGATGGAATGCTCGGTGGTCTGTGAGCGGCAACCCCCACCAAGCGCAACGAGGAGGAGTAGGGTCGGGATCTCACGGCGCATTGGCTTCCACCCACGTTCGAAAGCGATTGACTCTGGGACCACGGTGCCGGTGCGTGACATAGGGATTGTATGCGGCGTGGAGACCGAAGATCTCCATGCCGGTGTTGCAGTTCCCGGTCGGACAGAAGAAGTAGGGACTCCCCGAGGCCCCAACCGCGCCATCGAACACGGTCCGTACAAGCGTGGAACTGATGGAGGCCGATGTCCCGGGCAGCACCTGAGAGTGCAGCGCCATCCCGATCAGCGACAGGTCCTCGAAGCCATACCCTATCGGATCGGGGTCAGGGTCGGGGATGCTGGAGGTAGCCGCGCTGACCTGATTGGCCTGGCAACTGGGGTGGGTGTCATAGGTGACGGGCGGCCCCCAGTCGATAGTGGTCTCGAAGCCGAGCTCGTAGGCGTCATGCGACCATATCCGGTGGTTGAAGTCGTCCCAGGTGGTCGGCGTGGACGTCGACATGAACATGGCTTCGCTTGCGGCGATAATCGGAGTGGAGAGGTGGACGACGCCCCAGTCCTGGTCGACATCCCCGTTCGTGGAAGTGGCCAGGTAGGCGGGGTTTACGGCGAGATCGTTGGCTGTGGAGCACAAGGAGCCCGAGCCGGCGCGGTTTCCACGAGTACAGACGACGACCAGGTCGGGATCCCGCTCGCTCACCCAGTCGTTGCCGCTCTCGAGCGACAGGCAGTGTGCGTTGGTCAGCACGAAGTCCGGCCCTAGCATGACACCAGTGCAGCTTGCGACCAGGTCCGTGCGGATGTAGTCATAGGGCCACCAATAGGTGAATCGTCGGGCATGGAGCAGGATCAGGACGTTCGCGCGGCTGGGGTAGGTGTTCCAGGAGGTCACCTGGGAGCGGCTCTCGTCGTCCCAGATGCGGTGATCGGACGGGTTCGGGCTGCCGCAGGACACTTCCCACGAGCTGGCCAGATACTCGCCATCGTCTCCGTCCAGCGCCACGTCCTCTGACACGTCCGGAGGCCCCTCCACCTCGTCGAGCATCTCCCAGACGCGCCAGCACCGGTCGACTCTTCGCGTCGGTCGCCCCGACGCGTTCCAGGGGATGCCGGTAGGCGCTCCGAGCCTCGGCACGTCCGCTGCGGAGGTCGGGCGCTCCGGGTCGACGAATGTCATCCCGAAGTCCGGGTCGATCACCTCGTCCGCCTGATCCACTTACGCCCAGGTGGCGTTCGTGGTCTGCATGAACCCCGACGCCGGCGGTCTGCAGTCCATCGGGTCGGCACTGCCTGCGACGGCAGACGGGTCAGGGGCCGTCCCGGAAGCGGTGGCTACCAGAAGGAAGGAAGGAAGGGCACGATGATCTCCCGCCTGGTCAGACTACCTGAGCAGGGCTTGGACGTCAACTGGTTTCGTATGATCCCCTGTCATCGAGTTGTAGGGCTGCACTGTGCAGACGTCCGAGCAACGCAACCGTGCCCGCTGTGCGCGGGGTCTCCCCCCAGTGCGCCAGCTCCTCGCGGAAGGCCGCCACCAGCTCGGGGATCCGGCCATGGTCGACCGCCGAGAACCACAGGCTCTCCATCATCTGCACGCGCCGACCGAACCCGCAGGACAGCCCGGCATTCGCGGCGATGCGCTGGATGTCGTGCAGCGACAACCACACCCCGGACCTCGCGGGCACCAGCAGGAACGCGCTCACCGCCTTCAGGCCGGCACGCGCGTCGTCCAGCAGGTCGGGTGGGGCGGAAGGCGCACGCGGACGATCGACCTGGCTGTACACGAGATCCGCGAGCAGCCCGACCAGCTCGGTGGCCTCCGCGACCCCCTGACGGCCCACGGCGGTCTCCAGCAGATCCGCCCATGGAGCCAGGTGGGCCGCGAGGAGCTCGCGCTGCCGGGCCTGCAGCCCGTCGACCGGCTGGCCGTCCCGCTGGGCGTCCGCCTCCGCACCGCACAGGAAGGCCATGGCAGCGCAGAGGACCCCCGCGTGGTCGGGCTCCACGTCCGACCGACCCGCCGGGAAGCCGATGCGCGCGTAGGTCTGGCGCACCCCGTCCGTGACGTCGCCGCCCAGCAGGCCCTCCGCAGACAGGAACACGCTCGCGTACGGCGGCACGGCCGTGCCGAACACCTGCTGGTGGCGCACCGCGAGCTGCTCGGGGTCGTCGGGCAGGTCGCTCGCCCACGGGAGCCCACGCACGACGTCGAGCGCCCGCGGGGTCCAGCCGTCCAGGAGGACCTCCGCGAGCAGCCCGTACGTGCGTGCCCGAGCGAGCGCGAGGTCTGCGGTCACTTGGCCGTCGGGAGCTTGTAGGCGTCCTTGGTGGGCTTGAGCGGCCGCTTGAGCCAGTGGGGACGGCGGGTCCCGTCGGGGCTGTGCGTGGAGGCGGGCCGGGTGAGGGCCTTCCACTCCTCGTACACCTTCATGGACCGCGTGGTGTCCACGGAGACCGTCCCGTATGGCTCGTCCTCACGGGCCTTCCGTACGCCGGTGGCCTTCTGGAGCCAGCAGTGGGCGCCGCTGATGGGGTCGGGATGCACGGCGTGGGTGAGGTTCTGGTGCACCCCCACCGTCTTCCACCAGATCCGCGAGGTGTCGGGGTCCACGGACGCCCACGCCTCCGCACCCTTCTGGATCCTCAGGCGGTGCTCGGTGCCCTGGGAGCTGATGTCCACCAGCGAGCTTCCCTGCTTGTTCACGCCCGCGTCGTCCTGGAGCCGCCAGCGACCCAGGTGGTGCGAGATGGCGATGATCCCGGGCTTGATGCCCTCCGTGACCCACGCGCGGTCCACGAACCAGCCGATCTCGGTGTCGACCCGCACGCAGTCGCCGGTCTCGACCCCGAGGCGCCGCGCGTCGCTCGGGTGCATCCAGACGGGGTTGTTGTGGCTGATCTCCACCAGCCACTTCGCGTTGGCCGAGCGGGTGTGGATCAGCGTGGGGAGCCGCCAGTTGGGCAGCAGGAGCATCTCGCCCTTGCGCGCGTCGATGTTGGCGGGGCTCACGTGGCTCTCGAGCGGCCACGGCACGGCGTACTCCTGCTCCTTCCAGCCCCAGTCCACCAGGGTGGTCGAGAGGATCTCGAGCTTGCGGCTGGGCGTCTCGAACCCCGCGCGCTTCACGTCGTCGACGACCACGCCGATGACCTTGCCGTCCTGGTGCACCAGGCCGTCCTTGCCCTTCCGGCCGCCCACCTCGCGCTCGTACGGCGCGTAGACGTTCTTCTCGACCTCGAAGGCCCCGTACTTCCGCATGTAGGCGAGGGGTGTCAGGCCTTCGGCCGCGGCGGCCTCGGGCAGGCCGGGCACGCTGTTGTCGAAGATCCAGCCCCAGTACTCGTCCTGGGTGACGGGCTGACCGGGGTTCTCGAGGCTCTCGAACCACTGGCGCACGCCGAGCGAGCCGTCGGGGTCCATGCGCCACGAGAGCTCCACCCAGAGCTCCGCCTCCTCCCAGACCTCGCCGGGGTTGGCCTCCCAGGTGTACTTCACCTTCTTGCCCTGGCGCTCCATCGCCACGCGCCGCACGGGCTGGCGGAAGCCGATCCACTTGCCGGCGTGGGTCTCCTGGCTCATCACGTCGTGGCGCTCGCCGGCGTGGCCCATGGGCAGCACGTAGTCGGCGAACCAGGCGGACTCGTTCCAGGTGGGCGTCAGCGCCACGTGCAGGCCCATCTTGGACTCGTCCTGCAGCGCCTCCATCCACATGAAGCCGTCGGGGTTCGTCCAGAGCGGGTTGTAGACGCGCGTGAAGTACACGTCCACGGTGCCCCGGCCCTCCTTCAGGAAGTGGGGGAGGAGGAACGACATCTCGAAGTGGGCGAAGGGCGACCACTCGTCGGGGAGGTGCAGCTCGTTCCAGGTGTCGCCCGCGGGCGGCTGACGGAAGGGCTTGGGGGTGAACTTGTTCCACGAGTTGCCCGACGTGCCGCCCACGGTGCCGACGCTCCCGGTGAGCACGTTGAGCAGGAACAGGCAGCGCACGACCTGCCAGCCGCCACGGTTGCCGATGGAGGCCGACCGCCAGTTGTGGGCGGCCAGGCGGTCACCGGCGGCCGCGATGGCGTCGGCAGCCGCGCGGATCCGGTCTTCCGGCACCTGGGCCTCGGTGGCGGCCCGCTCGAACGTGAAGTCGCGGTAGAGCGCCTTCAGCCCGTCCACGAAGCCCTCGAACGTGTCGCGGCCCGCGATGGCCTCGTGCACACCGGGGTCGCGGATGACCGTTGGCGCGTGCTTCAGGAAGGTCTGCCAGTCCACCCAGCGACGGACGAAGTCCTTGTTCCACTGGTCGGTCTCGAGGAGGTGCCGGGCGATGGCCAGGAGCACGGTGGTCTCGCTGCCGGGCCAGGTGGGCAGCCAGACGTCCGACTTCGACGCGGTGTTCGAGAGCCGTGGATCGAAGGTGATCAGGCGGGCGCCGTTCTTCTTGGCGTCGATGATCCGCTGGGCGTGCGGGTTGAAGTAGTGGCCGGTCTCGAGGTGGCTCGAGATCAGCAGGATGGTGCGGGCGTTCGCGTAGTCCGGGCTGGGACGGTCGAAGCCCGCCCAGAGCGTGTAGCCCGTGCGGGCGGCGGCGCTGCAGACGTTGGTGTGGCTGTTGTGGCCGTCCACGCCCCACGCCTGGATGCAGCGGTTGGCGTAGTGGTCCTCGCCCGGGCGACCCACGTGGTACATGATGCCGTCGCGCCGCTTCTGGCGGGACTCCCGCATCTTCGCGGCGATGTCGTCCATCGCCTCGTCCCAGCTCACGCGCTTCCACTGGCCGCTGCCGCGCGGCCCGACCCGCTTGAGGGGGTAGAGGATGCGCTCTGGGTCGTACACCTGGTTGTGCGTGGCCGGACCCTTGGCGCAGTTGCGGCCCCGGGAGCCCGGGTGCATCGGGTTGCCCTCGAACTTGCGGATCTCGAGCGTGGTGCTGTCGACGTAGGCGAGGAGCCCGCAGCCCGACTCGCAGTTGAAGCAGATGGTGGGCACGAGGGTGTAGCGACGCGCGACCTTCTCGGGCCACGCCTTCGCGTCCCACTCGACCCAGTCGGCCCAGTGGTCCGGCGGCGGGTAGGAGGACATCCGGCCGTCGGGCTGGCGGACCTCGATCATGTCGACGGGGCTGCCCCCGTCGCGGGCGTAGCCGGGCATGGCGACGCCGGCGGCGTTGGAGGGAGACGTGGGCTGCCGCTCGTAGCGGGTGGCCTTGGACTCCGGGAGCCCGAGCATGCGGGCGAACGTGTCGGCGAGACGGCGCGTGGCAGTCATGGTTCGGACCTCAGGAGTTGGGCTGCTCTTGCGGAGCCATCACGAAGGCGAGGTTGTAGGCGTACATGCCGACGCCGGCCGCCACGAGGGCGAGCAGGCTGCCGACGGCGCCACCGATCACCCCGAGGGCGATGGCGACGATGTGACCGAGACCGATGCCGCCCATCCAGTACTCCCGCTTGTAGCGGCCCCAGGTCATGTCGACGGCCGCCCGACGGGCGAGCTCGCTGGCCTGGGGGACGGTGAGGTCGGCGAACAGGGTGACGACGAGGGAGGCGAGCATCGCGAGGACGAAGAGCCAGCGCATGCTCTCGGTGGCCGGCCCCGCGATCGCGAGGGTGGCGGCGCCGAAGGCGACGGCGTGGATCGTCATCTGGAAGGGCACGTGGCTGGCCTGCCAGAGATCGCGGCCCTCGGCCTGGGCGAACAGGAACGCGGTGTAGATGGACGCGCCGAGACCGAAGGGGATGGAGAGGGCCGCCAGCAGGGGCCGGAGCGTGGTGGGCTCGCCGAGGATGCCGAGCCAGGCGGCCGTCTCGAGCGCCCACCAGAGGCCGGTGACGGCCGAGAAACCGCTCAGAATCCAGGCGGCCCGGGCGATCCAGGAGCGCCACTGCGGACGGACGAGCAGGTAGAAGAAGCGGTCCGGCCGGTCGAGGTCGTAGATCAGGAGCGCGAGGGTGACGAGGGACATCAGCACGGCGAGACCGCCGGCGAACACGACCTGGCCCGCCGAGAACGGGATGCCCCCGAGGAGGGCGGCGACCCCGAGCAGCATGAACGTGCCGCCCGCGATGTGCTTGGTGACGACGTACGCGGGGATCTGCCAGTGCCAGGGGATCTTGTGCTGCGCGTTGTAGCCGACCTGGACCATGTGCCCGGCCATGTTCCCGCTCACCTGGATCGGGCCCCCGGCATTCAGGCCCTGCTCCTGGGGCGTGCGGGTGGGCCCGGAGGACGGGGCCACCGGCGGGATGGCCGTGCCCTTCGGCTTCGGGTGCTCACCGGGGTGCAGGTCGAGGACGTCCGCCCACATGAAGCTGTCGGGCGTGCGCTCGGTGGCCGTTGGGTGCATGTTGATGTCGTGGCCCTGGATGTAGAACACCTTGGGGCTCGTGCCCTGCTCGGGCTTCCGGACCGTGACGTTGTTCTTGGCGACCACGTGGCTGATCTCGGACGTGGGATCGTCGAGGTCGCCGGCGATGATGGCGTGCTCCGGGCAGACCACGACGCAGGCCGGCTCCACGCCGACCTCCACGCGGTGCGCGCAGTAGTTGCACTTGGCCGCCGTGTGGGTGTCGGGGTCGATGTAGATGGCGTCGTACGGGCAGGCCTGGAGGCAACCCTTGCACCCGATGCACGCATCGGAGTCGAAGTCGACGATGCCGTCCGCCCGCTGGTGCATGGCGCCCGTGGGGCAGATCCGCACGCACGGCGGGTTGGAGCAGTGGTTGCACCGGGTGACCTGGAAGCTCCGCCGGGCGTCCGGGTACCGGCCGGTCTCCGTGTACTTCACCCAGGTCCGGTTCACGCCCAGGGGGACGTGGTGCTCGGACTTGCACGCGGTGGAGCACGCGTGACAGCCGATGCAGCTGCTGTTGTCGATGACGAAGCCGTAGTTCATCCCGTTCCTCTTCCGGCGGGCGCACGCCGGGGTCTGGGCGCCATGATGCCGCAGGACGGTTTGCAAGTCCCGTGCCTCTTTCGGCACGCGTCTTGCTCACGGGATCCGGAATGACCGGCGACTCCCTCCGACGTGATCTCTCTGCCGCTGCTGCGGTGACCATGATGGCCGTGCCGCAGGGCGTCGCCTACGCGATGATCGCGGGGCTCCCGCCGGCCATGGGCCTGTATGCGGCGGCCGTCCCCACCGTGCTCGCGGCCCTCGCGCGCAGCAGCAGCCACGTGGTGACCGGCCCCACGAACGCCCTGTCGCTCCTCGTCGGGCTCACGCTGGCCAACGAGGCGTCCGACGGCGACCCGATCCTGTTCGCGGCGACCCTCGCGCTCCTGGTGGGCGCCTTCCAGTTCGCGGCGGGCGCCCTGCGGCTGGGGTCGATCGTCGACTACATCAGCAAGGCCGTGGTGCTCGGGTACATCACGGGTGCGGGGCTCCTCATCGGCTTCGGGCAGCTCGGCTACCTCACGCAGACGTCGATGGGCCGCGGCGACCCCGCCACGCGCTTCATGACGTGGGTGAGCGGCCTGCACGGGGCGAACCCGCTGTCGGTGGGCCTCGGGCTCGGTACGCTGGCCGTGTTGCTCCTGCAGCGCCGCTACCTGCCGCGCGCACCGGGCGCGATCCTCGTGCTCATCGGCGGGATCGTGCTCTCCTGGTTGTTCGATCTCGAGGGCATGGGGCTCGCGACGGCCGGCCAGATCGCGCCCGTCCCGGCGGGCCTCCCGCCCCTCACGCGGCCACCGGTCGACGCCGCCACGCTCCAGCTCCTCCTCCCGGCCGCCGTCGCCGCCACGGTGCTCTCGCTGGTGGAGTCGAGTGCCGTGGCCCGGTCCATCGCGGCCGAGAGCGGCGAGCGGCTCGACATGAACCGCGAGTTCCTCGGGCAGGGCCTGTCCAACCTGGGCGCGGCGTTCACCGGCGGCTACCCCGTGAGCGGCAGCCTCTCGCGGTCCGCCCTGAACTTCCGGGCCGGTGCCGTCAGCCGGTTGTCGGGCGTGTTCTCGGGTCTGTTGATGGTCCTGGTGCTGCTCCTGGCGGGGCCGTTCGTGGATCTCACGCCCATCGCCAGCCTGGCGGGCCTCCTGCTCCTGGTGGCGCGGGATCTGGTCGACGAGAAGGCGATCAAGCAGGTCATGCACGCGATCTGGGGCGACCGGCTGGCCTTCCTGGCGACCGTCGTGGGCACCTGGACCCTCCCGCTGGACCTGGCGATCTACCTCGGCGTGGGCATCTCGATCCTCCTGTTCCTCCGCCGGGTCCGGCACCTACGCGTCACCGACCTCGTCGTGAGCGACAACCACATCCGCGAGGCCACCGGGGACTTCGACGCACCGCTCGAGGTGTGCCGCAAGGTCCGGGCGCTCCACGTCGAGGGCAACCTGTTCTTCGGGGCGGCGAGCGAGCTCCAGGACGCCCTGGACGACGCCACGCGCGACCCCAGCGTGCGCGTGCTCATCGTGCGTCTCAAGCGGGCCCGGGGCCTCGACTACACCACCGCTGGCGTGCTCCTCGCGATGCGGGCACGCCTGGCGGAGCACGGCCGCCACCTCCTCCTCGCGGGCATGAAGCCCGGCACGATGGCCCTGTTCGACGACGTCGGGCTCACCGAGCAGTTCGGCGACCACGCCCTCTTCCCCACGCAGACCGAGTGGTTCCTGGCCATGAACGAGGCCCTGGTGCACGGGCTGGAGCTCGGGGGTGGGGCGTGCGCGACCTGTCCGCTGGCCCACTACCTGCGCTCCGCGGGCCAGGAGGTGCCCGAGGGCACCTGCACTCAGTGTTACAAGGGTGTTGCAACACGCTGAAACATCTGAGGAACATCGATGATCCGAGCGGCGACGTCGGAGGGCCAGGAGCTCCGCACCTTCCACGGCATGTTGTCGCGCGCGCCGTCGATGCACGACCTCTGGAACACCCTGGAACGGGCGGCCGCCACCGACGCGCCGATCCTCATCCGCGGGGAGACCGGGAGCGGCAAGGAGCTCGTCGCGCGCGCCCTGCACGACCTCTCGCCCCGGGCGTCCCGGCCGTTCCTGGCGGTGAACTGCGCGACGCTCACGGGCGACCTGCTGGCCAGCGAGCTGTTCGGCCATGTCCGCGGGGCGTTCACCGGCGCGGTGCGGGCGCGCCAGGGCCTGTTCGAGCGGGCGGACGGGGGGACGGTCTTCCTCGACGAGATCGGCGAGCTGCCCCTCGACATCCAGCCACGCCTGTTGCGGGTGTTGCAGGAGAGCTCGTTCACGCCGGTGGGCGGCAGCGAGGCCCGCAAGGTCGACGTGCGCATGGTCTCGGCGACCCACCGGTCGCTCCGGCGCGGCGTGCAGGAAGGGCGGTTCCGGGCCGACCTGATGTTCCGCATCCGTGTCGCTACCGTCTTCCTCCCGCCGTTGCGCGAGCGTCGCGACGACATCGCACCGCTCCTGCGACACTTCATCGCCACCCTGGACACCGGCGGCCGTCGGATGGAGGGCATCGAGCCCGACGCGCTCGCGTGCATGGTGGCCTACGACTGGCCGGGGAACGTCCGGGAGCTGCGCAACGTCGTCCAGGCCGCCATGGCGCTGGGCACGGGCCCCCGGCTCACGCTCGCCGACCTCCCGCCCGAGCTCCGCGGCGAGGGGCCTCCCGAGCCCCACGAGCCGGCCGTGCAGGCCGTGCGTAGGGAGGACCGCGCAGAGATCCTGGAGGCCCTGGTGCAGGCCCGCGGCAACCGTTCGCGCGCGGCGGCCCGGCTCGGCATCTCGCGCACCACGCTCTGGCGGCGCATGAAGGTGCTCGGGCTGGACGCGTTGTAGGTCGGCACGGAGCTTGCTTGGCGGACATCGATGTCCTCCGAGGAGCCCCGATGATCTTCCGCCAGTTGTTCGACCGCGAGAGCTGTACCTACACCTACCTGCTCGGTGACCCCACCCAGGGCACAGCGGTCCTCATCGACCCCGTGGTCGAGCTCGTCGACCGTGACCTCCAGGTGCTCGCGGAGCTCGGGCTGGAGCTCGTGGCGACCCTCGACACCCACGTCCACGCGGACCACGTCACGGCGGCCGCGACGCTGGCCGACCGGACGGGCTGCCAGACCCTCTACCCTGCCGGGTCCGGCGCGAAGGGCGAGTACCGCGAGGTCCAGCACGGCGAGCGCCTGGCGTTCGGCTCCGTGGTGCTGGAGGTCCGCATGACGCCCGGCCACACGGGCTCCTCGGCCACCTACGTCACGGGCGACCACTCCATGGCGTTCACCGGAGACGCCCTGCTGATCCGGGGATGCGGGCGCACGGACTTCCAGGAGGGCAGCGCACCCACTCTGTTCCGCTCGGTGCACGAGCAGATCTTCTCGCTCCCGGACGGCTGCGCCATCTTCCCGGGCCACGACTACAAGGGCCGGACCATGAGCACGGTGGCCGAGGAGAAGGCGCACAACCCGCGCCTGGGCGGTGGCCGCACGCTCGCGGAGTTCCAGGACATCATGGACGCGCTGGACCTCGCGTACCCGAAGATGATCGACGTCGCCGTGCCTGCGAACCTGAAGCTCGGCCGCCCCACCGACCCATGGGACGAGCTCGAGCGCAACGCCCACGGCGCTCTGCAGGCCCCCGTGGACTGGGTGAAGGCCCACGCGTCCGAGGTGCGGCTCGTGGACGTGCGCAACGACGACGAGTACGACGGGCCTCTCGGCCACCTCGACGGCACGGAGCTCGTGCCGCTCATGACGCTCCACAACGCGGCGGTGGGCTGGGATCGCGGCCAGCGCATCGTGACCATCTGCCGGTCCGGGGGGCGCTCCGACCGTGCTGCCCTCGAGCTCGAGGCCATGGGCTTCCGGGAGGTGGCGAGCATGACGGGTGGGATGCTCGCCGTGCAGGCCGCGGGACCGGGCGGATCCTGCGGCTGAACCGTCAGGGTGTGCAGGGCTGCCGCTTCTCCGCGTCGTAGCAGAGGGTCACGTTCTCCTGCACATCGATCATCATCGACATCGCGTGGTCGCGCCAGGTGATCTGGACCGGGTGGTGGCCGAGGCGTACCTCGCGGACCCAGAGCCCCCGCGCGTAGACCTGCTCCACCTCGATGGTGGCGTCGGCGGGCCGCACCTCGATCGACAGCCGCGCCGATGTGCGCGGCTCCCGGATCTCGCAGAGCGCCTGGGTGGTGGGGAGCAGACAGAGGTGCACGGGTTCCGCACCGACCACGAGCGGGAACGTCCAGGGGCTCGGGCCTTCCAGGCGCACCAGGTGGGTGCCGCGCTCGATCTCGAACGTGGTTCCCGCGTAGTAGGTGCGGTCTGCGATGAGCAGGCGGGCGTCACCGCCCTGCACGTCGATGCGGACAGGTGTCGCGAGCGCCGACTGAAGGGCGAAGAGCAGCAAGGGCCACCCTGGGAGCGAGTCACCGGGCCCCCCCGAAGGGGGACCCGGTTGCCGACGAGGACGTGAGATCGGTTTCAGACCCCCTACTTTGCAGTAGGTGGGCTCTATTTCACCGCTTCTGGCTTCCCTTCAGAAGGGCTTGCGCTCCACGGTGAGGGACGGAGTCCGAAGGACAACGTACGGGGGGACTGTGAACAGCGTCGTAGCACGAACCTCGCAGCAACAGGACGTTACCATGGAACCGAAGAGAGGGGACGAGGTCATGTCGTGCGTCACCCGGAGTCCCGCATGCTGTTCGTGATCCTGCCCGCCCTGGCGGGCTCTTCCACGCCCTCCCCCGCGTACGCGATCCTCGAGGCGCGGCGCGCTCTGCGGGGCGACGATCTCCTCACGGCGCGCAGGCTCGCAGAGGGGGCCCTGGAGGTCCCCGGGGCCCACGATCAGGAGGCCGCGTGGCTCGTCGGTCTCACCTGGCAGTACGAGGGTGAGCCCCAGGCCGCCCTGCGGTCCTTCGAGGCCGCCCTGTCCCTCCAGCCCGAGGGTGCGTTCACGCACCGGATCGCCCTGTCGAGGGCGGAGGCCACGGCGGACGCGGGCGATCCGCGGGCGGCCCTGAAGCTCCTGCGCCGCGAGCGTCGCACGCGCGATCTCGACGAGGAGCAGGCCGCCCGGTTCGACCTCGATCGTGCGATGTGGCGCCTCACGCTGCTCTCGCCGGCCGACCGCGACGCGCGCACCCACGGCAGGCGTCTCCGCCGCGAGACCCAGGCGTTGGTCGAGCGGCTGGACCGCACGCCGGACTCCGTGGCCACCTGGCACCAGGCGCGCGCGCACACGCAGCTCGCGTCGCTCTGGCTGGACGTCGCGGACGAGCTGGGCGTGGGGGAGCCCACCCTGGAGCGCCGCGCCCTGTTGGTCACGCGGGCGCGCGAGCAGCTCGACGCCACGGTCGCCCTCGGCCAGCATCGCTTCGCCCTGGAGCAGCTCCATCGGCTCGGCATGAGCTTCGAGCGGCTCGGCGACGACGTGGTCACGCAGTACGGCATGCCCGCGTCCCTCACGCCGGAGGCCCGGGAGCGCGTGGAGAACGTGTGGGTCCGGGCTCACCGCTACTACGATCTGGCCGAGCGCCACGCCGCCCGCACGGCTCGGGTCGCGGAGGCCGATCTGTACGCGTCGGCCGCCGAGCGGGTGGAGCAGAAGGTCGCCATTCTCTGAACCCTCCTGCGTCACCAGGCCGTGGACGATGGCCCGCCGTACGGCCCGATGTCGCTCCGGGTCGCATCCGCATCCATGACGGCGGGGGCGCCGGCGTCGATGAGCGCCGACCCCGGAGTGAGCTGCAGGTCCCAGGTCGACGCGGGCTGGCTCCCATCGAACGCCACGAAGCCCGGGTCTACCGACAGGTTCCCGTCGGATCCCGGCGTGAACGCGGCTTCGTCCTGGAGGTCGGTGGTGTTGCCCCAGAGGTTCGAGTACATCACGTCGAAGGTGACCAACGTGCTGTCGTTGATGTCGACCCCCACCCCGTTGCCGGTGATCGTCGTGTTCCGGACGGTGGCGACGGTGGTCCCGTAGTCCTGGCTGAGGTGGACCCCCTTGCTGTTCCCCACGAAGGCGCACTGGTCGATGTCCAGGACGATGTCCGAGGTGAAGCTCGAGCTGTAGAGACCCTCGCGGGTGTTGCCGGCCGAGATGACGTTGCGCAGGGCCACCATGACGCTGCCCCGCACGCCGAGTGCCCCGTAGGTCCAGTCGGCGACGCCGTTGTCGAGGATGGCCACGTTCTCGAGGGTCGCGTCCCAAGCGAGGTGGAGGGCATCACTGCGGAAGTCCGCGTCGTTTCGTTCGATACGTGTGCGTCGCATCAGGAGCTCGCCGCTCGAGACCCCACCCCCACCCACGTCGGCGGGGCCATTGTCCGCGATGAGCGTGTCCTCCACGAGGGCGTCGGCCCGGAGGTACATGCCTCCGCCGTCGGATCCCTGCGTCGCGTCCGTGCTGTTGTGGGTGAGCGTCACACGCGTCAGGGTGGCCACGCCCCAGTCCGTGAACAGACCACCGCCACCGGAGGCGCCGTAGTTGTTCGACACCACGGTGTCGGTGAGCGTGAGCCGGCAGTCGTAGTCGGCATACAGCCCCCCTCCCTCGTCGGCGATGCCGTTCTCGATGACGACGTGTTCGAGGTGCACGGGCCTGCCGGTGCCGATGAAGACGTTGCCGCCCTGGTCGCCCACAGCGGCCCCGTTGCGGAAGGTGAGGCCCCGCAACGTCACCTCGGTGCTCCCGCCCGAGAGGGTGACCGTGCGTCCGAGGCCCTGGGCGTCCACGACGGTCGCGTCGGGACCTGCCGTGCCGATGATCGCGAGGTTCCCGGCAGGGATGACCAGCCGCTCTTCGTACAGGCCCGGTGCCACGCAGATCGTCGCGTCGGCGCCCGCGGCTGCGATGGCCCCGCCGATGGTGGGGATCTGCCAGGGCACTTCGAGGGTCGCGGGCACCGCCGGGTCGCAGTCGCTGTCGACCCCGTCGCATGCGATGGCGTCGATGGCGCCCGGGTGGACGTCGGGGTCCGTATCGTCGCAGTCGCCACCAGCGACGACCGAGCCGGACGTGTCGCCGCAGGCCGACGCGGGGACGCCACCGAACCCGTCGCCGTCGTCGTCGGCGAACAGCGTGAAGGTGTCGTCGTCCGCGGCGTCGATGGCGCCGTCACAGTCCTCGTCGCCGCCCCCGCAGACCTCGGTGCTGCCCGGGTGGGCCTGCGCATCGCCGTCGTCGCAGTCCGTCGCGTCCGCCGTGAGGCCCGCGGTGGGGCAGGCGACGACCGGCGTACCCGCACCGAACCCGTCGCCGTCGCTGTCGGTGTAGAGCGGGCCCGCGGCGAGCACGGTGGCATCTGTGTCGTCGCAGTCCGTGGCGACGTCGGACCAACCCTCGCCGGGACAGTGGAGCACCGCGGCACCGGCGCCGACACCGTCGCCGTCGAGGTCGGCGTACAGGTCGAGGCGACCGACCACCGAGGGGTCGCCATCGTCGATCGACCCGTCGCAGTCCTCGTCGGTGCCCCCGCACACCTCCACCGCCCCGGGGTTCACCAGGGGATCGCTGTCGTCGCAGTCACCGTCCTGCTCGACCCACCCGAGCTCCACGGCACAGACCAGGGAGCTGTCGGAACCGAAGCCGTCGCCATCGAGGTCCCGGTAGGCGAGGGTCCCACCCACCAGGTCCGGATCGGCGTCGTCTGTCAGGGTGTCGCAGTCGTCGTCGACACCGTCGCAGACCTCCACGGCGCCGGGGTGGATGCCGTCTGCCGTGTCGTCGCAATCACCGGCCTCCGTGCTCCAGCCGTCCAGGTCGCACCGCAGGACGCTCTCGCCGCCGCCGAAGCCGTCGCTGTCAGCGTCGCGCCACGCCGGGATCCCGTCGACCACGGACGGATCGCTGTCGTCCACGAGGCCATCGCAGTCTTCGTCGCCGCCCCCACACACCTCATCCGCTGCGGGGTTCACGGTGGCGTCGGAGTCGTCGCAGTCGGAGCCGTCGGTGACCCAGCCGGGACCGGGACACCGCTCTACCCCGACCGCGCCACCGAACCCGTCACCATCGGCGTCGGGGAAGAGGAGCGAGATCGTGCACGGGGCAGGGGTCGGCACGACCACGGGCGTCGGCGCAGGTGGGTCGGGTGGAGCAGGGGTGGCGGAGACGCAGGCCGAGGCCAGGAGGATGTGCATGCCGGCGCATATCACGCAGGCTGGAGCCGTTCGGGACTCGGGTTGCGTCGATCAGGCTCCCTGCACCCAGACGGTCTTCACGTTGGTGAACTGCCGCATCCCCTCGGGCCCGAGCTCACGCCCGTACCCGCTGTCCGCGATGCCCCCGAACGGCAGCCGCGGATCGGACTTCACGAAGGTGTTCACGAAGCAGCTCCCGGCCTCGAGCTCCTCGCGCGCGATGCGCTCGCCCCTGGCGAGGTCGGCGGTGAACACCGCGGCACCGAGGCCCAGCTCGCCCGCGTTGGCCAGCGCGATGCCCGCACGCTCGTCGCGCACCCGGAACACCGATGCCGCGGGACCGAAGACCTCCTCGGTGGCCGTCCGGGCGTCGTGGGGCACGTCGACCAGCACGGTGGCCGGGTACCAGAAGCCCGGCCGGTCGGGCCTCCGACCCCCCAGGGCCACCCCGGCGCCCGCCGCGACCGTGGTGTCGACCTGGTCGGCGACGGCATCCCGGAGGTCCGCGCGCGCCATCGGCCCGAGCTGCGTGGCGTCGTCCAACGGATGCCCATGGACCCGCGCGGCCATCGCGGCCACGAAGGCCTCCACGAACGCGTCGTGCACGGCGTCCACGACGATCATGCGCTTGGCGGCGATGCAGGACTGGCCCCCGTTCAGCAGCCGGCTCGTCGCGCAGACCCCGGCGGCCGCGGGGATGTCCGCGTCCTCGAGCACCAGGTAGGCATCGGACCCGCCGAGCTCGAGCACGGTGGGACGCAGGAGGCGCCCCGCCTCGGACGCGAAGGACCGCCCGGCCCGGGTGCTCCCCGTGAGCGTGGCGGCGCGCACCGCGCGGTGGCCCAGGACGCCGGGCAGGGCGTGGACCTCGATCAACAGGGCCTGGAAGAGACCCGCGGGCGCTCCGGCGTCGCGCAGGACGGTCTCGATCGCCAGCGCGCAGCCCGGGACGTTCGGAGCGTGCTTGAGGAGCGCCGCGTTCCCGGCGAGCAGCGCGGGCACGACGTACCGGAACACCTGCCAGAACGGGTAGTTCCAGGGCATCACCCCGAGAACGGTGCCGAGCGGCCGGTAGCTCGTGAACGCCCGGGCGTCGGGGCCCACGTCGGCCGGACGGTCGAGCAGGAGCGCCGGCCCCTCCTCGGCCGCCCAGTCGCACAGCCAGGCGCACTTCGCGACCTCCGCGCGGCCCTCGGACACGGGCTTGCCCATCTCCTCGGCCATCAGGCGCGCGTACGCGTCGGCCCCGTCGCGCAGGCGCCCCGCGACGGCACGCAGCAGCGCCGTCCGCTCGTCCATGGGGCTCCGCCGCCAGGCCGTGAAGGCGGCCTCCGCGGCGTCGAGGCGGCGCTGGACGTCACCGGGCGCATGGCCCTGCACTGCGGCGAGGGAGGACCCGTCGGAGGGGTCGATCCGGGGGAAGAAGGGCATCGTCAGAGGGCCTCCCTGACGGCCTCCACGCACTGCTCGGGCGTGGGGAAGCCGTCGAGCGTCTTCTTCGCGACCAGCGTGTCGCCCACGTAGACGAGGAACACGCCGCGCGCGCCTGGAACCAGCTCGGCGCGGACGCCGAGCTCGGCCTCGAGGACCTCCGCCACCCGGGCGGCTCGAGGCTTGTAGTCTCAGGACAGGCAGTACTCGATGCGGACGCTCACTTGCCCGGGCATCCGCCACACCCACCGAACCACGCGCCGAAGAGGTCGGCGCAGAAGCCACCATCCGCACCGGCAGCGGCCGCAGCGGCGAGGGCGGAGACGGGGAGGAGGGCGAGCACGGTGAGGACGGCGACGCGCTTGTAGTCGAACTGCATCGGGAGCTCCTGGTCTGGACGGGGGGATCGTATGACGCGCGCGACGGTCGGATCGTCTGGATTCGTCACGGCGGTCGGCGGTCCTGGTAGCCTCCGCGGTCGGAGGCGAGAGATGGACATCTGGTCATGGGTCGGCGAGCACCTGGAGCCCCTCTGGGAGCAGGATCCTGCGCTCGCAGAGCAGATCGACGAGCTCTCCACCTGGACGTGCGACGGGGAGCACGCCCGCGTGGACGCCGCGCTGCCGGCGATCGTGGCCCGCGTGCAGAAGCTGGGGCTGCCGTGGCTCGAGGTGTTCGTGCGCCACTGGGGTCTGCAGAGCCGCATCCTCCACCGGCAGGACGCGCGGGACGACGCGCTCCGGGAGGCCGTGGACCTCGTGGAGCGCGCGCATCGGCCGGACGCCATCGGGTGTCCCCAGGCGGTCTGCGCCACCCAGGATCTCTGCGCCGCGTACGGGGTCCTCGACGGTCCCGGGTACGCCGACGAGCGGATCCGGGCGGCCGAGGAGGCCCTGGAGCGCATCCACCCCGGCTGGCCGTGCTTCCGGTGCATCCAGGGCGAGGTGGCGAGCGCGCTCCTCGATGCCGGGCGACCCGAGGAGGTGCTCACGCTGGCGACCCGCGCTGAGCGGGAGATGCGCGAGCACGGCAACGACGACGACCTCGGGCTCTCGGTGAGCTGGGCCCTCCTGGACCTCGGGCGGTTCGAGGAAGCGCTGGAGGTCGCGCGCACCTACGACAACCGCGCCCAGGGCGAGATGGGCAGGCTGTCGAAGTCCCTCCGCGTCGCCCACGCCCTCGTGCGGATGGGGCGGTTCGACGACGCGATGGAGGAGCTCCCGGCCTTCTCGGCCTTCGCGGACGAGGTGGAGGACTTCCCGGAGCTCCTCCTGGTCTGGATGCACCTCGTGCGGGCCGGCGAGCTCGGGTTCGACGAGGTCGACCGGAACGTCGCGACCACGCTGCAGACCCTCTCGAGGCACTGCACGCACCGGCAGACGGTGGACCGTGCGCTCGACTGGGCCGGGCTCTACGCCGAGCACGACCGCTGGGCCCTCGCCTCGGTGTGCCTGGAGCTCGCGGACGTCCACATCCCCCAGCTGGCGCGGCCTCTCGGGGCGGATGCGCGGCGCGCCGAGGTCGGTGCGGCGGTGGACGCGCGGAGGCCCGCCGTGCTCGGCGACACCGCGGAGGCCGTCCAGGAGGCCCTCGGTGACGAGGATGGCGTGGCGTTCGACGAGGCGTATGCCACCAGCCTCGCCCACCCCGGCCTCCTGGAGCTGGTGCGGCCTACGGCGGAGCGCTGGATCGGCCTGGGCTGGCCGGACGTCGCGACCCGGCTGCTCGACCGCGCGCTGGCGTCCAGCCCGGACGACCCGGAGCTGCTGGCGTCCGTGCTCTCGGCCCGCCTGCAGGCCGACGATCTCGTGGGGCTGGAGCGCGCCCTGGAGGCTGCGTCGGGCGTGCCGTCGGCGCGGCCCCACGTGCGCTGGTTCCGCTCGCGCCTCCACCTGAAGCGCGGAGAGCTGCCGGCCGCGGAGTCCGAGCTGGACGCGCTCTGGCGGGAGGACCGCGACGAGGTCACCACGGCGGTGGCCCGCAGCCTCGCGAGCGTGCGTCAGCGGCTCGGTCGGGTGGAGGAGGCCCTCGACGCGCTCGCGGACCTGGGGGAGGGCGCGACCGACGACGACCACTGGTTCCGCATGGAGCTCGCGACCCAGCTCGCGCGGTGGGACGTCGTGCGGGAGGCGGCCTCCGCGGTCGACATCCACCTGCCTGGCGAGGGCATGATCGACCTCCAGGGGGAGCCGCTCCTGCTGCGGTTCGCCGATCACCCGGACCTCTGGGCGAGGCGGATCGGCCCGTGCCACGCGCGGGTCATGACGATCAGCGCGCCCTCGCCCGAACGGTACGGCTCGGTGTGGGCCTTCGACCCCTTCAGCGCCGAAGGTGACGACCCGCGCGCCTATGCGGCGAACTCCATGCTCGAGGGCGCCACCGCGGTCGGGTTCGCGGTGGATGGCGCGCGGCTGGAGCCCGAGGCCATGGCGCGGCTGGAGGCGTTCGCAGAGGCCCACGGCGGGGCCGTGTACACCGCGAGCGGGCCGCAGTACGTGCTGTTCCACCCCGACGAGGGCGACCGGATCGAGGCGGGCTTCGTGAAGGTCGCCGTTCCGGACGACCCCGGGGTGCTCGGCCGTCTGCACGCCCTGCTCGGCGAGCTGGCCCGCGGTGCCTCCCCCCTCGTGTGGCCCGAGCTGCGCGAGGCGGTCGGGGATGCCGCCGGTGCTGCGGCGGACCGCGACACGGCCGAACGCTGGGGGATGTGATGCCGGAGCTCGAGACCGCGGGGGTCGACCACGAGGGCCTGATGCAGGTCCTGGCGCACAACCTGTACTCCACGCCGGAGGTCGCGCTGCGGGAGCTGGTGCAGAACGCCCACGACTCCTGCACCCGACGCCGGCTGGAGGACCCCGACGCCCCCTCGCCGGTCATCCACGTCCGCGCGGACTCCGAGGCCCGCACGCTCTCGATCCGCGACAACGGCGCCGGGCTGACCCACGACGAGATCGGGCGCTACCTGGCCACCATCGGCGGCGGGTACACGCGGGTCCTGCGGCAGGAGCACGACGACGAGGGGCTCATCGGGGCCTTCGGTCTCGGGTTCCTCTCGGCCTACGTGGTCGCCGACCGCGTCGAGGTGCACACCACGAGCGTGCACACGCCCGACGTCGGGCACGTGTTCCGGAGCCGGGACGGCCTGCGGTTCACGGTGTCGGAGGGGCCGCCGGGCCCGGTGGGGACGGAGGTGGTGCTGCACGTGAAGCGGGCCCACGCGTCTCTCTCCGAGCCCCGGCGGGTGCGCGACCTGCTCGACCGGTACGCGTGCCTGCTCACGGTGCCGATCCACGCGCCGGACCTCGTGAACGCGAAGGCCCCGTGCTGGCGGGCCGATCTCGAGGCCATGCCCCCGCACGCCGCGCGAGCCGAGGTCTATCGCACGGCGGGTGCTTTCGAGGCGCGGCACGAGGTCCTGGCGGCCTTCCCGCTGCTGGCGCCGGACGGGGTGGAGGCCGGAGGGGTGCTCTGGGTGCACGACGGGGCCACATGGGCGACCTCGGATCAGCGCGGGGTGACGGTGTACGTGCGTGGGATGCTCGTGTCGCGCGACGCCCGCGAGCTCCTGCCGGTGTGGGCGGGCTTCGCCGGTGCGGCGATCGAGAGCGACGCGCTGGTGCCGACCGCGAGCCGCGAGGACCTGCAGCGCGACCACCGATGGACGGCCATCCAGGAGGCCGTGCGCGCCACGCTCGTCCAGGGCTTCCAGCGCCTGGCGTCCGAGGAGCCCCACGTCTGGCGGCGGGTGCTCCGGCGGCACAACGAGTCCCTGCTGGGCGCGGCGCTGTCGGACGTGACGCTGTTCGGGCTCCTGCGCGACGAGCTGGAGGTCCCGACGTCCGAGGGGGCCATGACGCTCCCGGAGGTCGCCCGGCGGGGCGGGGGGCGCGTGGCGGTCTCGGTGGGCGACGACTCGGGGTACGAGGTGCTCCTCCACCGCGCCGCAGGGAGGCCGGTGGTGGACGGGAGCCGCTTCGGTGCCGCGGCGTTCGCGACGCGCTGGTGTGACGTGTCGGGGCACCCGGCCCTCGTGCTCGGGACGCGGAACGCCGACGCTTCGGTGTTCCCGGAGGTCGTGGTTCCGGGGGCGCTACGGGCCCGTCTGGACGGGCTGTTCGGGGAGGAGGACGTCGCCGTGGTCCCGAGCCGGTTCGAGCCTCGGGTGGTCCCGCTGGTGCTGGTGCCCGACCGCGACGTGCTCCTGAAGCGCCGTGTGGAAGACGATGCCACGGACCAGCGCGTGGGGGCGGGCCTGCTCGCCCTGGCGCGCGGGGTCACCGATCGCATCGCGTCCGGGCCGGCTGCGCGCCTGTTCGTGAACCTGGACAACGCTGTCGTGGCGAGGATGCTGGAGCTTCCGGACGACCGGGCGGCCCACGTCGCCGCCATCCTCCTGGCTACGGCCGACCTGTCGTCCAGGTCCGCGGTGGAAGGGCTGGAACGCGACCTGCCCGATGCGCTCGTGCGGTTGAACGGAGCGCTCGAGGCTCTCCTGGAGGGCACGCCGTCGCCGGAGCGATGACGCGAACGACGAACTGCCCTCGGGTCCGTAGCGGGGGACTCAACGGGATGGTCATGTCTGTTCTCCTGCTCGCCAGTGCTCTCGCATCCTCCTGCGGAGGACCGTCCGTGGACCGCGAGGGGCTCGATCGATCCCTGGGCGACGCTGCGGTCGCGCTCGATCGGCTGGACTGGTCCGACCTGGAGGGCCGGCTGGCGCTGCTCCGGAGCCTTCTGCCCTGCCTGGGGGAGCCGATCCTCCCGGGCCAGGCGGCGGAGGCCTTCCGGCTCGTGGGCTGGTCGCTGTTCTCGGCGGGGGATCCGGATGCCGTGCGATGGTTGGCGGCGGGCTTCCGGGCGCAGCCCGGCTTCGCGCACTCCCCGGCCCTCCGCGGACCGATGGCGACCGCGTGGGCGGATGCGAGCTCGTTGCCCATGGTGGCCGCCGAGGCCGACCTCCCGGGTGTCGGGGGGGCGCTCCTGGTGAACGGCCTCCCCGCGTCCCGGGTGCCTCGCGCGGAACCCTGGATCCTCCAGCATGTGGCGGCGGACGGTTCTGTGGCGTCCACCTGGCTGATCGATCCGGACGGGCCGATTCCGGTCTCCGCCGCCGTCGTGGCCCACCCGACACCGACGTCGGGGGTGCGTGCCGGCCGTCCGGTCATCTGGTGGGTGGCTTCGGGCGTGGCCCTGGGGCTCGGCACCGGTGGGCTCCTGGCGGCCCGGGCGACGAAATCGGCCTACGACACGTCACAGTCGCCCGATCTGATCGTGCCGAATCGGATCGCTGGAATCTCAGGGTACAGCCTGCTCGCCGTCGGTGGCGGTCTCGGCGCGGTCGCCGTCCTGCGCGTGGGACGCTGAGATGCGGCGTCTGCTGCTGGTCGCTCTCGCCACTTCCTGCGTCTTCATCGATCCGGTCGAGGTCGACTCGGACTCGGACTCGGACGCGGACACCGACACCGACGCCGACACCGACACCGACACCGACACCGACACCGACACCGATACGGACGCGGACACGGACACGGACGCGGACACGGACACGGACACCGACACCGACACCGATACGGACGCGGACACGGACACGGACACGGACACGGACACGGACGCGGACGCTGACACGGACGCTGACACGGACGCGGACACGGACGCGGACACGGACGCGGACACGGACACGGACGCGGACACCGACACCGACGCGGACACGGACGCGGACACCGATGCCGACTGTGATTCCCTGGCGCCGACCGCCGAGCCCCAGGCCGTACCGGCACTCCTGGTCTGTGAGGGTGCTCACGGCACCGACGGTTGGCTCCATGCAAACGGTCGTTTCACGATCGAATATGGAAGTACGACCTACGAGGCGACCGTGGGGCCGGATGGCAGTGTCGACGTACCCTACCCGTTCGACCTCGACTACGACCTCGAGGGCTGTGTGATGTCCGGGCACGTCTACGCGTTCCCCTTCGAGCTCCAGCGGTCCGACATCGACACGATCGCTCGCATCCAGGCCGGGTTGCCAGCCACCGGGAGCGTGGTCCTGGATGGGGTGGTCGTCGGGGCGGTGGACGGCGACGGACGGGGTGCGTGGCTCCAGGACGGGGGCGGTGCGTGGAGGGGCGTGTACGCGTACCTGGGATCCGGAGCGGCCATCGAGCCGGTCGTGGGCGACCGTGTACAGGTCGCGGGATCGGTGATGGAGTACTTCGGGCTGACCGAGGTGGTGGTCGCAGGACCGGCCGACTGGACGGTCCTCGAGACCGACATCCAGGTGGAGTACACCCCCGTGGATCCCCTGACCCTGGCGGTCGACCCGGAGCCCTGGGAAGGGGTGTTGGTGTCGGTGGAGGGCGAGCTCCTCGAGGTGTGCGGCGCTGGCGCTACGCCCCCCACTCCCGCCCCCTGGCTGCTGCCCCTGGGCCTCTCGCTGTACGACCCGTTCGGTGCTGGGGGGCGTGCCCCCACGACCGGCGACCTCATCGGCCCCGTGCGAGGTGGGGTGCGCTTCGGGTTCGACAGGTACCTGTTGCAGCCCTTCGTCCCTGTGGGGCCCTACATCGGAGGCCTCGACCTGTCGCCCGGCGACCTCGTCGTCACCGAGGTCCTCGTGAACGCACCGACGAACAGCGAGGCCAACAAGGAGTGGATCGAGGTGTTGAACACCGCGGATCGACCCGTCGACCTCCTCGGGGTCGAAGTGTCCGACGATGACGGCGGCGTCGGAGTGGTCGCCGAGAGTGTCATCGTGGCACCGGGAGCGCGGGTGTTGCTCGGCTCCGGCACCCGGGCGGGGTGGTCGGGTGGTGAGCCCACGCCTGCGGGCTTCTACGGCATGGTGGCCCTCAGCAATGGGGGAGACCCCGTGACGGTCCGGTACGGGACCACGGTCATCGACCAGACTCCGGTCCTGGGTGCAGGCATCCCTGACAGCACCTCGGTTCAGCTCTCGGCGGACGCCGAGGATGCGGTGGCCAACGACCAGCCGGAGGCCTGGTGTGCCTCGGTCAGCCCTCACGGGTCCGGGTACGGCACGCCAGGCGGGCCGAACGGAATCTGTCCGTGATCGGGAGGGGGCTGGACGTCGGCGAGCAGGTCGACCGCTACGAGGTCGTCCGTCTGCTGGGTGCGGGCGCGATGGCCAGGGTCTACGAAGTGCGACATGTGGCCCTGAACGCGCCTTGTGCGATGAAGGTGCTGCAGGTCGCACACGGTTCGATCTGCGAGCGGATGCTTCGCGAAGGCCGCGTGCAGGCGTCGCTCCGCCATCGCAACGTCGTGTCGGTGATGGACACCCTCGTCGTGGACGGCCTACCGGCGTTGGTGATGGAGCTCGTCGACGGTCCAGACCTCGACAGGTTCATCCAGGAGCGGAGCCCAATCCCGTTGGACCTCGTGCTGTCCCTCGGCGAGGGTGTGGTGAAGGGCGTGCGTGCGGCTCACCGTGCGGGGCACCTCCACCGCGACCTCAAGCCCGCGAACGTCCTCGTGTCCCGCGAGGACGACGAGTGGGTCCCTCGCGTGGCCGACTTCGGGCTCACCAAGGCACTCGGCGATCCTTCAGGTCCGAGCTCCGCTACGCGGACGGGACAGGTGATGGGGTCGCCCGCCTACATGGCGCCCGAGCAGGCCCGCGACGCCAAGGGGGTCGATGTGCGGGCAGACGTGTTCTCGTTGGGATGCATCCTCTACGAGCTCGTCACGGGAGAACGAGCGTTCGATGGGCCGGACTACGTGGCCACGCTCGCGAGGATCGCGACCGGCGCATACGTCCCGGTGCGCGATCTCCGTCCCGACCTGCCCGTCGGAATGGCAGAGGCCATCGAAGGCTCGCTGGTGGTGGACAGGGAGGCCCGCATCCCCGACTGCGACACGCTGTTGGCCGTGTGGCGTGGGGAACGAGGGTTCGAGGTGACCCCTTCGGGTCCGGCCGACACGATGGCGGCCCTCCTCGGGCCGGTCGCAGGGGTGACCCTGGCGCCCTCACCGTCCATCACCACGCTGGGTGATGGGTCGACAGTCCCCGCGCCCCCGCCGCCTTCGAGCCACAGGGGCTGGCTCCGGGGCACACTCCTGCTGGCAGGGGCTGTGGTGGCCGGTGGATGCGCGCTGGCCCTCGGTCTGGGGGTCGGTGCGGTCGGCCTGCTGGCCGTGGGAGATCGGTCGGAGCCTTCGCCTGCTGTCGTCCCGGAGGACGCCCCTGGGGCGCCCTCACCGGTTCCCGAAGCGCTCGCCGAGCCTCTGCAGACACCTTCGCAACCCGAGGACGTGGCCCCGCCGCCCGTGGATCGGCGCGCCGCTGTCCCTCCGACACCGGTCCCGAGACGGGTTCGCGGATTGGGACTCCACAAGGCGCCCACGCCGGTCGTCGTCGCGCCATCGCCTGTCGTCGTCGCGCCGTCGCCTGTCGAGGAGCCTCCGGTGTCCACCGCCGTACAGCCACCTCCGGCTCCGGTGGCCATGGGTGAGGTGCGTGTGGAGGGAACCGCGCGTGAGGTCTGGCTGCTGCGCGATGGCGAGCGGTACGCGGCAGGCGCGGTGCCCGTGGGGACCTACCGGATCCTGGCTGGGTTCTCCGATGCCGCCATCGAGGATCAGGGGCTGCAGGTCCTGGTCCCCCCGAAGGGTAGAGTAGTCGTACATTGCGACGGCCTCGGTTGGCGGTGCGTGCGCCGATGAGCAGCGAGGGACGAATCGCCCGCCGAACGGTAGGGTCTGGAAACACTGGAGCTCAAATGCGATGGATGATGGCGTCTCTCCTGGGCGGGTGCAGCGGCGTCCCGGGAACCACGGTGACGGAGGCGGACACCGACACCGACACCGACACCGACACCGACACTGACACTGACACTGACACTGACACCGATACCGACCCGAGCATGCTTCGGGTACCCTGCGGCGACGAGACCGACGCGGTCTTCCCGCTCGTGGGGGAGGAGCGGAATTGGGCGGGCGTGGCTCTCGTCAGGGAAGGGGGGGCGCTCGCCCTCTCCGACGTGACGTTCACGCTGCGCGCCACCGAGCCCACGGACGTCGGGGATGCCATCGTCACCTGCGTCACCCATCTCGCTCAGCAGGGCTGGGTGTGGGTGCAGGATCCGGGTGCATTGCATACCAGCCCGCCGCACGGGGCCCATGCCATCGCGGTCCCCGCCGATCCGGTCGGGTCGAGCCCCGGGGTCACGCGGGTCGTGGAGATCGACCTGTCCAGCGCGGGTCTGGTCGTGCAGCCGGGCCAGGTCGTGGTCGCCGTCCTTCAGAATGCAGGCGCGTACGAGGAAGGGAAGGACGGAGCCGCCGGGGAGGTGGTTTGCTACGAGTCGTGCGTGGCGGTGGGGGGCGCAGCGTCGATCTGGAGCTCGACCGATGAGCCTCCCTTCGAGTGGTCCACCCTGGAGTCGTTCGGGTTGGTGGACGACCTGAATGTCGCGTTCCATGGGAACCCTCTGTGATCTTCGCTCTGGCGACGGCGGTGGCGCAGGACCCCTGTGAGCTCACCGACTTCGAGGGCATCCCGCGGACCCGGGTGTGCTCGGAGCCGGGCTGTTGCACGGGCTTCGCGGGGACCTGCGTCGACGACCCGCAGGAGGCGGTCGATCTGGCGGTCGGTCCGACGCGGATCGAGCTCGAAGGAACCCTCGATCGAGCGCTGGACATCGATGGCAAGGTCGTTCGCCTCACCCCTCCCGGGACCTATGCGCGTTGGGTGGATCCTGTCGACGCTCCGCCGGATTCACCGGTCATCACGGTCAGGGGCGGCTCCCGCGTCTGTATCGTGCGGGTCGATCTGGATCTGTCGACACACCGGGGACTGGATGTGGACGACAGTGACGTCACCGTGCTCCTGGGGAGTTGGTCCAGCACCTGGGCACCCGGCAATGCGAACTATCGCCTCCCTGTGTTCCTCAGTGCGTCGTCGTCTTCGATTCTGCTCGATGGGACGGCCATGGAGGGAGCCGGCGTGTCCTTCGGACGCCGCGCCAGCCACGCGCTCTCGGTGTCGGGTGGGAGCCTGCACCTGCACGGCTGTGTCGTCCGGGACACCCATGGTGTGTTGGATGCCGGGTTGACCACGTCGATCCCGAGCCACGTCCGGTTGGATGGGGACACCGAGCTCCGCGACAACCACATCCTCGGGGGAGACCAGACCACGCTTCTGGCGGGCACCGGGGTCCTCGAGATCGACGGGGTGCGGGTCGTCGACAACGACTACCTTTCGTACGTGGACGAGCCCACCGGTGCGGGGCTCATTCGTTGGCGGGGTGACATGGACGTGCGGTCCGCGTCGTTCATCGGGAACCGCTCACCGTCCGGGGCCGTGCTCCAGTGGTACGGTGGCGGAGAGATGCTGGTGGAGCGCACGGGATTCTGCGGCAACACCAGTGAGTCCCTGTTCGGAGTGCGCGACGTACGGGTCCTGGAGATCCTGGCATCGGACACGGCGGATCGTGCGTATGTCCGCAACTCGAGGTTCGTGGGCAATGACGGTGGTTTGTGGTCTTCGACCGTCGAGGGGTCGAGGGTGACGATTCACAACAACGCCATGATCGGCAACAGAGCGCCTGTCGGGTCCGTCGTGGACGGCGAGAGGTACGGATTCGGAGTCACGGGTCCGAGCGAGGAGACGCTGTTCACGAACAACCTCGTCGTGGCCAATGCGGACGTCACGCCTCGGGCTGGAGGCCTCTCCGTGGCTGGGGGTGTGGCATTGCATCACAACCTGTGGTGGGGGAACACGCCGAACAGGAGGCCAGAGATCCTCGACCTGGCGGCCCTCACGTCCGACCCCGTCCTCGCGCCCGGAGTGTCGTGTGCGTTGCTCGGACCGTCCGATGTGGAGACGGGCCGCGGGGCCTGGTTCGGGCCCACGAAGGACGCTGGCGACGGGACCGCCGTGGTCGGGGTGACCGAGGATCTGGACGGGTCGGCCCTCGACATCGGCCCGTTCGGGGGGCCCGACGCGGCTCCGTCGGCCTGGGTGGACGCGGACGGGGACGGCGTGCCCCACCTGTTCGACTGTGACGACGGTACGCCCACCGTGGGCGGAGGGCTGTACGATGCCCCTTATGATGGGGTGGATGCCGATTGTCGTGGCGATGACGACTACGATGCCGACCATGACGGCCACCGCTCCAGCGATTGGGGTGGTGACGACTGCGACGATGACGACCCGGGTACCCACCCCGAGGCCGTCGAGGTGCCCGCGAACGGCCGCGATGACGACTGCGACGGTTGGTCGGACGAGGGCGATGCCCTCGGTTCCCGAGGATGTAGCTCGGTGCCTGTGGGATTCCATGTTTCTGTCCTGGCGATGTTGGGTCGCCGTGCTGGAGGTGACGCGTGCGCGCTCGGATTCTGACTCTCCCGTGGTTCGTTCTCACCGGCTGCCCAGGGGGTGACGTCCCTCCGACCGCGGAGACGGACACGGACACGGACACCGACACCGACACCGACACCGACACCGACACCGACACCGACACCGACACCGACACCGACACCGTGTCGCTGGAGCCGGATTGTGGCGGCGAGGGCTACACGGGCTTCCTGGCTCCCTGGATCGGCGAGGAGCGCCAGTGGGCCGGTGTGGCCCTGGTAGCTCCCGACGGTCTTCTGCCGAGTGAGCTCGTGTACTCCACCATCGCGACGGGGGTGCTCGAGGAGGCAGGGGCCGACTTCACATGCCAGGCCCACCTCGGGCACGAAGGCATGGTCTGGGTCCAGGATGCCGGGGCGCTGCTCTCGACCCCGCCGGCATCGGCGTACGCCTTCACGGTGCCGGAGGACCCCGCAGGATCGCATCCTGGCGTCACACGGGAGATCCGGGTGGACCTGTCGGCTGCGGGCCTGGTGGCTCAGCCGGGTCAGGTCGTGGTGACGGCGTTGCGGAACGCGGGCGACTGGGTGGAGGAGGAGTCCGGCCCGACCGGCTCCATCGGGTGTCTCTCGACGTGTGAGCACGGTGGTGTGTCGAGTGTCTGGAGCGCGACGGAGGAGGGGCCTTTCGCCTGGCAGTCCCTCGCGGAGTTCGGTCTGACGAAGGAGGTCGCGCTGCGGGTCGAGGGTGTTCGCCCATGATCCCAGCACTCCTCGCCACCGCCGGCGCCTTCGACGCGTGCGACGACGAGGACTGGCTGTCTGCCGAGCATGTCCGCGTGTGCCCGGACAGCGCGTGCTGTGCCATCGCCACCGTGCCGTGTGTCGGCAGCCTGCAGGCTGCCGTGGACCTGCTGCCCGGTCCGGTGTGGGTCGAGATCGGTGCGGGCACGTACTCGGAGTCGGTCGTGGTCGATGGCAAGGCTGTTCGCTTCCAGCCGTACACCTACCCGGCTCGGTGGGTCGATGCGGCGGATGCGGAGGTGGACGCCGTCCTGCTCCAGGTCCTCGGTGGCGCGACGGTCTGCATGGACGAGATCAACATGGATCTGGTCGCCCAGCGTGCTGTGCGCGTGGCATCCGCGGCCCTCGCGGTGCACGACAGCTACTGGAGCACGAGGTTCGCCGCCTCGTCGGCGGATGGCGCGCTCCCTGCGTTCATCGAGGCCAGCGGTTCGGACGTGGTCCTGGACCACGTGGGTCTCCGCGGGCGGGGAACGTCGTTCGGAGCCCGGGCGAACCCGGCCATCGGCATCGCGGGTACGCGGCTCACCCTCGTCGATTCCTCCGTGCGGGACGCCAGTCGGGTCATCGATGGCGGACTCTCGGGAGGCACAGCGCCCAACGAGGTCGTGCTGGCAGGGTTCACGGAGTTTCGTGACAATCTGGCGCTGGGCTACTCCAACGGCGGCGGACTGGTGAGTGGGGCGGGAACGCTCACCATCGAAGGTGCACGCCTGATCGGGAACGCCGTGGCGACCTTCGATTCGACCCCGACCCGCTCGGGCCTGATTCGCTGGAGGGGGGACGTCGTCCTCCGGGATGCTGTGCTGGTGGACAATCTGACGCCTACGGGCGCCATGTTGGAGTGGCTCGGATCGGGGTCGCTGCTCGCCGAGAGGGTGGATGTCTGCGGGAACTCGAGCGAGGGGTTGGCGGCTGAGGCGGCGGAGTCGTTCGTGCTCCTCGCCCTCCAGGACGGAGACACAGCAGTCGTTCGCAACAGCCGGATCGTTCAGAACGACGGTGGGATCGTGGTCAGGACGGCCGCCGCCGCGGAGGGCGTCAGCATCCACAACAACGCGATCCTCGGCAATCGCGCGCCGTACGGCTCGGTCGTCCGCGGCTCGGCGGGCGGGTTCGGGGTGGAAGGGCCCAGCACGTCCACGCTGTTCACCAACAACCTGGTGGTGGCCAACGCCGATCTCTCTCCCCAGGCGGGAGGGCTGTCGATCGCCACGGGCGTGACCCTGAGGAGCAACCTGTGGTGGGGGAACTCACCAGAGCGTCTCGTCGGTACGGCGGATCCCTCCGCCATCCAGGAGGATCCGCGCCTGGTGGACGTGGACGTGTCCTGCGACCTCATCGGACCGTCCGACTTCCAGACCGGCCTGCCCTCCTTCCACGGGCCTGCCATCGATCGCGGCGATCCCGCATCCGTGCCGGGAGTGGCCACCGACCGCGACGGCACCCGACTGGACATCGGCCCCTTCGGTGGGCCGTACGGTCCGGCGGATGCCTGGGAGGACGCGGATGTCGACGGCGTCCCCAGGCTCTTCGACTGCGACGAGGGCGACCCGACGGTGGGAGCGGGGCTGGACGATCCCCCCTACGACGGGATCGACTCGGACTGCGCAGGTGACGACGACTTCGATCACGATGGCGACGGGCACCGACCCACCCGATTCGGCGGAGAGGACTGCAACGACGACGATCCTACCGCGTTCCCAGGGGCGACCGAGGTGCCGGCCAACGGCGTGGACGAGGACTGCGACGGGTGGGCGGATGAGGGCGACGACCTTCGGGGACGTGGATGTGCGCACCTGCCGCGTCCCGGGATTACGTCCCTGCTCTCGAGGCGGTCGAAGGAGGAGGGGAGTTGGTCGCTCTGGTCGCGCTGAGTCTGGCCAGCGAGTGCGAGCCATTGGGCGCAGGAGAGTTCAGCTCCCTGCTGATCGATGCGGAGACGGCGCTCGATCGGAGCGACCGCGAGCGATTGGACACCCTGGTCGGCGAGCTCGTGAGGCGTGTGCCCTGCCTGGAGTTCGGTCCGTCCACGCGGCAGGTCGCCGACTTCTTCGTCCTCGTGGCGGTCTGGCGGTTCGCGCGCGGTGAGCCGTGGGAGGACGCCATCTCCACGGCGGTCGACGTGCGGCCGAACGTCGATCGGGGGGTCAGCCCCCATCATCCCGTAGGGGCCTACCAGCCCTCCCCGCAGCCCGAGCAGCCGGCGCCGTTGGTCGCGACGGGGCCGGTGTGGGTGGACGGATCTCTGGTGGAGACGCTCCCCGGGTCGGGCATGCACCTCGTGCAGCGCACCGCCGACGGCGTCTGGCGCACGGTCCTCATGGACGGGACCCCACCAGATGCGGTGTGGTTCCAGGAGCGCATCCGTCAGCCGGTCACGTGGACGTTCGGGGCGTCAGCGGGCGTGCTGGTGGGCGCGCTGGTCGTTCGTCAGGACCGCGTGGGAGCCTGGGCGGACGGAGGTTCGGGCCGTCCCGCCTTCCCGGACGTCACGTGGGGTCTCCCGGTGGCGACCCTGAGTCTGCGGGGCCTTGCGGATCGCGGGAGCGTCCGTGTGCACGGACGGATTCGCGCGGACCTCCTGGGCCTGGAGTCGGCGACCGTCCGGCATGCGGTGGGTGGCGTCGGCGTGCACCTGCACGACGGATTCGTCCTCGGCATCGCGGGAGGGCTGGCCGCGGCGTCCTATCGGTTCCTGGGGGCGGAGGACGTCGGCTACGCCATCCACCACGGCACGATGCCGGCAGGCGAGGTGTTCGGGTCGTTGCGCTTCGGCGTCGCCGAGCTGGAGCTCGCGGCCTTCGGAGCGGTCGGCCTGTTCGGCGCCACCAGCTCCCTGTCTCGCCCATTGGGGCCGGCCGCCCGGGAGGCTCGTCCGCGTCTGGGAGCTTTTCTGGACGTGCGCCGTGGGGTCTTCGGCTCCCTCCTCGCCCCGGGCACCGATTCGAGCGCGGGTGTTGCCCAGCTCGTGGTGGGTGTGGAGCTCACGGCGGCCCTCACAGGCTCGCCGTAGTCAGCGGACCTCACACTTCCAGGAGAGCTCGTTGCACGAGACGCGGCGGGACTCGCCGGAGTGGACCTCGATCGGACCGGCCGGGGTCCAGGGCCCGCCCACCCCGAACTGGACCTCGAGGGTGTACGTGCCCGGCGGTAGCTCACCCGGAGGCCAGGTGCGTTCCGGGTCCCGGAGGCGGACGCGGGTGACCTCACCCTGGACGGTGACCCGTCCGGGAGGCGGTGGTGACGGATCCACGTCGGG
>JACKEQ010000026.1 GCA_020632885.1 Alphaproteobacteria bacterium | reverse complement strand
TCCACGGTGTGGGTGCAGCGGCTCCGCGCGTAGATGCGGTCGAAACGATGCTCACCGCCCGGGTAGGTGGCGGTGCGAACGCCTGCCGCGGCCGCGACGTCCACGAAACCCGCATCCACGAGCCGCTGGTGCGAGAGCGCGTCCGTCAGCTCGCCCGTGTAGAAGTTGAAGTCGCCGAGCAGCACGGTGGGCCGACCGGGCTCCACGAGCTCCAGCAGCTCGTCCACCTGCGCGGCGCGCACTCGCGCGTTCCGCTCGCCGGGCCCGGACTGGAGGTGGGTGACCGCGACCCAGAGGGGCTCCCCCTGGACCTCCAGCTCCACCTCCAGCACGCCCTTCGACTTGATCCGGTCGAAGCCGCGCCCCGACGCGAAGGTGTGCTGGACGAGGTGGGTGACCGGGTGCCTCGAGCTCACCGCGAGGCCCGTGTCGGCAGGGCTCGCCGACCACACGACCCCGTCCGAGAGGAGCGGCCGGGCCCCCCGCCAGACCTCCTGCAGACCCGAGATGTCCGCATCCCGCTTCTCGAGCCAGCGCTCGATGCGCGGCAGCCGGAGCTTCCGGTCCCTGGCGATGGGCGCCGGGAGGCCCCAGGCGTTCAGCGTCACCACCCGGACACGCCGCGGGGTGTCACAGCCCGCGTGGGCGTTGGAGAGCAGGAGTCCGAGGAGCGTCAGCATCGGTACCATGGTACGCGCCCCCAGGAGCCCTGCCAAGATGTGGCTGATCGCACTGGCCACCGCCTACGAGACCGACCAGCTCACGGGGCGCGAGCTCCCGCTGGCCGATGCCACGCCCCTCGCCGACCAGCTCCTCGAGCCCCTCCTCGACCGTGCCGTCGACCGCACCAACCGCCGCACGCGCTGCCGTCTCGACGACGCGGACACCCGGCGCGTCCTCGCCCACCAGATCCGCCGCGCGACCTCCAGGCCCGCCTGGGTCCTGCGGCGCGGGGTGTTCCGCGCGCCGGGCTTCACCCGCTACACCCGCGCCCTCTACCGATCCGACGCCGCGCGCTTCGCCTTCGACGACCGCGACGACATCTACGGCGACGTGAGCGCCTTCGAGTCCCCCATCCTCTTCTTCGCGGGACCCGGACCCACGTACGCGATCGGCGGCCAGCGCGTGGGGTCGGACAAGCTCGACCACTTCCTGTCCGTAGGCTTCGCCTACTACCGCCACACCACGCGGGGCGGGACCGAAGAGGAGGCCGTGCGCTCCGGTGTGCGCACCGAGTACCGCCTCTGGGGCCTGTTCACGAGCCGGACCTTCAGCTTCGCCGACCTCCGCGCGAACCACGACGGCTACCGCTTCTACGCCGAGCTGCTCGAGCCCGGGAGCGCCTTCGACCGCGACACCGACGGCTGCGTCGAGCGCGTGGGTGCCTGGTCCTGGGCCGCCTGGGTGCACCCGCAGTGGGACGAGGTGCTCGATCCCAGCGTCTACGCCGAGGTCGTGGGCCAGCGGGTCCTCGACACCCTCGCCGCGCGACGGGCGGCCGTGTGCTCCAGCCGGAAGGCCTGGGACGACGGGGTGCGCGCCTGGGCCGAGCCGGACGCACCGTGGCTCGCGGGCCCGCGGCCCGTCCAGGGCGACCCGTTCCAGCTCGACGCCCTCTGCGATCCCACGCGGCGCGGGCCCCTCAGGGCACGACCGCCGCGACGGGCCCCTCCTCCATCGGGCTCTCCATCTCACGCGCCCCGGGAAGGGTCTTCACCACCATCCCGCGGATGATGCCCATCTGGCCCTGCCCGAGCCGGCGCCCCGTGAGATCGAGACCGCAGGAGCACGCGAGCCCGAGAAGCGCACCACCCGCCGCCAGGAGGCCCGTGGGCGTGTCGTTCAGCGTGGCCTGGACGAACCCGTACATCGTGCCCGACACGAACACCACGAGGTGCACCGCGTAGACGAACACGAAGGCCGTCCACAGGTTCGGGGCCGGCCCCATCACGCCCCGCACCACGGTCTGCCCGTCCTCCCCGACCTCCACGCCGAGCTGCAGGAACGGCGACCAGAGCCGACGATGCGCATCGCAGATCTGCAGCGTCACCTCCTGCCGCCCGATCATGCCGTCACACGGACATGCCCCACCCTCGAGCGTCTCGCGGAAGCGCTCGAACACCTCCTCGGGGCTCTGGGGCACGGTGTAGGCGACGCGGGGACGAGCTCGCATGCGGGATCCCTCCGGACGAAGACGGATATCCCGATGCAAACCGCGAACCAGGGCAGGACCGCGCCCTGCACGGCCGGGCCACTGGAGATCGGGCCAGATCCCACTCCCCATGTGTGCTACCGAACACCCGGAGGTTCCGCCCGAGACGCCCGACCTGGCGATCCCTGGTGGCACGCACCCTGCAAACGACCCGACGACAGGAGGCCCCCGTGGCATTCGAGAGCATCTGGCTGGCGACCGACCTCGGCAAGGAGGCGATCGGCCCATGGGCCCACGCGCTGCGCATCTGCGTGGCGTCGTCCACCGATCTGCGCGTGCTGCACGTGCGCCAGGGCACGGTGCCCGACTGGACCCAGCTGCCCAGCCCGCGCCGACTGCTCACCGGCTGGGGCTTCGTGCCGGAGGACGCCTCCCTCGACGACTTCGCGGCCCTGGGCATCCACGTCCGCATGCAGGCCCTGGAGGCCGAGCACCCCGTGGGCCTGCTGGCCGCCATGATCCACGTCGAGGAGCCCGACCTGCTCGTGCTCGGCACGCACCGTCCCCACGGGGTCGAGCGGCTCCTCGAGGGCAGCGTGGGCGAGACCCTGGCACGACGCGCGCCCGGCGCGGCGCTCCTCGTCCCGGACGGCGCGCGTCCGTTCGTGGTGCCCGACGACGGCACGCTCCGCCTGCGGAAGATCCTGGTGCCCGCTGGCGAAGCCGGGGCGCAGCACGGGATCGACGCCGCCCTCCAGCTGCTCGATGCCCTCGGGGTCGCGAGTGCGGAGATCGTCCTCGTCTACGTGGGCGCCGCGGAGACCGCCCCGCTGCTCCGGACGCCCGAGCGGGACGGCGTGCACTGGCGCTACGTCCGCTACGCCGACGGGCCCATCGTGGGCCGCATCCTCGAGACCGCGACCGCCGAGGACGTCGACCTCATCGCCATGGCCACCCACGGGCGCGACTCGTGGTGGGACGGCGTGTGGGGCAGCCGGACCGAGCGGGTCCTGCGCGACGCCGCTGTGCCCGTGCTCGCGGCCACCATCCCCGACTGATCTCCTGGAGGAGCCCATGGTCACCCCCTCGGACGTGCGCGACGCCCTGCGTCGCCGCCTGACGCACGACCTCAACGCGCTCGATCGTGGTGAGCTCCACCAGGACGCCGTGCACGACGTCATGGCCGAGGTCTACGCCAACCTCGGCGTGGACGGCGGGCCCTACGAGCAGGTGGCCCGTGAGGTCCTCTACGACGTCATCGGGTTCGGCCCGCTCCTCCCGCTGATGACCGACCCGTCGATCACCGAGATCATGGTGAACGGCCCGTCCGCCGTGTTCGTCGAGCAGGAAGGGCGCTCCGTGCAGGTGCCCGTGCGCTTCGACTCGCCGCGACACCTCCGGTACATCGTGCGTCGCCTGCTCCACCTCGCCCCCGGGAAGCGCCTCGACGAGACGAGCCCCATGGTGGACCTGTCGCTCCCGGACGGCAGCCGCGTCAACATCGCGGCCCCGCCCGCCGCGGTGGGGGGCCCACAGATCACCATCCGCAAGTACCAGCGCACCCTGCGGTCGCTGGAGGCGCTGGCCCAGGTCGGCACGCTGGACGAGCGCATCGCCCGGTTCCTCTCGGCCGCCGTCCTCGCCCGCCAGACCCTGCTGCTCTCCGGGGCCGCCGGCTCCGGGAAGACCACGCTGGCCGAGATCCTCGGTGGGAGCATCCAGGCCGACGACCGCCTCGTGGTGATCGAGGACACCTGGGAGCTCCGGTTCCCGCAGCCCAACCAGGTGCGGCTCCTCGCCCGCGCGCCCAACGTGGAGGGCGCCGGCGGCATCACGATCGGCCAGCTCTTCCGCAACAGCCTGCGGATGCGGCCGGATCGCATCATCCTCGGCGAGATCCGCGGCGGGGAGGCCTTCGACTTCCTGCAGGCCATCACGTCCGGCCACCGGGGCTCGTTCGGGATCCTGCACGCCAGCAGCCCGCTCGAGGCCCTCGTGCGGCTCGAGAACCTCTCGGCCATGGCCGGCCTCCCCGTGCCCCGCGACGTGATGCGCCAGCAGGTCGCGCACGGTGTGGACATCGTGGTCCAGATCGCGCGGAGCAGCGACGGCGTGCGCCGCATCACCTCGGTCGCCGAGGTGGGCGACGTGGCCTCCGATCACGTGGAGGTGCGGGAGATCTTCCGCTTCGTGCCGAAGGGCCTGCACGCGGGCCGCCTCGTCGGCGACTTCGTGCCCACCGGCGTGGTGCCGAAGCGCGCGGAGGCCATCCGGTTGGCCGGCATCGACCTCCCGGACGCCCTCTTCAAGCCCTGACGGTCAGCAGCAGGAGCCGCCGCTCGGGGCGGTCGGGACGGCGTACTGCGCGCTGGCCATCGTCGGCCCGCAGTCGAAGACCCCGAAGTGCACCGAGGTGTCGCCCACCACGTCGAAGTGCGCGCCGAAGCGCGTGTCGCGCAGCATGGCCGCCGTGTTCCCGCACACCCGCTCGGGCCGACCGATCTCGAAGGTGTGGTGGTCGTCGAGCACGAAGAGCGCCTCGTGGCCCGGGATCGGCCGCCGGTACGTGGCGATCTGACCGTAGTCCTCGCAGCGCGCCTCCAGGCCGTCGAGCTTCAGCAGGCGCAGCGTGA
The DNA here is from genome assembly GCA_020632885.1 of Alphaproteobacteria bacterium. Taxonomy (GTDB): domain Bacteria; phylum Myxococcota_A; class UBA796; order UBA796; genus JACKEQ01. The sequence continues at coordinate 80,975 of JACKEQ010000026.1, read as the reverse complement.
CCGACGTGAACCGGGCGGCGCCGACCTTCCGCTCGATCTCGGCGTTGTGGATCGTGATCGGCCCCGAGGACACGGCCCGCGGGTCCTGGAAGCCCACCGACTTCGCGAGCTGCTCGAAGTCGAAGCCGTACATCGCGCCCCCCAGGCACTCGCTGTGCAGGATGGGGTCGTTGGCCACCTCGGGCGGGAGCCGCCGGTCGCAGAACACGTCCGAGAAGTAGAACTCCCCGCCGGGACGGAGGATCCGGGCGATCTCGCGCATCACGATGTCCTTGCGCGGGGAGAGGTTGACGACGCAGTTGCTCACCACGACGTCCACGCTCGCATCCGCCAGGAACCCGAGGTCCTCGATGAAGGCCTGGTGCAGCTCCACGTTGGATCGTGCGTAGCCGAACCGCTGCCGGTGCCAGTCCTCGGTCGCCCGCGCGACCTCCAGCTGCTCCGGCGTCATGTCCACCCCGTGCACCTTCCCGCGCTCGCCCACGAGCTGCGCGAGCACGTACACGTCGCGGCCCGTGCCGCAGCCGAGATCCACGACCACCCGGCCCTCCAGGGCCTCCGGGATGGGGAAGCCACACCCGTAGAACCGCGCGAGCACGTCCGCGTGCACGTTCGAGAGGGGCGCGAGCAGGTGGGCGGGTGGCCCGCCCGTGGCGCAGCACGCGTTGGTCTTCAGGTCCGCCGACGCCTGGAGGACCTTCCCGTAGTAGTCCTGCACCCACGCGTGGACATCGTCGCCGTTCGCTTCGTCGTGATCCAAGCCGCACCTCCTGACGTTGTCGGATATCCGCCCCGCCTGCCTGGAGCCTCCGTGAACCCCGATCGTCGTACCGTCCTGCGCGGTGCCCTCGCCGCCCTCGGTGCTGCCACCGTCGTAAGCCCGGCGTCCGCTGCGCCCCGGACCGCCCTCGCGCGCCTCGACGAGCTCGCCGTCGGCGTCGCCAAGGCGGTCGCGTGGCCCACGCCCCAGCACCCCGTGCTCCTCGTCCGGCTCGGTCGTCCCGCGACGGGCGGCGTCGGCGAGCACCGCGACATCGTGGCGTTCTCGCAGCTCTGCACCCACCAGGGCTGCCCCGTGGCCTTCGTGGACGGCCGGTTCCGCTGCCCGTGCCACTTCAGCCAGTTCGACCCCGCCGTGGAGGGCCGCTGCTACCAGGGGCCCGCGCACCACGACCTGCCCCGGGTGCTCCTCGAGGTGGAGGGCGACACCGTGTACGCCACCGGCATGGTCGGCCTGCCCTGGGGTCGCACGGAGTCCCCCGCATGAGCCGCCTCCCCCTTCCGCCCCGCGGCGCCCGCGCCACGCAGACCGTCTGCCAGTACTGCACCGTGGGCTGCGGCTACACCGCGTGGACCTGGCCCCTCGGGCACGACGGCACCCCCGCGTCGAACGCTCTCGGCGACTTCTCCGGACCCCAGGCGCCCCTCACGGGCGTGCCGTACACGGCGTCCATGCACACGGTCGTCCTGCGGGACGGCGTGCCGCACAACCTCGCGATCGTGCCCGCCGAGGGCTCGCCCGTGAACGTCGGTCGCGACCACTCGTCGAGGGGCGCCACCAACGCGTCCGCCATGTTCGCGTCCGACGGCCCCACCCGCGAGCGCCTGAAGTGGCCCCTCCTCCGCGTGCACGACGAGCTCGTGCCGGTCACCTGGGAGGAGGCCATCGCCATCGCGGCGGGCGTGATCGCCGGCGTGAAGGCGTCCGACGGCGCCGACGCGATCTGCGCCAAGGCCTTCGACCACGGCGGGGGCGGCGGGGGCTTCGAGAACAACTTCGGCGTCGGGAAGCTGCTGTTCGAGACCATCGGCACCTCGAGCGTCGCGATCCACAACCGGCCCGCCTACAACTCCGAGGTCTGGGGCAGCCGCGACCGCGGCGTGCACGAGCTGCACGTCACCGCCGAGGACGGTCACCTCTGCGACACCCTCGTGCTCTGGGGCGCCAACCCGTTCGAAACGGCCACAGTCCTCTACCTCGAGCACCTCCTGCCCAACCTGAAGGGCGACACGGTCGCCGAGAAGCGCGCGGCCTTCGGCGCCGACGAGCCCTTCCCGGCCGCACGGCTCGTCGTGGTAGACCCCCGGGCCACCTCGAGCCTCGCGATCCCCGCGTCCATCGCGCCCGACCGGGTGCTCCACCTCCGGCCCACGCCCGGCACGGACGTCGTGCTGGCGGACGCCATCGCCCGCATCGTCTGGGAGAAGGGCTGGGCGGACACCGCCTTCCTCGCGGGCCGCTCGGACGCGGAGAGCTTCGGGGTGTACCAGCGCGGCTCCCTCCAGCTCGACCTGCCGGCCAAGAAGGTCCTGAAGCGGGCCGAGGAGCTCACGGGCGTTTCCCGCGCGGACATGGCGAAGGCCGCCGAGTGGATGGCGCGCCCGAAGAGCCCGTCCCACCGGACCCGCACGCTCACCTTCTACGAGAAGGGCGTGATCTGGGGCTACCGCAACTACGACACCGTCGCGGCGGTCGTGCAGCTCGCCGCCCTCGGCGGCAACCTCGGGCGTCCGGGCACGGGCTGCGCCCGCCAGGGTGGCCACCAGGAGGGCTACGTGCGCCCGCCGTACCCGGGGGGCCGGCCGCCGAGGAACATCGACCAGCACCTGATCGACGGGGGCGGGAAGGTCTACTGGGTGATGGGGACGAACCCGTTCCGCTCGACCCCGCGGGCCCAGGAGCTGCGCGAGGTGGTCACGCGCCGCACGCGGGCCCTGACGGCGGCGAGCGACGCCGGGGTCACCCCGGAGGAGCGCGTCGCGGCCGTGCTGGACGGTCTGCGCGAGACCGAGGGGCTCTTCCTGATCGTCAGCGAGCTCTACCTCACCCACACCGCCGAGGCCGCGCACCTCGTGCTGCCGGCCGCAGGCTGGGGCGAGTCGCCGATCACCTCGATCAACTGCGCCTCCCGGCTGCTCCGCCTCTACGACGCCTTCATGGACCCGCCGGGTGTCGCGAGGCCGGACTGGTGGATCTGCCAGGCCGTCGCGGAGGGCATCGAGGGTCGCTCTTGGGGATGGGAGACCGCCGAGGACGCCTTCCTGGCGGGCGGCGCGACCTTCCCGGACAACGCGGTGGACGCCGCGGGCGCCGAGTCGCTGCCGGCCGAGTGCTACAGGGGCGTGGACCACGCATTCCTGCGCCAGCGGGGCCAGCAGGGCATCCAGACGCCCGTACGTCGGGAGGGTGAGCGCCTGGTGGGGACGGTCCGCCGCTACGCCGAGCGGTTCGGCAGCGAGGACGGTCGCTTCCACTGGCATGCCTCGGACCCCTGGAGCGGCTGGCCGAAGGCCATCGAGGCCGACCTCGCCGAGGGGAGCCGTCACCCGTTCTGGCTGACCACCGGACGCAACCCGCACCTCTGGCAGACCGGCTACCACGACCGCCTGCTGCCCACGAAGGTCGCCCAGGTCCCCCTGCCGTACGTGGAGATCCACCCCGATGACGCCGAGCGGCTCGGTGTGGCCGCGCTGGATCGGGTGGAGCTCTACAACGACGTCGGCCGGGTGGTGGTCCAGGCGCGGCTCACCCGCTCGGTGGCCCCGGGCCAGCTGTTCGCCCTGCAGTACCACTGGGCGGGTACGGCCAACGCGCTGATCACGTCCTGGACGGACCCCAAGACCACGATCCCCTGGTACAAGGGCGCCAGGGTGGGTGTGCGGCGGGTGGGCGGCCCCGGTCCTGGACAGTCGGCGAGCCCGCTGGACGCGTCGGTGGTCTGAGGCCCCGACGTCGGGTCGCGCCGTCCGTTTCCGGGCTAACCTCCGGGCGTGAAGGAACTGCTCGACCTCCTCGATGCCCAGCGCGGCCCCGCCGTGGCGCGCCTCGTGGGGGACGGCGCCCGGGACCTCGCGGCGCGATGGGCCGAAGAGGTCGGGATCCTGGCGACGGTGACGCTGGGCGAGCTGCCCGGAGACGCCGTGCGGGTCTGGCTCGACGGGGCACCGGGCGACCGGAGCGTCGCGGACACCTGGATCGCCTGGGCCGCCATGCGCTCGGTCCCCGTCCAGCTCGTGCTCACCGGCGGCGCCATCGACGGGGGGCACCCGGACCTGGGCACCACCCTGGCGGTGCCGCACGAGCCCGGACACGAGCCCGGACACGAGCCCGGACGACACGGTGGAGCGCCCGCTGCCGGGCGGTCCGGTCCCCGTCCGACCACCGTGCGGTTCGACATCCCCGACGACGTGCCAGCCGCCCTCCTCCAGGCCGCGGACGTGGGCGATGTGGCCCGTGCGTACGCACTCTACGAGGTCCTGCTGGCCCGCGACCCCGTCGGCGCGCGGCCGTACGGGTGGATCGAGCTCGCCCGGCTGCGGGTCACCGGCCGCACGATCGGCATCCCGGACGTGCGACGTGTGGTCCCGCACCCCGAGGCGTGCCCGGGCGAGGTGCTCGTGCACCTGGCGGCCATCGCGAGCGCGCAGGACGACTACGCCCGCGCCGCCCGGCTCGCGGAGGCCGCCATGCGCCACGCGACGTCCCCCACGACGCGCGCCGACGCCGCCTACCAGCTCGACCGATCCAACGCGGCCCTCGGCATCAGCGGGCTTCCCCGCGAGCCCGGCAGCACCTGGTGGGTCGTCAACCACCTCGTCCGGCACGCGGCCCACGACGCGTCCTGCCGCGAGCGGCTCGCCGCACTGCCCGGCACCTACGCGCGACACGCCCGCGCCGAGCTCGACGGTCCGCCCGACCCGGAGCCCTTCCTGAAGCTCGGGTTGCTCATCGAGGCCTACCGGCACGAGGCGAACCGCCATGGCCCCACACCGGGCTCGGTGCTCTACGAGCGGCAGGGTCACCTCCGCGAGGCCCTGGAGCTCGCGCGGGTCGACCTCGACCAGGGGGAGCTCGACGACGCACGGGCCCGCCTGGACGCCGTCGCCCCCGAGCTCCGGAGCCTGCCCGGCTACCTCGGGTCCGCCTGGATGATGCTCCGGGGCCGGCTCGCCGCTGCGGTCGCGGACGTGGAGGAGGTGCTCTGGTGCGCCGCCAACCTCGACCTCCGCGCGCGGTCCCTCACCCTCACCGTGCCCATGGCGGAGGTGGGCCTTCCCACCGGGGAGCCCGGCGACCCCTGGTGCACGACGACCTGGCTGCGCGCGCTCGCCACCCGCGTGCCGAGCGTGCTGTCCGCCTGCGAGGAGGCCGTCCGCCGGCTCGATGCCCAGCCCATCGCGCTGGGACCCTACGTGCTCGACGCCCCGCTCGCCCAGGGCGGGATGGGAACCGTCTGGCGCGGGAGCCACAGGCTCACGGGCCTCCCCGTGGCCGTGAAGGTCGTGCAGGCGGCCGCCGGTTTCGCGGGGTTCGGTCGCGAGGCGGAGATCGTCGCCGGGATGCGGCACCCGCACATCGTCCAGGTGCTCGATCTGCTGCACGTGGACGGGCTCACCGCGCTGCAGGCCCACGGTGCCGTGGAGGCCGGGACGCCGGCCATCGTCATGGAGCTCCTGGAGCCCCGGACCCTCGCGGAGGTCCAGGGAGAGATGGACTGGACGACCCTCCGGACCGTGCTCCTCGATCTCCTCGACGCCCTCGGGTACGCCCATGCCCAGGGCGTCCTGCACCGCGACCTGAAGCCCTCCAACGTGCTCGTCAGCTCCACGGGCGAGGTGCGCCTCTCGGACTTCGGAGTGGCCTCGCTGGGGTTCGACCGCCTCGCGGGCACCCCGACCTACATGGCCCCCGAGCAGTTCGTGGGCGGGACCATCGGCCTCGAGGCCGACCTCTACGCGCTGGGGTGCGTGGCCTGGGCCCTCGCGACGGGCGCACCCCCGTTCCTCGGCAGCCTGGCGCAGCTCGCCGCCGCCCACCGGGACGCCCCGCTCCCCCGCTTCGAGCCCACCCACCCCATGCCCCCCGAGCTGTCCGGGTGGCTCTCGCGGTGCCTGGCCAAGCGTCCCGAGGACCGCTTCCGGAGCGCCGCCGACGCCAGGGCGGCCCTGGGTGCACCCGTGGCCTTCCCCTGGACCGCAGACCCCTGGCGGCCGGGCGTCCCCACCCACAGCCTGCTCCACCACGGCGATCCGGAGCTCCTCGGCCAGCGGGCGGCCCAGGAGGCGCTGTGGGCCCTCGTGGAGGCCGTGGTCGCCGAGCACCGGAGCCGTGCCGTCTGCCTGACGGGCCCGTCGGGTCACGGCCGCCGGCTGCTGCTGCGCTGGGCGCACCAGGCGGCCCACCGGCTCGGGCTCCACCCGACAGACACCCCGCAGGCCGGCCGGCTGGCCATCGTGGACGTCACCGGCGACGAGCACGTCCCGGCCCACGACGAGCCCTGGCTGTTCGTGTGGCGCGGGCGGGCGCCCGAGGGCGTCCCGACGGTGGCGCTGGTCCCGTTGGGCCCGGAGCTCACCTGGTGGGTGCTCCACACACGCATCCTGCTCGCGCCGAGGGTCGCCGCGTCGGCCGCCCTCGCCGGGCTGGGCATCCCGGCCCTCGCCCTCGCGGTCCTCGAGGACTGGCTCGACGACCCCGGCGTGCACATGCGCCGCGATCGGCTCGTGCTGCGCGGCCCACCCGGCAGGACGGCCCCGCGGGCGCTGGCCTGGTGGACCCGCATGCTGGATCGGGCGTCCCCCGACCTCCGGGAGCTGGCGCGGCTCACGGCCCTCGCGGGCCGGAAGGTCCCGGGCCGCGACCTGCGCGCCACCGCGGCCGCCTGGGGCTGCAGCGGCCCCCTGGAGCGCGTGGCCAACGGGGTGAACGACACCTGGGCGATGCCGGCGGTGCTCATGGACCTCCTGGGGCGGCAGGGGACACCGGAGGAGCACGCCTCGCTCGCGGAGCACGCCTCGCGGGTCGACCAGCGCCTCTTCCACACCGTCCGGGCGCGGGGCACCCGGGAGGCCGCGGTGGACGCGGTGCGCACCCTGGATGCCCGCGGCGACGTCGTGGACGACGACATCGCGCGGGACCTCGAGCTCCACCTCGACGTGCACCTGGTGGACGACCCGGTCCTGCGCCGCTGGTGCCGCCTGGCGACCCTGGACGTCCGGCGCACCCGGGCCCTCGCCCTCTCCGACGACCCGATGGCCGACCGCGCCCTCGCCCGCTGGATCCACCGCCAGGCCGGCGCCCAGCCCACCGAGCTCCTCCTGTCCCGTGCGACCGCATGCCTCGATCCCACCGCCAGGATCGCGATGTTCCTCGCACTCACGGGCCGACGGGCCGAGCTCGCCGCGACCCTGGCGCTCGTGCAGGACGCTCTCGCGCGCCTGGACCCCGACCACCCGGCCTGCGCCCACCACCACGACACGCTGGTCTGGCTGGAGACCGCCTGCCATGTACGCGAGGCGGAAGCGCACGCCCTGCGTGCCGCCGCCCTCGAGCGCGTCACGGACCCCATGATCCGCGCGACGCTCCACATCGATCTCGCCCACAGCCAGCTCCAGCGGGGCGACTGGGACGCCGCCCTCGCGCACCTGGAGCACACCCGTGGCCGCTGGAGCTTCATCCCCGTCTACAACCGCATGCTCGCGCTGCTCGGGCGCGGCGACCTGCGCGAGGCGGGCCTGGAGTCCCGGGCGGTGGTGACCGCCGCGGTGGCGGAGGGCGATACCCGCGTGCTGCCGGGCTTCGTGGCGGTGCTGCTGGCCTCGCGGCTCGACCGGCCCGGCACGCTCTGGGAGCGCCTCCGCTCCACGGCGCCCCCGCTCACCGATCCGATGGCCCGTCGGCTCCTGCTCACCGCCCTCGACCGGGAGCCTCCCTCCGCGCGACGCGAGAGTCTCCGCGAGCACCTCCGCCCACGAGATACATGACCGCCATCTCATGAAGGAGTCCCCAGATGTCCATCCAGGTCGGTCAGTCCCTCCCCCACGCCACCCTCCACGAGGGCACCCCCAAGACCACCGTCGACCCCGCCGTGGCGTTCGGCTCCGGCAAGCACGTCCTGTTCGCCGTCCCCGGCGCGTTCACGCCCGGCTGTGATCGCACGCACCTCCCCGGCTACATCGCCGACCACCAGGCCCTCCGCGACAAGGGTGTCGACAGCATCGCGTGCGTCGCGGTGAACGACGCCTTCGTGATGGACGCCTGGGGCAAGGCCCACGACGCGGCCGGCAAGGTGCGCATGCTGGCCGACCCGGACGCCTCGTTCACGAAGGCCCTCGGCCTGCAGGTGGAGGCCGCCGCCCTCGGGGGCACGCGGTCCCAGCGCTACGCGATGATCATCGAGGACGGCGTGGTCACCCACCTGCAGGTGGAGCCCGACGGCTTCGGGCTGTCCTGCAGCCTGGCGCCCTCGATCGCCCAGATCCTGGGCTGATCACCGCGCGTCTGCGATCCCGGTGCGCTCGAGGACGTCCGCGCACGACGCACCGTCCTCCACGCGCTCCATCCGGAACGTGGACGCGGCATCCACGGACCGCACGTCGGGTGTGGCGTGGAACAGCGGGCTCGATGCGCCCAGCACGCGATTGTCGAGCTCGCCCACCCGCAGACGACCCGCGATGAGGTCCGGTGACACGAGGTGTCCATCCAGCCGCGGGTGGGTCTGCTGGGCCACGTACACCTCGGCCCAGGGCAGCAGGGGTGCCTTCACCTCGATGGTGATGCCGGGCTTCCCGTCGCCGTCCCAGTCCCGTACGCACGGGTCGTCGGCCTCGGCCGGCACGCGCTCGCACGCCGACGGGTCCCATCCCCCGGTGAACCGCTCCAGGTCGACGCGGTAGCGGGGTGTGCCCGTGTCGGGGTCGACCTCCACGCTGGGGGCCAGGCGCTTGGGGCGCACGGCATCGAAGTACGCGGCCGGGATCCGCGTGCGCACCAGGGGTCCGCCCTCGATGGACGACCCGCAGGTCCGGTGATCGTGCACCCAGCCGTCTCCGTCGCGCTCGACGCGGACGAGCACGGCGGTGCGGGTGACGCTGCGCACGTCGCCGAACACGGCGACGCGGGCCGCGGAGACGGCGTGCATCTCGAGGGCCCAGGTGCCCTCCAGCAGATCGACGGGGGCGGCATGGGCGAGCGCGAAGAACGGGAGCACGGGACCTCCAGGGTGACGTGAGGGTCAATCCCGACGGGCCTCCGCGCTGTCACCGGCAGATTTCTCGGAGCTCCGGTGACAGCTCCGGCGCCCCCCGGGATTGACCTCTCCGAACCCCACCGAGGAGGCCGGCATGGCCGCGCACCCCGAGCTCGCCCTGGCGGCGGGCGTCCACCCCTGGGCCTGTAGGCTCACCCACTGGAGCGAGAGCCTCCAGGCCACCAACGCGCTGACCGTCCCGCTCCGGAAGGGCCACCTGATGGCGGCGGCCGAGCGGCGCACGGGGCTCTCGGACTGGGGCGCCTGGCCCTTCCACGACGCGTTCGACCGCTTCCTCGACTCCGCCCGCGACGACGCCCGCCTGAACCTGCTGGGGCGCACGATGGCCCGCGGCGCCATGATCCGCGCGCTCTCCAACCACCTGCAGAGGGTGGAGGCGGCCCGCAGGACGCCCGAGGCGCTCACCGCCCCCCTGCGCCGGCCGATAGTCATCGCCTCCCCGCCACGCACGGGCTCCACCCTGCTCCAGCGGCTCCTCGCCAGCCATCCCGACGCGATGTCCCTGCCGCTCTGGCTCGCGATGCAGCCGTTCCCGCCGCCCTCCGCGGAGGTCTGGGCGGGCGGTGGAGACGCCGGTCGGGTGCGCGCGGCGTCCCGCACCGCCTGGGCCACCGACGCGCTGCTCCCACGGATGAAGGTCCTCCACGAGACGGGCGCCCGCCTGCCCGTGGAGTGCACCTACCTGATGCTGCCTACGTTCATGGGGCTGCAGTGGTGGAGCATCTGGCCCGTGTACAGCTATGGCGACTGGCTGGTCCGCCAGGACGGGACCCGCGCCTACACCTACCTCCGCGAGTCGCTCCAGCTCCTGCAGCACCAGCTCCCCGGGACCCACTGGGTGCTCAAGGCGCCCGGGCACTTCACGGCCATCCGCGAGACCCACGACGTCCTGCCCGAGGCCCTGATCGTCCAGCTCCACCGGGATCCCGCGAAGGTCGTGCCGTCGGTGGGCAGCATGCTCGGGATGACCCACCACCTCACCTCGAACCACGTGGACTTCCAGCGCACGTCGGACGCGCTGGTGGGCGCCATCGCGAAGGGCGCGGACCGCAGCGTGGACCTCCGGCGCACGGCGGATCCCGCCAGGTTCGTGGACGTGGGGTACCGCGAGCTCACCTCCGATCCCCTCGGTGTGGCCGAGAGGATCGTCACCCGGGCCGGTCTCCGCTGGGACCCGGAGGTTCGGGCCGCGCTCCAGGGCTTCCTGGACCGTCACCCGGCGAACAAGCACGGCCGGCACCGCTACGATCTGTCGGCCTGGGGCTACTCGCCGGACAGCCTGCGCGAGCGTTTCGCGGCCTACATGGACCGCTTCGACGTCCGACCGGAGCCCGTGTGACCCCGCCTCCCCTGCCTCTCCACCTGCTCGTGGGCGACAGCCGCGCCCTGGACGTGGCCCTCCGCGCGCTGCCCGCCGTGCTGGTGGCCGCCCGGTGGCTCGCGGTGCCCGTGGCCGTCGGGGTGGGCGGGATCCGGGCGGTGCCCGCCGTGGTCGCGCTGGTCGGTGTCCTGCTCTGGAGCCGCTCGCGCCCCGACCGGTCTTGCGCGTCTCCCCTCGCTGAGGAGGCCGTCGGGTTGCTCGGCTGCGCCGCCATCGCAGCGGCGTCCGGAGGTGGTGGATCCGCCGTGCTGGCCGGCGCGCTCGCAGGGCTGACGGCCTGGGGGCTCGCCCTCCTCGCCCTCTTCGCGGCCTGGGGTCGCCGGCCGTCCGCCATCACCCTCCGCCGGCCGTGGTTCCGGGTGCTCGGCGACAACCCGGCCGCCCGCACGCACCTCTTCCGGGTCCGACCCCATGGGCCTCTGGACGTCGACCTCCCCCGCGCGGCCGACGGGCCCGTGAGCGCTGTGCTCTACGACCTCGCGCTGCGCCCGGTGGCGCGGGTCTCCTGGGAGGACCTCCGCCCGAGCTACCTGTCCGGCGGGGCCCGTGTGACCCTCGAGGTGCCGCCGGGCCGGTACCTGCTGTCCGTGCGCGCCTACCGTCCCTGGGCCGGTGGACCCGAGCCCCGGGTGCTCCCGTGATCGCCCTGCTGGCCTTCGCCGGGACGATCTGCCTCGTCGGGTGGCTCGCGGTGCACCAGATCACCGTCGCGTCCCTCCATCGGGCCGTGCGGCGCGGGCAGATCGACCCCCGACCGGGGACGGTCGTGCGGCCCGTCCGCCTCGCCGCGCTGGGCGTGAACCCCGACGCCCACTACCGGTACGTGCCGTACGACGTGCCCCCCGGCACCGTCCTCCTCCTCGACGGCCGGGCCCACCCGATGCGCACCTACCTCTCGCTCGCCCTCTACGACCGCAACCTCCAGTCCAGCCCGGGCCGCGGGGGCCCCACCTGGGTCGTCGATCCGCCCGTCGACACCGAGGGTCGCTTCGCGCTCGCCCTCGCCCACAGCGACCCCGGGATGCCCTGGCTGGACGTGTCCGCCCACCCGCGCGGGGTGCTCCTCGAGCGCCACCTGGGCCCCGAGCCCACCGGTGCCACGCGCCTGGGGGCCGCGTGCCCGTAGACCCCGAAGACCTCTACCGGACGTTCGGGCCCATGGTGCTCCGCCGGTGCCGCAAGATTCTCAGGAACGAGGAAGAAGCCTTGGAAGCCATGCAGGAGACGTTCGTGGGCGTGCTGCGCGCCCGACACCGCCTGGAGGGCACGCACCCGCGGGCGCTGTTGTTCACGATGGCCACCCACACCTGCCTCAAGCGGCTCCGCACCCGCAGACGTCGCCCCGAGGACGCCGACGACGCGCTGATCCAGCGCATCGCCGAGGCGCCGGACGTGGACGACCGGGCCTGGGCGCGCGTCACGCTCGACCGGATCTTCCGCCGGGAGCCCGCGTCCACCCAGGTGATCGCGACCCTCTTCCTGCTGGACGGGATGACCTGGGACGAGGTGGCCGCCGAGGTGGGCATGAGCGTGAGCGGGGTGCGCAAGCGCCTCCGGCTGCTCCAGGCCCACGTCGCCGAGCTCGAGGGGGTGGCCTGATGGTCCCGGACCACACGCTGGAGCGGCTGCTCCTCGACGACGTCACGCCCGAGGAGCGCGCGCGCATCCTCGCCGCCCTCGAGGCCGAGGAGGGCGGGATGGAGCGGCTCGAGGCCCTCCGCGCGTCCGACGCGGCCATCCTGGATCGCTACCCGCCGCGCGTCATCGGCGCGTCCCTCCGACGCCGCCTGGAGGACGGACCCCGGCGGACCCCCTGGCTGGTGGCCGGCATCGCGCTGGCCGTGGTGACCCTCGTGGCCGTGCCGGTCCTGCTGGCGCCTACAGAGCCCACGCACACCTACGTGGGCGTGAAGGGCGACCCGCGCCTGGACGTCGTGCGGGAGGAGCCCGACGGGAACCGCCGGCTCGGGCCCGACGACACCCTGGCCCCCGGCGACGTCGTGCAGCTCGGCTACGCCGCGATGGGGGCGCGCCACGGGGTCATCCTCTCCCTGGACGGTCGCGGGGTCGTCACCCTGCACCTGCCCGCACCCGGAGAGGGCACGGAGCTCGACCCCGACGGGGCGATCGCGCTCCCGACGGCCTACCGGCTCGACGACGCGCCGGGCTTCGAGCGCTTCGTGCTGCTGACGTCCGATGCGCCGGTCGACGTCGAGTCCACCCTGGCGGCTGCCCGGGCGCTCGCGGCGCGTCCCGACGCCGCCACCGCACCCGTGCCGGTTTCCCTGCACCAGACGTCCCTCCTGCTCCGGAAGGCCCCGTGATCACGCTGCTGTCCCTGGCCCTCGCGGGGGATGCCCCGACCCGCAGGGTGGCCCTCGTGGCGGGTGCGAACGACGGCGGTCCCGACCGTGTGCGGCTGCGCTACGCGACCGCGGACGCCCGCGCGATGGCCGACGTGCTCGTGGAGCTCGGCGGGGTCGCCCGGTCGGACGTGGTGATGCTCGCGGACCCCTCGGTGGACGGCTTCCGGGCCGCGCTCGCCGGGCTGACGGAGGCCCCGGGACCCGCCCGACGCGTGGAGGTCGTGCTGTACTACTCGGGCCACAGCGACGGCGAGGGCCTCCTGCTCGGCGGCGAGCGCTACCGGTACCAGACCCTCCGCGAGGACCTCGACGCCCTCCGGGCCGACGTGCGCATCGCGGTGCTGGACTCCTGCGCGTCCGGCGCCCTCGTGCTGCGCAAGGGCGGCGCGCCCGTGCCCGCGTTCCTCGTCGACACCTCGAGCCAGGTGGCGGGCCACGCCTTCCTCACGTCCTCCTCGGCGGACGAGGTGTCCCAGGAGGCCGGGCGCATCGGGGGTTCCTTCTTCACCCACGCGCTCGTGTCCGGCCTGCGCGGGGCGGCCGACGCCGACCAGGACAAGCGCGTGACGCTCCAGGAGGCCTACGACTTCGCCCACGCGGAGACCCTCTCGCGCACGGAGTCCACCCAGCGGGGCACCCAGCACCCGCAGTACGAGCTCGACCTCACGGGCACGGGCGACCTCGTGCTCACGGACCTCGCGTCCACGACCTCCGGCCTCCGGCTCCCCGAGGACCTCGCGGGTCGGGTGCACGTCTGGGCCCCGGACGGCTCCCTGGCCGCCGAGCTGTTCAAGCCCGCCGGTCGGCTGCTGGAGATCGGGCTGGCCCCCGGGCGCTACCGCATCGTGGTCGAAGCGGACCCCGACCCGCTGGAGGGCCGGCTGGACCTGGTGCACGGGCAGCTCGCCCTGCTCGACGTCGACGCGCTGCGACCGGTGCGCCGCACGCCCACCGTGGCCCGGGGAGGTGCGGTCGCCGAGCGGCCGGTCGTGGTGCAGCACTGGCCCGTGCCGCGCGACCAGGGCTTCCGGGACCACGCGGCCATGGGGCTCGTCACGGGGTCGGCCCGCCTGGACGGGCTGGCGCTCGGGCTGTTCGGGAGCGCGTACAGCGGCGACGTCACCGGCGTGCAGCTCGCGTTCGGCACGGCCAGCGCGAGGGGCCGGGTGCGCGGCTGGCAGGGCGGCTTCGTCTACAACGGCGCGGGGACCCTGGCGGGCCTGCAGACGGGCGTGGTGAACAGCGCGGACGCGATGGACGGCGTGCAGCTCGGGGCCATCAACCGCGCCGGCGCGCTGGATGGCGTGGCCGTGGGCTTCGTGAACGTGGCGGACACCGGCCGAGGCCTGCCCATCGGGCTGGTGAACCTCGTGCGCGACGGCATCTTCGATGTGGAGGTGTGGTCGAGCGACCTCTCCCTCGTGAACGTGGGCCTGAAGTCGGGCACGCGGTCGTGGTTCACGTCGGTCATCCTCGGCTACGACCCCGGCGACGCCGTGGGGCTCTCGAGCGCCGGCGGGTCGCTCGGCATCCGGCCGCTCTGGCGGGGCCCGTTCACCGTCGACCTCGACGTCACGGCCCTGGCGCACTTCCCGTCCTTCCTGCACGGCGAGCAGGTGGTGGTGGTGCCCGCCCTGCGCGCCCAGGTGGGGGCGGACGTGCACCCCCGGCTCGGGGTGTTCGCGGGGGTGAGTCTCGGCGGGCACGCATCCCTGCAGGCCCCGGACGCGCGGGTCACAGGCATGCCGACCCTCAGGATCCCCACCAACGGCGGGGGTCTCCAGGTGCACCCCGGCTGGTTCGCGGGCCTGAGGTTCTGACAGGCCCTCAGCGAGCGTGGCGGAGCTGGAGCTCGAAGCTCCGGGGCATCTGGAGGGCCCGCTCCAGCGAGCCGTCCTGGTAGCGCGCCAGGACGAGCCCTTCGCCCTGGGTCAGGTTGTGGCCGCGGAAGGCGAGCTCCAGACGGAGGCGCCGGACGGGGATGCGCAGCACGCCCCCGAGCACGAGGTCCTCCACGATGGGCAGGTCGGGCTCCACGAGGTCCGGGAGCCGCAGGCTGCCGGCGCGCGCGTAGCTGCCCTCCAGAGCCAGCGGGAAGCCGACGTCGGGCCCACCCAGCCGCACGTCCACGCGCCCGCGGTGCGGGGCCTCCCAGTACCGGGGCATCCATCCGTACTCGAGGAGGTACTCCACGGGGGGCCCGCCGCGGAGGGACGTGCGCGCGGTGTCGTAGCGAGCGACGAGACCCAGGGCGGGGTAGCTCAGGCCCAGCTCGGCGTGGGCCCGGGTGACGGTCCGCCGGACGAAGGCCGCCACGGCGTCGTTGAGCCCCACACCCCAGCTGTTGCGCCCCTCCAGGCGCTCCGCGCCGAGCCCGAGGACGAGGCCGCGGCGGTCGTGCCGCTCCAGGTCGACGTACAGCCGGTCGGTCACCGGGAGCCGCGCCGCACCGGCCAGCTCGCTGCGCAAGTTGGTCACCGCCACGAGCCGACCGATCCCCGGCTGGTCCACGGACGCGGGCAGCGGCACCCCGGCCGACCGGCCGTACCCACCGGCCAGCGTCGCTCCCCGCATGCCCGGCCGGATGCCGAGGGCGATGCCGGGGAGCAGGCCGTTCGGCCCCACACCCTCCATGCCCCAGATCCGACCCGTGCCGGCCAGCGAGCCCGCGACCACCACGCCGCGGAGGGGCTCGAGGGTGCCCCGCACCCCCGCGTCGCCGTACAGGGCCGCGTGGCCGAACCGCGCCATGCGATCCGGCGGAATCCGCATCGTGATGGGAGGCAGCACCCCCACCAGCAGCGACGCCTCGGCGGGCTCGTGCCCGCTCCGCGCGCGCCCGTCGAGCCCCGCGCGCAGCTCGAGGGAGCCGATGCCCCGCGCGAGCGTCCAGCCCCCCGTGGCCTTCACCCTCTCGCGGCTGTCCGCGCCATCGCCGCGCCGGAAGCCGCCTTCCGCACGCACCCCGAGGTGCAGGACGCTCCAGGGACCCGCATCGCGCCGCGCGGTCCACGCGAGCCAGGGGCGCGTCACCTGGATGCCCCCGCTGCGCAGCAGGGCCGTGCCCGCCTCCCACGCGCGCGCCCGATCGCCCTCGTCGTACGTGTGCCCGACCCGGAACACCCCGTCCGTGACGCCCTCCCGCTCGTCCGGCAGCACGGAGGACCGCGCCATCCGGGCCTCCGCGGAGGACGTGCCCCGACCGGCCTCCCAGGCACCACTGGCGTGCACGCCGACCCGCCGCCAGCCCCCGAGCCGCAGGTCCGCCCCGACGTCGGTGCCGGGCCGGGGCTCCTCCGGGACGCCGAGAGCGTCGGGCACCACTCCGGGCCACGGTGGTGGCTCGCCGGGGTCCCTCTCGACGATGATGACATCCTCACTCTGGTACTCGCGGCCGCCGATGTCCGAGCGCTCCATCATCGGCGCCGACGTCTGGGGGGCCGAGCGCTTGGCGGGCTGGGCCTTCGGGGGAGGCGACGGAGCCATGGGCTTGCTCGCCTTCTCCTTCTTCAGCTCGCCGCCGTAGGCCTCGGCCGGCGCGACGTCCGGCATCGGAGCGTCGTCGTCGGCCCAGTCGTCCTTCGGGGCCGACGGCTCCTCCTCGACCCAGCGCTCGTCCGCCTCGGGCATCTCGTTGCCGTCGAAGAACCCGTCGTCGCCGTCCTCGCTGACGATCTCCTCGACGATCGGCGGTGGCTCCGGCGGCGCCGGTGTCTGGTCGACGGCGACGAAGGACGACCACGGCGACACCACGCCGTACTCCAGCGCGATCGGCAGGCCCTCGCGGCGCGCGACGAAGCCCGGCCAGCGCACCTCGTCGTCGAGGAGCTCGGCGATGCGCCCGCGTGCCCAGGTCGTCCGCAGCGCCCGTCCGTCCACGACCTCGGGCACCAGGGGCAGCGTCCACACCGAGCCGTCCGGGAGGCGGCCGCTCACGGACCCCCCACCGATCAGGCCGGAGCCCCGCCCCACCCGCGTGACCGGCCGGCCCGGGAGCACGGCCGGGAGGGGCCCACCCACGAACACGATCCCGGGCACGTCGATCGAGAGATCCGTGACCACCGGCCGCTCGAGCAGCGCCGCGAGCCGCGTGGCGGTGTCGACGGCGGGCTCGTCGGGCCGGGGCGACTCGAAGACGCCGCCCCCGAGCCGCGCGAGCTGGGCGAGCACACCGCGGGGTGGATCCGGAGCCAGGGCGAAGGCGTGCACCCGCGCATCGCCGCGCAGGCTCTCGAGGACCTGGAGCGCCTGGTGGCTGACGTCCACCTCGCCGTCCGTGAGCACCACGACCGTGCGCTGACGGCCCTCGGCCGGCGGGAGGAGCAGGGCGCGCTGCAGGCCGAGGTAGAGGTCGGTGGGGCCCTCGGGGTGCAGGAACCGGAGGGTCTCGCGGACCTCAGCGCGGTTGGCGTGGGTGGCGGGCACGGGCTGCGCGGTGAGGGCCTCGGGGAGCCCCGCCACGCCGACGATCTGGAAGGTGTCGGGCTCGCGCAGGCCGGCCAGCACGGCGTCCAGCAGGGCTACCGCGCGGTCCCACGGCGCCCCCTCCATCGACCCGCTGGTGTCGAGCAGGAACACGAGCTCCCGGGGCGTGCGGAGCTCGAGAGGGACCCGGCCCGACGGGGGCTCCACGGTGACCAGCACGTGCCGACCGTCGGTGAGCAGGCTGGCGGTGGCCTCCTTCCCGCCCGTGCGCCACGCGAGCCGGAAGTCGTGGTCGAGGTCGCTCACGACGAAGCCGTAGAGCCGGTCCACCTCGCCGAGCACGGCGGCATCGGGGTGGCTCGGGCTCCAGGCCTCCGTCACGGGCGCCCCGGTGGGCCCGCGCACGTAGACGGTCGCGAGCACGTCGGGCGGCACCTGCACGGCCGTCCACGCGTCGAGCGGGAGGTCGTCCGGCACGAACCGCGGCGCGCGCGCCAGGGGCAGCGCGAGCTCGTACACACCGTCCACCCGCTCCACCGTCTGCACGACCGCGAGCTCCACCGCGACGCTCTCGCCGGGCGGGATGTTCCCCACCCGCTGGGTGAACAGGTCCGGCGTGTCCTGCGACGTCAGGGCCGCGAGCTGGCCCGCCTCCACCGCGGCGTCGTAGGTGCGCTGGGCGGCGGCCTTCTCGTCGATGCTCGCCTCGATGACCCGGTCGCCGATGCGCATCCGCATGCGGTCCACCGCGGCGTCCTCGTGCATCGGGAAGACGTAGACGGCGTCCATGGGCCGAGGGCCGTCGTTCCGGAAGGTCTGGGTGACCTGGATCTCCGCGATCGGGCCGGTGACCACGACCCGGATCTCCATGTCGACCAGCGGCAGGCCGGCGTGCGCGAGGGCGAGGAACGCGATCACGTGGGCTCGCGCCAGCGCTTCTGGCGCCGCTCGCGGAGCCGCTCGACCATCTCGAGCAGCTTGGGGTCGGTCAGGGGCTTGTGGTCGTGCCGGGAGCCCTTGCCCCCGTTGCAGCGGGCGCAGGCGAGCGCCAGGTTCTCGATGTCGTCGGTGCCGCCGTGGTTGCGCGGGAAGATGTGCTCGATGGTGGCCCGGGAGATCGGCGTGCCGTCGAGCTCGATCTGGAGGCGGGTGTTGCAGTGGATGCACTTGCCCGACCAGACCTCGCGGCCACGCCAGCTCACCCGCTCGAAGGTGCGGTCCGTGGCGACGATCGCGAGCACGCGGTGCTGCTGGCCCAACCCGCTACCGCCGGCGGAGCACGAGCAGCGCGGGGAGCAGCGCCAACAGGCCCGCGCCGCCCGGCGTGGAGCGGCAGCCGCACAGCTCGCCCGAGATCGTGGGCAGGGGCTCCTGGGGTGCCGGGGGCGCGGGATCCGCGGTGTCGGTGGGGTCCGCGTCCGTGTCGCTGTCGGTGTCGGTGTCCGCATCGGCGTCGCTGTCCGCGTCCGCATCGGCGTCCGCATCGCTGTCGGCGTCCGCATCGGTGTCCGCGTCACCACCGCTGGTGACCCCCGGGCAGTCCACGTGGATCGTGAAGTCGCTGCTCGCGCCCTGGAAGCCGTCGAGCACCACGGCGATCGTCTCGCCCGCGTCGATCGTGAACGTGCGGACCTCGTCCGAGGTGCCCGGGCTGCCCTGGGAGATGCAGAAGTTCGGGTTGCACGAGCCCGCGTTCGCGTCGTCCGTGATGAAGAGATCGAGGTCCGCACCGAGGTTCGAGACCGTCACCGTCGCCGTGCCCGCCTGGGGGAAGGTGACCTCGTAGGTCTTCTCGGGCCCCGTGGTGGTCCAGTTGGCGCAGGCCCACTGCTGGACGGTGTTCACACCCCCCACCGTGGTGCCGGTGACCGTGGTGTCGCACGGGAGCACGGACGTGGCGGCGCAGACGCACGCGGGCTGCCCGGCACAGTCGGGGTCCGCGCAGTCGACGAGCTGGTCGCCGTCGTCGTCGAAGCCATCCGAGCACTGCAGCTCGAGGCACGCGCCGTCGTCCGCGCAGTCGAGGTCGTCGCAGTCGAAGTCGCCGTCGAAGTCGTTGTCGATGCCGTCGTCGCAGATCTCGTCCGGCCCGCACGTGTCCGGGTAGAGCGCGCAGACCCCCGCCTCGTCGTCGGATCCGAGGGACCGCGGGCCGATGCCCCCGCCGTAGGAGGCGAACATCGTGGACCCGTTGATGGGCGTGTGCCCGAGGCCCAGCCAGTGGCCGTGCTCGTGGGCGGCGATGCTCTGGAGGTCGGTGTCGCCGAAGCCCGGCGAGTTGGTGGTCGTGAAGTCGAAGCCGACGCCGTTGTAGATCTGGTCGGCGTGCAGGCTGCAGCCGAACGCGCCCGTGTAGGTGACCGCGATGGTGACGTTCACGGAGCCGTTCGCGGGGTCCCAGGACCCCTCCTCGAACGAGATCGCGTTGATGGAGTCGTTGGTGTTGTAGCCGGTGGCGCTGGTCGTGCCGTCGTAGACGTGCCGGAAGGACGAGCAGCAGGAGACGGGGTCCTCCCAGACCTCGAAGCCCCCGGTGAGGGCGTCCACCACGGCCTGATCGTCGAGCAGGCTGTAGTGGTGCCGCGCGCCGCCGGTGATCGCGTTCTCGACCCGCCAGTGCGAGTCGGTGGTCCACACGGCGTAGCCGACGGTGTTGTTGCAGGTGAACAGCGGACTGTACGCCCATGCCGCGCTCAACCAGAACATCCCGCCTCCCAACGACGCCCGCAACCGCCAGCAGGCCGGAACCCCGCCAGCCCGCCGAGGATACCCCATCGGCCCCCGGACGTCACAGATGGATGTGTAGGTCGGGAGGTCAGCCCGACAGGGCCGCCAGCAGGGCGTCGAGCACGCCGGGGTCTCCGGGCGGGCGCCGATCGTAGACCACCGCCCCGGGAAGGGCCTCCCGCACGGCCTTCTCGGTCTTCGCGTCGCGGATGCCGGCGAGGCACAGCGCTCCGTCGAAGTGCAGCAGGGCGAGCTCCTGGGCCATCTCCAGCGCCGCGCCGGGGCTCCGCCCCAGATCGACCACCACCGCGACGGCCGGGATGCGCGCCAGACCCGCGAGATCGGTCGTGGTGCCGGGCTCGCCGCGCACACCACGGGCCGCCAGGCCCTCCAGACAGCGCGCGAGGCGCAGGGGGTCGTCGCTCACGACCGCCGCCGCGGGCGCGTCGGGACCGACCTCCGCGGGGGGCGTCGGGGGCGCGGGCTGCACGCCGCCCTCGGGGATCCGGCGCGACAGGGTCTTCGGGGCGACGGCCCGGTAGCTCTCCTCGATCCAGCCCTCGAGCACGGCCGGATCCCTCGGACCCTCCATGCGCAGCGAGACCCACCCGGACTTCCCGAGGCCGTACCCGGTGGGCTCGGAGCCCGGGATCTGCAGCGCCGCCTCACGGCTCTCGGGGAGCTTGACCGTGAGGTGCACCCGCCCTTCGCGCAGCGCGTAGAACACGAAGATGCGGTCGCGGACCTTGGCCACGAGGTCGCCCCAGGGCGCCTCCTCGTAGGCCTCCGGGTACGCGGTGGCCACGGCGCGCAGGTGCGCGAGCAGCGCTTCGTCGGCGAGGTCGGCCATCAGCCCTCCAGGCACGCCGGACTCACCCGGCCAGCAGCAGATCCGCGAACCACGGGGTGCGCAGGCGCGTCGTGGGGCCCTCGCAGCGCACGAGGCCCGCGCGCGACAGCCGGGCGTCCGCCTCGGCCTCCGCCTCCACCGAGCCCTTGCGGGCGAGCCGCTCCAGACGGTCAGCCAGGTTCTGATCCGCGCTCACGATGTCGATGGCGCTGCGCACCTCCTCGGCCAGCGGGCCGAGGGCGCGCCACATCTCGTCGCGGTCGGTGAGGATCCGGGAGAGGTCGTCCGGGCCGCGCTCGCCGAGCGCCTCGAGGATCGCCGGCACGCCGCCCACCATGGCGACGACGCTGGAGAGCCGGTGGGCCTCCAGGGGCCCCAGGTGCTCCACGAGCGTCTCGATGGCCTCGGCCTCCGAGTAGTCGCCCAGCTCGGCCCGCACCGCGCCCTCCATGGCGAAGTGCGGCGCGTCGATCGAGCCCGCGAAGAGCATGTTGAAGCGACGGTCCGGCCCCATCGCCTCCACGTGGGCGTGGAAGACCTCGAAGAGATCCTGGAGCGCCTCGACGTTCACGTGCTCGAGGCCGTGGAGCATGAGGCAGCGGGCCCTGCCGCCCTCGGCCTTCTCGAAGAGCTCGGCCAGCACGGTACGGAAGCCACGGCGGCTCACCGCACGCCACGCCGGACCCTCCTGCAGCGGCACCTGGCAGAACTCCGCCACGGCGTCCGCCAGCCAACCCCAGGCCTGGTGAGTGGTGAGACCCATGAGCGGCAGGAGGTGGAGAGGGCGGGCGCGCACGGCGGGATCGCCCATGGAGAGATCCACGGCCAGATCGTCGAGGAAGCCCGGTGCCCGGCTCCAACGCGGCGTGACCAGCACGACGGGATCCCCGTGGCGCAGGTGCACGCGGAGGCGGCGGGCGAGGCGGGTGCGGCGGGCCCGATCGAACCAGTACTGATCGGGGTCGAAGGCGGTGGTGCGCTTGCCCTTCAGGATGATCTGTCGGCGCTGGAGGCGGTGCATCGGTGCAGGGTACACCGGCGCATCCCGCGCGTCGAGGAGGGCACGGCGCCGCGCGCACAGGCGCGTTATGGCGCCGTCCACCTTCGAAGGGAGAGCGCTCATGAAGCCTGCCATTCGCGTCGCCGTCACCGGTGCCGCCGGAAACATCGGATACGCCCTGCTCTGGCGCCTCGCGTCGGGCGACTGCTTCGGGGCCGACCAGCCCATCATCCTGCAGATGCTCGAGATCACCCCGGCCCTCGAGCGCCTGAACGGCGTGAAGATGGAGCTCGTGGACTCGGCGTTCCCGCTGCTCCACGACATCGTCTGCACCGACGACGCCAACGTGGCGTTCAAGGACTGCTCGGCGATCTTCCTGGTGGGCTCGCGCCCGCGCACGAAGGACATGGACCGCTCGGATCTCGTGGCCGCGAACGGCCCGATCTTCACGGGCCAGGGCAACGCCATCGAGAAGTCCGCGAAGAAGGACGTGAAGGTGGTCGTGGTGGGCAACCCCTGCAACACCAACGCCCTCATCGCGATGAACAACGCCAAGGGCCTCGACCCCCGCTGCTTCTCCGCGATGACCCGCCTCGACCAGAACCGCGCCCACGGGCAGATCTCCGAGAAGCTCGGCGTGCCGGTCGCGAAGGTCAGCGACGTGGTGATCTGGGGCAACCACGGCGACACCATGTTCCCCGACGCCTCCTGGGCGAAGGTGGACGGCGCCGCGGTCACCTCCAAGGTGGACGCCGACTGGCTCACGGGCGCCTTCGAGCCCACCGTCGCCACCCGCGGCAAGGCCGTCATCGTGGCCCGCGGCGCGTCCAGCGCGGCGAGCGCCGCGAGCTCCGCCGTCGACCACATGCGCGACTGGTGGCAGGGCTCCCACGGCCGCATGGTCTCCATGGCCATCCCGAGCCAGGGCTGGTACGGCGTGCCGAAGGGGCTGATCTTCAGCTTCCCGTGCATCTGCGAGGGCGGCGACTACCGCGTCGTGACGGACCTCGAGATCGACGACCGCACCCGCGAGCAGATCGCCCGCAACGTCGCCGCCCTCTCCGAGGAGCGCGACGCGGTGGCCAACCTGCTCTGACCCAGCGAACGGCGGGGGGCTGCGGTAGTCTCGCCACAGCCCCTCCCCTCCGGAGATCCGCATGTCCCTGCTCGTCGGTGCCTTCCTGCTCACCGGGTGCAACGAGAACGGCCTGAACAACGGCGTCCCGCCGGAGCAGCCGGGCGTACCCAGCGTGGCGGTGATCCCGCCGGCGCTGCAGTGGGGCCAGCTCACCACCGACGAGTCGGAGGTGAAGTCCTTCGTCGTGCGGAACATCGGCGACACCGTGGTCACCGTGAGCGACATCACGCTGGAGGGCGTGCCGTCCTACCGGATCCTCGGAGACCTCGGCTTCCAGGTCGCGCAGGGCGAGGAGACCGAGGTCCAGGTCGAGTTCGCCCCCACGGCGGCGAGCAACGACGCGGTGATCACGGTGTGGAGCGACGATCGCGACGAGCCCACGTCCTTCGTGCAGCTCTCGGGCATCGGCAGCGTGCCCCAGCTCACGATCACCCCGGACGACCACGACTTCGGCGCGGTGTACGTTCCGTGCTCGGAGTCCGTCACCCTCACGCTCGAGAACACGGGGCAGGAGCCCCTCGAGATCACCGACATCGAGCACGCCTCCCAGGGCGACTTCGAGCTGCTCGACACCAACGTGCTGCCCCTGGTGCTGCCCGTCGGCGCCTCCACGACCGTGGACGTCGTGTTCACCGCGGCCGCCATGGGAACCCGGGAGGGCGAGCTGATCGTCGCGTCCAACGACCCCCGCGGCGACCAGACCGCCGACCAGTCTGCCAGCACCGACTACGCGGACGATGCGTCCGAGCAGCTCACCGTCCCCGTGAACCCGCCCGTCGACATCCTGTTCGCGGTCGACCAGTCCTGCTCCATGGACGACAACAGCCAGCTCCTGGCGGCCAACTTCTCCACGTTCATCGGCCAGATCGGCGCGGTCACCGGCGACTGGCAGATCGGGGTGGCCAACGTCGACAACGGCTGCTTCAACGCCGGTATCCTCACGCCCACCACGCCGAACTTCGCGGCGCTGTTCTCGGCGGCCGTCGTCGAGGGCGACGACCCCGGTGGGCTCGCCACCCTCTCCGAGAAGCTCCTGCAGCTCACGGACCTCGCGCTGTCCAAGACCGGGCCCGGCGAGTGCAACGCGGGCTTCGTGCGTCCCGGCGCCCAGCTCAACGTCATCGTCGTCTCCGACGAGCCCAACCGTAGCGCGCTCACCTGGGACGCCTACATGACGAGCTACCAGAGCTACCTCACCGACCCCGACCTCCTCACCGTCAGCGCCGTGATCGACGCGAGCAACTGCTCCCTGGGCGGCGGCGGCTACCCTGAGATCGTCAACGCCACGGGCGGCGTGGTGCTCGACCTCTGCGGCGACTGGGCCGCCGACATCGACGATCTCGGCGCCACGACGGTCTCGTCGGTGGACGAGCTCCAGCTCACCCAGCCCGCCGCCGAGGGCACCATCGACGTCACGATCGCGGGCTCCGCGGCCAGCGGGTGGACCTACGACCCCGCGGCCAACGCCATCTCCTTCGATCCCCCGCTCGGGGAGGGCACGACCGTCACGGTGGACTACGCCGTCCTCTCGACCTGTGAGTGATGCTGGAGAGACTCGCCCCCCCGGTGCTCCGCGCCGGGCTGTACCTCGCTGAGCGCCCGTACCGCGCGCTCACGGCCGTCCTGCTGCTCCTCTTCGCCCTCGGCGCCGTGGTGCACCAGGTCTGGTTCTGGAGCTGGTACATCGAGGACGCCGCGATCTCGTTCGCCTACGCGCGCAACCTCGCGTGGGGCGAGGGGCTGGTGCCCACGCCGGGCGGCGAGCGGCTCGAGGGCTACTCGAACCCGACGTGGGTGGCCCTGCTCGCCCTCGGCGAGCTCCTCGGCTTCGACAGCTTCCGGTCCAGCAAGGTCCTCCAGGTGCTGCTGGTGTTCGCCACCGTGCCCCTCACCTGGCTCCTCGCCCGCGAGGCCTCCCCCCGCGACCGGTCCGGCGTGCCCCTCGTGGCCGCGGGCTTCCTGGCCACCAGCACCACCCAGGCCATCTGGGGGGCTGCCGGCCTCGAGAACGCCCTGTTCAGCTTCCTGCTCGCGGCGGCCCTGCTCCGCACGGCGATCGACCTCCGCACCCGCTCGTTCCCCTGGGCGGCCTTCGTGTGGATGCTGCTGGCCCTCACGCGGCCCGAGGCCATCCTCTACGCGGCCGTGGCGGGCGCGCTCACGATGCTGTTCACGCTCGAGCGGGGCCTCGCGCCCACGCTGAAGTGGCTGGCGGCCTTCTTCGTCCCGTTCGTCGCCTACCACGCCGTGCGCTTCGACTACTTCGCGTGGGAGCTCCCGCAGACCTACTACGGGAAGATGACCAACAAGCACCCGCGGCTCCTGGACTGGGACAAGCGGGGCTGGAAGTACCTCCGCGAGTGGTCCTCCACCGTGTGGACCGCCTGGTGGATCCCGCTCTACGCGCTGGGCCTCACGGGCTCCAGGGGCTGGCGGTTCGGCGTGGGCGTCGTGCTGGTCGTGGCGCTCGGGCTGCGGCTCGTCTTCCCGGAGGTCCTGTTCAAGCAGCCCTTCGTGATCGGGCCGTTCGAGATCGAGCTCTGGATCACGCCCGAGGACTTCCCGGCGGGCTGGGAGAGCGGGCGGTCCTACGTGCTCGCCACCCTCGCCCTGGTCTTCCCCCTGCTCGGCGCCTTCGCCGGGCGGGGCTGGCAGGTCCGGGTGCTGTGCTGGTTCCAGGCCTGCGCCGTCGCGTTCTTCGCCATCTACTCGATGGGCGACTGGATGAAGGCCTGGAGGTGGATGAGCCTGCTCCAGGTGCCCCTGGCGGTCCTGTTCGCGACGGGGGTCGGGACGCTCGTGGACCTCGTGGAGCGCGGCGTGGAGGCCGTCGAGCGGCGCGTGCCGGGCGGTCTCGTGGACAAGGCGTTCTGGGGGCTCGTGCAGCTCGGGGCCGTCGTCGCGGCCTTCGTGGGCGGCGGGTCGTACGCGTGGGGACGCGAATCGCTCCTGGCCACCGTGGTGCTCGCGATGGTGGGGGCGCTGGTGCTCGGGCTCGTGTCCCGTCGGGTGGGGGCCCCATGGTCCGCGGCGGGCTGGTCGCTCGCCACGCTGTTCCTGCTCCTCACGGTCCCGCCGAACATGGCGCACCTCAAGGCCCAGCGCGGGCGCCCGGAGACGGGCCCGTTCGCGATCAAGGAGCGCGTGGAGTTCGTCCGTGCCGTGAAGGACGTGCTCGACATCCAGCACCGGATCGTCGACCTCGACGTGGACATGGGGGGCCATCTCTGGTGGGGCCGGGACGACTTCCGGATGCACGACATCGCCGGGCTCGTGGACATCCCGCTCGCCCAGCACCGCTTCGACAAGCGGTTCCTCGAGCCCTACGTCTTCGACGAGGTACGCCCCGACTACGTACATCTCCACGGCGGCTGGGCGAGCAGCTCGCGGATCCCGACCATGGAGCGCTGGCACCAGGAGTACTACGAGATCCCGGGCTACGCGGCCGGGGCGCGCACGCTGCACCCGGGCAACTACATCCGCCGCGATCTGTTCCTGAAGAGCGACCACCCGCTCATGAGCGACCGGCACGTGGCCTTCGAGCAGGGCTGGACCCTGGAGGACCTCCGCTTCCCCTCCGAGCCGGGCACGGGACGCGAGGGCTGGCTCCAGATCGCCGTCCGCACCGACCGGATCCCGCGCGGACGCGGCCTCCCGCTCGCCTTCGTCACCGCGAGCCGGAAGGGCCAGCTGGCGAAGGTCTGGACCGTGCCCCTGGCGTTCGACTGGATCAACGTGACGGAGTGGCGGGCCGACGAGGTGTTCGTGGCGGGCTTCCCGCTGTCGATGGAGGGCCTGGAGCCCGGCACCTACGACCTCGGGTTCGCCATGGTGCGCGCCGACCACACCCTCATCCTCCCCGTGGACGAGCGCCCCCCGTCAGGTGCCCGCTTCCCCGACCCTCCCGTGTTCCTGCAGGGTGAGGTCGTGTTCCGGGCGGGCCTCGAGGTGGTGGACATCCCCACCCTCTCCAAGCTCGCCCGCGCCGACCGTCTCGAGGCCCTGGAGGCCGCCCGCCACGGCGACTGCGCGGGTGCCGAGCGCCTCTGGGACCTCTCCCGCTGGCACCGGCCCCACGACGGGCCGTACCTCGCCGAGGTCCAGGAGACCGTGGCGGCGAACATGGCCATCTGCTGGGCGGGGATGGCCTCGCGGACCCCCGACCCCTCCGAAGCCGTCGCGGCCCTGGAGAGCGCGGCGGACTGGCAGCACGACGCGCCCGCCCTCCTCGCCGCCCGTGGTCCCATCGCGTCCGCCCTCTCGGACCGTGGGCTCGCCGCGTGGGAGGCCGGTGACTGGGAGGCCGCGTTCACGGCCTACCGTGACGCGGTGCGGGCCGAGCCGACGCGGTCCTGGGACCGGCGCTGGGCCGAGAAGGCGCGGGCCCGCATGCTCGGGCTGGATCCGGCCCACCGGGACGAGGGCGAGGAGCCCACCGGACCCGACGAAGACCCATGATCCGGGGCCTGCTCGACACCTTCGTCGCGATGCCCGAGCTCCGCCGGCGGCAGGTGCACGTCGTGGCCGTGGCGTGCGCCCTGTTCCTCGTGCACGCGACCTTCATCTCCACCTGGCAGATCGAGGACGCCGCCATCACCTTCGCCTACGCCCGCAACGCCGCCATCGGCGAGGGCTTCGTGGCCAACCCCGGCGGCACGTGGGTGCAGGGCTTCAGCAACCCCACCTGGACCCTGTTCCTCACGCTCACCACCCTCCTCGGCCTGCCGGTGTTCGCGATGAGCAAGCTGGCCGGCGTGGGGAGCGGGCTGCTCACCCTGCCCCTGGCGTGGCTCTGGGCCCGCCGGCTCACGTCCACCCCCGATGCCTCGCTCTGGCCGGCCATGGCGCCGCTGCTGCTGGCCTTCTCCGGGCCGTTCGTGGTGTGGACGGCCTCGGGGCTCGAGAACGGGTTCTTCGGCCTCTTCCTCACGGCGGGGGTGCTGCGCCTGCTGCACGAGGGGGATCGACCGGCGGCGCCGTGGTCCGCCGTGCCGCTCGCCCTGCTCGCGCTCACCCGCCCCGAAGCGCCCGTGTACGTCGCCACGATCGCGGTGCTGCTGGGCCCCCGGGCCTTCCTGCAGGGCGGGGTTCGCTGGGCCCTCGGGTTCGTGCTCGGTGTGGCGGCCCCCGTCGCCGGGTGGCTGCTGTGGTGCGAGTGGGCCTTCGGGTGGCCGCTGCCCAACACGTACTACGCGAAGGACCCGTCCGACCGGGCCTTCCCGCTCCAGTGGAAGCACCGCACCTGGTCGTACCTGCGCCAGTGGTCGCTGTCGTCCACCCACGTTTTCCTGCTGCCGCTCTTCGTGTACGGCCAGACGGGCCTCACCGGCCGCCGCGCACGGCTCGGGACCTTCGTGTTGCTCGCGGGTCTGGTGGTGACCCTGCCGGGCCTCTCCTGGCCCCGGCTGCTCCTGCCGATCCCCGACGAGCCGAAGGAGATGATGTACCTCCGCATCCCGGTGTACGCGCTGGGCGCCCTCGCCGTGGTGCTCGCGGGCACGGGCCGCGACAGGGCCGACGAGCGGCGCACGGCCGCCTTCCTGGCGCTCTGCACCCTCGCGTTCTCGGTGCTCTCGGGCGGTGACTGGATGCGGGGCTTCCGCTGGTTCTCGTTCTCCAGCGTGCCGCTCGCGGTGCTCGCCGCCGAGGGGGCCGGCCAGGTGGCCCCCCTGCTCGCCCGCGCCGCGCGCACACCGGGATGGCTCCGGCCCGTCGAGAGGTCGCTGACGCTGCTCCTCGCCCCCCTGCTGATCGCGGGTGTGGGGCTCACCATCGACACCCTGACCCACCCGGACACCGCGCCGTTCAACGTGCGACGTCGGGCCCTCTACCACCAGGGCATCGCGGACCGCCTGCACCTCGACCGCGTCACGCACATGGAGATCGACATGGGCGGGAACATGTTCTGGTCGGGGTTCGAGCTCTACGACATCGCCGGCCTCGTCGACGTGCCCATCGGCCACCACCACCACGAGACCGCGTTCATCGACCAGTACGTGGGTCGCGAGGCCCGGCCCGACTTCATCCACATCCACGGCGGGTGGGAGCGGAAGTCGAAGGTGGTCAACCGCCCGTGGTTCCACTCGGGCTGGACCCCCGTGCCCGGGTACGCCCACAGCCCCCGCGTCTGGCACGTGGGCACCTCGGTGCGTCAGGACCTCTTCACCACCCGCGACGACGTCGTGGAGGACGGCGCAGACGAGCGCACCGCGCGGTTCGACGGCGTGGTCCTGCGCTGGCTGCGCACCCCGGCGGCCGAGGTGGCACCGGGCGGCGAGCTCTTCGTCGACATCGGGCTGGGCATCACCTACGCGAGCCCGGAGGTTCGGGCGCTCCTCGTGATCTCCGGGCCCGAGGGGCGCCGCGTGGTGGCGGACCTCCCGCCGGCCTACGACTGGATCCCCGTGAAGGACTGGCGCCTCCGCCGGGTGTACCAGGGGCGGCACAGCATCGCGCTGCCCGCCGACCTGCCCCATGGCGACTACACCCTCGGTCTGGCCATCGTCACGCCGACGGGCGTGATCGCAGCGGCCGAGCCCAGCACCCCGCCCGTGCTGCTCGAAGGCGAGGTGCACTGGGAGGCCGCCGTGCACGTGGTGTCTCCCGAGGCGGCCCGCGAGCGCGCCGACACCGCGCTCGCCGAGGCCCTGACGGCCGCGGAGGCCGGGAGCTGCGAGGACGCCTCCACCGCCTGGGGCCGGGCCCGCCGGCACCTGCGTCGCGACGACCCCTGGCAGCGACCCGCACGCCGGGCCCTGGAGACCGCCCTCGCGACGTGCTGGGCCCTGCGCGCCGAGCCGCCGATGGAGCCGAACACCGCGCTGGACGACCCGCCGCGGCAGGCCGCGCTGTGGATCCAGGAGGCCCGGCGGCTCGACCACCACGCGCCGGAGGTCGTGCGGGTCTCCACGGTGCTCGGCGACCGCTGGGAGGCCGAGGGGTCGATCGCCTGGGCTCAGGGCGACACCGACGGCGCCTGGCGGGGCTGGAGGGACGCGCTGATGGCCGATCCCGGCAGGAGCGGGCTGCGCAGGCAGCTGGAGTCCGTCCGCGCGACGCGCCTGAAGCTCCCCTGAGGGGCTACGGCTCCGCGTCGGGCGTCAGGGAGCGCACGAGGAGGATGGGGACGTCGAGCACGGTACCGTCCTCCCAGACCAGCGTGCACGCCTGGTGGCGGACGCGGGAGCGCGTGCGGAACCAGAAGCTTCTCGAGTGCGAGGGTCTCGATCCCCACGGACCATCGGGTTCCGTCCGATGCCTGGAGCGGGTCGGCGAAGACCACCACCTCCTCGATGGGCCCGGCCATGGCAGAGAGAGCAGCGAGCACGAACATGGCGGCCTCCTCGCACAGGTGCGTCGGGCTCGACGGATGTAAACGGTGCGGGACGGGTTGGAGACACGACGTGGCCGATCACGGCCGGAGCGCGCTACGACTTCGTGTTCCCACCTGGAGCTCCCGTGACCTTCCGCTGGCCCACCCTCTTCCTGCTCGCCGCGACCGTCGCCTTCGCGGAGCCGGCCGACCCGCGGGGATGGTCGCCCGGCCAGAAGGCCGCAGGTGCTGCGCGCATCCTGGCGGGGCCGGACCGCGAGGGTCTGCCGGAGCTCGAGCTGCCCAAGGCCTTCGCGAAGCAGATCACGGGCCGCACGCTGCTGTTCTACTTCTCGCCCACCTGTCCGCATTGCATGAAGGTCGGCAAGGAGGTCGGCGACCTCGCACGGGCGCTGAAGCCCGCGGGGGTCGAGGTGATCGGCGTGGCCACGGGGAGCTCGCTGCCCGCGGACGTGCAGGCCTTCCGTGCGGAGTACGGGCTCGACTTCCCCGTCGAGATCGACGAGAAGGGCGAGATCGGGTCGGCCATCGGCGCGCGCTCCACCCCCTCCGCCCTGCTCGTGGAGCCCGGCGAGAAGGGCAAGCAGCGCATCGTGGACGTCTGGTACCCCTACCAGCCCGGCTACGACATCTACGTGCGGATCCGGGCGGCCAAGGACCCCTGGAGCGTCTTCGGGGGCTACCTCGGCAACGGCAGCTGCGTGGGCTGTCACCAGCAGGAGTCCGAGGGCTGGGCCCTCACGCACCACTCCGTGGCCTGGCGCACGCTCACCACGCGCGGGAAGGACACCGACCCCGAGTGCGTGTCCTGCCACGTCACCGGTGCCGGGAAGCCGGGCGGCTGGAGCACCGACCGTCCCGACCTCACCGGCGTGGGCTGCGAGGCGTGCCACGGGCCCTCGGGGCCCCACGACGGCGTGCGCGACGAGCCGAAGGACGCCTGCGCCACCTGCCACGACGCCAAGCACAGCATCCGCTTCTCCCTCGAGCGGGCCGTGCCCCTCATCGACCACTACGCCGCCAACGCGATGGACGACGAGACCTTCCGGGCACGCCGGATGGCCGTGGTGGAAGGGCAGGCGGACCGCTCGCTGGTCGCCTTCCCCACCGAGCCGACCGTGGGGGCCGAGGCCTGCAAGAGCTGCCACGAGGCGGAGTACGCCCAGTGGGCCGGCTCCCCGCACCACCACGCCATGCAGACCCTGCGCGACGCCCAGAAGGAGGGCCAGGTGGACTGCGTGCGGTGCCACGCCACACCGACCCGCGGCGGGCCCACGCCCACCGAGCTCTCCGGGTTCCGGGTGGCGGAGGCGGTCGGCTGCGAGGCCTGCCATGGGCCCGGGCAGGCGCACGTGGAGGCGAAGGGCGGCACCGAGAACATCGAGAAGCTCGGTGACGACTGCCCGGTGTGCGTCATCGAGGCGGTGTGCACCTCGTGCCACACGTCCGAGCAGGACCCCGACTGGGACCTGGAGAAGGCCCTGCCCAAGGCGGGTCACGGCGCGCGGTGAGCCCGCAGGTCCATTGGGCGGCGGGCGTCTACATCGTGCTGTCGTCGCTCCTCCCGCCCCTCGGCATGGTGGTGATCGTCGTCGCGGCGATGGTGGACGTGGTGAAGCGGCCGACGGCCGTGTGGCCCTGGCAGGTGGGGTGGGTGGCCATCGTGCTCCCGCCCCTCCTGGCGATGTCGGTGGGTCTGGCGCTGTTCCCGCCGCGGCCCGACGTCGTGCGCGTGACGTGGCTGAGCATGATGGCCCTGCCCTTCACCGCCATGCCGACGACCGCCATGCTGCTCCTGCTCCTGCTCGCGGCCCGCACGCTCCGCCCGGGTGCCTGGCAGCGTCAGGGAGGCCTCGTCTCCGGTGCCGCAGCGTTGGCGTTGATCCTGCTCCCCGTGACCTCCCCATGGGGTCCCTTTCACCGCATCGGCGTCTTCTGGTTGCCCTACGTTCCGTTCGCCCTGCTCGGCACACTGGGCATCGCCTGGGTCGCGGTCGTCCGTGGATCGGGGGACGATCGCATGCGCCACGCACGGCAGCTCACCGGGGGCTGGTTCCTCGCCTGCAGCGTCTGGATCCTGTTGGCTGGGCTGGCGCTCACCACCCTCCGCGCCCAGAACGAGGGGTCGCAGCACATCGTGGGTCCCGTCGCCCTCACCACACTCGGTGTGGCGCTCGGCATCGTCGTGGTGCTGGGCGTCGAGCGGCGTCCGTCGCTCCTCCCCGTGCTGGTGGCCCTGACGCCCCTCGCCATGGTCCTCCCGGCCGCGAGCATCCTCGGGCGGTAGGCCGCATTCGTCGAGCCCTACGAGGTCCCGGACGTGGAGCGCTACTACGACCTGATTCCCGACACGCAGCCCACCTGCGTGAAGGTGGGGGCCGACCCCGTGTTCGTCGGACCGGACTGCCTCGAGAGCCCCGTCACCGTGCGGGTGCTCCCGCCCGACGCGCCAGCCCACCTGCTGCACGATGGGGACGCCCTCGTCGTGCGCTGGCACGGGCTGCCGCTGCTCCTCCCCATCGAGGAGGACCCCCGGGGCGCCCACGTCGCCTGGATGGAGGGCGACGGCGACCAGCCGGAGGGCTGGCTCTGCGGCAACGCCGGGATCCTGCCGTCCTTTGAGGCGTGCCTCGAGGCCAGGAAGGGGTGGCGCATCCCACGCGATGGTCTGACCGTCAGTGCCAGGCACCTGACGGTGCGCCAGCTCGTGGATTTCTGCACCCTGGTGTCCATGCGCTGCCGCCTCTTGCGGCCCGTCAGCCCCCCAGACCCGCGAAGGTGACGTCGTCGTAGCTGTCGTCGTCGCGGAGCTTGCTGGAGGAGCTGTAGTACTTGAACGACCCGTCGGTCTCGACGCCCAGGTAGTACGTGCTGCGCGTGACACCCGAGGACGACACGGCGTGCACGACGTCGAGGACCCAGAAGTCGTCGGTGATGCGCTGCAGGTCGTCCACGAAGGCCACGTGGCCCACACGGGTCATCATGTCGCCGCGCTGGATGGCGGTGACCGAGGTGCGCACGTCCAGCGCGTGGGGAACACCATCGAGCAGGATGTACCCCTCGGAGACCGCGTCGCGCCAGTCGGCCGCGAAGGGCCCGTGGTTGCCGTTCGACGCACCTGCGATGCCGTTCATGGTGTAGCTCGACGACACCATCTTCTTCCCGCTCACGTCGATGTCGCCGTAGCCACCCGCCCCGAGCCAGGCGTTCCACACGACGTAGGAGACGAACCCGCTGCAGTCCACCGCGAACGACTCGGAGGAGAGGTCGAACACCCAGAGGTCCGCGTCTCCCTCGTAGGTGTTCGACCCCGCGACGGGGTCGGAGATGCCGTCGAGCACGGCGACGATGGACGCGTTGTCGCCAGCGATGGCGGGGGCGGAGAGGAGGGCGAGCACGAGGGGGGACATGATGGCTCCACAGACAGAGACGGCATCCGCAGAGGCGGACAGCGCCGCTGTTCTATGAAACTGAGTTCAAAAGCGCCATACCCAGGCCGGGTGAGGCACGTACGCCCCTGCAGGTGCGGTCTTCCTGCCGCACCCACCCTCAGCGTTGCAGGTCGGCCAGCGCGGCGGGGACGGCCTCCCGGGTGCCCGCCGCCTCGATGGCCGACCGGGCGCGGTCCGTGAGCCAGTCGCGCTGGCGCCGGGTGACCCCGACGTCGTCCCCGAAGTCGCGCCGGTCGCAGGCGTACACCACGGTGGAGCCGTCGTGGCGCACGAGCACGAGGTCGGTGCGCGGCGGCTCGCACTCCCAGCGCACCTCGGCGAGGTCCGGCCATGCGTGCTCGGTGCCGTCGATCTCCAGGCTGGCGCGGGAGAGGCGGATCGTCCACTCGGTGGGCACCGGGGTCACCCAGCCCTGCAGACCCATGCCGATCGCGCCCAGCACCACGACCACGACCACACCCACGCCGAGGTGCACGGCGACCGCCAGCGGCAGGCCCACGAGCAGCGCCCCGAGCACGACGAGCGCGCGAAACACCCGTCGCCGTCGGATCCGCGCGACCTCCGGGGCACGCGGGAAGCGCACCACCATGGACTCCAGACCCTCGGCATCGGCATCGAGCTGGGGGGGCAGGGTCATCGGCGGAGGTGCCTCGGGGCGATGAGGGCCGGGTAGAGAGCCATCATGCACCACGGGAACAGCCCGAGCTCCATGGTGGCCGCCAGGGTGAGGTGGAAGGCGAGCCCCACGGCGAGCCAGACGGCGTGCAGGCGGTCGCCGAGACGCCGGAACCGCGTCCAGCCCAGGGCCATCCAGACGACCACCAGCGGCCAGAGGAGCTGCCAGACCACCGTGACCACCGTGGCCACCTGGGTCAGCCGCCAGCCGCCGTCGCGGAGGAACGCGAAGCTGGTGCGCGTGACGGCGGGATCCTGGAGGACCACGAACAGGGCGCTCGCCCCACCCCACGGCCACCAGCTCGCGTCCACCTTCGTGAGGCCCGCACCGCCGTAGAGCAGCGCGAGCTGGGCGACGATGAGCCGGCGCGCCCACGCCCCCACGGGCCTCCCGTCGCCCCAGAGCGACCCCGTGGACCAAGCCGCGTCGACGCTCGCCCACGCCCCCGCACCCGAGAGCGCCAGCACCGCGAGCACGTCGCGTGCGAGCAGATCGACGGCCCGATCCGCGAACGGCGCAGCCACCCCGAGCTGCGCCCACACCCCCAGCAGGATCAGCGCGCTCGTGCGCGTGAAGCAGCCGACGGTCAGCCCGAGGGCCGCCAGCGTGAGGACCCCGTGCACGTTGCCCGGACCCAGCGACTCCACCCACGGCGCCGCGCCCACGAGCCCGCCCTCGAGCTCGGGACCGAAGAGCGGGTGCACGAGCCCGAGCCCCCGCACCACGAG
This sequence comes from Alphaproteobacteria bacterium, assembly GCA_020632885.1. Classification (GTDB taxonomy): domain Bacteria; phylum Myxococcota_A; class UBA796; order UBA796; genus JACKEQ01. The sequence goes on along the minus strand of JACKEQ010000026.1, from coordinate 45,849 downwards.
CGCGTCCACGAGCACGCACAGCCCGAGACCGATGCGGACGAGCCCCAGGGACACGGGGTGCTCCCGCTCCGCCCACAGCGCCGTCCAGGCCCGCCAGACCCTCACAGGCCGTCCTCGGCGAGCAGCGCCGCCCGGCCGTGGATCCGCTCCAGGAGCACCGTGGCGGTGGGGTCCGCGGGGAGCCAGGGGTCCGTGGTGACGCCCTCGACGACCCGGACCCGCACCCGGGTCGCGCGGGGGTCGCCCTGGAGGGCGAGGCGCCCCACCCAGCGGCTGAAGTTCCACCAGCCCGGGCTCCCGGACTCCGGGGCGCTGTCGTAGAGGGCCCGGATCCTCCGGTCGCGCACGCGGGGCCCGATCACCGGGTGGTCCACCACGTTCTTCACGAACACCGGCACCCAGTCGCCGTCGACCTCCGCGTGGATCTCCAGGGTGCGCGGCGTGCGGTCGGGAACGGCGAACATCGCCCACGACTGGCCCGTGCCGGTCCAGCGGAGCACCGCGCGCACCGGCCCGCCCCCGATCCCCACGGCGAGCGCGCCGTGCACGAGCAGCACGACGGTGATCACGAGCGCACGGGCGTTGTCCATGGGGTGCGGTATCCCGGAGGGAATGACGTGGGACCCGGACGGGTCCGGCGGGTGTCCCGTTCGGCGGTCGAACGGATTACACGACTGGTCGCCCAGCCTCCCCCGGAGAGCCCGAAGTGTTCCTGCTCACTGCCATGACCCTCGCACACGCCGGCCCCTGCGACGCCAAGGTGGCCAGCATCGAGGGCACCCCCCGCGAGAAGCTCACCACCCTCTACGCCGAGGTGGTCGACTGCGACCCGCGCGCCGCCGAGAGCTCCTTCAAGGCCTTCGTCCGCGCCTCCGGCGACGTCGACACCCTGGTGGACCTCTCGCTGAAGGCCATCGAGCTCGAGCAGTACCAGCCCGTCTGGGACATGCTCGAGCAGCTCACGGACCGCGAGGCACGCCGGAAGGTCGCCGAGCGCGTCGGGGGCCTCTGCCAGGACCAGGTGGGCGTGCTGCCGTTCCTGCAGGGCGGGTACTTCGCTGCCAACGAGCGTGCGTTCGCCATGTGGTCCCAGGCGTACGACACGTGCTCCTCCGAGGCCCTCACCGACTGGATGCGGGAGAAGATCAGCGACCCGCCCACCCGCACCTACGACGACCGCTACAACAGCCTGCTGGACGCGTTCGTGGGGCGTCTCGGGGAGAAGGCCCTCGGTCCACTCGAGCGCGCCGCCGTGGCCGCCTCCGAGCGGGGTGGCCCGTTCACGAGCATCCTCGAGAAGATGCTGGAGGCCGTGCGTCCCCCCGGCATCGGCGCCGAGCTCTCGGACGACCGGAAGCGCATGCTGGCCGACGCGTACGTCCGCGTGGGAACCGGCGGTGTGCGTCCCGAGCAGGCCGCCGCAGTGGCCGACCGTCTGTACCAGCAGGGCTTCAAGGACCGCGCCGCCAGCCTCCTGAAGGTGGTCTACGGCGACCGCGTGCAGGCCGATGGCCGGCTGCTCTACGGCGTGGCCAGCGTGGAGCACTGCGGTGGCGAGGCGGTCGTGCACCTCACGAGCGTCTACGAGCCGAGCCGCCGCTGGACCATCCAGCCCGAGATCGACGCGCCCGTCCGGGCCTTCAAGAAGCGCCTGAAGTGCGAGACGTCCGCGCCGTGGGACGTGCACGTCACGCGGAGCCCGGTGGCCAACGTCGCCGAGGTGGCCGCCCATGGCGAGGAGATCGCCCGGATCTACTCCGACCGCAACCTCGTGGTCCGCGTCCGCGAGGAGAAGCCCCTCGAGCTGCAGTAGCGCAGCGTCAGACCTGGTGGCGGCTGGCGATCCACGCCTGCAGCCGGGGGTCCGGGATCTTCGCGAGCTCGCGCAGGGCGCGCTCGCGCACGACCGGTGACGGGTCCTGAGCCGCCCGGATGAGGTGCTGGTAGGCACCCGCCAGGTCGCCTGCCTTCAGGGCCGACCGACCCAGCGAGATCTCCCGCTCCCCGCCCTCCAGGCCCGCGGCCCGGGACCGTCCGAGGGCACCCGCGACTGCCAGCCCCGCCAGGAAGCCGCCGACGTGGGCGCCGTAGGCGACGTTGCCGCCCGCGCCGAGCAGGAGCGGGAGGACGTTGTCGAGCACCAGGTAGGAGCCGAGCACCACCCACGCCGGCACCAGGATGATGTCGAGCCAGATCGGCCAGAGGCCCACGAAGAGCTTCACGCGGTTGTGCGGGAACCAGAGCAGGTAGGCCCCGAGCACCCCCGAGATGGCGCCGGACGCACCCACCAGCGGTACGAGGCTCGGGCCCGCCAGGAGCGCGTAGAGCCCGGTCGCGGCCGCGCCGCACACCAGGTAGAACAGGAGGAACGGGACGGAACCCAGCCGGGCCTCGACGTTGTCGCCGAAGATCCAGAGGAACAGCAGGTTCCCTGCCAGGTGTGCGAGCCCGGCGTGCATGAAGAGGCTCGTGAGGAGGTCCAGGACGCCCGGCGCGCCGGTCTGGAAGCCGTGCTCGAGCACGAAGACGTCCCAGGCGGTGGCCACCTGTGGGATGGCCCCGAACACCGCCGTGAGCGCCGCCAGGCCTGCAGGATCCGCCGGTGTGAGCACCCTGGGGAGGGTGAGCAGGACGAACACCGCCACGTTGACGGACAGCAGGAGCCAGGTGGCCCACGGGGTCCGCGACGGGTTCGGGGTATCGCCGATGGGGAGGATCATCGCGCGCCTTCTAGTCCATCCTCACCGTGAGATGCCACTGACATCCGAGCTGGCAGGGTGCGGTCCGCATCGGATAGGATTGCCGAGACACCACCGCCGTCCCGGCATCCTCCGGTGTCCTCACCCCCCACCCGGAGCCCTTCCGATGTACGACAAGACCGACCCGATCGCCCGTGGCTTCTACGAGCAGCTCACCGCACAGGGCTTCACGTACGAGCAGATCGTCGACCTCGCCTCCCTCCTCCTCGCCCTGGTCGTGCGCGACCGCAAGGCGGAGCGGGTGCCGGCCCTCGCAGGTCGCTGACACGCTCTTCACGGGTGGCTGACCGTTCCTTCACGAACCGCGGTCGCCGCCCCCGGTCCGAGATCCCGTACACCGAACCGGGGTCTCACCATGCGCCATCTCGTCCTGCTCGCCCTCCTGACCGCCTGCTCGCCTGCGGAGCCGCCGGCCGAGCCCGCTGCCCCGGGTCCACAGGCCCAGCCCGCCGCTCCGGAGGCGCCCGCTCCCGCCGCGAAGGCGGACGCCGGCGAGGGCGCCCGCGTCCAGGAGGAGGGCCGCGTGGCGCCGCGCATGCAGAAGGCCGAGGCCGAGGAGAAGGCCCGGAGCTCGGGCATCCTCGGTGCGAAGGAGGACGCCGGCGACGGCATCGGGGGCCTCATCGGCACCAGGGGCACCGCGCTCGGCTCCGGCGGGCTCGGCACGCGGGGCGTCGGCCTAGGCGGCGGGGGCATCGCGACGAGCTACGGGATGGGCCGCGGCGCGAGCGGGTACGGCAAGGGAGGCGGCAGCTTCGGGTCGGCCGCACCGCGGGTCGCGGAGCGCTACACCGACTACGGCATCAACCGGGTGACGCTCACCGCCGACGACAGGCTCTCGACGTTCTCCATCGACGTCGACACCGCGTCGTACGCCATCGCGCGCAGCCACCTCCAGCGCGGCCAGCTTCCGCCCACCGCGGCCGTGCGGGTGGAGGAGATGGTGAACGCCCAGACGTACACCTACCCGCCCCCGGACGGCGAGGCGCCGTTCGCGGTGAGCATGGAGGTCGCTCCCGACCCGTGGCACGACGGCCACCACATCCTGCGCGTGGGTGTGCAGGCCGCGCAGCCGGAGATCGACCGCCTCCCGGTGCACCTGACGTTCCTGGTGGACACCAGCGGCTCCATGCGGGCGTCGAACAAGCTCCCCCTCGCCCGACGCGCCCTGAAGGAGCTCGTGGCCAACCTCGACGACGAGGACCGCGTCGCCATCGCGACCTACGCGGGCTCCACGGGCATCGCGCTGAACCCCACGCGGGTCGGGGACGGTCGGCAGGCCATCGTGGCCGCCCTCGACGGGCTCGAGCACGGTGGAGGCACGAACATGGGCTCGGGCATGCAGCTCGCCTACGACATGGCTCTCGCGACCTACGAGCCCGGCACCGAGAACCGCGTCATCGTGCTGTCGGACGGTGACGCGAACATCGGGCGCACGAGCCACGAGCAGATCCTGAAGTCCCTGGCGGGCTACGCGAAGAAGGGCATCACGCTGTCCACCATCGGGTTCGGCAACGGCAACTACAACGACACGATGATGGAGCAGCTCGCGAACAAGGGCGATGGGAACTACTACTACATCGACTCCTTCGCCGAGGCGCGGAAGGTGTTCGGCGAGAAGCTCACGGCCACCGTGCAGACCGTCGCCCGCGACGTGAAGATCCAGGTCGACATGGACCCCGGCAGCGTCATCTCCTACCGGCTCATCGGCTACGAGAACCGGGACATCGCCGATGCGGACTTCCGCAACGACGCCGTGGACGCGGGGGAGATCGGCTCGGGTCACACGGTGACGGCCCTCTACGACCTCGTGCTGCGCGACGACCCCGCCGAGGACCTCTCCACCGTCCGCATCCGCAGCAAGGCCCCCGGTCCCGACGCACCCTCCGTCGAGCGCGCCACCCGCCTGCCGAGCCTCGCCGTCCGAACGAGCTTCGCCACGGCCACGCCGGACTTCCGGGTCGCCATCGGCACCGCGGCCTTCGCCGAGAAGCTGCGCGGGTCGCCGTGGGCCGACGAGCTCCCGTGGTCGGAGATCGCCGACACCGTCCGCTCGGCCGGGAGGTCCGGCGACGCCGAGCTCGTCGGGCTCGTGGAGACCGCCGGCCGGCTCCGCGCGGGCGACCTCGCCGTGCGCTGACCTCAGGCCCTGCGGAACGACCTGCCGAAGAAGAACTGGATCGGCAGGTGCACCCGCTGGGCCCAGGCGCGCTCGTGGTGCAGGGCCCCCGGGAAGCCGAGGAACAGCACGTCGGACCCAGGCCGGAGCCCGCGCGCGATGAGCGCGTCGAAGATCACCCGGGTGGGCCGGTGGTTGTCCGCGGGGAGACCCGCATCCAGGTACACCCGCACGCGTGGGACGGGCTGGGTGCCGAGCCGCTGCAGGAGGTCGTCGCGGTAGCCGAACGTGCTCGAGAGGCACGCCGCCATCCCCACCGTGTCCGCGTGGCGCAGGGCCACGTGGAGAGCCGCGACCCCTCCGAGCGACGAGCCCATGATCGCGGTGTGCTCGGCGCCCACGAGGGTCCGGAAGCGCGACCGCACCTCCGGGAGCACGACGTCCACGAGCTCCTCGCCGAAGGCCACGTAGCCGGGGGCGGTGTACTCGTCCGACCGACGCTCGGGCACGCTGTAGAGGGCAACGACGAGCACCTTGTCCACGAGGTTCATCGCGTCCAGACAGATGAGCGTCTCGTCGAGGGCCCAGTCCGTGCCGCTGAAGGCCTCCTCGGGGAAGAAGACATTGGCGCCGTCGAGCACGAACAGCACGGGGTACTGCTTGAGGACGTTGTCGTCGTACCCGGGCGGCAGGAACACCCGGGCCGTCCGCTCCCCGAGGGTGATGTGGTCGGTGATGCGACCGCGGGTGCCGCCGTCGAAGTGCGGGTACACGGTGCGGGGCTCGCCGGGGGCCAGCAGGTAGTCCTCGCCGACAGCCCAGTCGAGGGACTCGCCCGTCCGCCGGACCGGCTTGAAGTACACCGGCTCGGAGGCGTCGGCGTCGACGTGGAAGACGCGCTCCGAGCCCTCGCGCGTGACCGTCGTGGGCGGCACGTCGAGGTTCCAGTCGAGCGAGGTGCGGAGGGTGAGCGGGGGACCGGCTGGGTACCGGACGCGGATCTCGGTCATGGCGACGTCTATCCCCACCCATTCAGGATGTCCGACCGACCTCGTCCTGCACACACGACTTGAACAGCACCTTGCAATCATGTAGAATGACAATCATGCACACCAAGAGGTCTACATGAATTCGAGAGCCGCAGAGGGCGCCGTCGGCCGTCTGACCCCCAACGACAGGAGTCACCGCGACCTCGTGAACGCCGCACGTCCGGAGGTCGAGAGCCGCTCGGGGGCGTGGGTCTGGAGCGCCGTGGGTGCGGGCACCGCCATCGCGTTCTCGTTCCGGGGCGCCGCCGGCGCCCGCGCCGCGGCCCCCCACGGCTGGGCCGACCTCGCCGCATGTGCAGCCTATCCGGTGGGCTTCCTCATGGTCATCGGCGGAAGGTACCAGCTCTATACGGAGAACACGCTGGCACCCGTCTCCGCGTCCTGGAGCGGCTCACCTCGGTGCCCCGGCTGCTGCAGATGTGGAGCGTGATCCTCTTCGGGAACGTCGTGGGCGCGGTGGCCGTGGGCTCCCTGCTGGCCATGCCGGGGTGCTGCCCGGTCCCGTGGCCCTCGCGGCCCCCGACGTGATGACGGTGCTCGAGCCCCTGCCGCCGGGCGTGGTGTTCGTCCGCGCCCTCCTGGCCGGATGGCTCGTGGCCGCCATGGTCTGGCTCCTCCACGCCTCCAGGCGCGCGTCGCCGTTCCTGGTGGTGTGGGGGTGCACGGCCCTGATGCCCCTCCTGCACCTCGAGCACATCGTCGTGGGCACGGTGGAGGCGACCTACGCCTGGTGGCTCGGCCTCCGGGAGGCGGGGCCCCTGGCGCTGCACCTCGGCGTCGCGCTGCTGGGCAACACGGTCGGCGGGGTGCTCCTCGTCGCCGTGATCAACCACGCCCGTACGCGGCGTGTGCAGTCCCCCAACGGGCACTTGACCACCTGGGAGATGCTGTCCACCTTCCAGGCGGCTCGGGCGTCCACATCGGAGCCGTGGAGCCGCAAGCCCACGAACCCACCCGATTGAGGGGAAACCACAACGACAGAGGAGAAGACATGAAGACCGAGACCCGACCCGACACCCTGAACCTCGCCCCCGCCGTCACGCGGGCCTACATGCACGGCCTCACCGCCGGCCTCGTGGGCGCCGTGGCGCTCATGGGCACCTTCCTGGTCATCGACGCCGCCCGCGGCCAGATCCTGACCACCCCGACGCTGATGGGCTCCCTGCTCTTCCGCGGCCAGATGCCGCCCGCGGGTGCCGTGGATGCCACGCTCGTGGCCGCCTACTCCGTGTTCCACCTGGGCGCCTTCGCCGCTCTCGGGATCCTCGCGGAGGTGCTGATGCGCGGCTTCTCGGAGGCCCGCCGCCTCGGGGCCGGTGCGGTCGCCCTCGGCGCCCTCGCCCTGTTCACCGTGCAGCAGGCGCTCGTCGCCCTGCTCGCCGGGCTGCTGGAGCCCGCGCTCCTCACGCAGCTCGGCACCTTCGAGGTGGCTGTCGCGAACGCCATCGCAGCGACCGCGATCAGCATCTCCCTCGCGTGGCACCGGGCCTGACCGCTCACGGCGGAGGTCGCCCAGCTCGGCCTCCAGGTCCTCCGGAGGCTCCCCGGCGGGCTCGGGGAGCTTCCGGTGCGGCGTCGCCTCCACGGCGTCCAGGCGGTGCGTTCTTCAGCCTGCTAGTCCCACTCGTCCCACACAGAGGACTCCGGATCGCGTACGAGTCCATCCCCAATCGACAGATCGACCGCCGCGAGCAGCGTGGCGTCCAGCCCCAACATCGTCCCAGGGGTACGACACGAACCTCCTCCAAGGGCGTCTCCGCACCGCTTCCAGCGTACATCTCCCACTCGAGCTCCTCCCAGCGGGCAACCTCTGTGACGGGAAGACCTCTCAGAGCACCCAAGTTCGTCACCGCAACCGCCCGGCTGTCGATGTCGAAGGGCCAGGCCTCCTCCAACCAACGCCAGGGTCCGGCGAAGTCGACTCTCCATTCGGCCGAACAGTCAGGTGTGTCCCGGGTGGACAGGTCGCGCGAGGGAACCAGCTGAAGGGCCGCCATGGCTGCCCCATTGCCGTAGTAGTCACTCGCACCCAGCAGCAACCTGCTGACCCAGGATGGGTGCACCGGCTCGAGCGAGAAGCGACCCAGACCACAATCCAACGATGGCGGAAACGCCTGAGATCGCAAACACCAATCTGCAGACTTCGAGAGCGCCAGGTACACCTGGTCCGTCTCGAGATGGGAAGACCCGCCAAGAGCAGCTCTGCACCGAGAACCGGTGTCAGCCCGATTGTGTAGGCGTAGCGCGGACCGGGCCCACCGACACCAGATAGACGTGGTACGAATGACGTTCGATGTTTGCCGGATTCGCTCCAGTGCTTGTTGTTTGGCGTCTTCAGTCATGAGCTATGTACATCCTGGTGGCTGCGCCGCAGAAGCCGCACCCTGACCGGGGCCAGCGACGTCCCGCGGAGGGTATGCCGCCGCGGGTGCCGTGGATGCCACGCTCGTAGCCGCCTACCATGGCGATGGCCCCCAAGCGACTGGCCGCGATCAGCATCTCCCTCGCGTGGCACCGGGCCTGAGGTCAGGTCCCGCGCGCCTTCCGCTCCAGGTCGATCACGCGCTCGACCAGGACGTCGTCCTCGCCGGGCCGGGAGGCCTCCCCGCGCAGCTCGAGCTCGCGGCGGAGGTCGCCCAGCTCGGCCTCCAGGTCGTCCGGACGCTCCCCGGCGGGCTCCGGGAGCTTGCGGTGCAGCGTCGCCTCCACGGCGTCCAGGCGGTGACGCAGACCCGGTCCGGGTGCGGGCGTGTCGGCGGGCATGGGGCGGGCGCGGCGGATCGCCGCGGCCTGGGTTCCATCGGGGTTCACGGGCATGACTCTCTCCTTCAGCGCAGGACGCGCAGGGGACGCGACAGGGCGTCGATGCTGAGACGGCGGCCCTCGAAAGGTTCACCGTCGAGGTTGATGGGGGCCTCGTCGAGCAGGTCCACGGCGAGGGACGTGAACCGGTGGTGCTCCACGAGCTCGTGGTGCCGGGGATCACCCAACAGGGCCGTGTCCCCGAACAGGGCGAGGAGCTCGCCCGGCTCCATCTCCGGGACGATGAGGAGGTCCAGGAGCCCGTCGGTGCAGTCGGCGTCGGGACACACCCGGAAACCACCGCCGGCGTAGGGGAGGTTGCCGATGTAGAGCGCGAGAGCGCTCCCCTCCCACTGCAGCCCGTCGGCATGCAGGCGCGCGCGGAACGGCTGGGTCTCGGCCAGCTGGGTGATCCCCTGGAGCACGTACGCGAGCCCGCCCAGCAGGGCCTTGCTCTCCTGCGGCGTCGCCTGGGTGACCCGGGCCGGAGTGCCGATCGAGAGCACGTTCACCGAACACTGGCCGTTGCAGACGTTCACATCCAGGGGATGGGGCGTGAGAGCCCCCGCCTCCAGGCGCTCCAGGACCGCGAACGGGTCGTCCAGGCCCAGGCCACGAGCTGCGTCGTTGGCCGTGCCCGCGGGCACGATGGCCAGCTCCGGCCGGGGCGTCCGGACCGCCAGGAGCCCCTGCACCACGGCCCGCACGGTCCCGTCGCCGCCGACCGCGACCACGCGCGACGCTCCACCGGCTGCCGCCTCGGTGGCGGCCTGCTCCACGGCGTCCGGCGAACCGCACACCACGATCTCCCTCGCACCACCCGGTGCGCGGAGCAGCGCGGCGCCCACGGGCCCGTCCGCGACGTGCTCGCTGACCACGAACACCTCTCCTCGATCTCCGACCATGCATACCTCCCGACGGGATCCGACCCCGTCCACACTCCTATTCTGCATTGTTTTTGGTGATTTTGCAAACAACATCTTGCATGCATGACAGATGGGTCCTATACTGACATCATGCAAACGAAGGAGACACCCATGACCATCCAGAACCGCTTCCTGTCCGTGCTCGGCATCCTCGCCCTCGTGGGCTGCAACGACCCGCAGGTCGACCCGGGCTCCGCCGCCACCGTGCGCGGCAGCATCACCGACGCGAACGGCACCCAGGCTCGCCTGGCCGGGTCGGGCAGCGTCGATGCCGCCACCCGCGTACAGGCGATGGAGGTCGCGAACGACGGCAGCCTCACGGTCGTGAGCGAGGCCGACATCCAGGCCGACGGCAGCTTCACGGTCGACGTCCCCGCGGAGACCGAGCACGTCGTGCTCGTCGCTGTCGACGACGCCGGCGAGCGCGTGGGCACCGTGTGGGTCGAGATGACCGGCGAGGTCGGCACCACCACCGACGCCGCCCCCATCGACTCCGAGACGAGCCTCGAGACCGAGGTCATGCTCTCGGCGGCGGCCCGCAGTGACCTGCGCGATCTCGACACCGTCGACCTGCGCAAGCGCGTGTCCGGCACCATGGCCACCCGCGTCCGCGCCATGGCCGACGCCGAGGCGCAGACCGAGATCGACGTCCTCGCAGACGCGTTCCTCGCGGCCCAGTCCACCCGCGTGATGGCCTTCGCGGACGCCGGCTACGACCTCGAGGCGGACGAGCTGCGCGAGGTCAAGCTGGCCACCGCGGCCGACCTCGACGCCGACCTCACGGCCGGCCAGCGCGGCCAGTCCACCGTGGACGGCTTCCTCGACGCGAGCCTCGCGGCCGAGTCGTCCCTCGGCATCGACGCGAAGGCCGCCGCCGACGCGGAGTCGCAGGCGTCCATCGCGTTCCGGAGCGTCGTGCGCGAGCGTGGCTCCGCCGAGGTCGAGGGTGCGGCCTCCGCGAACGCGGGTCTGCTCGAGGCCTGGACGACCGACGCCTACGCGGGCGTGATCGCCGAGGAGCTCGACGCCAACGCGTCCGCCCGCCTCACCCTCGCCGGACAGGACCTGAAGGCCGGGGCCAGCGCGTCCACGAACGTCGCGGCCACCGCAGCGGCCTTCGACGCCTGGGAGTCCGAGCTCGTCGACCCCGACACGGGCGTGGTGGCCGGGCTCACGATCGCCCTCCCGCTCGTCGACATCGACGCCGTGGTGGACGGCGTGATCGACGCGACGGTCGACCTCGACGCCACCCTCGACGCCGACATCGCGGCGACCGGCGACGACCCCGACGCCGTCGCGACCGTGGTGACCGACGCCTGGGCGGACTTCCGGGCCGACGTGGAGGCCTCCGCGACGACGAGCGTCTTCACCGACGCCGACGTGGCCGCCGAGCTCCTCGTGATCGGCACCGGTGGCTTCGCCGCCGACTGATCCACAGAATCGACGATCAGCGCCCGGCCCGGCCCACGCCCGGCCGGGCACACCCCCATCCCGGAGACCCCATGAACATCCTCACCGTCATCCGCAGCGAGCACGACGTCATCCGCTCGATCACCGGGCTCCTCCTCGAGACCCGCGGCACCGCGGGCACCCGCGAGCAGCTCTGGTTCCGCCTGAAGTCCGAGCTCCTCGCGCACGCATGGGCCGAGGAGGCCGCGCTGTACGCGCGCCTCGCGTCGCGCCCCGCCACGTCCCCCATCGCCCGCCACAGCATCGAGGAGCACCAGACGATCGACGAGCTCGTGGCGCAGCTCGACCACATCGGCTTCGACCACCCCACCTGGCTCCCCACCCTCCGCCGCCTGGCCGAGATCAGCGAGCACCACCTGGCCGAGGAGGAGCGCGAGCTCTTCCCGGTGGCCGGCAGGGAGCTCACCGAGGCGGAGAAGGAGGAGGCCACCACGACCTACCGGGAGCGGCGCCAGGCCTGGCTCACGCGCAACCTGCACACCCTGCAGCGCACCACGCGGTCCGGGGTGGACGGTCGCACCTACGAGGCCCGCTCCATCGCCGATCTCCGCGCCCTGGCGCGCGAGCGTGGGATCGACGACCCCACCCGCCTCGACCGCTCGGAGCTCGTCAGCCAGCTCCGCGACGCCCCGGAGGCCGACGTCTGAGGTATGCCGGGGGCATGCGACAGATCGTCTTCCGCCGTACCGGTCCCCCGTCCGTCCTCGAGCTCGAGGAGGTCCCCGACCTCACCCCGGGCCCCGGTGAGGTGCGCATCGCCGTGGAGGCCGCGGGGGTGAACTTCGCGGACCTCATGGCGCGGATGGGGGTGTACCCGGACGCACCGCCGCTGCCCTCGGTGGTGGGCTACGAGGTCGCGGGGACCGTGGATGCCGTCGGGGACGGTGTGGACCCGGGTCGTGTGGGCGAGCCGGTCGTCGCGCTCACCCGGTTCGGCGGCTACGCCACCCAGGTCGTGGTGGCGGGCTTCCAGGCCGTTCGACGCCCCGACGGGCTCGGTGCCGTCGAAGGTGCCGGGATCCCGGTCGTGGGGCTCACGGCGTGGATGCTCTGCGAGGTCATGGGGCGTGCGCGGGCCGGCGACCGCGTCCTCGTGCACAGCGCGGCCGGCGGGGTCGGGCTCGCGGCCCTCGACCTCCTGAAGTGGCGCGGGGCCACGGCCGTGGGCACCGCCAGCGCCGCGAAGCACGAGCGCCTGCTCGCCCGCGGCTACGACCAGCTCGTGGACTACCGCACGGAGGACTTCGAGGCCGTGCTGGCGGAGGGCCCGGGCTTCGACCTCGTGCTGGACCCCGTGGGAGGCGCGTCGTGGGCGAAGGGCCTGCGGTTGCTCAGGCCAGGCGGGCGCCTCGGATGCTTCGGGTTCTCCGCGATGGCGGGCTCCGAGCGCAGGAGCCTCTGGAGCGCCGTGTCGGCAGGGCTCGCCGTGCCCTGGTTGCAGGTGAACCCGGTGAGCCTGATGAACGCGAACAAGGGCGTGTTCGGGGTGAACATGGGCCACCTGTGGGACGAGGGCGAGCGGGTGGCCGGATGGCTCGCCGAGCTCCTGGTCCTCTGGGAGCAGGGGGTGCTCCGGCCCCACGTGCACGGCACCTTCCCGTTCGACGACGTCGCCGGCGCTCACGCCCTGCTGCACGGGCGCGGGAGCTTCGGGAAGGTGGTGCTGGTCCCGTGACCCGGGTCAGCGCGGCCCGACCTCGTTCATCACGCCCTCGGTGGACGTGGGCAGGCGCGACTGGCCGGAGAGGTTGCGGGCCCAGGTGACCTTGTTGGACGTGCCGGTGACGTGCACGGACGCGACCCCGTCGACGGCGACGGCGTTGCTGGACCCGTCCACCTCGAGCTTCCCGCAGTCGCCCGTGAGCGTGACCGCGAGGTTCGAGCCGGACACCGAGACCGCCTGACCGGGCGAGCAGGACGCGTTCTTCGCGCCACCCGCACCCGTGATCACGAGCGGAGCCGCGGCGGGCGGCGGCGCGTGGGTGACCTCGTTCATCGTGCCGGTCTTCTGGATCGGGAGCTTCGGCTGACCCGAGAGGTTCCGCGACCACACGACCTTGTTCATCGAGCCCGACACCACGAGCCGGGCGACGCCATCGACCTTCACCTCGTTGGACGCGCCCTGGATGTCGACCACACCGCAGTCCCCGGTGAGCACGAGCTCGTGTGCGGAGCCCTGGACGGTGATGTCCTGTCCGGCCGAGCAGGCGTGGGTCTTCTGGAGGCCGGCCCCCTGGATGACGTGCGGGGTACCGGCGAGTGCGGGCAGGGCGAGAAGCAGGAACGACATGTGGACTCCGGGCCGAAGGTGGACCCACGACCCCTCACGGGGCGGCGGCCTTCCCACGGCTATCGGATCGCCCGCGCGCCGGGCAGGGGGCGGATTCCCACAGTCCACCCTGTGTCTTCGGACACACCCCCGGGTCAGTCCAGGCCCAGCTCCCGCTTCATGTACAGGAGCTCGAGGGCGATGCGCAGGGCGGCCTGCTCCTGGTTGGCCACACCGCCGTGCCCGCCCTCGATGTTCTCCCAGTAGTAGAACGGCACCCCCATCGACTCGAGCGCCGCGGCCATCTTGCGCGCGTGGCCCGGGTGCACGCGGTCGTCGCGGGTGGACGTGTAGAAGAGCACGCGCGGGTAGGTCTTCTCGGGGTCGAGGTTGTGGTAGGGGCTGATGGCCTCGAGGGTCTTGCGCTCCTCCGGGTCGTCGGGGTCGCCGTACTCGCCCGTCCAGCTCGCACCGGCGAGGAGCTTGTCGAACCGCAGCATGTCGAGGAGCGGCACGCCGCAGTCGATCGCGCGGTACAGGTCGGGGCGCTGGGTCATCACCACACCCATGAGCAGGCCGCCGTTGGAGCGTCCGATGGCCCCGAGCTGGGCGGGGGTGGTCACCCCGTCCGCGACAAGCTGCTCGCCGATCGCGAAGAAGTCGTCGTAGGCCCGCTGCCGGTTGGCCTTCAGGGCGGCCTCGTGCCACGCGGGGCCGTACTCGCTGCCGCCGCGGATGTTCGAGAGCACGAGCACGCCGCCGTCCTTCACCCACAAGGGCCCGGCGAAGGCGCCCTGCTGGGGCCGGGCGGAGTCGCTGTAGTAGGTGGGCAGGATGGCCGAGAGGAAGCCGCCGTAGCCGTACTGGATCGTGGGGGCCGGGCCCGCGCCGAGCACGTCCTTCCGGGCCATCAGGAAGTACGGGACCTTCGTGCCGTCGCTGCTCGTGGCGAACCTCTGCTCCACCACCACGTCGCTCGCGTCGAAGGACGCCGGCAGGGAGGCCACCTCCGACGTGCGGTCCTTCGCGTCGACGTGGAAGAGGGTCACGGGCCGCGTGAGGCTCTCGAAGGTGACGAGCACGTCGTCACGGTCGTCGCTGGCCCCCACGATGGCCACCTGCCCGTTCTCCGGCAGGGCCACCGTGGTGGTGACGAACCCCTTCCCCTTCGGGCGGACCCGGCGGAGCTCGCCGCGGACGTTCGCGAGCATCTGCACGAAGATCGACTTCTTCCCGACCTCCACGCCCTCGATCGACTCCCCCTCCCCGGGCACGAGCACGTCTCGCACGGCCCCGGAGTCGAGGTCGTAGGCCACCAGCGCCCCCTGCTTCCACGTGGAGCCCCGGTACTCCCACGGCTGCTGGAGGATCACCAGGAGCTCCCGGCCGAACAGGCCGCTCACCCACGCCCGTGGTGGGAGCGGGAGCCGTGCGGGCTCACCGTCGCCCAGCACGTACAGCTCGGACTCGAAGAAGCTCGGCGACCGCGTGAGCAGGGTGACCCTGGACTTCCGGTGATGCAGGTCGACCCCGCCCACCGCGACGTCGCTGGGCTGGCCGGTGAGCGCGATCGGCGTGGAGCCGTACGGGGTCCCGCGCTTCCACACGCCCACCTTCATCGGGTACCCGGACTCGGTCAGCGATCCCTCGCCGAAGTCCGTGGCGAGCAGCACGGTGTCCTCGTCGAGCATGCGCACCTCGCTCTTGGCCTCCGGCAGCGTGAAGCCCCCCTCGACGAAGGCATGGGTGGACGTGTCGAGCTCGCGCACCACGCTGGCGTCCTTCCCGCCACGCGAGAGCTCCACGAGGCAGCGGTCGCTGGCGGGCGCGCAGGTGGCCCCGTGCCAGATCCAGTTCTCGCCCTCCTTCTCCGCGAGGGCGTCCACGTCGAGGAGCACCTCCCACACGGGCTCGCCAGCGAGGTAGCCCGGGAGCGGCGCCCGCCTCCACAGGCCCCGGACGTGCTCGGGATCCTGCCAGAAGTTGTACTGGAAGCCGCCGCGCCAAGGGCCCGTCGCGAGCCGCGCGTCGGACGAGAGCACCTCGAGCGCGCGCGCCTTCATCGCGTCGAACCGGGGGTCGGCCTGCATCTCGGCCAGCGTCGCCTCGTTCCACGCCCGGACCTTCGCGAGGGGCTCCTCGCCGAGGACGTCCTCGAGCCAGAGGTGCGGGTCCGACCCGTCGAGCCCGGGCAGCGCGGGCCCGGTGGCCTCCTCCTGCGCGAGGGTCGGGGTGTGCAAGGCGAGCAGCGTGAGCAGCACGGGGCCTCCGGGGCATGCGGGGAGGCCGTCTAACGCGCGCTCAGGTGCTCGGACCGCGAAGCCGATCCCACAGGGGCCCGTGTCCCAGCGCGTAGAGCAGGATCACGTCGCCCATCGGGTTCCCCGCGAGCTCGGCCAGCCGGGGGTCGAGTACGAGGAGGAGGTCGGCGGCGCGGAGGGAGCGCGCGAGGGCCGCGTGGCGCCGGTCGTCGCGGAAGGCGCGGGTGGCGAGGAGCGCGAACCCGCTGCTGGACGGGCTCGCGTCCAGGATGGGCACGATCGGCCCGGAGTCCACGTCGACGGGGCCGCGCCATGTCGGGCCCCACTCGCTGGCCCAGCCGAGCCCGAGGGCCTCGTGGTACAGGTCGCGCACGGCCCCGTCGTACTGGGCGTTCGCGAGGGTCGGGTCGAGCACGGCGAGGTTGGTGACGACCAGCCAGAGGCTCGAGCCCTCGGGACCGTCCAGCGCGGCGCCCGCCGAGGTCACCTCGCTGTTCAGCAGACCCGACGCGGGGTGCAGCAGGCCGGGGACCCGCGCGAGGAACCCGTCCACCAGCGCCTGGTGGTCGGTGCCGTCCAGTACGTCGGCCATCCGCACGCCCACCAGCGCGTTGGTGACGCAGAAGAGCCAGGCCTCGTCCGGGTAGGACTCCGGCAGCCCGGCAGGTGCGGCGTCGAAGCTCGCGGCCACGCGGGCCACCCGCGACCGGTGGAGGCCGGCGAGCCGCGGGTCGTCCCGCACCAGGCGGCGGGCCCCGAGCATCAGGGCGATCTCACCGTCCACGAACAGGCTCCGGCGCGCGGGGTCCACCCACGGCTTCGCGCCGGCGTAGTCGAGCAGGAAGTGCCGGTGACCGAACGCCGCCTCGTCCGCGAGGGTGGAGTCGATCACGTCGTCCGCGAGGGCGAGCCAGCGGTCGGCCTCCTCGGGATGCGCGAGGGCCCGGTCCGCGGCGGCGAGCACCAGGAAGGTGCGGCGCATGAAGTCCCACTCCGGGTTCATGCGGCGCAGCTCGGCAGTCGTGCGGGCGCGCGTGTCGGGGTCCTCCCATGCGGCCGCCTGCCCCGCGAGGAGCGCCGCGGACCGGGCCTCCAGGGAGGGTCCGGTGACCATCCAGAGCAGCGCGCCCAGGACGGGTGCGAGGGCGGCGAGGAACGCGAGCAGGGCGAGTCGGCGGAGGTGGCGCATGGGGACAATCTAGGCGTGTGCCCGCTCACGTCGCGGGCATCGGACGTGCAGATTGTCAGCAGGCGGCGGTAAGGCATGGCAAGCAGGAGACGGCACGGGAGGAGGCTCGATGAGGATCTGGTGGCTGACGGCCCTCGCGACGATGGCGGCGGTGGGGGTCGCGGTGGGCTCGGCGTGCTCGTGGTGCACGTGCTACCCGGGCATCTGGCCACTCGACGGAGCCACGGCCGTATCGCCGACGGGGCCGTTCACGGTCCAGACCGGGCAGTGGGACCGTGAGCTCGAGGCCATCGGCATGGTGGTGCTCGAGGGTGACGGTCGCGAGGTGGAGGTCGACGTCGCCGTGATCGGGGACACCGCGACGATCACGCCCCGCGAGCCCCTGGCGCCGGGGATCTGGGAGCTCCGCGCTTTCGACTGGAAGGACGTGGAGGCCCGCACCCAGGGCCACCACACCGAGAGCGTGCTGGACCACGGCCTCACCAGCGCCACGTCGCGCTTCACGGTCGGTCCTTCGATCCCGCGGGTGCTCCGCGTCTGGCAGGAGGAGGAGGCGCGGTTCGTCCTGTTCAGCGAGCCGGTCGACCCGACCACGGTCGTCGGTCGGCTCTCCGTCGACGGCACCCCGATGGACGTCGTGCGGATCGACGATGCCCTCTACCGTCTCGAGGGCGATGTGCTCCCGCTGGACACGGGCTTCGCCACGTTCGGGCTCGACGTGGCCGACGGGATCGTGGCGCGGAGCGGCACGGAGGTCGCGTCCATCGAGGGGCGCGGCATGGACTCCTTCTCCCAGGAACGGGCCCAGGGCCGCTCCTGGTGCGACTGCTACTGATGCTCGCCCTCCTCGCGGTCGCCGGCGCCTTCGAGCCCGGCCTCGTCACGCCCGCCCCGTTCGGCAGCCACGTCCAGGCGCGCGGCCAGCTCGTGGGGTCGCGCACCCCCATCGGCTACGGCACGGTCGACGCGGGCACCTCGCTCTTCGTGGGACCCGCCGAGCGCCACTCGGTCGGCGTCACCGCACAGGTCACGGGCCGCTCCATCTTCGGCGACACGCAGTTCTCGGACGTCCACGGCCTCGGCGCAGGCGTCTGGGTGGGCCTCTACGCGAGCTCGCGCTCCATGCACCAGCTCGGCTGGATCGCGGCGGGCCCGCCGGACGGCCGCTCGGCGACCTTCGGGCTCCTGATGCAGGAGGGCGCCTTCTACACGGGGGCGGCGTACCGCTGGCAGCGGGTCACGGAGGACGTCGAGGTGGGGCTCTCGGTGGACGTGGGTATCAGCCTGGCGTCCGTGCTCAACGGCACCTTCGCCACGACGTTCACGAAGCCCCTCCTGGGCGAGAAGCTCGGCGTGAGCGTAGGCGCGATGATCGGGCTGTCGGACTTCGCGTGGATCTCGATGGGCGTGCGCACCCGGCCCGTGGAGTCCGTGGAGATCGGCCTCACCGCGCTCACGGCCCTGCCGCTGTTCTACCCGGACATGGATCCCGTGCACGTCAGCCCGCAGCTCCTCGTGCGCTGGGACCTCCCGATCCGCTCGCAGGTCCCCGCGCCCCCGGAGGACGTCATTCGTCCGTGACCACCCACAGGGCGTGGATCGATCCCGGCACCCAGAAGAACGCGGTGAGCACGAGGTTGAGCCAGAACGCCACCGACAGGAGCCCGCGCTTCCAACCCACCCCGAGCGGCGGAAGGAGGAACGCGAGCACCAGGGCGAGGAAGGTGGCGTCGCCATCCGGTGCCGGCCGCCCATCGGTGCGCGTGTGCGCGACGACCCAGAGCGCGTGGATCGACCCCGGCACCCAGAACAGGAGGGTGAGCAGGAGGTTGAGCCAGAACACGGGCGCCAGACCCTTCAGCAGGAACACGCCCAGCGGCGGGAACACCGCCCCCAACAGCACCCCGATGAACCTGCCCACGCCGGACCTCCCGGGTTCAAGGTGCTCACGCGCCCCGTCTGGACAAGCCCCGCGCACGGCGGGCACACGGAGCGCACGCCTTCCATGTAGGCTGACGCACCGAGGTGCCCTTGAACCGCACACCCCTGCTGCTCGCGCTGCTCCTGACCTTCGGCTGCCCCGGCGGCCCCGTGACTCCCACGGAGGCCGAGTCCGACACCGACACCGATGCCGATGCCGATGCGGACACCGATGCCGATGCGGACACGGACACCGATGCGGACACGGACACCGATGCCGACGCCGATGCGGACACCGACACCGATGCGGACACCGATGCCGATGCGGACACGGACACCGATGCCGACGCGGACACCGATGCCGACGCAGACGCAGACGCAGACACCGATCCGGGAGCCACGCTGTTCTTCAGCGAGGTGGTGGACAGCCCGCTCGCCAACAGCCCCAAGCTCGTCGAGCTGTTCAACCCCGGGCCAGGCTCCATCGCACTCGGTGAGTACACCGTGGAGCGGTACGCCAACGGGTCCACCACCGGGGCCTCGGTCGCCCTCCCGACCCTCGATCTGCCCGGCGGATCCGTGTTCGTGGTGGGGTCGAACGACGCGGCGATCACGGCGGCCTTCGGCGTGGGTCCGGACCTCGAGGACTCGACCATCAGCGGGAACGGCAACGACACGTACGCGCTCAAGCACCTCGGCACGCTGGTCGACATCTACGGGGTGATCGGCGTCGACGGCGATGGGGAGCTCTGGGAGTACACCGACTCGACGGCCGTCCGACAGCCGTGGGTGGCCGTCGGGAACACCACGTGGACCGACGGGGAGTGGACGATCACCGGCCCGGGCACACCGACTCCAGGCTCCCATGTGTTCACGGGGGGCGACGCGGACACGGACGCCGACAGCGACTCCGACAGCGACGCCGACGCCGATGCGGACAGCGATGCCGATGCCGATGCCGATGCGGACAGCGATGCCGACACCGACACCACGGACGGCGACAACGACGGCTACCCGGCGGGCGTGGACTGCAACGACAGCGACCCCTCGATCCATCCGGGTGCACCCGAGGCCTGCGACGGCATCGACAGCGACTGCGACGGGGTGGACCCCGGCGACATCGACGCCGACCTGGACGGCACCCCCGACTGCCAGCCCTGCGCGGACGCCGGCGTCTGGGACGACGCCCACGAGCTCACGGGCACAGCGCTCTCGGCCGAGCTGGCGACGCTGACGGGCACCTTCACCTGCGACTACACCTCCGCCCGGCTCTACATGTTCGACACGCTCGACAACCACGGTGGGCTCGTGACCTGCGTGTACACCGGCGTGCAGGTGGCGCCGGACGGGACCACCACGCCCGGCGGGCCCTACCCGATCACCGAGCTGAACACCGAGCACACGTGGCCCCAGAGCCAGGGCGCCCAGTCCCCGCCCGCGCAGTGCGACCTGTACCACCTCTACCCCACAGAGTCGGACGCCAACTCCCGCCGGGGGAACCTGCCCTTCGGCATCGTGGTCGGCACGCCGACCTGGTCGGCGGGGGGGAGCCGGCTGGGCGTCGACGCGAACGGCGACACGGTGTTCGAGCCGCGCGCCGACCATCGCGGGAACATCGCGCGGAGCCTGCTCTACTTCGAGCTGCAGTACGGCATCCCGCTCGACCCCGCCTACCGGACGCTGCTCCAGGGCTGGGCGGCCGCAGACCCGGTCGACGACGCCGAGGAGGCCCGCGCGGCGGCCATCTCCGCCCGCCAGGGCAACCTCAACCCCATGATCGTGTGCGACGAGCTGGTGGGCTCGCTCTGACGGGCCGAACAGGCCCGGACACCTGACCGGCGCGTCCGGGCACGCTTGTCGCGATTTTGTATCGCAGCACGCTGACAATCAAGAGAAATCGGCTTTCGACATGAGCTTCCGGATTCGGCGACCCCAAGTTCACGGTTCTTGCCCTCGCAGGCGGGTCCAGGTACCGTGATCACGATGTGGACCTTCCTCGCCCTGATGGCCCCAGCATTCGCGGAGTGCCCCCGCACCACCGACAACGTCGCCCTGTCCGAGGGGCTCGACCGCGCGTTGAAGGCGCTGGAGGCCGGTGAAGCCGAGGGCTTCCAGGACAACGTCGCCCTCGCCCGGCTGTCCCTCGAGTGCATGGCCGAGCCCATCCGCCCCAAGCTGGCCGCCGGTTTCCACCGGTTGCGCGGCATCGTGGACTACTCGGCGGGCGACGAGGGCCTCGCGGCCGCCCACTTCCTCGCGGCGCGGCGCATCGAGCCCGACGTGGGGCTGCCCGTGTATCCGCGAGAGCACGACATCCAGACGACGTGGCGGCGCATCGCGCCGAGCGAGAGCCCGTCGCACCTCGAGCGCCCCGATGGGGGCACCCACTACGTCGATGGGGTGCCGGACGGTCCGGTGGACCCCCGAGCGATCCACATCCTCCAGGTGGGGAGCACGACCGGTAGCCCTCTCGAGCTCCTGATCCTCCAGCCGGGCGAGCTGCCGCCCTGGGTGGAGCCTCCTCCCGAGGGTCTCGGGCGTCTCTCCAAGCCGTTCATGGCGGGCGGCGGCGCCCTCCTGGCCGTGAGCGCCGGCATGTTGGCCGTGAACCTGCTCACCGCCAACCAGTTCCACGACACCACCCGGAACACCTCGCTCGACCAGCTGGGCAGCCTCCGCAAGCGGGCCAACGCCACCGGCGCGGTCGCGGTGATCAGCGGCGTCGCGGGCGCAGGGCTCCTGGCCACGGGCGTGGTGATCCGGTGACCCTGCACGCCGACTCCCTGCAGCCCGGCTCCTCTCTCGGCAAGT
Source organism: Alphaproteobacteria bacterium (assembly GCA_020632885.1). GTDB lineage: Bacteria > Myxococcota_A > UBA796 > UBA796 > JACKEQ01. The sequence goes on along the minus strand of JACKEQ010000026.1, from coordinate 24,274 downwards.
ACGTGATCGAGGGACTGCTGGGCGAAGGGGGCGCGGCGCGGGTCTACCGTGCGCGGCACGCCACCCTCGGTACGCTGCACGCGATCAAGGTCCTCACCCAGGCCTCCCGCGGCATGCGCGAGCGGCTCATGCTCGAAGGCCGCGTCCAGGCGTCCCTGCAGCACCCGAACATCGTGCGGGTGCTCGACGTCGACACCCTCGACGGCATGCCCTGCCTGGTCATGGAGTACATCGACGGGCCCAGCCTCGCCGAGGTCCTCCGCCTCAAGACCCCCACCATCGAGTCCACCGACGACCTCGCGCGGCAGATCCTGGAGGCCGTGGCCTATGCCCACGAGCAGGGCCTCGTGCACCGCGACCTCAAGCCCGAGAACATCCTGCTCGCCCACCGGAGCAAGCGCATCGTCCCCAAGATCGCGGACTTCGGGCTCGTGAAGGTGATGGGCGACGAGCTGTCCCGCACGCGGACGGGCTCCACCATGGGCACGCCGCTCTACATGTCGCCCGAGCAGGTCCGCGACGCGAAGAACGTCGACCACCGCAGCGACATCTTCTCCCTCGGCACCATCCTCTACACCCTCCTCGCGGGCGAGAACCCCTTCGAGTCGAACGACATGTTCGAGGTGTTCCAGAGCATCGTGGAGGGTCGGCACCTCCCGCTGCGGGAGGTGCGCCCACAGCTCCCCGAGCGCATGCTGCGCACGGTGGAGAAGGCGATGGAGATCGAGCCGGGCGATCGGTTCGTCGACACCCACACGATGCTGGACTCCTGGGTGGACGACACGGCGCCGGCGAAGGTGGGCTCCTGGGAGGACGAGTTCTACACGACCGCCCGCCAGCTGGCGGGTGACAAGAGCAGCCACGACACCCACACGTCGAGCGGCGACAACGCGCCCACCGCCTTCCCCGAGGGCGACGCCGTGGGCACCACCCTGGCGCCCCCGGAGAACGCCCCGGAGCTCCAGGGCACGCTCGCGGATGGCGACATCACCCGCGAGGTACCGCGCGATCGGGCCGTACCGGCGCTCGTGATGGGCGGAGCCGCGCTGGCCATCGGCGCCCTCGGGCTGGTCGGGCTCGGCCTGTTCGTGATGCTCCCCGGCGACGATGGGCTCGACCCCGTACCCCACGTGATCTCCGTGGAGCCCCCGCGTCCCGCGGTCCCCACTCCCGCCCCTCCGGAGCCGGTCGAGCCCACGCCCGAGCCCGCCCCGGCCCCCACCACACCGCGCCCCACACGGCCCGTCCAGCCCCGCCCCACGCCGGCCCCGGTCGTGACGGCGCCGGCCCCACAGCCCACCGTGCCGAAGCCCGCGCCCCCGCCGGAGCCCGAGGCCCCGCGCACGAGGTTCGTCAACGCCAACGGCTCGGTGCGCGTCGTCCTCCGCGGTCCCGGGGGAGACCACCTCCCCGGCGACGTCCCGCCGGGCGAGTACACCGTGATCGCCTTCTTCGGCGACTCCCCCACCAACGCCGGGAAGGTCGTCGTGGCCGCCGGGAAGACCGTGAACGTCGACTGCAAGGCGATGCTCCGCCTGTGCAACATCCGCTGAGGTCCCCTTGTCCTCCATCCTCTTCCTCACCGCCTGCTTCATCGGGCCGAACGCCTTCCAGGAGCGCGTCGACGCCGACGGAGACGGCTACGAGGACGCCGCCCTCGGCGGCACCGACTGCAACGACGGCGACGCCACGATCCACCCCGGCGCTGCCGAGGCCTGCGACGGCATCGACAGCGACTGCGACGGTGCCGAGGAGGTCCTCACGGATGCGGACGGCGACGGCGTCAGCGTGTGCGCCGGCGACTGCGACGACACCGACCCCACGACGGCCGCCGGGCTCCCGGAGCTCTGCGACGCGATCGACAACGACTGCGACGGGACGGTGGACGACGGGCAGGCCCTGGCCACCTTCTACACCGACGACGACGGCGACGGGTTCGGGCAACCCCAGGGCGCCGCGCCCACCGCCCGGGCGTGCGTGGCCCCGGAGGGCTTCGCCGACAACGGCGACGACTGCGACGACACCGACCCGGACGTGAACCCCGAGACCACCTGGTACGAGGACGCCGACGGCGACGGGCACGGCGACCCCGCCTCGTTCGCCGCCGGCCTGTGCACGAGCCCGCCGGGCGCCTGGGTGATCTCGAACGACGACTGCGACGACACCACGGCCCTCGTGAGCCCCGAGGTGAACGAGGACGTCGCGACCCTGCGCTGCAACGGAGTCGACGACGACTGCGACCCCGTGTCGTTCGGCGACGACACCGACGGCGACGGCGACGGCTACCTGGCGTGCGCGGACGACTGCGACGACACGGATGCCACCCTCACCCCGGCCACGCCCTGGTTCCTCGACGCGGACGAGGACGGCTACGGCGGCACCATCGCCCAGCTCGCCTGCCTCGACCCGTCCACCACGGGGGCCGTCTACCGGCGGCGCCCGGTCGGCGTGGTGGCGGACTGCGACGACGCGTCGCCCTCCGTACACCCCGGGGTGGACGAGGGCGTGTCGGGAGCCTGCAACGGGGTGGACGACGACTGCGACCCCACGACGTACGCCGACGACATCGACGTCGACCAGGACGGCTTCCTGGCGTGCGCGGACGACTGCGACGACACGAGCCAAGCCATCCGCCCGGACATGACCTGGTACGCCGATGTCGATGGCGACAGCTTCGGCGATGGGCTCGCTTCGCCCACCACCGGCTGTGTGGGGCTGCCGGCCTCCTGGTCCACCTCGGCGGACGACTGCGACGACACCGACCCCGACATCAACCCCGACATGTACTGGTTCCACGACATGGACGGCGACGGGTACGGGATTGGCGCGCTGGTCGCGGGCTGCGCGGACCTCCCGGCCTCCTGGTCCTACGTGTCGGGCGACTGCGACGACACCGACCCCGACGTGACCCCCGACATGACCTGGTACGCCGACCTCGACCACGACGGGTACGGCAGCGGCTCCCCGTCGTCGGGTTGCCTCGAGCTGCCGGCCTCGGTCGACGACTGGTCGCTGGTGGGCGACGACTGCGACGACGGCGACCCGCTCGGCTGGATCGGCTCGCGCGAGGTCGGGCTGGGCGACGACCTGCAGGCCCTCGCGGACGCTGCCTGCGACGGCGTGGAGCTCTCGCTGGTCACCGGGACCCACGCCTACGACCCCCTGGTGCTCTCCCGCGACATCGTCGTGCGCGCCGCGACCGGGGCGAACCCCCTCATCGTCGGGCGCGTCGAGATCCTCGACGAGGCCACCCTCCGCGACGTCACCATCGAAGGCGGCAACACCGACCGGTGCCTGACCGTGGACGGAGCCACGGCCACGCTCCTCAGCGTGGTCATGGAGGACTGCGCGGCGACCGGTGACGGCGGGGGCGCGCAGGTCCTCAACGGTGGGAGCCTCACCTGGACCGGCGGCTCCTGCCTGGAGTGCAGCGCCACCGGGATCGGCGGTGCCGTGCATGCCGACCAGGCGGACGTCGTGCTCCAGTCGCTCACCCTGGCCGGGACGGTGAACGTCGGGGGTGGCAGCGCCACCCTGGAGGACGTCGTCATCGTCTCCGACGCGCTCGAGGCGATGCTCCAGATCGGCAGCCCGACGGGCGGGAGCATCGAGGGGGTGTGGCTCGACGGCCCCAACGCGGGCCCCATGCCGCCCGAGGGCCTGCGGCTCGCATCTCCGGTCGGCGGGAGCGCCTTCCCCGTGAGCCACCTCCGCGTGGATGGCGCCCGCACGGGCGTGCGCATCGACGGTCAGCGGGCGACGCTCGGGTTCGTCACCGTCGTGGGCTACGATCAGGTAGGCATCCACGTGCAGGGCGACAAGCCCGTGACCCTGCACGACATCGTGGTGGGCCACCCGGGCACCGGTGCCACCGCCGCCATCGACATCGACTCCGCCGGCAGCCCGAGCTTCGACATGGTCTACGCCACGGGCGCCAGCACGACGCCCGAGGCGGGCACCCTGGTCGTGGATCCGACGGGCGCCTGGGCCACCTGCGCGGCCAACACGACCCCGTTCGCCCACTGTGAGGACGGTCGCCCGACGGGCGACCTCGTCGGGCCACCCAACGACGTGACCATCGTCGGAGGTCCCGACTCCCTCGCCGGACGCCTGTCGAACGGCGCACTGTACTGCCCGAACGACACTCCGCCCACACCGCCGAACCCGCCCCCGCAGTGCTTCCAGCCCGGCGTGTACGGCGGCGACGGGGCCCCGACCTTCTGATGGCCACCGCGTTCCCCGAGGCCCTGTTCGCCTTCCTGGACGACCTGGCCGAGCACAACGACCGGGAATGGTTCGCGGCCAACAAGGAGCGCTACGAGCACGACGTGCGCGATCCGGCCCTGGCCTTCGTCGAGGCCTTCCAGGGGCCGCTGGCCGACGTCTCGCCCTGCTTCCTGGCGATCCCGAAGGTGCAGGGGGGCTCGCTGTTCCGCATCCATCGCGACACCCGTTTCAGCAAGGACAAGACCCCCTACAAGACCCACGTGGCGCTGCAGTTCCGCCACGAGCTCGCGAGCTCCGACGTCCACACACCGGGCTTCTACCTGCACCTCGAGCCGGGCGGGTGTGCCGTGGGCGCGGGGATCTCGCGGCCGCCTCCGCCGGACCTCGCGCGCCTGCGCGAGGCCATCACGACCCATCCCGCGCGCTGGGCGGAGGCCCGGGAGGCCGCGGGTGCGGCCGGGTTCACGATGATGGACGGCGACGACGACCTGAAGCGCGTGCCACGGGGGTTCGACCCCGCGGGCCCCCATGTGGACGACCTGCGCCGCAAGAGCCTCGCCGTGCACGCCCAGCTCGCCGACACGGACGTCGTCACCGACGGGTTCGCCGGCCGCCTCGCCGAGCTATACCGCGGCGCGATGCCGGTGGTGGCGTTCGTGTGCGACGCGGTGGAGCTCCCCGTCTAGACGGGGTCCTGAATGGCCGCCAGCGCCTGCAGGACGATGCGGTGGCCCTTGTCGGTGACCGCGTCCCGCCAGCCCGGGTCGAAGGGGGCGAACACGTCCATCATGGCCCGCTTGGCGCTGGCCGTGGCGGGCGCCTCCGGCGTGCCCCACTGGTGGGCCCGGTTCTCGAGGTGCAGGGCGGCGATGACGGAGAGCACGCCCACCGTGCCGAACTCGGCGGCCAGGACGTCCACCTCCGTGTCCGGCAGGGTGGCCTTCATCCAGGTGCCGAGACCCCCGCGGATCGCATAGGCCACGCCGTCGCCCGCGTCCCAGGGCTGGACGCCGCTGCCGAACCTCTGCTTCAGCCAGGCCACCCGAGGCGCGTCGGGCGCGTGATCCACCAGCAGACGGTAGGTGGCCCGCTTGCCGAGCCCGGTGTGGAAGTCCACGACGAGCACGTGCTCCATCGCGCCGAACCAGCGCGGCACGGCCTCCGCGAGCACTTCCATGGACGCCGAGGGGCCGTTCCCGCCGAAGAAGAGGCCGCGTGGGTGGGTGTACTGCCCGCCCGCCACGATGCCCTTCATCTTGCCGAGGCCCGTCCGCGCGAGCCGGCTCGCCGCCCGCGCCAGGAACGCCGCCCGGCTCCCGAGCCCCGGGGCCGTTCGGGGGTTCAGCAGCGCGTCCAGCTCGGCGTAGCCATCCGGCGCGCCCGTCCAGGTCTCGCCGGGGCGGAGGAAGTTGCGGTTCAGGTCGATGTTCTGCCCGTCCACGCGCCGGACGTGGGCGAACCCGTACGGGTTGATGGCGTGCACGAGCACGAGGGCGACGTCGTCGGGCAGCGCAGGGAGCTCGTCGAGCAGGGCCAGCTGGACCGCTGCGCCCATGAAGCCCTCGATGCCATGGGTGCCGCTGGAGACGACGACAGCGCGCCGCGCACCACGGGGGCCCAGCCACGCGACGTCGATCGCCAGGGGATCGCCGTCGGGCGCCTGCCCGGGGATCGGCAGCGACTCCAGGCTCGCGCCAGCAGCCTCGGCGAGCTTCAGGAACCGGTGCCTGGACGTGGAGTAGTCAGCGCTGAACCACTTGTTTCCGCCCATCACGCCCAAACCCCCTCCTCCGATCGGGTGGGCTGCCAGACCCGGCCCCGTCATCGCCATGCCACGATCGCGCCATCGTCGCGAGACGCACACGCGTCTTTCACGTGCTGGACACGTCTCTGTCGGTATACTTCCGCCGACCCAGGGACGCGATGCGAACTTGTAGCGAGTGTGGAACCCAGTACGAGGACCATGTCGAGAGCTGCCTGCTCGACGGCACCACCCTCGATCCGCCCGAGACCACGGCCACTCCGGCACCAGCTCCGATAGCCTCCTCCGCGCCCGCGAAGGCAGCTGGAGGCGGTCTGCTCCTCGGCGTCCTCGCCGTTGTGCTCTTCGGAGTCATCGCCGTGGTGGGGGTGGGCATCTTCCTGTTCGCGGGTGGCGACAGCCCCCCTCCCGAACCGGTGGCCGTCGCGCCCGTTCCCCCGCCCGCGCCGCCGTCGCCCGCACCCACGCCCCCGCCGGCCCCCACGGTGAAGACCGTGGCGCTCGTGTCCTCGCCACCCGGCGCCAGGGTCACCGAGCACGACGCCGAGGTGTGCATCACGCCCTGCAACATCGAGCACCCGGAAGACGCGCCCCTCCCACGCACCTTCCACCTGGAGCTCGATGGCCACAAGCCGACGGACTTCGTGATGACGGAAGCCGCAGGCCCCTTCCTCGTCGAGCTCGATCCCATTCGCGCCGCCACTTCTCCCCGTCCCACCCGCCCGGCACCGGCCCCCACGCCGGACCCCGGACCCCGCCCCGTACCCACCGCACCCCGGCCGAGCCTCACGCGCGACCGCTGAGGCCTCTCCGAACTCCCCGCCATCCGCCCGAGGTCACCCCATGGGACTCCTTGCTCTCGTCCTCTCCGCTCTCGTCACGCCCGCCCATGCGCAGTCCCTCGCCGACGAAGCCGAGGTCCACTTCTACGAAGGCGCGAAGGCGTACGACACCTTCCAGTACGAGAAGGCGCTGACGCACTTCATGCTCTCGAACCGCCTGTCGCCCAACTCGAGCGCGGCGGTCAACGTCGGGCACACGTTCGTCGCGCTCCAGCGGTTCCCCGAGGCCTACCGCTGGTACATCGTGGCCCTCGGGCTGGCCGAGGACGACAAGGCCAAGGCGCCCATCCTGGCGGCCATGAAGGGCATCGAGGACAAGGTCATCCTCGTGGACCTGAAGTCCGATCCTCCCGGCGCCACCGTGTTCCTCAACGAGAAGGATCTCGGCGCCGTCGCCACCACGCCCGCCACGATCGCCGTCCCGCCCGGCCAGTACCGCGTGATCTTCGAGATGGATGGCCACCGGTCGGTCACCTCCGACAAGCGTTCGTTCAAGGAGCTGGCCAAGCGCCACACCTTCGAGGCGGACCTCCCGGCCATCACCGGGAAGGTCGTGATCGAGGGCGGCGAGGGCGCGACCGCCCACCTGGGCTCCGAGACCGCCGCCAAGTCCTGCGACCTCCCCTGTGAGCTCGAGCTGCCCACGGGTCAGCAGATCCTCTACCTCCTGCGCCCGGGATACCGCAGCCAGCCGGCGCTGGTGAACGTGGTGGAGGGCGAGCCCGTCACGGTGCGGGCGGCCCTCGTGCAGATCTCCGGCTCCGTGGTCGTCGACGCGACGGAGCGCGGTGCGCTCATCGAGATCGATGGGGAGCCCGTGGGCTACACGCCCGCCGTGCTCCTCGACGTCCCGGTCGGCGAGCACGAGCTGCGTGTCAGCAAGCCCGGGTTCGCGCCCTTCGTCACGCAGGTCGGGGTCCAGGAGGACCAGCGCACCGAGCTCGACATGGTCGAGCTCACGCCCACCTTCACCGTCAGCGCCGCGTCGAAGGTCGCGGAGGACGTGCGTGAGGCACCGGCCTCCGTCTCGCTCATCACCGCCGACGAGATCCGGGCGTTCGGCTACCAGACCGTCTACGAAGCCGTCGGCGGTCTCCGCGGCATGTACCAGACCGACGACCTCACCTACCAGGCCATCGGCGTGCGCGGGTTCGGGCGCGTGGGCGACTACGGCAACCGCCTGCTCACCACGATCGACGGTCACACCACGAACGACGATCAGATCGGGTCCAGCTACATCGGCACGGACTTCCTCACCGACCTCTCGGACGTCCGCCAGATCGAGGTCGTGCGCGGTCCGGGTTCCGCGCTCTACGGGTCCAACGCAGTGTTCGGGGTCGTGAACCTCGAGATGCGCGACTCCCAGAACGACACGCGGTCCCACGCCCGCCTCTCGGCGACCGACGGCATCCTGCGCGCCAAGGTGGGCACCGGGTTCGGCGACAAGGACCTCGGTGGCTTCGTGTCCCTCGGCGGCGGCTTCTCCAACGGCCGCGACTACTTCTTCCCGGACCTCATCGACCCCGACCTCGGCATCGACGGCAGCAGCACCAACGCCGACGGCCTGCGCAACATGATGGCGATGGGCAAGGTGTGGGCGGGCGACGTCACGCTCTCCGCCGCGTACTACGGTCGCATCAAGTCCATCCCCACCGGCTCCTTCGAGACGCTGCTCGGCGATCCGCGCGCCACGTCGGACGACTACCGCGGCTTCGTCGAGGCCCGGTGGCGCAAGACCCTCAACGAGCGCACCTCGGTCGACATCCGCGTCTTCGCGGACACGTACCACTACAACGGCGTGTTCCCCTACGAAGAGGAGTACATCTACAACGACAAGTACCTGGGCGCCTGGGTCGGCGTGGAGCCCCGGGTCACGCAGCAGCTCGGTGAGGTCGCGGACATCACGGTGGGCGCGGAGACCCGGCAGCACTTCCTCTCCCACATGCAGTCGTTCGAGGCCGACGACGTCGGCGTGGAGCCGTTCAACCAGCCCCTCGACGAGCGCCCGACGTTCCAGGTGTACTCGGCCTACGCGCTGGCCGACATCCACCCCGGCGACACCGTCCGGCTCAACGTCGGCGGCCGCTTCGACGCCTACAACACCGCCGTCGAGCCGCTGGCGTCCTTCAACCCGCGGGCGGCGCTCATCGTCACGCCCGGGAAGGAGGTCTTCAAGCTCATGGGTGGTCGGGCGTTCCGCGCGCCGTCCCCCTACGAGTACTTCTACAACGACGGGGGCATCGTCCAGATCCGCCCGGACAGCCTGAACCCCGAGAGCGTGCTCACCGCCGAGGCCGAGTGGACGCACAGCTTCGACGAGGTCGTGCGCGGCACCCTCGCGTCCTTCTACAACCGGATCGACAACCTGATCGACACGGAGGACGTGGACGACGAGGTGTTCCGCTTCGCGAACGTCGAGGACGTCGTGAACTCCGTGGGCGCCGAGATGGAGCTCTCCCGCGCCTGGCGAGGCGGCTGGATGCTCAACGGGCAGGTGTCGTGGCAGCGCACCCGCATCGGGAGCCTCGTGGACGGCGACGAGCTCACGAACAGCCCCGAGTGGCTGGGTGCCGTGAAGGGCGTCGTGCCTCTCGGCTCCAGCGCGCGCCTGGCCACACGCTGGCGCGTCGAGAGCCCCCGGCTCACCAACGCAGGCGACACCACCCCCATCGCCAACCTCGTGGACGTCACCCTCACGGGCGAGCTCGTGCGGCCCAACGTGGAGTGGGGCGTGGGCGTGCGGAACCTGCTCGACACCAAGGTCCTGCACCCCGCCGGGCTCGACACCACCCAGGACGTGATGCCCCAGCGCGGCCGCGACTTCTACGTCTCCATCCAGGGCACGTACTGACAGCGCCGTGAGTGTGCCGCGCGTCGTCCTCGTCGACGGGTCCGGGCTCCTGTTCCGGGCCTTCAACGCGCTGCCCACCTCACTGGCCACCCGGGACGGTCAGCCCACCAACGCCATCTTCGGCTTCGCGAAGATGTTCCGGCGGATCCTCCAGGGACGCACGCCCACCCATGGGGCGGTCGTGTTCGACGCGGGCGGCAAGACCTTCCGCCACGCGCTCGACGCCCGGTACAAGGCCCACCGCCCGCGCATGCCGGACGCGCTGAGAGCCCAGCTGGACGGGGTGGATCGCATGGTGGAGGCCCACGGCTTCCCCATCGTCCGCCAGCCCGGCGTGGAGGCCGACGACCTCATCGCCACCCTCGCGCGCCAGGCCCTGGAGCGCGGCGCCGACGTGACCGTGGTGAGCGGCGACAAGGATCTCCTCCCGCTGCTCGAGGACCCGCGGGTCCGGGTCTACGACAGCACGGCCGACGTGAGCTTCGACGCCGACCGGGCACGGCGCACGTTCGGCGTGGCCCCCGAGCGCATCCCGGACTGGCTGGCCCTCGTCGGTGACGACGTGGACGGGGTGCCCGGCGTCCCGGGCATCGGGCGACGGCTCGCCACCTCCCTCCTGCGCGACCACGAGGGCATCGAGGCCCTCCTCGCCGCGGCCCCCGAGCTCGGCGACGTCGGTCGCAAGCTGCTCGCGTGGGCCGAGCGCCTGCGGTTGTCGCACCGTCTCGTCACGCTCGACCGCCACGTCGACCTGCCCGTCGGGCTCGACGACCTGGCGCTCGAACCCGCCACACCCGAGCGCCTCAACGAGGCCTATCGCACCTACGAGATCTTCAGCCTGCTCACCGCCGAGGGCCCCGGGGCCGGTCCCCTCGCGTGGTACGTCGTCGACAGCTTCGCGATGGTGGCCGCCGCCCTCCAGAACGAGTGCCTGGGCCCCGAGCCTGTCGCGCTCCACGTGCTCACCGAGCTCACCCCGCCCGTCCATGGCGACGTCACGGGGATCGCGCTCTCGCCGCGCCCCGGGACCAGCTTCTACTTCCCCGTCCGCGGGCCCGGGACCGTGCTCGGCCCGATGGGGCTCCAGGCCCTGAAGCCGTGGCTCGAGAACCCCGCGTTCCCCAAGGTCGCCCACGACGCCAAGCTCGCCATCTCGGCCCTCCAGCGCCACGGCATCACCCTGCGCGGCCTCGTCGGTGACAGCGGGCTCGCCGCCTACCTGCTCGACCCCACGCGGAGCCTGCCCCACACGCTGGAGCAGGTCGCGCGGCACACGCTCCAGCGTGCGCTCCAGCCCCTCCGCGGCGTGGTGGGCGGAGGCCGCGCCATGAAGCGCTTCGACGCCCTGACGGTCGATCGGGCGGGCGCCTGGGCGAACCACCAGGCCGACGCCATCGGGGCCGCCTGGCGGGCCCAGCGCGACACCCTCGTCGAGGAGGGCCTGGACGCCGTGCTCCACGACGTGGACCTGCCCCTGGCGTACGTGCTGGCCGACCTCGAGCTGACGGGCATCCTCCTCGACCCCTCCGTGATCGAGCGGCTCGGGCAGGGCTTCCGCGACGAGCGGGACGCCGTGGCCGCCGAGATCCACGCGCTCGCGGGCCGGGAGTTCCTGATCGGGAGCACCAAGCAGCTCGGCGAGGTGCTCTTCGACGAGCTCCGGCTCCCCGTGATCAAGCGCAACCGCACGGGCTACTCCACGGCCGCCGATGTCCTCGAGAAGCTCGACCACCCCATCGTGGAGCGCGTGCTGCGCTGGCGCACCCTCGACACCCTCGTGAACACTTGGACCGAGGTGCTCGTCGACAGCGTGGACCCCGACACCGGCCGGATCCACGCCACCTTCCAGCAGACCGCCAGCGCCAGCGGACGCCTGATCACGACCGAGCCGGACCTCCAGCGCACGCCCGTCCGCAACCCCGAGTTCCTCCAGCTCCGCGAGGCCTTCGTGGCACCCGAAGGCTCGCTGGTGGTGTCGGCCGACTGGTCCCAGATCGAGCTGCGCGTGCTGGCGCACCTCTCCCGCGACCCCGTGCTCCTCGAGGCCTACCACACGGGCGCGGATCTCCACCGGGGCACGGCAGCCGCCCTGTTCGGCGTGCCGCTCGACCAGGTGACCACGGCACAGCGCGACGTCGGGAAGACCGTCAACTTCGCCACCGTCTACGGCCAGGGACCCGCCGCCCTCGCCGAGCAGCTCCGGGTCCCCCACGCCACCGCCAAGGGGTTCATCGACACGTTCTTCCGCACCTACGCGGGGGTGGCCGCCTGGCGCGACGACGTGGTCGCCCGGGCCCACGAGGACGGGTTCGTCACGACCCTCGGGGGCCGGCGGCGCTACGTGCCCGAGCTCTCCACGCGCACCTGGAGCGATCGCGCCTACGGCGAGCGCATCGCGATGAACACGCCCATCCAGGGGAGCGCCGCGGACCTCTGCAAGGTGGCCATGATCCGGGTGCACCGCGAGCTGCGCGAGGCCGGTCTGGAGGCCCGGATGACGCTCCAGATCCACGACGAGCTGCTCTTCGAGGTGCCCGTCGACCAGGTCGATGCGACCACCGCCATCGTGCGCGAGGTCATGGAGCACGCCTGGGAGCTGGCCGTCCCGCTGGTGGTGGACGTGGGCGTGGGACCCACGTGGGCCGCGTGCAAGTAGGGGGATACCCGGGTGGGATGCCGCAGGACTTCCCCGCCGCCCACTCCATGGACTCCACCTGGTTCGCCGTAGACCTCGACGGTCAGGTCGCGCTGTTCGACACCGGCGAGGGCGGTGCGGTGCCCATGGAGGGCTTCCCGCTGGGCCGCGAAGCCGGTGGGGCCGACCCGTTCGACGCCGCGGTGGTGCTCGAGGCCCTCCTGCGCCGCAAGCGGTCCGAGCTGCCCGAGCTCGCCGAGCTGCTGCCGGACGACGCCTCCATCCGCCAGCTCCTCGACGCCCTCGACTGGGACGACGAGGCCTCCCTGGCCGTGATGCTCGGCCTCTGGGTCTACGGCAACGAGGACGGCTGGGCGGTGCCCTACCACCGCTCGGGCTTCCCCGCGGAGCCCGTCACCCTCGAGGCCCTCGGCGACGACCTGAAGGCGCGTCTGAAGGGCGCGGTGCTCGCCATCCGGTTCGCCGAGGCCCCCCTCGTCCAGCCCGGTGAGCACGCTCCCGTCGCGGCCTGGGGGTCCGTGTGGGGCGGCGTGGACGGCTCGGTGCACCCCACGGCCGACGGGAAGCCCCGTCTCGACGAGCTCGAGGAGGCCAGCGAGCTCCTCGGGGAGTGGCGGGAGTCCGTGGATCCCGCGGAGGTGGAGGACCACGAGGCGCCGGACCTCCACCTCGTGGACTTCGTGCGGTCCGCCCTCCAGGGCGCCCCACCGCCTCCGCCACCGCCCGACGTTCCGGAGTCCTGGATGGCGCGGCTCCAGCGGAAGCTGTTCGGCGGGTGATCGAGCGCGTCTCCATCGAGCTCACCAACGCGTGCAGCAAGGCGTGCGCGTTCTGCTACAACCGCAGCCACCCGAGCGGCGCGACCCACTGGACGGCGGACGCGCTCGTCGGGTTCGTGACGGACCTCGCGGCGAACGGGGTCCAGGCGGTCTCCTTCGGTGGCGGAGAGCCCCTCGAGCATCCCGAGGTGTTCGCGATCCTCGAGCGCACGCGAGGCCTGCTGTTCCGCTCGCTCACCACGAACGGCCTCCTGCTCGACGGGCTGCTGGACGCCCTCGTGGCGGCTGGTCCGGACAAGGTCCACGTCTCGATCCACCAGCCCGGTCGCGCCCGCGAGGTGGATCGTGTGGTCCGCCAGGTGCTCGACCTCGCCGACCGGGGCATCCCGAGCGGCGTGAACCTCCTGGTGCGGGCGAGCGCCCCCGAGGACGCGCGGCGGGCGCGCCTGCAGCTCCAGGCCGCCGGGATCGGACCGGACCGCACGATGTTCCTGCCCATGCGGGGCGCGGACACGCCCTCCCCGCGGCTGCTCGCGGAGGTCGCCGGAGCGACCGCCTTCCAGTCCATGACCTGCCTGCTGGCCTGCGGCAGGAGCCCGCGCTTCGCGTCGGTGGGCTGGGACGGGCAGGTGGCGTGGTGCTCCTACACCACCACCCGCAGACCGCTGCCCTCCCCGGACCACGCCGGGCTCCTCGCAGCCCTCGACGGGCTGGGCCTCGCGTACTGCGGTTGATCACGATCGCGAGATCGTCTGAATGAACTGCGCCGCCGTTCGTCCACCTCGCGACGGGACCGGAGGAACGGATGCGCAACACGCCCCTGTTGGTGGCCCTGGTGATGCTCCCAGGCTGCTTCTACGTGACGAACGACCGCCACGTGCCCGGGCAGGTGGACTGCCCGAGCGACCGCGATTGTGACGGGCTCACCGACGCCCAGGAGGAGCGGAACGGCACCGATCCGGACAACCCCGACACCGACGAGGACGGCATGCCCGACGGTGTCGAGGGGCGCGAGGAGTGCGACCCCAACAACCCCGACACCGACGGCGACGGGCTCACCGACGGCGGTGAGTACGACGGGGGCACCAACCCGACGGACCCCGACACCGACGGCGACGGCGTGAACGACGGCGACGAGGTGGCCCACGGGTGCGATCCGACGAACCCCGACACCGACGGTGACGGCCTGACCGACGGCGAGGAGGGCGGACACGGGTCGAACCCGAACGACCCCGACACCGATGGCGACGGCATCGAGGACGGCGACGAGGTCGATCAGGGCACGGACCCTGCCAGCGACGACACCGACAACGACGGGCTCACGGACGACGAGGAGCAGGCGGGGGGCACCGACCCCACGAACCCCGACACCGACGGTGACGGGCTCCCGGACGGCACCGAGAGCAACGGGAACACCGACCCCAACGACCCCGACTCCGACGACGACGGGCTCGAGGACGGCGAAGAGCTGGCCCACGGGACGGATCCCGCGGACAGCGACACCGACGACGATGGTCTCTCCGACGGCGACGAGGCGAACGGGCCCACCGATCCCATCGATCCCGACTCCGACGACGACGGTCTGCTCGACGGTGACGAGACGACCACCGATCCGACGAACCCGGACACCGACGGCGACGGACAGTCCGACGGCGACGAGGTCGCCGGGGGCACCGACCCCAACGACCCCGACTCGCACGGCGGCACCACCGATCCCCCACCGCCGCCCCCAGACACCGACGGCGACGGTCTGGACGACCCGCGCGAGGAGGTCCTGGGCACCGACCCCAACGACCCCGACTCCGACGACGACGGTCTGTCCGACGGTGACGAGCTCACCCACGGCTGCGACCCGCTGAACCCCGACACGGACGGTGGTGGGGTCAACGACGGTCCCGAGGTCACGAACGGCACCGACCCGCTCGACCCGACCGACGACGTCCACACGACGGATCCCACCGACCCCAACATCCCGCCCGGCGGGCCGGATCTCACCCCGGGCGACCCGAACGGTCCGGACGACGTGCCGGAGGACGGCGGTACCATCCGGCGCCGCGGCGAGTGCGGCTGTGACTCCGCGTCACCCGTGGGCTGGTTCGCGGGTGCACCCCTCCTCCTGCTGGGGCTCCGCCGCCGGCGCTGACGCTCAGGGCTCGATCCCGTCGTAGGTGATGGTGTCCTCGAACAGATCGAGGGCACCCGTGAGCTGGTCGAAGGCCTCCCGGTCCTCGCGGTCGAGCGACTTGCCGAGCGGGGTCACGTCGATCTCCAGGGGACCCTCGAGCCGGTAGAGCTCCTCGATGCCCTCGCCCCAGCGCACGAGCTTGTGGCTCCCCGACCGCACGGACCGCTGCAGGTTCGTGGTCGAGGGCGCGCCGTTCGGGTGGTAGGCCTCCGTGTAGACGACGTCGCGCACGGCCTCGCCAGCGAGCACGGGGACCAGCGAGCGGCCGTCGAGCTCCTGCCAGGACCCGTCCTCCAGCACGACCTGCGCGCCCTCGGGGCCCGCGAGCGGCACTCCAGCGATCTCGGCGACCGTGGGCAGGATGTCCACCACGTGCACCAGGGCGTCCGAGACGGATCCGGGTTCCTGCACCAGGGGGCCGTTGACGATGAACGGCACGTTCACACCACCCTCGTACGGGGTGTGCTTGAACCGCCCGTTCCGCAGCGGCTCGGGAACGCCGTTCTCCATGGTCCCGTTGTCGCCGAGGGTGAGGATCGTGGTGCGCGCGAGCAGGGCGGGGTCCGCCGTGGCCAGGATGCGCCCGAGCTCGGTGTCGAGGGCCTCCAGCATGCTGTCGTACACCACGTCGGTGGGGGCGTTCGGCGGCGGGAGCTCGCGGACGAGGTGCGCGGGCGGGAGGTGCAGGGGGCCGTGGGGGGCGTTGAAGGCCACGTACAGGAAGAACGGCTCCTCGAGGACGGCGAGCTGCTCGAGCACGTCGTCCGCGGTGTCCGTCGTCATGTAGACGTCGCGCTCGCCGGTGGCGCCGTCGACGGTCTTCGACCAGTGGTAGTAGCCCCGGCCCGACGCGTACTCGGGGTTCCCCCAGGTGCCGGCGAAGTGGGTGAAGCCCTGATCGTTGGGGTGCTGCTGGTACCGATCGTAGCTGGGGCCGGCGACGTGCCACTTCCCGAGCGCCGCGTTGGTCCAGGGCTCCGCACGCCCACCGCGCAGGACCTCGGGGATGGTCTGCTCGTCGAGGGGCAGGAAGGCGACGCGGGCCCCCGTGTCGACCACCCAGCCGATGCCGGTGCGCCGGGGATGGCGCCCGGTGAGCAGGGACGCGCGGGTGGGCGAGCACACCGAGCTCGCGTAGGCGCGCGTGAAGCGCACGCCCTCCGCCGCGAGCCCGTCCAGCGTGGGCGTGTGGGCCGCGAAGTCGCCGCCGTAGGCCCCCACCTTGTCGACCCCGACGTCGTCGAGCAGGAAGACGATCACGTTCCCGCCGGGCGGCTCGGGCACCGTCAGCTCCGCCGTCCCCGTGCGCCCGTCGGGCACGGTCACCTCGACGCGCCATGTCGACCCCGGCCAGACGCGGTCCGCGGGCACCACGCGCCCGTCGACCCCGACGTCCACGCCGTCCTCCAGCCAGCGGAAGGTCGCCGGACCGTCCACCACGGCCTCCAGATCGCGGATCCCGGGCCCCGTGTGGATCGAGACGTCCAGACCCTCGGGCGGCCGGCAGGCGAGGAGGAGTGCCATCATCGGGCGTGCTCCACCAGCCAGTCGAGCTCCGAGCGGGTCCAGACGTCGAGCGGGTCGTGGGGCCGCAGGCGCGCGCGCATCACGAGGCCGAGGGGCACGAGCACCGCGCCCGTTCCCACCATCGCGCCCGCCACCACCGAGCGATCCACGTGGTCGGAGGCGATGGCGCGGCTCACGCCCGTCCCCACGAGCACCCCGCCGAGGCCCGCGAGCCCGTGGCCCATGAGGGTGGCCACCCGGTCCTGGCTGCGGAGGCGTCGCACGCGGGTGCGGTCGCCCACGCGCAGCGCGATCTCCAGCGGCTCGAGGGGCCGGCCGGCTCGGTTCAGCACGGCGACCCCGCCGCCGTCGGGCACCACGCGCAGGCCCGGAGTGACGTGGCCGACGCGCCAGGCGTCCGCCTCCTCCGCCGTCCAGTACCGGCGGGGGCTCACGATCCGCCACTTGTACGCGTAGTAGGCCATGGGCGACACCACCGCGAGCCCGAGCCCGAAGAGCCCCACGGGAACGGTACGTCGGGTGCCGATGACCCCGGTCAGCGAGACGCCGTAGACCGCCCCGAGGGTGCCTGCCGCCATGCCGACCGTCATCCACGTGCGGGCGGTGTACAGACGCCCCCGGAGGTAGCGGCGGGTGGCGACGTCGGGGACGGCGTGCGAGAACCTCCACGCGTCCACCGGGTACACCACGGGCCCGGCCCGTGCGACCATGGTGGCCAACAGGAGCCCCGACATGTCACCTCCACGCGGATCCTACCCCAGCCCCCGTCGGGGGCCACGGTGAGCGGATCCGACCGCACCTTCGCACAGTCCCTCGTGAAGGGCGCGGCTGCCGACCAGGTCACGCGCTTCCTCGAGATGGCCGGGCACTGCCCGGACACGTGGCGGGTGCTCGAGCGGCCGCTGCGCGGGGAGATCCAGACGTTCCAGCACCGCCAGATCGCCGCTGCGTACTCCAGGATCCTCGGAGCTCCCGAGGACAGGGTCGCACGTCGCCAGGAGTTCCTGCTCCGCACCGCGGTCACCTCCATCCTCTTCCCGCTGGAGGAGCTCGAGGACCGGCTCCTCGTCCACCTGGAGCAGCGCGGGCTCCCGGCACTCTTCCACCATGTCGTGCGCGAGCTCTGCGACCAGACCGACCAGACCGCCGACGTGTTCGCGGCCGCGGACGCCTGTCGTGCGGCGGTGTTCCGCATCGAGGACACCATGCGCGAGGTCGGCGACGCTCCCGATGGCCCGGAGCGCCTGCTCGCGTCCCTCGTGGAGTCCCTGTCCCACCTCCAGCACGTGCTCGCCGACGTGGACGTCCCGTTCGGCTGGACGGGCGTGGCGCTGCTCTGGGTGACCGCGAGCTTCGGGCTCGGCGCACTGCCCGACGACCCCACGGCGACCGAGCACTTCGCCACGGAGGCGTGAGATGTCCTGGCAGCCCGAGCTGATGGTGGCCCTGAAGGCCGCGGACCGCGCCATGCGCCTGCTCCGCGACCGACCGAAGACGGTGGACCGCAAGAGCGCCATCGACCTCGTCACGGACGTCGATCGGCGCTGCGAGGCCGAGCTGCGCGAGCTCCTCGAGGGCCACACCGGTCTGCCGGTGCTCGGAGAGGAGGGCGGCGGGTCGGAGGCCTCCACGCGGTGGGTCGTGGACCCCGTGGACGGCACCACGAACTTCGTGCACGGGTTCCCCTGGTACGCGAGCTCCATCGCGCTCGAGGTGGACGGCCGATCCGTCGTGGGTGTGGTGGTGGAGCCCGTGCGTGGCCGGGTCTTCCAGGCCACGCGGGGCGGCGGGGCCTTCGTGGACGGCGGGCGCCTCGCGGTGTCCACCGTCACCCGGCTCGACGCCGCGCTGCTCGGCACGGGGTTCCCCTACGACCGGGCCGCGCGGGCCGAGGCGCTGTTGGTCCCCTTCCGCCGGGCCCTGGAGCGCACCCGCGGGGTGCGGCGGGCGGGTGCCGCCTCCCTCGACCTCGCCTACGTCGCCGCGGGGTCGCTGGACGCGTTCTGGGAGTCCGGGCTGGGAGCCTGGGACGTAGCGGCGGGCGCGCTGTTGATCGAGGAGGCCGGCGGCCGCCTGACTGCCCACGACGGCACGGTCCCAGACGGTCAGATCACCTCGCCCCTGGCGAGCAACGGGCACCTGCACGATGCGATGATGGCCCTGCTGGAGGGACCGTGACGGTTCAGACCATCGACACCGACTACCTCGACCAACCCGGCGTGGCCGCGGCCTACCTGGTGGTGGAGGGCGACGAGGCGGCCTTCGTGGAGACGAACACCGCCCACGCCTTCCCGCGCCTGCTGGAGGCCCTCGATGCGGCCGGACGGGCCCCGGAGGACGTGCGCTGGATCATCGTCACCCACGCGCACCTCGACCACGCCGGAGGGGCGTGGAAGGCCGTCCAGGCCTGCCCGAACGCCACGCTGCTCGCCCATCCGGCCGCCGCCCGGCACCTCATCGACCCCAGCAAGCTCGTGAAGAGCGCCGAGGGCGTGTACGGCGTGGAGCGGTTCCGCGCGCTCTACGGGTCGCTGGAGCCCATCCCGGCCGAGCGGGTCCGGGTGATGGACGACGGCGGGGTGCTGCGCTGGGGCTCCCGCGACCTGACGTTCCTCCACACCCGCGGGCACGCCAACCACCACATGGTGATCCACGACAGCGCCACGAACACCGTGTTCACCGGGGACGCCTTCGGCCTCTGCTACCCCGCGCTCCAGGCGGGCGGGCCGTGGGTGTTCCCGTCCACGAGCCCCACGGACTTCGACGGGCGCGCGGCCATCGAGGCCGTGGAGCGCATCGTGGCCACGGGCGCCACCACGGCCTGGCTCACGCACTTCGGCGGCATCGGCGACCTCCGCGCGGCCGCCGACAGCCTGAACGCCCAGCTCCGCGCGTCCGTGGCCCTCGTGGAGGCCGCCGACGCCAGCGGGGTCGACGGCGACGCCCTCGACGCCCACATCCTGGAGGCCGTGCAGGCCTGGTTCGACGGGGCCATCGCAGACCGCGGGCTCGGAGCGGACGCGCGCGCGCTCGTGGCCATGGACGTGGAGCTGAACGCCCAGGGCCTCGCGTTCGCCGTGCGCAAGGCGCGCTTCAAGCGGAGCCGCCCATGAGCGTGCTCGACTCCCTGCCCATGGCGCTCGTGCTCGCCGACCTGGAGGACGAGACCGGGCGCCCGCTCACGGAGCCCGGCCTGTTCGACGTGCTGCTGGCCGCCGCGATGCTCGCCGAGCTCGACCTCGCCGGACGGCTGAAGCACCACGACGACGCCCGGATCAGCATCCGCGGCGGGCGGCCCGACAGCCTGCTCGAGCCGGCGGAGCACTGCCTGTCCTCCCGGCCCACCCCGGTCGTCGACCTGCTCGACCGCATCGCGGCGGAGGACCTCCGGCACACGGTCTGCTCGCACCTCGTCGGCATGGGCGCCCTCACGGTGAAGACCCAGCGGCGCTGGTTCCGCACCGTGTCCTCGCGATGGCCGACGGCCGACCCCGCCATCGAGGAGGCCCTGCGGGCCCACGTGCGCGACCATGTCGCGGGCGCCTCGGGTCCGCCGGGGCGCACCGACACGCTCGTCGTGCTGCTGGACGTCGCAGGCCTCCTCGGCACGATCTTCGGAGAGGACGTGCCCACCGAGCGGATCGACGAACGTACCTCCGACCTGCCCTGGCGGCGCCACCTCCGCGACTGGTCCGAGCGCCATCGCCCCACCGACCTGCACGGGGTGCACTGATGCGGTTCCTGAAGGCCCACGGCCTCGGCAACGACTACCTCGTGCTCGAGGAGGGCGGGCCCATCACACCGTCCCTGTGCCGCGCGATCTGCGACCGGCACACAGGGCTCGGCAGCGACGGCATCCTCGAGCCCGCGGACCCCGGCGGGTGCGACCACGGCGTGACGATCTGGAACCCGGACGGAAGCGTGGCCGAGAAGTCCGGCAACGGCCTCCGGATCTACGCGCGCTGGCTCCACGACGCCCGCGGGGCGCCCGCTCGCTTCACCGTGTGGACGGGGGCCTGCGCCGTGCAGGCCGAGGTCCACGCGGAGGACGTCACGGTGGCCATGGGGCGCGCGCGCGTCGGCGAGACCACCCTCGCCGTCGACGGGGCGGCCCGTCCCCTGGTGATCGTCGATCTCGGCAACCCCCACTGCGTCTGGTTCACCGACAGCCCGCTCGACGCCCTGCCCTGGCGGTCGTGGGGCGCCACCCTGGAGAACCACCCGCACTTCCCGAACCGCACGAACGTGCAGTTCGTGCGCATCGTGCACGGCGCGCCTGAGATCCGGATCTGGGAGCGCGGGGCGGGCGAGACGTCCGCGTCGGGCTCGTCGAGCTGTGCCGTGGTGGCGGCGTCCGTCGCCACGGGCCGCCTGGCCCCCGGAGCCCACACCGTGCACATGCCCGGCGGCACGCTCGCGGTGGCCGTGGACGACGGCCTCGAGGTCACCCTGCGCGGCCCCGTGGAGGTCGTGGGCCGTATGACCCTCGACCCCGGGTGGCTCAGCGCACGTGGATGACCACGGCCCGTCCGTCGTGGGCGAACGCCGCAGCGTCGAACCGCGGCTTGCCGAGCACGGCGGGCGCGTCCTTCGACACCCCCCAGGCCTCGCGGGGCAGACCGAGCAGCGTGAAGTCCATGTCGCCGTTGTCGTTGGCGTCGTGCATGGCCGTCGCCGCGTACGTCCCGGCCGGTAGATCGGGGAAGCGGCAGGTGGCCACGCCCTTCGTGGGCGCGGCCGCGGCGCTCGCGAGCACCGTGCGCGTGAGCCAGGTCGCGGGGCGGTCGTACACCGCGCAGCGCACGGTGCCCGCGTCGGACGCGAGGCCGCGCACCTCGACGAGGAGGTCGCTGGCGGAGGCGATGGAGAGCATCAGGAGCATGGGGCCATCCTGGCATCCGCGCCCTGCCGCGGCTACGCATCGTCTATGACCCATTCCGTTGCGTGAGCGCTACATGCTGGACCTCCTGCCCACCATCGTCTCTCTCGCCCGCACGGGCTCCATCAGCGCCACGGCGCGTGCCCTCGGCGTGCCACGGAGCACGGTGAGCCGCCGGCTGGCGCGGGCGGAGGAGGAGCTCGGGGTGGTGCTCGCCGAGCGCAACAACCGCGCGTTCCGGCTCACGCCGGCGGGTCGGCACCTGGCGCGGGAGGGCGAGGCGCTGCTGGCCCGCCTGCACACGGTCACCGAGCAGGTCCGGGAGACCGGCGGGTCCCTGGCGGGCTCGCTGCGGGTGAGCGCGCCTCCCGGCATGGCGGGCCCGTTCCTCTCGCGGTTCCTGGATCGCTTCGGCGACCGCTTCCCCGACGTGCGCGTGGAGTTCCACGTGCAGGACCGGCCACCGCACCTCATCGACGACGCCTTCGACCTGGTGTTCGCCATGGGCCCCCTGCCGGACGGGCCGTGGATCCGCCACACGCTGGGGCCGTCGTGGTTCCTCCTGGTCGGCGCACCCGACCTCGTGCCCGAGGGCGCTGGTCTGCAGGACCTGGCGCGGCTGACGCTGCTCGCCAGCCCCGTGCCGGGTGTGCCGGACCGCTGCTGGCCGCTCCTCGACGGTGGGGTGCTCCCCATCGACCCGGTGCTGTTCACGAACGACCTCGGTGTGCTCCACCATGCCGTGGTCACGGGGCGCGGCGTCGGGCTCGTGCCGCTCCACCTCGTGGCGGAGGACCTCGTGGCCGGCCGTCTGGTCGGCCTCCTCACGGACCGGGTGGGCACCGGGGTCGACGTGGTGGCCCTCTTCGCCCCCGAGCGCCGCCAGAGCCCCCTGATCCGCGCCCTGCTCGACGCCATGGACAGCTTTGCGTCCGAGCTCGCGGAGAGCCTGGTCAGGCCCTGACTACTCCGACACTCCCCCCCGCCCGGCGCCGCCCGCGAACCGCTGCGCACCCGCCACCGTCTCGCCCGAGCCGAGCGTAGCGAGCCCGCGGTGCATCTCGTTGAGCAGCGCGGCCTGGAGGTCGAGGTCCTCCTGCTCGTACACCGACATCCTGTCGTTGCGCAGGGCGGCCTGGGGCAGGCGCGCCAGGGACGCCGCGAGCTCGAGGGCCGCGTCC
This sequence comes from Alphaproteobacteria bacterium, assembly GCA_020632885.1. Lineage (GTDB taxonomy): Bacteria > Myxococcota_A > UBA796 > UBA796 > JACKEQ01. Next base: position 1,385 of record JACKEQ010000026.1, on the reverse strand, counting down.
AGCGCGGTCGCCGCGGGCACCACGCGGTTCACGAGCCCCATCGACAGCGCCTCGGCGGCATCGACCGCCCGGCCCGTGAGGATCAGGTCGAGCGCCCGACTGCGCCCGATCAGACGCGGGAGGCGCACGGTGCCCCCGTCGATCAGCGGTACGCCGAAGCGCCGGCAGAACACGCCGAGCACCGCGTCCTCGGCGGCCACCCGGAGGTCGGCGAGCAGCGCGAGCTCGAGCCCGCCCGCCACCGCGTACCCCTCGATGGCCGCGATCACCGGCTTGCTCGGCACCCGGCGCGTCGGGCCCATCGGACCGGGACCGTCGAGCGCGATGCGGTTCATGGCCTCCGGGCGCCCCTCGGCCACCGCCTTCAGGTCCGCACCCGCACAGAACGTGCCGCCGGCCCCGGTGAGCACGGCCACGGCGAGGTCCTCGCGCTCCTCGAACGTCGCGAACGCCGCCTCCAGCGCCTCCGCGGTCGCGCGGTCCACCGCGTTCCGCCGCTCGGGACGGTCGATCGTGACGACCCACGTGGACCCGTGGGTCGCGGTGCGCAGGGTCATGGCCGGCACCGCTGGGCGGGGTCGATGGCGAGGGTCGCGATCTCCACGGGCGTCAGCGCGCGGTGGGTGAGCGCGAGCTCGTCGATCTGGCCGTCGAAGGGCGAGGTGGTCGTGAGCGCGCCGGGATCCAGGGCACAGCCGATGGAGAAGGGCTCCGCTGTGCCGTCCTGGTCGGTGATGGCGCCGACCTCGGGGTGCTGGGCCGTGACGGCGTGCTGGCCGTCGACGTAGAGCGAGAACGCCTCGCCGTTGCGCACGCCTGCGACGTGGTGCCACGCGCCGTCCGCGAGGTCCGCATGGACCTCGATGCGCGCGGCGTCCGCCTGGAGGTCGCGCACGGAGAGGACCAGGAGGGTCGAGGTGTCACCGGTGTCGGGGCTGGGATCCTCGGCGAGCAGGAGCTTCAGCACCCCATTGGCCTGATCGGTTGGGCAGTAGCCCGCGCAGTCGTACAGCGAGAGCACCGTGCCGGTGGCCGTGGACGTCCGGATCCAGGCGTCCACCGTGAAGTCGCCGCTGCCGGGCCAGCCGCGCGTGACGTCCGCCGCGTCGGGCTGTCCGCGCACACACGCACCGCCGGTGGTGTCGGTGGCGAGACCGAGCACACCGGCGACGGGCGGGTTCGCGCCGGGGATGACGGCCCACGCGCTGGGCTCCACGCCGTCGAAGACGCTGGCACTCTCGCCGTCGTGGAAGATGGCGAGCCCCGTCAGCGGGACCGAGCAGGCGGGGTCGGTGTCCGTGTCTGCGTCGGTGTCCGTGTCTGCGTCGGTGTCAGCGTCCGTGTCGCTGTCAGCGTCCGCGTCCGCGTCCGCGTCCGTGTCGGTG
>JACKEQ010000025.1 GCA_020632885.1 Alphaproteobacteria bacterium | reverse complement strand
CACGCCCTGGCTCGAAGTGTGCTGGTATCCCCGCCCTTCGCGGGCCAGGACGTGTTGACCGTCAAACGGAATCCACGGCGGGTGCACGTACCGGGTGAACGTGGTGTCCAGGTACGCCTCGCCCTCGGCCTCCACCGCGTCCATGGCCACCTGGGCGGGCGGGAACCGGGGCTCCGTCGAGGGCTCCAGGTCCGTGTGCGCCCAGGCGGTGAACGACCAACCCAGCGCCGGGCGGACCACGAGCTGCCGCCACACCGGGATCGCCCAGTCCAGACCGACATCCACGAGGAGCACGGTCGCTCGGGCGTCGACCAGGAGCCGGTCCTCCCCGAACGTCGGCACCTGCACGCCCGTGATGCCCTCCACCAGCTCGACACCCGTGGCGCTGCCCCCTAGCGTCGCTACGGTGCCGCCCGCACCGAAGCCGAACCCGTGTCTCGCGGAGGGACGCCAGCCCAGCCGCCCCCGGAGCACCAGGCTGCTCGCCAGGCTCTCCTCCACCAGCGTCGCCGTGGACTCGGGGTAGTCGTCGGGGAACATGCGCGTGATCACGGCATTGGAGAGCTGCACGTACGACCGCGGCAGCACGCCCACCCCGGCGTCGACCCAGATGCGCGGAGGGGTCTCCAGCCGGACGCCCGCACCGACCATCAGAGGGACCTCGGTCACCGCGGCCGGCGTGACCGTGTAGTCCCCCGCCACTGCGACGGACACGAGCCCGATCACGGCATCAACCGCACGTCGAGCCGCTCCAGACCCCGGTGGGTGGTGCTCGCCCGGTACTGAAGGGGGCCCGTGACCTCGACCTCCCGCGCGTGCCGTGCCAGCGCCTCCAGCGCCACGCGTGCCTCCATCCGGCTCAACGCGGACCCCAGGCACACGTGGATACCGGCGCCGAACCCCAGATGCCGGTCCACCCCGGCCCGATCGACGTCGAAGCGGCCCGGGTCGGTGAACACCACCGGGTCCCGGTTGGCCCCCGCCACGGCCAGGAACACCCTGCGACCCGCGTCCACCTCGACCCCACCGAGGGCCAGCGGCTCGGCGGCCACGCGGTCCACCATCTGCACGGAGGGGTCGTGACGCAGGGTCTCCTCGACGACCCGCCCCCCGAGCCCGGGCTCCTCCCGCACCCTGGCGAGCAGGCCCGGCTGGCGCGACACCGCGAGCACGATGTTCCCGAGCAGGTTCGTGGTCGTCTCGTGGCCCGCGATCAGGAACTGCATGGCGGTGTGCACCACCTCGTCCTCCGTGAGGGCCTCCCCGTCCTCCCGCGTGCGCAGGAGCGTCGCGAGCAGGTCGTCCCCGTCGCCGCCCTCATCGGCACGCCGACGGATCCGCTCGCGCAGGAAGGGTCGGATGGCATCGACGGCCCGCAGAGCGCCGTGCACGACCTCCTGCGACGGCCGCATCTGCACCACGAACGCCGCGATCGCGTTCGACCATGCCCGGAAGTCGTCCTCCTCGTGGGCCGGGATGCCCAGGATGCGCGCGATGACCTGCAGCGGGAACGGGTAGGCGAGCCGCTCCACGAGGTCCCCCTCCCGGAAGCCCGCCAGCAGGGCCTCGCACGACTGTGTGGCCCCCTCTTCGAGCGCCACGACGGACCTCGGGGTGAACGCCTTCGCCACGAGCTTCCGGAGGCTACGGTGGCGCGGGGGGTCCATGAGGAACAGCTGGTCGCGCAGCACCTCGACGAGCGGCGCCAGCGGCCCGGAAGCAGGGCCCGTCCCCGCGACCGCGCTGGAGAGCCTGGGGTCGCGCAGGGCCGCGCGCACGTCGTCGTACCCGACGACCACGAACGCGTTCAGCTCCGGGCGCCACGCGACCCCGCCAGCAGCGCGGACCTCCTCGTACATCCCGTAGGGTCCCATGGTCCGACCTCCCGGGCTGTCGCTATCCGCGGGTCCCGCGGTAGGCTCGCGTGCCCCGCCCCCCTCGGAGACCCCGTGCAGCTCGGAATCGACCGCCTCCTCGCCGACCCCGCCCTCCGCCGTCCCCTCGCCGGCCGTCGCGTCGCCGTGCTCGGCCACCCCGCGTCCGTCACCCGCGATCTGACGCACACGCTCGACGCCCTCGCCACCCTCGACGACCTGCGGCTCACCGCGGCCTTCGGCCCCCAGCACGGCATGAAGGGCGACAAGCAGGACAACATGATCGAGACGGCGGACGAGGTGGATCCGAAGCTCGGCATCCCCGTCTTCAGCCTCTACGGTGAGGTCCGGCGTCCCACCGACGCGATGCTCGACACCTTCGACGTGCTCCTCGTCGACCTCCAGGACGTCGGCACGCGCATCTACACCTTCCTCACCACGCTGCTGTACGTGCTCGAGGCCGGTGCGGCGAAGGGCAAGAGCGTCTGGGTCCTCGACCGGCCCAACCCGGCGGGACGCCCCGTGGAGGGCACCCTGCTCCTGCCCGGCCACGAGAGCTTCGTCGGTGCGGCGGAGCTCCCGATGCGCCACGGGCTCACGCTGGGCGAAGCCGCCCGCTGGTTCGTGCGCCGATTCGGCCTGGACGTCGACCTCCACGTCGTCCCGATGGAGGGCTACGCGCCGAACGCCGCGCCCACGTTCGGGTGGTCCACCGAGCTCGCCTGGGTGAACCCGAGCCCCAACGCAGCCAGCCTGAACATGGCCCGCTGCTTCCCCGGCACCGTCGTCCTGGAGGGCACCACGCTGTCCGAGGGCCGCGGGACCACCGTCCCGCTCGAGGTGGTCGGGGCCCCGGACATCCCGCGCGACGCCATCGTCGACCGCATGCACGCGCTCGCCCCGCACTGGCTCGAGGGCTGCCGCATCCGCCAGAACGCCTTCGAGCCCACCTTCCACAAGCACGCCCACCGGCTGAACCTCGGCATCCAGATCCACACGGACTGGCCGGGCTACGCGCACGACCGGTTCCGTCCGTACCGGCTGATCTCGCTGTTCCTGAAGTCCCTGCGCGACCTCCGCCCGGACTACCCGATCTGGCGCGATCACCCGTACGAGTACACCGAGGGCCGCCTGCCCGTGGACGTGATCGACGGCGGCCCGCTCCTGCGCGAGTGGGTCGACGATCCCGAGGGCACCGTGGCCGACCGCGACGCCCGCCTCCTCCCCGACGAGGCGGCCTGGATCGAGGCCCGCGCACCCTTCCTGCTCTACCCGTGATCCATCCTGGCCCCAGGCGACGCTGGAGGGTCGTACGCCCTCTCGCGCCTGGGCCGTGCACCCCCGCGGACCGCATGGGGCGGTCTGCGGGGGGTTCTCACCCCCTCCCGAGGCGCCCGTGATCTTCGCACTCCTCGCCTGTCACGACTCCGCCGTCACCTCCGACCAGGAAGCGGAGGCCGCGGCCCTGGGGCTCGAGGGTGCCATCGAGCGCGGCCTGGCCCTCGGGTTCGACGGCTTCAACGCGGCCAGCTCGGCCAACATCCCCACACGGGAGGGCCCGGGCGACGTGTCGGGGACGATGACCATCACGGGGCAGGTCGACCAGGGCAACTCCGCGAACAAGGGAATGCGGCTCGACATGGCGCTGGTGGGCTACGCGGACGTGGAGGACGTGCCGCTCGGGGAGGACGACGCCACCGTGCAGATCGTCTACGCCACCGACGACGTCTCGACACCGCATCTCGACCTCTCGCTCCGCGGCATCCCGGACGGGACGCTGGAGGGCACGCTGGTCGGTGACTTCGTGCTGGCGGGCGATCTGGAGGGTCGGCTGACCCTGGACATCGCCTTCGCCGGGTCGCTGATGCCCGATGGCGACGCGACCCTGCGCGAGCCCGACACCACGACCGTGCAGGGCACCGCGACCAACGCGGCCGGCGGCGTCTACACGATCGACCTCACCCTGTAGCCGCTGTTAGGTCGCTCGACCGGAGGTGAGCGATGGCGACAGTGGCGGTGATCGGGATGGGTCTGCTCGGGGTGGGCTTCGCCCAGCACCTGATCGAGGCGGGTCACACGGTGCGCGTGTGGAACCGGACGGCGTCGAAGTGCGGGCCGGTCGCCGCGATGGGCGGGGTCGTCGCCGAGACCCCCGCGGACTGCGTGGCCGGAGCCGACCGCGTGCACCTCGTGCTCTCCGAGGACGCCGCGGTGGACCTCGTCATCGACGCCTTCGCGGACGGGCTCGGCGACGGGGTGCCCGTCATCGACCACAGCACGAACGCCCCCGCGAAGGTCGGGGCCCGCGTGGAGCGCCTGGCGGCGCGCGGCATCACCTACCTGCACGCACCGGTGTTCATGGCGCCCGTGAACAGCCGGTCCGCCACCGGCATCATGCTGATCAGCGGCGACCCCGCGCGCATCGAGGCCCTGAAGCCCGCCCTCTCCGAGATGACCGGGCAGGTCCGCGACCTCGGGGCCGACCCCACCCGCGCGGCCACCGTGAAGCTCACGGGCAACGCGATGCTCGTGGTGGTCACGGCCGGCATGGGCGACGTCCTCCGCATCGGGACGGCGAACGGCATGTCGGCGGCGGAGTGCCTGGAGCTGTTCGAGACGTTCGCGCCCACACCCGGTCCGGCGGGAAAGCGCATCCTGAAGGACGGCCCGCCGAGCTTCGAGCTCACGATGGCGCGCAAGGACGTGCGCCTGATGATCGAGGCAGCCGGCGGACCCGACGGCATGCTCACCCTGCCGGGCATCGCGGCCCGGATGGACGAAGCGCTCGCGGCAGGTCACGGCGACGAGGACTTCGCTCGGTTCGCGCGACCCTGACGTCAGTGGCGGAGCCTGGCCTGCAGCCCTTCGTGGAGGCCGGCATGCCCGTCTGCGAGCCGGTCGGCCACGCCCTCCAGGGCCCGGAGAGACTGGCGAGCCTGCCCGATGTCGTCACAGAAGGCGCTGTGGGCGGGCTCGATGTGATCAGGATGACCGAACGCGGCGTCACCGGTGAACACGGTGTCGCCGATGACCCAGGACGTGCTCCCGCCCGTGTGGCCCGGCATCGCGATGGCGCGGACCTCGGTGCCGTCGATCGTCAGCGAGGACGCCTCCAGCGGCTTCAGGCTGGGCGAGGCGGCAGGCGGGCCCATGAGACGCGAGAAGATCCAGGGCATCGTGCCGCTCGGCAGAGCCTCTCCGGTGGCCAGCGGGAGGTCGGCGGCCCCGATCCACGCGACCGGCTCGTCGAGGCCCGCCAGCCCGGCGACGTGATCGAAGTGCCCGTGTGTGATCAGCACGGCGTGCACGGGCCGGTCACCGATCTCCGCGAGGAGGGCCGCGGCCGCCGGATCGATGCCGGCGTCCACCAGGATCACACCCGTGGCCGTGGGCACCACCCACGCGTAGGCGCCTCCGGTCTCCACACCGAGGAAGCTCCCGCCGTCGATCCGGGCACCCTGCATGGCGGGGAAGCTCGAGAAGATCGAACCCATCCAGCCCATGCAGGCCAGCACGGGGAGGCCGACTGCGATCGCGGCCCCGAGGACCCACTTCCTGTTCATGGGCCGAACATAGCAGAGCCCGCCTCTCCGGCCCACAGCCACGCGACCCACGCCCGTCCGGGGCAGGTGTGACTGCGATGTGAGTGAAAGGTGGGTGTCAGAATCCGAATACACCTGCAGACATGCACGACGACCTCGCCAGGACCCTGCGCCGCCGGAGCCTCTCGGGCGCGACGCAGCTGTACACGGGCCTCTTCGGCCTCGGCAGCCTCATGGGGCTCGTGGCCCTCGCGAAGAACGGGGGCTCCGACCTCGGCGTGTTCTTCGCGCCCTTCACGGTGTTCGCGGGCAGCGCGGTGTCGCTGCTGCTCGACCGCCGCGGTCGTCCCCACCCGGCACGGGCCCTGTTCACCGGGGTGAACCTCCTCTACGTCGGCAGCATCATGACGATCGCGCCGCCGTTGATCCGGGTCTCCATCGGCTTCCCCCTCACCGCGCTCGTCCTGTTCCTCTTCCACCTGCTCTACCCGGCGCGGCACGCAGCGCGGGTCGGCTGGACCACGCTCGCCCTGGTGCTGGCGGGAACGGCGCAGCTCCTGCTCACCACGCCCGGCGAGTGGATGATGCTCACGGCCTGCGTCGTCCAGGTGCTCGTGATCGGCTTCGCGAACCTCGTGCTCGAGCGGCTCGGACGAGGCTGGACGGACGCCCTCGCCACCACCGACGAGGCCCGCAGACAGCTCGCCAGCGCGTACCGCGTCGCGATGGAGGCCAGCGAGGCCAAGAGCAACTTCCTGGCCTCCATGTCCCACGAGCTGCGCACTCCGCTCAACGCGATCATCGGCTACGCCGAGCTGGTCGAGGAGGACGTCGAGGCGGGCGACCTCCCGGCGGCCGACGACCTCGGCCGCATCCAGACGTCCGGGCGCCACCTGCTCCAGCTCGTGAACCAGGTGCTCGACCTCTCGCGGGTCGAGTCCGGGCGCATGGAGCTGGAGCTCGCGAGCCTCGATCTCGCCGAGGTGGTCGCCGAGGTCGCGGACACCCTCCGGGGCCAGGTGGAGGCCCGCGGCACGCGGCTCGTCCTCGAGCTGGAGCCCGTGCCCACCCTCCGTCTCGACCGCCTGCGCGTGAAGCAGATCGTCACCAACCTGGTCGCGAACGCCACGAAGTTCACGGACGAGGGCACGATCACCATCTCCCTGCAGCAGGCGCCGGACGAGGTGTGCATCCGCGTCCACGACACCGGCGTGGGGATCCCGCCGGACCGCCAGAAGCGCATCTTCGAGCCGTTCCTGCAGGCGGACGGCACGGTGAGCCGCACCCATGGCGGCACGGGCCTCGGGCTCGCCATCAGCCGCGGGCTCGCCGAGCAGATGCACGGCAAGCTCGACGTGGCCAGCCAGCCCGGCGAAGGCTCGACCTTCTCCCTGTGCTTCCCACTCCCCGCCTGACCGAGCCCGAAAGCATGGGATAGGGGGGCCGCCCGCATGGAGGTCCCGTTGATCCGTCTCGTCCTGCTCGCCTTCCTCGCCACGGGCTGCAAGAAGCAGCCGGAGACCCCGGCCGCCGCGACGACCACGCAGGCCGAGGCCGGGCCGTGGGCCGTGCTCACCCGGGAGTGGGAGGGTCCCTATGGCGGTGTCCCGCCGCTCGACCAGGTGAAGGTGGAGGACTTCGAGCCCGCGCTGCAGGCCGCGATGGCGTCCAGCCTCGTGGAGATCCGCGCCCTGGCGGACGCCCAGGAGCCTCCGACCGTCGAGAACATGCTGATCCCGTGGGAGCGCTCGGGCGGTGAGCTGTCGCGCGTGATGACGGCGTACGGCGCCTGGACGAGCACGATGTCGAGCCCCGAGGTCCGCGAGCTCCAGGCGAAGATGTCGCCGGTGCTGTCGGCCCACTTCACGAAGATCTGGCAGGACCCCGCGCTCTACGCCCGCTTCGAGGCCCTCTCGAAGACCGACCTCACCCCCGTCCAGCGGCGCATCGTCGACGACGTGCTCCACCGGTTCGCCCTCAACGGCGTCGCGCTCGAGGAGGAGAAGCGCGCCCGCGTCGCCGCCATCTCCGAGGAGCTCGCAGGTCTGTACGACACGTTCTCGAACAACCTGCTCGCCGACGAGGAGGGCCCGCGCACCCGCCTCGGGAAGGACGATCTCGGCGGGCTCCCCGAGAGCTGGCTCGCCGGCGCGAAGGACCCCACCGAGCCCGACACGTGGTGGGTGCGCAACACCCGCTCGAGCGTCGATCCCTTCCTCACGTTCTCCACGCGCCGCGACCTGCGCGAGAAGGTCTGGCGCACCTTCTACGACCGTGGCGACAACGGCGACGAGCACGACAACAACGCCATCGTGGCGAAGATCCTGGAGCTCCGCGGTGAGAAGGCCCGCCTCCTGGGCTACGACTCGTTCGCCGCCATGGAGCTGTCCGACAAGATGGCCCAGAAGCCGGAGGCCGCCATGGACCTCCTCCTGCGCGTCTGGAGGCCCTCGGTCGCCAAGTTCCAGTCCGAGGTGAAGGCGATGCAGAAGCTCGCGAAGGACCGGAAGGACGGCATCACCATCGCGGCCTGGGACGTGAAGCACTACGGCGAGCTGGTCCGGAAGCGCGACTTCGACCTGGAGGCGAAGGAGCTGACCCCCTACCTGCAGCTCGAGAAGCTCCGCGAGGCGATGTTCTGGGCGGCCGGCGAGCTCTACGGCTACGGCTTCGAGCCCGTCTCCGACGTCCCCGTGCAGCACCCGGACGTCCGCGTCTGGAAGGTGGTGGACCCCGACGGCTCGCTGCGCGGGCTCTGGTACTTCGACCCCTACGCGCGCGAGGGCAAGCGGTCGGGTGCGTGGATGAACGCCTACCGCGTGCAGAACGGCCTCGAGAAGGAGGTCCCGATCGTCACCAACCAGTCCAACTTCGTGAAGGCCGCGGGCGACACGCCGGTCACGATCTCCTGGGACGACGCCGAGACCCTGTTCCACGAGTTCGGGCACGCCCTGCACGGGCTCTCGAGCGAGGTCGAGTACCCCTCGCTGGCCGGCACCAACACGCTCCGGGACTTCGTGGAGTTCCCCTCCCAGCTCAACGAGGCGTGGCTGTCGACTCCGGAGGTGCTGCAGAAGTTCGCGCTCCACGTGGAGACGGGCGAGCCCATGCCCCAGTCGCTCATCGACCGCATCGAGGCCGCGAGCCACGCGTCCAGCGGCTTCTCGACGACCGAGCTGCTCGCGAGCGCCATCGTGGACATGAAGCTCCACATGGGCGACGGCAAGGGCATCGATCCCGACGCCTTCGAGCGCGAGGCGCTGAAGGAGCTCGGCTGTCCGCCGGAGATCGGCATGCGCCACCGCATCCCGCAGTTCGGCCACGTCTTCGCCGGTGAGGGGTACGCCGCGGGGTACTACAGCTACCTGTGGGCCGACGTGCTCACGGCCGACGCGGCCGAGGCGTTCGAGGAGGCCGGCAGCTACTACGACCCGAAGGTGGCGAAGGCGTACAAGGACGAGATCCTGTCCGTCGGCAACACGGTCGACCCCTCGGAGGCCTTCCGGAAGTTCCGGGGTCGCGACCCCGAGGTCGCGGCGCTGCTCCGCAAGCGCGGTTTCCCGGTCGACTGATGTCAGGCGGCTCGGCGCCGGGCAGGATACCCCTCGACCCGGAGGTGGCCGTGGACGCAGTACGTCGGGTGGTTCGGAAGGTCGTTCGGGGTGCGCGGATTGCGCGGGCGCACTCTCGCGCGCTGACTTCGCTGCCCCACAATGGCGACGTGCTCCTCGCCCAGAACGTCTACGGCGCCTACGCCATGCCTGCGGAGGCGACCCATCGCGACGGCGTATCTGCTCTGCTCGCAGGGCGCGTGTACGAGCCCGACACCATCGCCCTGATGCGCGAGCGGTGCGGCGAGGGCGATATCGTGCACGCTGGAACGTTCTTCGGCGACTTCCTACCAGGGCTGGCGGGAGGCCTCGCTCCGGGCGCGCGGATCTGGGCGTTCGAGCCCAGCCCCCGAAACTACTGGCTCGCTCGCCTGACGGTGGCGCTCAACGGCCTCGACGCGGTGACGCTCACCAACGCAGGCCTGGACTCGGAGATGGCGGTCCGCCACATGCAGGTCGAGGTGGACGGGCGCCCCAGCGGTGGAGGGAGCCGGGTCGTCGACCGTGCCTCGTCGTCCACGGTGGACGTCCACGTCGTCCGCGTCGACGACGTCGTGCCCAGAGACCGGCACGTCTCCATCCTGCAGCTGGATGTCGAGGGCCACGAGTACCCGGCACTGCTTGGGGCGATGGAGACCATCGCGCGGTGCCGCCCCCTCATCATCCTGGAAGACAACGCGAAGATCATCGAGGGAGATTGGTTCCGCGAGACCATCCTCGAGGGTCTCGGGTATCGTGTCTCTGGACGTGTCCACTGGAACACCATTTGCGAGCCCGTCACGAGCTGACCCTCTCGCACCGGATCGCCGACCCGTGACGTTCCTCCTCGCCGCTGCACTCGCCGCACCCGACCTCTGGGTGACCAGCTGGTACGGCGAGCGGTTCCGCGGGCGTCCCACTGCGAGCGGCGAGATCTTCGACCCCGACGGCTTCACGGCGGCCCACCGCACGCTCCCGTTCGGTACGCGCCTCCGCGTCACGAACCCCACGAACGGGAACACCGTGGAGGTGCGGGTGAACGACCGCGGCCCCTTCGTCCCCGGGCGCCAGCTCGACGTCTCCGAGGCCGCCGCCGAGGCGCTGGACATCGTGGACGTGGGCGTGAAGGGCCTCGAGGTCGAGGTGCTGGAGACCCGCGGCGTCTAGCTCGCGGCCTCTTCGGCCAGCTTGACGATCCTGCGGGCGGTGCGCTTGCCCCAGAGGCCCGTGAGGATGTCCTCGCAGCCCGCCGCGAGGGTCTGGGAGGTGGCTCCGAGGCACGGGAACGCCGCCGCAGGACGGGAGCCCGCGAGCCGTGCCGTGCGCCGATGGATCGCGGTGATGAAGAAGCGCCCGTCGTCCATCTCCACGATGACCAGCGGGAAGAGCCGGCACGGCATGGGCTTCAGGGCCCCACGGGCCCGTCCGGTGGCGTCCTCGAGCTGGTGCAGCCCGCACTGGAGCCCGTCCGGCGTGGCCTTCGCGAACACGCACCGCCGACCGGGCCGCGTCAGCGTGCCGTCGTCGAAGGCCTCCGGCGCACCGCGAGACCACCGCGGGTCGTCGGCCATGTGCGCCTCGACCTCCGTCCACGCCTCCCGGATCCGCTCCTCCTCCGTGGGCGAGACCCCCACCTCGAGATCCGCACAGCACGAGCGCGCCCGCTTCGTCCGCATGCCGGGCGAGCACATCCCGGGCACGCAGGACCATCGCTGGGAGAGCGCCGGCAGATCGAGCAGGAGACGCCCGGTGTGCCCGAGCTGCCCGCGGGTCGCGAGGCCGAGGAGGTGGGGCATCCAGTCCGCGTCGCCGGGATCCCCGTCGGCGAGCCAATCGTCGAGGTCAGTCACCGCATCGGCATAGCCGGTCTGCTAGGATCACGGAAGGAGGTCCGATGCGCGCCTGGAAGACCACCCTCGCCCTCGCGATCGCGGCGGCCCTCGCGGCCCTGATCGCCCCCCGGCTCCTGGCCACCCGGCAGGCACCCACCGAGCCCCGCGTGCTCGAGGTCACCACCCCGATCGCGACGCCGGATCTCACGATCCCCGAGATCTTCGTGCGCCCCGCGAAGCCCGCCATCGCGGAGGTCCCGGAGGTCCATCAGCTCCTCCCTCCTCCACCCATCCAGCCGGTGGACACGGGTGTCGTGCGTGAGCGCGACTGGGACGACTGCCCCGCCTGCGGGATGGGCTGACCCTGCAGCTCGGGGTCGACTGGTCCCGCGGCGACGACGTCCGGGAGGCCCTGACCGCGGTCCTGCCCGCGCACCCCGTCCTCCAGCTCACCGTGGAGCAGGCCTTCCGGCCGCCCTTCCCGGACGACTGGACCGCAGCTCTGGACCGCGCGGCGGCCCGCGGTGACGTCGTGGCCCACGCCGTGATGGGCAATCCGTACGGCCGGCGCGACGACCCCATGACCCACGACTGGCTGCGGCGCACCCGGGAGGTGCTCGCGCGCTGGCCGGCCCGCTGGCTCACGGACCACGTCGGCTGCAGCCGCGCCGACGGCTGGAACGCCGCTCCCCTGCCCCTCCCGGTCTCGCCCGCGCTCCGCGACCGGGTCACCGACCACCTGCGCTGGGTCCAGGACGGTCTCGGGCTCCCCGTCGGTCTCGAGAACCTCGCGCTGGCGGTGTCCGCGGACGACTGCCGCCTGCAGCCCGACCTCCTCGATGCCGTGCTCCGCCCGCTGGACGGTGTGCTCCTGCTCGACGTGCACAACCTCGGCTGCCAGGTCGTGAACTTCGACCTCGATCCCCTCGGGATGCTCGAGCGGCACCCGCTCGATCTCGTCCGCCAGATCCACGTCTCCGGTGGGAGCTGGATGGACCACCCGGCCGGCCGGTTCCGGCGCGACACCCACGACGACGACGTGCCGGACGCGGTCTTCGAGCTCCTCGACCTCGCCCTGGACCGCTGTCCCCGCCTGGAGGTCGTGGTCTTCGAGCGCATCGCGGGCACGGTCACGGACCCCGCCGGAGTCCACGCGGACGTCCGCCGGCTCCAGGGCATCCTCGAAGGCCGGACACCGCCCCCGTCCGCCCCGCGACGCCAGGGCTCCGACGTCCCCTGGCGAACCGAGGACCCCGGGGTGCGCAGCGCGCTCGTGACCGCGGCGAGACAGGACGACCGACAGGCGCTCGAGGCGGCCGCACCGGGCTGGTGGACGGACGCGAGGGCCTGGGAGGTCGCCGTCGACGTCACGACCCGCTGGGGTCGCGCCGTGCCACGGTAGACTGCCCGTGGAGGCGCCATGATCTGGGCCATGCTCGCAGGGTGCGCGGTCGGCGACCGGCACGTCGTCACGGTCGACGGCACCCGCCGCAACTACTACCTGACGGCGCCAGAAGGCGTCACGGGGGCTCCCCTGATCCTCGGCCTCCACGGCGGGGGCACGGAGGGCGGCGACAAGGGTCGCCGGCTCGGCGCGTCGAGCGGGTTCTCCGAGCTGGCCGAGCGCGAGGGCTTCGTCGCCGCCTACCCGAGCTCGTACGCCGGGAACTGGGACGACGGCCGCGACGCGCCCTTCGTGCCGCCCGAGGGCATCAGCGACCTCGACTTCATCGAGGCCGTGATCGACGACATCGACACCCGCGTGGGCATCGATCGCGACCGCGTCTACGTCACGGGTGCCAGCAACGGCGGGTTCATGACGAACCACCTGGCCTGCCAGCGCACGGAGCTCTTCGCGGCCTTCGCGAACGTCATCGGCGGCATGCCCACCGACTACGTCTGTGAGCCCCAGGCCCTCGCACCCATGCTGCTGATGCCCGGCACCGCCGACCCGCTCGTCCCCTACGAGGGCGGGGCCGTGGCCGGGGAGGACGAGGAGAGCGGCCAGCGCGGGTCCCTGATCCCCCAGACCGAGAACCAGGCGTTCTGGCGGGACGCGAACAACTGCACGGGCGATCCCGTGGTCACATCGCGCCCCGACACCGCCACCGAGGACGGCAGCACGGTGCGCGAGGAGCGCTGGACGGCCTGTGACGGCGACTCCGAGGTGCTGTCGCTCATCGTGGAGGGCGGCGGGCACACCTGGCCCGGCGGTACGCAGTACGCCCCCGTGGCGCTCATCGGAACGGTCAACCGCGACATCGTCGCCCAGGACGAGATCTGGGCGTTCTTCCAACGCCACAGCCGGTGATCAGCTCCGGGTGTACCCTCCGCCGCCCGGCGTGATCACCCGCACCCGATCGCCCGGCTCGAGTGACGTGGGCCGGCCGTCCCAGGGCACCCATCGACCGGCTCGGAAGAGCGCGTCCACGCCCGGGGCCCCGTCCTCCCCGCCGAGGCCCGCGGCCCCCCGGTCGCGTCGGGTGGCCAGGAGGGCCGCCGTGCAGGGCGCGAGGACCTCGATCTCCCGGATGAGCCCGTCCCCACCGGGGTGCTCGCCGGGTCCGCCGCTGGCTCGTCGGATCGCGAATCGACGCACCCGTAGCGGCAGGCGATGCTCGAGGACCTCCGCGTCCGTGGCCCGGGTGTTCGTCATGTGGAGCTGCCGGGCGGACGCCCCGGGCCCGCGTGAGGTGCCGCCCTGCCCGCCGCCCAGCGTCTCGTAGAACGCCCAGCCGTCCCCGCCGAGCGTGAGGTTGTTCATCGTGCCCGCGGAGGCAGCGCAGCGACCGAGGGACCGCAGCAGCAGATCGGCGATCCGCATGGACGTCTCGACGTTCCCCCCCGCGACGGCAGCCTCGGGTGGAGGGTCCACGAGGCTCGCCGACGGTGCGAGGATGCGCACGCGACGGAGCACGCCCTCGTTGAGCGGCAGGTCGGTGTCCAGGAGGACCCGCACGGCGTAGAGCACGGCGGCCCGGACGACCGCGGCCGGCGCGTTCAGGTTGCCCGCGTGCGGCCCACCCGTACCGGCCAGATCGACGACCATCACGCCGTCCTCCACCCGCGTGGCGAGAGCCAGCGGCACGCCGTCGAGGGTGTCGTGCACCGGCCCCGTGTGCCTCGGCAGGCGGTCCACGAGGGCCGAGGTGAGCTCTTCGGTCGCGTCCAGGACGTGGGCCATCCAGGCGTGCACCGCGGGCCCGAGCGCCGTCAGCCCCTCCAGCATGGACCGGTTGGCCGCGACCTGGGCCACGAGGTCCGCCCGGACGGTCTCGGGACGCCGCGAGCCCGAGAGGTCCACCCCGGACCCATCGTCCCCGATGCGCACGTGCCGGAACACGACGCCCTCGTCCGCCAGCCGCCGTGAGTCCGGGGGCATGCTGCCTGGCGTGGTGCCCCCGACATCCACGTGGTGCGCGCGGGAAGCCGTGAACACCCGCTCGCCGCCCACCGTGCCCACGGAGACCACGGTGAGGTCCGGCAGGTGCGAGCCGCCGGCCGTGGGGTCGTTGCACAGCCAGTGTGTGCCGGGCCGCGGGTCGCGCTCGACCACCAGGGACCGCACGGTGACCCCCATGGCCCCGAGGTGCACGGGGATGTGCGGAGCATTCGCCACGAGCACGCCGTCGCGGTCGAACACCGCACAGGAGAAGTCCAGGCGCTCCCGGACGTTCACGGACCGCGCCGTGCGCTGGAGCACGGCCCCCCCGGCCTCGGCCACCCCCATGAACCGGGCGGCCCAGAGCGCCACACCGCCGGGCGTGCGCTCGAGGGGCGGCGCAACGGGCGGGGCACCCAGATCGTCGAGACGCAGGATCCCGGCCTCCTGTGAGATCTTCCAGCCATCGGGGACCCACACGCTCGTCGTCGGGAACCCCAGCACCCGTCCGCCCGGCACCGCGCGGACCTGCGGCTCCACCCAGCGCTCCGGGGCCACCACGGGCTCCGGCCCGAGCGCGCGGAGGTGGACCGTGCAGACCTCCAGCGGCCCTCGCCCGGGGTAGCCGAAGCGGCGCACGTGGGCCTCCCGGAAGGACGCCTCCTGGGCGCCAGGGTCGGTCGCGAGCGGAAGCCTCACCGATCCATCCGTTCCTTCATGACGAATCACGAGGTCCACGCGAACCTCGACAGCGTCCTCGGCCTCGACGCGCAGGGCGTCGACCGCGGCGACCACCTCCTCCCATGCGTGCAGCGGGACGTGGAGGTCGCGCAGGAGCACGCGCTCCTCGCGCGCGAGGGCTTGCCCCCACGCAGAGAGCACGGAAGCGCAGGGGTGTACGAGCACGGTGCGGATGCCCAGGCGCCGGGCCACGTCCGTGGCGTGCTGGCCTGCCGCACCGCCGAAGGCGACGAGGGCGTGGTCGGCGAGGTCCGCGCCCTCCGCGAGGGCGAGCCGACGCACGGCACCCGCCATCTGCTCCCGGGCGACATCCACGAAAGATCTCGCATCTCCTGGAAGATCGACACACGAAGGATCCAGGGGAGGCTCGAAGTGCGCGGCGTCCACGAGACCGAGCTCGAGGGTCGCATCCGTGAGGGTGGGCGGGCCGCCGCGCCCGTAGCACTGGGGTCCCGGGTGGGCCCCCGCGGACCGCGGACCGACCCCGATGCGGGTCCCGTCCGACCAGAGCACGCTCCCCCCGCCCGCCGCGATGGTGTCGACGGCCAGCATCGGACGCGCGAGGTGCACCCCGGCGACCTCGATCCTGCCGGTCCTGCGCGGGAGATCCCCGTCGACCCGACACACGTCCGTGCTCGTGCCTCCCATGTCGAGGCCCACGGCGCGGGTGAACCCGGCCCGCCGCGCGACCTCCCGCACGGCCAGCACGCCTCCAGCGGGTCCGGACAGCACGGCGTCGGGCGCCACGAGCTGATCGGCCGCCACGAGGCTCCCGTCGGAGCGGATGGCGAGCGCCGCGGAAGGGATGCGGTCGCGCGCCAGGGCCGCCGTGAGCACGGGGGTGATGGCGGCGTGCACGAGCGTGGTCTCGAGCCGCGCCAGCAGCCCGCGCTCGGGGGCCACCTCGCTCCCCAGCGCCACGAACACAGCGGGCGCCACCGAGGCCACCCACGCTCCGAGGGCGCGCTCGTGTTCCGGGTTCAGGTGCCCGTTCAGCCGCACGATGGCCACCGCGTCGAACCCGTCCAGCACGGACGGATCGGGGAGCACCAGGGGCTCGACCTCCTCCCCGTCGGGCCCGATCCGTCCTGCCACGCCGACGGCCGCCGCGCAGAGCGGGGACGGGCGCACGGCGTCCGGATCGAACAGGGCGGGGCGCGTCATGTCCCCGATCCACGGGAGATCCTCGAGACCCGCATCCAGCACGGCCAGCGTGCGGACCCCGGTACGCTCGAGCAGGGCGTTGGTCGCCACGGTCGTCCCGAAGCGCAGCCGACCCTCCGCGAGCTCGCCGATGACGGCCTCGTCCGATCGCACCTTGCGCACCGTCACGCCACCGTCGGCCGCGACCTGCACGACATCCGTGAAGGTGCCACCGCGATCCACGAGGGTCAGGGGTGTGGCCATGCCGTCCTCCGCCGGTCCTATACTCCAGGCGTGGCTGCTCGAACGCACATCCCCCGCGACATCGGGCTCCTCGGAGCCTGCACGGGCCTGACCTGCAGCGCGCCGTTCTTCGCGCTGGTCGCGACCGAGGTCCCGCGCGACACCCGCGTGGAGCTCGCCCTGTTCACCGTCTTCGCGATGGGGGTGTTGGCGTTCCTCGGCGCCCTGACGGGCTCGGCCGCCGGCTTCCTCATGGAGCGCGCCCACACGCGCACGGAGGGTCGGGTCCCCGGCGTCCTCACCCTCCTCCTCGGCGGACCCGTCGGGCTCGTCGTAGGCGGGCTCACGGGCGCCCTCGGCGTGGTCATCACACGCCTGCTCCCGATCCAGGAGTCCGGTGCTCCCTTCCACATCGCCTGCTCCCTCGGTGCGGTGACGGCGGGCACCGTCTTGCTGCTCGCCTGGCCACCCTACCTGCTCGTCGGCCGGACCGGGCGTCCCGCGTGGCCCGTGGCCATCGTCTCCGGCCTGCTGCTCGGGCCGCTCGCCGGGCTCGTCGCCCTCTTCACGGTGGTCATCGCGTGGGTTCCTCGGACGTGACGGTCCGGTAGGCGCGCACGGCTTCCGCGACGGCCGACGCGAACGCGTCGAGCGTGCCCTCTTCGCGCCACCGCAGGCTCTCCTCGAAGTCCTTCGCGTTGTGGGTCTCGATGATGATGGAGGGCATGGTCGGGCGACGCAGCATCATGAGCCCCCGACGGTCGATGAACACGCCCGGCACGGGATCCGCATCGTAGAGGTCGACGTATCCGGGGCACGGCGGCAGCCCGGTGGCGAGCAGCGCGTTGCCGACCTCCTGGGCGAGGCGCTGGCGCTCCGGTCCGAGCGGGCCGCCCTCGTTGTAGAGCACGCTGAAGCCGGGCGACCCGTCGTTCCGGTACACCTCGCCCTCGGGGTCGGTCGCCCAGACGTGCAGCGGGCCACGGGCGTCCGTGTGCAGCTCGATGAACACGTCCGCCCCCACGCGCTCGGCATGCCGGATGCGAGCGCCGTAGGACGGGCGCTCCCCGGCCCGGCGACCGACGATCACCTCGAACCATCCGAGCGCCTCGAGACGGCGAGCGAGCTCTTCGACCGTCCACAGGCTCACCTCGGCCTCGATCTGGCCGTGCACGCCCTTGTTGCCGTCCTTGCCGGGCCCGTTGGCGTGACCGGCCATGAGGTAGACCGTGGTGTCCGCCAGGCCCCGCGGCGCCGTCGTGGGGAGGACGTCGAGCGGCGCGTCCGGCGCCGGCCACACGGCTGCGAACCCCGGATCCTCCACGGCCAGCTCGGGGACGCGGGACCGCTCGGCGGCGGCGGGCATGGGCGCGCAGGACGTCAGCATCCAGACCAGCACGTTCACCTCCTGCCCCCGTACGCCCCGGGCCGCCACGGCGTTCAGACGATCGCGTCTGAACGATCCGCTCCCTGACGTCGTACTGTGCCCGACCATGCCCCGCGACCCTGCACGACCGACGTTCGAGGCGCTCCTCCGCGAGCACTGGGCGCAGGCGCGTGCCTGGGCGCTGTACGAGTGCGGGGATTGGGCGCGATCCCCGGTTGTCACGAGTCTGGTCCGGACTCGTCATTCCTGACGTTGCACGATCCACCCGACGAAGCCCGTAGACGGCCATGTCTTGTGGTGATCTGCTCTTCCCATGGATCGAGAGACGTTCGTTCGGGAAGCCGTCGTCCAGTTCGAGGCACAGCTTCGAGCCGCGGTGGAAGCGGTCGAGAGCTCCAGGAACGCGGCCGCGTTCGTCGCCGCCGAACGTCGTGTCCATGACCTGACGCGAGCTCTCGCGGACCAGCTGGTCGCGTCGGCTCTTCGGCGGGTGTGCGCCGACAGCGTGCGCACCCGAGAGGAGGTCGAGCGACTTCGGAGCTCCGCCCCCTACATGGACCTGAAGCTCCAGGGCAAGCGAAGCACTCCAGTCATGCTCCTTGGGGGCACGATCGTGAGTATCGAGGCTCAATATCTGTATGCACGCCCAACCCATCCAACGATGACGATCCGCGGAGCTTCGGGTACCGGCGTCTTTCCCGTCCTGGACAGCGTGGGCGTGGCGGACCGCTCGACACCCGCCCTCCGGCTTCGGGTGTCCCACGCCGTGGTCGAGGCATCCTCCGTCGGGGCCGCTCGTGAACAGCTCGCCCAGGGCGGGCTGGAAGTCGAGCACAAGCAGGCACTCCGATTCACTTACGCGGTCGCAGATGCGGCCCTCAAGAGCCGGGCCGCCGACATTCAGAGGCGGCAGCGCCGGGAGGGGCCACTCTCGGGTAGACGGGTGGTGGCTGCGGTGGACGGAGGGCGCGTGCGGATCCGCCATGCGCTCCGGGGTGCGCCGAAGAAGGGCGGTCGAAGGCCATTCGAGCTCAACTGGCGAGAGCCGAAGGTACTCACGATCTACGTCGTGGATGACAACGGCCGACGAGACAAGACTTTCAAGAGCCTCATCGACGGCACTCTTGGCGACGCCGATAGCGTCTTTCGACTTCTCTCCTTCCATCTGCGGCGACTCGGAGCCCACCAGGCCGCGCACCTGACGCTGATCGGGGACGGCGCACCCTGGATCTGGAACCGGGCGTCGCGTCTGCGGGAGGACGTCGGGTTGCCACCCGAGCGATTCACCGAGATCCTCGATTACTTCCATGCGATCGAACGCCTGTACGACTTTGCGCGCAGTCGCCCCGGATGGAGCGAGGAGCGAGCGACCGCCTGGGCACTCTCCAGGAAAGGGCTCCTGAAACAGGGGCGCGTCGGAGACGTCATCCGCTCCATCCGGTCCCACCTCACCGCAGAGGAGGCGGCAGACGACTCCACCCTGGACTACTGGACCCGGAATCGGGACCGCCTGCGATATTCCCGCTTTCGCAGCCTCCGGCTGCCTATCGGCAGCGGAGCGGTGGAATCCGCGGTTCGACGCGTCCTCAACCTCCGGATGAAGAGCACCGGCACCTCCTGGAAGGAGGATCACGCAGAGGGAATGCTTCATCTCCGCGCCTACTCGAAGGCTGGACGCTGGAACGAAATCGAGGCCTCTGTCCTTGCGATCGCAGGATGGAAGCCAAAGAGGCGGCGACGACCCCTCAAGTGACTTCGAACCACAATCGGTCATCGCGCCCGCGGGGATTCCGTTTGACGGTCAACACGTCCTGGCCCGCGAATGGCGGGGGAACGAGCACACTTCGAGCCAGGGCGTGGTGAGCGTCAAGAGGAGGCAAGGCCCGCGCAAAACGGGCCGCGCAGGCCGCCTTCGGCGGCCGGAGTGATCAGTTCCGGCGCAGGCCGACGACGTCTGCCAGGAGGCCTGGCTGCGCGTCACGCGCACGGACGCCACTCCGGATCCGGGGCGCAACCCGCTCGGCTGGCTGCGCACCGTGGTGCGGAGCGTCGCCCGCGACCTCGGCAGGCGCGAGCTGCGGCTGGCACGGCCGGTCCCCCCGCGGGAACCGGGTCCGGATCTCGAGCGGCAGCTCGACACCCAGCGTGCAGCCACCCGCGCCATCGAGGCCTTCGCGACCCTCACGCCCCGTCAGCGCGAGGCGGTGGATGGCGTGGACCGCCTCGGGATGAGCGTGGCGGAGGTGGCGGCGGCCATGGGCGTCGCGCCGGGGACGGTGCGGGTGCTCGTGCACCAGGGGAGGAAGGCGCTCCGGGCGCACCTCCTGGACATCGAGGAGGTGGTCGATGGGCTGTGAGTCGATCCGTGATCAGCTCCTCGAGACATCGGTGAGCGATTTCGAGACAATACGACACCTCGAGACCTGCGCGGACTGCCGGGCCCTCGCCGACCGGATCCGTCGCGAGGAGGCCGCTCTGCACGCCCACCTCGACGCGTGGCAGGCGGTCCCGGCCCCGGAGAAGGCGCGCGTGTGGCGGGTCCCGTGGCTGCTGGCGGCCATGGTGCTCCTCGCGATCGGTGCCACCCTGGCGACCGTCGTGCGTTCGCTCCCGGAGCCCGAGGTCCCCCCGTCGTCGGGCACCCTCCTGCAGCTCCCGGAGGGTGCGTCCGAGCCCGCGCCGAGGTCGCTTACCCTGCGGATACCCATCGGAGGCGGCGAGGTGATCGAGGCTCTGGAGCTACCGCGAGAGACCTCACAGTACGTACGTTTCGAGCGAGTCGACGCCAGGCGCATCGCAGTGATCGGCGTGTCCGGGGGGACGGCGACGCTGTCCGTCGACGGCCGCCCCGTGGAGGTGCGCGTGGAGGGCGAGCCGCCCGCAGAGGGTCTGCGCCTCCTGCCCGGCGACCCCCTGCCCTTCCGACCGGTCGTGGTGGCCGACCCCAGCGTCGCGAGCACGACGGAGGCGCTGAGGCTGGGCCGCACGCAGATCTTCGGGCTGGACGGCGACACCGTGAGGAGCTCGTGGATCTTCGTGGAACGCGGTGGCAGGCGGGTCCCCGGGACCGCGCCGCGACCCGTGCCCACGCGGACTCCAGCGCCGGCTCCCGCTCCGGCCCCGGTCCCTGCTCCGGCGCCCGGCCAGCGTCCGTAAGCGTCGCCCCCCGGACCTCGCCATACCCACCGGTCGTGAGGTGAACCCATGCTCGTCCGACCCCTGGAGACCCGCGACCTCGACCGTGCCGTCGAGGTGCTCCGCCACGCCTTCTCCGCCGATCCCGCCCTCGCCTGGCTGCTCCCCGATCCGGAGCATCGTGCGCGTGTGGAGCCCCATCTCGCCCGCTCCTACTGCGAGTACGCGATGGCGTGGGGGGTCGCGTGGTGCACGGACGACGTCTCCGGTGTGGCGCTGCGGCGACCTCCCGGCCACGAGCACCTGTCGTGGATCGGGCTCGTCACCTCGGGCATGGTGCTCCTGCCCCTCCACCTCGGCTGGGAGGCCACCCAGCGCCTGCTCCAGGTCGAGGAGCAGACGTCCGCCTGGCACCAGCAGGCGATGCCCGGCCGGCACTGGTACCTCTGGACCGTCGCGGTCGATCCGACCCGCCAGGGCGAGGGGATCGGAGGGGTCTTGATGCGCCACACGTTCGCCCGCGCCGACGCGGACCACCTGCCCTGCTACCTCGAGACGACGCACCCGAAGGCCCTGGCGATCCATCGCCGGAACGGCTTCGCGGTGGTGAAGGAGGCCCGGATCGCCGATGAGCTGACCGTGTGGGCCATGGTCCGACCCGCCGCCTGACGGTTGGCACGGGCGATGCAAAGGCCTCCACGCATCAGGAGGTCTTCGATGTCCAGGTCCCTCGTCCTCGCGCTGCTCCTCGCCGCCTGCAGCGCCCCTGCCCCCGAGCACCAGGCCGCCCACGTCGGCGCCATGCCCGCACGGACCGCGGAGCCGGCGGCGCCCGTGGAGGCCCCGCCCGCTGAAGCCCCGGCAGCGCCCGCCGCAAACGCCCCCTACGTCATCGACCCCGCCGCCTTCGCCACGCTCCCCGAGGGACCGGAGGGCGAGCTCGTCCGGCGGGGGCATGCGCTCTCCATGGACACCCACCGCCTCCTGCCCGACGAGGTCGGCAACGGGCTGAACTGCACGAACTGCCACCTGAAGGCCGGCACGACGCCGAAGGCCGCGCCCTGGGTCGGCGTGACCGACCGCTACCCTCGCTACCGCGCCCGCTCCGGCAAGGTCGACGACCTCCCCGACCGCATCAACGGGTGCATGGAGCGGAGCATGAACGGCACGGCGCTCGCGAAGGACAGCGAGCCCATGCAGGCGTTCGTGGCCTACATGACCTGGCTGTCGAAGGACGTGCCGGACGGGAAGAACGTCGCGGATGTCGGCATGCCGAAGATCGAGCCGCCCCACGAGCCCGACCGGGAGAACGGCAAGGCGCTGTTCGAGACGAAGTGCGCCGCCTGCCATGGGGTCGACGGGAAGGGCGTGTTCGCGCCGGACGACGCCACGATGTTCCCACCCCTGATCGGCGAGCGCTCCTACAACATCGGAGCCGGGATGGCGCGCCTGAACACCGCCACGGCCTTCGTGAAGCACAACATGCCCCTGAACCAGGGGGGCACCCTCACCGACCAGGAGGCCCACGACATCGCAGCCTGGTTCATCTTCCAGGATCGTCCTGATCTCGCGAAGAAGGACGGCGACTGGCCGAAGGGCGACAAGCCCTCCGACGCGAGGTACTGATGCTCCTCGCCCTGGCGAGCCTCGCGTCCGCCGCCGACTGGCTCGTGATCGCGAACACAGAAGAGGGCCGGAAGGACGTGCCCATCTCGCCCTACGGCTTCGTCCAGGTGCAGGCGCAGGGCGTCGTGGACGGCGACCTCATCGAGGGCGAGCGGCCCATCTTCAACACCGTGAACGGAAGCTCCCCCTGGACCTTCCGCGTCTGGCGGGCACGGGTGGGCGCTCGCGGCTCGATCCCGAAGACCGACCAGCACATCACGTACAACCTGCTCTTCGAGGCGGGCGAGGTCTCGCTGACCCGCACGTCGCCCATCGTCGCCACCGAGCTCCAGGCCACGCTGTCGTACATCCCGGGCGCCCGGATCCGGGTCGGCCAGGGCAAGCTGCCCGTCATGGAGGAGATCGTCCAGGCCGTCGCGCCGGCGCTGGAGACCATCAACTTCAGCAACACGCTCACGGGCCTGCTGCTCGAGAACCCCGTGAAGGAGGGCGTGTACACGGGGGGATCGTACGGTTTCCGCGACGTCGGGGTGCAGGTGTTCGACGGCTTCCAGTCCGGGCACGTCGTGGGATCGTACGCCCTCATGGTGTCGAACGGGGCCGGCCTGCACGCCAGCGACGACGACGGGCGCTTCGACGTCTCGGGGCGCGCGGAGATCGGCTGGATCCCGGAGGGAGAGAAGCAGACGTCCGGTAGGAGGCGGGAGATCAAGGGGGGTGTGTGGTGGCTCGAGGGCACGCGCGACGTCGACGGCGACCCCACGCGGCGGATGCGTCGTGGAGCCTTCGTGCACGCCGAGCAGGGCAAGCTCTGGGCGCTCGTGGAGGCCGCAGAGGGCGTGGGCATGCTGGAGGCGGGCCGGGCGACTCCGTTCGGCGGGCAGGTCGTCGTCGCTCCGGACGGGAAGGCCTGGGGCGTCGTCGGAACGACGGGCCTGCGGATGCCGGTGAAGGAGGACCTCACGTTCGGCGTGAAGCTGCGCTTCGACGAGTTCCACCGCCGCACCGAGGACCCTGTGGCCCTCCGTGTCCTGCGTACCAGCACGCTCGGCCTCGAGCTGAACCCAGGCCCGAACGTCCGGTTGCAGGTGGACTACGAGGCCCGGACGATGCTGGCACCCGAGGCGCCCGAGGCAGCCCGGGCGGTCGCCGCCACCCTGGGCGACCGGGTCTCTGCGCAGGTCACCGCGCGGTTCTGATCACCAGGGTCGGGTGGCCTCGGGAACCGCAGCCATGGCGCGCTCGGCCATCGCGGTGATGGTGAGGGACGGGTTGACGCCGGGATTCGCGGACATGGCCGATCCGTCGCACACGTAGAGGCCGGGGTACCCGTGCACCTGGTGGTCGGGCCCGATGACGCCCTCCGCGGCGGTCGCCCCGATGCACGCGCCGCCCAGGATGTGGGCCGTGGTGGGGATGTCCGCGAGCGTCTCGGTGAACATCGACATCACGAAGCCGTCGAGCTTCTCCGCGACGCGCTCGGCCAGCGCGCTCGCCTCGGGCAGGGAGGCGGTCGGGGGCTCGCCGTCCGCGAGGGTCGTCTGCAGCCCACTCCGGCCGAGCCGGAAGCGCAGGGTGCCCTCGGCGGCCCGCATGTACAGCAGGATCGAGGTCGCCGCGGACCAGTCCGGGACCGTCAGGGCCCTCCAGAGCCGCCGGGGGCTCGCGACGGCGCTGCGCACGCTGGACACGAGCCGATCCCGGAGCCGCGCGCCCGGAGCATGCGGGAGCACCAGCAGGCGGAAGAGCCCGCTCCCGGACCCGTACCGGCAGGGCTCGATGTGCGAGACGTCGTCCGTGTGCAGGATGCTGCCGATGGCGACGCCGCGGGAGAGGTTGCGCGAGCCGTCCGTGACGACCCCGATGAGGCTCTCGCTGTTCGTGCGCACGCCGTCCCCCAGACGATCCGAGAGGTCCGGGAGGCCCTGCGGGTCCGCCTTCATCTTCAGGAGCAGCGCGTTGGTCCCCAGCACGCCGCCCGCGACGACGACCTTCGCGGCACGGAACACCCGCTTTCCCTCCGGGCCGGCGGTCTCCACCGAGAACCCGCCTTCTGTCGGACGGATCGCGGTCGCCTCGGACTCGGGGTGGATGGTGGTGCCGAGGAGCTCCGCCAGGTGCAGGTAGTTCTTGTCGAGCGTGTTCTTCGCGCCGATCCGGCAGCCCGTCATGCACGACCCACACGCCGTGCAGCCCGTGCGCGCGGGCCCCTTGCCGTCGAAGTAGGGATCCGGCACGGTCCGGCCGGGCTCGCCGAAGAACACGGCCACGTCGGTGGGCGCGTAGCGGTCCTCCATGCCGAGGTCGGCCGCGACGGCCTGCAGCGCGCGGTCCGCCTCCCCCGCGATGCGGTCGGGGACGCGGGTCGCCCCGAGCATCCGCCTGGCGGTGGCGTAGTGCGGCGCCAGCTCCGCCTTCCAGTCCGCCAGCCCCGCCCAGCTCCCCGAGGCGAAGAACGAGTCGGGCGGGTGCGGGAGCGTGTTCGCGTACACGAGGGATCCTCCACCCACACCCACACCCGAGAGCACGGTGACGTGGCGGAAGAACGACATCTGGAAGAAGCCGCGCAGACCGGCCTCCGGACGCCACATGAAGCGCCGGAGATCCCAGTTGGATCGCGGGAAGTCCTGGGGCGCGAACCGCCTCCCCTTCTCGATCACGTGGACCTCGTAGCCCTTCTCGGCGAGCCGCAGGGCGCTCACCGAGCCCCCGAAGCCCGATCCGATCACGATCGCGACGGCCATCCTGCCTCCTCCTTCGCCGTCTATGTCGCATCCCCGCTCAAGCCCAGCGCACCTCGGACCGAAGGGGGAACACGAGGTCCTCCCATGCGTCCATCCCGCCCCCCGGTCCTGTTCGTGCTCCCGAGATCCCAGGACCGCGACGCGGTGCAGGGTCACGGTGAGGCCGGCTGGGTGGTGCTGTCGACCGCCTCCGAGGCCCTGGCCGTCGGTCGGGACCGGGCGTTCGGGGTGCTGGTCGTGGGCTCCGACGCCGGGGACGCGACGGGCCTCCACCTCGCGGAGTCCTTCGCCGCCCTCCAGCCCGACATCGCGGTCGTCTGGATCGCCGGACGTCACCCCGAGCGTCGCGCGGACCACCTCGTCGCCTCGACGATCGAGCGCCTCGACGACCGCTTCCTGCTCGACGCCGCCGTCCAGCGGGCCCAGCGCATCCACCGGGCGCGCATCGGGGTCGGGAGGCGCCCGTCCCTGCCCACCCACACCGCGCTCGTCGTCCAGCGCCAGCCCACGGGGACCCTCGAGGCCCTCAAGCGCGTCGGGTGGTCTGCGGAGCACGTGACCCGCCTCGGTGACGCTCTGGAGGCCCTCGGGCAGCAGGAGTTCACCGCGGTCCTCACGGAGACCGACCTCCCGGACGCCCACGGGCGCGACGTGGTGAGCACCCTCGCCGTCATGGCGCCCCGCACGCCGGTCGTGGTCGCGGGCGACAGCGACTGGGAGGGGGCCATGGGGCACATCGCGGACCCCGCCGAACCGCGCCTGCTGCTCCGCACGCTCGACGACGCCATCGCCCGCAAGCGCTCCGAGCGACGCCTCGCGCGACCCGCGCCCACCGAGCGGTCCACGGGCCTCGCCACCCGCGCGACCTTCCTCGACCGCGTGGACACCACCGTGCGCGGCTCCCTGGCCCGCGGGCACCTCGCTGCCGTGCTCGTCGTGGTGGTGGAGGGCGAGGCGGAGGCCGTGGCGGACCACCTGAAGTCCAACCTGCGCGTGGGCGACGAGATCGGCCGCCTGGGGCGCGACGAGCTCGGCGTGGTCCTCGGCGACCTCCGCTCGGCCGAGGAAGCCGGTGTCGTGGCGGCGCGCATCCGTGACCAGCTGGCCGGCCTCGAGGCCGACGTGACCCTCGGTCTGGCCGTCGCCCGGGATCCCGGGAGCACCGAGGAGCTCCTGCGCCGTGCGAGTGCCGCGCGGTACGCGGAGGCGACGGCGGGCGGCGTCCCCGTGTGGCACGAGCCGCTGGACCCCGCGAAGGACCTCGTGCTCTCGGCTCTCGAGCGCGGGGAGCTCCGCTTCCACTACCAGGGTCAGTACCGCCAGGAGCGCCTGGTGTGCCTGGAAGCGCTGCTGCGGTGGCACCACCCCCGCCTCGGGGTGCTCACGCCGGGCGCCTTCCTGCCCCGCATCGAGGGCACGGAGGCCATGACGACCATCGGTCGACGCACGCTCGACTGGACCCTCGCGGACCTCGCTCGCCTCCGGGCCCTGGGGGCGACGGACGTCCGTATGGCGTTCAACATGACGCCCCGCCAGCTCGAGGACGCCACGCTCGTGGAGAGGGTCTCGAGGACCCTCGCGCGGCACGGGCTCTGCGGAGAGGCCCTCGAGATCGAGATCACCGAGCACGTGCTCACCCACGACAGCCAGCACCTGCTGCGCACCCTCGGAGGCCTGCGGGACGCGGGCGTGCGCATCGCGCTCGATGACTTCGGCGCGGGCTACTCCGCTCTGACGTACCTCACGCACCTGCCCCTCGACGTGCTCAAGCTGGACGGAAGCCTGGTCGAGGGCCTCGGCACGCCCTCGGGACGCGTGGTGGTGGAGACCGTGGTCGGTCTCGGGCACCGCCTGGGCCTCGAGGTCGTCGCCGAGTGCGTGGAGACCGAGGAGCAGCGGGACATGCTCGCCACGATGGGCGTGGACCGACTGCAGGGCTACCTGCTCGGGCGCCCGGAGCCCATCGACAGCTGGGTCACCGCTGCTCACGAGGAGCTCGAGGCGGTCGCCGGATAGCCGACTGCGCGTGTTCCTGCGTGTTAGGCAGGAACCATGGCCCTTCTCGACCAGGACGCACTGGCGTGTCTGGCGCCCCACTCCCCGGACGTCGGCATCGACGAGGTGCGGATCGACCTCCCGCCACGATGGGCACAGCCCCTCGACGAGCGGGCGAACCAGATCATCGCGGCGGTGATGACCCTCGGCCTCGTGATGGCGACCATCGGCTCCGTCATGGACTTCCTGCTCGACGCGATGACCCTCGCCCTGCTGCGCAGCGGTCCTCCGCAGGAGCCGTCCTGGTCCAGTGTGGCCTTCATGCCGATCGGGCTGGGGCTCGGCGTGTCGGCCCTCGCGTGGCTACCTTCCACGAGCCTCCGCGCCCGGATGGCGGCGCCCCGGTGCATCACGCTCCAGCGCGGCGGTCTCGCGATCACGCGCTCGGGTCGCACCACGTTCTTCGCATGGGACAGCGTCGGGGCCGTCGGCGCGGACGGAGACACGCTGGTGGTCGCGCTGTCGTCGGGCGAGACGTCGACCTGGACGTTCCCGGGCTACGATCTCGGCGCCCTCGCGGCCGTGCTCGACGCCCGGTGTGCCACGGGCGCAGCGGAGGTCCCGGCCGAGCTCGAGGCGCTCCGCACGCCACAGAGTCAGAACGGCAGGCGCACGTTCCGCGACGCGGTGACCCGGTAGGCCATCGACAGCTCGCGGATCTCGCCGGCCGCGAGCTCCAGCGTCCAGCCGCAGAGCCCGTCCCGGTCGGGCTTGCGCTGCAGCGCCGGCGCGCAGGCGCCGAGGTCCACGGACACCGCCTTGAGCTCCGACACGGGCACCCGTTCGTCGACATGGAGCACCAACGGCGACCGGCCGAGGTTCGCCACCCGCACCTCCACCTCGAACGTGTGGGTCTGTGTGCCCGTCAGCGTGGCCGTCTCGCGCTCGTGGTCCTGCCGGCGCACGACCCGCACGGCGTCGTGGCTCCCCCACCCCAGCGCGAAGGGCTCGCCCGGGGGCACGAGCCCGATGGAGCCGCGCCCGACTCCCTCCCCGTCGCGCAGGAGCTCCACGGGGCCCGCCAGCAGAGGCCGGCTCGAGCGGTTGGCCTGCGCGCTCCGGAGCACCGCCTGGGGCGACAGCGACGGCACGCAGCGCCAGCTCGTCCGGCACGGGGAGTCGAAGCGCTCGAGCTCCACGAACACCGGGCGTCCGTCGCTCGGCACGGTGACCGGTGCCTCGACGGCGTACACGCGCACCTCGCCGCCATCGTCGACCCCCGGGAGCGTCACCGTCTGGCGGACCTCGTCGTCCGAGCGGGCGGCGTCCACGACCTCCTCGCGCGCCTCGACCACCACCTCGGAGCCCCGCCGGGCCACCCCGACGTTGTCGTCGACGAGCCTCGGGGCCTCCGCCCGCTGGCCCGGCCTGGCTGTGGAGACGACGACCGGCACGCCGTCCCAGTCGATACCCGTGCGGTTCCAGATGGCCGCCCGGACCTCCCAGACGACCTCGTCGCGCTCGGCGCCGCGGTCCACCGTGCGGAGGGTGGCCCGATGCACCGGACGCCACAGGGCGCACGGGACCACCGTCCGCACGCGCACCGGCCCGGCGGTACGGGCGTGGATCTGGAGCTCCAGCGTGCTCCGCCGCACCGAGCGACCCACCTCCCCGGCCCGCAGCGCGAGCTCCGCGCGCTCCAGCTCGGCCTCCGCCGCCGTGACGGCCGCGCTGGCCTCCGACCGCCAGGCCACGGCATCGCCGAGGGCCTCCGCCAGCCGACGGACCCCGCCCACCCAGGCCTCTGCGCCCTCGCCGTGCTGGAGGGCGGCGCCGGTCGCCTCCCGGGCCGTCTCGAGGGACCTCTGGAGCCGCGAGACGCGCGTGGACGCCCGGACGTGCGTGTCGCGCAGGACCCCCATGCCGTCGCGGAGCCGGTCGCGCTCCGCCCGCAGGCGCGCGAGCTCAGCGGAGTCCGCCTCCTGCTCGGTGAGGTGCACGGTGTCGATGCGGAGGTCCTCGAGGGTCCAGTCGGCGTCGCCCGCCTCCCGCGGCGTGGTGAGACGGTCGGCGGCCACGAGCTCGCTGACCGGCCCGATCCGCACGGTGGACCGGCCCGCCTGGACCTCGACCACCCGCGTGATGGCGGCGCGGTCCTCGAACACCTCGACCTTCACGATGCGGCTATCCACGGCGGTCCCCTCCGTTGAGCTCCTCGCGGTTCGACAGGGTGACCGCGTACCCGAGCGTGGCCGACGCCTTGGCTCCAGCGGCCACCTCGACCCGCTGGCGACGCCCGCCCTTCAGCACCGGCCCGTCGCGCTCGCCCTTCCAGGTGTGGGCGACGGGGCGGGCCTCCACGACGTCGAAGGTCAGCGCGTCCGTGAGCGGCACGGGTACGCGCTCGTAGACGTCGACCACCACGGGACGATCGAGAGCCGAGGCGATCTCGACGTCGATGTGGGTCGAGAAGCGCCGGGATCCGCCCAACAGCCCCGCAGACTCCTCGTGGTACCGGACGTTCCGGGCGATCTGCAGCCCGTCCTCCGCACCGAGGCCGAAGCGGAGCTCGCTGTCTCCCGCCGACCCCGCGAACGGCGCGACCAGGACGAGCGCCCCTTCGATCGTCGCCTCCATCGGCCCGGGGAGCAGGGCACCCTCGCGCTCCAGGGTCGCGACCACCGTGCGGAAGACCTTCTTCTCCATGCGCGGGACCGCCATGTACTCGATACGGGCCCGCGCCTCGCCCGTGAACACGGAGACCGCGTGGAACCGGCCGTCCGAGGGCACCGTCGCCCGACCGGGAGCGCGCAGGAGCACGTCACGACCACCGACCGGCCCGGGGACGACGTGGTGGGGCGGGAGCGAGCGCTCCTCGAGGGCGTGCGTGCCCGCGACGAGCGACCGGAGCTGGGCGGACCAGCGCTCCCACGCCGTGCGGCTGCCGGTGGCCTCGCGCAGACGGGCTTCCTCGTCTTCGGCCCGCAGCCGCCCGCGAACGCCCTTCCCGGCCTCGGAGCCCGCGAGCCGGAGGGACGCGTAGTCGAGCTGGTCGTCACCCACCCCGAGCCGACGGGGCCCACGGGGTGGGGCCGCGCGGGAGCTGCGCTTGCGGGACTGCTGGACCCGCTCCATGGCGGGCGCCTCCTCGGCCGAGCCGGCGAAGCCCCCCATGGCGTCGAAGGCATCCCCGAGCACGTTGGCACCGGCGCTGAACAGCCCGCCGACCATGGACGCGGACTTCGCCGCCGGGGCCTCGCTCCGGTAGACCGCCGCCGGGGGCATGCTGGGCATCGGAGCGCCGGCCGGCATCGGCGCGGGCGACGGCATCGGCATGGCGTCCGGGCTGGGCACGGGAGGCCCGCGCCGGCTCGAGACGTCCGGCTTCTCGTCGTCGAGGAACGCCCCGGACTCCTGGTCCATTCTGGACCGCTCGTTCTCGGTGGCCAGCACCGACACGGGGTCCGACGGGAAGAGACCGTCCAGGTCGTCCGGGAGGGGCCGCCAGCCCGTGGGCTTCGCGGGGGCCGCCGTGCCGAGCTTCATGGACGCGAGCTCCGGGAGGTCGACCACCCGACGGCAGGGCACGGACGCGAAGGCCACCTCGACGTCCGACCAGTCCTCGCCCGTGGCCTGGCCCACCAGCGCGCGCATCGTGAGCCTCCCGCGCGACAGATCCCGATCGAAGTCGACGGCGTAGGCGGGCGACCAGCGGGCCCCCACGATGGCGTAGCTCACCTCGACCTCGACCGACCCTGCGGCCTCGACCGCCAGATCGAGCCGCCGCGTGGGCATCCAGCGCCGCCAGAGCGACTCGTCGGACCGGCTCTGCAGGGCCCACCGCAGGCTCTGTGCGCGACGGCCCAGCTCCTCGCGCTCCCGCTGGAGCTCGCGTGCCCGGGCGTCGAGCGCCTCGAGCCAGGGGTCGAGCGCAGCGTCGAGCGCCGCCCAGCCCTCCAGCGAGGCGGCCGTGGGCGCGGGGCCTTCGGGGTCGAACCCGGGCGTGAGCCCACGCGCGAGGGCCCGCATGGCGTCCACGTGCGCGATCTCGGCGTCCACACGGGCCTGGGCCGCGAGGTTCTCCACCACCGCCACCTGCTCGGCCACGGCGTCACCCCGGTCGTCGAACGGGAGGTCGAAGTCCAGCCTCACGTCCCGCAGCGTGCCTTCGCGCACGGCGGCACGCACGGTGCCAGGCTCCAGGAGCAGCGGCAGCCTGTGCACGCGCACCCGGCCGTCCTGGATGTCGCATCGGCCCCGCCTGCGCACGATGGCGCCGTCCGGATGCACGGTGACCCCCACGATGGGCAGCTCGACGGTCATCCCACCTCCCGGAGGCGAGTATGGCACGCTCAGGGAGTGGCGGGCGCCAGCCGCTTCTCGGGCCGGTCGGCGCGGACGAGCACGAGATCCGTGCCGTCCTTCCGCGCGGCGTAGACGTCGGGCGGGAACTCGTCCACCTTCACCTCGACGCTGTCGCCCAGGCGGCGCCACGTGCCCTCGAAGAGCCCTGACTTCGCGCTCTGGAAGGTGTACCGACCGTCGGGGTGGAAGCACTCCATCCGCGCGGTACCGGTCTGTTGCCAGCACCCCACCACGATGTCCGGGTCGGCCCCGCAGGCCAGGAGCAGCAGCGCGAGCATCGAACCTCCCGACGCCGACTAACGCGTCAGGCCTCCGTCCGGGACCGGGTGACGCCGCGCATCGCATCGGGCACGTCGTCCTCGGTGCCGAAGCGCGCCCGCTCGGCGTCCCAGACCTCACGCAGGGCGAGCAGCTGGGTGATGCTGTGGGCCGTCCGCACCCGCAGACGGGCAGGGCCGTGCTCGAAGACGAGGTCCTGGCCGGACGTCAGGAGGCGCACCCCGTCGAGAGGCCCGGCGAACAGGGCCTCGCCGAAGGCGTCGTGCACGGCCACCTCGCCGGCCCGGACCTCGAGGAAGACCGCATCGTCCAGCCCGACCGCCTGGTGGGCGCTCGCCACCACGGGGAGCGCGAGGGAGAGCACAGGCACGGCCCAGAGGACCGGCGTGGACGCCCGGAGGTGCGGGGAGAACAGGAGGATCAGGGCGAGCAGGACGCCGAGACCCGCGAGGGCCGCGCCGGTGGGCGTAGTGAGGTGCGTGAGGCTGAACAGGGCGGCGACCAAGCGCGGCGTGCCTGCGAAGATCACGGCGGGGCCGGTGCGGCGCGCGACGATCCGCGCGCGGATGCCTCTCTCCACCCGCTCGGTGCGCAGCTCGGGCTTCACACCGACCCCGGCGAGCGCCAGACCATCCAGGCCAGGAGCCCCCAGAGCGGGACGGCGAGCGCGAAGAAGATCAACGACAGCCACGGGACCGCGAGGAAGGTCCAGGCCCCGAGCACACCACCCGTGAGCGTCATGGTGAACGCCGAGCCCGCGACGATGGCGCGGTTCAGGCGCCGCTCGCGCCCCACCTCCTCCACGGGGTCCATGTGGTTGCGGACGTTGATCCCGAGCCGTTGGTGGTCGAGGTCCTCCAGGAACTGGGCGACGGCCACCGGCAGCCGCGACCCGAGCGAGGTGAGCGTGAGCCCGTAGTAGTGGAGCTCCTCCTGCATGCGCTCGGGCCCGAAGGTCTCGAGGAGCATGCGCTCGAAGTACGGCTGGGCCGCGGCGATCGGGTTCTGCTCGTGGAGCAGGCTCTTCGCGAGACCCTCGCTGGTGAGCAGCGCCTTGAAGAACATCGTGTAGGCGAGCGGCACGCGGGCGCCGTGCTTGGCGGCTCCGTTCGCGAGGTCGGTGACGAGCCGGCCGATCTGGATGTCGCGCATGTTGTCGGAGGTGAGGTTCCGCTCGAGGACCTCGATGCTGTCGCGCTCCATCGCCGGGTAGTCGACCCGCTCGTCCTTGATGGCGATCTCGTAGAAGAGCCGGGCGATCGTCCGGTAGTCACCACGCTGGGCGGCCATGAGGATGGAGAGCACGTTGTTGCGCATCTCGCGCGTGAGCGTGCCGACCATGCCGAAGTCGAGCAGGCCGAGGCGGTTCCCCTCGAGCACGAGGACGTTGCCGGGGTGCAGGTCGCCGTGGAAGAAGCCGTGCACGAACAGCATGTCGTAGGCCGCGCGGAGGTAGGTGGCCCCCACGTGGTCCATGTCGAAGCCGGCCTGCCGGGCGCGCCGGATGGGCACGCCGTCGAAGAACTCCATGGCGAGCACGGACTCGGACGTGAGCTCGTCCACCACGAACGGGATCCGGACGTCCTCGGAGCCCGCGAAGTTCCTCGCGAAGCGCTTCATGTTCTGCGCCTCCTGGAGGAAGTCGAGCTCCGCGGTGATGGAGCGCTCGAACTGCACCAGGATGCCGCGGGGGTCGAAGCTCCGCGCCTCCGGGAACTCGGAGATCACGGCCCAGGCGAGGACGTGCAGGATGTTCAGGTCGGCCCGGATCTTCGCGGCGATTCCGGGCCGCTGGATCTTCACGACGATCTCGCGACCGTCCGTGAGCCGGGCCCGGTGGACCTGGGCGATGGAGGCGGTGGCCAGGGGCTGCTCGTCGAACCGCTCGAAGTGTGAGCGCCAGTCCTCGCCCAGGTGGTCCGCGAGCTGGTTCTCGAGCTGGACCGGCGTGAGCGGGCCGACGTCGTCCTGGAGCTGCTCGAAGGCCTTGCAGTAGGCCTCCGGCAGCACGTCGGGCCGCGTGGAGAGCACCTGGCCGAGCTTCACGAAGGTGGGCCCGAGCTCCTTGAGCATCGTGGCGGCCCGGGCCGGCGTGGTGGCGATCTCGTCGGGCGCATCCGGCATCCCGGGGATCGCGCGCACCACGGCCCCCAGCCCATGGCCCACGAGGATGCGGGCGATCTGCTGGAGCCGGTTGAGGTCGCGCACCCGCGTGGTGACGCCGCCGACGGTGTTCACGACGGGCCGGACGATCTTCATGCCGTCGATCCTAACAGCAGAGAGGCGCGGACCCCGGGCCTCGCGATCTCCTCGGGTACGCCCGCGGATCCGGGCGTATGCTCACCCTGGGAGGAACCTCATGTCGTACCGCTGGATCCCGCTACCCGCGCTCCTCGCTGCATGCACCGTCCAGCCGGCGGACTACGTCGTCTACACGGTGGAGATCGTCGACGACACCCCGAACCCCGAGTACGGCCTCGAGCTCGACGCGGTGGCCCTCGAGTACGACGACGGCGGCGCGCAGTCGGTGCTGTGGCTCGACGCAGAGGACGTGGACCCCGATGCGTTCGACGCCATCGGCGACGTGGAGGACATCGCGGGCGAGCCGGACGGTGACTGTGCGGCCGAGACCGGCTTCGCCGCCCTCGCCGGCGGATCGGTGCGCTTCACGTTCGGCGACCGCACACCCGCTCCGGGCGACGTGATCCGCGTGTTCGACGTCCAGGAGGCCAAAGGCTGCGCAGGGTTCGAGGGCACCGAGGCGGACGCCTACCACCTCCGCCTCCAGACCGGCGAGGACGAGTGGACCGAGATCGGCTCGCGCGAGCTCGGCGGCATGTGGGGCTTCACGATCCCCGCGTACTGATCCGCTCGCCCCGCAGCCGATGCTGGTCGTCGAAGACCGCGAGGAGCGCGAACAGCACCGAGAGACCCGTGCCCAGCGCGGTCGCGAAGGCGATCAGGAACAGGATGAGGATCTGGTACCGGGCGGCCAGGGAGGGCTCGGTGCCGCCGAGGATCTGGCCCGTCATCATGCCCGGGATGGTGACGAGGCCGACCGCACTCATCGCGTTCAGGATGGGCACGAGCCCCGTCCGCAGCGCCTCCGCAGCGACCGGACGCGAGGCCTCCCAGCGCGTGGCTCCCAGGGCCAGGAGAGCCTCCACGCGTCCCCTCCCCTCGTCGAGCTCGGCCAGCGCACGGTCGAGCCCGAGGCTGATCCCGGTGAGCGCGTTGCCGAGGATCATCCCGAGCATCGGGATGAGGTACTGGGGCGACCACCACGGGTCGACCGCGAGGATGACGCCGGACGCGAGCAGCGCCGTGGATCCGCCGGCCACGAAGAGCGCCACGGTGGCCGCGACCTGGATGCCCCGGTAGCGACGGGACACCCGGCCCACGGACTCGCGTGCGGCGAGCACGATCATGACCGTGCACACGCCCAGCACGAGCGCCGCCGAGCCCGACGCGAACACCGGCACGAGCAGCCAGCCCATGAGCAGGAGCTGGACGACCGTCCGCACCCCCGCGATCAGCAGCTTCCGCTCGAGCCCGAGCTGCAGGCCCAGCGAGAGCAGCCCATGGGCGATCAACAGCGACGCGCCGAGGGCGAGCTGGCCGGGTCCGATCGGGACGGGACCCGTCACCCGAGCTCCACCGTGTGCGCCGCGACCCGCCAGGCCTGGTCGGCGTCGTGGGTGACCCAGACACACGCGCGGTCCGCCAGCGTGGCCTCCACCGCACGGGTGGCCTCCGGATCGAGCGCGCTGGTGGGCTCGTCGAGCAGCAGGACCGCAGGACGACCGGCCACCGCGACGGCGAGGTGCACCCGCTGGCGCTCACCTCCAGACAGGCGGGACCAAGGCTGGTCCCACGCGGTCATCGCGAGACCCCACGAGGACGCGATGGCCACCGGGTCGTCCACCGTCCTCGCCCTGCGGGCAGCCAACCGGCCCACGACCCCGAGGAAGTCGCGCGGTGTGCCCGGCAGGCCCGGGACGTCCTGGCTCACCCAGGTCACCTCCGCGCGCCAGGACGGCATCCCGAGCTGCTCGGGCGTGCGGTCGCCCAGGGTGACCCGCCCACCCGCCAGCGGATCGAGACCCGCCAGCGCCCGCAGCAGCAGGGTCTTCCCGCAGCCCGACGGCCCCCGCACCACGACCGTCTCGCCCTCGCCGACCTCCAGATCGAGGCCGTCGAAGAGCGTGCGGTCCCCTGCCCTGCCCACGAGCCCGTGGGCCCGCAGCCTCATCGGGACGCCCGCCGCCCGATGTCGAGGAGCACGTCTGCGATGACGAGCTGCGTGTCGAGGATGTGGGAGCCGTTGGCCCCCGTGACGAACAGGGAGCCCAGGTCCACCGGAGGTTCGGTGTCGCGGACCCAGCGCACCCCCAGCCCGACGTCGTCGCCCGATCCGTCGCACGCGCCCTCGAAGGCCTCCGGGTAGACGACGAGCGCGTCGGTCGGCGTGCCCGCGGGTGGGGTGTGCTGGTCGTGGCTCGCGGCGATCGTGAAGGCAGCCAGCGGCACCAGGAGCGCGGGGTCGTTCGGGGAGGCGGGATCCACGCAGATCCCCTCGGGTCCCTCCGCGTAGGCCACCGGGACGTTGGGGCGGGCGTGGCCCTGCACGTAGGTCCGCAGCCCCACCACACACCCGGTCTGGAAGGTGTCCGTGCACACCGGGACCTCCGCGAACGAGCCGCCCACGTCGCTCCCCACCGCCGTCGCCAGGGGCCAGCCGAGCGGGTAGGCCGCGAGGAGGCGCTCCCGTACGACGGGGTCGGTCTCGACGCGCTCCCGGATCAGCCGCGAGAGGTGCTGCCCACCCTGACTGTGCCCGAAGAGCACGAACCGGCGCTCGGGCTCGCGCTCCAGGAAGACCTCGAACGCCGCCAGCACGTCGCCATAGGCGCTGTCGAAGAGGGACTGCTCCCGTTCCCCGGGCGTCGGGGAGAGGTAGGTGCCGAGCGTGACCTGCCGGTAGATCGGCACGTACACGTCGCAGACCTCCTGGAGCTGCGCGGCGGACGTGCGCGCCCAGCCCTGGGGCCCGACGACGTCGGTGGTGTCGTCGTGGAGGCCGGCGATCAGAGAGAGGTCGACCGTGGGGTAGACCGCGAAGCAGGCGACGTCGTGAGCCGCGTCGTGGGTGACGGTCGAGTCCGTGACCGTGCCGTCCGCGACGACCGTGCGCAGCGGGTACGAGCGCGGACACGCCCCGGGGGCGTCCGGGGTGCAGAGCCAGTTGGCGGCGTCGCTGTAGTCCAGCGGACCGGAGTCCGGCGGACCCTCGTCGGGGGGCACGCCACATGCGAGCAGGAGACCGAGCACGCCGCAGCATACCAGCGGGACGCGCCGCACGGGATAGCGAGTCCCATGCGCCGCACCCCGCTCGTCCTCGTCGTCACCTTCGCCGTCCTCCTCGTCGGAGTCGGCGTGCTGGCCTCCCGTCCCGCGCAGCCGCCCGCGGAGCCCCCTCGGCGCCCGTCGACACCCCGCGCACCGGCCGAGACGTTCGTGATGCCCGGCGTCCCCGTGCGGGGCCCCGACGGCGCGTCGGAGGCCGTGGAGGCCCGCGAGGCGGACGCGTCGGGCTGGAGAGACGCCGTCCTCGACGGCACGGCCGCGTGGCTGGCGGAACACCCGGGTCCCCGTGAGGACGAGGTGCTCACGACCGTCCGGGGGTACGTGGAGCTTCGCGAGGGCGACCGCCTCGCGGTCCAGGAGGGTCGGATGGTCCCAGCGACAGCACGACAGCGGGCGGGCGCGGCCCGCGAGGGAATGGCGACACGGGCGCGCCTGCTGCTCGGCGACCAGGCGGACGACCTCCGCGCCTTCCTGGCGGATCGCGTCGCGGGAGGTGCGTGGTGACCGTGCTCCTCCTCGCCTGCACCCGGGCCGTCCCGCCCACGCCGGACCCCGAGCCCGAGCCGATCGCCCCACCGCGTGTCGTCGGGTTCGCGGCGGACCCCCGCCACACGGGCGTCTCCCCCGGATCCATCGGCACCGACCTCGCCGTGGCCTGGAAGGCGCCCGTCGGCGTGCAGGGCTGGCACTCGAGCCCGCTGGTCGTCGGCGATCGCGTGGTGGTCGGATCCTACGGGGAGACCTGGAACACCTGCGACCCCCAGGACGGCGTGTACGTCGTGGCCCGCGACACCGGCAGGGTCGCACTGTTCGTGGCCACCGGGTGCGACGCCAACGGCGTCTCCAGCGACGGGAGCCACCTCTACGCCGTCACGGACGCCGGGAACGTCGTCGCCATGGGCCTCGACGGCACCCGGGTCTTCGAGACGAGGGCCCACGACGGCAAGCTCTACGCCGCGCCGAGCGTGCTGCCCCAGGGGCTCCTCGTCAGTGGCTCGGGCGGCTTCCTGGCCCTCCTCGACCCCGCCACCGGCGACCTCCGCAAGCGCCTCCCCGCCACGGGCTCGATCCGCAACCACAGCGTGCTGGACGGGCGTGTCGCCTACGGCACCGAGGAGAACGGCGTGCAGATCTGCATGCTGGACGGCTCGGGCTGCGTGGGGTGGCAGAGCTCCGGCGACCGCTCGCCCATCTACGGTGCACCCGCGATGGACGGGAACGACGTGGCCGTGCCGGGCGGGTACGACGGCTCCGCGTCGAACGAGCAGATGGCGCTGATCGACGTGCGCTCGGGCGAGCTGCGCTGGTCCCACGCGGAGATGGTGGGCACGAAGGCCAGCCCGGCTCTGGCGGACGACGTCGTGATCTTCGCGGAGTCCGGGTACCTCGACGGCGAGAACCCCGACTGGCCGCGCGGACGGCTGCGGGCCTACGACCGCGCGACGGGCGCCGCGCGCTGGGAGGTCGCCGAGCACGGTGGGAGCTGGTCGTCCCCGGTGATCGTCGGCGATCGGGTCGTCTGGCTGCCCGCCAGCGGCCCGCTCCTCGTGCTCGACCGGGCCACCGGGGAGACCCTGGCGTCCCTGCCGCTGCAGGACCGCTTCTTCGCCACGCCCGCCGTGGTGGACGGGACGATCTACGTCGGGGGAGACTCCGGGAACCTGTACGCCATCACGACCGGGGCCACGCCATGACCTTCGACACCTACGCGACCTTCGTGCCGGAGGAGCCCACCGAGGCCGGGCTGCGCGCCGCCTTCGCCGCCATCGACAGGCTCCTCGAGGAAGAGGGGCCCGCAGCCGCCCTGCCCCGCTGGGAGGCCGTCTACGCCGAGGCGGACGCATGGCTGTGCTGGTCGGGCGCCGAGCTGTACCGCGACAGCCGCGACACCGTGGCCCAGGAGCGGAGGGCGCGCGCCGGCGCCATCCGGACCGTGCTCGCCGAGCTCCAGACGCCCCTGAAGGCCCGGCTGCTCGCGGACCACCGGGAGGCCCTCGGACGCCTGCTGGCCCCACGGATCCTGGCGCGCTGGGAGGGGGACGCACGCAGCTTCACCCCGGCCATCGCGGACCTCCGGCGACGCGAGGAGGAGCTCGTCACCGAGTACCAGCGCCTCCAGGGAAGCGCTCGGGTGCCCTTCGACGGCGAGGAGCTGCCCCTCGGCCGCTTCCAGTCGCTGTTCGCCGACCCCGACCGCGACGTGCGCGAGCGCTCCATGCGGGCCTACTGGGGCTGGTTCGCCGAGCAGCGGGAGTCGCTCGACGCGCTGTACGGCGAGCTCGTGGACGTGCGGACCCGCATGGCCCACGGGCTGTCCGACCCCGACTACACCCCCCTCGCCTACCGCCGGATGGGCCGACCGGACTGGGGACCCGCGGAGGCCGCGGTGTTCCGCCAGGAGATCCTGGAGCACGTCGTCCCGCTGGTGGCCGCCTACCGCCGCGACCAGGCGGAGGCGCTCGGCGTCGACCGGGTGCGCCTGTGGGACGAGGAGACCCACGGCACGCTGGCCCCCCCGCGCCCCATCGACCTGGAGACCGCGATCGGGCCCGTGCTGTCGGGCTTCTCCGCGGAGCTGGGCGCGCAGTACGCCGCGATGCACGACCGCGGGTTGCTGGACCTGTTCGCCCGGGACGGCAAGGCGCCCGGCGGCTTCACGACGTGGTTCGAGGGGGGTGAGTGGCCGTTCGTGTTCATGAACGCGGGCGGCGCGGCGAGCGACGTCACCACGCTCGTGCACGAGATGGGCCACGCGTTCCAGATCCGCACGTCCTCCCTCGTCCTGCCGCGCCACGACGAGCGCATCGGGTCCGCGGAGACGAGCGAGGTGCACTCGATGTCCCTGGAGCTGCTCGTGCATCCCCACGTGGGCGGGCTGTTCGCGAGCCCGGACGACGCGGTCGCCTACCGTCACCAGAACCTGCTCGACGCGCTCACCGTGCTCCCGTACACTGCGGCCATCGACGCCTTCCAGCACGACGTCTACGCGCACCCCGACGCCACGCCGGACGAGCGCGCGGGCTTCTGGAAGGACGCCGAGCGGGCCTTCCTGCCCTGGCGGAACGAGCCGGACCTCCCGCACGTGCGCGACGGTCGCACGTGGCAGCGCCAGGGCCACGTGTTCTTCGCGCCGTTCTACTACCTCGACTACGCGCTGGCGCGCGTGATGGCCCTGCAGCTCTGGCACCGCTCGCTCACGGACGCCGACGGGGCCCGGGAGGCCTGGCTCCAGCTCTGCAGGGTGGGTGGCCGTCCGGGGCTCGCGGACATGGCGCAGATCGCCGCTGTCCGGAGCCCCTTCGAGCCCGGCTGTCTGGCGGATGTGACCGCCACCCTGCGGGACCACCTGGGCCTGTAGGGCCCGGTGGGATCAGTCGCCGATGGCCGGCGACTGGAAGCCCGCCATGTCCAGGCAGGACGGCACGTCGGCGTCCACGACGGCCTCCTCGCCGTCGACTTCGAGCCGGTACCAGTGGACCTGCTCGGGGTGCACGATGCCGAGCGTGCGTCCATCGCCGCTGACGACCACCTGGCCCTCGGCCGTGGGCAGCGGGTAGGACGCGAGCGTGCTGCCGTCCGCGGCATCCACGCGCACCAGGCTGCCCCGGTCGCCTTCGTCCACGAGCACGAGCGCCTCGCCGCGGTCGCCGCGCATGGCGAGCGACGTCACGGGCCCCGGAGCGTCCACGGTCCACACGACACCCGCATCGCTGCGGCCGACGAGGGTGGACGTGCCGCGCGCGGCCGTCACGAGGATGCCCGTGGCGGGGTCCGACGCGACGGTGTCGCCCGAGCCCTCGATCCGCACGACCCCAGCGGGATCGAGGCGGTACAGACCGTCCTCCGTGGCCGCGATGAGCGCGCCCGCGCGGTCCACGGTGACGTCGCTCGCCGCACACACCGCGGCGGGCAGCTCGATGGAGCCGAACGCCGAGGTGAGCGCACAGTCGGTCGCGTCGCCCGCGACGACCAGCACACCCTCGTGGGTGATGCGGGCCGTGCGCACGCCCTCGAGGTCGAGGGTGTCGACCCAGGCGCCGCCCTCGAGGATGTAGACCCCCTGGGAGCTCGTGGCGAGCGTGGTGCCCTCGAAGGCGTCCACGATGTGCTCGTCCTCCGTCGGCAGATCCAGGTCCTGCGTCGGGCAGCCCCAGCTCGTGTCGATGGTGCAGGTGGTGCCGCGCATCGCGGCCCACGCGTCGGTGCCGTCGTAGGACAGGACGACCCCGTCGGTCTCGGCGTCGAGCGTGGCCGTGTGGCGAAGCTCGGACGCGTTCTGCGCGCAACCTACGGCAGCGAGCAGGATGGGTAGGGCTCTCGTCATGGTCCTCCTTCGGGTCCCTCGGACCCCGGGTGGTGGGTGGGCTCAGAGCGGCGTGCAATCGGCCGCGGTGAGGTCGGAGACGGCCGCGGCCATGGCGTCCGCGAGCCCGGTGGGATCAGCGCCCCAGACCCTGCAGTCCACGAGCTGGCCGACACGACCACGGGTGACGACGCCGAACGAGAGGCCGTCCGTGCCGCAGGCGACCGCGGAGGAGACGCCGGGCTCGGCGGTGGCGCCAGCGGCCATCGGACCCGCCTGGTACCGGTCCCAGCCCCCCGACGGATCGGAGTCGATCAGGACGAGCGGGTGGGTCTCGAGGTCGCCGGTGGACGTCCGCACGCTGGCGGAGGCGGTGCCCGCCCAGCCGGCCGTGGTGACCTCCACGAGCCAGGCGTCGTTGGCGGGGGTGCACACGTAC
The DNA here is from genome assembly GCA_020632885.1 of Alphaproteobacteria bacterium. Lineage (GTDB taxonomy): Bacteria > Myxococcota_A > UBA796 > UBA796 > JACKEQ01. The sequence goes on along the minus strand of JACKEQ010000025.1, from coordinate 45,362 downwards.
CGGGCCGTGTCCACCGACCCGAGCGGGCCGGTGGGTGCCGGCGGGGTCGGCACGGGCGGGGGCTCCGCAGTGTCGGTCGGCGAGGCCGTGTCCGGCGGCTCGAGGCCCGTGTCCCACCCCCCACCGGTGTCCCACACCCAGAGGTCCGGCGGGAAGTGCACCTGCGCGGGCTGGCACCCCGCGAGCAGCACGGTGATCGCGATGGCCCTCATGGCTCGCCCTCCTTGGCCCTGCCGAACTGCGCGCGCACGCCCACCTGCACCTCGACAGGGGCGAGCCGCACGATCTCGGCGTCCTCGATGTAGAGATCCGTCGGGATCAGGTCGCACGTGACCCGCCCCGTGAGCCCCACCGACCACTTGCGTGCCCGGATGAGGTCCGCCTGCACCCGCCCGCCCACGAACGGGATGGCGTTGGCCTGCATGAACCAGAACTGCTGGTAGTACAGGTGCGCCGAGGTGCCCGCGGTGGCCCCCAACGAGAGCGTGGGGACGACCTGGAGCCAGAGGTCCACCGACCCCTCGACAGCTCCATGGCGACGCAGCACACCCCGCACGGCGAGCGCCGAGCCGGGCTGCCCGCCGATCCCGACGTCCAGCGAGAGGTGCTGGTAGCGGGCGGCCTGCAGGTACACCGCGAACATGGACCCCAGGACCTTCCCTGGCCGCGAGACCCCACGCATCTCGAACCGCGTGGACGGCAGGCTGCGCCAGGTGCTCCGGAGCTGGGTCGCGTAGTCGATCTCCCCTTCGACCTGCGGGGCGGCGAGGGCCGCTGTGAGCAGCGCGATCATCGGCGGTGCCCCCGCGTGCCGGGCCAGCGACCGTAGACCGCGACCTCGGTGGTGACCGGCGACTGGACGTAGGGCTGCCCGTCCTCGGCGTGGAGCACGACCGGGATGGCGTCCGCGAGCACGCGCAGCCGGACCCCGACGAACGGGAGCCCCGCGACGAGCCCACCGCCGAAGCTCGGGGTGACGACGCCCTGGATGCGCGTCCACTGCTGGCGGAAGCTCATGAAGCGCACGCCGGCCACGGCCTCCACGCCGATCCAGGGCTGCGGACGCACGATGAGCGAGCCGTCCCAGAGGGAGCTCTGCACCTGGCGGAGCGTGCGCGACCGCCAGCCCCAGGGGTCACGCGAGACCTCGTCGTCGAAGGACTGCATGCCGTCGATGTCGCGGAAGGTGGTGGTGGAGAGGCCGGTGCGCACAGAGAGCATCCCGACCCGCACGGGCTCGACGCCGAAGCCGAACGAGCCGCCGGCCTGGGAGCCCGACCTGCCGAGCCCGCCGAGGGTCACGTCGAAGGGCGGCACATCCACGCGGCGGCGGATCTGGCGCGCGGTGAGCACCGCCTCGTCGGGATCGACGGACGGCTCGCTCGCGAAGGCCGGTAGGAGAAGGAGCATCAGCATCATCACAGGCATGTAGGCCGGCGCCGGATCGGATCACCGTTACGCACGATTTCTACGATCTCGGAACCGAAACCGACGTCGCGTGGTCCTACCGAACAACTGGAGGACAGGATGCAACGCACGGATGATCGGCGTTCGAAGTCACTTCGCGTGGCCACGATCGAAGACGGGAGCAGGATGCGGGAGCGGATCTTCCGGCCTGGGACGTCGGTGACGCTCGGGTCGGACCGCGGCTGCTCGCTGCGGATCGACCCCACCCCGGTGACGGGCGCCTGCTTCGAGCTCTTCCAGGTGGGCGCGGACGGGTTCGAGCTCCGGTTCACCGATGCGTTCGGGCCGCGGAGCCGCCTGCGCGAAGACCGCGGCACGGTGCGGCTCGCCGACCTCGTGGAGGACGTACGGGTGCGGCGCGAGGGGGACGTGTGGGTGCTCCCGATCGACGCGAGCACGCGGGGCCGCCTGCAGATCGGGCGCACCACCGTGCTCTTCCAGCTCGTCGCGCAGCCGGTGGTCACCGCGGGGCCGACCGTGCAGCACGACTTCCGGCCGCATCTCGTGGAGCCCGAGGACGGCGTGTTCCTCCTGAACCTGGGCTGGATGTCGGCGGCGGCCGTGGCGTTCGGGCTCGCCGTCTGGGCCACGCCTCCACCGACCTACGATGTCGAGGACCTCACGGAGAGGGTGGCGGAGCTCTCGCTGCGCCCGGCCGTCGTGCTGCCCCCGCCCCCCGAGGTGGTCGCCGTCGTCGAGGTCCCGAGGGCCCCGCGTACACCTGTGGAGCGGGCGCCTGTCCAGCAGCCCGAGCCCGACACGACCCCCGGCGCCGCGGGGCCCAGCGGTGCGCCGGGTCGCGGGAGGCCCCTGGGGATCGGCCTGATCGGCACCGCCGGCGACGGAGACGTGGTGGCGGCGACCTGGGAGGGCAGCGACGCCGGCACGATCGATCTCACCGGTGTGGGCGCCGTGACCACCGACCCCACCGACGGGAGCGGAACGGGTCTGCGCGGAGGCACGGACGCCCCGGCCGCCGCGAGCATCGCGTCGATCGGCACGATGGGCGGCGGGCGGTCCGGGATCGGCGGCACGCCCGACCTCGTCGCGTCCCTCGAGGTGGAGGAGGGCACCGCCGAGGCGCTCGTAGGCGACACGTCCATGCTCAAGGCCCACGTCCGTCGTCGCGCGGGCCAGATGAAGTACTGCTTCGAGCGCGAGCTCAAGCGGGTCGGAGAGCTCGGTGGACGCGTGGAGATCGGCTGGACGATGGACGCCGGGACCGTCGGTGACGTCTGGGTGGTCCACAACGGCACGGGCAGCGAGGACCTCGCGCGGTGCATGGTGGACAAGGTGAAGCGCTGGTCCTTCCCGGACGCCCTCTCGGGCGAGGTGAGCTGGCCGTTCGTGTTCACCGTGCGCTGAGGAACGCCTCCACGGCGAGGGTGAAGGGCTCCGGGGCCGTGAGGAACCCCGGGTCGTGCCCGCCGCCCTCGAGCACCACGAGACGCCCGTCGGGCAGGGCCTCCGCGATGGCCCGGCCGTCCGCGACGCCCACACGGGGGTCGTCCTCGCCCACGAGCACCAGGACGGGCGCCCGCACCCGCGCGGCGTCCTCCACGGGAGCCACGCGCCACGCGTTCCTCCGGAGCTCCACGCTCCCCCAGAGCATCAGGAGCTCCCGGCCGGGCGAAGCGGGCAGGCCCATCGTCCGGAACCGGTGGGCCAGGGTGTTCGCGAGCCGGTCGTACACCCCGTCCACGATGGCGGCGTCCACCGGGAGGTCGCCGTCGGCGAGCGCGCCCAGGATGGCCGCCCCGCCCATCGAGAACCCGTAGACCACGAGCGGACCGGGCTCCCCGCGCGCCGCGGCCCAGCGGACGGCCGCCGCGACGTCGTGGGCCTCCTCGGCCCCCAGGGTGGTGCGGTGGCCGCTCGAGCCCCCCGACGCCCGGAAGTCCACGAGGTGCACCGTGTAGCCGCGGGCGTGGAACCACGGCAGCGCGTCGAGGACCTGGTCCTTGGGCTGGGTGTAGCCATGGAACAACAGGACCTGCCCGCGCGATCCCTTCACGGTCCAGACCTCCAGGCGATGGCCGTCCGGGACGTCGATGACGGAGGTGCTGTAGTCGAAGCCGAGGTCGCGGGGCGTGCGGACGTTGCGGGGCTTCGGGATGACCGCGCCGCGCACGAGCACCACGAGCTTCTGGGGCCCGGTGAGGTCCTCCGGCGCGGGCGTACGCTCGCCTTCCTCGCCGAAGTACAGCAGCGCACGGACGTGCTGCCGGACGAGCAGGGTGGGCAACGCGACCGCCGCGAGGCCCGCCAGACCGACCTGGACGAGCATGGGACCTCCTGCAGAGAAGGTATCTACTGTTCGGTCCAGCCGCCGGAGCCGACGTCCCACGAGAAGGTGCGCGCGGACTTCCTGCTCACCCCGATCTTCTCCTTCACCTCGGCCTCGCCGAGCACCATGCGCACCTTGTGACGCCCGCGCGGCACGCGGAACTCGCGCATGGGCGTGTGCCCGACCTCGAGCCCGTCGAGGTACACGGTCGCCCCCTTCGGCGTGGAGAGGAAGCTCAGCGGTGGGTTCTCGTCGTCGGGGTCGTCGCCCTCCCCTTCGTCCGCCACGTCCTCGGGCTCCGGCGCGGCTTCGGGAGTGGGCGCCGTGACGGGCCTGGGCTCCGGCGCGACCTCCGGCTCGGGCTCGGGCTCCGGTTCGGGCTCGGGGACCTCGACGTCCACGACGGCCTCGATCGCCGTGGGCTCGACGGGAGGCGGCAGGGGGTCGGACGTCCCGCCCAGCACGGCCCAGGCGCCCCCGCCGAGCAGGAACAGCCCGACGAGCCCGCCGGCCACCAGCATCGGCACCGGTACGCCCGCCGGTCCGCTCTCCTCGGGAGGCAGGGACGCCGCCACGGGCGGACCCTCCACCTCCTCGTCGATCTGAGTGGTGAACACCGTCTCCGAGTCGTCGGTGTGCTTGGCGGCGTTCACGGGGGCCGAGGTGCGCCCGATCCGGGTGACGGTGTCGACGTCCCAGATGCCGGAGAACCCGCCACGCTGGTCGCGGGACTCGCCCATCCAGACGTCGAGGAGCGCGTCGCAGTTCGGGATCCGCGCGTCGGGGTCGGTCTGCAGGGCGCCGTCGATGGCCTTGAGGATGCGCTCGGGCACGCCCTCCACGAGCTCCTCGAGGGGCCGACGCTTGCCCTCCGCGACCGCGTTGAGCACCGCCAGCGTGGAGTCGCCCTGGAACGGCCGCTCGCCGCCGATGAGCTCGTAGAGGATGGCGCCGAGCGAGAACACGTCCGCGCGGCGGTCGACCCCCTTGGCGCTCTCGATCTGCTCGGGAGCCATGTAGGCGGGCGTGCCCATCGACATGCCGCTCCGGGTGGCGAGGTGCCCGCCGTCGCCCGCGTCGAGCAGCTTGGCCAGCCCGAAGTCCGTGATCTTCGGGATCACGCCCGTGGGCGTGGTGGACAGGAGGATGTTCGCGGGCTTGAGGTCGCGGTGGATGAGCCCGGCCTGGTGGGCGACCGCGACGCCCTCGATGATCCCGCGGGCCAGGTCGTCGGCCTGCTGGAGGGTGAGCCGGCGGTCGCGGAGGAACTGGTCGAGCGACGACCCGGCGACGAACTCCATGACGAGGCCCGGGCTGCCGAGCACGTCGACCACGTCCGTCACCGACACGATGTTCGGGTGGTTGAGCTGCGCCTGCACGCGCCCTTCCTGGAGCAGCCGCTCCTGGATGGCGGCCGCGGGCAGCTTGAGCACCTTCATGGCGTGGAGGGAGCCGAGCTGGTTGTGGCGCACGCGGAACACCACGGCCATGCCCCCTTCCCCGAGGGCGGCCTCCACGGTGTACCTGTCGATGACGGTGCCTTCCGTGAGCTTCAAAGGGGGCCTTCCTGCCGACGTGTATCGTCTGGGGCGGGCGGGCCGCCACCCCCGATCCACGTGTGGCCGCGATGCGGACGGGTCGGTATGACGGGGCCGTGGACGATCGAGTGCCGGGACGCGCGGAGAGGGTCGCGGAGGCCGCGGTCGCCGCCGTGGGGTTCGTCCACCTCTGGACCATGCTGGTTGTGCGTGCCGGTGGGTCGTTCCACCTGCTCCTGGCGGGCCTTCCGCTGCCCCTGCTGGCCACTGTGCTCACCTGGCGATGGCTCGGCGGGAGCGCAAGACCCGCGCTCCTCTCCGTCACGCCGTCCTCCACCGCCATCGGACTGGCCGCCGCGGCTGCCGTCGCGCTCTGGGGCTGGTACGGGCGCATGATCCCCTGGGTGGCCGCGTGGTCCCTGCTGCTCGTGGCCATGGGGGCCTTCGCGGGGCTGCAGCCGAGAGAGCCCACGCTGACGGCCCCGCGCCGGAGCTGGCTCGCTGCCGTGCTGGTCGCGGGGGCCGCCGCCGCGGTGCTCACGCTCGTGGTGGACCGGCCGGACGGCGACGACGGCTACTACCTGGGCCAGGTGGCGGGCACGCTGGCCCACCCGGATCTGCCGGTCCTCGGGTTCGACGTCATGCACGGCGACGTCACGGCCCCCGTGCAGCAGCCCGCCCATCGCGCCCAGTCCTTCGAGGTCCTGGTCGCGGCCCTCGCGTTCCTGGTCCCCATCGGCCACGAGTGGCTCTACTACGGCGTGCTCCCCGCGGTGTTCTCGGCGCTCTTCGCGCTCACCGCGGGGCTGTTGGCCCGCGAGGTGGTCGGCGAGCGGGCCGCCGTGCCCGCCGTGCTCGCGAGCGTCGTGCTGGCGGCGCTCTGGGGCGGTCTGAACCCGACGCCGGGCAACTTCGCCATGGCGCGCATGTTCCAGGGGAAGGCGGTGTTCGCGACCGTCTGGATGCCCCTCGTCGTCTGGGCGGCCCTGCGCTTCGCCGACCGCCTGGACGCCCGCTCGTGGGCCCTCCTGGCGCTCGCCATCTTCGGCGCGTCGTCGTTCACCTCGTCGGCCCTCGTGGCAGCCCCGGTCGGCGCGGCCTTCGCGGTGCTCGCGGCCCTGAGGCCCGACCGCTCCGCCGTCCGGGCGGCGGCAGGAGGTCTGCTCGCCGCGCTGCCCTCGGTCGTCTCGCTCCTGCTCGTGAAGCTCGACGTCGACGCAGCCGGGATCCCGCCCCACTTCTCGCGCACGTACGACTGGGTGGACTTCTACGGTCCCGGCGCCCGCGTGCCGCTGTCGTTCGGTCTCCTCGCCCTCCTCCCCGCCTTCGCGCGCACGCCGTGGGCCGCCCGGTACGTCCTGGTGGTGTTCTTCCTCCTGCTGAACGGCGTGACCGCCGATCGGCTCGGCACGCTGTCGTCCCTGTTCGAGTGGCGGATCTACTGGTCGGTCCCCACACTCGCGATCCTGGGCGCCTCCCTCGGGGGCCTGGCCATCTGGAGCGTCCGCCGGGTGCCGGTCGGTGCGGTGCTCGCCGTGCTCTTCCTCGTGGCGTTCGGTCGCGCGGGGCCCTGGGTGGGCGACCGTCAGAGCCGTGCGTCGTGGGGCTGGCCGCACTGGGACCGCGTCGAGGACGGGTGCGCCATCGCCGCCCGGGCCATCGCCCACGACCGCGTGCACCCCGCCCTGCTGCACCGCGACGCCGCCATCTGCGCCACCGCCTGGCTCGAGCGGCCGCCGCTCATCGGGGTCCGCCAGTTCTACCTCGAGCACCTCTACCGGCACATCGGGGAGGAGGAGGGCTTCAGGCGGGTGAAGCTCCTCCGGTTCGTCGACGGGAACGGGAAGCGGCGGAACGCGCCCTGGGTGCTGGACGAGCTGGACCGCCGCTGCGTCGTGAGCCTCGCGTTCGACGGCAAGGCCTCCGAGCGGCTCGACACCGACGCGCTCACCGCGCGCGGTTGGCGCGAGGAGCTCGTCGCGGGCGACCTCCAGCTCTGGGTCCGGGACTCCTGCGAGCCCCCGGGAGTCACTTCGCGGCCGCCAGCGGACTGACCTGCACGGCGCACACCTTGTACTCGGCGGTGCCGGTGACGGTGTCGCCGGCATCCGTGGTGAGGCGGTTGGTGAGCTGCTCGGGGAAGTGCATCGGCATCCACACGCAACCGACGCGCATCCGCGGGCTCACGACCACCTCGGCCTCGATGGCGCCACGCCTGGAGCTGACCTCCACGCGGTCGCCGTTGGCGAGGCCTCGCTTGCGGGCGTCGTAGCGGTGCATCTCGATGAAGTTGCCGGGCTGCTTGGTGCTCGCGCCGTTCGCCCGGCGGGTCTGGGTGCCCGCGTTGTAGTGGTAGAGCGTGCGTCCCGTGGAGAGCACCAGCGGGAACGCGTCGTCCGCCAGCTCCTCGGAGGGACGGTAGGCGGCCGGCATGAACGTGGCCTTCCCCTTCTTCGGGCCATCGACGTGCAGCGTCGGCGTGCCTGGGTGGCCGGGCTCCGGACAGGGCCACTGCAGGCCCGCCGCGCCGATGCGCTCGTGGCGGATGCCCGCGAACATGGGGCTGTTGGACGCCATCTCCGCGTAGACCGCGCCAGGATGGGCGTAGTCGGGCATCGGGTAGCCGACGGCCCTCGCCATGTCGCAGAGGATCTGCCAGTCGGCCCGGGCCTCTCCGGGAGGCTCGACCGCCTTGCGCACGCGCTGCACCCGACGGTCGGTGTTCGTGAACACGCCGTCCTTCTCTGCGAAGCACGCCGCGGGCAGCACGACGTCCGCGAAGCGCATCGTCTCCGTGGGCAGGATGTCCTGCACCACGATGAACTCCGCATTGTTCAGGCCCTCCTCGAGGGCCGAGGCGTTGGGCTCCGAGACCAGGATGTCCTCGCCCATCACGTACAGACCGCGGATCCGCCCGTCGCGCAGGCCCTTCATCATGACGTTGAGGTTCAGCCCCGGCTCCGGCGAGAGCGGCACGCCCCACGCGGCCTCCCAGCGCTCCTGGGCTTCGGGGTCGTCCACCCGCTGGTAGCCCGGGTAGTAGATGGGGGACGCGCCCGCGTCGTTGGCGCCCTGGACGTTGTTCTGACCGCGCAGGGGGTTCATCCCGGCGCTCGGCTTGCCGAGGTGGCCCGTGAGCAGCACGAGGTTCGCGAGGCTGTAGACGTTGTCGGTGCCGTGCGTGTGCTCGGTGATGCCGAGGGTGTAGTAGATCCCGGCCTTCTCGGTGGTGGCGTACATCCGCGCGGCCTGGCGGATCAGGTCCGCCGGCACACCCGTGACGCCCTCCGCCCACTCGGGCGTGCAGTCGCGCACGGCGTCCACCACGGCCTCCACGTTCTCGGTGTGCTCCGCGATGAAGGCGTGGTCGACGAGGTCCTCCGCCACGATGACGTGGGCCATCGCGGTGAGCAGCGCCACGTCCGTGCCCGGACGGAGCTGCAGGTGGACGTCCGCGATGCCCGTGAGCCAGATGCTCCGGGGATCCGCCACGATGAGCTTCGCGCCCCGGACGACCGCGCGCTTCATCTCCATCGCGATGACCGGGTGGGCCTCCGTGGTGTTGCTACCGATGACGAACAGCAGGTCCGCGCCCCGGATCTCCGGGACGGCGTTGGTCATCGCTCCAGCTCCGAACATGGTCACCAGACCGGCGACCGTGGGAGCGTGTCAAGTGGCGGCACACTGGTGACAGTTGTTGGTGCCGAAGGCCGCTCGCGCGAGCTTCTGCATGAGGTAGTTCTCCTCCCCCGTGCATCGCGAGCTGCTGACGAAGCCGAGCGCGTCGGCCCCGTGGCGCTGCTTCACCCCGAGGAGCCCGCGCGCGGCGGTCTGCAGGGCGACGTCCCACGTGGTGGGCACGAGCTCGCCATCCACCCGGATCATGGGGGACGTGAGGCGCTCGGGGTGGTGCACGAACTCCATCGCGAACCGGCCCTTCACGCAGAGGTTGCCGTCGTTCACGGTGGTGCCGGGGGGCGGAGAGGTGACGCGGGAGATCCGGCCGTCGCGCACGTGGATGTCGACCTGACACCCCACCCCGCAGAAGTTGCACGTGGTGCGCGTGGGCTCGGGGTCGCGCGGGACGCCGAGGGCCGGCTTCTCGGTCATGGCGCCGGTGGGACAGACTGCGATGCAACCACCGCAGAGCTCGCACGAGCTGTCCAGCAGGCCCTGCTGATCGGCCGTTCCGATGGTGGTGCGCCGCCCGCGGTCGATCAGCGAGATGGCGCTCACCGCCTCCACCTCGTCGCAGTAGCGCACACAGGCCCCGCACACGACGCAGCTCGCGGGGTCGAAGTGCACGTAGGGGTTGCTGTCGTCCCGGTCGCGGCGGACGGCCGTGAGGGGCTCCAGCGCAGGACCGGTGCCGAGGTCCTTCACGTGCGTGCGCAGGCGGTTGCCCGTGCCGCCCTGGTCGACGGGGAGGCCGTCCGCGTCGAGGGCGTGATCGGCCACGTACATCGAGAGCAGCGTGCGCCGGTGGGTGTCGATGCGGTCGTTCCGCGTGGTGACCACCGCGCCGTCCTCGGCCTTCCAGGCGCAGCTCGGCTGCAGGCGCCGCTGGCCCTGCACCTCGACGAGGCACATCCGGCAGGCGCCCGTGGGCTTCAGGCGCGGCTCGTGGCAGAGGGAGGGGATGGCGTGGCCGAGGCGGGAGGCGACGTCGAGGACGGTCTCACCGGGCTCGAAGGGGACGATCTGCCCGTCGATCGTGATCTTCGGTGTCATGTCGCCAACATACCCCGTCCGGGGCGGGCCGTGCGCGGCTACGCGGGGGCGTGCGCGTGGGCCGCGTACTTCGCGTCGACGCCGCAGATGTGGGCGCGCAGCCAGAAGTGCAGGAAGTCGAAGAAGTCCTGTCCGAGCTCGGCGCCCGCGGAGTGAGCGGAGGCGTAGCCCTCGAGGCGCTCGATCAGGCTGACGTGCACGCGCTTGTGGGTCCCGACGGCCGGGTAGGCGATGCGCTCCATGTACCGCTCCTCGCTCGCGAAGTGCTCCTTCGTGTACGTGAGGAGGTCGTGCAGCGCCGCCCGCGCCGTGTTCCTCGGCGCGTTGAGGCCGAGGAGCACCTCCAGGCGGTTCATCTTCGCGATGAGCACCCTGTGCTCGTCGTTCATCTCGGGGACCCCGAGGTCGAACCGTGGCTCCCAGACGAACCCGGACATGCCTCACCTCCAGGGGAGGACCCGTCGGATCCCGGCGGCCCGGGTTGAGCCGTCAGAGCGTGGAGCGCACCATGTCCACGGCGCGCCTCAGGGCCGGAGAAGCCGCCGGATCGACCCGGGCTGTCACGCCGACCGCCACGGACTCGATGCAGGCGTGCTCGGCGGACCCCGAGAGCACGCGGAACAGCACGCGGTCGCCGATGGACACGAGGTCGGCCAGCATGGCCGGTGCGGTCGCGGGATCCGCATGCAGGAAGGCACCCTCCTGTACCCGCACCTCCAGGGTGTCGCAGGTGAGCCGCCCGACGACCACGGGCAGCCGCTGCTCGACCCAACCGCCCTCCATCACGATCCGGGGGATGTGCCGTGCGGCTCGCGCCGGTGTGCGGTCCTCGCGGTAGGCGTACTTCACGGTGGCGAGCTCCAGCTCCTCGAGCGGCACGTCCATCGCCAGGACCTGCCCGAGCTCGAAGGGGTCCATCACCCCCCGCACCACGCGGAGCGAGCGCCAGTCTGCCCCGTGCAGGAGGGTCGGCAGGCCGTCCATGTGGAACACCGAGCGCCCGAGGTCGAGGACCTCCACGAGGGACCACCCGGGCTCCACGGCCGCCCGCGCGGCGTCCACCTCCGACCGGATCCGGAGCCGGCACTCGGCCAGGAATCCGTTCCTCCAGACCCGCCCGCCCTTCATGAGCACGTCGTGCATCGCGCCGAGCCAGGCGGCCTGGTGGGCCCCGAGCAGCGCCTTCTCGCGCTCGCGTGAGGCCCGGGACGGCGGACCGAGCTGGAGCTGCAGGAGCTCACCCCGCGGGTCGTCGAGGTCGAGGAGCGCGTCCGCCAGGACCTGGCGCACGAGGAGGTCGGCCGGCTCCGCGTACACGCGCGCGAGGAGCTGATCGGCCTGCTCGCGCGCGTCGACCGCCTGCGCGAGCCGCTTGCGGTGTTCCCGCAGGTGCGCCGTCCACGCGGCCTCCTCCGCGGGGGTGACCGCGTGATCGGGCCCACCGCGCAGCTTCTCGAGCTTCGCGGTGACCCAGGCCGCCCGGAGCTCCCCGAACCGGCTCACACCGTCGTACGGCAACAGGCCCGCCACCCGGCTGTCCGGCACCTTCGCGAGGAGCTTGAAGGCCCGCCCCCACGCCTTCTGGCCCGCGCTGCTCGTCCAGGGCGGACGGTCGAGCCAGTCGCGCAGGCACGTCGTGAGGCGGGGGTCCGCCGGCCAGGCCGCCAGACCCTCCAGGAGCCCGGTGGCCACGGTCATCGAGCGCTGCTCCCGACAGATCTCGAGGATGGCGCGCAGGTCGGCGGGGTCGCGCCGCACGATGGCCTCCTCGGCCCATGCGACCCGCTCGGAGGGACGCGCCAGGCCCGGCACGTCGTTCGTGGGCAGGGTGTCGATCACGTCCGCGAGGAGCGCGCTCGGCGCCTTCCGCCAGCGGGCGAGGAGGGGCCGGAGCTCCAGCATCTACGCGAAGTCCTCGGGGAAGTGGCGCATGGCCGAGAGGAGCGGCATCGACGCGGTCATCCCGAGCCCGCAGATGCTCCCTTCGTCCATCTCGTGGTGAACGGCCTCTACGTTCGCGAGGTGCGCGGGGTCGCGGTGGGCTCGGTAGTCCTCGACGGCCCGCCGCTGGAGCGAGCACCCGATCCGGCACGGCGCGCACTGCCCACACGTCTCGTCCTCGAAGAACACCTGGCCCCAGCGGGCCGCGTCCGCCATGTCGACGGTGTCGTCGAGCACGACCACCCCGGCGCTCCCGAGCATGGAGCCGAGCGCCGCCAGAGGCTTGAAGGCGAGCGGCACGTCCCGGTGCGCCATGGGCAGGAAGCCCGACGACGCCCCGCCCGGGCTGAAGGCCTTCGGGGTGCCCACGTAGCCACCCGCGACCTCCACGAGCTCGTCGAGCGTCACCCCGAGCGGGAGCTCGTACACGCCGGGCCGCTGCACGTGCCCGCTGATGCAGTACAGCTTGGTACCGGGCTCTCCCCTGCCGAGCCCCGCGAACCAGGCGCCGCCGCGCTCCACGATGGACGGCACGCACGCGAGCGTCTCCACGTTGTGGATGAGCGTGGGCCGTCCGAAAAGTCCCTGGACCGTCGGGAAGGGAGGCTTGAGGCGCGGCATGCCCCGCCGGCCCTCCATGGCCTCCAGGAGCGCTGTCTCCTCCCCACAGATGTAGGCCCCGTGACCGTCCACGAACCGCACGTCCAGGTCGAGCTTCGCCTCGACCAGCGCGCGCTCCAGGGCCCGACGGCACGGCTGGAACTCGCCGCGGATGTAGATCCACGCGGTGTCGGCGCCCACCGTGTGGGCCGCGATGGCGATGCCCTCGAGGAGCTTGTGGGGACGGCGCAGCATCACCTCGCGGTCCTTGAAGGTGCCGGGCTCTCCCTCGTCCGCGTTCACGACGAGGTGGCGGGGCCCCTCGCCCGCGCGCACCCCGCTCCACTTCACGTGGGCCGGGAAGCCCGCCCCACCGCGGCCCTGCAGCCCCGACTCGCGGATGGCGGCGATGACGGCGTCCGGGCCCATCGCCATGGCGCGCGCCAGTGCGGAATAGGCCGACGTGTCAGGCCCTCCGAGATCGATCGGCAGCGACGGGTCCGCCGGGAGCACGCCCCCCCGAGGGGCCGTGAGCACGGGCTCCAGGTGCTCGTCGAGGGCGGCAGGCGCCCGGTCGCACTGGCCGAGACAGCTCACCGCCTCCACCCGTGCCCCCGAGAGCCGGGCGTCCTCGAGCAGCCGCGCGGCCCCCTCGAGCTGGCACGAGAGGCCCTGGCACACCCGCACCTGCACGTCGGGCTTCGCGAGCAGCGTGTAGAACGTGGCCACCCCGTGGACGTCGGCCTCGGGGATGCCCGTCTGGTCCCCCACCGCCCGCGCGACGCCGGGCCGGTTGCCCCCCGCGTGCTCGAGGGCCTCCATGATGGCCGACCGATCCGCGTTCGCCTTCTTCATCCGGGCCTCCCGGGACGCAGGATAGCCCCTGCGCGCACGCCGGGCATGACGGTGGCGGATCGGAGTACGATGCGGGCGGAGGCCCCGTGGAGCTCAAGGATCTCACCACTGCAGAGCAGGTCGCCCTCGTGGCGCTCGCGAAGCACCTCGTCCGCGCGGACGGTCACGTCTCGAAGTCGGAGGTGCTCGACCTCATGGAGATCGCCAACGCGCTCGGTCCGCTGGCGTTCGCGCGCGCCATGGAGGGCACGAAGGATCGCTACGAGAGCCTGGACCAGGCCCTCGAGATCGCGATGGCGGTCCGTCGCCCCGAGGCCCGACGCCTGATCATGACCGTCCTCACCGCCATCGCGGAGGGCGACACCGAGGATGCGCGCGAGGACCACGTGCTCGTGTCCCTCCAGCGCCGCTGGAACATCGCGGTCGACTACTGACGCTCGTGTAAGCGACCGCAGTCGGGGTCCGTTGGGTGGGCGTCCACACACGGAGCCCAGAATGCGTGCCTGGAAGATCACGACCGCCCTCACCCTCGCTGCCGCCCTCGCCCTCGCCGTGGCGCCGCGGCTCCTCCCGACGTCCCCCGGCCTCCAGGACGAGCCCACCGTCCCCGTCGTGCACGTGACGCCCGCGATCCCCGAGCTCACGACCCCACCGCACGTCCAGGCACCACGGGAGCTCGTGGTGCCCGAGGTCGTCGTGGCCCCGAAGGTCGACACGGGACTCCCCGACTCGGTGTGGGAGGACGGCTGCCCCGCGTGCGGACGCGGCTGACCCGTGGCTACCTGCGCTTCACCGCCACGAGCGGAGCGATGTGCACGAAGGCGATGAGCAACACGCGCGATGCCGAGGGGTACACGGCGGCCACCGCAGCCGCCCCGTACCCCCCGAAGGCCAGGTAGGTGAACGGCCGATGGAAGCCCCCTGCGGCGAGCATCAACGAGGCCGCGGTGACGAGCTCGCCGATGCGCAGGATGTCGGGTTCCACGGCCATCCAGGCCCCGACGGCGCGGTCCACGCTCCACGCGGTGAGCACGGCCAGGGCGAGCGCCGCGTAGGCCGGCTTGCGCTTCCAGGCGTCCGAGAGCCCCACCACGACGGCGAGCAACGCCGTGGGGACCGCCGCGAGCGCGAGCATCAGCTGGGGCGACGGTGAAGGGACGGCGAGCACGAGCGCGATGTTCGCCAGGAACACGAGCCCCCAGAGCGCCACGAGGCGGTCGCGGGCCGCAGGGGGATGCTCGGCATGCGGCGGGGCGGTGGCCTCCGCGCGGCGCTCGCGGCGCAGGCGCTCGATGTCGCCCCGAACGGCGAGGGGCAGCGCATCCGCCCCGCCCGCCACGCGCTCTGCCGAGGCGAGGTCGCCGGACTGCACGAAGCGGTGCACCAGCGTGGCCCGGATGTCCGCCAGCAGATCGCGGGCCTCCAGGTTCGACGGCCAGAGCGACAGGGCCGCCTCGAGCTGCTGGACGCTCTCCTCGAGGGCCGAGATCCGCGCGTTGGGCCCGAGCGACTCCCGCACGTCGTCCGTGACGCGCTGGGAGTCGAGGGAGCGCAGGAACTCCTGCAGCTCGGTCGCGAAGGCCTCGACGCTCGCGGGACGCTCCGCGAGCACGGGAGACAGCGCCCGCGCGAGCAGGGCCCCGAGCGTGCCCGGCAGCGCCGCGGGGGGCTCGGGCGCCTCGCCGGACGCGAGGAGGGCGGCCACCACGTCGGTGCGGTCGTGGGGCGGACGTCCCGTCGCTGCATGCCAGAGACACCCGGCGAGCAGGTAGACGTCGCTCTGGGCGCAGGGCGCGCCGCGCACGACCTCCAGGGGTGCATAGGCGGGGGTGCCCACGGGGACCGTCGGCAGCACACCGTCCTCGCCGCCCTCGCCCCACCCGGTGAGGCAGACCTCGCCGTAGCCACCGAGGAGCACGTTCGCGGGCTTGACGTCGAGGTGCAGCACGCCGTCTGCGTGGGCGTGCGCGAGCGCCCGGGCCACCGCGACCGCGATCTCGACGTGGTCGCGGAGGCTGCGCCCTCCCCGCTCGATCGCGAGCTCCCACGTGCTGCCGCGGAGGTGGGAGAGCACGACCACCGGCCCCACCTCGGTGGTGGCGAGCAGGCCGTGCACCGGCAGGACCCCGACGTGCTCGAGACGTCCGGCCACACGGGCCTCGCGCTGGAGACGGGCGCCGCCGTCCGCGTCCGAGGGGAGCCGGAGACGCTTGAGGACGACCTCGCGACCCAGCGCGACGTCGTAGGCGAGCTCGACCACGGAGGACTCGGTCTCCGCCAGGGTCTCCTGCCGGACGAAGCCGCGGAGCACGGTCGGCGGTGCGCCCGCCACGGCGAGCGGAGGGAGGCGCGAGCGCAGGGTGGCGCGCGTGGACCGACGGAGGACACCGTCCCCCCAGGCCGCGTCGAGCTGCTCGGCGAGCTGCTGCCTCACGGTGTCTTCCGGTCGAGCCAGTCGTTGGCGTAGGTCGCTCCCGCCATGAGCACGAGGAGCCCCACCCCCAGGATGGGGCGCGCCAGGTCCGGCGCGAGCACGGCGCCTCCCGCGAACGCGAGCACCACGCCGCCGAACGCCACCAGGTACGGCGCGAGCCAGGCGTGCGCGACCAGGAGCGCGCCGAGCAGCACGAGGTTCCTGGCCATCACGAGCGCCGAGGGCTCCCCCGCGACCTCCCCGAGCAGCCGGAGCGATGCGAGCCCGAGCAGGGCGGCCCAGACCGTGTTCTGGAAGAGGCGCTCGAAGAGCCCCGCCTGCGGCGGAGGGTCCAACCAGAGACACGCGCCCCACGCGACACTGGAGATGACCACCTGCCCCACCAGCACGCGCTGACCGGTGCCCTGGACGGCGTACTGCACGAGCCCGCCCCCGAGCGTGGTGACGGCGATGATCACCGCGAGACGGACGAGCATGCGCTTCCGCCAGGCCCGCCCGACCCGGGGGCTCCGCTCGTGGAGGGCCCGCCGGCGGCCGGCCTTGGCCGTGCGCGCGGCCTCCACGGCCCCCTCGAGCCCGTCCGGTGGGTGGGCCATCCGGGCCACCATCCGGCCCGCTGCCTCGTGGTCGCCGAGCTGGAGGTAGAGATGGCAGAGCGAGAGCCGCAGCTCCTCGCGGAAGGCCTTGGCCCGCGGATTGTCCGGCCAGAGAGCGAGGCTCGACCGCAGCTGGGCGCGGATGGCCTCCAGCTCCCGGAGCCGCTCGGGGGCCGTCAGGCCGATCGGGAGCAGCTGGTGGGCCAGGAGGGCCCGCTGGGCCAGCCGCTCGGCGCTGCGGTGATCGAGGTAGCCCTCGAGCGCGTGCCGGAAGGCCTTCACGTCCGGGAAGCGCGCGTCGGGGTCGGTGGCGAGGGCGCGTCCACAGATCTCCGCGAGCTCGGCCACCCACGGGGGCACCTCCGGGACCACGACGGGCTCGGCCGCGGCGGCCATGGAGGTGGCAGCGGTCGCCCGGCGGTGGGGGGGCCGGCCGAACAACGCGTGGAACAGGGTGCCGCCGAGCAGGTACACGTCCGAGCGCTCGGAGATGGCCCCGAGGGTGACCATCTCGGGCGCCATGTAGGCCGGGGTGCCGAGGACCTCGGTGCGCACAGGCTCGGACACGCGGTCCATCGCCACGCCCCAGTCCAGCAGGCACACCTCGCCCTGGGGTCCCACGACCACGTTGCTGGGCTTGACGTCCAGGTGGAGCACCCCGTGCGCGTGGGCGAACTCGAGAGCCCGGCACACCTCGATGGCGATCCTCGCGTGGCGCTCGGCGTCCCAGCTGGACTCCTGCAGGCCGCGCCAGGTCTGACCGGGGGCCGCCCGCATGCAGATCACAGGGTGCCCGCGGTCGTCGCGGTAGATCCCGTGGACGGTGACGACTCCGGGGTGCTCGAGACGGCCCGCGATCCGGGCTTCCCGGAGGAGCTCGGCCACGTTTGCCGGGTCGTCGGGCTCCCGGGGCCGCTTGAGGACCACGTCGCGCTCGAGGCTCTTCTGCCGCGCGAACTCCACGACCCCCATGCCGCCCTCGGCGACCACGCCGGCCACCAGGAAGTCCTCCATGCCCGAGGCGGTCTGGAGGGTGCGGACGGCGAACGAGGAGGGCTGGCTCCCGGCGCGGGGGAGCGTGGGGTCGGGAGAAGCCGACTCCCGCGACATCGGCTCACCTGGGGCCATCTAGGGAGCCCCGCGCCCCCGATCCAGATCGAGGGTGACCCGGCTCGCGTTGAGCCGCGCCCAGCCGTTGCGCTTCTCGATGAGGTCGCGGGGGATTCCGGCCCGCTCCACCTCACCGCGCACGCGGTGCGTGAGGGTGTTCAGGCGGTTCTTGGACCCCACGCGGCCGTCCCTGCCCCAGATGGCCACGGTGAGCTGGTCGTCGCTCCGCCAGCCGCACTCGTCGAGCGGCACGCCCGCCTCGCGGTCGTCGTGGAGCGCGCGGGCGAGCGCGTAGAGCAGGTACACCCGGTTCTCGGCGGTGAGCGTGTGGGTGCTCGTGGTGGGAAGGTGTACGACAGTGGCCTGGGCGGGATCGAGCCGCAGCCGGACGAGGATGGAGCCCTGGGCCTCCCCCCGAGCCGTGGGCGTGTATGCGCTGTTCCGCCGGACCGAGATGCGCCGCGCGCAGCCCTCGGGGCTCCAGGGCAGGTCGACCGACGTGCCGTTCACGTCCAGACCATCCGGTGTCGGCCGGAGGACGAACGTGGGCGAGCCCACCACCTGGAGGTCCGCCGTTCCCGCCCCACCGATCTCGAAGCGCTCGCGCAGAGGCAGCTCCAGGTTGGCGTCGAGATCCTGGACCAGGAGGGGCGCATTGGGACGCTCGGAGCCCGTGACGCGCGTGAAGGCGTACTGCCCGATGGTGATCGGCGTGGGCCCGAGGACCCGCGTGGGCCGCGCGATGCGGGTGTCCCAGACGAAGGTGCCGTTGCTGGAGCCGAGGTCCTCCACGACGATGACGTCGTTCTCCCGCCGAAGCACGGCGTGGGACCAGCTGACCTGGGGCCCGGCGAGCACGACGTCGTTGTGGGGACCCCGACCGATCCGCAGCTCGTCGTGCAGCTCGAGACGGGAGATCAGGCCGGTGGGGGCGGCGACACGGATCTGGAGCGGAACCATGGGGCGTACGATACCCCATGAAAGCGCGGGCCGCTCCCGCTTGCACGGCCTTGCCACGGACACGTCAGGGACGGGGACGTGCGGGCACCCCGATGCACACGACATCGTCGGGCAGGTCCGAGACGACGGCGGCCCCGACCCCCACGACCGACCAGGAACCGATGCGTACGTTGTTCCTGACGGACACGCCGACCCCGAGGTGCGTGCCCTCGCCCACGTGCACGGTCCCCCCCATGTGGACGCCGGGGGAGAGGTGGACCAGATCTTCGAGCACGGTGTCGTGGTCGACGGTGCACCCGGTGTTCAGGATGCAGCTCCGCCCGACACGGGTGCCGGCCTGGACGATGCATCCCGCGAACACGACGGTCCCCTCGCCCACGGTGGACGCCGGGCTGATCCAGGCTGTGGGGTGCACCACTGTCGCAAGGGGCACGCCGGCCGCCGCATAGCGATCGGCGATGCGCCCTCGAACGCGGGGTGCGCCGATGGCCACGACGACATGGTGACCGCCGGCCAGGGCCAACGCGATGCCCTCGTCCTCCCCGACTGCCACGACGTGGACCCCGAGCCGTCCGGTGCCACGGGCCTCCTCGCGCCCGTCGGCGAACCCGACGACCTCCCAGCCGGAGGCGCGCGCAGCGTCCACGACGACCGCCCCGTGCCCTCCTGCCCCCACGACCAGCAACCCCATGGACCCTCCCGCGGCGGCGTATCTGCGGCCCGACCGCCTGTCAGGCTCCTTTCGGGGAGGCCGTCCGCCCGGGCCAGGTGCTATCATCCGCCCGATGAAGAGCCCCACGCCCCTGCTGCTCCTGGTCCTCGCAGGATGTCCCTACATCTTCGAGGACCCCGTCTACGTCGGGTCGGACGCTGACACCGACACGGATTCGGACACCGACGCGGATTCGGATACCGACGCGGATTCGGACACCGACGCGGATTCCGACACCGACACGGATTCCGACACCGACGCGGATTCGGACACCGACACGGATTCCGACACCGACACGGATTCGGACACCGACACGGATTCGGACACCGACACGGATTCCGGACACCGACACGGATTCGGACACCGACACGGATTCGGACACCGACGCGGACACCGACACCGATGCGGATACGGATGCCGACGCCGATGCCGATGCGGATGCGGATGCCGATGCCGATGCCGATGCGGACGCCGATGCCGATGCCGATGCGGATGCCGATGCCGATGCCGACACGGACGCCGACACCGATGCCGACACGGACGCCGACACCGATGCGGACGCAGATGCCGATGCCGATGCGGACGCCGATGCCGATGCAGATGCCGATGCCGATGCCGATGCCGATGCCGATGCCGATGCCGACACGGACGCCGACACCGATGCCGACACGGACTTCGACCCCACCCTCCAGATCACGGCGGCCCGGTTCGTACTCGACGCGTTCGAGATCGACTTCCACGTGGACTACCCGGAGAACCTCGGGTCCTCGCTGGTGTTCCAGGCGGTCGGAGGCGCCTTCGACACCGGGTCCATCCCGGAGGGCAACCTCGTGTGGGACGACGTCACCGGCGACGGGACCATCGTGCTCGACTGGTCCCACTCCTGCGCGGCCATCGACGACGACCTGCAGGTCTTCGTGCACGACGATGTCGGGTCGCCACGGGCGACGAGCAACCTGTGGGCCGTGCTGGTGCCCTACTACGACGTCGGGACGTCCGTGGTGAACGTCCCCGGATCCGGCCCCTTCATCGCCTGCGGAGACACGCCGGGCAACTCGGCCTCCAACCCCATCTCCTTCGCGGTGACGGCCGACCGCGCGCGATACACGTTCTACGCTCGGTCGTCGGCCGCGGTTCAGCTCCGCGAGAACGCCACGCTCATCGGTAACATCGACGACTCGCTTCCCTGGCCCACCCGCGATGTGGCCGCCCCTCCGAGCACCTGGGACCTGGACGTGTCGAAGACTGGCAACGGCAACGACCCCTGGCGCCTCGTGGTGCACCGATGATCGCGCTCCTCCTGATGTCCGCACAGGCCGAGGACCGCGAGGGCGAACGCATCGCGGCAGATCTCGAGCGCCTCGCGGGCGACAGCCAGTGGGGCGGCGTGGAGCGTGCGTACGCCCGGCTGCTGGCAGACCACCCCAGCGCCCTCGCCGGGAACCTGCACCTCGTCGCGGCCCAGTCGGCGCGGGCGCGCGGCGACATGCTGCTCGCGCTCCAGCGCATCCAGCGCGTCACCGAGGACGACGCGAAGCACGACGAGGCCGTCCGGGAGCTCGAGCGGCTGCAGTCCGCCACCCGGCTCGTGGCCATCGAGGCGTCCGTGGGCGCCGTCCTCTCCGCGGATGCCGTGCCCTTCGACCCCACCCTGAAGATCGCCATCGACCGCGCCGTCGAGCGGGTCGCCGCGGACGGGTTCTTCGTGGGCCTGCTGCCCGCCGGCGCCTACAAGGTGGGCGAGCAGGCCTTCGACCTGCAGGTGGGGACCGACTGGCAGGTCGTACCGTAGGTCCTGGCGCGCGGAGCTCCTACCGCGCGTAGGCCCCCACGAGCACACCCACCGCGAGGGTCCCCGTGGCCACCGAGGCCACAGAGAGCCCGTTGGTCGCGTAGTAGGCCCCGAGCACCTTGCCCTTCGGGGCCGTGGGGCCGGGGTCGTAGGCCAGGGAACGAACCCCCCAGGCCGCGCCGTACATCCCGATCGCCGCGGCACCCAGGATGGCCGCAGTCCGCGCCCCACGGCGGGATCCCCGCTCCAGCACGGCGGTGTCGGGGTGGAGCGACCACACCTGGCCGTTCGTCGTCGCCTCGGACCCCAGGGTCCACGTGACCCCGCGCTCCTGAGCCCGGAAGAAGGCCATGCGGAGGCGCGGATCCGCGGCGAGCATTCCCTGGAGCGGCTGTGTGGGCAGTGCGGCGACCGCCGCGCGCAGGTGCTCCTCGGCAGCGCTCCAGTCGCCTGCGGACGCATCCTCGAGCGCGTTCGAGATGTGAAAGCGATGTGCCACCACAGGGGTGGCCTCCTCACACCCGACGTGGCGCCGGACGTCACGCATGGCAACGCCCAGCGCGGCTCGATCGCCCTTCAGGTAGGCGTTCTCGACGGCCGAGAAGTCGGAGTTCAGGGAGATCCGGTCGCAGGGACCAGCAAGGGCGTTCGCGAGGGACAGCAGGAGCATGTCCACACGTTACCAGAGGGCATCGCGAGGAGAGCACGGTGGAGAAAGGCGACCGGGTGCAGATCACGGGAGGCCGGCAGGGACGGGGCAAGAGCGGCTCCATCTTCTGGAAGGGCCCCAACAAGTTCGGGCCAGGCGACCGTTTCGGCGTGAAGGGCGACGACGGCGCGACCTACTGGGTGCTGGAGGCGGACGTGCGACCCGCCAGCGGCGACGCGCCGGAGGCTCCACCCGAGCGGACGTTCGAGAAGGGCGCCCGCGTCCAGCTCCAGCACGAGGGCCAGCAGGTCACGGGCCACGTGTTCTGGACCGGCCAGAGCAAGGTGGGTGGCCAGCGCCTCGGTGTCCGCACCGAGCCGGACGAGGCCACGGTGTGGATCGACGCGCGGTACGTCGAGCCCGCCGAGGGTGGCGCCGCACCGGAGGCGCGCTCCGGCCCCCAGCGCGACAGCGCACCGGCACCCACGCACGGTGACGATGACGTCGCCGACATCCCGCACGACTACGGCTACGGCGACGCCTCGATGGCGCCGGAGCCGCCCGTGGACGACGACATGGCGTCCTGGGCGTCCGACGAGGAAGACATCCCCTGGTGACCCGCCAGGATTTCCGTTTGACGGTCAACACGTCCTGGCCCGCGAAGGGCGGGGATACCAGCACACTTCGAGCCAGGGCGTGGTGAGCGTCGAGAGGAGGCAAGGCCCGCGCGAAGCGGGCCGCGCAGGCCGCCTTCGGCGGCCGGAGTGATCAGTTCACGAGACGCGGCGTGCGTCACCTGGCGCGTAGGCGACCCGGAGCTCGACCACGAACCGCGTCCCGCCTCCGGGGTTGTCCTCCGCCCACACGCGGCCATCCGAGCGCTCCACCAGGCCACGCACGATGGCCAGCCCGAGCCCCGTGCCGCCCGCGCGGCGCGCACGAGCCGCGTCCACGCGGAAGAACCGGTCGAACACCCGCTCCTTGAGGTCGCCCGCGAGCCCGGGCCCCCGGTCGGCGACCGTGATGCGGACGGCGGGCCCGTGCGCCGACAGCGCGACCTCCACCCGGTCGTCCGAGTACGCCAACGCGTTCGCGAGGAGGTTGTCGAGCACCCGGTAGAGGGCGAGCTCGTCCGCCTGCACCCACGTCCCCTGCATCGACACGACCTCCACGCGGCCCTCCTCGTCCACGGCCTCCACCGCCGACCCGACCACCTCCCCCAGGTTCACCGGCGCGAGCTCCAGGGGCTCCGCGCCGGACTCGAGCCGAGCGAGGGACAGGAGGTCGTCCAGGAGCTGCTTCATGCGCTCGTTGTGCCTCGCGATGCCGTCCAGCATGCGGCGCGCCTGGCCAGGCTCCGCCAGCGCGCCCATCTCGAGCGCCTCGATGCCCATGGAGACGGCGGCCACCGGCGTGCGGAGCTCGTGCGCCGCATCGGACAGGAAGGCCTCGCGGGCCTCGATCGCCGCCCGCTCGGCCGTCACGTCGACGAGGAGCAGCAGCGCGCCGTCGTCGCAGGGAGCCGCGCGAGCGAGCAGCGTGCGCGCCCCGGGCGCACGCACCTCCACGGTGTCCATGCGCCCGTCCAGCAGGGCGTGCGCGACGGTCGTGCGCAACCTCGGCACGTCCGCGAAGGCCGCCATCGGGGTGCCGTCCGGGAGGGCCGTGCGCCCCAGCATCCGGAGGGCGGCCTGGTTCGCGAAGGCCACCCGACCGTCGTGATCGAAGCCCACCATCCCCTCGGAGAAGGTGTCGAGCATGTTCCAGAGCCACCGCCAGCGCTGGCTCTCGGGCCGTGAGGCGACGGTGGTCGGCATCCGGCCGACGTAGTAGCCGAGACCCACGACCACCGGGGTCGGGAGCCACACGGCGGCCCGCAGGAGGTCCACGAGCCGCGCGAAGCGCTCGGGGTCGTCCGCGAGCCCGGCACCCCACACGCGAACCGGCTGCACCACGACGAGCTCGGCGACCACCAGCGCCAGGAGCACGGCGAGCGCGAGCCGCGTGCGCGTGACCGTCACCTCATCCGCCCCAGCGGTAGCCCACGCCGCGGACGGTCTCGATGGCGTCGCCGGCCTCGCCGAGCTTCTTGCGGAGGCGCTTGATGTTGGTGTCCACCGCGCGCTCGCCGATCCGGTACGACGAGCCCCAGGCGCTCGTGCGCAGCTCCGTCCGCGTCTGGGCCCGCCCGGGCGCCCGGAGGAAGGCCGTCAGGAGCTTGAGCTCCAGCACGGTGAGGTCGCAGGGCTCGCCGTCCACCCGGCACGTGTGGGCCTCCGTGTCCACCTCGATGGTACCGGAGACCAGGAGGGAGCTGCCCACCGGACCGCGCGCCGTCCGCCGGAGGAGGGCTCCGATGCGCAGCTTGAGCTCGCGCAGGCTGAAGGGCTTGGTGACGTAGTCGTCCGCGCCGAGCTCGAAGCCGACGACCCGATCGAACTCGTCGCCCCGAGCGCTCACGATGATGACGGGCACGTCGCGGGTGCGCGGGTTGCCACGGATGCGCCGACAGAGCTCGGTGCCCGAGAGGTCCGGGAGCATCAGGTCCAGGACGACGAGGTCCCAGTCGTCGCGGTCGAGCAGCTCGACGGCCGCCCGCCCCGAGCCGCAGGTCACGCAGGAGTGCCCCTCCTGTTCGAGGGCGAACACGAGAGGGGCCAGGAGGTCTTCTTCGTCGTCGACGAGCAGGAGGTGCGCCATGTCGGACATGATATCCATGCCGTCAAAACCGACGTCCATCAGCTAGAACCTACATCTTCGGCGATTTGTCACGATCATGCCACACAAACCGCGACGACCTGACTCCGACCCCGAACGAGCCGGTCACACCGAGCCCCATACACTGCCGGCCATGCAGTTGGCGCTGGCCCAGGAGCAATCCCCCGTCTTCGGGCGCCGCTACACGGTCGAAGGCACGCTCGCCCGAGGATCGAGTGGCACGGTGTACCGCGCCCGCGATTCTCGGACCGGAGCGCCGGTCGCGCTCAAGGTCCTGGAGAGGCGCCCCGGGGTCCCCGGAACCTCCA
Organism: Alphaproteobacteria bacterium; assembly: GCA_020632885.1. GTDB lineage: Bacteria > Myxococcota_A > UBA796 > UBA796 > JACKEQ01. The sequence continues at coordinate 20,664 of JACKEQ010000025.1, read as the reverse complement.
GCGAGGTCACCGCCGTCCAGTTCGCGCGGGAGGCCGCCCTGCTCGCCCGCGTCCGCCACCCCAACGTCGTCAGCGTGCTGGAGTACGGACGCGAGGGTGACGCGGCGTTCGTCGCCATGGAGCTCGTCGAGGGCACGACCCTGCAGGCCCTCGTGGCCTCCGGGTCGCTCACGCCCGCCCGGCTCGTGGCGATCCTCGACCGTGTTTGCGAGGGCGTCGCGTGCGCCCACGACGCCGGGGTCATCCACCGTGACCTGAAGCCCGCGAACATCCTCGTCGCCGCCGACGGCACGGTGAAGGTCGTGGACTTCGGCCTCGCGAAGGAGGTCGGCGACGCCGTGAGCATGACCGGCGACGGGCTCCTCCTGGGCACGCCGCTCTACATGGCCCCGGAGCAGATCCGCGGGCGCCCGCTGGACCGTCGTTGCGACGTCTACGCCGTCGGGGTCTGTCTGTACGAAGGGCTCGCCGGCCGTCCGCCGTTCGCACGGCCGCAGACCGCCGCGACCCTCATGGCGCACCTCAACGAGCAGGTCCCCCCGCTCCAGACCTTCGCTCCCGACCTCGCCCTCCCCGCGACCGCGGACCTCGTCGTGGCCCGGTGTCTGGCGAAGGCGCGCGCGGACCGGTTCAACTCGCTGCACGAGGTCCGCGCGGCGCTCGACCTGCTCGCCGCCGCCCTCGACGACCCCGCAGCAGACGCCGCGGCGGTCCGGCTCCTCACGCCGGCCCCTGGCCGGGAGGCCCGTCAGCGCGTGTCCGTCGGGGCTGCCCTCACCGCAGCCCTCCTGTTCTCGGGCGCTGCGGCCTTCGGCTACGTCGTGATCCAGGGGGCCGCGGCCATCCTGGTGTCCACGGCACCGCCGCCCCCACTCGCGACCGTCGAGGCGCCGCCTGAAGCCCAGCCGCAGCCCGCAGAGCCCTTCGAGCCCGTGCAGTTCTGGCAAGGCCCCGTGGAGAGTCCCCCGGAGCCGGCACGCACCGAGACGCCCGCGCCGGAGGCCCCGGTTCCCCGTGCTCGCCGTCCGGTACCCGCGCGGCCGGCGCCCGTGGACCCGCCCGTCGTGGAGGGGCCCCTGGAGGCTCCCGAGCCCACCGTTCCCGCCGAGCCCGCCTTCCCGCGGCACGGCACCGACCTGAAGAACCCCTTCCACAACGTGGAGAGACGATGATCTGGATGCTCGCCGGCCTGGCCCTCGCCCAGGACCCCGGCGCCGAGCCCGCAGAGGCCCCCCCGGAGGAGACCCCCGCCGCGACGGATGGCCCCTCCGAGGCCGATCTGGCGGAGGCCGCGCGCCTGTACGAAGCCGGCGTGAAGATGTACGACGAGGCGCTGTACGCCCAGGCGATCGAGGCCTTCCAGAAGTCCTACGACCTGTCCGGGGAGCCCGCCCTCCTCTTCAACATCGCCAACGCCCAGGAGCGCGAAGGCGACGTCGAAGGCACGATCGCGACCCTGAACCGCTACCGGATCTACGCGCCGGCCGGTGAGGCCGAGAGCCTCGACCGTCGGGTGCGCACCCTGGAGACCCGCCTGCTCGAGCAGAAGCGCAAGGACGCCGAGGCGGCTGCCGCGAAGAACGTCCAGCCCACCGGCCCCCAGATGGTCGAGCGCACCAACGGTACGAAGTGGGCGCTGGTCGGCGCCGGCACCGGCGGAGCCGTGGTCTTCGGCGTCGTGGCGGGCCTCGCCTACGTCGAGGGCCAGGACGCCATCGATGCGGGCGACAAGGCCCTCTACGGGACGCCCCGCACGCTCAACAACATCTCCCTCGCCCTGGCCGCCGTCGGTATCGGCATGGCCGGCGTGGGCCTCACCCTCCCATCGAAGCGCCAGGTCCCGGCCGTGGGCCTCGATCTCCGCCGCGACGCCGCCCACGTGGGCCTGACCTGGACGTACTGATGATCCCGCGATTCTCCACCGCCCCTCTCCTCGCCCTCCTCGCGGTGGGCTGCCTCGGCCCCTGGAACCCGGACTGGGACAAGCCCACCGAGTCGGACACGGACACCGACACGGACGCGGACGCCGACACGGACGCGGACACCGATGCCGACTCCGATGCGGACACCGACGCCGACACGGACACCGAGCCGTCCGAGATCCACGTCTCCCAGTCGATCACCACGGAGACCAACTGGACGTCCGACAAGACGTACATCCTCGACCAGATCGTCTTCGTCGAGAACGTGCTGACCATCCAGGCAGGCACGGTGGTCAAGGGTGCCAACGGCTCCGCGCTCGTGGTCACCAAGAACGGTCGACTGCAAGCCACGGGTACGGCCGACGCGCCGATCGTCTTCACCAGCGCGCAGCCGGTCGGCTCGCGCTCCCCGGGAGACTGGGGTGGTGTGGCCCTGCTCGGTGACGCCCCGCTCAACGTGGGCACGAAGCAGCTCGAAGGCATCGAGGAGACCGAGATCCGCGGCAACTACGGCGGCGCGAACACCGCTGCCAACTGCGGCTCCCTGCGCTTCGTCCGCATCGAGTACGCCGGGTTCTCCATCGGCACCGGCAACGAGCTCAACGGGCTGACGCTCGCCGGGTGCGGCAACCTCACACAGATCGAGAAGGTCCAGGTCCACAACACGCTGGACGACGGCATCGAGATCTTCGGCGGGAACGTCAACCTGAAGGAGATCCTCATCACCCGCCCCGGCGACGACGGGCTCGACTGGGACGACGGCTGGACGGGCATGGGCCAGTTCATCATCGTGCAGATGGACGCCGTGGACCACGGGTCCGGCGCGGGCGACAGGGCCATCGAGGCGGACTCCAAGTTCGCCACGCCCTACCAGTCCCACCCCACGCTCTACAACGTGACGCTCGTGGGCGCGACGGAGTCCCAGCCCTCCCAGCGCGGCATGATGCTCCGCGAGAACACCGAGGGCACGCTCCGGAACATGATCGTGATGGGCTTCCAGAAGGAGGCCCTCGACCTGCGTGACGAGAACAGCTCTGAGCCGCCGGGGATCACCCACATCCCGAGCCAGCGCACGAGCTCCAACGCGCTCGACGGCACGCTGTCCATCGAGAACGCCCTGTTCTGGATGAACAACGCGGACGGCGCCGTGGAGCCCGTCGACCCGCCGATGCCCATCCCGGACACGAACACGCCCGACACCAGCGACACGGCGGGCCTCACTCTCGTCTCCGGTGACGACGACCACGCGTTCGACGAGGCCGCCTGGCTGCTGGAGCCCATCCACGAGAACGTCTTCAGCCAGGACCCCCAGCTCGGCGACCCGCAGAACCTCACGGCGCCGAACTTCACGCCGGCCACGGGCTCTCCGGCCACCGCGGGCACCACGCCGCCCGACAACGGCTTCTTCAACATCGCCGGGACCTACATGGGCGCCATCGCGCCGGGCTCGACCCTCCTGTTCTTCGAGCCGTGGGCCGAGTTCTCCGACAACTGACGCCCGCCCCCCCACCGAAGGCCGTACCGTGAAGCGCTGCCCCGACTGCACCACCCTCTACGAAGATCACGTCAGCAACTGCCTGGTGGACGGATCGGACCTCGAGATCGTCGAGGACCCGACCTCCGAGCACCTGATGCAACGCACCGGTGACTTCACCCGGCAGCTCACTGCCGAGCAGACGGGCACGCACAGCCGTCAGTCTGTGGTCCTCCCACCCGACCCACCCGAGGAGAAGAAGGGGGGCTCCATGCTCCCCTGGCTCCTGGTCACCGGGTTGTTGCTCGGGGGCGCGGGCGTCGCAGCCGTGGTGTTCCTGGCCGGCGGCAGCGTCGTCCAGCCCACGGAGGCCGTCGCGAAGCAGCCGGATCCGGAGCTGCCTCGCCCCGCGCCCGTGGCGCCGGCCCCCGCACCCGTGACCCAGGACTTCGTCATCGTCACGGAGCCCGCGGGCGCCACGGTGACCGAGAACGGGCTGGAGGTCTGCGTCACGCCCTGCACCGTCTCCCATCCGCCCGACGCTCCCCTCCCCCGCACGTTCGCTGTGGCGATGGAGGGGTTCACGGACGAGTCCGTGGTGGTCCGCAAGGTCGGGGGCACCCACCAGCTCCGTCTCGCGGAGGTCGTGGCGGTGGCCCCTCGACCCGTCGTCCGTCCGCGCCCCACGCCCGCGCCAACGCCCTCACCGGCACCGGCACCCGTGGCAGTCCCGACGCCCGCTCCGGCACCGGCGGCCGCGCCCGCCCCGACCCCCGCCCCCGAGCCCGCACCGACCCGCATCGGCGGCAACCGCGATCTGAAGAACCCCTTCCAGAAGTGAGCGGTCGATCCCACGCGGATCCCACGAATCCTCAAACCAGGACACGGCTGGAGATACCGGGGGCTCCCCAACACAGGAGCCCCCCGATGCTCACGATCCTCGCCGCGACCGGCGCTCTCGCCGTGACCGTCCCCACAGTCGACTGCAGCGCCGACCCCGCCATCTGCGCCACGGCCCAGGCCGCGTTCGACAGCGTCAACGCCCAGGTCGGTTTCGACATCATCGACGAGACCTCGCCCTCCCGCCTGCGTCCGCAGACCCTGTTCGACTCGCTCGCGCAGCTCTCGACGGCGCTCGGCAGCAACGGGTGCGACATCAGCGGATGGTCCGCAGGCCAGTACCAGACCCGGACGAAGTCCTGGGATGGCGCGTACGACGACGGGACCTCGGGAGCGTGGGTCGGCTCCTACAGCCCGGCCTCGCGTACCTTCGAGGGTGATTGGACGAACGGCACCGACAACGGAGCGGCGGGCGACGTCTTCAGCGCCTACGGCTCTCGGAAGGCCGCCGGCAACCTCAACGCCAGCGAGGTCGTGGGCGGCATCTGGGTCCGCGGGACCGGCGCCAACGGCATCTACGTGGCCCTCCACGGCTCCTGCTCTGCCTCGGACCCGTCGGTCTTCGACCCCTGGTTCACCGGCCCGTTCACGACGCTCTCCACCGGCGTCACCCTCCGCTACACCGGCGACGACAGCAGCCGCCTCTGGGTGGACGGTACGGAGATCGCCGCCGTCCCCACCAATGCGGGCTTCGAGTGGAGCACCCTGTCCACGCACCTGCTCGACCTCACCCCCGGGGCCCACGACATCGCCATCCAGGTGAACGACACCGGTGGCGGTGGCGTGATGATGCAGTTCCTCGCGGAGGACTCCAGCGGCGGCGTGCTGCTCTCCAGCACCGTCCGCACCGACTGGGCCTCCCGTCTCACCGCGCCGACGGGCACGTGGCAGACCGACGCCCCGGCCACCGGCTGGTCGACCCCCTTCCTGTGCGGCATGCCGATCACGGCGCCCTGGAACGGGTTCACCGGCACCAACACCGGCCTGATCTGGCCCCACTCCGCATGTCGCGCGACCAGCGGCGGCACGGGCTACTTCCGCGCCACCCTCATGGTGCCGTGAGCGCTCAACGCTCCACGTAGCCCCACTCCACCACGGTGAGCCCGCGCCGTTCGCGGGCCACCACGTCGGGGGCCTCGATGGGCTCGGGCTCCTCGAGGCGCTCGAGCTCTACGAGCACGCGTAGGAGGGTGTCCGGCTCGGGGTCGATCACGAGCGGCGCCAGCCGGTCCACGTCCTCGTGCAGCCCTACGCGCACCCACCTCGCCCCCTCGACGCTGGGCATCCAGGCCTCGACCGCCTCGTCGATCTCGCGGCCCTCGAGCCCGAGGTCGGCCAGGATCCCCCTCAGGTCGCGCTCGACGGTGGCCCCCGGCAGCATCCAGCCGCGCGGAGGCCGCGGGAAGTGGCCGTGCTGACCGTCCCAGAACAGGCGGTCGATCATGCGCCCCTCGTGGAGCAGCATGCCGTCCGGCCGCGCCACGACGTCCCAGCCCACCCGCGTGCGCGGGAGCGTGCCCCGCACGTCCAGCCCCTCCCCGAACCGGATGGACACCGGTGTGGGCTCGTCCGCGTACGCGTACACGATGGGCTCCACCATGGACGGCAGGCGGAGATCCTCGCGCATCACGAGGTAGTACCCGTCGAACGGACCCTTCACCACGAACCACGGCAGCTCGCCGAGCGGGGTGTCGCGGTGAACGGCCTGCACGGCCTCCACCCAGCTCTGACGGATCGCGGGGTCGTCGAGGGAGTACACGTCCTGCCCGGCCGCCGTGCCGATCTTCGCGCCGGGAGCGAGACCCGGCTCGTGGAAGTCCACCTTCATGCCGTCGTCCGTGACCCACGGCCCCGTGGCGCCCCCGTCCAGCGAGAGGTCCGAGAGGTCCGGCACCCACGCGTACTGCAGGAACCCGCCGTCCGGACGGGCCACCAGCAGGCCATCCTGGGCCACCTTCGTGGCCGGACCCTTCCTGTACACCGGACCGAGCTCCGGGTGCACCCACACCTGCTCGAGGTCCGTGGGCAGGCTCTCCGGCCAGTGGTTGCGGAACACCGCCTTCCCGGTCTCGTCCTCGTAGAGGATCTCCCGCGGGGGCTCCATGGGCCCCTCGAGCGAGATGGCCCCGATGTCCACGACCTGGACGCGCTGGTAGCCGAGGTGGGTCTCGAGCCCGTCCACGCCACCCCCGCAGATCCGTCCCCACCGGCCGGCCTCGAGCAGGACGAACAGGCTGCCGAGGTGCTGGGGCGGCCACTCCTTGCCGCTCCCGCTCTGGGCGCACGCCACCACGCGCTTCCCGGCATGGGGGCCCGATCGCAGCGTGGCGATGGCGTCGCACGGCACCTCGGTGCCCGGTCCGCGCATGTAGGACGGCAGGTTCACGACCAGGAGCCTCTCGGGGTCCGGCAGGTTCTGGACCTTGGTGGACGTGGCGCCCTCGCAGCTCGACGAGGACCCTTCCGGCTCGTAGCGCCAGGCGTCCGGCGGGGTCAGCGCGGTCAGCCCGTTCCCCCCGAAGACCGCGCGCCCCGTGACACACCCCGGACCGTCTGCCGGCTCGTCGCCGACCACGCACTGGGTCACCGTGATCTCGGCGTCGAAGTCGCCCCACGAGCCCACCTCCGCCACGAGCGTGCCGCCCTGGAAGCGCTGGGTGAGACCGAGCTCGAGGGACTGCGTCTCCTCCCCATCGGCGTTGGACACCCGCACGAGCGGCCGGAAGTCCTGCGACCACCCGACCGTCCAGCGGTAGTCGCCGATGAACTCCGCGACCTCCTTCCCCCCGAGGGGCGTGAGCAGCGAGCCGAACAGGTAGCCCGTGTGCCCGCCGGACTTCACCTTCACCCATCGGTTCGTGCGCCCGATGAGCTCCACGGGCGGGCCCTCCACGGCCACGACCTCCACCTTCTCGGCGTGCGCGAGCTCGGCGACCACGGGGGCCTCGCCGTCCGGGCCCTCCCGGAGGTTCGCGCCGTCCACGCCGACGTACAGGACGTCTCCGGGCTCGGGCTCGCTGAAGCGCGGGGGGTCGCCCGGCACGTACGCGAAGCCGTCGAGCACGGGGGGGGCTTCGACCACGGGCTCGGGGTCCGGGACCGGCGTGGGCTCCGGCGTGTCCGGGGTCGGTCCTCCACCGCCGCAGGCGAGCACCATGGCGAGGGTGACGGAGGCGAGGGCCAGGGTTCTCATCGGGAGCTCCGGACGATCCCACCATCCACGAGCAGGCTCTCGGCCACCTCGCGATGCCGGGGGTCGGTGTAGCGGTACCACAGCCTCCAGGCCCGTCCTTCGGCCACGGCGAACCGCACCGTGCTGTCGGGGCCCTCCACGGGCGGCGGCACGCGGGAGTCGTTGCGCACCGACCACCCTTCGGGGCTCTCCCGGAGCGCCCGTTCGAGGGTGTGCACGTCGATCACACGCCTGCAGGCGAGGTCCGCGCACACCTCGAGGACCAGGCGTCGGAAGGGGTCGCCGGTGGGCAGGGCGTGGCCGACGCCATGGCTGGTCACGACGGCCTCCGTGCCCCGCACGTCCACCGAGAGGGCCGCTCGCACGCGCTCGGCGTCGTGGGCTCCCGGTGCCAGGTGGGGATCGTGGCACCCCGTGCAGGGCGTGCTCGAGAAGGACGACGCGGCGTGCTCACGCGCGGTGTCCTGGCTGGCCACGGACGTCCCGGGCAGGTCGAACTGGTGGCACTGCTCGCACGTCCGACCCGAGGGGCCGTGGCAGGACGCGCAGTCCACGCCCGTCCCCGGGAGGTGGCAGGTGTGGCACCACGGGTCCTGCGCGCGCCGGAACGCCTCTGCGAACGCGGGCGTGCGGTCGGCGGTGGCATGGAGGGAGGCCCGCCAGGCCTCCGACTCCGGCGCGTGGCAGGAGGCGCACGTGTCCGCCGGCCGATCGAGGGCCGGATGGCACGCGAGCAGCGCGAGCATCACCGGAGCAGCTGGAGGACCAGGGCGACGACGAACCACAGGATGACCAGGTAGCCCGGGAGGGTCGCCAGCAGGATGCTCGCCTTGATGCCCCGACCGAGCCGACCGCCCATCAGGAACGGGTAGGCCACCCGCGCCGCGAGCCAGATCCCGCCGGCGATCGTGGCGCTGGACGGGCTCACGAAGGCGGCGTTCAGCCAGAGGAGCACGAGGAACCCGGGCATGTGCTCGAGCATGTTCAGCTGGATGCGGTCGGCGGCCAGCATCTCCCGGTCGTCGCCGAAGTAGCGGTCGAACTTCTCGCCACGGGCGGCGTAGTCGCGGGCCAGGCGGGTCTTCACGCGCGCGACGTGACCCTGGAACAGGTAGTACACCAGGATGGTGGCGAGGGTGACGAGCACCGGGCCGGTGTACGCGTGGATGTCGACCATCAGAGGGCTCCCTGGAGCGCGGCGGCGAGGCGGTCGCCGAGGTGGGGTGCTGCGGCCGGGTAGAGGTAGGGCTCGATGAGCTCGACCTCCATGACGAGGAGGCGCCCAGCGGCGTCCGGCAGGAGGTCCACGCGGGCGTAGAGCGGCGCTCCCGGGACCGCGGCGAGGGCCGTCCGGCACGCATCGAGCAGGGGCCCATCGAGGTCGAGCGGGGCATCCGTGCCGCCGTAGAGGGGCTGGATGCGGTAGTCGCCCGCGGCCGCACGCTTGAGGACCGCGTGGCTGGGCTCGCCGCCCACGAACACCACGGAGATCTCGCCGTGGGACACGATGGTCTGCAGGAAGGGCTGCACCATCATGGGCACGTCCCACGCCCGCCCGACGTCCGCCGCGGTCAGCCGGTGCTGCTGGTAGGCGCCCGCCCCCACCACCCGCTTGCAGACGACCTCGTGCGCGCCGAGCGCCTCCAGGGCGCCCCCGAGGAGCGCACCGGGCTCCAGCCATGCGGTGGGGATGGTGGGCACCCCGGCATCCGCGAGGGCACGCAGGTAGCGCTTGTCGGCGTTCCAGCGGACCGTCGCCAGATCGTTGAACAGCGGGATCCGTAGCGACCCGAGCGCTGTGAGGAACGCGTCCGCGCGCTCCCAGTAGTCCCAGGTGGTCCCGATCAGGGCGGCGTCGCAGCCCGCTCCGGGGTCGGGCGCATCCCAGGCGACCGGCACCAGCTCGAGCCCCCGGCGCGCGAACCCCGGGACGAGGGCGTCGAGCATCCTCACGAGGGCATCGGCGTCGTCACGCTGGGAGGGAGCGTCGGGCAGGGTGTCGCGGGACACGAGGTAGGCGATGCGCATGCCCCCCTGTACTACGCTGGGCCATGGACCGTCTCTGGCGACCGGTGGGCGACCGCCCGACCCACGTGCTCTTCGCGGGGTACGGGCTGGCCGTGCTCCTCTTCGCGCTCAAGACCTGGGCGTCGGCGGAGCCGGCGCACCTCGTGGCGCCGGGGGCCTGGGTGCTCCACGGCCTGGCCGCCGCCGCGGCCGCGATCGTCCTGCTCGGACCGCGCCCCGTCCTCCTGCTCCTCGCGACCGCCCTCACTGCGCGCGCCATCGTCTCCAACCACGTCGCATCCGAGCCGCTGCTCTGGTTCCCCGCCGCCGAGTGGCCCGTGTTCTTCGCGCTCCCGGCCACCGGCCTGCTCGCCCTGCTCCATCCGACGACGCAGGAGCGGTTCGTGCGCTCGGGGTTCCGGCTGGCATCGGCCGCGGCCATCGGGTTCGCCGGTCTCCACAAGCTCAACACGGACTTCTTCGATCCCGTGGTCACCTGCAATCGCTTCTCCGCACGGCTCTCGGAGTGGTGGGCCTTCCCCGAGGCCCTGCACGCGTGGGTCTCTCCGGGCGTGGTCGTGACGCTCGAGCTCGGCGCGCCCTTCGTGCTGCTCCTGGCCCCCCGGCTCGGCGTGGTGCTCACGTTGCTCCTGCTCCTGCAGTTCACCGGCATCGGCGCCACGGCGCTGTCCCTGGTGCTCGCGGTGACCGCCCTCGCCTGGCTCGACCGGGAGGACCTCGACGCGCTGGAGGGCCGCGAGTGGCTCGTGGCCCTCGCGGGTCTGCCGGCCTTCCTCGCCAGCGCCCTGCTCTACCGGGGCCCCTGGTCGTGGCCCCAGTACGGGCTGACCCATGCGACCTTCGGAGCCCTGCTGGCCTTCGCGACCTGGCGTCTGCTCGCCCGCGGTCCGGGGCGGCCGACGAGCCCCTTCGACGGAGGTCGGCCCGTCCTGGTGGGGCTCGCGGTGCTCTGGCTCGCGAACGGGCTCGCGCCCTACACGGGTCTGAAGTTCCAGTACAGCTTCGCGATGCTCTCGAACCTCCGCGTCGACGACGACCGCCAGAACAGCCTGATCTTCCCGGACACCCTGCGGATCGGGCCCGACCCGTACGTGCGGGTCGACCGCGTCACCTACCTCTCCGCCCGGGGACGTCCGCTCACCGGGGGCGCCGTGCACCCCGGCATGTACGCCCCGCACGAGCTCGTCCGCCAGCGCGACATCGCGCGCACCGTCGACGAGACCCTCACGTTCACGGGCACCTGGCGGGGCGAGCCGGTCACCGAGGCCGACCTCGACCGCCTCCCGCCGTCCCCGTTGTTCCAGAAGGAGCTCACCCGCGGAGGCCCGCAGGAGTGCGTCCATTGACGGTCAGGGGCGCCAGGGCCTCGGTGGTGAGGGGTGCTCCGGAGGGTCGGTCAGCTCGCGGCGCATCCAGATCACGTCGCGCCACGCGCCGTCCTTGAACCCGACCTTCTCGAACACCCCGACGTCCCGGAAGCCGAGGGCATGATGGAGCCCGATGCTCGCGGGGTTCGGCAGGGTCACGCCCGCGTAGGCCGACACGTAGCCGAGGTCCGCGAGCACCCCGAGCAGCTCTGTGTAGAGCGCACGCCCCACGCCGGCATGGTGGACCGTCGCGTCCACGAAGACGCTCGTCTCCACCGACCAGGCGTACGCCGCCCTCGCCCTGTGCGGGGAAGCATAGGCATAGCCGAGGATCGCCCCGTCACGCTCGAACACCAACCAGGGCAGGCGCTCGACCGTCGACGCGATGCGTCCGGCCATGGCCTCCACGGTCGGGAGCTCGACCTCGAAGCTCGTGACGGAGCCGACGACCGATGGGGCGTACACCGCGAGGACGCCTGCAGCGTCCGCGATGCGCGCAGCCCGGATCAGTAGCCGTCCTCGCACTGGTAGGCGTAGACGTCCCAGCGGCCGAAGTCGACGGTGTTCACGCCGGAGTCGAAGGCGCGCCAGCCGAGGGCCTCGAAGTAGTACCGGTGCGTGCCCTTCACGCCGCCGTCGATGTCGAAGCCGTCGTTCGCGCAGGTGTTGAGCTCGAGGTAGGGCTCGACGCCGAGCTCGGCACCGGCGGCACCGTAGAGCTCGACGGTGAGCTGGGCGCGGACCCAGGCCCGCGTCTGCAGGCTGTAGGTGGCGCTGGTGTCGCCCCAGGAGAGGTCGCCGTCGATGCTCGACGTGTGGTCGAACGACCAGTCGCCGTCGTACCCGGCGTCCATCGTGGCGTCGATCTGGGCCTCGGTGTGGAGCGACGTGGTGACCGCGCCCTCGAAGTCCGCCTCGATGCCCGCGATGAGCTCGACCTCCGCGCTCCCGACGACGGGCACGGGGCCCATGTAGAAGGCGAACGGGATGGTGCGCGTGAGGACGGTGCCCTCGATGCGCTCGTCGAAGGCGCCCGACACCGTGGCCACGAAGTCCGCCTGGTAGTCGAGGTCGATGTCCGCCTGGAAGCCGGCGTCGATCCAGCTGCCCTGGAAGAGCTGGAGGTCGAAGTCGAAGGTGGGGTCGAGCGTGACGTTGGCGCCCTCGGCGATGTGGAGGTTCACGTGGACCTCCTCGCCGGTGCCGCTGTTGTAGAGGTCGCCGTCGTAGATCACCCGCCCGCCGAGGTCCCAGGTGTGGGCGGCACGGTCGAGGATCTCCGCGGTGGCGCGGTAGTCGCCGTCCTCGATCGCGTCGGAGAGGTCCGCGCTCTCGGTGCGGAGCACGATGCGATCGCCCTGCTCGACGACCTCGGTGACCCGGCGGAGGTAGCCGCCACCGATCTGCCCGACGACGACGTTCCCGACGGTGATGCCCATCGGCGTGCCGTCCGTGAGCAGCACGAGCTCGTCGGTGCCGACCTGGAGATCGAGCAGACCGGCCTTCTCGTCGAGGAGCACGGTGGAGTCGTAGATCACGACCTCGCCCTCGCCCTCGGCACTCTCCCCGAGGCGGGGGGCGATGGAGTCCTGCGCGATGAGAGCCGGCGAGCACGCGGCGAGCACGGAACCGGCGGACAGGAGAGCGAGAACGCGCATGACAACTCCAAGGCAAGGGAAAACTGCAGCGGCCACCTGATAGCGTCGCGGCGAGGGCCGCGCCACCCCGACGCGAGGATCCGCCCAGGTCGCGACGGACGCGGTAGAATCCGTGTGCCCAAGCCGGAAGCACGATGGTCCTCCTCCTCGCCCTCGCCCATGCCAATCCCCACGACCCGCAGGCCTACTCCCCCCTGCTGAGCGGCACGCCCCTCACGGGGCCCGCCACGGCGAACACGATCGCCACCCCACCCGTGATCAACGGTGTCTGGGCGAACGCCTACAACGCCTCGGAGGCGGTGTTCGTCTACTCGGACATCGACATCACCACGCTCGTGGTCACCCAGGGAGCCGGTGCACGGCGGCTGGTCCTCCTCTCCCAGAGCGACCTCGTGGTGAGCAGCTCCGTCGACGTCTCCGGCGTGCTGTACGTGCCGGGGGCGGGGGGAGCGGCCGGAGGCCTGGCAGGCGTGAACGCGCCGGGCGGAGGCACCGGCGGCGGAGGCTACGGCTCGCACCCCAACAACCATGGCGGCGGTGGCGGCGGGTTCGGCGGTGTGGGCGGCGACGGCAACACCTACAGCGCCCCCACCGAAGGCGTCGGCGGTCCCGCGTACGGCACCCAGGACCTCCTCCAGCTGCTGGCGGGATCAGGCGGCGGTGCCACCACGACGTCCAACGGTGGCGGCGGTGGCGGCGGCATCGAGCTCGGAGCCACGGCGGCGCTGGTGATCCAGGCCGGAGCCACGGTGACGGCAGACGGCGGAGCCGGCGCGGACGACGTCGTGAACAAGGCCTCTGGTGGCGGCGGATCCGGTGGGGGCATCCTCCTGCACGGCGGGCCAGGATCCGCGTGCTCGGGCACGCTCCGCGCCCGCGGAGGCGCAGGAGGACGCTCCGACTACCAGGCGGCCGGGGGCGGCGGAGCCGGAGGTCGCATCGCCGTCTACGGCATGACATCCTGTGCCACCGACGTCGCGGGGGGCGCCGGAGGCCCCGGGAACAACCTGCCGGGCGCACCAGGGCAGGCCGGCACGACGTACGTCGAAGTGGATCCCGACCTCGACGGTGATGGCATCCCACGGTCCAACGACTGCGACGACTGGGACTCCGCACCTTGCGCCCCCTGCTACGACGACCTCGACGAGGACGGCTACGGCGACGCCCTCCAGGCCGGTCCGTGGGGCGCGTGCACCGGCCAGTTCGAGAGCCTGGTCGCCGGAGACTGCGACGACACCGACCCCACGGCCTTCCCGGGCAACGGCGAGGTCTGCGACGGCATCGACAACGACTGCGACGGCACGCCCGACCAGGGCGTGGCGGTTCAGACCTGGTACTTCGACGCCGACGACGACGGCTGGGGTACGGACTCCAACACCCAGGACGCCTGCGCATCGCCGGGCTCGCGCTGGGTCCTCCAGGGCGGCGACTGCAACGACGAGCCCCTCGACGGCGGGTTCGACGTCAACCCCGGCGTGTTGCCCGAGGTGAACGACGGCGTCGACAACGACTGCAGCGGGGGCGGCGACGAGTGCTACGCCGACGTGGACGGCGATGGGCACGGCGACGACAGCGGCGCGCTGATCGACAGTGCGGACGCCGACTGCTCCGATGCCGGCGAGGCCATCGACGCCACCGACTGCGACGACTCCGCCGCCACGGGGGCCGACACCTACCCCGGCGCCGACGAGGTCTGCGACGAGCGCGACAACGACTGCGATCTCGCGGTGGACGAAGGGCTCGTGCTGCCCCGCTGGTACCGCGATCAGGACGTCGACGGCTTCGGGCTCACGACGGTGTGGGTGGAGCGCTGCGTGGCACCCGTGGGCTTCGTGGCCCAGGACGGCGACTGCGACGACATGAACGGCGCCGTGCACCCCGGCCTGACAGACATCTGCGACGGCCTGAACAACGACTGTGTGGGTGGAGCGGACGACGACCCCACCCAGCAGACCGCGGCCTGGCAGGACGGCGACAACGACACGTACGGCACGGGGATCCAGAGCCGGTTCTGCACCGTCCCGCCCGGGTATGCCCTCCGGGACGGCGACTGCCTGGACTCCGACCCCGCGATCAACCCCGGCGCCACCGAGCTGTGCAACACCGTCGACGACGACTGCGACGGACAGCTGAACGAGGGCTACACCTCGCGGAACTTCTGGCCGGACACCGACCTCGACGGGTACGGCGACGAGGGCGCCACCCCCACGTACACCTGCCAGCCGCCGCCGGGCAGCGTCACGGACGGCACGGACTGCGACGACGCCGACAGCAGCAGGAACCCCGGCCTGTCGGAGGTCTGCGATGGCGTGGACAACGACTGTGACGACCTCGTCGACGACGGGCTCGCGTTCTTCGGCGTCTGGCCGGACGGCGATGGGGACGGGTACGGAGACGCCGGGTCCTCCCCGGTGCAGGACTGCGAGCTCGATGCCGGAGAGGCCGACGAGGGCGGCGACTGCGACGATGGCACCTTCAGCACCCATCCGGGCGCGCCGGAGCTCTGCAACGGCGTGGACGACGACTGCGACGCCGGGACCCCCGACGGGGCCCAGGTGCTGACGTGGTACCCCGACCTCGACGGTGACACGTACGGAGACCCCGCCGGGCCCACGCTCACGGACTGCACCCAGCCCACCGGGTACGTGCTCGACGCCTCCGACTGCGACGACGCCGACCCGGACCGGGCGCCGGATTCCCCCGAGATCTGCAACGGCGTGGACGACGACTGCGACGGAGACGTGGACGACGCCGACGACGACGTGCAGACGCCCCTGTACTACCCGGACGTCGACAACGACGGCCACGGCGACCTGCTCGCCCCCGGGGTGCGCACCTGTACGCCCGGGGCGCTGCGCACGAGCCACGACGACTGCGACGACACCCTCGACTACGTCTACCCCGGCGCTCTCGAGGCGTGCCTCGACAGCCTCGACAACGACTGCGACGGGCTCGTGGACGCGGCGGACCCCGACTACACGGAAGAGAACGTCTACCTCTGGCGCGACCTCGACGACGACGGGTTCGGCGACCCCAACCAGTCCTTCCTGGGCTGCCCGTCCGACCCCCTGGCCGCCGGCTACGTGCCCTCTTTCAACGGCCCGGACTGCAACGACGACGACGCGTCGTTCAACCCGCTCGCCGTCGACGTGTGCGACGGGCAGGACAACGACTGCAACAACCTCATCGACGACGGTCAGCCGCTGTTCGACTACTACTTCGACGCGGACGGCGACGGGCACGGCGCCCCCGGAGTCTCGTTCCAGGCCTGTGGCCTCGCGGGCGTCCCGCACGGCTTCGGTGACGTGGCGCTGGTCGACGACGACTGCGACGACAACGACCCTGCCGTGAACCCGGAGGCCACCGAGGTCTGCACCGACACGGTCGACAACGACTGCGACGGCATCGCCCAGGTCGCCGTGATGTCCTGGGTGGACGCGGACGGCGACGGCTGGGGCGACGCTGCCCAGCTCAACCCGACGTCCTGCGAGGTCCCGGCGGGCTCCGCGGCGCGCGACGGCGACTGCGACGACACGAACGCCGCTCGCAACCCCGACGCCGTCGAGGTCTGCAACACGGTCGACGACGACTGCGACCCCACGACCGGCGAGCCCACATCGACGTACCACCGCGACGACGAGACGGGCTCCGGCGGCGAGGTCGGGGACGGCTGGGGTGACCCCGACGACACGGTGGAGGCCTGCGAGCCTCCCGAGGGCTACATCGAGGACGGCACGGACGCCTGCCCCAGCCGATACGACACGAGCAACCAGTGCATCACCACCGGACCTCCCCCGGACACCGGCGGGTGCGGCTGCAACGCCGGACCGTCGCCGTGGGGTGCGGTCGCCCTCGCCCTCGGTCTCCTGGCCGTGCGCCGGCGGGCCTGATGGCCTGGGGCCTGCCCCTCCCCGTGCTCGTCGGGGTCGTCGGGGTGGGCATCCCGGCCGTGCTCGCCATCGTGCACGCGCGCGGGGGCTCCGTCACCCCGCCCCTGGACGCCCGGCGTGTGCACGACCTCGCGCGCGACCACCTCGACGCGGCCGTGGAGGAGCTGACCCTCGCGACGGACGGGCTCACCGCCCTCCTCCGTCTCCAGGATGGAACCCTCGCGGTGGCCTGGGCGCAGGAGGACCAGGGAGCCGCGCGGAGCCTGGAGGGAGCCAGCGCACGTCCATCGCCCGACGGCCTCCTGCTGGTGGTCGGCGACCCCGCCTTCCCCACGCGCCCGGTGCCGCTCGAGCCCGACGCGCGCGAGGTCTGGCTCGCCCGTCTCGGAGGCGACCGTGGAGCTCGCTGACCTCCCGGACGTGGTGAGCCTCGCGGTGCCCTTCTTCGTGGGCGCCATGGTGCTCGAGCTGCTCGTCGGGCGCGCCCACTACACCACCCGCGACACCGCCGCGTCGCTCGCCATGGGTGTGGGCAACCTCGTCATCGGCATCGCGTTCGGGGCCATCGGCTACGGCGTGCTGCTGGCCGCGTGGTCGTGGCGCCTCGTGGACTGGGGCACGGGGGTCGGCTGGATCGCGCTGGCCTTCGTCCTCGACGACCTCCGCTACTACGTGTACCACCGCCTCGCGCACACGAGCCGGTGGCTGTGGTGGGGCCACGTCACGCACCACTCGAGCGCCTGCTACAACCTGTCCACGGCGCTCCGCCAGGAGTGGACCGGGCCCTTCAACGGGGCGTTCCTGCTGCGGCTGCCGCTCGTGGTCCTCCTCGGCATCCACCCGCTGATGCTCGCCTTCGTGGGCGGGCTGAACCTCGTCTACCAGTTCTGGATCCACACCGAGACCATCGGACGGATGCCCACCTGGTTCGAGGCGGTGTTCAACACGCCGAGCCACCACCGCGTGCACCACGGATCCAACCCGCGCTACCTCGACGCCAACTACGCGGGGGTGCTCATCGTCTGGGACCGGATGTTCGGGACGTTCGTCCCCGAGCTGGCCGAAGAGCCCGTCAGGTACGGCCTGGTGAAGAACGTCGCCACGCACAGCCCGCTCCGCCTGGCGTTCCACGAGCTCGTGGCGCTCGCCCGGGACGCTTCGGCACCGGGGCTCACTCCGCTGGAGCGGATCCGCTACGTCTTCGACCGGCCTGGCTGGAGCCACGACGGATCCCGCCGCACCGCGGCCGCGATCAAGGCCGGCTGGGTGGCGCACCACCCCGAGGAGGCCGGTACGCCGGGGCTGCCCGGGTAGCCCTCCCGCGTCGCGCGCGACGTCACGGAATGTCGTGATCCCCGGTGCGTCCGAAGGACCGTTCGCGGCGGCCGTCGGTACGTGCACTGGAGACGACCATGCGCACCCTGACTTCCCTCCTCGCCCTCTCGCTCGCCACCGGCTGCATCATCGAGAACGACGTCGGTCGGACGCCCGGCGACGACGGCCCCGTGGTCGTGCCTGCCCCTGCCCCGGCCCCCGCACCCGCACCGGCCCCCGGGCCCCGGCCCGGCGGCTCGAACCCGCCCGCCCCCACCTGCGCGGACGACGCCCTGGAGCCCAACGACACCACGCCGGTCGCCGCCCTCGGTTCGTTCGACCTGACGCTCTCCGATGGCGACGTCGACCGGTTCGCCGTCACGCTCTTCCCGGGCGAGCGCCTCACGGCCGAGGCCTGGTTCGCGAACAGCGAAGGCAACGTCGACCTCTACATCCTCGACGAGGCGGGTGAGATCCTCGCCGCCTCCTACACGGACGACGACGGCGAGCTGGTCGACCTCGTCAACGACACGGGCGACGTGCTCGCGCTGACGGTGGAGGCGAACCTCTGGGAGCCCACCGCGTCCACCTGTGTGGGGTACGGGCTGGAGCTCGTCATCACGGACACCGCCGAGCCCCCGCCTCCCCCGCCCCCGCCGCCCGCTCCTGTGTGCGTGGACGACACGAGCGAGCCGAACGGCGACTGGGGCACGGCGGTCGAGCTGCAGCCCATCCTGGACGGCACCACCGCCTACGACTTCGTGTCGTCCGACGACGACTGGTTCTACACGGCGGCCGTGCCCGGCGAGATCCTCGAGATCGCCGTCTACCACGACGCCCCGGGCGAGCTGCTCTCCGTGCAGGCCTGGGACGGCCAGGGGGCGCTCGCGAACGCCACCGCGACCTACGGCACGGCCGTGGTCGTGTACGCCGAGGGTGGCGTGATGGGCGACACCATCGACCTCCTCGTCGCCCCCACGGCGCCGGACACCTGCGCGCCCTACACGGTGGAGGTCACGAGCCTGCTGCCCGTGTGCGAGGACGACCTCTACGAGCCGAACGACGTGGCCTCCGTCTACGCGGACGCCCCCGTGGCCCTCACCCTCTACGACGGCGACGTGGACCGGTTCGCCGTCGATCTCTACCCGGGCGAGGAGCTGTTCGTGGACGCCCTGTTCGACAGCTCGTGGGGCGACGTCGACCTCGCACTGCTCGACGCCTATGGGGCGGAGCTCGCGAGCTCGACGACCTCCACGGACGACGAGTCGATGGTGTGGTTCAACGACAGCCCGTTCGTGCAGGAGCTGACGATCGAGGTGGCCCTCTGGGGTGCCGACAGCACGACCTGTCAGGACGTGACGCTCGACTGGGTGGTCTACGGCGCGGCCTGCTGGGACGACGGGCTCGAGGGCGACGACACGCCCGTGGGCGCCTGGGAGCTCGTGCCCCAGCCCGGCACCAGCGTGATCTTCGACCTGGTCGCGGACGACGACGACTGGTTCTGGCTCGAGACGCTCGGCGGCGAGGCCGTGGACGTGTACATCGAGCACGGCACGTACGGCGCGGAGCTCGACCTCACCGCCTACGACGCGCTCGGCACGGTGGACTACGCCTACGCGGGCTACGCGTTCGACGAAGTGGGCGTGCAGCTCCCCGTGACCCCGTACGGCGACGTGTACGACCTCGAGATCCGGCCGCTGGCGGGTCCCGGGACCTGCCTGCCCTACACGCTCACCGTCGTGAGCTGGTAGGCTGGAGCCTGGTGAGGTGACCATGCGGCGCTCGGCCCTGTCCCGCACGACCCGAGACGAACGCGCCGCGGAGTCGCTGCAGCGGAGCGCCGCGGAGCGCACCGAAGAGGCCCTCGCCCTCTTCGAAGCCGCGGTGGAGGTGCTGAGGGCCAGCGAAGGCCTGTCCCGTCGCGCCGCCGTCCGGAGGCTCACCCAGTCCCGTCAGGCGGGCAGGCGGCCCTCCGCGGTCGCCAGCAAGCCTCGAGTGGGAAGACCGTTCGCCTCGCCAAGGAGGCGACGGACGCCCAGGGACTGACCGTCAGGGCGCGTCACCCGCTCCGAACAGCAGCATGAGCTCCTCCGCGGGTCGCACCTCGAGCTGGTCGAACGTGCAGCTCGCGGGGTCGCGGTCCGTGCGCCAGCGGACGAACCGCCCCGGGTGACGCAGCCGGCCGTCGGTCACCTGGTTCACCTCGACCTCCACCACACGCTCCAGGCGTAGCGGTTCCCAGGAGAGGTCGCGGCCCTGGGACCAGCGGCTCCCCGTCCCGGCCTTACGGGTGTCCCAGGCCTCCTCGTGGGCGCTCCACGGGTGGGCCTCCCGCGCCCCCTCGCGCAACGGCTCCAGCTCGGCCACGAGCTCCTTGCGGCGCTTCGCGGTGAACGAGCTCGCCACCCCGATCTGCTGGAGGCGCCCTTCGCCGTCCCAGAGCGCCAGGACCAGCGATCCCACGCCCTCGCCGGACTTGTGCCACCGGAAGCCCGCCAGCACGCAGTCGATGCTGTGGGTGCGCTTCACCTTGCACATGGCGCGCTTGCCGGGCTGGTAGACGTCCTCGGCAGGCTTGGCGACCACCCCGTCCAGGCCGGCCCCCTCGAAGCGCTCGAACCACCCGCGCGCCACCGCGGGGTCGTCCGTGAGCGGCGTGAGGAACACGGGGTCCGCGAAGGCCACCTCGCGCTCGAGGGCCGCCCGACGCTCCCGGAAGGGCGTGGCGAGCAGGCTCGTGTCGCCCACGGCGAGGAGGTCCCAGAGCACCACCGATGCCGGCAGCTCGCCCGCCAGCTTCGCCACCCTCGAGGCGGCCGGGTGCAGCCGGAGCTGCAGCGCCCCGAAAGACAGCCCGTCCGGCCCGCGGATGACGAGCTCGCCGTCCACCACGCACCGCTCGGGGAGCGCCCGGAGCA
>JACKEQ010000024.1 GCA_020632885.1 Alphaproteobacteria bacterium | reverse complement strand
GCCGTGCTCCTCGGCTTCTGGATGCAGCGGCTCTACGTGGTGGGCCATGAGGCCGCCCACGGCAAGCTCTACCCCGACGACCCCCGTCGGAACGCGCTCTTCGGTCAGCTCGCCCTGCTCCCGATCCTCGTGCCGCTCCCGGTGTTCCGGAAGATCCACAGGTTCCACCACGGGTGCAACCGCCGGGACGCCCGCACCAGCGCGCTCGACACGTTCGTCTTCCACCACGACGGGCCTCTCCAGCGGGCCTGGGCGTGGACCGTGTGGCTCCTGGCGGTGCTCGCGGGCGGCTGGTTCTGGCACAGCGTCGTGAGCATCCTGCTCTTCCTCGGTCTGCCCGTGAGCCTCGCCCGGCGCATCTCACCGGCCTTCCACGGCTGGTCCACCCGCGACCGCCTCGCGAGCCTCGCGGTGTTCGCGGTGGCGGTGGGCATCCAGGTCGGGCTGGCGGCCCTCGGCGTCTGGACCGTCGTGTTCGCGGTGCCCATCGCGGTGTTCGCGTGGGTGTACTCCGTCCAGCTCTACGTCTACCACTACGCCACCACCCTCGGGCCCGAGGTCACCCTGCACGCGCGCCGGCTGCACGGGCCCGGTGTGTCCTGGTGGCTCCTGAACCTCAACGAGCACGACACCCACCACCGCGAGCCCCGGCTGGTCTGGTACGCACTCCCGACCCGCGGACGCCCGCTGCCCCAGGGGTTCGAGGGCAACCAGCGGCACACGAGCTTCGTGCGCGGCCTGCTCGACCAGCTGCGCGGGCCCACCGTGATCGTGGAGGACCCGTGAGGATCAGGCGCGCCGGGCTCTCCGACGTCCCGGGCATGCTGGCGCTCAAGCGTGCGCTGACCTTCGACGGATCCACGGCGGGCGGGTTCCTGCTCGGCACGGACGCGGAGGGCTACCGGCAGCGCGTGGCGGACGGCGAGGTCTGGGTGCTCGACGACGGGCGCATCGTGGGGCTCGCGATCGTCCTGCCCGACGGGCCCTTCCGGCGCTCCGACCTCTGGGAGCGCCGCGCCGACGTGCGCTGGCAGGAGGACGTCGGCGCGCTCGCGGCCGGGACGCTGGCCTACTACGACCAGCTCGGGGTCGCGCGTGGGCCGTTCCGTCGCTGGGGAGCGGCCCTCGCCCTCGCGGCCACGCTGCGGGTGATGGAGACGGCCGATCAGCTCGTGACGGCCACCGTGCAGGCGCCCGTGTGCAACCTCGCCGCGGTGCCGTACATCCGGCGGCTCGGGGGACGGCGGGTGGGCAGGATCGACGAGGTGTACCCGGACTTCGGGCCGCTGGTGTCGGACGTCTGGGCCATCGGACGGGACGGCTACCACGCGCGTCTGGACGCCCCCGTGGGGCTTGCGGAGCGCTGGCTCGTGGACGTGGCCCGGGAGGCGGTGGGTTGACCTGGAGGGACCAGCTCCGCCGGTCGATCCGCACCCTCGAGCAGCTCGAGGCGGTCGTGGAGCTGACCGACGACGAGCGGGAGGCCGTGCGAACGCTCGGATCGCGGTTCCGGCTCGGCATCACGCCGTACTACGCGAGCCTGATGGGCGGACCCGACTGCCCGGTGCGCCGCCAGGCCATCCCGACGCTCGCCGAGGCCGTCCTGGTGCCCGGGGAGACGTCCGATCCCCTGGCGGAGGATGCCCACGTCGTGGCGCCGGGCCTGACCCGCAGGTACCCCGACCGCGCCCTGCTCTTCGTGAGCCCGACCTGCGCGGTGTACTGCCGGCACTGCACCCGTCGCCGGAAGGTCGGCGACCCGCGCGAGGCCGTGGGCTCCTACGGGCCCGCGCTGGCCTGGCTGGCCGCGCATCCGGAGGTCGACGACGTGCTCTTGTCGGGCGGGGATCCGCTCACCCTCGCGGACGACGCGCTCGACCGGCTGCTCGCGGCCCTGCGGTCGCTCCCGCACCCCGTGACGATCCGGATCGGCACGCGCCATCCGGTGACCCTGCCGATGCGGATCACCGAGGGGCTCTGCGCGGTGCTCGCCCGCCACGGGCCCGTCCGGGTGATGACGCACTTCAACCACCCCCGCGAGGCCACCCCGGAAGCGGCCGAGGCCCTGAGGAGGCTCGTGGCGTCGGGGTGTCCGGTGCACAACCAGACCGTCCTGCTGGCGGGCGTGAACGACGACGCGCCCACGCTCCTGGCGCTGAACCGCTGGCTCCGGCACCTCGGGGCCACGCCGTACCGGCTGTTCACCTGCGACCTCGTCGAGGGCACCTCGCACTTCCGCACGACCCTCGACCGCGCGCTGGCCATCGAGCGTGAGCTGCGCAGGGCGAGCGGGCTGGCGGCCCCAGAGCTCGTCGTGGATCTTCCGGACGGCGGGGGCAAGGTGCGCGTCGTGGAGGGCGAGCGCCTGCCCGACCGCTGGAGGTTCACGACCCCCGAGGGGCGCGTGGTGGACCTCGATGCGCAGGGTGTCCCCGTGTAGCTACAGGAACCGCCCGGAGCGCTGCGGCGCGGGCGTCGCCACGCGGGTGGGCGCCGGGAGCGGCCGTCTTGCCGGGCGATTCTGGCCGTCCAGGCGCAGGAAGGCCGCCCGTCCGCGCCCGTAGTCCTTGAGGTCCACCTCCACGTCGAGCCTGAGGTCGTCCCGGGCGAGCGTGCGGATGGCGCGGGACACGTGCACGGTGCGGCGCAGCGTGCGCATCGTGAGCCCCTCGTCCGCGTAGAGGTCGACCAGGAGCTCACAGACCATCTTCAGGTTCCGCGCCAGCCGCTCGTTGGACGCGCGTCGCCGGAGCAGCTCGCGGGTCATCACGGGCGGGATGAGGCTCACTGCCGCACCCAGCCCGAGCCCGAGGGTCTCGTCGAGCACGGTGAGCGCGGTCACCGGACCGTCCTTCCGGCCGTACTCCGCCACCCAGACGGAGCCCGGGCGGTCGAGGTCGATGGGGTCCGTGGTGAACCCGAGGGCGAAGGGACGGCGCAGGGCTACGGACCACGAGTCCTCGAGGTCCTCGAGCAGCGGCCCATGCTCCTCGCCGAGGACGCGGAAGTGGTGGAGCGCGCGCACGAAGGTCCGCTCGTCCAGCGGCCTGCGCAGGGCGAAGTGTCCACCGGCCTCCAGGGCGGCCTGCACCTGCTGCGCGTCGTCCGCGAACACCCCGAGCGTGCCGTCCCAGGCGCTCGCGTCGAGGTGGTACCGCAGCCTGCGGAAGAGCATGTCGGGCGGCTCGAAGGGCGCCAGCACCAGATCGGCCGGTCCCCTCCGGAGCGCCACCACGAGCTCGCTGCCGGTCTGCACCGCCGTCACCTGCGGCGCGTACTCGAGCGACCGCAGCACCCTACGCACGAACCCGACGTCGTGCACACCTGTATCCAACACCACGGCGTGCATGATCTCCCCCCAGGCATCCGTCGTGCCCGATCTCCTCGGATCGTCGCCGGTCCTCTGTGAGCCCGGCAGGCTGGATAGGGGAGGGGCCATCGGAGGAGCCCGTGTCCAAGGTGTTCCGCGAGGCGCTCGCGGCCGTGAACCCCACCCACGTCCCGGAGCGCTGGGTGTACGCCGCATACGATCAGTGCACGTTCGCCGTCGGGCCCCTCGCCGACGCGGACCCCGCGCGGACGGGCGTGCTGCTCGTCGAGTGCCCCGGGAAGCCCGCCCGCAGGCCCTACCACAAGCAGAAGCTCGCGCTGATCCTGGCCAACCTGCGCCACTTCGCCCTGGAGCTCGCGCAGGCCGGCTACCACGTGCGCTGGCGGGTGGCGGACAGCTACCGCGACGCCGTGGCCGCGCTCATCGACGAGGTGGGCAGCGTGACCATGATGGAGGCCGCCGAGCGCGAGCTGCGCGAGGAGCTCCAGCCCCTCGTGGACGCGGGGGGCCTCCGGGTCGTCGCGAACGCCACCTGGTGCACCACGGACGCCGACTTCGACACCCTGGGCGCCCCGCCCTGGCGGATGGACGCGTTCTACCGCGGCGTCCGGCGGCGCACGGGCGTGCTCATGGAGGGCGGGAAGCCCGTCGGGGGGCGCTTCAGCCACGACGGCGACAACCGCGAGCCCTGGCGCGGCGAGCCCGCGGCCCCCGCCATCCCGACGTTCACCCCGGACGCCGTCACCCGCGAGGTGGCCGCCCTCGTCGACAGCGCCTTCCCGGACCATCCCGGTGCCGTCGACCTCCTGCACCTCCCGGCCTGCCAGGAGGACGCCGAGGCCCTGTGGCGGTGGGCGAAGGCGTCGTGCCTGCCGAGCTTCGGGCCCTACGAGGACGCGCTGTCACGCACAGAGAGCAACCTGTTCCACACGCGGGTCAGCGCCGTCATGCACCTCGGACGCATCCTGCCCCGGCGCGCCGTGGACGAGGTGTGTGCGCTGGACGTCCCGATCAACAGCCGGGAGGGCTTCGTCCGCCAGGTGCTGGGCTGGCGGGAGTACGTGCGGCACGTGCACCGCAAGAGCCCCGACATGGCGGGCTCCCCGAACGTCCTCGGCCAGCGCACGCCGCTCCCGCCGGTGTTCTGGGGCGGCGCGCCGAGCGGGCTCGCCTGTCTGGACGGCGTCGTGGAGGACGTCTGGCGCGAGGGGTTCAGCCACCACATCACCCGGCTCATGGTGCTGTCGAACACCGCCCAGCTGCTCGACGTCGACCCCCGCGAGCTCACCGACTGGTTCTGGGTGGCCTACATCGACGCGTACGACTGGGTCGTGGAGCCCAACGTGCTCGGCATGGCGACCTTCGCCGTGGGCGACCGCATGACGACCAAGCCCTACGTCGCCGGCAGCGGGTACGTGCACCGCATGGGTGACTACTGCGCGCCCTGCAGGTTCCACCCCAAGAAGTCCTGCCCGCTCACGCCGATGTACTGGGCGTACCTCGCGCGCCATCGCGAGTCGCTCTCGGGCGTGGACCGGGCCGTTCGCCAGCTCCTCGGGCTCGACCGGCGCTCGGAGACCCAGCGGGCCGCGGACCGGCGCACATACGAGCGGGTGCGCGAGGCGCTCGGCCGTGGCGAGGCCCTCGAGCCCTGACGGTCACCAGGTGGCGTTCGTGTGCGTCTCGAGGTGGCAGGTGCCCGTGCAGCTCCCGTCGGGGTTGCGCGTCATCTCCACGGGCAGCGTGATGTCCACCGTGCCGTTCATGTGCTGCTCGGGGCGGGTGACCGTGTAGCCCGGGTTCGCCGGGGTGACGCTGTCGTGGCACTCGTCGCAGGTGACCGCGTGGTTGGCGTGCTCGGCGTGCTCCCCCGACAGGCTGGCCACGACGGCCACGCTGTGGCAGGAGCCGCATCCCGCGGTGCCCGTGACCGGGAAGGCGGCGGCGCCGTGGCAGGTGTCCGTGCAGGACGCGCCGTCCCAGGTGCCCTGGGCCATGGCGACCTCGGCGACACCGGGCGTGTCGTCGTCGATGAACAGGTGCCCGGGGCTCAGGACGCTGGTGGGCTCGACGTGGCAGGTGTCGCAGCCGAAGGGCGTGGCCAGCGTGGTGTCGTCGGTGTGGATGCGGTGGGCCGGGAAGGCCGCGCCGGCCGAAGTGAGCGCGCCGTCGATCTGGCGTGGCGGGGCCTCGCTCACGCCGGGCTCGCCGTGGCAGAACGTGCAGTCGGTGCGCCAGGCGTCCGACGCCACGGGAGACCCGTGGCAGGTGTCGCAGGAGGGGCCCGTGCCGCCCTCGAGGGCCTCGCCGTGGCAGCTCGTGCACACGAGGGTGGCGTCGGTGCGGAGCTTGGCCTCCGTGCCGTGGACGTCGGGGTCGGCCCAGCCGACCGGGTGGAAGCGCGGGGTCTCGCCGCCGCCCGTGCAGGACGTGTCGATCGTGGCGCCGTCGTCGATCCAGGTGGCGAGGTTGGCGAGGATCTCGGCGGACGGGGAGCCGGAGGGCGGCATCACGGTGCCCTCCCCGGCCGCGAGGTCGGTGCCTGCGAGCTTGCGGTAGAGGAAGCTGCTCGCGTGGTCGCCTGGGACGACGAAGGCCTGCCCGGTCGGACCCGTGAACGTGAGCACGGCGGTGGGGTCCGTCTCGAGGTCGAGGCCTCCCAGGGCCGAGGCGGCGCTGTGGCAGGTGAGGCACTCGCCCCCGAGCAGGCTCTGCACGCCACACCAGCCTTCACCGGTGGGCTCGGCCACCGGCCAGAGCGTGTCGTCGCAGGCCATCAGGTGGAACAGGACGAGCGAGAACACGGGTCGCCTCCAGCCCCACGACCTTAGCCGGTCCCGTCCCGACCGGCCCGTCCACACGGGGGCGCGGTGGGATATCGTCACCCCCGTGTGCGAGAGTGAACGGGGATGCTGGGTGTTCGGGTACGGGTCGCTCGTGTGGCGGCCCGCCTTCCCGTTCGTGGAGCAGGTCCCGGCCTCTCTCGACGGCTTCGTGCGCCGGTTCTGGCAGGCGAGCCCTGACCATCGCGGCACGCCCGAGGCGCCCGGTCGTGTGGTGACGCTCGTGGCCCACGCGGGTGGGCGGGTGCACGGGCGGGCGTTCCGGGTGGGCGCGGCGGACGTGGCGGGCGTGCTCGCGGCGCTCGATCACCGCGAGAAGGCCGGGTACGACGCGCTGGACGTGACCCTGGCCCTCGCGGACGGTCGGTCGGTCGGGGCGCGTGTGTACGTCGCGACGCCGGCGAACCCGGAGTTCCTGGGTCCTGCGGCGCCGGACGTCATCGCGCGGCAGATCGCCAGCTCCCACGGTCCGAGCGGGTCCAACCTGGAGTACCTCGAGCGGCTCCACGACGCGCTCGCCGAACTCGGGGTGCCCGATCCCCATGTCACGGAGCTGCTCGCCGCGGTACGTGGCCTGGGGGTTGCATCGGGGGGACGCCGGGAGAGCCGATGAAGACCGAGCGCGTGCGGGACTGGATGGGGGCGCCCCTGGTGGGTTGCCCGGTGGACGTGGAGATGGCGGACGTGGCGCGCCTCCTCTGGGACGAGGGGATCCGCCATGCGCCGCTGCTGCGCAAGAACGGCCGTGTGGCCGGGGTCCTGTCGGACATCGACGTGTTCTCCGCGGGCACGCTGGTGGACGACGGGGTGTGGGTGGAGCGCGTGGCGCGGGAGCCCCGGGAGCTCGCGCGGCCGGCGCGGGCGATCGTGCACCCCGACGACGAGCTGGCCCTCGGGCTCGCCGCCCTCCGCGACGCGGGCTCGGACTACGCGCTCGTGCTCGAGGCGGACGGGACGCCGGTGGGCATCCTCACCGAGCACGACGCGGTGCGTGCGGCGGCGCGCCTGTTGCCGGAGGGCTTCGTGGGGGCGGTGCACCGGGGTGTGCGCGGCATCGATGCCGACACGCCCGTGCTGGACGGGCTGGCGCGCATGGTGGACCTCGGCGTGCGGCATCTGGTCGTCACGCGCGGGCCGACCATCGCGGGCGTCGTGTCGGTGCGCGATCTGATGGCGGCGGACCACGATCTGGCCGTCGGCGACGTGCTGCCACCCGGCATCGTGCGCACCATGCCGCTGCGCAGCAGCCTCCGGCAGGTGGCAGCGGAGATGAAGAGGCTGCGGATCGGCTCGATGATCGCGGTGGATCAGGGGGTGCCGGTGTCGGTGGTGACCCGCACGGACGTGCTGCGTGCGTTGCTGTTCGTGTTCCAGGCGGACGAGAGCACGGAGCCCGACGGGCCGAAGCCCACCTGACGGGCTGCAATGGACGGTGCTGTCGGGGTCTTCTATGCTGAGGTGCCGTGCCCGGAGGTGGGATGACGGTGCTCTTGTTGCTCGCGTGCGACCGCTTCCCCGACCCGACGGAGGGCCGCGAGTGCGGCATCCGGTTCAGCCGGGAGTGCCGGGTCAGGCCAACTGGCTGCGTGGAGCCCGTCGCTCACAACTGCCCGGCAGGTTCGAGATTGGAGAATTGGCAACGCATCGTCGATGACTTGACCCTGCCCGGGCTCGGGTCGGAGGATGACGAGTGTACGCCGACTTTTCTTGCATTCTGTGCCGAGGACCCCAACTACTACGTCCGGTCCTGGTTCGGGCAGTATGGCGCAGGGTCGAGCGGCGTGTACCACGTCGACGGAACGTGCGTCGGATCGTTCATCTGGGGCGACGACAACCCTGCTGGCGGCAACATCTGCTTCCAGCTCGAGCCGCTCTACACGGGTCCTCCGGAGCTGGAGGCCTGCGCGAGGCGCATCTTCGAGCCCTGGGTGACCGTGGAGGGCTGTGGTGGGATGGGCACGCCGTGCCCCGAGGGCTGCGTGGTGGACGAGACCCGCTGACGCCCGGTCAGGCCCCTGCATGCAGGAACGCCACCCCGCCGACGCCCTCGCTGCCGTGTTCGAGCACGGCGCCGTCACGGTCCGGCTGCCGCGGGCCACGCGCCGGCCCCCGACCCTCACGCGGGCCCTCGCCCTCACCGCCCTCTCGCCGGTCCTCGTGTTCGCGCTCTACATGGTGGCGGAGGCCATGGTCCACGGTGCCGTCGCGCTCGGGGTCCCCGGACCCATCGCCAGCATGCCGTGGAACCTGCTGCCTCACCTCGTGAACAGCATGACCTTCGCGGTCCTGGCGGGCCTGGCGCTCTCGGTCTGGAGCGCGGTCACCGTCAGCCAGACCCTCGTGCAGATCGGTCCGCAGCACCTCCTGCTGACCCACGAGGGTGGCAGGGTCCGCACGCAGCGGGTGGAGCTCGCGGCGGTCCGCTCGGCGTACGTGAACCAGGGCGTGCTGCGGCTCGTGTGCGACGATGGCGACGTGGAGCTGCCGGTCGACCGGGTGCCAGAGGCGTCGGCTGCCTGGCTCGCCCAGTCCATCGAGTCGGCCGCCGACCGCGCTCGCCAGGGGACCGGAGAGCCCGACGAAGCGCTGCTCCAGCTCCTCCCGCAGCGCATGCGGCGTCTCGCCTAGCGGAAGGGCGAGTCCGCGGGGCCCATGGCTACGATGCCCGTCGGGTTCACCGTCTTGTGCGACCCGTAGTAGTGCAGCTTGATCGACGTCATGTCCGTGACCTCCCGCACACCCGGCACGTTCCAGAGCCGCTCGGTGAACGCCTGGAGGTTCGGGTAGTCCACGATGCGACGCAGGTTGCACTTGAAGTGGCCGTGGTACACGGCGTCGAACCTCAGGAGGGTGACGAAGAGCCGCCAGTCCGCCTCGGTGGGCCAGTCGGCGACGAGGTACTCCCGGCCCTGAAGGAGGGCCTCCGCGCGGTCGAGGGCCACGAAGAGCTCGGTGACGGCGGCCTCGTAGGCCTCCTGGGTCGTGGCGAACCCCGACTTGTACACCCCGTTGTTGATCTGGTCGTACACCCAGGTGTTCACGCCGTCGATCGCCTCGCGGTGGTCCTCGGGGTACCACGACGGCTGCTCACGGGTGTGCAGCGGCCGGAAGGCACCGTCGAGCATCCGGATGAGCTCGCTGCTCTCGTTGTTCACGATGGTGCCGTGCTCGCGGTCCCAGAGGATCGGCACGGTCACCCGGCCCGAGTAGTGCGGGGCGGCCTTCGTGTAGATCTGCCAGGCGGTCTCCACCCCGAGCACGGGGTCCGGCTCCGCGAACACCCAGCCCTGCTCGAGCATCAGGGGCTGCACGCGGTTCATCGTGATGACGTCCTGGAGCCCGAACAGCTCGCGGGCGATCGCCACGCGGTGGCACCACGGGCAGGCGTCCGCGATCACGAGGTGGTAGCGACCCGCCTCGGGGGCGAAGCGCCCGCCGGGCGTCACGTCGTCACGGAAGACCGCCGTGGTGCGCGCGAACGACCCACCGGTCTTGCTGGTGTCGTACCACTCGTCGCGCCACACCCCGTCCACCAGCCGTCCCATCGTTCCTCCTGGGGCCGTCCTATCGGCTACTCGGGACCCTGGGCTGGAACAGTCCTTGCGGCCATGGGGTCCTCCCGGACGGGCTCTCCACGCTCCAGGACCGCGAGGTGGGCTCCGAAGCCGGGGTCGGGGTCGGCCTCCACGACCTGTCGCTGGATCCGGACGGCCTCGGCGAAGTCACCCGTCTCCGCCCGGGCGGCCGCGAGCGTGTCCTGGTAGGACGGGAGGGGCTCCAGCTCGACGGCCCGCTTCGCCAGCTCCACCGCTCGGGCTCCGTCGCGCCAGGCGGGGTCGGGGTCGGTGGCCAGCTGCCAGGCGAGCTGGTTCAGGGCCCGCGCCGAGTCCGGGTGGTCGATCAGCAGGGCCTCGAGCACGTCACGGTGGGTCGCGGGGTCTCCGTCGCTCCGGGCGGTCACGGCGAGGCTGACGAGCAGGCCCACGCCCGCCTCGGTGAGCGTCGCACCCTGCACCGCCTGGAGGGCCCAGTCGGGGTCGTCGATCCCGGCCGGCATCGCGAAGACCGTCACCAGGGCGTACGGCCCGTACGGTCGGAACCCCCAGAGCGCCTCGCCCCCGGACGCGTTCTGCGCGCGCCTGGCCTGGCAGTTCCCGGGACAGGGGACGGCCTGGGAGGCGATGCCGGCCCAGGGCGGCTCGTCGAAACGCGCCAGCTCGATGCTGACGGTCAGGGGGTCCCAGTCCACGGACCCCCCGAGCGTCGCGAGCCCCTCGGGGGTGTCCGCCGTCTCCATGGCGATCGGCAGCTCGAGGCTCACGTACCCGTCCAGCACCGTGCGTCGCTCCACCGGCCCGACGTCTCCGAGCGCCCACGGACGCCCGACGAAGACCGCCACCGCGAGCGCACCGAGGTGCACCAGGTAGGCAAGCCCGGCCGGTACGGCCCAGATCCGCCCTCCGCGCGCGGTGATCACGACGGCCATGGCTCCGCCCAGCCCGCCTCCGAGGTGCGCGAGGCCGTTGATCCCAGGCAGGAAGGAGAGGACGGCGTTCAGCCCGATCAAGCGCAGGAGCGGCCCGACCGGGCCCGCGCGCAGGCGGGTGCCGACCCGCAACCACGGGGACAGCAGCAGGAGGAGCATGGCGATCATCAGCCCCCACGCGCCGCCGGAGGCCCCGGCCGAGACGGTGTCGGAGAGCAGGACGACCGAGAGGAGGCTGCCGACCGTGCCTCCCGCGAAGAAGACCAGGAGCATGCGCCAGGGCCCGATGACGCGCTCGAGCAGGCCACCCACCACGTAGGTGAAGTAGGTGTTGGCGAGCAGGTGGAGCACGCCGATGTGCAGCAGGGTGGACGAGAACACCGTCCACACGTGCAACCGCTCCCAGAACACGGGGCTGGTGGCGCCCATGTGCACGAGACCGAGCCCGTCGGTCGCGCCGAAGGCCCACTGCAGCGCGTACACGCCCACCAACGTGGCCGAGAGGGCCGTCGCCATCGGCGTGCGCTCTGGGGTGGGCTCGTTCATGCGTTGAGGACCCGGTGCGTCACGCCTCGAGCGCGTCGAGCAGGCCCATCGCGGCGTCCGCGATGACCGTTCCCGGCCCGAACACCGCGACCGCACCGGCCGCCTTCAGGGCGTCGTGGTCCTGGGGGGGGATGACCCCGCCCACGACGATCAGGATGTCGTCCCGACCCTGGGCGTTCAGCGCCCGGCGCAGCGCGGGCACCAGCGTGAGGTGACCGGCCGCCAGCGAGCTCACACCCACCACGTGCACGTCGTTCTCGACGGCCTGGAGCGCGGTCTCCTCGGGCGTCTGGAACAGCGGCCCGATGTCGACGTCGAAGCCGATGTCCGCGAAGGCCGTGGCGATGACCTTCTGCCCGCGGTCGTGACCGTCCTGGCCCATCTTCGCGAGCAGGATGCGCGGACGACGGCCCTCGGCGGCCTCGAAGGCCTCGATGCGCTGTGCGATCGGGCTGATGTCGCCTCCCGCGGAACGGACCTCCGCAGCATACACGCCCTGGACGGTCTGGATCGTGGCCCGATGGCGACCCCAGGCCTCCTCGAGCGCGTAGGAGATCTCACCCACCGTGCACCGCGCGCGCGCGGCCTCGATGGAGAGGGCCAGCAGGTTCCCCGTGCCCTCGCGGGCCGCGGCCGTGAGCGCCGAGAGGGCCGCAGCCACGGCCGTGTCGTCGCGCTCGGCCTTGAGCTGCGCGAGCCGCTCGAGCTGGTTGGCCCGCACGGCCGCGTTGTCGACCTTCAGCACGTCCACGGGCGGCTCGTCATCGAGCTTGTGGCGGTTCACACCCACCACGACCTTCTCGCCGCTGTCGATCCGGGCCTGCGTGCGCGCGGCGGCCTCCTCGATGCGCAGCTTGGGGATGCCCTGCTCGATGGCCTTCGCCATGCCGCCGAGCTCCTCGATCTCGCGCAGGTGCACGCGGGCGCGCTCGGCGAGGTCGTGGGTGAGACGCTCGACGAACCACGAGCCGCCCCAGGGGTCCACGAGGTCGTCCGTGTCGGTCTCGAGCTGCAGGTAGAGCTGCGTGTTCCGCGCGATGCGGGCGGAGAAGTCGGTGGGCAGCGCCAGCGCCTCGTCGAACGCGTTGGTGTGCAGGCTCTGCGTGCCGCCCTGGGTGGCCGCCATGGCCTCGATGGCCGTGCGCACCACGTTGTTCCAGGGGTCCTGGGCCGTGAGCGACCACCCCGACGTCTGGCAGTGGGTGCGGAGCATGGTGCTCTTGGGGCTCTTCGGGCCCAGCGGCGCGATGAGCTCGTGCCAGAGGAGCCGGGCGGCGCGGAGCTTGGCGACCTCCATCCAGAAGTCCATGCCGATGGCGAAGAAGAACGACAGACGCGGGGCGAACGCGTCGATGTCGAGGCCCGCCGCGATGCCGGAGCGCACGTACTCGAGGCCGTCCGCGAGGGTGTACGCGAGCTCGAGGTCGGCCGTCGCTCCGGCCTCCTGCATGTGGTAGCCGCTGATCGAGATGCTGTTGAACCGCGGCATGTGCTCCGCCGTGAAGGCGAAGATGTCGCTGATGATCCGCATGCTCGGGGCCGGCGGGTAGATGTACGTGTTCCGGACCATGAACTCCTTGAGGATGTCGTTCTGGATGGTCCCGGCGAGCTTCTCGGGTGCCACACCCTGCTCCTCGGCGGCCACGACGTAGAGCGCGAGGATCGGGAGCACCGCGCCGTTCATGGTCATCGACACGCTCATCCGGTCGAGCGGGATGCCCTCGAAGAGCACGCGCATGTCGAGCATGCTGTCGACCGCCACGCCGGCCATGCCGACGTCGCCCGTGACCCGCGGGTGATCGGAGTCGTACCCGCGGTGGGTCGGGAGGTCGAAGGCGATGGAGAGCCCCTTCTGGCCGGCCGCGAGGTTGCGCCGGTAGAACGCGTTGCTCTCCTCGGCCGTGGAGAACCCGGCGTACTGCCGGATGGTCCACGGACGGCCCGCGTACATCGTGGTGTAGGGGCCCCGCACGTAGGGCGCGAAGCCCGGGAACGTGCCGAGGTGCGCGAGCCCGTCGAGGTCGCGGGCACCGTAGCGGGCCTGCACGTCCACACCCTCCGGCGTGCCGTGCACGGTGGGGTCGGACCCGTCGGCGAGGCCGGGGCGGCCGAGGTCGAACGCGGAGAGGTCGGGGATGCGGGCGCTCATGCGTGCTCCCAGAGCGAGAGGAGGGACTCGAGGGCGTCGCTGCCGGTGGCGAACCACCCGCGGACCCCTGCAGCTTCGAGGGCGGCGGCGGGCTCGCCGGGACGCCCGAGGCCCCAGACCTTCGCGCCGGCCCGGGTGAGCTCGCGCGCGGCCTGTACACCGTCGGTCGCGAAGCGCGCGTCGGCCATGGAGAGCACGACCACGCGGGTCTCCGTGCGCTTCCAGGCCTCCACGACGGCCTCGGGGGTGCTCGCCTCGTCGTCGGTGACCACATGCAGCCCGCCCGCTTCGACGAGCTCGCGACCGAAGGCCGTGCGGGCCCCGTGCTCGGCGAGGGGACCGAGGGTGGCGAGGTAGATCGACCGCGGATCCCGCTCCGCCCGGGACCTCAGGCGCTCGAAGGGCACGGCGAGGCGCTTCGGCTCGGTGAGGGGAGCGCGCGTCAGCCCGGGACCCACGCGCGCGTGCGTGAGCTCGCTGCTGTGGGACCGCAGGGCGTGGGGCAGGAGCTCCTCGAAGGTGGAGCACGCATCGAGCCCGCCCGGGACCGACGTGGGCAGCTCGTCGTCGACGACCCGCATCGGCGGATCCTCGCTGAGGTCGGCGTAGCGGGACACCCCGAGGATCGGGCGCTTCCGGGTGCGCACCAGGAGGTCGCGGCGGTCGGAGCAGCCCTTGAGGGACGCGCGCACGAACCCGCTCTGGAGGGCCGCCAGGACGCCTCCCTCGCGCTCGAGCACCTGCAGGAGGCTCCAGGCGCGGGTGGCGAGCTGGTCGGTGAGGGCCTCGAGGGCGTGGGCACCGCCGGCGGGGTCCATCACGGCGCCGAGGTGGCTCTCGTCGCGCAGGACGAGCTGGGTGTTGCGCGCCAGGCGGCGACCCTCGGGCGTGGGCACGTGGGCGGGGACGTCGATGCGGGTGGCCCCACCCGCGATGGCGGCGAACGTGGCGGCGGTGTTGCGCAGGATGTTCACGGCCGGGGCGCGCTCGGTGCGCTCGCGCCACGCGGGGGTGGCGGTCTGCTCCCACCGGCCGCGCGTCTGGGCGATCTCCACGACGCGCGCGACGATCCGGCGGGTGGCGCGCAGCTTGGCGACCCCGAGCAGGAAGCGGCCCGGCACGGACTGCCGCAGCTCGATGGCCCCGAAGGCGTCCTCGATCGACAGGCCCTCCGCCTCCATGCCCCGCAGGTAGGCGAGCGCCGTACCCACGGTGAGCGCGATGGACAGGGCTTCGTCGGCACCCCTGTCGTGCCAGACCGTGCCGTCCGCGACGAACACCCGGCAGCGGGGGGCCTCGTCGCGACACCAGCGCACGAGGTCCGCCCCCGACGCGACGTGCTTGTCGAAGGGACCCTGGAGGAAGCCGTTCCGGGCGAGCTCCCCGATGGGGTCGAGCCCGAAGTCGAGCTGCATGCCGCTCACGTCGCGACGCAGGCCGCGGATGAGGCCGACCAGCGTGGCGGCGTCGCCGATGGCGCCGTGGGCGAGGGCGAACGGACGGTGCTCGGGCTCGGCGGCGTTGACCGCCATCGCGAGGTCGCGCGCGCCGCGGAAGGCCCGGACGTCGACCCGGATGGCCTCCACGCCGCCCTGGACGTCGTCCGCGACGGACTCCGCGACCACCTCCGGGGAGCCGGCGTGGGTGCTGGCGACCTGCCAGCCCGCAGACGTGCCGGTGCCCCGCGACGACGGGGGCCCCGCGGTGACGAGCGCCGGAACGCGCACCTCGGGCAGCGGGCTGTAGTCCAGGCGTGCGACCGGCCTGCCCAGCTCCCGCTCTGCGCGCTGCTGCCACGTGGCCTTGTCCATGGGGGGACCTCCTCGACGGGCGTACATAGCGCGTCGCCGTGCGTTACCCCATGCAACCGGAGTGGGAATGGACCTCGCACAGCTCGCCGACGACTTCGCCTTCTTCGACTCCTGGGAGGAGAAGTACCGCTACCTCATCGATCTCGGGCGGGATCTGCCGCCTATGGACGATGCAGACAAGACCGAGGGCAACCGCGTCACGGGCTGCATCTCCAAGGTCTGGGTGAAGCCCCGGCGTGTGGAAGGCGACCCCCCGCGCCTCGAGTTCGACGCCGACAGCGACTCGGTCATCGTGCGGGGGCTCGTGGCGGTCGCCCGGGCCCTGTTCCACGGGAAGACCCGCGAGGAGATCCGGTCGGTGGACGTGGACGAGGTGTTCCGCACGCTCGGGTTCGACGCGCACATCTCGGTGAACCGCCGCAACGGGTTCCAGTCGATGGTCCGGCTGCTCCAGGCCCACGCGGAGGCCCTCTGATGCTCGCGGGCGCGCCGGCGCCGGTCCTCGCGGACGACGGCACGCTGCACGCGAGCTACGACCCCAGCTGGAACCAGGGGCCAGGCACCTTCGGCGGCCTGCTCGCCGCGGCCCTCGGCAGCGCGGCCTCCCAGCGCTTCCCCGACATGCCGGTGCGCGCGCTCTCCATGCACCTCTGCGCGGCCACGCCGCCCGGGCCGATCACGATCGAGCTCGAGCAGCAGCGGGAGGGCTCGCGCACCCGGTTCCTCTCCGGCCGCATCCTGGCGGACGGCCAGCCCACCGTGCTCGCCACCCTCACCCTCGGCCGGCCGCGCGCGGAGGACGTCGTGCTCGAGAGCCCGGCGCCACCGGTGCTCCCGGAGCCCACGTCCATCGGCGACATCTTCGAGCTGCTCGGCGGGGCGATGCCCGGGGTGCCGGTGTTCACGAAGCACTTCGACTTCCGGTTCGCCGAGGGCATGCCCTTCACGGGCCAGCGCCAGGCCGTGTCGCGGGGCTGGATCCGTCCCCGCACGCCCACGCCGCGGTCGCCCGAGCTGATCCTGGCGCTCCTCGACACCTGGCCGCTCGCGATCCTCTCCACGTTCCCGCGGCCGCGGCCGGCGTCCTCGGTCGTCATCCACATGCAGCTCTTCCCGCCGTGGCCAGCGGGTCCGCCCGATGCGTTCTACGCTGTGGACATGGTGTCCGACACGGGCCGCGACGGCTACGCGGATCAGCGCACGTCCCTCTTCGACGCCCAGGGCTGTCTGCTCGGTCGCGCCACGCAGCTGGTGGCGGTCATCCGGTGATCCTGGGGCTCCTCACCGCGCTCGCGGGTCCGACCGTCGACGATCTCGACGCGGAGCTCCGGCTCCTCGAGGCCCGTCAGGAGGAGCTCGTCACGGCCGTGGAGACGCGAGGCGGCTTCGACTCCGCGGCCCGGGAGCTCGAGGTGTTCCAGGAGGCGCTCTACGCCTTCCTGATCGAGGACCACGCCACGGCGGCGATGGGCTTCCACGTGCTCCTGAACATGGGCACCACCGACCCCGTGCTCATCGAGGACGCGGAGTGGTACCTCGCGGCGTCCTTCGAGCGCATGGGCTTCCACGAGGTCGCTGCCACCCGCCTCGCCGAGATGGCCGGCTCGAGCCACCCCCTCCGCGACGATGCGCTGGCGGCCCTCGTGCGCCTCCGGGCGGAGGTGGGGCCGGCCGACGCCTTCCGCGACGTCTACCAGCGCGCCCTGCAGTCCGAGCGCATCCGGTCCACCCCCGAGCTCACCTACGTGCTCGCGCGCGCCCAGTACGACCTCGGCGACCTGGACGAGGCGCGGCGGGTGCTCGCGGAGGTGCCCGCCGACAGCAGCCACGGCGTGCGCGCCCGGTACATGCTCGGGGTCGTGCACCTGCGGAAGGGCGAGGTGGACGCAGCCCTCGATCTCTTCGAGCGGCTCTCGGGGGCGTCGGCGACCCTGCAGGTCGAGGCCCACGCCCGCGACCTCGCGTCCCTGGCGGTGGCCCGCATCCACTTCGACCGCAAGGAGCACGACGCGGCCGCGGACTGGTACGGGCGCGTCGCGGGGCTGGAGTCCGTGCTGGACCCCAGCCTCGTGGAGAGCATCTGGAACCAGGTGTCCCTGGAGGACTGGGGCTCCACGCTGTTGGCCTTCGGCTACCTGGAGCACGTGCGTCCCGGGCACCGCGACGCCGGCCGCATGCGCCTGCTCGAGGGCCACGTGCTCTACCGGATGGGTCGCCAGGCCGAGGCCGAAGCGACCTACGAGCGGGTCCGCGAGCTCTTCGAGAGCATCGTGGAGCGGCTCGAGCTGCTCGACATGGAGGCGCCGGACACCATCGCCCTGCTCCGGGAGCCCGAGCGCTGGCGCCCGGGTGAGGGTCTCCCGCCGAAGTGGGCGCTGGACGACCTCGTGGACGTCGAGGGCGTGGACGCGGCGCTCGCCATGCGCTCCGACGCGCTGTGGGTGGAGCGGGAGCTCGAGGAATGCGAGGCCCTCGTGCGGGAGATCACCGATGCGCTGTCCACGGACGGGGCCATCGGGCGCTTCCAGATCTACCGCCAGGAGGTGGACGCCCAGCTCGACAGTGTGCTCCGGCTGCGCGTCCTGCTGATGCAGGACGAGGCCGAGCGGCTCTATCTGGCGGGCGCCATCTCCCGGAAGCGCGCCAACGAGCTCCTCGACGCCCTGGAGATGGACCTCGGACGGGTGGTGAGCGGGGGTTCCATCCGCGCCGACCGCTACACCCGCGTCGGCGAGCTCCGGGCGGACCGTCGGGCGCTGCGCGCCCAGCTCGAGGTGCAGGAGGTCACGGGCACGCGGGTGCAGCTCCAGGCCGTGGAGGCCGAGCTCCGCGCGCTAGAGGCGGAGCGCAAGGCGCCACCGTGGGCGCCCGCGGAGCTCGACCGGCTGGAGGGGCGCCGGGCGGAGCTCCGGGCCTTGCGGAACGACGGCTTCGACGGCGGCGTGGTGGATCTCCTCCACACGGAGCTCGATCTGCAGGTGGAGGCCACCGCGAGCCGGCGCTCGCGGATCGACCGGGACGAGGCCTCGGCCCGCATCCCCATCGAGGCCACGCTGCACACGGAGGCCCAGCGGATCGCGGCCATCGGGGACGGGCTCGACGGCATGCAGGGCCGCGTAGCGGGCGTGTGGGCCGAGCGGTCGTCGTCGGCGGTCGCGAGCGTGACGGCGGACGTGATGGACGGTCTCATGCAGGCGGAGGCGGGGCTCGGCGACGTGATGTGGCTCCGGCTCCTCGACACGCGGGACGCCATCGAGGCCGCCCAGGAGACCCACCGGAGGGACCTCGAGCGGCTGGAGGCCACGTTCGATCACCTGCGCACGCGCGGCCAGTACGACCTGAAGCCGGAGACGAAGGCGCCCGTGGACCTCACGCTCGGGTTCAGCACGCTCGCGCCGAGCTTCCTGCCGGTTCAGGACACCGAGTAGGCCGCCACGAGCATCTGTGCGGCGCGCTGCACGTCGGGCGCGGAGGTGGCGCGGCCCACGGTGAGACGGAGGGCCCCCAGGGCGTCGGTGGGCTCGATGCCCATGGCGAGGAGCACGGGCGACGGGGTCTCGTGGCCGGCATGGCACGCGGAGCCGGTGCCCGCCGCGATCTCCGGACAGCGGGCGAGCAGCGCGCGACCCGAGCCCGGGACGCGGACATGGAGGGTGTTGGGCAGCCGGGGGCCGTCGCCGGTGCGCCGGATGCCGGGGATCCCGGCCTGCAGGGCGGCCCAGAGGGCCTCCACGAGGGCGGTGTCGCGGGCGATGCGCGCGTCGAGCTCGCGGGACGCGAGGGCGCATGCGGCCCCCAGGCCCACGATGGCCGGCACGTTCTCGGTGCCCGGACGGAGGCCGCGCTCGTGGCCCGCACCCCGCACGAGCGGCTCGAGCTCCACGCCCTCCCGCACGTACAGGGCACCCACGCCCTTGGGCCCGTAGAGCTTGTGGCCGGCGACCGTGAGCAGGTCGGCGCCGAGGGCATCCACGTCCACGGGCACCTTGCCGACGGACTGGGCGGCGTCCGTGTGCACCAGGGCCCCGAGGGCGTGGGCC
This sequence comes from Alphaproteobacteria bacterium, assembly GCA_020632885.1. GTDB lineage: Bacteria > Myxococcota_A > UBA796 > UBA796 > JACKEQ01. The sequence goes on along the minus strand of JACKEQ010000024.1, from coordinate 68,888 downwards.
CGGTCGGCGATCGCCCGCACGGGCTGGAGCACGCCGGTCTCGTTGTTGGCGTGCATCAGGGAGACCAGCGCGAGGCCGTCCGGGAGGGGGGTGTCGGCGTGCACCGCACCCGACGGACCCGCGGGCAGCCAGGCGAGCGGGTGACCCTGGCGCTCGAGGTACAGCGCCGGCTCCCGCGTGGCCGGATGCTCGAGGGTGCCGATGCACAGCGGGCGCCCGGGGCAGCGCGCCATCACACCGCGGATCGCGAGGTTGCTCGCCTCCGTGCCGCCCCCCGTGAACACCACCGTGTGGGCGGGTGCGCCGAGGAGCCCGGCCACAGCGGCGCGTGCGGTCTCGATGGCCTCGCGGGCCGCCACACCGTCGGGATGCGGGCTGGACGGGTTGGCGAAGCGCTCGGTGAACCAGGGCAGCATCGCGGCCAGGACGTCCGGGTGCACCGGGGTCGTGGCGTTGTGGTCGAGGTGGATCATGGCGCGAGGAAGTACATCTCGTCGATCAGGCCGTCCCGTGGGGCGTCGTCGTCGATCACCGCACCCCAGGTGTTCCAGATCATCCGGATGGGCGCGAGGGCGCCGTCCACCGTGCGCACATCCGCCCGGTCCGGGGCACCGAGCAGGCGCGTGGCGCACCCGGGCGTGGCGCCGGGGCCGAGCCCTTCGGGTGTGGCGGCCATCCCGGTGCCCGCCAGGTGCACCTGGATCGCGCGGTCGTTGGGCGCCAGGGCCCCGTCCCCGTCGGTGTCCTCGAAGGCCACGGACACCGCGAAGGCCTCCCAGTCGCACTCCAGGTAGCCCGGCGTGCTCGCGGGCCCGCAGGCGTCGGGCATCCCGACGGCGCTGGTCATGGCGGCGTACGTGTCCGTGACGCAGAGGCCGTGCACGCACGCACCCTCCGGCCGGATCACGATGGCAGGCTCGAGATCGACCGGCACGCACGGCAGGGCGAGCAGCGCGTCCTCCACGGCGGGCGCTGTGGCCGGCGGGTAGCAGTGACCGTCGTCGGCGCGGAGGAGTCCCTCGAAGCAGCCGGGGTCGCCGCTACAGGCGAGCAGGAACCAGACGACCAGGGCCACCTCCAGGAGCCGGGGTATCCCATCGCGGCCGGGGTGTGGTAATCACCCTGCCTCGGAGACCCCATGACCACTGCCTACGACGCCTTCCCGTACCGCAGCCGGGCCTACATGGAGTCCCACATCGATCGGCTCTACCTGGTCGCGCACCTGTTCGGGCTCGAGCCCGTGCCGGTGGACCGCTGCCGGGTGCTCGAGATCGGCTGCGCGGACGGCGGCAACCTCGTGCCCATGGCCGAGCGTCTCCCGAACAGCGAGTTCGTCGGTGTGGACCTCGCGGCCCGCCAGGTGGAGGACGGGCAGCGCTGGATCGAGCCGCTCGGGCTCACCAACGTGGAGCTCGTCGCGCGGAACTTCCGCCGGATCCCCCAGAAGTACGGCCAGTTCGACTACATCGTCTGCCACGGGGTCTACAGCTGGGTGCCCGAGCGCGATCGGACCGGTCTGCTCGAGGTGATCAAGCAGCGCCTGACGCCGAACGGCGTGGCCTACATCAGCTACAACACCTTCCCGGGCTGGAACACGCGCCGCACGGTGCGGCAGTTCCTCCAGCAGCACACCGAGGGCATCGACGACCCCGAGGAGCTGGTCGAACGCGCGCGGGTGCTGCTGCGCTTCCTGCACGACGCCTCGTCGGCGGAGACGTCCTACGGGCGCCTGGTGCGCGCGCAGTGCGAGGCGCTCGTGGGCACGCCTCCGCAGTACCTGTTCCACGGCCTGCTCGCGGAGCACAACGACCCCTGCTACCTCCGCGAGTTCGTGAAGGCGGCCGGCGAGCAGGGCCTGCAGTACCTCGGCGACGCCGAGTTCGGCACGATGATGCCCGACGGCCTGCACGCCGAGGGGCGCCGCGCCATGGAGAGCGTGCCGGGCGGCCTCGTCGAGCACGAGCAGGTGCAGGACTTCCTGGTGAACCGGTCGTTCCGGCGCACGCTGCTGGTCCACGACGGCTTCGAGATCGAGCGCAGCATTCCCTGGGAGCGCGTGGAGACGCTGTGGATCAGCGCCCGCGCGCGGCTCCTCGAGGGCGACATCGACGGGCTGGAGGAGGCGCGCTTCGACGCGCCGGACCACGTGTTCGTCACCGACAACCCCATCCTGAAGGCCGGACTCGCCGTGCTCGACGCGATGTGGCCGCGCAACTGCTCCTTCCAGGAGTGGGTATCCGCGACCGTGGAGCGCTCCGGGCGCATGGGTCCCGAGGTGCGCTCGACCCTCGGCCGGAACACCCTGCCGCTCTTCACGCGTGGCGTGCTCCGCCTGCACCCCCGCGACCTCGGGCTGGTCGACCACGTGTCGGAGAAGCCGCTGTCCACACCGTGGATCCGGCGTCGCGCCGAGCTGTTCAAGTGGGTGACCGACCTCCGGCACGGCATGCGCGACGTGCCGCCGGTCCCGCGCTTCCTGCTGCCCTACTGCGACGGGAAGCACACGAAGCGCGACCTCTGGAAGCTCCTCGAGAAGGAGCACCGCCTCGGGCGGCTCACGCTCAACAACGGCGTGGACCATGGTCTCGAGGTGGCCCTCGACGGCCTGCTGATCCGCTCGCTGCTCGTGGGGTAGTCAGGCCCGGGCGCGGGCCATGGGTGAGGGCTCGGAGGCCGCGGGCGCCAGGGTGAGGTGGGCGGGCCGCAGGGCCCAGCTCGCCGCGGTGAGGCCCAGGAAGACGAGCGGCGGGATGGTGGAGCCGATGCCGTCGCCCGCGGACAGGTGGGCCACGATGGCCCCGCTGAACGTGAAGGCCAGGCCGGCGTACGCCCACTCCTTGAGCCGCGGGAAGGCCGGTGCGGCGAGGGCCAGGGCCGCGAGCCCCTTCCAGGTACCGAGCAGCACCACGAAGTGCTTCGGGTAGCCGAGGTGGGCGAGCGCCTCGTCCATGCCCCCGGTGAGGTAGCCGAGCGCGCTGCCGCCCATCGCGAGGGCGACGAGGCCGGTGGTGAGGATGTAGCCGATCTTCCTGTTGTCCATGGTGGACCTCCTGTGGCTGTGAGTGTGCGCTCCGACACGCATCTGGGCAATCCCGGGCGGATGGTCATCATCCGACCGGATATGGTCAGATGATGGGCGCGCTGTTGGACGGCATGGAGGCCTTCGTGGCCGTGTGCGAGTCGGGGTCGGTCTCCGGAGGGGCCCGTGTGCTCGGGGTCCCGCGCACCACCGTCTCGCGACGGCTGGCCGAGCTCGAGGAGGAGCTCGGGGTCCGGCTGCTCCACCGGAGCACGCGGCGCCTCGTGCGCACCGGGGCGGGCGACGAGCTGTTCGGGCGTGCCCGGCGGATCGTGGACGACGCGGAGTCCGCGCGGCGGGCGGTGGCCGCGATGGACGGTGTCCCGCGGGGGCTCCTCCGGGTCTCCGTGCCCCCCGAGGTGGCGGAGACGCTGCAGGACGTCCTGCTCGGGTTCCTCGACCTCTACCCGGAGGTCGATCTGGAGGTGGAGGCGTCGGCACGCTTCGTGGACCTCGTGGCCGAGGGCTTCGACGTCGCCCTGCGCGGCGGACGGCTCACGGACGACCGCCTCGTGGCCCGCCGTCTCCGCACCACCCGTGCGATGGCCTATGCGGCTCCGGCCTACCTCGAGGCCCACGGGGAGCCCCGCACGGCCGACGACCTCGCCCACCACGCGTGCATCCGCATGTTCGCGCGCGGCACCGTCCCCCACACCCACTGGCCGCTGCTGGATGGCGGCACCGTCGCGGTGCACGGCCGTCTGGCCACGAGCTCGCTCCGCTTCGTGGAGCGGGCGGTGGCGGAGGGCAGGGGGATCGGGATGCTGCCCTGGGCGCCCCGCGGCACCGTCCCGGTGCTGCCCGACGTCGTGGGGCAGGTGGGCCACGTGTCCGTCGTCTACCCCGAGCGGGCCCTGCTGCCGTCCCGCGTTCGCGCGTTCGTGGACCACCTCGTGGCCCACCAGCACCTGCTCACGCCCGAGCGATCCTGACCGTCTTCTGGCGGCTGCGCTCGCCGCGCAGGAGCACCACGTCGGACCGCGGGACCCCGAACAGCTCGGCGAGCCAGGCCACCAGGGCCTTGTTGGCCTTGCCGTCCACGGGGGGAGCCGCCAGCCGGACCTTCACGCGGTCGCCGTGCATCCCGGCGACCTCGGTGGTCTTCGCGCCCGGCTGCACGTGGATCTGGAGCTCCCAGCCCCCCTCGACGGCCTTCACGCCGTCCGCCAGGCCCACGAGGACCTCCGGGAGGCTCACCCGCCCTGCTCGCGGGCCATCTTCTTGTCGATCCGCGCGCGCTTGCGCCGGTCGCGCTTCGTGGGCCCCGGGTGGGTGCGGAGGTCGACCGACGGCCGCTCGTGGGTGAGGTCGAACGTGAACGACGGGCGCGGTGCGCTCTCGTCGAAGGGCTCGAAGGTGTAGGTGCCCTTGGGCAGGAGCCCGTCGAAGCGGCCGTCCTCCTCCACCTTCTCCACCGCGAACTCGACGGCGCGCCGGTGCTCCGGGCTGAACGGCATGGCACCGGGGATCAGCCGGTAGTTGTCCGTCAGGTCCGCCGCGACCATCAGGGGCGCGTACTCCTGCTGGATGCTCCAGAGCCACTCGTCGACGGCCTTGTCGGCCTCCAGCGTGCGCGCGGCGTGCAGGCGCTCCTTGGCGAGAGCGATGTCGCCGATCTCGCGAGCCGAGTAGGCCGCGTTCACGAGCACCTTGAAGGTGTGCGGGAAGCCCATGGCCTCCAGCCGCACGAAGCTCCGCTCCACGGCGGGCCAGTTGCCCACCTTGGCCATGCGCGCCATCTCCTCGGAGAGGCGCTGGTATTCGGCGGGACGACGATCGGGCGGCACGGGGCCGGAGGCGAGCGCCGTCAGCAGCAGGAGGCATACCACGTGACAGGCTACCCCTGTGGCAGGGGGTGTTCAACGACCGGGATCACGGGCGGATCCAGGTGTGGGTGAGCCCGCGGGGATCGGTGCGGAGGGCCTCCATGGCGGGGCGGCCCTCCAGGGTGCCCACCCAGGCGAAGTGCGTGGCCCCAGCGTGCCGGAAGACGATCGGTGCGTCGCGCTCGGCCGGGGCCTCCACGAGGTACAGGCGCCAGCTGTCCGCCTTGGGGCGGTGATCCAGCAGGCCGCGCACCTGGCGGTCGCCCAGGCGCCCCTCGAGGGCGATCTCCAGCTCGTCGTCGGCGTCCATCTGGACCTGCCAGCCGCGCCCGAAGGCCACACCGAAGCGCTTCAGCGCGAGGACGACGGCCTCGCGACGATCCGGCTCGACCTCCACAGCCGCGCTGCCCTCGGGCCAGAAGCCCGCGGGGAACGGTGTGATGGCGGGTGTGCCCAGGGACCCGTGCCCGTCGTGGAGGCCCGTGAGCTCCTGGTAGAGCGGCGACATCACGCGGACCGTGCCGTTGGCCACCGTGCGCGGCGCGCTCCCGGCCACCTCGATCTGCAGATCGCCCGACGGGAGCGCGCTCGTGGAGGTGCCCTTGGGCATGGTGCCCTCCGCTCCGGTGGGCAGGGGCTGGGCGCTCGGCGGCGGGGCCTCGGCGACGTACCAGGGCAGCCCGCCGGAGAGCGGGGTCTGGAGGTAGGCCGTGCCCACCTGCTGGCTCAGGGCTTCGCCCTGCGGGATGACGTCCTCGCCGAGGTCGCCGAGGAGCGGCACCCGCGTGGCCTCACCCCAGAGCACGTGCCTCGGGCCGTCGGCGCCGGCGAGCCGGAGCCCGGTTCCGGGTCCGAGCGCCAGGCCCACGACCCGCCCGTCGCGGACGGAGACGAAGCCCGGGGACTTCCCGCCGCACGGGGCCTGGTGGGGGACGAACGCCTCGAGCGGGCCGAGCCGGACGCGGACACCGACCTCCGCGTCGGGGAGCGTGCAGGTCGGGAAGCCTCCTCCGCGGGGGAGCAGCAGGCGCGCGCGCACGTTCGGGAGCCCCTGGGCCTCCAGGTGACGGAGGGCCACGAGGTCCCACGGCACCGCCTCCTTGCTCGTGCGGCCCGCCCACTCCACCCGGAGCTCCTGACCTGGCAGGGTGATCTCTGGATCCAGGGTGGCCGTGGGCTTCCCGCCCTCGGTGGAGACGGTGACGAACGACGCGAAGTGCGGGGCGATCGCCCGCTCGAGCCCCTTGGCGCCGGGGTAGGCGCGGGCCACCCGCCGCGCGTCGTCGTCGGTCTGGATGGACTTCAGGGCCGCCTCGGCCTGACGGAGGCGGGCCTCGCCGGCCGATGCGGTGTCGGCGTACTCCTCGAGGAACGTGGTGTAGTCCGACTCGGCGGCGCCGGTGCCGATGTCGCGCAGCCTCGCGGCGGCCTCGGCCTCACGGGCCTTCTTCGCGACCGTGGTGCCGGCCCAGTCGGTCCGGAAGCGCATCCAGCCCTTGAAGGTGTCCTCGGACTCCGCGCGGAAGTACATCGCGCGTGCGCACACCTCCCGCACCTCGGCCTCGGTCTCGGGCAGGAACGCCGAGAGCCGCTCGCACTTCTTCTGCGCGGCGTCCACCTTCCCCTCGTCCAGCAGCGCCGCGATCCCGTCCGCTCTGCCCGCCAGCGCGAGCCCGATCCACCACACCGTGCGATCCTCCACACACCTGCAACCCTGGATACCACGGCGGCATGCCCGTTCGGTGCATCGTCCGGATAGGCTCCGTCGGCACACAGGGAGGACGGTGATGGAACGGGGACCCCACAGGCGGCGGTCGATCGCCCGGCTGCTCGAGGGCGCTGTCGTCGGAGAGCAGGTCGTGGTCACGGGCTGGGTGAAGACGTCGCGGTTCAGCAAGAACGTCAGCTTCGTGCACGTCTTCGATGGCTCCACGGACAAGACCGTCCAGGTCGTGCTGGATGAGGCCCTGGCCCTCGCGTACAAGGCCGAGCTCGGCGTGGGTGCCGCCGTGCGCGTCCAGGGCGAGTGGGCGGCGAGCCCGGGTGGCGAGCAGTCCGTGGAGATCAAGGCCCACGAGGTCCAGATCGTCGGCGCGTCGGACCCCTCGACCTACCCCCTGCAGAAGAAGCGCACCACGCTGGAGCACCTGCGCACCATCGCGCACCTGCGGTCGCGCACGAACCTCCACCAGGCCGTCGTGCGCGCGCGCGATGCGATCTCCTGGCACATCCACCGCTACTTCCACGAGCACGGGTTCCGCTGGATCCACACGCCCATCATCACGGGCTCCGATGCGGAGGGCGCTGGCGAGCTGTTCGAGGTGCGCGCGGGCGACAAGCCCGAGGGGTTCTTCGGGAAGCGCACGTTCCTCACGGTGTCCGGGCAGCTCGAGGTGGAGTGCTTCGCCCAGAGCCACACGGACGTCTACACCTTCGGGCCCACGTTCCGCGCCGAGAACAGCAACACCGCCCGGCACGCCGCCGAGTTCTGGATGATCGAGCCCGAGATGGCCTTCGCGGACCTCGACGACGTCATCGCGCTCGCGGAGGACTTCGTCCGCACGGTCACGCAGCGCGTGATGGCCGATCTGCCGGGCGACTTCGAGCTCTTCGACAAGCGCTGTCCCGAGTGCGGCGCCTACCGACCCAAGGAGGCCTGCAAGGAGTGCGGGTTCGACGGTCCCGGCGTCGTCGCGTCCCTCCAGGCCGCGCTCGCCGAGCCTTTCGCACGCGTCACCTTCCACGAGGCCGTCGCCATCCTCCAGCAGGTCGACCGTGCCTGGGAGTACCCCGTGGGTCCCCACGAGAGCCTCCAGGCCGAGCACGAGCGCTACCTCGCCGAGGAGCACTTCGGGCGGCCGGTGTTCATCACGAACTACCCGCGCGAGCAGAAGGCGTTCTACATGCGCGTGGACGAGGGCGGCGAGACCGTCTCCGCGACCGACCTCCTGGTGCCCCGCATCGGCGAGATGATCGGCGGCTCCCAGCGCGAGGAGCGCCTCGACATGCTCCTCGAGCAGATGGAGCGCCACCAGGTCGAGCAGGAGGAGCTCTGGTGGTACCTCGATCTCCGGCGCTGGGGGAGCACGCCGCACGGCGGGTTCGGCCTCGGTCTGGAGCGCATGGTGCTCTGGATGACGGGTGTTCAGAACATCCGTGACGTGCTGCCCTTCCCGCGCACGCCGGGTCATGCCGAGTTCTGAGAGCCACACGCCCCGGGCCGTCACCGCGGAGGACGCCGGCACGCCGGTCTACGCGGTGTGGGAGCTCACGATCCGCTGCGATCACGCGTGCGCCCACTGCGGGTCGCGCGCGGGCTCGTTCCAGAGGCCCGGTGAGCTCGATCGCGAGACGGCCCTGGCGACGGCCAGGGAGCTCGCCAGGCTCGGCACGCGGGAGGTGACGCTCATCGGCGGGGAGGCCTACCTCTCGCCCCACTGCCTGCCCGTCATCCGCGAGCTCGTTGGCGCGGGGGTGCGTGTGACGATGCAGACGGGCGGTCTCGGGATGACGCCCGGTCGCGTGGCGCGCCTGAAGGACGCCGGGCTCACCGGGATGGGCTTCAGCATCGACGGTCCCGAGGACGTGCACGACGTGCTCCGCGACCGTCCGGGCAGCTTCCGGGCCGCCACGGACGGGCTGCGTGCGGCCGTGGACGCGGGCCTCGCGGTGACCGCGAACAGCCAGCTCAACCGGCTGAACCGCGACCGCCTGGAGGAGACCGGGTCGCTGCTGAAGGCGCTGGGGGCCCGCGCGTGGCGCGTGCAGCTCACGGTGCCCATGGGCCGCGCGGCCGACCGTCCCGAGTGGATCCTTCAGCCCTGGGAGATCCCGCTCGTCATCGAGGAGCTCGCGCGGCTCCAGGTGCTCTGGGCCACCGAGCAGCAGGACGTCCCGCCGGCGCGACGGTTCGCGATCCAGGCGGGCAACAACATCGGCTACTACGGGCCCCACGAGGTCCTGTTGCGCTCGCGGCCCGGGAAGTCCGCCACCTGGTGGAAGGGCTGCGCGGCCGGCCGGTACACGATCGGGATCGAGAGCGACGGCACGATCAAGGGGTGCCCCTCGCTGCCCACGGCGCCCTACGCGGGCGGGAAGCTCACCGAGGTCCCGCTGGAGACGCTCTGGCGGGAGAACGAGCGGGTGGGCTTCGTGGACCGCCGCACGCGTGACGAGCTCTGGGGCTTCTGCGCCACCTGCTACTACGCCGACACGTGCATGGCGGGCTGCTCGTTCACCGCCCACTGCACGCTCGGACGGCGCGGGAACAACCCGTTCTGCACGCATCGCGCGACCGAGCTCGCCAAGCAGGGCCTGCGGGAGGTGCTCGTGCCCGTCGAGCGCGCGGAGGGGGTACCCTACGACTTCGGGCGCTTCGAGCTCGCCGTGGAGCCCACGTAGTGCGCATCGCCACCTTCAACGTCGAGAACCTGTTCACCCGCTACCTCTTCGCGAAGGGGGTGGACCGGCACCGGGCGGCGACGGAGGGCTTCCAGTCGGAGGATCTCCGCTTCCGGCTCGCGGACGCCGAGTCCAAGCAGATCACCGCGGAGGTCGTGCGGGCGGTGGACGCGGACGTCTGGGCCTTCCAGGAGGTGGAGGACCAGGACACGCTGAAGCACTTCCGGGATCGGTGGCTCGGCGGTCGCCACGCCTACCCGCACCTCCTCGTGATCGACGGCAACGACCAGCGGCGCATCGACGTGGGCGTGATGTCGCGGTTCCCGATCGTGCACGCGCGCACCTGGCAGCACCTCTGGCACGGCGACGACCCCGTGTTCGACCGGGACTGCCTGGAGGTCGACGTCGAGGGGCCCGTCGGGCGGATCACCCTGTACGTCAACCACTTCAAGTCGATGCGGCTTCCCAACGGTGCGACGGGCAGCGGGCGTGCGGCCACCCGTGACCGGCGCCTTCTCCAGTCCCACACGGTGCGGGAGATCGTGGAGGGCCGCTTCGACGACCCGGCCCGCGCGCCGTTCGTGGTGCTCGGCGACCTGAACGACCACATGCTCACGGATGCCGAGGGCGCGCCGGGCATCGGCCCGCTGGTGGGCTGGGACGCCGTCGAGAACGTGCTGGATCGCCTGCCCGAGCGCGACCGGTGGACCCACTGCTACGCGGGCTCCAGACGGCACGGCACGCCGGAGGCGTACCGGCAGCTCGACTACCTCCTGCCCAGTCGTGCCCTCGCCGACGCGAACCCCGAGCCGCCGCGGGTCGAGCGACGTGGGCTGCCCTGGCGAGCGCACCGGTTCGACGGGCAGCGCTTCGCGGGCGTGGGTCGCAACCGCCCGAAGGCGAGCGACCACGCGCCGGTGGCGTTCGACCTCAGAAAGGGCTCTTGAAGTCGCCGATCTTCTTCGGCTCGGGCTCGGGTGCCGGAGCGGGAGCGGGTGCCGGAGTGGGCGCCGCCACGGGCTGAGGCACGGGCACGGGCACCGGGACGGGCACGGGCACCGGGACCTCCACGCGCACCGGCGCCGGCCGCGGCTGCGCGGGGCGGGGCGCGCTCGCCTTCCGCGCCACCAGGCGAACGGAGTGCGCGCCGGTGGTCATCACGGTGTACGCCTCGTCTTCGTAGCCCTCGAGGCGCATGGTCACGCGTCCCGGGAGCTCGCCGAGGGCGTCCGCAGCGAGCTTGCAGGGCGTGACGCAGAGCGCGGTGTCGCCCTGGAGCACGGTGGCCCCCGAGGGATCGGTGTTGAGCACGAGCTGGTCGGGTACCGGCGTGGGCGCGACCGGTGCCGGGGCCTGCACCACGGCTGTGGGTGCGGGCGCGGGTGCCGGCGGGGGGCTGGGCGCCAGGAGGAACATGCCGATGGCCAGCCCGCCTCCGAGCAGCAACACGCCGCCCACGAGGAGGGGGAGGATCGACCGTGACGGGGCAGCGGCCTGGATCGGCGGCGGCGGAGGCGTGGCGGTCGTCGCCGCCATCGGCTCCAGCGTCGCGCCGTCCACGAGGCACGCTTCCACGTGGTCCTCGTACTGCGTCGAGCACTCGGGACAGACGCGCATGGTCAGTTCTGGCACTCGGCGACGAGGTCGGCGAGGGGCTGCTCGGCCCCCGCGTCGTCGAACACCTTGATTCCATCGACGTACCAGCACATCCGGTCCATCTCGTCGTCGGTCAGCTCCTGACCGGCGGCGATCTGGCGGGTCCCCGCGGCGTCGTCCATCGGACCGACGAACGGGATGAGCGGGTTGGCCACCGCGTCGAGGCGGAGCTGGCTCATCTTCTGGATCTCGATCTGGTCGGCCGAGACCACCGGGCCGGGCTTGAAGGCGACCGCCGAGAGGTTCGAACCGAGCATCGGTGCCCAGCTCGCGTCCGAGGTATCGAGGTCACCGGCGAACAGGCTCTCGATCTGCTCGATGTACAGGGGGCCCCAGTTCCAGTGGGCAGAGCCGATGCAGTTAGCCCTGGTTGCCCGAGCGCTCGCAGCCGTCGGTGTTGTGGTAGGCGATCCGGCGCACCGGCACGGGCGTGCCGTCGCAGTCCACCGTGTCGGTCGCCCGGTAGGCCAGGCTCGCGGTGCTGTCGGTCTGCTGGAGGATGACGTCCGCGCCGGCGTCGATGTGGCGCCCGGTGGCCGCCTGGGCGTCCTCGGGGCCTTAGTAGGCGTAGATGTACTCGATGCGCACCTGCACCTGGCGCCCGTCCTCGGCGGCCCGCTTCTGGGCTCCCAGGGTGAACGCGTTCGCGTGGCGGATGAACTCGGCGTCCGGGAAGGCGGAGACCACGCCGAGGGTACCCGTGCAGGTCTGGCCCGCCGCCGCGTACCCGGCGAGGTAGAGCGGCTGGTACATCCGCGCGAAGTACGACTTCAGGTTCTCGGCCGTGACCTGGCCGCAGCAGCTGAAGATGTACTCGTCCGGGTGGTTCGCGGCGCCGTCCAGGCTCGCCTGGATGTAGCCGGAGGACGGCGTGTACACGACGTTCGCGCCGAGCTCGATGAGCTCGTCGATGGTGCTGCCGGCGTCGATGTTCGCGACGAGGGGCCGGTAGTCGAGGGTGGCTCCGAAGTGCTCGGCGGCGGCGAGAGCGCCCTCGTGGTGCGTCGCGGCCCACCCGCCGTCGTCGACGGGGGAGGGGTGCACGAAGCCGAGGTGGAGATCGTCGGGCGTGAAGGCCAGGCTGTACTGCCCGTCGGGCCACGGGCCCACGCAGCCGGCCAGGAGGAGAAGGAGCGTCACAGGGCACCTCCGAAGGCGATGTGGGGACCGGCGCCGGGCGTGACGCCGACGACGACCAACTTCTCGTTGGTGAGGGCGAGCCCCACGCCGACCAGGCCGACACCGACGCCGGAGGCGGCCAGGCTCGCGATGTTCAGGGTGCCCATGCCGTCGTACCGGGAGCGGTCGAGCACGTCGAAGGCCTTGTCGGCCGAGCTCTTCGACACGATGGCGCCGACACCACCGACGACCACGAGGCCCGCGCCCGCACCCACCAGCGACCATGTCGGCCGCTTCACGGTGCGGGTCTGGACCTTGTTCGCCTCGGCCTGCTTGGCGGCGTCCTCGGCGGCCTTCCGCTCCTCTTCGAGGCGCGTCTCCATCGACCGGATCCGGCGCTCGAGCACCTCGGTCTCCGAGGCCGGCGCCACGGCGCGGTACCGGTTCATGGCGGCGATGGCCTCCTCGTAGCGGCCGAGCCGCTCGAGGCAGTTGGCGATGTTGAACTGGAACGCCGCGCTCGGGAAGACCTTGTTGGCCTCCTCGAGGGCGATGAGGGAGGCGCTGTAGTCGCCCTCCTCGTAGAGGCGTGTGGCGTTGTCGAACAGCTCCTTCGCTCGCGTGCGTGCGGCGTCGTCGGCGGGGGCGACCGGCGTGTCGGAGGGTTCGGATTCGGGTTGGGCGTCCTGTGCGGACGCGAGGGCCAGCATGAACAGCATGGGCACTCTCCTCGTCGGCTCGCGGCGGAGGGGGGCCGGAGCGTGGCGGCTCCATGGCGACCGAGCGACGTGGACAAGGCATTTCCACGTCACAATGAGGTTGTTGCACGGACCTCTGAGGTGTGATGACGGAGTCGTGAGGCACATCGCCGCTCTTTGGGGCGCGACCCGTGCGGCACGTCTCTTCGACACGGATCTGTGCGAGGATGAGCGCCGTGCAGGATCCCTCCGCCATCGCCGTCACTGTCGCGCGTCGCGTGTACGCCATCGAGGCGGAGGCGCGCATCAACCTCCTGCGCCTCGTCGGCGTCGCCGTGTTCTTCACCCTGCACGTCGTGAACCGGGCGTTCGTGGGTCTGGACGCGGGGCGGGTCGTGGATCTCGGCGGCACGAAGGTCCCGGTGTTCGACACCGTGGCCATCTCCGTTGCGGTCGCGTGGGCGGGTGCCGCGGGGGCCGTGCTCCTGCTCCTGCGCACCCGCTTCGTGTCGCGGGTCGTGGGGCCGATGGTCACGCTCGCGGACGTGCTGTTCCTCTCGATCCTCGTGCTGGTCGGGAACGGCCCCACGAGCCCGATGCTCTACGCCTTTCCGCTGGTGATCGCCGTCACCGGGCTTCGCGGTCGCAGCGCGGACGTCTGGCTCGCCACCGTGGCGACCACCGCGGCCTACGGGCTCGCCATCGGTGCGGCCCTCCGGTTCCATCCGTCCTTCATGCCGCCCACGCACCACATCCTGTTCGTGGTGGCGTCGCTGGGGCTGATGGGGCTGGTGACGGACCTCGGCGTGGGGTCCACCTGGCGGCTCGTGGAGGATCAGGACGCTCTCCTCGGGCGGGCCCGCGCCGTCGAGCTCACGGCGCTCGAGCACCGCAAGGCGGGGGACTGCCCCTGGTGTGGTGCCTGGAATGCGGGCGGTGTACGGCGGTGTGGGCGGTGCGATCAGCCGTTGGTCCCGGCGGAGGGCGTGTTCCTGGCGCCGTCCATGGCGCGTCGGGGCACCGTGATGCTCGTGTGGACCGCGTCGGTCGTGGCGCTCGTGGTCGTCTGTGTCGTGGTGGGCGTGGGGCTGTCGATGAGCTGGCCGGCCCTCGTGGTGCCGTACGCGGGTGCCGTCGGCGTGCTGCTCCTCGGGCTCGCGCGCATCGTGCACCTCGACCTCCGGGGCGAGAAGGACGACGCCATGGTGGGGCGCACGGCGACGGTGCTCGGCACGGCGGCGGGCACGGTGGCGCTGTCGGCCACCATGCTCTCGGTGCTGGTGGCGGTGGGTGTGCTGATGTCCGCGGCGGCCGGTGTGGTGGGCATGGCGCTGTGCTTCGCGACCCTGGCGGCCGTCGGCAGCATGTGAGCGTCGACCTCGTCCACCTCGCCATCATGGCGGGCTCCGTGTTCGCGGGGCTCGCGGTGCGTCGGATCGTGCCGGGCGGGTCCGGGCTCCCTCCCGCCACCTCCGCGGCCCTCGGGATCGCGGCGGTCTCCGGCGGCATCATCGGAGCCAAGCTCCCGTTCTTCCTCGAGGACCCCGCGGCGCTGCAGCGGTTCTCGTTCTGGCTCGACGACGGTCGCACGATCACCTGGGCACTTGCCGGTGGGTACCTGGCGGTGGAGGTCACCAAGCTCGCGCTCGGGGTGACCCGGAAGACCGGCGACACGTTCGCCGCGCCCGTGGCGGCCGCCGTGGCGGTCGGTCGTGTCGGCTGCTTCCAGGGCGGATGCTGCTACGGGCGTCCTTCGGCGGTGCCGTGGGCCGTTGACTTCGGTGACGGCGTGCTCCGGCACCCCACCCAGCTCTACGAGGCCGTGTTCCACGGGCTCGCGGCGGTCGCCCTCGTGCTCATGGCGCGCGCGGGGGTCCAGCGTCGGCAGCACTTCAAGCTCTACCTGGGGAGTTACGCGCTCTACCGGTTCGTCACCGAGTGGCTGCGCCCCGAGCCCGTCTGGGCCCTCGGGCTCACGTTCTACCAGGTGACCGCTCTCGTCATCCTGTTGGCGATGGTGGCCCACTACCTCCGCGACGCGAGGCTCCCCCCATGACCCGAAAGACCCGTCCCTACACGTTCTACGCGATGGAGACGGCGGTGTGCTCCACCTGCCTGCGGCGCGTGGAGGCGAAGATCCTGCTCCAGGACGACCGGGTGTTCCTCCGGAAGTGGTGTCCGCAGCACGGGTTCGAGACCGTGATGCTCGCGGACGATGCTGCGTACTGGCGGCGGTCGCGCGAGCGGTTCCTCAAGGAGCCCGAGATGCCCGGGCGCTTCCAGACGCCCATGAAGTGGGGCTGTCCGTACGACTGCGGGTTGTGTCCGGACCACCAGCAGCACGCGTGCGTCACGGTCGTGGAGATCACCGATCACTGCAACCTGTCGTGCCCCATCTGCTACGCCGACAGCGGTCCCCATCGGCTCCAGCACCGCACCATGGCCGAGGTGGAGCGCATGCTCGACACGGTGGTCGCGAGCGAGGGGGTGGCAGACGTCGTGCAGATCTCGGGTGGCGAGCCCACGATGCACCCGCAGTTCCTGGAGATCCTGGCGGCCGCGCGGGCGCGTCCGATCCGGCACCTCATGGTGAACACCAACGGCGTGCGGCTCGCGAAGGACCAGGCGCTCGTGGACGCCCTGGCCGAGCACCGGAAGAACTTCGAGATCTACCTGCAGTTCGACTCCCTGCGCGACGAGGTGCACCAGCGGATCCGCGGGGCGCGGCTGGCCGGGGTGCGGCAGGCGGCCCTCGAGCGGCTGGAGGCCGCGGGCATCTCCACGACCCTCGTGGTGACCCTCCAGCGCGGCGTGAACGACGACGAGATCGGGGCCATCGTGGACCATGCGCTCTCGTTCTCGTGCGTGCGCGGCGTCACCTTCCAGCCCACCCAGGAGGCCGGCCGGGTGGATGGCTATGCCGCGGACACCCACCGCCTCACGCTCACGGAGGTCCGGCGGCGGCTCGTGGCGAGCACGGCCTTCACGGAGGCCGACATCGTCCCCGTGCCCTGCCATCCCGAGGTGCTGGCGATGGGCTACGCGCTGAAGCTCGGCGGCGAGGTGCGCCCGCTCACCGGGATGATCCCGGAGGACGTGCTCATCGGCGGCACGGCGAACACGATCCGCTTCGAGGGCGCCCTGCGCGGCGAGCTCGACGCCCTGTTCAGCACGGGGCTGGGTCCGGAGGGGCAGGCGGGCCAGCTGGCGGACGTGCTCTGCTGTCTGCCGAAGGTGGAGATCGGCGACCTGTCCTACGCGAACGTCTTCCGCGTGATGATCGTGCAGTTCCTGGATCGCCGCGATCTGACCGTGATGAACGCGAAGAAGAGCTGTGTGCACTTCGCGCGGCCGGACGGGACGCTCATCCCGTTCGACACGTACAACACGTTCTACCGGGACGGCCGGCGCGAGGCGCTGGAGCGCCTTCGGGCCGAGGTGCCGGGGGTCTGAGCTCAGTGCACGCGCAGCCTCGTGACCATCGCGCCGATCCTGCGGAGCTCGGCGCGTCGCTCGGCGCATCCCGGGAAGTCGGTGACGTCCAGGGCGGCGAATGCCTCGCCCGCGGAGCCCTTGGCGATGCGGAAGTGGTTCATGCCGGACTTCCCGCCGCGGGAGATGCCTTCGGCGATGTTCAAGACGATGGAGTCCGCGGCGCGGATGGCTTCGCCGCGGAGATGGTGGGCGTCTGCGGGCCAGTGGGTGGTTCGCATCCAGCGCGCGACGGTGACGGCGAGCTTGTAGACGTCGAGGCCTTCGAAGTGGAATTCGTGCATGGGCTTGTGTCCTCCAGTGGACGGAGGGCCGGGAATCGGCCCCATCACCGCGGAACGCGGGGGCCGAATCCCGGGCCGCAGTCCACTGGAGGACCCGCCCTGGCGATCGCGCCCGCGCCCGCGCCCGCGAGGGCGAAGGCGACCCGCGACCCGCGATCGCGTTGGCGACTCGCGACTGGCGACCCGCGACTCGCGATCGCGTTGGCGACTCGCGACTGGCGACCCGCGACCCGCGATCGCGTTGGCGGTTCGCGGTTCGCGGTTCGCGGTTCGCGGTTCGCGGTTCGCGGTTCGCGGTTCGCGGTTCGCGGTTCGCGCTCGCGGTTCGCGGCTCGCGGTTCGCGGTTCGCGGTCGCGGTTCGCGGTTCGCGGTTCGCGGTTCGCGGTTCGCGGTTCGCGGTTCGCGGTTCGCGGTTCGCGGTTCGAGTGCGTAGACGACGGGATTGCCGCTGCGACAGGGGTGGTCGTGCTGATGGAGCGCTCGGAGGTAGACCCGGACTGGGGCGCTTCCACAGGGACGACCGGGCGGTGACGCCTGGAGGGCGCCACCAGCCCGGGCACTGATGACCGGGGGCCAGCCCCCGGACCCCCGCTCCGGTGTCACCCGCCCTTCGGGCGGCACCTCCGCTGCGGGGCAAGCCCCTTTCTGCGGGCCGTCCCGGCACTGCGGGACGGGTGCCACCGTCGGGTTCTGGATGTCCGTGCGGGGTACCGCCGTCGTGTCGGCTGCGACGCTCCCGGACCCCGTCCAGGCGGCCCGAAGGTCACCGAGGTCGTAGCGGTTCGCGTTCGCGTTTCGCGGTTCGCGGTTCGCGGTTCGCGGTTCGCGTTTCGCGGTTCGCGGTTCGCGGTTCGCGGTTCGCGGTTCGCGTTCGCGGTTCGCGGTTCGCGGTTCGCGGTTCGCGGTTCGCGGTTCGCGGTTCGCGTTTCGCGGTTCGCGGTTCGCGTTCGCGGTTCGCGTTTCGCGGTCGCAGCGCGGTTCCCGGTTCGCGTTTCGCGGTTCGCGGTTCGCGGCTCGCGGTTCGCGGTTCGCGGTTCGCGGTTCGCGGTTCGCGGCTCGCGGCTCGGTTCGCAATCGGTGGTGCGGGAGGGTGGCCCGGTGGGGACGGGCGGGTGATGTGTGCCGCCCCCAAAGGAGGACCCCATGGCCGACCCTCATCGAGGCGCTCCGCGCGCGCCCCCTGACCGACCGCGCCGGCGGCGTGTGCGAGCTGTGCGCGGGCACGGACGGCCTCGAGCCCGTCGAAGTGGGCCCTGCGGACATCCCCCAGGTCGACCGGGCCGTCCTGCAGTGCGCCACCTGCCGTGAGACCGCGCCCACCGACCCCCACTGGTTCTGCCTCCAGGGCGCCGCGTGGAGCGAGGTCCCCGCCGTGCAGGTCGCAGCCTGGCGGCTCCTCCGCACGATCCCGGACCCCTGGGCCGTGGAGACCCTCGAGGGCATGATGCTCGACGACGCCACGCTCCAGTGGGCCCACGCCGGCCTCGCAGACCCCGACGCGCCCGTCGTGCGCGACAGCAACGGGAACACGCTCGCCACCGGCGACTCGGTGACGCTGATCAAGGACCTGCCCGTGAAGGGCGCCAACTTCACGGCGAAGCGCGGCACCCTCGTGAAGGGCATCCGCGTGGGTGACGACCCGACCCACGTGGAGGGCCGGGTGAACGGGCAGTCGATCTACCTGAGTTCCGCGGTTCCAGGGTTCCTCAAGAAGGTCTGACTGGGTCGTCCTTTTTAGCGCGGCCGGCGAGCCGGGCGGCGCGAGGTGAGCCGATGGCCGTATGGAAGCTCGACTGCCGCCGTTCGTAGTCCCGCTCAAGCCGTCGTCGTCGGCGAAGTTGAACCAGGCGAAGGGCTCTACGCAAGCTTCGGGATCACCACGAACGTTCCCTGGTTCTCGGCGGTTGCCCATCAATCGCAGGCTCCTGCGGGCCGTCGCCACGGGGCGATCTCGACGCCCGCGGTGGTCGCCGTTGCGCTCGCCGCCCGTCGCGGAATCTTGACCGAGGGTGAGGTCCGTGAGCGGGTGGCCCTGGTCAGGACATCCAGGCCGTCTCGCGCTGCGAAGCCGCCGTCGACCTGGCATCGGCGGGGAACCGCGTCTCGATCGCGATATGCCCTTTCTTCCTTTGAGTTTTTCTTCGCCCCATCGCCTCTGCGCCGGCCCTCACGCGAGCGGCGCCGTCTCGAGTCGAGCACGCGGCGACGGTGGGCCTTGCGGGCGGCCCCCACTCGTCACGATCGGGCCGTCCTGCTCCTGGACCCCGTCCTGCCCATCGTGAGACCGCGCCCACCGTCATGGGAGGAACCCCCGCACTGGTTCTGCGACGTACCGTGGGCGCGTCGCGTCGTGGATGCGCCACCCCGCTCCGCCGTCCCATTCGGCATGCGGTCGCAGCTGCGGCGGCTCCTCCGCACGCCGTGCCGCATACCGAGACGATCCGCCTCGGCAGGGGGGACCCTCGAGGGAATGATGCTCGACGACGCCACGCTCCAGTGGGCCCACGCCGGCCTCGCAGACCCCGACGCGCCCGTCGTGCGCGACAGCAACGGGCGGGATGCGCACGCTGCGGATATCCACCGGCGACTCGGTGACGAGCGTATTTGAGAGACCGCGCCGCTCATGCACCTGCCCGTGAAGGGCGCCAACTTCACGGCGAAGCGCGGCACCCTCGTGAAAGGGATCCGCGTGGGTGACGACCCGACCCACGTGGAGGGCCGGGTGAACGGGCAGTCGATCTACCTGAAGACCGAGTTCCTCAAGAAGGTCTGACGTCCCGACGCGGCAGCCAGGGGATGGCGAACAGCCAGAGCCCCGTGACCAGCAGCACGAGCAGCGGGACGAGCGCGAAGACACCGACCCACACGGCGTCGATGCCGGCCGCCGCGATGACGGTGTTGGCGAGGAACCCGAGGGTGAAGGCCACCGACGTCCAGCGGTGGATCTGGCGGGACCAGCGGTTCATCGCCCACGCCCCTGCTGGATGACCTTCCAGCCGTTGCCCGAGGGGTCGCGGAAGCCCGCGTCCACGTTCCCGAAGCGGTCCACCGGCTCCTGCGTGATCTCCACGCCAGCCGCCCGCATGCGCTCGACCTGCGCCCTGCAGTCGTCCACGTGGAGCACCAGGCCCGGCATCCCGCCCTTCGCGAGGAGCTCGCGGGCCGCGGCGGCCGACGCGTCGTCGAGGACCGGGGCCCCCGGCACCTCGAGCTGGAGCTGGAGGGACGGCTGCTCGGGGTGCTGCACGGTCACCCAGCGGTACGCCCCGTTCCTGATGTCGGTGTGCACGCGGAAGCCCACCCGCTCCACGTAGAACTGCACCGCTTCGTCGTGGTCCCGCACGTACAGCGAGACGATCCCCACACCCTGGCCCATGGCACCTCCAAGCGTCAGGGAGGTCCGTCCCCCCCGTCCGATGGCCCGAATGTAGGGGCGTCGTCCTGCCGCCGCTTCTCCGAAACTGCCATCGTGAGGTCGGGCCGCATGGCGGCCTTCAGCCAGCAGGCCGGGACGTGGGACGGCGCCTGGGGCAGGGCGGCCTCCCGGGCGCGGAAGGCGGAGGGGCTCTCACCCGTGACGTCCCGGAACGTGCGCCCGAAGGTGCCGAGGCTCTTCCAGCCCGTCTGCATCGCGATCTCCGTGACCGGGAGGTCGGTGTGGCGGAGCAGCGCGGTGGCCCGCTCGATGCGCCGGGTGAGCAGGTAGCGGTGCGGCGGCACGCCGAAGGCCGCCTTGAACGACCGCGCGAAGTGGGCCTCCGAGACCCCGCTGACCCGCGCCAGCCGGCGCACGGGCCAGTCCTCCTCGGACGCGGCGTCCATGCGGTCGCGCGCCCGGAGCAGGCGACGCAGGAGCTCGGGATCGGTGGGCATCCGCGCGACTATCGCGGGTCGGGCGTCTCCGCGTGCAGCTCGCCCGCCGCGAGCGTCCAGCGCGTGGTGCACACGGCCCGTCCCAGCGCGTCGTCGTGGGTGACGAGCACCAGGGCACCCGGCCAGGCCTGGAGGGCCTCCTGCAGCCGCAGGCGCGCCGGGAGGTCCAGGTGGTGGGTGGGCTCGTCCAGCACGAGGAGCGCACGGTCGTCCGCGAGACCCAGGGCCAGCGCGAGCTTGCGGGCCTCTCCGGGCGAAGGACGGGCCGACGCGAGGAGCTGGGCGGGCGCCACACCCAGCGCAGCGACGAGCTGGAGCACCCCACCGCGGATGTCGGTCGGGAGGGCCTGGAGACGGGCGAGCAACGCGTCGATGGCGGGCTCGTCGAGCTCCTGGGGCAGCACGAGCATGCTCTCCGCCGGGATCGTGGCCCCCGCGAGCAGGGCGGCCACCAGGGTCGACTTCCCGGTGCCGTTGGGGCCCGCGATCCACACCCGGTCGTCGCGACCGACGGCGAGGTCCACATGCTCCAGGACCCGCGTGGACCCCGCCAGCACGGGCCCGTTGCAGGTCAGGAGCACACGCTTGCGGGCGGGGGCGTGCCGGACGACGACGGCGCGTCCGAGATCGTCAGGGCGGACGGCGGCGTCGAGGGTCTCCCGGGCTCGCGCGGCCGCCGTGACGGCCCGGGCGGTCGAGCGGGCGTGGCTGGCCTCCGCCTTCGCCACGGCGGCCTTGCGCCCGGTCGAGCGGGCGTCGTGGTCGCGTGGGTCCACGCCGCGGAGCGAGCGGGCGCGGCTGGCCCCCCGACTCCGCTCGCGGGACGCGTGGAGCTGCCGGCGGGCCCGGTCGTCCGCGTCGCGTGCGGCGTCCAGGTCGGCGAGCAGGCGTGCGTCCTCCTCGTCCCAGGCGGCGCGGGCGAGGGACCACGGCAGCTCGGCTGCCCGGCTGCGTCCGTGCTCCAGGTGCACCGTGCGCGTCGTCAGGGCGTCCAGGAGGTCGCGGTCGTGGCTGACGAGCACGCCGATGCCCCGAAAGCCCGAGAGGGCGTCCAGCAGCGCGTCACGGGCCTGGCGGTCGAGGTGGTTGCCCGGCTCGTCCAGGAGGAGCACGTCCGGCTCGAGCCACCGAGCGGCGGCCACCTGCCACCTGCGGCGCTCGCCGGGGGACAGCGTGGGCCAGCGGTCCATGCCGGTGGGATCGAGGTCCAGACGGCTCTGGAGGCGCAGGGCGCGCTTGTCCCAGGCGGCCGCGAAGGCCAGGACGTCGGCCTCCGGGGCGTCCAGCCGCTGGTGGAGGCGGTGCACGCGGAGGTCGTCGGGGTCGCGGTGCACGCCGGCACACGGGAGCTCGCCCGCGAGGATGCGCAGCAGGGTGGTCTTCCCCGCACCGTTGGGGCCGACGAGGCCCGTCCAGCCGGGGGTGAGGTGGAGGTCGACCGCGTCGAGGATCGGACGACGGTCGGCGAACGCGAAGGACGCGCGCACGAGGCGGAGGGACGGAGACAAGGCACACCAGGGGATCGGGAACGGGGGTTCGGGCTGCGATCAGGCGGTGTGCGTGTCCACTTCGGGCCTCCTCGTGCAGCGTAGCGGATCGGTCCTCCGCCGGCTACCTCGGGCCTCCGGAGGACGGGATGCAGGACGAGCTGGATCGGTTGGGGGCCGAGGGGGGCGCGATGCTCGATGCCGGCGACGCGGCTGGGGCGCTGGTGAGGTTCGAGCGCGGCCTGGCGCTGTCCCGCGAGGCGGCCGTCATGCCCACCGTCGCCTGGTTCGCGGCCCACGTCGGCTTCGCGCTCGTCGCCCTCGAGCGTCACGCGGAGGCGGTCTATCCGCTCACGGAGGCTCTGATCCGCGGCCAGATCGGCAACCCCTACGTCCACATGCAGCGCGGGATCGCCCTGTACGGGAGCGGTGACCTGAAGGAGGCGAAGGAGGAGCTGTTCAAGGCTGCCGCGCTCGCCGGGCAGGACGTGTTCACGGGTGTGGACGCGACGTACTGGGACTTCGCGATCAAGGGTATGCGGCTGCCTGCCGGTGTGTCGCGCTGGGAGGACTGGGACGGGTGCGAGCCGGGCTCGCCGATGCACAGCGCGCTCTGCAATCCGGGGATGTACCGGATGTTCGTCCCCAAGGCGGACTGAGACCCCTCGTCACGGCGTGCAGCCCCCCATCCACAGATCCAGGTCGCAGCACCGCTCGTCCACCTCGTCGCATGGGCGGATGTCGGGGTCGTCGGTGGGGATCGGGGCGCACTCGTCCTGCTGGAGCACCTGGACGCACATCCCGGTGCGTGCGTCGGCCATCAGCCAGGGCGTGCCCATGCACGGGGAGGGCTCGAGGTACTCCTTCCAGATGCAGGCATCGACGAGGAGCTCCTCGGGTTGCTCGATGCATGTCCCGTCGGGCGAGTACACGTAGAAGGGCACAGCCTCGAAGTTCCTACCCCTCCGGCAGGTGTCGACACCCCCACAGGAAGCCGCAGGGAGGGCCATCAGGACCGTCAGGACGACGGTGAGGGCGCGGTCAGGATGCAACCTCATCTCCTCCACGAACAGACTACGGGGGAGCGCGGACCTTCGCCACCGTTCCGCGTACACACTTTGTACAGCCGGAGGAAAGGCGAGGTGATCAGTCTGGAATGGTTGCGCTTGAATGCGATGGGTGCGGCTCCTCTGGTGTGACTTCGGTCACGCGGCCTCCCGAAGCTCGGCCAGTTCGTCCTCTGCGTAGCTTCGAAGGTGATTCCGCTCGAGCTCGCGTCGCTGATGGAAACGCCAGTACTCATCGAAGTCCCCCGATGCGCGCAGCGAGCGCAGCTTGAGCACGGCCTCGGCGCCGGGCAGACCCCATCGCGCACCCGTGATGTCCATCCGGTCACGGACCAGGGAGCGGCAAGCCCCCTCGATCACGCCGGTCGCGATGGGGAGCCCGTCCCGGAGGAACTCATGATAGCGAAGCTCCTCCCTATGGTTGAGCAGGTAGCCGCAGCAGACGTCCACCGCCTTCCGTCGGTCTCCCCGGAGGTTCCGTGCCGTCGCGCTGCGACGGATTCCGGCGGCGACATCGCTGGACTCCCCATCGAGGATGCGCTTCGCCCGGGCGGTCACCCATGCCTCCACGGTGGCGGTGTCCTGCGCTCCGAGCACCGCCTGGCCGGCCTTCCAGAGGTATTCGAGGACATGGATGACATCGAGCACGACGGTCAGCTCGATGCCGATCGCGGCTGCCTGGGCGCGGACGGCGGCCATCTGGTCCTCGTTGCCATCGACGAGGACGACCCATCGCCGCTCGAGGTTCTCGTCGCGGTCCAGAGCTGCGAGGAACCCGTCTGCCACGACCTCCTGCATGCCGTGCTCGAGACTGGCCCACACGCGCTTGTTCTTCGGCTTCTTCGGAACCTTGTACGGGCCCGTGTGGCCGAGCTCCCGGAGGACGTCCTCCGAACCTCGGGGCGTGGCCTCGAGGTCGTAGATGGTCGCGACCGCCGCCATCCGCTTCCGATTCGGCTTCTGTCCTGGCTTCAGGCGACGGGTCGCCTTGGGCGCAGCCTTCGCGCGCTTCCGGGTCTCCGCGCGCAGCCCCTCCGGCCTCATCACGACCCCTTTGCCATCGAACGAAAGCACCAGGAGGTCTTCGGAGACCACTGGGTCCGGACCCCGCGACTCGTAGAAGGCACCGAAGTCCTGGGCGAACGCCATCGCGAGGCGTTCGGCCTGCCGCTTGTGGACCGTGGCCCCGGTGAGGCGGACCACGTCGTCCACGGCGGACTCGAAGGAGCCGTTCGCAGCCGCCCACGCGATCTCCTTGCGGACCACCAGCGAGAAACTGTCGGAGGGCAGGTTCAGGCGGGCGTCCATGGGACGGAGCCCGCCTGGAACACCGCGCCTCGTGAGGGCGAGCCGGCGGACGACGACACCACCGAAGAGAGACATCAGGTTGCGCTCCCCGGTCCGTGCCTCCGTTCGCGCCTTCCCGTCCGCACCCGTCATTGGCCGCATCGACTCCCGCTCCGCACGAAGCGTGAGGTGGTCCTGCAGGAGAAGCCGCAGCACCTCCGTGCCCTTGTCGTTGATGTGCGTCTCGACATCGACGTGGGAGAAACCAGCCATCTCGTCGGTCTGGAGAGAGGTCACGAGAGCCTCGAAGGCGCCGAAGCTGTCGGTGAACGAGGAAGGCGGGTACGATCCCATGGCAGGCGGGCTCCGGGGCTAGCGAGTTTGGCGACTGCTAGGTACCCCTCGGGGTCCGCCTGCGCCCCGAATCTCACGCCATCGATCCTGTTCGAAGCTCCACCATCAGGTCACACGAAAGGATCCGCACCCGAATGCGATTCCACCCCAGGATCGTTACAGAGTCTGCGTCCACCGCAGGAACACCTCCGGAACCGCAGGCCGCACGGGTGCGTACGTCAGCCCGTCCACCGCCAGCAGCCAGCCCGCCGTGAACCCCACCAGCCCCGGATCCGCCCCGAAGAGGTCGTAGACCCCCGAGATCCCCGCCGTCGCCCCGACCGCCCGCGCCGGACCTCGCTGCAGACCCGCCACCAACGTCTCCACCCCACCCGAGACCTGCAGCTCCCGACCCCACGCACCCACCATCGGAACCCGCGCGCCCCGGATGGCCACCAGCCGGTACTCCGCACGCCCGATCCACCGCTCCAGCGCCCGATCCGCGCAATCGCGCTCCCCGTCCGCCGTGCAGCTCGTGAGCACCGGCAACGACGCCATCAGACCCGCACCCCCGAGGGTCAGCAACCGGTCGTACCGCGTGGCCCGCGCGATGGCCGCGGATGTCGAGAACGCGAACGCATGCCGCGGATGGGGCGAGAGCACCGTGCTCGCCGACGCGCCGACCGACGACCACCGCGACGTGCTGTACGGGTGGAACCCGCCCGACACCACGAGCCCGAGCCCCGTGCCACTCAGCGGGAACTCCGACGCGTCCCGGTCGCTCCAGCTCCAGCGGATGCTGCCCGAGAGCGCGAATCGCCCGTCCGGGATGGACTGGTAGGCCGGGTTGAGCACCGACGGCCCGAAGGCCGTGGCCAGCCGGTGCCGCCGCGTGATGCCGTACCGCAGGGGACCGAACTTGTAGATGTGCTCGAGGCGCAGCGAGAAGGTCGCCGCCCGCGATGTGCCGATGGAGCCGTAGAAGATGTTGTGGGTGTCGTTGCGACCCCGGACCCACGCGGCCGCCGTGCCCTCGAGGCGGAAGCGCGTGAGGTTGACGGTGTCGAACCCGGCCGCCGTGACCACCCGCAGACGCTCCAGCGGGTGCGCATCGCCCGTTCGGCTCGCCTGCTCCACCCGACGTCCGGGGTCGAGGACGACGCGCGACAGCTCGCCGAGAGACACGGTCTCGCCGGGCCGCATCTCGAAGATCCGCGTGGACCGGTCGACCCGCACCTCCAGCATCTCGGGCTGCCCGCTCTCGGCCTCCCGGGTGACGGTGAAGGGCGCGCCGGTCGCGAGCACGTAGTCCTGGGTGGGTGCGGGGTCCGTCAGCACGGGTGCGAGCCGCGGATCGAGGCCCGTGAGCTGGAGCGCCTGGGGCAGGGTCATGCCGCGGTCGAGCGCCCGCCCGACCCGTACGAGGTGCTCGCGGTCGCTGCGGAGCTCGAGCTGTGCGGCCACCGAGCTGCCGTGCCGGTAGGGGGCGAGGTGCTCGACCACGTCGTCCAGCAGGGGGTCCGTGGGGTTCCAGGTGCGGAAGGTCTCGCCGTAGAACGCCATGCGACGCGACGAGAGCAGGTCGTCGATGGACGGCACCCACGCGAACGCACGGGTCATCCGCACCGCGCCGATGCGGGTGTTCGCGTCCTCCCAGCCGAGCACGTACGCCCGCCCCACGAGCTCCCGGAGCTGCGGGTGCGGCTGGAGGGTGTCGGCGGCCGCCAGGCCCTCCACGAGCGCCGGACGGTGGTAGGGCACGAAGGGGAAGGAGACCTGGAAGAAGCGGTCGCTCGCGAACAACACGCCCGGTGCGGTGGCCACGAGCCGTCGCCGCATCGGGGCCTCGACGACGACCACCGGACGGTCGATGGGCACGCTCGGCAGGACCTTCTCGAGCTGCCGCGTGAACACCCGCCGCGGCCGGCCGTTCGCCAGCACGACGACCTCGCCGACCTCCGGCGACCACGTCCGCGCCCGTCGAGGTACGGCGAGCGCGACCCGCTCCGACCGACCCTCCCAGTGCAGCGTGCCAGACCCCAGCTCCTGGCCCACGAGGCCCGCGCGGCCGGGCGGCAACGTGATGTCCACGACCCAGTCGACCGCCCCGATGGCCCCGTCCACGAGGGGCTGCGGATGGAACCCACCCAGCGCATACAGCCCCTTGCCGCTGGTGCCGACGGTGCCCCAGCGGTGGGGGAGACGGGTGGTGAAGCGGAACACCCCGTCCCCGACGGCCTCGATGGACTGCTCGCCGCTGTTCACCGCACCCGGGAAGGTCCGCACGAGCGTGAGGTCGTCTTCGGGCAGGGGGAGGGGGAGGGGGCTCGTGAGGGTGACGCCGGGGGGGACGCGGAGCGTGCCGTGGACGGTGCGCAGATCGCGCTCCACCGTGGCCTCGAGGTGCACGGTGGGGGCGGCCAGGGCGACCCCGACGAGGAGCGGGGTCAGAAGGTGAAGCCCATGCCCACGTCGATGCTCGGGATCGTCAGCCAGGACCACGAGCCCGACAGGCGGAAGTGGGCCACACCGCTGGTGACCTGGAAGCCGGCACCGATCCGCGGGACGGCGAGGGGGAGCTCGGCGTTGAGCTGGTTGCGCTCGTAGGTGACCGCTCCGACCTGCTGGACGAGCTCGAGGGGGGCGGTGGGCGCGGCGCTGATCCGGAGGAGGTCGAACTTGGCGAACGGCTCGAATCGGCCGTTGTTCTCGCCGTTGCGCCCGATGCCGAACCGCGACCCGACCGTGACGCCCATGTCGAACACGGAGAGGTCGAACTCGTCGTTGCCGGTGTAGCCGGTGTAGCCGAGCTGCAGGGTGACGTCCGGGATGGGCTTGTAGTTCTCGAGCACCGCGAGGCGACCGTAGACGGACCCGAGCCCGGTGCGCGTGCCCGCGAGCCACCCGAGGCGCCCGCCGAGCTCGAAGGAACCCGGCAGCCCCTTGCGCACGGAGAACGTGGGGATGGCGAGGTAGGGCTCGTGGTTCTCGTCGGCCACGGCGCGGTCCCAGGGCGTGACGCGCGACGGGCGGGTCTTGGCGTCCACCAGCACGAAGGAGCTCGAGAGGGCGAGCTCGAACCCGTAGATGCCCGTGGTGGCGGACGGCATGGGGCGCGGCGCGATGGCCGTGCCGAGCTCCATCACCAGCTCCCGCCAGGTGGACTGGAGGAGCTCGTTGTCGACGACGCGCACGCCGTCGTGCTCGGTGAGCCCGGACAGCGTGAGGTCTTCGGGCCACCCCGCGAGGGCGGTGGCGAGCGTGACGAGCAGCACGGTTCCTCCGCCCGGAAGGGTACCCGGTGGTCGGTACGGAGCGCAATCCGCGCCGCGGTCGCGTCCCGGAGTTAGGACTGCGTCCCGGAGGAAGCATGGCAGAGATGGATCCGCTCAAGCTCGTGGAGCCCGCAGCCACGCGGGTGCGCGACCCGGTGAGCGGGCGGAGCGTGTGGCTGGCGAAGATCATCCGTGAGAGCAAGGTCACCCCCGGAGGGCTCCAGCTCTCCGTGGTGTGGGACTCCGACCACACGGCGGAGGACCGCGCGTCCATCGAGGCCGCCCTGCGCGCGAACCTCAAGGGTGCGGGCTACGACGGCAAGGTGCTCGTGATGCCGATGGAGGCGCCGAAGCCGTCGTTCAAGAAGGCGCCCGGCACGGATCCCGTCCCGGGGATGAGCGGTGGCGGCGTGGCGCCCCACGGCGGCCCCATCGAGAAGCAGCAGCTCCCCGGCGTGAAGCACATCGTGGCCGTCGCCAGCGGGAAGGGCGGCGTGGGCAAGTCCACGATCTCCACCAACCTCGCCATCGGGCTCCAGAAGCTCGGGTTCCAGGTGGGCCTGATCGACGCCGACGTGCACGGCCCGAGCGTGCCGCGCATGATGAACGTGCACAGCCGGCCCATCGTGGACGCCGAGAAGCGCATCGTGCCCGTGAACAGCTACGGCGTGCGCTGCATGTCCATGGGCATGCTCGTGGACGAGAACGAGGCGATGATCTGGCGCGGTCCCATGGTGATGAGCGCGCTCCGCCAGTTCCTCCAGCAGACCCGCTGGAACGGCACGGACTACCTGATCGTCGACCTCCCGCCCGGCACGGGTGACGCGCAGCTCTCGCTGATCCAGGCCGTCCCGCTCGCCGGCGCGGTGATCGTGACCACCCCGCAGGACGTCGCGCTGGGCGACGCCATCCGCGGGATCACGATGTTCCAGAAGCTCGACGTGCCGCTCCTCGGCCTCGTGGAGAACATGGCCTGGTACGAGCTGCCCGACGGCACGCGCGACTACGTGTTCGGCGAGGGCGGCGGCATCCGGGTGGCGGAGCGCTACGGCACCGACGTGCTGGCCCAGATCCCGCTCCAGACGGCCATCCGGAAGGGCGGCGACAAGGGTCTGCCGGCGGCGCTCGAGTCGGACGGCTCCGAGGCGGTGTTCGTGGAGCTGGCCCGTCGGGTCGCGGCGAAGCTGCCGGTCTGATGGCCCTGCTCGAGCCCGTGGAGGGTGCGCGCATGCCGGCCGAGGGTCCCCTGGTGGACCGCTTCGGCCGCGTGCACACCTACCTGCGGGTGAGCGTGACGGACCGCTGCAACTTCCGCTGCACGTACTGCATGCCGGCGGAGGGCCTGGAGTGGCTGCCGCGCGAGCATCTGCTGTCGTACGAGGAGCACGCGCGCATCGTGGGGGCGTTCGCCCGCATGGGCGTGCGTCGTGTGCGGCTGACGGGCGGTGAGCCCACCCTCCGCCGCGACATCGAGCAGCTCGTGGAGCGCATCGCGTCCACCCCGGGCATCGAGGACGTGGCGATGACCACGAACGGCCACGCGTTCGCGCAGAAGGCCGACGCGCTCGTCCGGGCGGGCCTCACGCGCATCAACGTGTCGCTGGACGCCCTGGATCCGGAGCTGTTCGCCCGCATCACGCGCGGCGGACGGCTCGATCGGGTGCTGGCGTCCATCGATCGGGCCCTCGAGCTCGGGCTCCGTCCGGTGAAGATCAACTGCGTGGTGATCGGCGGCGAGAACGAGCACGAGGTGGAGCGCATGGTGGAGCACTTCGCGGCCCGGCCGGGCACACAGGTGCGCTTCATCGAGTACATGCCCTTCGGGGGCAACGGAGGCCAGCGCCGGCACGTGCCCGCCAGGGTGCTCCGCGAGCGCCTGGAGGCCCGCTACGGCATGACGCCGGTACCCGCCCAGGGTGGAGGGCCCTCGCGCGACTGGAGGCTCGACAACGGCCTCGTGGTGGGCTTCATCAGCCCGATCACCGAGCACTTCTGCGACGCGTGCAACCGCCTCCGGCTCCAGGCGGACGGGAGCCTGCGCACGTGCCTCTCGCGCGACCGGGCGCCCAACCTGCGCGACCTGCTGCGCTCGGGGGTCGACGACACGGGGCTGGAGGCCGCCATCCGCGCGCAGCTCTGGGGCAAGGTCGCGGGCCACGAGGCTCACCTGGACGGCGACTTCAGGGCCTTCGAGGGCGTGATGACCCGCGTGGGCGGCTAGCGCCCGTGCAGCCTGCCCGGCCCACCGTCCGCGGGCTCCTCATGCCGGGCAGCGGGCCCGTGGTGCGGGCCGTGGTCGCGGGACGACCGGGACTGGCGCTCCTCGACACGGGCGCCTCGATGTCGGTGGTGGACCGGGAGCTCGCGCGCGGCCTGCCGAGCCCCGGGGCGGCCGAGTGGGCCGGGGTGAACGCGGACGGAGGTCGCTCGCTGGCGGCGCTCCGCACGGTGCACGTGGAGATCGTCGGCGACGGGCGGATCTTCGCCCTCGACATGATCGAGGTGCCCGGCATCCGCGCGAAGGTGCCGGGCCTCGACGTGCTGTGCCTGCTGGGCTGGGACTTCCTCGAGACCTGCAGGCTCGTGTGCGACGGGCCGGCGGGTGCCTTCGAGCTCACCCTGCCGCCGCCCGTACGAGCTCAGCGCCGACGACGCTGAGGTTCAGAAAGAGAGCTGGACGAACCAGATGCGGTCGGCTTCCTGGTCCCAGCGCATGCGGATCGGCACGCCGAGGGCGCGGCCGGTGCACTTCAGGTACCAGAGGGAGCCCTCGGGGTCGGTGGCGACGTCGCCCTTCTTCTGCTTCACCTCGACGCCGTCGTTCACGAGGCACGCCTGGCTGTACTTGCGCGCGGACTCGAGCTGGTAGGCCTTCATGTCCTCGAGAGACGCCTTGTCGCGACAGCGCTTGGGGTCGCAGTACTTCTCGAGCCACTGGTCCTTCTCGCCGGCCGTGGTCATCTTGATGGTGTCGACGATGGCGGCCTCGATGCGCTTGTCGAGCGCCTCGTCGGCGTGGGCGGTGTTCAGGGCGGCGACGAGGCCGAGGGCGGTGAGCATGTGGGGTCCCCTTGGTTCACGTGGTCCTCATCCTACACCCCAACGGGTGTCGGCATTCCAGCGTCCGACAGACGATCGGGCCCCGGACCGTATTCAGCCCGTCAGCCCAGCTTGATCCGATGGTTGGACGCCAGGGTGCGGAGCACGCCGAGACCACGGTGATCGAACCCCACCGCGGGGCCGTAGGTGGTGATGGCCTGGTTGATCATCACGGCAGCGCCGTCCTTGTCGCGCTGGGCGATCAGCTCCTCGACCTTGGTGGCCACCAGTCCCAGCGTGGCCTCGACGGCGGCGATGGCGCTCGGGTCGTCGGCCCCCTCCGTGCCCACGAGCAGGGAGGCGGCGTTGGCGAGGTAGCCCATGGCCTCGTCGGTCTGGCCCATGCGCGCGAGCAGCGTGCCGAGGGACGCGCAGCGACGGGCGGTGTTCGCGCTGGCCTCGCCGCTCACCCGGCTCTCGACCTCCACAGCCTCGCGCAGCAGACCCTCGGCGTCGTGGGGCCGGCCGTTCTGGATCTCGAGCTCCGCCCAGGTCGTGAGACGGCTGGCGAGCTCGGGGTGGGGCGCGCCGCCCTCGGATGCCTGGCGGGTCCACTTCAGGGCCTCCCGCATGCGCCGGATGCCCTCCTCGCGCTTGTGGACGTGCAGGAGCGCCCGGCCGAGCTCGAAGCCGATCTCGGCCATGCGCTCGCCGTGCCCGCTCGCCCGCACCACGGCATCCAGGCCCCGCCAGAGCGGCACGGCCTTGCGGTGCTTGCCGGCCCTGGAGAGGGCCTGGGCGAGCTGGAGCTGGCGTCGGAGGGTGTCGGGGTGGTGCTCGCCCACGGTGTCGAGATCGGCGAGCCAGGCGACCTCGAGGGTGTCGAGCCCCTCGTCGATCCTGCCGAGCCTGAGCTGGACCTCTCCGAGCTGCCCGGCCACGCGCGCGACGGTCTCGGGGGCCTCCGCACGGCGGATCTTCAGGGCGACGGCGAGGCAGTGCTCCGCGGACTCGAAGTCGCCCGTGCGGGCCTGGTGGAGCCCGAGGTTGCCCGCCACGACGGCGAGCCGCATGTCGCGGCCCCCGACGGTGCTCCGCAGCCCCTGGTAGGCCTGCTGGAGCATCTCGGCGCCCTCGTCGTTGCGGCCCGCGCGCAGGGCGAGGGCCCCGAGCGCGCCGAGCTGGGCGAGGGTGTCGGGGTGATCGTGACCCACGCGGTCGACGAGCACACGGATGAGCCCGCGTGTGACGGCCGTGGCCATGCGGAGGTCACCCTGCCGGCTCCAGAGGTCGCGCGCGAGCGTGAGGAGCTGGACGGGGGGCTTCTCGCCGACCTCGAACAGGGCGTCGGGGAGGCTGGCGAGAGCCATCTCCCAGGTGGGGTGGTCGCCGCCCTCCGCGAGCACGGCGGCCCCTTCGTCGTCGAACAGACGGGCGACGCGCGCCGCGGCCTGCTCGCGCGGGGTCATGTGCGCTGCTTGGGGTCGAGGGCGTCGCGCAGGCCGTCGCCCACGAGGTTGAAGCACATGACCGCGAGCATGATCGCGATGCCGGGGAACAGGGAGATCCAGGGCGCCTGGCGCAGCGGGTCGCGGCCCTCGTTCACGAGCACGCCCCAGGTGGACGTGGGGGGCTGCACGCCGAGCCCGAGGAAGGACAGGCCGGCCTCCGCGAGCATCGTGCCGCCGATGGCGAGCGAGCAGTACACGATGACGGGCGCCATGGCGTTGGGTACGAGGTGGCGGAACACGATGCGGGTGGGCGAGTAGCCGAGCGCACGCGCCGCCTGGATGAAGTCCTGCTGCTTGAGCGAGAGCACCTGGGAGCGGACGATCCGGGCCACCGTCATCCAGCCGGTGAGCGCCAGGATGCAGATGATGAGGAACAGCCGCCAGACGCCACCGACGTCGACGATGCCGACGACCGCGAGGAGCAGGATGAGGCGCGGCATGGCGAGCAGGAAGTCGACCACCCACATGAGCCCGCGGTCGATCCAGCCGCCGAGGTAGCCGGCCGCCGCCCCGATGCTCGTGCCGATGGTGGCGGCGATGGACACGGACAGGAAGCCGATGAACAGGGAGATGCGGGCGCCGTAGAGGAGGCGCGAGAACACGTCACGGCCGCGCTCGTCGGTGCCCATCAGGTACTCGAAGAACCCGTGCGTGGCGGCCTCGGCGCGGAACCCGAGCACGTGCCCGACGTGCTGCCACCAGCCGGGCGCCAGGACCGTGGGCCCGACGTCGATGGTGTCGGGGTCGAAGGGGGCCAGGAACGGCGTGAGGAGCGTGAGGAGCATGAAGAACAGCGCGCCGTACCAGCCGAGCATCCCGGTGGTGTGCCGGCGCATCATCCGGAGGAAGACCTCGCGGTTGCTGTTGAACTCCATCTCCGAGAGCTCGCGCGGGTTGGCCCGGAGGTGGGCCGTGCGCCAGAGGAGCCCGACGCTGACGACCAGCGTGACGAGCGCGATGAGCCCGTGCTTGCTGAGGCCCGAGGGCGTCGCGATGATCGACACGACGCTCGGCAGCCCCGACACGGCCGCGATCAGCACGAGGCCCGTGAGGCTCATGAGCCCGACGCCGTGCACGATCTCGCCCACGAGGAGGTGACCGAGCCCCGGGAACACGTATCCGGCCCGCGTCTGCGGGGGCTCCGGGGTGCGTTCCTGCTTCACGATCGCGGTCATCAGTCGTACCGGATGCGGGGATCGACCATCGCGTAGGAGAGGTCGGCCACGAGGTTGCCGGTGACCACCAGCAGCGTGGAGACGAAGAAGCAGGCCACGATGGTCGGGGTGTCCTGGTTGAAGATCGACTGCACGATGAGCTGGCCCATGCCGGGCCAGGAGAACACCTGCTCCACGAGCACCGACCCGCTGAACATGAACGGGATGGACAGGCCCATGAGCGTGATGATGGGCAGGAGCGCGTTGCGCATCGCGTGCTTCAGGATGACCACCCGCTCGGAGAGGCCCTTGGCTCGGGCCGTGCGGATGTAGTCCTGCCGGATGACCTCGAGGAGGCTGGAGCGCATGTAGCGGGCCGCGCTGGCCGAGCCCGCGACCCCCATGGCGACACCGGGCAGCAGGAGGTGGTGCCCGACGTCGCCGGCCCACTCGAGCCACGACACGTCGTCTCCGACGGCCATGGCCATCTGGATCTCGTTGCTGTTCATGCCCGTCACGTCGAAGTCGAACACGCTGAAGAACCCCGGGAGGGTGCCGGCGTCGATCATCCCGGTGATCCAGGTGCTGAAGTAGTAGGCCACGAAGAGCTGCAGCATCATCGCGAACCAGAAGCTCGGCATGCTGAAGAACGTGAGGCTCGCGATGCTGATCGCGGTGTCGGTGGGCTTGCCCTGGCGCACGGCCTGGACGATGCCGAGCACGATGCCGAGCGGGTAGGCCACGGCCAGCGTGACCCCGGAGAGCATCACGGTGTTGGGGAGCGCCGTGCGCACGAGGTCCCACACGGGCCGCTCGGCGCTGATGGACCGGCCGAAGTCGAGCACGGCCAGGTTGCCCATCATGATGAAGTACCGGGTGATAGCCGGCTTGTCGAGCCCATACTTGGCGATCACCATCTGCCGGACCTCGGGCGGGAAGTCCGGGTTCAGGAACTTGGTGGACGCGTCGCCGGGCGCGAGCTCGAGGAGGATGAAGATGAAGGTGACCACGGCGAACACGAGCGGGACGGCCATGCCGATCCGCTTCATCGCATAGGTCATCGAGACCCCGCCGATCCTCGCGAAGACCAGCAGGATCGCGACGAAGCCCAGGATGCCGAGCAGCGCGCCGACCTGGGGCTCCGCGCTCATGGGCGCCCTCCAGCGATCACGGCGCTCACCGCTTGTACTTCACCTTGTCGGCGGGCACGTACCATTCGTGCAGGTCCTGGTAGGGGGAGAGGACGTTGATCTTCTCGCCCTCGAAGCGCTTGTGGATGGCCACGGGGATGTTCAGCCACCAGAGGAACAGGTAGGGCTGGTCCGCGTAGATCTTCGCCTGGAGGTCCTTCCAGATCGGGGCGGCCTCGCGGGGATCCGGCGTGTTCAGGCCCTGCGAGATGAGCGCGTCCACCTCGGCGTTCGAGTAGAGCGTGTGGTTGTAGGGCCGCGGGCGGTCCGGCAGGGTCTCGGTGCCCCAGATGGTGGACGGATCGATGAACAGGCTCGCCGACCAGCCCGCCAGGAACGCCTCGTACTCACGGTGCTCGACGCGCTCGAAGAAGGTGTTGGACTCCTTCGTGTCGAGGGACATGTCGATGCCGATCTTCTTCAGGTCCGCCTGGATCTCGACAGCGGTGTCGCCACGACGCTTGTTGCCCTGGTTGGTGACCATGGTGAACGCGAACTTCTGGCCGTCCTTGTCGAGCCAGCCGTCCCCGTCGGAGTCGGTCCAGCCGGCCTCCGCGAGGAGACCCTTCGCCTTCTCGGGATCGTAGGCGAGCGGCACGATGTCGTCGTTGTGCACGCCGCACAGCTCGGGCGTGATGGTGCCCACGGCGGGCTTGGCGTAGAGCGTGCCGTCCTCACCGGTGAGGATCTTCTTCATGATGCGGTCGCGGTCCACCGCGTGGGCGAGGGCCTGACGCACCTTGATGTCGTTGAAGGGCGCGAACTTGGTGCCGTTCCAGCCGACGTAGTCCATGGCGCGGTAGCCGCGGAGCTTGATGTCGAGGTCGTCCGGGTGCTCCTTCCGGAGGCGGTCGACGTCCGCGATCGTGAGGTTCTCGACGAGGTCCACGTCGCCCTTCTCGAGGGCGATGATGCGCGCCGAGTACTCGGGGATCACCTTGAACACGACGCGGTCGAGCTTGGGCTTCCGGTACTCGGGGCCCGTGTACTTCCAGTTGGGCTCGAGGATCACGGACTGGTTGGGGATGTGTTTCGCCAGGCGCCACGGGCCGAAGAACGTGGGGTTGGTGGCGAACGGGTGCCCCTCGAGGGTGCCGGGATCCGCCGAGCCCAGGATGTGGCGCGGCATCGCCTCCAGGCTCACGTGGGCGGCCTGGGCGTCGCGATCGTAGGCGCGGGTGAACTCGAACTCGAGCGTGTGGTCGTCGATGACCCGCGGGTTCGCGTCGGGCTTCAGGTACTCGAGGTAGCCGAGGCGGGGGCTCGCGACGTTGGGGTTCGCGGCCAGCTCGTAGGAGAACTTGATGTCGTCCGCGGTGACGGGCTCCCCGTCCTCCCACGTGACACCCTCGTGGAGCTTGATGGTGATCTTCTTGCCGTCGTCCGACCACTCCCACGACTTGGCGAGGCCCTCCCGCTTCTTGAGCGAGCAGTCGAAGTCGCTGTCGATGGTCTCGATGGCGAGGTTGGCCATGATGAAGCTGTCGGTGGCCGTGCGCGGCTTCACCGGGATGAGCGATCCGATGTCCGCCTGCGACGCGATCACCAGGGTGTCCTGGGTGGGCCAGCGCTTGGCGTTCTCTCCGCCGTCGCCCTGGGGCTGTCCGGAGTCGCTCCCCCCGCAGCCGACGAGGGCGAGGGCGGCGAGGGCGGTCGCGAAGCGGGTCATGGGCACTCCTTGTCGGTGCGAGGTACTACCAGGCGGGACGGGTCTGGCACAAGGCCCCCGACCACACGGGGGATACCTGCCAGGTCGTTCCAGGACTGAACGGGATCCAGTCCCGCCTTGCGCATCAGGTCGAGGACGCGGGGGGCCTGCCCCTGGCCGATCTCGACGAGCACCCCCCGGGTGGCGCGGGCGGCCGCGAGGGGGATGAGGGCGCGGTAGACGTCCAGGCCGTCGGGTCCTCCGTCGAGGGCCAGGCGGGGCTCGAAGCGCGCCACCTCGGGCATCAGGCCGTCGATCGCCTTCCGTGGGATGTAGGGCGGGTTGCTCACCACCCACTCCACGGGCCGCTTCGACGGGATGGGCTCCAGGAAGGGCCCGGCCAGCACGGCCACCCGCTCGGTGAGACCCAGCGCGGCGACGTTCGCGCGGGTGTTCGCGAGGGCGGCCTCGCTGACGTCGGTGGCGTACAGGCGCACACCCGGATGGGCCATGGCGATCGCCAGCCCGATGGCGCCCGTGCCGCTGCCGATGTCCGCGACGTACACCGGGCTCGCGTCCTTCGGGATCCACTCCAGGGCAGCGTCCACGAGGGTCTCGGAGTCGGGCCGGGGGACGAGCACGTCGCGGTGGACGAGCAGGTCGAGGGCGTGGAAGCCCGTGGTGCCGAGGATCCACGCGAGGGGCTCCCGGCGGCCGCGGCGCGCCACGAGCTCACGCAGGGTGGCCCGCTCGGCCTCGGTGACCGGACGATCCCAGGAGAGGTAGAGCTGCAGGCGCTCGAGCCCGAGCACGTGGGACAGGAGGAGCTCGGACTCCCGGCGCGGACCGTCGATCCCCCGCTCACGCAGGAACGCCTCGGTGCGCGTCAGGATCTCGACGAGCGACAACACCCCGTCAGAGCCCTTCGCGGGCGAGCATCTCGGCCTGGTGGGCCGCGGTCAGCCCGTCGAGCAGGGGCTGCATGTCGCCGTTCACGATCGCGTCGAGCTTGTAGAGCGTGAGGTTGATCCGGTGGTCGGTCACGCGGTTCTGGGGGAAGTTGTAGGTGCGGATGCGCTCCGAGCGGTCGCCGGAGCCCACCATGGCCTTGCGGGCCGCCGACTCCTCCGCGTGGGCCTCGGCCTGCATCTTCTCGAGCAGGCGGG
Organism: Alphaproteobacteria bacterium; assembly: GCA_020632885.1. Lineage (GTDB taxonomy): Bacteria > Myxococcota_A > UBA796 > UBA796 > JACKEQ01. The sequence goes on along the minus strand of JACKEQ010000024.1, from coordinate 31,302 downwards.
CCTTGAGCACGCGCATGGCCTTCTCGCGGTTCTTGTGCTGGCTCTTCTCGTCCTGGCACTGCACGATGAGCCCCGTGGGCTCGTGCACGATGCGCACCGCGGAGTCCGTGGTGTTCACGCTCTGGCCGCCGGGCCCGCCCGCCCGCATGGTGTCGATGCGGAGGTCCTTGGGGTCGATGTCCACCTCGACCTCGTCGGGCTCCGGCAGTACGGCGACCGTGGCCGCAGAGGTGTGGATGCGGCCCTGGGACTCGGTGGCCGGCACACGCTGGACGCGGTGCACGCCGGCCTCGAACCGCAGGAGGCTGTAGGCGTCCTCGCCGGTGACGCTGGCGATGATCTCCTTGAAGCCCCCGCCGGCCGTGGCGTTCACGCTCATCACCTCGAAGCGGAGGCCACGCAGCTCGCCGAACCGGGTGTACATCTTGTAGAGGTCCGCCGCGAACAGGGCGGCCTCGTCGCCGCCGGTGCCGGCGCGGATCTCGAGCAGCACGGGCCGACCCTCGTAGGGGTCCTTGGGCAGGAGGAGCACCCGGAGCTCCTGGACGGCTGCCTCCACCTCGCCCTCGAGGCGGGAGACCTCCTCCCGGGCCATGGCGCGCAGCTCGGGGTCGTCCTCCTCGGTGGCCATCTCACGGGCCCCGTCGAGCTCCTCGGCGAGGCTCGCGTGGTGCTCGAAGGCCTCCACGATCGTCCGGACGTGCGAAGCATCCCGCGAGAGCTCGCGAAGCTTCCGACCATCGCTGCAGACGGCGGGGTCCATCAGCTGGCGGTCGAGCACCTCGAGCCGCGCCTGGAACATGGGGAGCTTGTCGAACATCGGGGGTCACTCCGCCCCGAGCGACGGGGCTGCAACCGGGGATCCAAACCAGAACGGCCGCACGAGGCGGGGCCCACGCGGGGCGGGCCGCGCAGGCCGCCTCGGCGGCCGGAGATGATCAGGCTCGCTGCGGCGGCCCGCTGGGGACGGCTGACCCTGGAGAGGGTCAGTCGTTCTTCTGGAAGCCGTACTTCTTGTAGTAGCGCTCCACCCGGCCCTCGGTGTCCATGATCTTCTGGGTGCCGGTGTAGAACGGGTGGCTCTCGCTCGAGATGTCGATCACGACGAGCGGGTACTCCTGACCCTGGTACTCGGTGGTCTGGTCCGTGGAGACGCACGACTTGGTGAGGAACTCGAAGTCGCAGGAGACGTCGCGGAAGACGACGAAGCGGTAGTCGGACGGATGGATGTCGGGCTTCATGGGCTTTCCAGTCGTGAGGGGCCGTCGACGTGGAGCGGTCCCCGAGGGATAGACGGACCCATGTCACCCGCCGGCCGCGGGGTGTCAAGGGCTCCGGGCGGTGCGTCAGGGTGCGGCGGTGGATCCCGCGACGGCCGTGCGCGCGGCCTGGATCGCGTTCAGGGCGTCCTGGTAGGGATCGCCCGTGCGCTGCTCGCGGAGGGCCTTGCGGGCGGCCTGCTCGGCGTCGTCCAGCAGGTTCTCCTCGCGCACGGTGCCGCAGTGGGCGAGGGCGAGCGGCGGGTGGATCCCGCGGGTGGCGAGGTCGCGCGAGAGGGTGACCTCCCAGTTGACCACCTCGCGGAGGTCGTCGAGGAGCGCACGCGCCACGCGGTGGTCCTCGTCGCCCGTCACCACGCCGACCACGGTGAGGGATCCGCCCTCCTCGAGGGCGCGCGCGGAGCCCATGTAGCGGCGGATCCGGTGGATCGCGGTGGCGTCCACGCCGTCGATCTCGCGACCCGAGCTCGGGAACTCGGCCAGGCAGAAGCGCAGGAGCCGCGTGAGGCTGTCGACGATCAGCACGGCGTCGTCGCCTCGCTCCACCATGCGCCGCGCACGCTCGAAGGCGATGTCGGCCACCTGCACGTGGCGGGACGGCGGCTCGTCGAAGGGTGTGGCGATGATCTCGGCCCGGCTCTCCTTGCGCCACTCACCGATCTCCTCCGGGCGCTCGCCGATGAGGAGGACGGTGACGTGGAGGTCCTCGTCGGCCGTCATCACCTCGGCCATGCGGCGGAGGATGTCGGTGCGCCCGACGCGGCCCGGGGCCACGAGGAGGCCGCGCTGGCCGAGGCCCATGGGGGCGACCATGTCCACGGCGGCCAGCACGGGATCGGTGGCCATCGCGATGCGGTCGTCCGGGTAGATCGCCGTGAGCGAGTCGAAGCTCGGCGGCTCCATGCCAGGCGGCTCGCCGTTGACGCTCTCGACCCGGAGGAGCGCGAGGTAGCGCTCGCCTTCCTTGGGCGGCCGCACGAGGCCGATCACGGTGTCGCCGGTCTGCAGCTTGAAGCGGCGGATCTGGGACTGGCTGACGTAGATGTCGTCCGCCCCGGGCAGGAAGTTGTCGGTGGGCGACCGCAGAAACCCGAAGCCCTCCCCGTGCACCTCGAGCACGCCGCGTCCGTAGGCGTTGTTCGTGGCGTCGCCCTGTGCCTTCCCCACCGCGAACACCAGATCGTGTCCGCGGAGGCGCTCAGCGTCCTCGACCCCGGCCTCCCGCGCAGCGTCGAGGAGATCCTCTCGCTTCATCTCGTGCAGTCTCGGAAAATCGACGGACATCGGGGACCTTGGGGAGAAGTGGGGTGCGCCGGGCGGCGCTCCCGCGGGGTTGGTCGGAAGTATGATGCGCTGCTCGGGCCCTTGTCAACGGATCAGGGCCCCACCGATCCGTCCGCGCGGGCACTTTCCGGGGGCTCGGCTCCTCCCGCGAGCATCGCGAGGAGCCCGGCCTCGTCGATGACCGCGACGTTCAGAGCCGTGGCCTTCTCGAGCTTGGAACCTGCGGCTTCGCCAGCCACGAGGTAGTCGGTGCGAGCGGACACCGACCCCGCGACCTTCCCGCCGGCCGCGAGGATCATGTCCTTGGCCTCGCTGCGCTTGAGGGTGGGCAGCGTCCCCGTGATCACGAAGGTCTTCCCGGAGAGATCGGCGGTCGACGAGGCAGCGGCCCGCTCGGCGTCGGGGAACCTCACACCGAGGGTCACGAGGTCGTCGACCTCTGCGGAACGCCGCGGGTCAGCGAAGAAGCTCCGGATCCGCTCGGCCACGGTGGGCCCGATGCCCCCGACGGCGAGGAGATCCTCCGTCGTGGCGGCCCGGATCGCGGCGAGGGATCCCATGGCGAGGGCCAGGTCGCGGGCGGTGGCCTCGCCGACCTCCCGGATCCCGAGGGCGGTGAGCGCACGCTCCAGCGGGCGTTCCTTGCTGCGCTCCAGGGCGTCCAGGAGGTTCTCGGCGCTGCGTCGACCCATGCGGTCCAGACCGACGAGGTCCTCGTAGGTGAGGCGGTAGAGATCCGAGAGACGGCGGACGATGCCGGCTCCGACGAGCTGATCGATCAGCTTCTCGCCGAGCCCGTCGATGTCCATGGCGGTCCGGGACCCGAAGTGGATGAGGCTCGCGCGGAGCTGGGCGGGGCACGACACGGTGTTCGAGCAACGCAGGACGGCCTGATCGGCCTCCCGCTCCACCTCGGACCCACACTCCGGGCAGGTGGTGGGGAAGACGACCGTGGGGCGGGTCACGTGCGCCTCGTCCACGACCACCCGACCCACGCGGGGGATGACGTCGCCCGCGCGGTGTACGACCACCCGGCAGCCGGTCCGGACGTCCAGCAGGCGCACCTGGTCCTCGTTGTGGAGCGTGGCCCGGGAGACCGTGACCCCACCGACGTCCACGGGCTCGAGGTTCGCCACAGGCGTGATCGCTCCGGTGCGGCCGACCTGGAAGGTGACCTCGAGGAGCGTCGTCTCCGCCTCCTCCGCCGGGTACTTGAAGGCGACCGCCCACCGCGGCGCCTTGGACACGAAACCCAGGATGTCCTGGAGGTGCACGTCGTCGACCTTCACGACCGCGCCGTCGATGGGGTAGCCGAGCTCGAAGCGCTGCTCGCCGAGCCGGGCGATGGCCGCGTTCACGCCGTCCGCGCCGACCGCGACGGTGTTGAGGGGGTTCACCGGCAGACCCCAGGACCCGAGCGTGGCGAGCTGCTCGGCGTGGGTGCCCGGCATCACGAACCCCTCCACCTCGCCCACCGCGTAGGCCATGAACGTGAGGGGCCGCTCGGCCGCCACGGACGGATCGAGCTGCCGGACGGTGCCCGCAGCGGCGTTCCTCGGGTTCTTCTTGGGCTCCTCGCCCCGAGCGACCAGCCGCTCGTTCATCGCGGTGAAGCCCTCGAGGGTCATGAAGATCTCGCCCCGGGCGGACAGGCGGGCGGGAAGGGGGGCGCCCACGAGCTTCGTGGGGATGGCGCGGATGGTACGGACGACGTGCAGGACGTCCTCCCCGACCTCGCCGTTCCCGCGGGTGCCGGCACCGACGAGGGTGCCGTGCTCGTAGACTAGCTCGATGGCGAGCCCGTCCAGCTTGGGCTCGACGGAGTACCGGAGCTCTCCGGGTGCCTCGTCTCCGAGCTCCTTCTGCATGCGCTTGTCGAACTCCACGACCTCCTCGGCGGACATCGCGTTGCTCAGCGAGAGCATCGGGACGCGGTGCACGAAGGGCTGCAGGCTGTCGATGGGGGCGTCACCGACGCGGTTCGTCGGCGAGTCGTCGCGGACCAGGGCCGGGAAGCGCGCCTCGATGAGCTCGAGCTCCCGGTAGAGGATGTCGTACGTGCGGTCGTCGATCTCGGGCGCGTCGTGCGTGTAGTAGAGCTTCGCGTGGCGGTTGAGCTCGGGCACCAGGACGTCGAGGCGCGCTGCGGCCTCCTCGCGGTCGAGCCCGCCGACGCGGGCGGCCAGGAGGGAGGGATCGAACGGCGTGACGGTCGTGCTCATGGACGCTCCTCGGGGCGGGCACCCTATCCGCCGGAGGTGCCTGTGCCGATGGCCCTGCCGGGATCGCGATCCGCGTCGTACGGATCGTAGGTGAGGTGGAAGCGGACCTCGGTGCCGTCGGGGGGCCGTGGGAGGTCGGGCCAGCCGCGGTCCATGCACCCTCCTGGACCCGGGCCGTGCGCCGATCGAGCGTGGCGAAGGAGACGTCGTTCTCCCGCCAGCACAGCCAGGCGAGGTGGGTGAGCGCATCCCGCCAGTCGTCGGGGGCGGGGGCCCCGACCAGCGCGAGCCGGGTGCCCTGGGCCCGGAGCACGTCCACGTGCCCCTCGCAGGCGTCGTCCGGCGGGTCGGTACAGGTCGCGTCCACGGCGGCGCGGTAGGCGGCCAGGTTCCTGCGGGCGGCAGGGATGTCGTCGCGCCCGAAGGCCTCACGGACCAGGAACCCGAGCACGTCGCGCTGGACGACGGGTGGCATCCCGGAGGCGCGCGCCTCCACCATCGACGCCTCGGCCGAGGTGAGCGGCCGCACGCCCAGGGCGCTCGAGAGCACGCGCAGCGCGGGACCCAGGACGTCGGGGTCGCGGGACCGCTCCACCAGGTCGAGGGCCAGATCGAGCCCGTCGGCCTGGAAGGCGTACGGGTAGTACGCGAGCCTGGCCTTCACCGCCGCGAGGTCGAGGCGGTCGGAGACGGGAGATCCTGTGTGCCGTGCACGCACCCGGTCCGCGAGCGAGGGCAGATCCGCGAAGACCGCCACGTCGGTGCTCCGTGCGTCCCCTGGGCGCGTGTACAGGCGCACCCGGGTGAACACGAAGTCGTTCTGCAGGTACTCAGCGGCGATCCGGTTGCGCAGGAAGTCGAGGGCCAGCAGGTCGGTGGACGGGTCGTGGGGGTGCTCGAGCCAGGCGGACAGTGCCTCCATGTCCTTCCAGTCCTTCCGGTACGTCCGGGGCTCCATCACGTCCCGGAACAGGCTCACGAGATCCTCGGGCAGGCCGTCCCAGTCGGCTGGATCGAGCGGCTCGTCCAGGTCCAGGGGATGGTAGAGACCCTGGTAGTGGATCGGCAGCGAGAGGTCGAGCCGGAGGTCCACCGCCGTCTCCAGAGGGGGCTCGACGGGGGCCTCCGCCTCGACATCCGGGCGCTGGGCCTGCTCGGTGGCCTCGTCGGGGTCTCCCAGGATCGCGAGGCACACGGCGTACACCGATGTGCCGTGGGCCAGGATCATCGCGGTGCACGCCTCGCGGTCCTCGGGGTCTGTCGTCGTCGGGTGCTGCATCTCGCCTCATCCACCCGTGGACCCCGGTCGGCCCGACCCTGTGACCATCATCACCGATCGTCTTCGTCCGGTCTCCCGTCGACGCGTTAAGGCCGCCGGCCCGGAGGGCACCCATGGCGATCCGCGACACCATCCGCGACTGGCTCGGCGTAGACGGGAGGATCCGCGACCTCCTGCGCCAGGAGCTCGCGTCCCGCAGCCTGCCGAGCGCCACGGAGGTCCAGGGCCTCCGCGAGAAGGTCGAGGCCCTCGAGGCCCGGCTCGAGAAGGCCGAGAAGATGCAGAAGATGACCGTCGGCACGATCCAGGCGTCGAGCGCGCAGCTCATGGGCGCCCAGGACGCGATCGACCGTCTCGGATCCTCCGTCGCGAAGGCCTCCCAGCAGGCCACCTCCGCGCTGAGCACGGCGGAGTCCGTCGCGGACGGCCTCGAGGCGCTCGAGGCCACCGTGCAGACCCTCGCCACCCCGAAGCCCGCCGCGAAGCCCCGCTCGCGTCGCGGCACCAAAGCCTGATCAGGAGCAGCACCATGTCCACGTACCTGTCCCGCCTCGGCCTCGAGGCCGTGAACCCCGGCGCCGCCACCACGTCTGGCTTCCTCGCCACCACGGGCCGCGAGGTCCCGAGCTTCGATCCGTCCACCGGCGAGTCCCTCGGCAGCGTGCGCCTCGCGTCCGTCGACGACTACGAGAAGGTCGTCACGGAGGCCCAGCGGGTGTTCGCCGACTGGCGCATGCTCCCGGCCCCCAAGCGCGGCGAGATCCTGCGCGAGGTGGGCGAGGCCCTCCGCCAGCACAAGGACGACCTCGGCATGCTGATCACCCGCGAGGTGGGCAAGGTCACCTCCGAGGGGCTCGGCGAGGTCCAGGAGTCGATCGACATGGCCGACCTCGCGGTGGGCATGTCGCGCCAGCTCAACGGCCTCACCATGCACAGCGAGCGCGCCAGCCACCGGATGTACGAGCAGTGGCACCCGCTCGGTGTGGTCGGCATCATCACCGCCTTCAACTTCCCGAACGCCGTGTGGGCGTGGAACGCGATGGTCGCGGCCGCCGCGGGCAACACGATGATCTGGAAGCCGAGCATCAAGGCCTCCCTCACCGCCATCGCCACGCACCGCGTGTGCGACGCCGTCTTCCAGAAGCACGGCTGGGGCGGCGTGCTCAACCTGATCATCGGTGACGACGCCGACGTGGGCGAGACGATGGTGGCCGACCGTCGCATCCCGCTCATCAGCGCCACGGGCTCCACGCGCATGGGCCGCCATGTGAACCAGGTGGTCGCGGGTCGCCTCGGCCGCTGCCTGCTCGAGCTCGGCGGCAACAACGCCATCATCGTCACCCCGGACGCCGACCTCGAGCTCGCCCTGCGCGGTGTGGCCTTCGGTGCCGTGGGCACGGCCGGGCAGCGCTGCACGTCCACCCGCCGTCTCTACCTCCACAAGAGCATCGCGGCGGACTTCACGGCTCGCCTGCAGAAGGTCTACGAGCAGATCCCGATCGGGGATCCCGCGAACGACGGCGTGCTCATGGGGCCGCTCATCGACGACGACGCCGTGCGCATGTACCTCGAGGCCGTCGCCACCATCCGCGAGCAGGGCGGCGAGGTGCTCACGGGCGGCGAGCGCGTCGACCGGCCGGGCTCCTTCGTGAAGCCCACCCTCGTCCGGGCCCACCGCGACATGGGGATCTGCAAGCACGAGACCTTCGCGCCCATCCTCTACGTGTTCGAGTACGACGACCTCGAGGAGGCCGTGCACCAGCAGAACGCCGTGGACCAGGGCCTCTCCAGCGCCATCTTCACGGACTCCTTCCGCTCGGCGGAGCGCTTCCTGTCCCACGCGGGCAGCGACTGCGGCATCGCGAACGTGAACATCGGCACGTCCGGTGCGGAGATCGGCGGTGCCTTCGGCGGCGAGAAGGAGACGGGCGGCGGCCGTGAGGCCGGGAGCGACTCCTGGAAGGCGTACATGCGGCGTCAGACCTGCACGCTCAACTGGGGCACGGACCTGCCGCTGGCCCAGGGCGTCACCTTCGACATCTGACCGGTGTCGCCGCCGGACCCCCGCACCACCGACCGTCGCATCGTCGGGCGCATGCCCTGGCCGATCGCGGCGGCGTGGTCGCGGGTCCTGGTGGCTTCGAGCCCGGCAGAACGGCAGCAACGGGCGGTCGAGGCGCTGGGTGTCGTGCTGCGCTTCCTGGCGGGGGTGACCGCGGCTGGAGCGCTGCAGTCCGGGATCCACGTGGACCCGCGCCTGTGGGCCCAGCTCGCCCGTCCGTCGCTGGGCCACTGGCTCGAGCTCCTGCGTGAGCTCACCAAGGCGAACCCCGCGCCGTTCGTCCCCGAGCTCCGCGAGGCCCTGCTCACCGGGCGGAAGAAGCCGTCCGCCACGCTGACGGCCCTCGGGGACCTGGTGTCCCTGCGCAACCGGATCGCCCATGGCGGTGCGGCGGACCGTCCGGAGGCGGGCGAGATCGAGGCCCGCCTGCGCGAGGTCCTGGCGAGCCTGCCGTGGCTGGAGTCCTACCGCCTGCTCCGGGTCGTGCGGGCGACCCCGCGCCGCGACGGCGACACCGAGGGCGACGTGCAGCTCTTCGCGGGCCAGGTGGCGCTGACGGAGCCCGTGCAGGCGCGCTGGACGGCGAACCTGGTGCCCGACGCGCTGTACCTCGTGGCTCCGGAGGGCGACCGCGTGCTCGAGGTCTCGCCGTTCCTGGAGGTCCGCGACGACCCCGTGGTCCGGGCACCCCGCTGCATGGTCGTGGAGTCCATCGGGACGACCGTGCGGCTGGAGTCCGTGGAGACGGGCGGCCACGTGGAGGTCCGCCCCTCGGGCCCGGACGGGCCGGTGGACTTCTCCGACTGGCTCGCGGAGCCCTCCTGTGTGGTGCACGCCACGCCGGTCCTGGCGGGTCACCTCGCCGGAATCGCGGACGAGCCCGAGCCCACGGCATCCCTCCCGCGGCCCGTGGACGCGCCCCGCCCCAGCAGGCTGCGCGTGTGGGGGCGCCGTCTGGGCATCCTGGGTGCGGTGGGAGCCGTGCTGACGCTCGCCTGCGCCGGGGTCGTCGGCATCTGGATGTTCCCGACCTACGACGACGACGACGTGCCGATCCTGACCCCCGAGCGCGTGCCCGTCCTCTACGTCGACCCGGCGGACCAGCGGCGGCTCGAGGCCGCCCACGCGGCCCTGATGGAGGGAGACGAGCTCGAGGGTGCGACGCTGCTCCTGCCGCTCCTCGAGGCTCCCCAGGTGCCACCGGAGGTCGCGGCGCTCGGGATCGTGGCGAGCGCACCGGCAGGCCGGGTGTTCCACGCCTTCACGCACATCACGGGCTCGCGGATCCACGAGGACAGCGCCGCCATGCACTGCGCCCGGGAGCTCGGGGCCCTGGTGCAGCGGGATCCCGGCCCGTTGTCCATGGCGGTCCTGATGCCCCGCCTCCTGCGGCTCGGGTTCGGGATGTCGCGCCAGCTCGACGCGCACCCCGACGACCTCGTCGCGATCGCCTGCATGACGGCCACACCGCAGGACTTCCGCTCACGTCTCGCCGCGGCGGGTGAGCCGGCCCGTCATCCCGGCCTGCTCCCGGCCGACTCCACGCCGGAGGCCATCGAGGGTCTCCTTCAGCGTCGCCCTGGTTCCGCCAGCCTGCGTGGGGCGCACGCGCGCGCGCTCGCCGCGGCGGGCCGGCTGGACGATGCCGCCCGGGAGGCCGCCGACACGGTGCGCGATCACCCCACCCGTCTCGACGCGCGGATCCTCGCGGCGCGCATCGGGCTCCTCACGGGCGACGACGACGCGTTCCATCGGCACCGCCTGGTGCTCGACACCTCGGAGTGGGGGCCCATGGTGGAGGCAGCGCGCGACCGCGAGCTCGTCTGGGCAGCCGTCCAGGCGGGGCGTCCGGCTCTCGCGCTCGAGCTCTGGTCGGCCCCGCTCGACCTGTCCGGCGGGTGGATGGACCCGATGCGGGCCTTCTCGCGCTACGCCTGCCGTCCCGATCTCCTCTCCATCGAGCAGCTCGGTGCCGTCACCCGTCACGCGGCGGGAGCGCTGGATGGGACTGCGACCACGGCGACGGAGGTGGCCGAGCGGCAGTCGAGGGCCGATCGGGAGCGCCAGATCGCGCAGTGCCTGGCCCTCCGGACGGACCCCACGGAGGTCCCGGAGGCGCTTGTCGACCGGACCGTGCGCATCTTCGCGCTCTGGACGGAAGACGAGTGGATCGCCGCCTGGAACGGGGATCTCGCTCCGCTGCTCGACGCACTGCCCCTGGGCGACCTGGCGGCGCGGGTGGCGGCGGAGTCCGGCGCCTCGAGGCGGATGGGCACGACCTGCAGCCACATCGGGCAGATCGCGACGGTGGCGACGGTCGTCGGGAAGCCCGAGGTCGCGCGGGGCTACTGGCAGGCGCTGCTGGAGATCGACGGGTGCAAGACGGCGGACCTCCTGCCCGAGCGCGCCATGGCATGGGGGAACCTCGCCCTCGGTGCCCACGAGCGGGGCGACAGCGCCGAGGCGAGCCGCCTGGCTACGGGGTTCTGGCGGACGTGGCCGCGGCCGGAGCCCGACGTCCCGCTCGTCCGGCGCATGCTGGACGCGGGGCTGGTCTCAGCGGCAGACGGCGGCGAGTGAGCGCGCGTAGTCCGCGCGCATGGCGGGCGGGATCGTGTGCCCGACCCCGGGGTAGCTGTGGAAAGCCACGGGCCAGCCGCGGCTCTTCACGGCCTCCGCGGCCGTCGCGTCCATCGCGTGGGAGACCACCGTGTCGGCGTCGCCGTGGAACACCTCGATGGGGACGGTGGACGGGCCGGCAGGGTACAGCGGAGCCGGGAGCAGGCCGCCGATGGGCAGGGCCGCGCTCACGAGGTCCGGGTGGGCCGTGGCGACGGTCCACGAGAGCATGCCGCCCTGGCTGAAGCCCGTGATGATGGGCCGACCCGGGGCCTTCGCGCCCGGGACGCCCGCCGCGAGCCCTCCGGCGAGACGCTCGCCCGCTGCGCCGATGGCCTCGACGTACTGCGACCACTCGGCCCCGCGGCTCGGCATGAACCACGCCCAGCCCTCACCCTTGGGCTGCGGGGCCCTCGGCAGGACGACCATCGCGTTCAGCGGCATGTCCGCGTAGAGGCCGGCCAGGCTGGCCGGGCTGGCGCCGTACCCGTGGATCGCCACGATGGTGCAGGCGCTTCCATCGCCGAGCTGCAGCGTGACGGACCCCTCCCAGACGGACGCATCCGCGGTCGGAGGTGGCGCGGCCGCCGTGCGGCAGGCAAGGAGGAGGGCGAGGAGCGCGGACATTGAACGACCTTACCCTGAAGGGCACCCCCGTCGCGGTCGACAGCTTCATCGCGCCCGTGGTGCGGATCCTGGCGGGCTGTATCGGCGGGATCGGCTCGGTGCTCGCGGGCTGGTTCGGCGGCGCGTGGCTGGCCCCGCTGCCCCTCGCGGGGCTCCTCCTGGGCGCCGAGGCCTGGCTGTGGTCGCGCGGCGACCGGGTGCAGGTGCTCACGGTGGGGGAGGAGGGTCTGCGGCTCCACGACCCGCTCACGTCCGACACCCACGTGGACCTGGCGGGGGTCACGGTGGCCACCGCCTTCGTGCGCCGTGTGGACGGGGGCTTCGAGGTGGCCGTCGTGCTCGGGTCCGACGCGGACGTGCTGTTCACGTGTCGCACCCTCCAGCGGGTGCCCCCGGAGCCCGGACCGCACCTGGTGGACGCGGACGCCATGGACATCCTGTTCGGTGGCATCGCCGGGCTCTACCGGGCCCTGGCGCCCGCCGACCGTCGGCCCCGCCAGACCTTCGACGACCCCGACGGCGCGCTCCTCCGCGCCCTCCGCGAGCGCGTGCCTGCGGCGGCCTGGCGGCGCACCGGGCTCCGGCTCTGGCCGGGCATGGAGCCCGAGATCGACATCTTCGGCTACTACCGTCCCGTGCACTCGGACTGGATGGTGCTCGACGGGCACACCTGGCGGCGGGACGGTGAGTCCGGCGACATCCGGGGGTGGACGTTCGCCTCGGCCGAGCGGGAGGCCGTCCTGTTCCAGGGGTTGGACGCCCAACAGGTCCAGCGGCTGCCGCTCGCCCTCGTGAACCTGGGGTCGGGCACCACGGTCGCCATCCCCGCGCCGAACGCTCCGCACGTGGGTCCGGAGCAGCCCCTCACCTCCGACCTGCTCCACACCCATGCCCCCGAGGGCGCCGCGCTGCTCTGGCACCTCCTCGTGCACACGCCCCGCGACCGCCGACCCGCCGTGTTGCGCTCGATGATCGAGGAGAGGCGGCCGCTTCGGGAGGACCTGGACGCTGCGCTGCCTGGGTGAGAACGCACCTGAGGTAGGTTCGGCGACCGATGACGAAGCATCTCTCCGAAGGCGAACGACGCGCTCAGATCCTGCGGGCCTCCCGCAGCGTCTTCGTCGAGAAGGGCTACCTGGCCGCCCGCGTGCAGGACATCGCGCGCCGCGCGGGCCTCTCGAAGGGCGCGGTTTACTTCTACTTCGCATCCAAGCGCGATCTCTTCATGGCGTTGGTGGCAGAGGAGCACGAGAACACCTACAGCTTCCTCGATCAGGCGGACGCCGACGAGCGCCCGGCCGTCGTGAAGCTCCTGGATCTCGGCCAGAAGTACCTCGACTACTTCGCGGGCCTGAAGTCCCCTCCGCGCTTCTTCCTGATGATGACCGAGATGGCCGTGCGCGACGACGAGATCCGCAACGACGTCGTGGCCGTGCACAGCCGGTTCGTGGCGGCCGCGGCCAGCATCCTCGCCCAGGGCATGGACGAGGGCACCATCCGGCGCGGCGACCCCGAGGCGATGGCACAGATGCTCAAGGCGATCATCGACGGGCTCGCGGGTCAGTCCGCCATCGGCATCCGGCCCGACCAGCAGCGGCTGCTCGACGGTGGCATCCAGTTCGTGCTGCACGGCATCGTCGCGCCCAGGGGGCAGGGGTGAGCGCTCGTGTGGCCTGGGTCTCGGCAGACCGTGCGATCCACCTGCTGGAGCCGGACGGCGTGCGGCGTCAGCTCACGGGGCTCGCGGACGAGAGCGTGATGTGGGCGAGCTGGGGGGCGGCCAAGCAGGCCCCCGCGAGCCACACGTGGCCCACGTTCAGCCCGGACGGCCGGTGGGTGGCGGCGTTCGAGATCACCGCCGAGCGCGGCTCGGTGCTCGTGACCGACCTCGAGGGGGTGCAGTCCTCCGTGGTCATCGAGCTCCCGGACCAGCTGCCGATCTACCTCCAGTGGTCCGGCGACGGCGAGCGCATCGCGGTGGTGAGCCAGCTGCGCGACGACCTCCTGCTCACGGTGGGCCGCGTGGACGGGCGATCTCCGCAGAAGGTCCTGGCGAAGGGCAGCCCGCTGTTCTTCACCTGGACCGACGACGGCCGGGTGGCCACGTTCATCGGTGGCGGCAGCCCGAACGCGCGGATGATGCTGCTCGACCCCGAGATGCGCCGGGCCACCGAGGTCATGCCGGGCATCCCCGGAGACTTCTGCGCGCCGGTCCAGGTGGGCGACACCCTGTTCTACGGGGCCCACGACAACGGCGTGGGGAGCATCATGGCCTTCCGCGACGGCCAGCCCGTGCGCCCGCTGCCCGGCGGCGACGGCCTGATGGCCTTCGTGGCGAGCCCGGACGGCACGCGGCTCGCGCGGGCCGTGGCCCCCGCGGGCGACGGCACGCCCTACCAGTCCCTGTCGGTGATCGACATCGCCACCGGCGAGGAGCAGCTGGTGGCCCGGATGGAGTGCCTGGCCTTCCTGTGGGCCGGTGACGACGGGCTGGTGGTGGCCCGGGTCGACAGCGACCGCGGGCTGGTGGAGTGGGTGCGGGTGGACCTCTCGGGGCACCAGACCCACCTGATCGATCTCCTGCCCAGTCGCGACATGCGGTTCTACCTGCGGTTCTTCGAGCAATACGCGTCGAGCCATCCGATCGTGGATCCGTCGGGGCGCCACCTCCTGCTCGCCGGCATCGTCCGCGGTCGCGGTTCGGGCTCCCGGGTGTGGAGAGTCCCCATTCGAGGCGGTGAACCGGAGGACATCGGCGCGGGGCGCTTCGCGGCCTTCGGTCCGGAGCTCCGGAACTGAGCATCCGGCCCGTGCGGACGGGGCTCCCGGGTTGACCCGGGTCCGGCGCACGGTGTATTCAGTGCCTTCCGGAGCAAGGTTTGTCCATCGATCTCACCGCCAGGAGCGGGCCCCTCAAGGGAAAGCGCTTCTCCATCGACGACGGTGCCGAGCTGGTCATCGGCCGCACCACCCGTGGGGTGAACCTCCCGGACCCCACGGTGAGCGTGAAGCACGCCCGCGTCGTGGGGAGCTCGTCGGGCTTCACGCTGGAGGATCTCGACTCCGCCACCGGCACCACCCTCAACGGCAACCCGCTGGCCGCGGGCAGGCCCACGTTCATCGACGTGGGCGACGTGGTGGTCATCGGCGAGACCACCTTCCTCGTCGGGAGCGGGCGCGCTCGCGCGCTCCGGCGGGTGTTCATGGCGATGGTCCCCGCATGGGGCATGGTGCTCGTGGCCGCCACGCTCGTGTTCTGGGTCACCGGCGAGCGGCCCGCCACGCTGGGGCTGTCATCACCCATCCGCACCCACGAGGGCCCGGTCGACACGCTGACGTTCCCGTTCTCCTTCCTGCGCGCCAACGGCATCACGGTGGACGAGCTGGGGCTCAGGCAGGTCACCGACATGGATGGCGACGGGATCGACGAGCTCTGGCTGCAGGTCGCCGACCGTGAGGTCGTCGTGACCTTCGGCCAGGACGGCTCCTGGCAGCTCCTCGCCGAGCTGCCGCACGCCTGTCACGTCCGGGGCGAGGGCGAGCCGGACATCCAGTGCGGCGACGTGACCTACCGGCGCCTCGACGGGAAGTTCGTGGAGGTGAGCCAGGAGCACCCCGTGGTGTGGCTGCAGGGCGCGCTGACCCCGCCTGCGCCGGCCTCCCCGGACGCTCCGCCACCTCCGGTTCCCGAGGGTGGCGACCGCCTGAACGCAGGGCAGCTGGTGCCCTACCGGGTGGCCGCGCAGGCCCGCGACCGCATCGCGGGGTTCCTCGGCGAGCGAGGCGTCACCAAGCCCGTGCACTACATCATCTGCGAGGGCGCCATCCCGGGCATCGAGGCCCAGGCCGTCACGCAGGAGGGCGAGGCCATCCCGCTCGGGTTCGGGTGCGGCAAGGCCGTCGAGCTCCTGGGCAGCAAGGCGGCCAGCTACGCCGGGGCCCGCGCCGCCGTGATCGCGCTCTCGGCCCAGGGCCGCGCCCGGGTGGCGGACAACGTCAGCTACGCCCTGAGCGGCAGCGAGGAGCCCCTGTTCCTCGACGACGCGCAGGCCGAGGTGGTCCAGCAGCTCCGCGCGTGGCCCATCGACACCCGTGGTGCGCTGCAGATCGCGATGGGCGACACCCCGCACGTGTTCCCGCCCATGGCCACCGGCCTCCTCGGGAACCGGGTGCCGCTGGTCACGTCCGGGCCGCGCCCGCCGGACGTCGTGTCCGCGCGGATCCTCGAGCCCGGCGACGCCATCCTGGACATCCCCGGATGCAGCAAGCTCCAGATCCACACCCCGCCGTTCCGGTGCGCCCTGCTCCGCGGGTGCCTCCCGGGGTTCAGCTTCGTGCGCGTCCGCGACATCGGCTGCGGGGACGCCGCCGTGAACCTGGTGGACTCCGGCTACGACACCGCCGTGTGGGGCGGCCGGTCCGATCAGGTCGAGGTGCGCGTGCAGGTCGAGTCGCGCGGCAGCTTCGCGCTGCGGGACGTCGTCCGGGCCCGTGTGGGCGCGCGCCCCATCGCACCGCCGCCCTGACCGCGGGTTTGACACCCACGCGACCCTCCATTACTGTACGGGTGTTCACAGAAACATCCGTACAGCCCGCCGACAGGCGGCGAGGAGGCCCGGCGTGGATGACCTTTCCCCCCGTCAGCAGGAGATCTTCGAGTTCATCCGCGGGGTGATCGACCAGCGTGGCGTGTCGCCGAGCTACCGCGAGATCGGCACGGCGCTCGGCATCGGGTCCACGAACGCCGTCAGCGACCACATCAAGGCGCTCGTGCGCAAGGGCTTCATCGAGCGTGTGGGAGGGCCCGGGGCGCCGAGGTCGCTCCGCATCACGGCGGACGCCACGGAGTCCTGGGAGGACGACGGTGTGCAGGGCATCCCGATCCTCGGCCGCATAGCGGCGGGCCTGCCCCTCCTGGCCCACGAGAACTACGAGGGCACCCTGCGCGTCGACAGCTCGATGGTCCCGCGGGGGGGGCAGATCTTCGCCCTCGTGGTCACGGGTGACTCCATGATCGAGGACGGCATCCACGACGGCGACTACCTGTTCGTCCGCGAGAAGGGCACGGCCCGGAACGGCGAGATCGCCGTGGTGATGGTGGAGGGCGAGGCCACCGTGAAGCGCTTCTACCGCGAGGGCGACAGCATCCGTCTCCAGCCCGCGAACTCCGAGATGGAGCCCATCGTCGTGAGCGAGCGCAGCGGCGACGTGCAGGTGGTCGGCATCGCCGTGGGTCTGTTCCGCAAGATCTGACGCCCGGAGCTGTCGAAAAACGTCCCGCTCCTCCGGTGGACGGCATCGCCGCGAACCCCGCGGTTAGGATGTGCGAGATGGTGGAGCACACCGACAGCATCCGACGGTTCGTGGACCGCCTCGTGTGGCGGGAGCGCGCCCTGATCGCGGTGGAGGTGCTGGGACGCAGCCTTCTCGTCCTGGCGGCCGTCCTCCTGTTCGCCATCGTGGCCGCGGCGCTGGAGCTCGGGCGCGGCGCGGCCGCGTCGGGCGTGGCGCTCATCGTGGGCCTCGGCGCCTGGGGGGCGGTGGCGGCTCCCGTCATCCTCCGCTGGCGTCCGGCGGGCGACCGCATGCGCCAGGCCCGGCTGGTCGAGCGCGCGCATCCGGATCTGCGGGGGCGCCTGATCACCAGCGTGGAGCGCCTCGACGGCGTGCGTCCCGGCGAGAGCGAGGCCCTCGCGGCCCGGGTGGCGGCGAAGGCACGGCAGGCGTGCGAGGACGTCTCCATCGGGCGGATCCACCAGGCCGTCGTGCCCTTCGTGCTGCTCGCGGCCAGCCTGGCGCTGCTGGTGTTCCCGCTGCCCCTGTCGTTCGTCGCCGGCGGGCCCCTCGGGGTGGCCGCGTGGTGGATGGCCGGCACGGAGGGAGGTGAGGCGCTCGCGGCCCTCGACCTGCTCGGCAAGGAGGAGCAGGCCCGCGTGGGCGACCTCGTGCTGCGCTACACGTACCCCGCGTACACCGGGCTCGAGCCGCGGGTGGTCGAGAACAGCACGGGCGACGTCGCCGGCCCTCCCGGAACGGTGGTGGAGATCACGGCCCGCTCTGCGGACGCCCTCGAGGCCGCCGGGCTCGTCGCCTACGACCAGCGCTACGAGGCCCAGCTCCTCGACGAGCGCACCATCCAGGCCCGGCTGTCCATCGGGCCGGAGGACGGGACGTACCACCTGGTCACCTGGCGCAACGGCGAGGACCGCGACTCCCGCGATCTGGCGATCGACGCCCAGGAGGACCTCGCACCCGAGGTCACCGTCGACGGCGTGGGCGATGTCGTCGAGCTCGCCGTGGACGAGCCGCTCATGGCCGAGTGGCGGGCGCGCGACGACTTCGGGATCGCGCGGGTGGGCCTCCGGGTGGACGGCCGCACGGCCGGCAACCCGCTGTTCCGGGCCCAGGAGCGGCAGGGCGAGGCCTTCGGGATGCTGCGTCGCACCCCGGCCGACCTGGGCCTCGCGGCGGGTGCGCGGGTGAAGGTCGAGCTGGTGGCGTTCGACAACGACACCGTCGCCGGACCCAAGGCCGGGGTGTCGCGCACGATCGAGCTCGTGGTGCTCGGGGCCCGCGGGGTGGACCAGCGCAACGAGGCCGCCCTGAACGAGCTCGTGGAGGCCATGCTCGGCGTGCTCGCCGGTCACCTCGAGGAGCCGTTCCCGGTGGGAACCACCCACGCCGAGCTCGCGGGCTGGGCGCCCGAGGTGGCCAAGCGCTACGGGCCCCTCGAGGCCGTCGTGGACGCCGAGTGGTCGCGCCTGAAGGACGGCGGGATGGAGCGGGAGGTCGTCGGGGCCGCCGTGAAGGCCGGGAGCGCGCTGGTGACGTTCACCGCCGTCACCTTCGAGGTGGGGCGCCTCACGCCGGTGAGCACCACGGATCTGGCCGAGCTCCAGGATCTCCGCGACCGCGCGGTCGCCACCCTGGAGGACGCCATCCTCGCCCTCGACCGGATGCTCCGGATGCGGGCGCTGGCGGAGGCCGTCGACATCGCGGAACGCCTGGAGTCCCTCGGGAAGGACCTCGAGAGCATGCTGGCGGAGGACGACCCCGACTCCCTCCGGCTCCTCGCGCAGCTCGAGCAGCTCGAGGCCATGATGAAGCAGCTCGCGGAGGAGGCCGCCAAGCTCGACGAGGGCGGCCTGAAGGAGTTCCTGAACGCCCGTGAGAACGAGGCGCGCAACCTGATGGACGAGATCCGGAAGGCCATCGCCGAGGGCCGGATGGACGAGGCGCGCGAGCTCTCCCAGCGCCTGGCCCGGCAGCTCCAGCAGCTCGCGGAGGGCGTGCGCGACACGCTCGAGCGCCAGAAGGGCGAAGGCGACCAGTCCATGGAGCAGGCGGAGCAGCTCCTCGGCGAGATGGAGCGGCTCGAGGAAGAGCAGCGCAAGCTCCAGGAGGAGGTGCGCGACCTCCAGGAGAACGAGGGCGACGCGGCGGCCCAGAAGCAGGCCGACCTCTGGGAGAGGATCGCGGGGGAGGCGTTCGCGCTCCAGGACGAGCTCGAGGACTACGAGAGCGAGCTCGAGGACGCCAGCCGGTCGTTCAGCGAGCTGCAGAGGGCGGGCAACGCGCTCCAGCACGCCCGGCAGCTCCGGGTGGCCTCCCAGCTCCGCGACTACCGCGCCGCCCGTATCGCCCACGACACCGCGGGCTACGCCCTCGAGAGCCTTCGCCGCGGCCTGCAGGCCAGCCGGGTCCTGAGCCCGTCGCTGCTCGGGCCGGGTGCCGAGGAGCTCGCTTCCCTCGAGGCCCACCACACCCGGATCGGCGAGCTGCTCGACCAGCTGGAGCAGGCCTCGTCCTCCCCCGAGTCGGCCGCGAAGGCCCAGGAGCTCCAACAGCGCCAGCAGGAGCTCGAGGAGCAGCTGCAGTCGGTCTCCCAGAAGGCGAAGGAGCTCACCAAGGAGTTCCCGGTCCGGCCCGGCGAGATGAACGAGCGCCTCGACGAGGCCGGCAAGCGCATGAAGGACGCCTCGGACGACCTCGGTGACGGCCGCCCGATGCCCGCCCAGGGCAGCCAGGGTGCGGCCGCCGACCGTCTCCGTGAGGCCCGCGACGCGCTGGAGCGCGCGATGGAGCAGGCGGCCCAGCAGCAGCAGCAGGGCGAGGGCGGTGGTAGCGGGAAGGACGGCGAGGGCGAGAGCGACCCGAAGGACCGCGACGGTGGCGACCAGAACGACGCCACCCCCGAGATCGAGATCCCCGGTGCCGAGGCGTTCCGCACGCCCGAGGAGTACCGCCGGGCGCTCCTCGAGGGCATGGAGGGCGACGTGCCCGAGGAGTACCGGGCGCTCAAGAAGCGGTACTTCGAGGAGCTGGTGCGCCAATGATGCTGCTCGTCCTCCAGTCTGCCCTCGCTCAGCTCATGCCCACCGGGCCCGTCGAGCGCTGCCTGCGCGCGAACGACGTGCCGTGCGCTCTCGAGGCCCTGGAGTCCAGCGGCGCGCTCACGGCGGACGACCCGACCAGCGAGGCCCTGAAGGCCCAGGTGTGGTTCCACGCGGGCGACTACCCGAAGGCCGCCGAGGCCATGAAGAAGGCCGTCGAGGGTGGCTGGACCGACGAGTGGAACCAGGCCCCGCTGTTCGACCGCACGCTCTACGCCACGGCGCACTGGGCGGAGCTGCCCGTGAAGGACCCCTCGGGCGTCGACACGCGCTTCCGGCTCCGCTTCCTGCCCGGGCTCGACGAGGTCCTGCTCGACGGTGCCGGTGACGCCCTGCGTCTCACCGAGGAGCACGTCACCCCGCTGCTCGGCGCCACCCCTCCGGGCACCACGCTGCTCGAGATCTTCCCGGACAGCCGGGCGTTCATCGCGGCGAGCTCGCTCACGGAGGCCGACGTCCGCACCACCGGGGTCGTGGCCCTGTCGAAGTGGACGCGCCTCCTGATCACCTCGCCGCGCGCGCTGGCCCGCGGGTACGACTGGCAGGACACCGTCGCCCACGAGTACATCCACCTCGTGGTCGCCCACAACACCGACGACCGCGCTCCCGTCTGGCTCCAGGAAGCCATCGCGAAGTACCTCGACAACCGCTGGCGCGACGGGCGGGACCACTGGAAGCTCTCGGTGCGCTCGCAGGGCCTGCTCGCCGAGGCCATCGCGAAGGACGACCTCGTCACCTTCGACGAGATGCACCCGAGCCTCGCCAAGCTGCCCACCGCGGAGCGGGCGGCCCTCGCGTACGCCCAGGTGTCCGCCCTCATGGCGTTCTGCTTCGAGCGCGGGGGCGACGGGGTGCTCCTGAAGGCCCTCCCGCTGCTGAAGTCGGGTATGGACGCGCGGGAGGCCCTCGCGAAGGGCGCGGGTTTCCAGGGCTTCCAGCAGCTCGAGGCCGCCTACCTCGCCTGGCTGCGCACGCTCGACCTGAAGGGCGAGATCATCGAGGAGCTCCCCACCGTCTTCGCCGAGGACGGCGTGGAGGACGACGCGGTGGACCCCGTGCTCTCGCGGCGCGAGGACCTCCACCGGTTCGTGCGGCTCGGCACCCTCCTCCGTGAGCACGGGCGTCCGAAGGCGGCGCTCGTGGAGTACGAGAAGGCGCGGGACCCCGAGGAGCCGAGCTCGCCGTACCTGGCGAACATGATCGCCCAGACCCACATCGAGCTGAAGGACCTCGCGTCCGCCGAGGCCGAGATCGCGTCGTCCCTCGAGGACTACCCGGACTTCGCGCTCTCCCACGTCACCCACGGCGCCCTGCTCCGCGCCCGCGGCCGGCCGGCGGAGGCGTTCGCGGCCTACCACAACGCGGCGGACCTCAACCCCTACGACCCCAACGTGCAGGGCATCCTGGCCGACCTCGCGGCCGCCCTCGGCGACACCGGGGAGGCCGAGCGCCGCAGGGAGATCGTGCAGATCCTCCGTCGTGGCGGCTCGGATCGCGAGCTCCCGCCGATCCACACCATCGAGGGCGAGTACGTGCTGCCCGGGGGCTCCGACGTCTCCGGCCAGGAGGGCCTCGAGGCGGCCTTCGTCGGCGAGCAGGCGCCCGCCTTCCGGGTCGAGGGGCTGGACGGGACCTCGTTCAACCTCTCGGACCTCCGCGGGCAGGTGGTGGTGGTGGACTTCTGGGCCACCTGGTGCGGCCCGTGCCGCTCGGCCATCCCGCACCTCGTGGAGCTCGACGGGCGCGACGGTGTGGTCGTGGTGGGGCTCACCGACGAGCTCGTCACGAAGGTGAAGCCGTTCGCCGCCAAGAACGGGATCACCTACCGGATCGGGATCGACAAGGGTGGAAGCACCAAAGATCGGTACCGGGTCAGCTCGCTCCCCACGGTGTTCGTCGTGGACCCGAAGGGCCGGGTAGAGGCGGTCGTGGTCGGGGCCGGCGGGCAGTCCGCCGAGCGCCTCGAGGCCGCCGTGAACGATGCCCTCGCACTCTGAAGCCCCGGAGGCTCCGCCTTGGACGACGTAGCGCTGTTCGACTCCCTCGCCCCCACGCGGGAGGCCCTCCTCGACGCCATCGGGGAGGTGGTCGTGGGCCAGCGGGAGGTCGTCGACCTCATGCTCACGGCGCTCCTCTCGAACGGCCACTGCCTGTTCGTGGGCGTGCCGGGCCTCGCGAAGACCCTGCTCGTGAACACGGTGGCCGAGACGGTGGGCGTGGGCTTCGGCCGCATCCAGTTCACGCCGGACCTGATGCCCTCCGACATCACCGGCACGGACGTCCTCGAGGAGGACAAGGCGACCGGCCAGCGCAGCCTGCGCTTCGTGAAGGGCCCGATCTTCACGAACCTCCTGCTCGCCGACGAGATCAACCGCACGCCGCCCAAGACCCAGGCCGCCCTGCTCCAGGCCATGCAGGAGCGCGCCGTCACGGCGGCCGGCCACACGTACCGTCTCGACGCGCCGTTCCTGGTGTTCGCCACCCAGAACCCCATCGAGCAGGAGGGCACCTACCCGCTGCCCGAGGCCCAGCAGGACCGCTTCATGTTCTCGATCCCGGTCGGCTACCCCACGCCCGCCGAGGAAGAGGAGATCGTCCGGCGCACCACGGTCGGGGAGATGCCCACGGCCCGGCGGGTGCTCGACACCGAGCGTCTCGTGGCCCTCCAGCAGCTCCTCCGCAAGCTGCCGGCCAACGGTGACGTCGTGCGCTTCGCCGTGAAGCTCGCGGGTGCGACGCGCCCGGAGGCGAAGCTCGGGGCCAGCCGGTGGATCCGCTGGGGTGCCGGTCCGCGTGCGAGCCAGTTCCTCGCGGTGGGCGCACGTACCTGGGCGGCCCTGCGCGGCAACGAGGTGCCCACCATCGACGACGTGCGCGCCGTGGCGCCGGCCGTCCTGCGCCACCGCGTGCTCCTGAACTTCGAGGCCGAGGCGGCGGGCGTCACCGTCGACCAGGTGCTCGCGCAGCTCGTCGAGGAGGTCGGCTGAGCGCCACCGCGCCGGTCTGGGACGCCGAGGTCCTCGCGCGGGTCCGCCACCTCCACCTGAAGGCCCGCCACCTCACGGACGCCCTGCTCATGGGCGGCCACCGGTCGCGGCGTGTGGGCCAGGCCATCGAGTTCGCGGACTACCAGGAGTACCTGCCGGGCATGGACCTGCGCGGGCTCGACTGGCGCGTCTGGGGCCGCTCCGACCGCTACGTCGTGAAGCGCTT
Source organism: Alphaproteobacteria bacterium (assembly GCA_020632885.1). Lineage (GTDB taxonomy): Bacteria > Myxococcota_A > UBA796 > UBA796 > JACKEQ01. The sequence continues at coordinate 8,323 of JACKEQ010000024.1, read as the reverse complement.
CGAGACCGAGACCGAGCTGCCTTGCGCCGTGGTGCTCGACCTCTCGGGCGACACCGGCACCGGGAAGGCCGGGCTGGGCGGCTACCCCGACCTCGACCGCAGCAAGGCGGGCTACGCCATCACCCTCGCGGCCACGCTGCTCTACTGGCTCCACCGGCACGGGGAGCCCGTGGGTCTCGAGGTGGTCGCGGGCACCGGCATGCCCTTCAGCTCGCTGCCCACGCGGGGCGGGCGCAACCACCTCCAGCTCTGCTTCCTGGTGCTCGCCTCCGCGAAGGCCGGCGGCGTGGCCGGGCTCGGCGACGCCCTCGCCAGGGTGGGGGAGCGCGTGCGGCGGCGCAGCTGGGTGGCCGTGATCACGGACGGGATGGAGGAGCCCTCCACCTGGCTGCCGTCGCTCTCGGCCTTCGCGCGCCGCGGTGCGGACGTGCGCTTCCTGCACCTGTTCGACCCCGGCGAGTACGCGCTGGACGAGGACCGGCCCGTGCTGTTCTACAGCCCGGAGGGCGGTGACACCCTGGCCGTCGACCCCGTCGGGGCGCGAGAGGCCTTCGGCGAGGTCGTCGCGGAGTACGTGGACGAGGTGAAGGGCGGCGTGGTGCGCTTCGGCGGTCGCTACCTGCCGGCGTCCACCGGCCAGCCCCTGGAGACGCTGCTGCGGCGCGTGATCCGGGGTGCCGCGTGAGCTTCTCGCTCCTGGCGCCGCTCGCGCTCGGCCTGGCGGCTCTCGGTGGCCTGGCGGTCCTCGCGCACCTGGCGCGCCAGACCCCCCAGGACCGCGTGGCCTTCGGGGCCATGCTGCTCATGCACCGCATGGTGAAGCGCCTCCGGCGGCGTCGGCGCATCAAGGACTGGCTGTTGCTCGCCATGCGCATGGCGGCCATCGCGCTGCTCGCGCTCGGAGCGGCCGGTCCCCAGGTCGTCTACCCGGGCGGGGTGCCCGAGCACGGCGGCTCGGGGCGGGTCGTGCTCGTGATCGACCGCTCGCTCTCGATGGGGCTCCAGGAGGCCGGCGAGACCCTGCTCTCGCGAGCCCGGGACGGCGCCACCGGCGTCATCGACGGGCTGCCCTCGGGGGCGCTGGCGAGCGTGGTGGTGTTCGGCGACGAGGCGATGGCGCTCACCGACGAGCTCACCACCGACCACGAGCGCCTCCGCGCGGCCGTGGTGGCCATCCAGCCCACCAACGAGACCTCGAATCTCCAGGCCGGCCTGCACGAGGCCCGTCGGCTCCTGGCGGGCGAGCCCGGCGAGGTCCTGCTGTTCTCGGACGAGGCGGGTCCCCGCACCGTGCCCGACGCACGCACGGAGCTCGAGGCCCTGATCGAGCTCGGGTCCACCGTGCTGCCGATGCCCGTGCACGCCGATCCGCCCCGCAACGTCGCGGTCACCCGGGCCCAGTACGTGCCCGGGGTGGACGGTGGCACCCTCACGCTCCGGCTCGCGAACTACGGCCCGGACGGCCTCGAGGTGGCGTGCGAGGTCACGCTCCCGGACGGCCAGTCCATCCCCATCTTCGTGGACCTGCCGCCCGCCGGGGAGGCCGAGGAGCGCGTGACCATCCCGTCCAAGGCGCTCGGTGGCGTCGGTGCGGCCGTGTGCACGGACCCCGACCTGCCCGCGGACGACGCCCGCTACTTCCACCTGCCGCGCGTGGGGGCGTCCCGCGTGCTCGTGGTGGACGGCGACCCCGGCGACACCCCGACGCGGTCGGAGGTCTACTTCCTGGAGCGCGCGCTGGCCCCGTGGGGCGGTGCCCGCTCGGGGGTCGCGCTGGACGTCGTGGCACCGACGGGACTGACGTCCCTGGACCCCGACGTGCACCGCATCGTGTTCCTCGCCAACGTGGCGGACCCACGGCCCTTCGGTCCGTTGCTCACGGAGTTCGTGCGCAAGGGCGGCAACGTCGTGCTGGCGGCGGGCGACAACATCACGGACGACCGCTACAACGCGGCCCTCGGCGCCATCCTGCCGGCACCCTTCCGCCAGGCCCGGTCGCTGACGGACGCCGACGAGCCCGGCATCCCCCTCGTCCTCCCGCCCACCACCGACCACCCGCTCTTCAAGCCCTTCAGCCGCTCGGGACGGGCGGCCTTCCCGAAGGTGCGCAGCCACCGCGTGCTCACCCTGGACGCCTACGAGGACCGCCCGGACGAGGTGACCACGCTCCTGGCCTACGAGGGCGGCATCCCGGCCCTCGTGGAGCGCCGGATCGGCCAGGGACGCGTGCTGGTGTGGACGAGCACGGTGGACTGGGGCTGGAGCAACCTGCCGCTCCAGTCGGCGTTCATGCCGCTCGTGCAGGGCATCGTGCGCTACCTGGGTGGCGAGAGCGGCTCGGGTGCCGCGCGCTTCGACGGCACGGTGGGCGAGCCCGTGCGCATCCCGCTCCCCGACCTCGCGGTGGAGCCCGACATCACCGGTCCCGACGGGCAGCCCGTGCGCAGCCGCATCGAGGGCAGCACGCTGATCTTCCGGCCCGACGCCGCCGGCGCCTACGCGGTGGGTCTGCCGGACGCGCCGCCCCTCGCGTTCGTCGCCGTGAACACCGACCCCCTCGAGTCGGACGTGCGCCGCACGGACTCCGTGGTGGGCATCGAGCGCGAGCTCGACCCCGAGCGCTTCGTGGTGCGCGAGGACCTCGCGTCCGCGTCCTTCGGGCTGGCGTTCGTCCTGCTCGTCCTGCAGGCCCTCGTGGCCGCACGCACCCGTGGAGAGACGCCATGATCGACCGTCGCCGGTTCCTCGCGGGTGCGGGTGCGGGCCTGTTGCTCCCCGGGACGTCGCTCGGGTTCGGGCAGGTCACGCGGGTCGACGTCGCGGAGCTCGATCTGCCCGGGTCCTTCTCGCGTCCGAGCGCCTGGAAGCGTCTGCTGTACGAGGTGGAGAGCACCACCAGCGTGGAGGTCGACGGCAAGGTCGTGCGCGTGAAGCCCGACGACCCCGAGCTCTTCGAGCACCCCTTCACCGTCCTCATGGGCCAGGACGCCTTCGAGATCGACGAGGCGGGCGTGGAGCAGCTCGGGCGCTACCTCGCCTACGGCGGCTTCCTCTTCGTCGACGACACCTCGGGCCGCGACAGCTCCGGCTTCGACGACAGCGTGAAGCGCCTCGCGCGACGCCTGTTCCCCACGCGTCCCCTGGCCCCGGTGCCCCGGGATCACTCGATCTACCGCTCGTTCTTCCTGATCGACCGTCCCGTCGGGCGCATCGACCGCCAGAAGCGCCTGGACTCCGTGACGGTCGGGAACCTGGCTCCCCTGGTCTACAGCCGCAACGACGTCTCTGGGGCCCTCGAGCGCCGTGAGAACGGGTCGTTCGTGCACGCCTGCGTGCCCGGCGGCGAGAACCAGCGCCGCGAGGCGCTGAAGCTCGGCATCAACCTCGTGCTCTACAGCCTCACGGCCAACTACAAGCGCGACCAGGCCCACGTGGTGGCCCTGAAGAACCAGGGCCGGCTCGAGTGATCGAGCTCCTCCTGGGCGGGCCGCTCGGCCCGGACGGCGCGCTGGTGTGGACAGCCCCCGCCTGGGTCGTGTGGACGGCCTCCGCGGGTGCCGTGCTCGCGCTCGTGGCTGCCTGGCCGGGCGATCGGAGCGCGGGTCGGCGGCTCGGCGAGCTCGCGGCCTGGGCGGTGGCGTTGGCCGGCGGGGTCGTCGTGCTCGCGCGTCCTGTGTGGGTCGAGGAGTCCGAGCGCACCGAGGCGGGCCGCGTGGCCGTGCTCGTCGACGGGAGCGCGTCCATGGGCATCGTGGAGGACGGCGTGCCGCGGTCCGACGCCGTGGCCGGCATCCTGTCCCACGTGCGCGGGCAGGTCGATCGGGCCGAGGTCTTCACGTTCGGCGACGCGCTGCGGGTGGGGGAGCCGGACACCTTCGAGGAGCCCGGCACGGACCTCGAGAGCGCGCTCGACGCCCTGTCCGAGCGCATGACCGGCGAGCGGCTCGCGGCCGTCGTGGTGATCACGGACGGTCTCGACCGCGGGCTCCTGCGGCGTCGCTTCCGGTCCGAGGAGGCCCCGACACCCCCGTCGCTGCCGGGTCCTCTCACCGTCTTCCAGGTGGGCGACCGCGCGGACCTCAAGGATCTCGCGGTGCGGAGCATCGACACCGGCGGGTACGCGTTCCTCCGCAGTCCCTTCCAGATCCGCGCGGAGATCGAGGGTACCGGCTTCGAGGGCACCAGCGTGCCCGTGTCCCTGCTGCAGGATGGGGCCCCGGTGACCACACGCACGGTCGTGCTGGATGCCGAGGGGCGCGCCCACGTCGACTTCGACGTGACCCCCGAGCGCGCGGGACGGTTCGCGTACGAGGTGTCCGTGCCGCGGTACGAGAACGACGCGGTGCCGGCGAACAACTCGATGCCCGTGGTGGTGAAGGTGGTGCGCGACCGGATCCGCGTGCTGCAGGTCGCGGGCGCGCCGAGCTGGGACGTGAAGTTCCTCCGGCGCTTCCTGAAGGGCGACCCCAGCGTGGACCTCGTGTCGTTCTTCATCCTCCGCACCAGCCGCGACTTCGACGGCCGCTACGGCGAGGAGGAGCTCTCGCTCATCTCGTTCCCGTACCTGGACCTGTTCAGCACGGACCTCTGGTCCTTCGATGCCGTGGTGTTCCAGAACTTCGACTACGAGCCGTACTTCACCACCCAGAGCAACCAGCTCCTCCGGAACCTCGAGGAGTACGTGGTCGACAAGGGCGGGGCGGTCGTGATGGTCGGGGGCGACCGGTCCTTCGGGCTCGGCCAGTACGGCGGCACGGCCCTAGGCGGCGTGCTGCCCGTGGAGGTCGACAACCACGAGCGACCGAGCCCCGAGACCTTCGAGCCCGTGCTCACCGACGCCGGACGGCGTCATCCGGTCACCCGGCTGGTCCCGGAGGCCGACGAGAACGACGCGTGGTGGTCCCGCCTGCACGCCATGGACGGCACGAACGTGGTGCTCAAGGCCCACGAGGACGCCGCCGTGCTCCTGCAGCACCCGTCGTTGCTCGGGGCGGACGGCGCGCCGCTGCCCGTGCTGGCGGTCCGCGAGGTGGGCAAGGGCCGCACGATGGCCCTCACGGTGGACTCGAGCTGGCGCTGGTCCATGTCGGAGGCCGCGGAGGGTCGGGGCAACCAGGCCTACCTGCGGTTCTGGAAGAACAGCCTGCGCTGGCTGATGCGCGACCCCTCCGTGAGCCGGGTGACCGTGGACACGGCCCGCGAGAACTACGGGGTGGGCGACGAGGTCCGGCTCGTGGTCCGCGCGCGCGACACGAGCTTCGCACCGCTGCCGGGAGCCGCCGTGAAGGCCCGGATCGAGCGGGACGGCGAGGTGATCGAGCGCAGCGGTCGCACGACGGCCGGTGGCGACGTGGTCATCGCGGTGCCCGCCACCCGCCGGGGCACCCACAAGGTCTCGGTGAGCGTGTCGGCGGGCACGGAGGTCGTGGGCGACGCGGAGACCGTCTACGCCGTGACCGCCCGGGACCCCGAGCTGGACGAGGTCTCCCCGGACTCCGCGTTCCTGGCGGCCCTCGCGGCCCGCACCGACGGCGTCTACCACGCGCCCGGCACGCTCGGTCCCGTGCGGGTGGACCCCTCGGCGGGCCGGCGTGTGACCGACCGCAGGGAGCTGGCGCTCTGGCGCGCGCCGCTGTTGGCGGGGGGCATCGCCCTGTTCGCCGGGATCGCCTGGATCGTACGGAGGCGCGCGGGCCTTCGCTGATGGGTGGTATCGTCCACCCATGGTCTCCGTCCTCGCCGCCGTCGCCCTCGCCGCCCAGCTCGATGTGCCCGGGAGCTACTCCACGGTCCAGGACGCCGTGTGGTCGGCCTCTCCGGGCGACACCATCGTCATCGCTGCGGGCACCCACGTGGGGTCCTTCGAGGTCGACCGCCGCCTGACGATCCGCGGTGAGGGTGCGGGCACCACGGTGCTCGAGAGTGACTCCGACCTGCTGGCCCTCGTGTACGTGGGTGGCGTGGTCATCGAGGACCTGACCCTCGACGGCGCGGGCACCGGGCGCGTGCTGCGCTTCCACGACACCGGCTCCCTCGATCTGAACCGTCTGGAGATCACGGGAGGCGCTCCCGGGACCGATCTGGACGGGGACTACGGCGTCACGCTCTACCTGACGGACGGGGTGGTCACCCTCACGGACTCGTGGATGACGTCGCCGACCGAGACGGGCTGGAACGACCCCTGGTCGCCGGGGTCCCACCTGCTCGCGTACGACGCGGACGTCACCCTGGAGCGCGTGGAGGTCGCCAACGGGAGCGGCGGTCTGCGCGGGATGATCCAGGTGGAGTACGGATCGCTCTCGATCCTGGAGAGCTGGATCCACGAGGGGTTCGTCCGGGGAGACGGTGGAGGCGCGGGGGCCAGCGCCTGGCGTGCCGACACGCTCATCGTCGACAGCGCCTTCGAGGCCCACGGGTGCGAGGCCGGCGCGGACTGCTGGGGGGCCGCGCTCAGCGTCGAGGAGGCGGACCTCACGGTCGTCTCGTCCTACTTCGGCTGGGTCTACGAGGTTCGCGGGGGCGGGCAGATCTACGTCGCCGGCGACTTCACCGCGTCCGGATCGTTCTTCGAGTACGGCGGCACGAACAGCGAGCAGGGGGGCTGCGTCCACCACGACTACGGCGACATGGACGTCACGGGGTCGGTGTTCCGCGAGTGCTACACCGACTCGTCGCTCGGCGGCGCCATGGTCTTCCACAGCGGCCAGGACGTGTGGATGGTGGGCAACGCCTTCTGCAGCAACTACGCCTACTGGACCGGTGGCGCCTTCTACGCCTACCTGGACGAGGGCACGCCGGGCACCCGGAGGTACGCGAACAACCTCTTCCTCGGCAACGAGGCCCAGTACGGGTCGGCGATGGCCTTCGAGGCCGGAGCGGCCGAGTCCACGGGCATCTCGAACAACCACTTCGTCTACAACCAGGCCACCGCTGTAGACGAGCCCGCCACGGTGGCGTTCTGGAACAGCACCAACCCGAGCTTCGACGTCAGGAACAACCTGTTCATGGGCGACACGGGGTCCGCACTCTACTTCGGCGAGCCCAGCGGCGCGACGAGCAGCTACAACGCGTTCTTCGACAACGCCGGTGGGCCGTTCGTGCCCGGGTACGGCACGGGCGACGGCACGGGCGTGTTCGGCGACCCTCAGCTGATGGGCGGGGATGCCGATCCCTGCTCGCCCTGGCCGTGGCTGCCGGGCCCGGGCTCGCTCCTCGTGGACGCTGGCGACCCCGCGATCCTGGACGCCGACAGCAGCCGCTCGGACATCGGGGCCTTCGGGGGTGACGCGGGTGGCGACTTCCTCTCCGTGGACCTCGACGGCGACGGGGCCTCGCGGGCCATCGACTGCGACGACGCCGACTGGATGCGGTCGCCGTACTACAGCGAAGAGCCCTACAACGGCGTGGACGACGACTGCGACCCCTCCACGCCGGACGACGACCTCGACGGCGACGGGTGGGACGGGTGGGAGGACTGCGACGACGGCGACCCCGGGCGGTACCCGGGCGCTGCGGACCCCGAAGACGGCGTGGATCAGGACTGCAACGGCGTGGACGCGTGCGTGACGGAGGTCGTGGAGGCCGGGGAGCACGCGCTCGGGTCCACCTGTGCGATGGCCGACGCGTTCTGGCCGTCCTGCTCGGGTCCCTCGACGAACGGCGACGCCGCCAGGAGCTTCGTGGCCCCCGCGGACGGGGTCTACACGTTCGACACCGTGGGCTCCGACTACGACAGCACCCTCGAGCTCCGCTCGGGCTGTGCGGACTACGTGCCGTTCGCGTGCAACGACGACTTCGGGGGCACCGGGCAGTCCGAGCTGGCGGACATCCCGATGGAGCAGGGCGACGAGGTGCTGCTCGTGGTGGACGGCTGGGACGGAGGCTGCGGCGACGCGGTGCTCCGCGTACGCGGCGTCGCGGCGAGCTGTCCGGCGGTGGTGGACCTCGGGAGCTCGACGGGCACCGCCGTGCTCGCACAGTCGACGTGCGGTGAGATCGACCGCGTCACGACGTCCTGCGGGCCCTCCGACCAGTACGCGGACCTCACGGTGGGCTGGACGGCGCCGGTCTCCGGCGAGTTCGTGGTGTCCGTGTCGGGACAGGGCTTCCAGCCCAACCTGGCGGTGCTGGACGGCGGCTGCACGCCGGCCGACGAGGTGGCCTGCGATGCGGGGGCCACACCCTCGGTCGTGGTGTCGGCGACGGCGGGGGAGTCGTTCCTGCTCGCCATCTCCGGTGACGGCTTCGCCTGCGGTGCGGCCACCCTGTCCATCGAGCCGCCTGGCGGCGGGGGCGACGCGGACACCGATGCCGATACGGACGC
>JACKEQ010000023.1:45000-99230 GCA_020632885.1 Alphaproteobacteria bacterium | reverse complement strand
GCCAGAGGATGGCGATCTGGGCGGCCCAGAACACCAGGAAGCACACGAGCTCCCAGGCGTTGATCCCGAGCACCGGGAGGTCCGAGAGGTCCGCGCTCGCCATGCCCACCGCGAGCAGGAGCTGGTAGATCGCGGAGCCGCCGACCCACGTGTTGATCCCGAACCAGCCGCACGCGACGAGCCCACGGATGAGAGACGGCACGTTGGCGCCGAGGATGCCGAAGCTCGCGCGCGCGAGCACGGGGAACGGCACGCCGTACTTCGTGCCCGGATGGCCGTTGAGCACCATCGGCACCAGGATGATCACGTTCCCGAGCAGGATGGTGAAGATCGCCTGCCACGCGCTCATCCCGGCCTGCACGAGCCCGCCGGCGAGGGTGTAGGCCGGCACGCACACCACCATCCCGACCCAGAGCGCGGCCATGTTGAGGACGCTCCAGTGCCGCTCCTCGTCCGTCGTGGGCCGGATGTCGTCGTTGATGAGGCCGGGGTCCGGATTCCGTAGCATCGTGCTCCCTTCGCGGCGCCGCGGGTAACCCGGGGTGCGGACGGAAGCCCGATTCCGGGCGTCGGTTCACAGGAGGAAGGGAACCACCGCAGCCACGAACGCCCAGGCGGCCACCAGGACGGGCCAACGCGGCAGGTCCATCACCGCCGCGAACGTGTACGGCAGCCAGGCCACCGCGGCTGTCGCCGCGCAGGCCGGCACCGCCAGGCCGACCGCCACGGCGGGCGGGAAGCCCACCAGCGCTGCCGACCAGAACGCCAGCGCCGTGGAGACCGCCGCAGCGAGGAGCGGCACGCCCAGCGCGAGCCCTGCCAGCGGGACCTGCCGTCGGCCTTCGTTCAGCAGCGCGAAGCCGCCCACACCGAGCACCAGACCATGGAGCATCCCGAGCGCGACACCACCGAGCGCCAGGGGCCCGAGGCCGAGGACCTGTACGCCCACGGTCCAGCCGGCGAGCCCGCCCAGGACGGTCGCATCGAGGGTCCACCGCAACGGGGACCCGAGCGGGCTGGGCCGTAGACGGGCGAGAGCGCGAACGGAACGGGGTTCGAGGGACTCCATGACGACCTCCAGACACCACGATGTCTGCACGCGTCATGCCAGGCCATTCTGCCGGTTGACCCTCGGGTCGAGCGAGATCTCGGACAATTCGTCAGCACCGTCGACAGCGTGACGAACCGCGACGTCAACCCGTCAACGAGGGAGCGTAGGGGGCAGGAAGGTCGGGGAGCGCTCGTCCTCCGCGAAGTCGTCGTCGTCGATGTCGAGCCCGCAGAGGTAGCGGTGGCGGTTCGCCAGGTGGCGGACGATGCTGCGCACCTCGCCGTCGAACGCGTCCATCGTGCCCGCCCGATGCGGCTCGCGCTCGACGTACGGCCGGATCTGCTCCGCCCAGCGCCGTGTGCGTGCGATGAGCGTGTCCACGTCGTGGTGACGGTGCGCGTCGTCGAGCGCCTCCGCGAAGTCGACGCGACCGTCCGGGGTCGACCAGAGCACGTCGAGCAGCGGAGCCTGCCCGTGGAAGTCCGTGCGGTGCCACGGGCTGCGGCGGGCGCTCCACCACGAGATCGCATGGTCGAGGTCCCAGGGCAGGTACTGCCAGCCGCGCTCGGGGTGGTGGTAGAGGTACCAGTTGATCGAGCCCGCCCAGTAGCCGTCGGACTGCCCGATCACCGCCTCGGCCGCCCAGAACCGGTAGGCCTGCTCGGTGTCGATCTCCGCGGCCATCTCGTCCGGGGTGTCGATCGACAGGTAGTCCCGGAGGTCGTCCGCCGCCTCGCCCGCGTTGTTGCGCTTGCGGAAGCGTCCGAGGTCGTAGTCCCACTTGTAGAGGTTCCCGAGATGCTCGGTGTCGGGGAACTCGCGGCGGAGGAGCTCCTGGTCCACCGTCTCGATGTTCGCGTAGATCCCGTAGTACTGGCCGTTGATGTGGACGGTCGCGTGGTTCGCGCAGCTCGCGGCGAAGCCGGCGTCACGGAAGTACGAGAGCGCCACGCGGTCGCGCAGCAGGGACGGATCGTAGGGCGGAGCGTCCAGCGTGAGCTTCCGGAGGTGCTTGAAGCGCCCGTCGGGGTCCTGCTGGTCGAAGGCCACCACGAGCTGGAGCTTGTCGCTCGTCCAGGAGCAGCACGGGTTCCCCTTCAGCCGCACCGACGCATCGTGGATCTCCTCGCCGTCCGCGCGGAAGGTCGCCACGGGATGCCACGGCTTCAGCGGAAGCCCCGCCGCCTCGCGCGCCTCCCAGTCGTCGTGCTCCTCCTGCAGCGCCTCCCACTCCCACGGCGCGATCTCGAGCTCCACGTGCAGGATCCGATCGGGATCGTAGACGTCGCTGCACAAGACGGGGGAGTGAGGCTCCGCCCGCTGGACTTGCTGGCACGGCGAACAACCGAGGACGGCCCACAGGAGCATGGGACGACCCTACCCTGCTGCGGCGGGGCCCGCTCGGAGCGGGTAGAGTCCGCGCCACAGATGGAGGTCACATGACGACTCGAGCCCTCGGCGCCGCGGCGCTGCTCACCCTGCTCGCCGGCTGTCCCGGTGGGGAGACCCCGACCGAGCCCACCACCCGTATCGAGGACATCCTCGCGCTCACGGGCGACACGACCGCGGGGGGCAACGTCTACAGCACCAACTGCGCCACCTGCCACGGCGCCGACGGCACGGGCGGATCGGGCTTCCCGAACCTCACGGTCGAGGTGCCCGAGCACACCGAGGAGCAGGTGCTCACCATCGTCATCGATGGCGAGGGCACCATGCCCGCCTTCGGCACCCTCTCCGACCAGAACCTGGCCGACCTCATGGCGTACATGAACGCCGAGTGGCCGTAGGCCTCAGAACCAGTACGCGAGGCCCACGGTGAGGGCCCCGTGGTACCGCCACTCCGTCGTGGACTCCGACAGCACCACCCGGCTGTCGGGGTCCAGGGCGTAGAGGGCACGCGCACCGGCCGCCCGCGAGGACGGCGTGTCGAAGGCCGCCCGGTACGCGATGGGCAGGCGGATGTCCGGCCCGAACGGCAGCGCGATCTCGGCACCGAGCCCGGCCGTCCACGTCATGTACGGGCTGGCGTCCGCCGCGAGCGCGAACGGGCTCGTGCCCTGCACGTCCAGCATGGACTCCGTGGGCACGATGAGCTGCGCACCCAGCTGGACGTTCGGCCGCACGGGACCGGAAGGCAGCCCCAGCTTCAGGAGCACGGGGACGTGCCAGGACGGCTGCCGGACCTCCAGCGACTCCCCGTCCTCGGCGCCGAACGTCGTGAAGCCCGTGTCGTTCGAGCGGATGGCGTCGATCTCCACGCCGACGATCCCCAGGGCCCGAACGTCCGCGGACAGCCCGAAGCCCGGGCTCATGCCCTGCAGCCCGGTGAGCAGATCGCCCGAAGGGCCCGCCGTGAAGGGGCTCCCGCCCTGGAAGACGCCGCCGACCCCGACCTTGACGGGGCTCACCTTCGCCACCGCCTCCAGGGCGGTGACGGGGATGGGCTCGGCAGACGCGAATGGGGCCAGGAGCAGGGCGAGCACGGGCACCTCCACCCCTGGGACGTCCAGCGCCTCGATCCATTCGACAGGATCGGTGAGCCGCCGTAGGGCGCGATCCCGTAGAGGATCACGGAGGCCCACACTGCCCACCACCGAGCAGACCGTCACGGCGCTCAGGTCGCTGTGCGCCGGCGACCGCGCGTGGTTCGCGTTCGATCCCGGCTCGCCCCCCTGGCTGGCGCCCCTCGCCCTGCAGCCCTGCGGGGCGTCCACCCGGAGGATGCGCGGCGCACGCGGGCTCTCGGGCGTGCTGACGGTCGGGGACGACGGCGTGCACCGCTTCTTCGCCCGCGACCTCGCGGAGCCCTTCCTGCGCGACCTGGCGGGATGGGTCTGCCGCATCGCGCCCGCGTGGGACGAGCTCCACCGGCTCTGCGGCGCGCAGGCATACGCCGTGGACGGTGCGGGAGCGGTCACCGCCCGCTTCGACGACCCGCTCCTCTGGCCCCGCGCCCTCCCCCGTCCCGCGGTCGGCACGCTCGCCCACACGCTGGAGGAGGTCCAGCGGCTCGACGTGGGCGACTCGGCATGGCTCTGGGCGACCACCCGCGGACCGGACGGTGACCCGCGCCCGCTCGTGGTGCGCACGACCCGCGGGGAGGACGTCTTCACGCGACAGGTGGTCCGGTTGCACCGCGACCGCGGCGCGCAGACCACGGGGGGTCTCCTCGACTACCGGCTCGCCGGGGCGGTCCTGGAGCTGCCGCGCCTCGGGGATCGGGCCGTGCTGGACGCCGTCGTGCGTGCCCACCCGCGCCTCGAGCCCCTGCTCCCGGCCTTCGAGCGGCACGCCCTGGCCGTCGTCGCGCCCCGGCTCGGCGAGCTGGACGGCAAGGCGTGGTTCACCTTCCACCACGGGCGGCTGCAGATCGCTCCCACGCGTGAGGAGCTCGCCCCACGTGGTCTCCGCGGCACCGTGCATCGCGCCGCCGCCGGCCATCTCGTGTTCCGCACGAAGGTCGACGTCTCCGATCTCCTCGAGCAGCTGGCTGCCTGGGTCACCCAGCACCTCGCGACCCACCCGGAGGTCCTCGCGCTCGTGGGGGCCCGGCACCGCGTCGTCCTCCCGGACGGCGAGGAGGTCCGGTACCGCGACGACGCCCTCTGGGCGCACCTGCCGGAGGCGCCATGACCACCGAGAAGCGCCAGGCGAGCACGCTGGCCACCCTGAAGCGCGTGCTCGCCGGGAAGACCGAGGGCCGCTTCTGCCTCGCGATGCCGGACGGCGATCCGCCCGTCCTGGTGGTGCTCCCGCTGCGCAAGGACCCCGAGGGCGCGCGCACCCGGGCCCTCGCGAAGGCCCTGCGCGAGGAGACCGGCACGAAGCGCGTCGTGCGTGGGCGCATCCTCATGGACGGCCCGATCCTCCGCCTCGTCGTGGAGCACCCGCCCCGTGCGCCGGAGGGCGGGATCCGCAAGGCCCTGCGCGCCGACCTGGGTCTGGGAGCTCCCGGGAAGGCGCTGCGGCGCGCGGTGATCGGCGCGGCCCCGGAGCCCGTGGGGTCAGACTGCGAGAAGCCAGACACCGGCGGGCCCCTCACTCCCGACCCGCCCGACGACACACCGCCCCCGACCGACCTGTTCGACGCGCTGGACGGGCTGGTGGACCCCGCCGGCCCCGACCGGGCCGACCCCGAGCTGCAGACACGCGGCATCGAGGCCGCCCTGGAGCTGCCGAGCGCGCCGGACGCCGCGCGAGCCGTGCTGCACGACCTCCTCGCCCGCGAGCCGGCCCTGGCGTGGACGGCCGTGCTCCAGTCGTCGCGCGACCGGCTGGTCACGCTGCTGGACGGTCCGCTGGAGGCGGCCCTGCGCGCCCACGCAGACGGTCCCCTGGCCAGCGCGCTCCACGCTCTGGAGCCCGTGCTGGCCGAGGCCCACGCGGTGTCCCGGTCGCCCGGGACGGCGAGCTGGATCCGCGGTCTGGTGGACGAGCTGGAGCTCGCAGGGCTCCTCGACGACGAGATCACCGTGCTGCTCGACGGGCTCCCGGCCCCCGACACGGCCGCCGAGGGCTGGCAGGACGACGCCCGCGCCGACCTGCTCGCGCGCGCACGGAAGGCCCGTGTGCCCGACGAGGTCCTGGCGCTACTGGGGTAGCGACAGGGCCGGGACCGGGCTGCCGGGGAGCTCGCGGTAGCGGCGGAGCAGGGCCTTCTGCCGCGAGTCGAGCGGCTGGACCTCCCCGTTCACCACGACGAGCAACGGGCGGCTGCCGATCTCCAGGGGGTCGCCGGACCACGCGACCAGATCGCCCGCATTCCCGGGCTTCAGCCCATCGTAGCCGGGCACGCCGAACGCCTTGCCGGGGTTGACGGTGATCGCGTCGAGGGCCGCCTGGTGGTCCATGCCGCCGCGCACCGCGTTGCCCGCGAGCTGCGCCAGGATGGGGCTGTTGTGGGTCCAGCTCTCGAACATCACGGTGACGCCGGCCTCGGCGAGCAGCGCTGCGTTGTCCGGACGCCCGTGCACCTGGTCGAAGCTCCCCGCCCCGTACACGAGGGGGTCGACGATGACCGGCGTGCGGGTGGCCGCGAGCTGGTCGCGCACCTTCCAGCCCTCTGCGGCACCGGAGATGACGAGCTTCAGGCCCTGCTGCTGGCCCATCCGGAGGACCGCCTCGATGTCGGACGCACGGTCCGCACCCACCACGAGCGGCCGCTCGCCGCGCGCCACGGGGCCGAGGGCCTCCAGGTCGCGGACGGACAGACCCTCGGGAAACTCCCGGAACGCGTTCGCCGTGACCTTGCCCTTGTTGGCCGCGTAGACGCGGGCCTCCTCCATCACCTCGGCCAGGCGATCGAGCTGCAGGGCGCGGCTGCGCCCGCCGACCGACCCGACCACGGCGACCTCCCGGGCCACCACCGCCTCCGCCTGGGTGGCCCCGGCCAGCCGGACCCAGCCCGACTGCCCCGCGATCAGCCCGTCCCAGACGTTCAACACGGCACTCGTGATGCCACCGAGCCGCATCACGGGCACGTGCACGGACGCGGGGTCGTAGGCGTCGGCGACGCGCAGCGTGGGCCGGATGGGGTCACCGTCCCCCATCAGCTCCACGGTGGCGTCCTCCATGCCCACCTCGGACAGGCCGATGGTGCTGTTCACGGCGACGAGACCCGGCGTGATCACCGCCCCGGTCGGGAGCTCGGGCACCGTGCAGCCGACGCTGGACACCTGCCCCGTGGCCGTCACCCGGCCGTCGTCCATCCGCACCGCGAGCGTCGCCCCACCGGCGTCCACACCCTTCACCACCAGGCACTCCGCGAGGGCCGTCGTCAGGAGCACGAGCATCAGCGCACCTCCGCGTGGCCGGCGTCCTGCCCGACCTCGAAGTCCGACCACACCACCGGCCTCTCCGCGTCGTAGCGCAGCGCACCGTCCACGAAGACCAGCCGGGCCTTCGCATAAACCGAGAAGGGCTCGGCATCCCAGACCACGACGTCCGCGCGCTTGCCGACCTCCAGCGTGCCCACCTGGTCGTCGATGCCGAGCACCCAGGCGGGGTTCTCGGTGATCCAGGAGAGGGCCTCCTCCTCGGAGAGCTCGATGCCTTCGGCCAGGCCGGCGTGCCAGGCCTTGGCGGCCTCCTGGTTGAGGCGCTGGATGCCCTTCTCGTCGTCGCTGTGGATCACCGGCCGCCCGCCCGCCTCGGCGAGGAGCGCGGCGTTCTGCGGGATGGCGTCGAAGGCCTCGAGCTTGAAGCCCCACCAGTCCACCCAGACGCTCGCGGCCACGCCCTTCGCGGTGAGCACGTCGCGGATCTTGTAGGCCTCGGTGGCGTGGTGGAAGCTCCGCACGCTGAAGCCCATCTCGTCGGCCACCTGGAGCATCGAGAGCATGTCGTCGGCGCGGTAGCAGTGGATCTGCGGGAGGATCCGGCCCTCGAGCACCCCCACGAGGGTGTCCTTGTCGAGGTCGCGCCCGGGCTCCGTCGGGGGCTTCGCGGGCTCTTCGCCCTTCTTCTTCTTCTTCGGCGTGGCAGAGCCCGCCGAGGCCTGCTTCTCGAGGGCCTCGTCGTACTCGCGCCACTTCCGCTGGTAGTCCAGCGCGTCGAGGAACATCTGGCGCTGGCCGCGCAGGTTGCCCATCCGCGTGGCCGGGCCGCCCTTCTCACCGTAGACGCGCTTTGGGTTCTCGCCGCAGGCGAGCTTCACGGTCTCCGGGGCTCCGGGGAACCGCATCGCGCGGCCTCCCCGCGGGGGCACCACCTGCACGACCACCCCCCGTCCACCGATGAGGTTCGCGGAGCCCGGCAGGATCTGGAGCGACGTGATCCCCCCCGCGATCGCGCGCTCGAAGCCCGGATCCTGGGGCCAGAGGCTGTGCTCGGCCCACACGCCCGGCGTGGTGGGGCGGACCATCTCGTTGCCGTCCTCGTGGGCGTGCGCGCCCGGCGAGGGGTAGACCCCGAGGTGGCTGTGGGTGTCGATCAGGCCCGGTGTGACGACGTGCCCGGGCATCGACACCACGACCGCGCCGTCCAGCGCGGGCGCCGAGCCCTCCCCCACCGCCGTGATCCGCCCCGCGTCGAAGGCCACGTAGCCCTTCTCGATGCGCGGCCCGCTGACGGGCAGCACGGTGACGTCGGCGAGCACGACCCGCCCTGCCTCGGCCGCCGGAAACACCTCGACGGCAGCGCGCCCCCGGGCATCCAATACCTCCAGCGCGCTCTCGCCCGCCCACGCGCTCCAGAGCGCGAGTGAGAACCCGACCATCATCCCCCCGTGGACACCGTGACGGGATGCGCTAACCTGTCGTCCCCGCCCCAGGAGTGAAGATGCGTTGGATGCTGCTCGTGGCCGTGATCGGCCTCGCCGGTTGCAAGAAGCAGGTGGTCGACAACGGCCCCAGGCAGCCCGTCGGCATCAACCACCCGGACCTGGACTGCCCGCCCGGCTCCATCGGTCTCGGCGCCGCGCCGCCGAACGGCCTGGAGATCTACTGCGCGCGCGTCGACCCCTACACGAACGCCGTCACCCGACAGGGTCCGGCGATCACCTGGCACAGCGCCACGCGTCGCGCGTCCACCGGGGCCTACTCCGAGGGCAAGAAGAACGGCCAGTGGGTCTACTGGGCCCCTACCGGCACCCCCGAGGCGCAGGGCAGCTACTCCGGCGACAAGAAGGACGGCCTCTGGACCACCTTCCACCCCACCGGCGAGAAGGCGAGCGAGGGGTCGTACGTGGGTGGGCGCGAGGAGGGTCGCTGGACGTTCTGGGCGGAGGACGGACTGTCCCGCTCCGAGGGCATGTACGAGTACGGCGGGCGCGTCGGGAAGTGGATCGACTTCGACGCCGACGGCAAGCCGCTGCGCGAGCGCACCTACCGCAACGGCCGGCTGGTCACCCAGCGCGAGATGACCGGCGGCGAGTGACGCCATGATCACCGTCCGTCGCGCCACGGCCGACGAGGTCGTGGATGTCCGTCACCGCGTGCTCCGCGAGGGTCGGCCCCGCGAGACGGCCGTGTTCGCGGGCGACACCGAGGCCACCACCCGCCACTGGGTCGCCCTCGACGCGAGCGGCGTGGTGGGCGTGGTGTCCGTCGTGCTCGCCGAGATGCCGGAGCTCCTCACCCCCCGACCGCGCTGGCAGCTCCGCGGCATGGCCGTGCTCCCGGACCTGCAGGGGTCCGGCGTGGGTCGGGCCCTCCTCGAGGCCGTCCACACCGATGTCGACGAGCCCCTGTGGTGCAACGCCCGCGCGAACGTCGTCGGTTTCTACACCTCCGCCGGGTGGGAGCCCGTGGGCGAGGTCTTCCCCATCGCCCCCATCGGCCCCCACCAGCGTATGGTCCGTCAGGCGTAGCCGACCGTCGCGGTGGGCCCGGCCACGGGCGAAGGCCGGAGATCCGCGGCCTCCGCGATGAGCCGGTAGGACGTCAGCCGCGCCTCGTGGCTCCAGGGGATGGTCACCAGGGTGAGCTCGTCGGCGGCCGTCTGCGCCTTCAGCGCGCGGAGCCCGGCGACCACCTGCTCGCCCGTGCCCACGAGGGAGAGCTGGCGCCGCATCTCGACCAGCATGCGCTCCATGGGTGACCAGCCCGGCTCCCCGAGCCGCGCAGGGTCCGGGAACGGCTGGCAGGACCCACGCAGCAGGCAGTCCACGAACCACTCCTCGGACGACCGGGTGAGCTCGCGTGCCTCCCGCTCCGTCTCAGCGGCCTGGACGTACCAGGCGAGGTTCACGCGGGGCCGATCGGCCCAGACGGAGGGCTGGAAGGTCTGGTGGTAGGTCTGCAGCGACTCGCCCATCTGCCGGGGGTCGAGGAAGCCCCCGAACGCGTAGGGCAGGCCGCGCTCACCGGCGAACCTCGCGGACGCGGGGCTGGTGCCGAGCATCCAGGGGGTCGGTGGCGTCACGCCGTCCGGGCTCGCGAAGGTCTCGCGGCGCATCCGGCGGCCGGCCAGCCAGCCGAGCAGCTCGTCCATCGCGCGGAAGCTGTCGGGTGCGTGGATACCCAGGGCCGCCGGCGCCTCGCCCTCGCTGCCCCCGGAACGACCGATGCCGAGATCGATGCGGCCCGGGTGGAGGGCTGCGAGCATGCGGAACTGCTCGGCCACCTTGAACGGGCTGTAGTACGGGAGGAGCACGCCGCCGCTGCCGATGTGCAGGTTGCGCGTGGTGGCCGCGAGGTGGGCCACCAGGATCTCCGGGCTGGCGGACGCCAGCGCGGGGTCCGAGTGGTGCTCGGCCACCCAGAAGCGGTGGTAGCCGGTGCGGTCCGCGAGCTGCGCGAGCTCGAGGGTGTTGCGGATGGCGTCGGACGGCGTGGAGCCCTCGGACACGGGCGACTGGCAGAGGATGTTCAGCAGCATGGCGCGCACCCTAGGGGAACAGCCGGCCCCCCGCAATGGCGCGGGCCTGACGTTATCGGGAGGTGTGCGCCGCGCTGTCCCCGCCCTCGCCCTCCTCGCCGTCACCGGCTGGCTCCTCTGGCCGTCGCCGGAGCCGCCCCCGACGCAGCGTGAGCCTCTACCGGCGCGGCCGGCGCCGCGGGTGACGCACATCGCCGGGGCCGCGGAGGCCCCGGCCGAGGCACCGTCTGCCAGGGCGACCTTCACGGCGGCCGTGGACGCCGTGGCCTCCGGGTGTGGCCTCGACCTCGAGCCCGTGTGCGCGGGCTCCACCTGCGTCGCGCTCCTGGCGGCTCCGGACCTCGAGAGCCCGGTGGGCTGGGCCCGGATGGCCTTCCAGCACCCGACCTTCGTGATGAACGTGGTGGGCCGCGACCTCGGCATGGGCCGGATGCCCTGCGGGGCCGCCCTGGACGGGCTCGACGCGGAGGTGCGGGCCGTCGAGCCGCCCGGCGCCGACGAGCTCTGGTGCGCGGGTCGCGGGCCGGACGTGCCCACCGCCTGTACCCTGGCCGCCCGTCGGGCCGGGCTCCCCCACACCTTCGACGCGGGCAGCCGGACGCTCCGGTTCTAGAACGCGAGCGTGAAGGTGGCCCCCCGCCCCGGGCGTCCCTCCGCGACCAGCGTGGCCCCCATGCGGCCCGCGAGCCCGCGAGCCACCGCCAGCCCGAGCCCGCTGCCGCCCCGAGCCCTCGTGCTGCTGTCGTCCGCCTGCACGAACGGCAGGAAGATCCGCTCGGCGTCCTCGGGCGGGAAGCCCTCCCCGGTGTCCACCACGGCCACGGCGGGCGGCCCGTCGGTCACCACCACGCGGATCTCCCCGGTACGCGTGAACTTCGCGGCGTTGCCGAGCAGAGCGACCAGGATCCGGCGCACCGCACCCGCGTCCGCCTGCACGACCGCCGAGCCGGCGGGGGGCACGTACCGCACGCCGGGCGCCAGGAGCGGCTGCACGTCCACCATGGCCTCGCGCACGGCCAGCGCGAGGTCGACGGGCGCCCGCTCCAGGGGCAGGGCCTCCAGGCGGGTGAGATCGAGCAGGTCGTCCACGAGGGTCACCAGGTGGCGCCCGGCCGACTGGATCCGCTGGAGGTCGTCCGAGGCGTCCAGCTCGTCCTCGAGGAGCTCGGCGTAGCCGATGATCGCGTTCAGCGGCGTGCGGAGCTCGTGGCTCATGTTCTGCAGGAACCGGTCTTTCGCGCGCTCCGCGGCACGCGCCCGCTCCGCCGCACGGGCGAACGCCGCCACCATCCGGGAGAGCACGAGCCCGAGCCCGAACACCCCGAGCCCGCCGGAGAGCGCCTGGGGCACGATCTCCAGGACGTCGCCGAGCAGCGGGTGGGGACGGTAGAGCTCGCGGGCGAACAGGGTGACGGGGAACAGGGCGGCGGCCGCAGCCACCAGGCGGGTGCCCCCGAGGCCCGCCACCTCGCCCGAGATCACGATGCAGAGCGCCGCGAGCCCGAGCAGGTTGCTCGAACCGGCCGGCGTCTCGAAGGCCACGGTGCCCACGCAGAGCAGCACGGTGGCGGCGAAGAACGGCCGGAGCACGTCGTGGCCGGCCCGGTGACGCTGGCGGATCGCGAGCATCGCGATCCCACCGACCGCGTAGCAGGCCGCAGCCGCGTACAGGAACGGGTCGTCCATCGTGTACGCCTGGACGGCGTCGACCACGGCGGACGGCAGCGTGAGCACGCCCAGCACGAGCGAGACGGCGTCCACGGCGGCGCCCCGGAAGGCCGCCACGGCATCGTCGTCCGCGTGGGAGGGAAGGTTCGTCGGGTACCTGGCGGGCACGCTACAGGATAGCCCGGAACCCGGGCCGCCCGTCGCGGTCGGACGATCGAGGAGGGCACGATGGGCAGCTTCGGAGACCTGCTCCGGGCGAAGGGATTCGAGCACAGCGGTGCGCCCGACACCCCACCCGAGCCCGAGCCGCCGCCAGAGCCCGGAGCCCGCTTCGCCCACCGTGTGGTCGTCCGGGTCTCCCGCAAGGGGCGCGGGGGCAAGACCGTCACCGAGATCCAGGGTGTGCTCCTGGAGCGCGACGAGACCGCGAAGGCCCTGAAGAAGGCCCTGGGCGTGGGCGCGCGCGAGGAGGACGAGCTGGTCGTCGTGCAGGGCGATCAACGCGAGCGCGTGGCCGCGTGGCTCGAGCAGCAGGGGGCGAAGAAGGTCGTGCGTGGCTGACGTCCTCCGCGGCCTGCACCGCCTGTTCCCGCTCACGGCGACCGGCTTCGTGGCCCTCGCGGTGGCGGTTCCGGCCCTGTGGATCGTGGGCATCGGGCACGTCGACCACGTGCTGGTCGTCGCGGGCGCCGCAGCGCTCCTCCTCCTGCTCGGCGCGCTCGTCATCACGTTCGTCGGCGCGCTGCACGCCCGGCGGGCGCTGGCCTCCGCAGAGCCCCGGACGGTCCGGCTCGTGGCGGGCACGCCCGGACCCACGGGGGTCACCTATGCCACCCCCCTCTGGCTGCCCCTCCTGGACGTGCGCTGGACGGTGGCCCACCCCGATGTCGAGGTGCGGCTGGTGCCGCGCGGGCGCACGCTCCACGAGCAGTGGACCGCGAAGCGACGCGGGCGTCCGGACCGTGTCGTGCGAACCGTGCGGGTGGGCGACGCGTTCGGGCTCTGCGCGATCGACCTGCGCCTCGAGGCCCCGCTGGACGCCCTCGTGCTGCCCGCCGAGGGCGCGCTCCGCCGAGTGGAGGTGGTCCAGGGTCTGGCGGCCGGCGACCAGATCGCCCACCCCGAGGGCAGCCCGGTGGGCGACCTCCAGGACATGCGGCAGTACGGGGCGGGAGACCCCATCCGGTACGTGCTCTGGAAGGTCTTCGCGAAGTCCCGCACCCTGATGGTGCGCACGCCCGAGCGGGCCCTGGCGCCCGTCACCCGGACCGCCGCGTACCTCGTGGCCGGGCGGCACGACCAGGCCGCCGCGGGGACGGCACGAACGGCCGTGGAGTGCGGTGCGCTCGGGGCGGAATGGGTGTTCGGGTGCGACGGCACGAGCACCGTCATCCGCGACCGCAAGGACCTCCTGCCCCTCCTGCTCGCCTCCGCCGAGCACCCGCTCGACCAGGGCGGCACGGGGCTGCCCGCCTTCCTGGAGAGTGCGGAGGACCCCCGCCGCATCGTGGTCTTCGCGCCCGCCGTGGGCGGTCCCTGGGTCGACCGGGTGCTCGGCCTCGCCCGGTCGCGGGAGGTGGAGCTCGTGCTCTGCGCGGACCGCATCGTGCCCGCACGGCCACGCCTGGACGTCCGCACGCTCGTGCTGCGCCCCGAGGCCGCCGGTCGGCCGGGCGAGGTGGTCGTCGACAAGGGCGAGCTCGGCCGCCTGGTCACCCGCGTCGCGGGGGTCCGGGACGTGCGCGTCGTGGACCGGCAGGCGGGCGTGGTGTTCGCGGGGGCCCACATCGCGGCCCTCGCACGGGGGGCGGCATGATCGAGCCCGTGCTGGAGCCGTCCTGGTACGACCGCGCGGTCAAGGGCCTCGCCCATCCGGTGCGGGCGGCCGCCTGGGTCCTGGCCCTCGGGGTCGTCGCAGGGCCCTACGGCGGCGCGAGCTGGGTGGCGACAGCGGGGTTCGCGGCGCTCCTCGGCATCGGCATCGGGGAGGGCGTCGCGCGCTCGCGTCTGCGCCTCCCGGCCGCCCTGGCGGGGATCGCGGTCCTCTGGCTCGGCCCGCTCCTGCTGCAGACGGTGGCCACCCGCTACGCTCTGCTGCCCGAGGCGTTCGGCCCGGTCGGCACGTTCTGGGCCTCCCTGCTGCTCGGGCTCGGCGGGAGCGTGCTCGCGGGCCTCGCCACCCTGCGGCTCCTCGCCCACCGCGGCCCCGCCTTCGAGGTCGTGGAGCTCGCCACCCTCGGCGGTCTGCTGGCCAGCGCGGTCGCCGCCCACCGCGACGGCAGCATCGCGCGTCCGCTGTGGCTCTCGGATCTCTCGTGGTCCTTCGGCGTGGACCCCGGGCGCGTGCTCTTCGCGGGAGGTGCCGTGCTCACCGCCCTCCTCGCGGGCCTGCTCCTGCTGGGCAGCGAGCGGCGCAAGCCCGCGGTGGGTCTGCTCGTGCTCCCCGTGCTCGCGGCCCTCGCCCTGCTGCTGGCGACGCGCCTGCCCGGCCTCGAGCCCCCCGATCCCCAGGAGGCCCTCGGCATGGGCGCGATGGGCGAGGAGGAGCCGCAGGACGGCCAGGCGTCCCAGGGCCAGGGGAACCCGTCGGAGGGCCAGGGGGGGCAGTCGGAGGACGGCGAGGGGAAGGGTGCACAGTCCGACGAGCCGCCCGACCCCATGAACCCTCCGTCCGGCGCGTCCGGTCCGCCGCAGCCGGTGGCGGTGGTCCTGCTCGACGACGACCACGTGCCGCCGTCCGGCTACTGGTACCTCCGTCAGGACGTGCTCCCCGCGTTCAACGGCACGCGGATGGTCCCCTCCGAGGTCACGGGCACCCACATCGACGTGCTCGACCACTTCCCCACCCAGGCCGAGCAGGTGGACGTCGCCCCGAGCGCTCTCCGGCATCCCGTGCGGGGCTCGGTGTCCCTGCTGGTCGACCACCCGACCCCCTTCGCGCCCGCCTCCGCCGTGGCGTTCGCGCCCCGCGGGAACCCCGACCCCGCGCGGTTCAAGCGGTCCTACAGCTTCGCCAGCAGCGCGCTGTTCAAGCCCTACGACGCCCTGCTCCCCCTCCCGGCGGGCGACCCCACCTGGGACCCCGCGCTGCGCGCGCACTACCTCGAGGCCCCCGACGACCCCCGCTACCAGGAGCTCGCGGACCGCATCCTGGCCGACCTGGAGGCCCAGCTCGCCGACCGGCTCGTGCCCGGCGACCCCCTGCCGCCCGTGCTGAAGGCGGTCGCCGTGGTGAAGCACATCGGCGACAACATGCAGTACACGAAGCGCGAGCGGCACGCGGGGGTCCCGGACCCCACGGCCGACTTCCTGTTCGGCAACATGAAGGGCTACTGCGTGCACACGGCCCACGCCTCCGTGTACCTCTGGCGCAAGCTCGGCATCCCGTCTCGCGTGGCGACCGGGTACGCCGTGGAGGAGGACCGCCGACGGGGCGGCACGCTCATCGTGATGAACGGCGACGCGCACGCGTGGCCCGAGCTCTACCTGGAGGGGGCGGGCTGGGTTCCCCTCGACGTGGCACCCGCCGTGGACCTCGACCAGTCCACCGCGCGTCCGCCCGACGAAGAGGAGCTGCGGGCCCTCGGCGACCTCGCGCGCCGCCGGGTGGACCTGCCCGGCCCCGTGCCCGACCGGTCGTGGATCTGGGCCTGGATCGGATGGTCTGCCACGGGCCTGTTCGTGATGGTGGTCGTCGGGGTGCTCGGTCTGCACGGGCTCGTGAAGGCCTGGCGCCGCTCGGCACCGATGTTCGCGGCCCCGCCGAGCCTCGCCCGCGTGGGCTACCGCGCGGCCCTCGACGCCCTCACGGACGCCGGCATCACCCGCACGCCCGGAGAGACCCGGGAGGCCTTCGCGCGCCGGCTGCCCGAGCTGCCCGCGCTCCAGGCGCTCACCGACCTCCACCTGCGCGGCACCCTCGGGCGTCCGGCAGACGGCGACCCGGAGCGCGACCGCGTCGTCTGGACCGGCCAGCTGGCCCGGCTGAAGCACGAGCTGCGCACCGTGACCCCGCTCTGGCGGCGTCTCCTCGGCCTCCTCGACCCCACCACCCCCTACCGCACCCGCTAGGTGAGCCCCTTGAACGAAGAGCACGACCAGTCCCGCCACATCACCCACGAGCTCGCCCCGCCGATCACCACGCTCGACGGCGCGAAGGACGTGATCGAGCGCCTGCGGTCGCGCCTCGTGCGCTCCGTCGTGGGTCGCGACGAGGTCATCGACCTCGTCATCACCGCCCTCCTCGCGGACGGGCACGTGCTGCTCGAGGACTTCCCGGGGTCCGGCAAGACCACCCTCGCCAAGGCGCTCGGCGACTGCATCGTCGACGACAAGCCCGACGACGAGATCGTCACCATCCGCCGCATCCAGTTCACCCCGGACCTCCTGCCCGGCGACGTGACGGGCACCACGATCTTCGACCCCAACACGAACCGCTTCTTCTTCCGGCCGGGACCGATCTTCGCCCACATCGTGCTGGCCGACGAGATCAACCGCACCTCGCCCAAGGTGCAGTCCGCCCTGCTGGAGGCCATGGCCGAGAAGCAGACCACCGTGGACAACCGCACGCGCCAGCTCGACGCGTTCTTCTTCGTCATCGCCACCCAGAACCCGCTGGACCTCGCGGGCACGTTCCCGCTGCCGTCCGCGCAGCTCGACCGGTTCCTGTTCAAGATCCGGATGACGCACATCAGCCGCGACGCCGAGCTCGCGCTGCTGAAGAGCCTCGACAGCGTCACGCGCGGCGCGGGCGACGCCATCCCCCGCGTCACGCGCACCGAGGTGCTGGACGCCCGGAAGGTCGTCAAGGAGCAGGTCCACATCGCGCCCGCCATCCACGAGGCGCTGGTGGACATCGCGGACGCGACGCGGACGACGGACCGGGCGCTCCAGGGGGTGTCCACCCGCGCCCTCGTCCTGATGCTGCCCGCCCTGCAGGCCCGGGCTCTGGCGAAGGGCCGGGACTTCGTGAGCAGCGACGACATCGCCGTGCTCGCGCCCTACGTCTTCGCCCACCGGCTCGAGCTCGCGCCCGGCAGCGGCTCCGCCGAGGACGTCGTGAAGGAGTGCTGCGCACGCGCCCTCGAGGGCCTCTCCCGGAAGACCCTGAAGCGATGATCGGCCTGCTGCTGGCGGCGTTCGCCCAGAGCCCGACGGACCTCCTCACCGGGGAGCCCGCGACGTCGGAGGCGGCCCTGCAGGCCCTCCGCGCCCGCAAGCCCCTGGAGGCCCGCCGGCTCGCGGAGGACGTGCTGGTGGCGGACCCCGACGACTTCACCGCGAACTACGTCGTGGCCAAGGTGTACTTCGAGGAGGACGCCAACCTCCCGCGGGCGCTGTACCACTTCAGGAAGGCGGACCGGATCCTGGAGGACGTGCCGCAGGCCGAGCGGCCGGCCGGTGCGGACAGGCTGCACTGCACGCTGCTCAAGGAGCTCGGGTGGGTGGCGGAGGACATGGAGAACAGCGCGCTGTTCTACGCGTCCCTCGACCGCTACAACGCGAAGTGCACGCCCGAGCGCCGCGCCGAGCGGGGCTGGCGGCTCATGAAGGACGGTCGGTTCGACGAGTCCCGGGCGGTCGCCGAGGCCGGCCTGGCCTCCGACGACCCCTGGCAGGTGGCGCTCGGGGGCAACGTGCTCTGCGCGCTGGAGGCCGTGGTGCGCGACCGCGCGGCCGCCGTGCGGGCCTGCGAGGCCGTGATCGACCGCAGTCGGGCGCAGGGGTACGACCTCACGGTGGAGGCGTACAACGCCAGCACCACGACGCTGTCGAACCTGGACTTCGACCGCACGGACGAGCTCCTGCAGCTCGCCACGCGCGGCCAGGTCGGCGGCTCCACGAACCCGTGGGAGCACTACGCGGGCTACCTCCTGCTCCAGGGGCGCGGCACCGAGGCCATCGCAGCCCTGAAGTCCATGCAGGCCTGGCGCCACGCGCAGGAGGCACCCGTGCGCGCCGAGAACCGCGCCGGTGCCGACGCGATGGTGGCCCAGGTGCTCCTGGCTGCCGGCGAGGGCGAGGCCTCCCTGCGGTTCATCGACCGGGCCCTGCTCTACCCGGACCGGCGCTCGTCCACGACGGCCACCTCGGGTACGACCCTGGCGGCCCACACCCTCCTGCGCCTCGCGGCCCGGCGCGTGGAGCGCGAACGGCACGCCGAGGCCACGTCGACGCGGGCGTTCCCGGTGCGCCTGTGGCGCTGGGCGGCGAGCTGGCTGCCCGAGCCCGCGGACTGGGAGGACGGGCTCGCGGTGGCCGGCGTGTTCACGGACCCCAAGGTCTTCCGCGGCACCTTCACGGTCTACCACGACGACGGCATCCCCCTGCCCGTGTGGCTGCTCGGCGACCTCGTGCCCGTCCTCGGTCCGGGCGTGGTGCAGGCGGAGCTCGACCGCCAGCGGCCCCTCGAGCCCCATGTGGGCATCCACGCCTACTACGACGCGCTGGAGGCCGAGGTGGCGTGGCATCGCGGGCAGGCGCGCACGGCGGAGCTCGTGGACCGGGCGCTCGACGGTCTGCCGCGTCAGGAGGCCCTGCTGCGCGCACGCGTGGCGGCCATCGGGGCGGACGACGCGTGGCGACGCGGGGAGGTCGCGCGGGCGCTGGGGCTCTACGAGCGCGCCATGCAGCTCGACCCGGGCGCCATCCGCAGGATGGGGCTGGCGCTGCCGGCCACGGTGGTCTCCACCGGGGGCTCCGTGGCGGACGGGGCCGCCTCGATGATCGCGCGATCCCCGCGGATCACCTGGAGCCGCCGGGGGTTCCAGATCCAGGTCGAGAGCTCGCGGGTCTGCCTGATCGCGCCGGGCGGCAACCAGATCGGCTGTGTGAGCGGGCCCGACGAGGCGGACGACCCCGCGGTGGCCCTCGTGGAGCGCTGGCACGAGGAGGCCTTCGCGCTGCCCGTGAAGCTGTCGCGCCTCGACATGCGGTCCCTCGACGGCACGACGGTCCTCGAGGAGAACGCCCGACGGCACGCCCTCGACAACGTGCTCGACAGCTTCTGAGCGGGTAGTTTCCAACCCGGAGGACGCCGATGCGCCTGCTGCCCCTCATCCTGCTCGCATGCGCGGGCGAGCCGACCCGGGTCCCACCGCCGGAGTCCGACACGGACACGGACACGGACGCCGACAGCGACACGGACACCGACGCCGACACGGACAGCGACGCCGACGCCGACACGGACACCGACAGCGACACGGACACCGACAGCGACACGGACACCGACGCCGACACGGACGCGGACACGGTCGACATCCCGGCGGGAGCGTTCACGCTGGGCTGCGACACGTGCGACGCGGACGAGGCGCCCGCCCAATCGGTGACCCTCGCCGCCTTCGCGATCGACCGCACGGAGGTCTCCCAGGCGGACTACGACGCGTGCATCCAGGCGACGGTGTGCACCACGCCGAACACGGGCACCTTCGATCCCACCGGCTCCCCGGACCTCCCGGTGGGCGGGGTGACCTGGGATCAGGCGGTGACCTACTGCGGCTGGATGGGGGGCCGGCTCCCCACCGAGGCCGAGTGGGAGCGCGCCTGCCGCGGCACGACGGGCGGAACGTACCCCTGGGGCGACACCGCGGCGGACTGCACGCTGGCGAGCACCAACGGGTGCGGAGGCGTGATGGCCGTCGACAGTCTCCCGGCGGGCGCGAGCCCCGAGGGCGCCCTGCACATGGCGGGCAACGTCTGGGAGTGGACGGCCGACTGGTACGCCGCCGATACGTACTCCACGCTCGATCCCACCGACCCCGTCGGGCCAGCGACCGGCACCGCGCGCACCTACCGCGGCGGGTCGGCCGGCAACGACGCCTCCCTCGCGCGGTGCTCGAACCGCGCGAACACCTACGCCCCCGACTTCGGCGGGAGCGGCCTCGGCTTCAGGTGCGTGTACTGATGGTCCTCCTCACCCTCGCCGCCCTCGCGGCCCCCGGCTCGAAGTCCTGCACCTACCGCGGGCTGCCCGCCACCCTCGCCTGGGACGGCACGCACGTGGTGTTCCTGGACGGGGAGGCCGAGCTCCTGAAGGTCCCGGTCGCCCTCCCCGAGGGCGTCACCACGGCGCGCTGTCTCCCCGAGGGCCTCAAGCTGCTCACGGACGTCTCCCGCGACGGCAAGCTCACCCTCGAGACCCACAAGGTGGACTTCTCGAAGCTCCTCGACACCCTCGACGCCGAGCGCTTCACGCGCAACCAGCGGCGCGAGGAAGAGGCGCTGACCTGCAACCGGACGACCGTCTGGGAGGGCTACGGCGAGGGCTGGCGCGTGCGGTCGCTCACGAGCGACGTCGTGCCCACCGGCAACGAGCGCGTGCTGCTGCTCTCCCTGCTCCCGGACACCCGGTACCGCTTCAGCGCCTGCGCGGACGCCTCCGCCACGGGCATGTCGATGGAGCTCATCGACCTCGAGGGCCGCGTGGTGAAGCGGTCGTCGGGCGACTCGCGGCGCCAGGAGATCATCGTCGAGAACGTCGAGACGGTGACGCGCTACCTGCTCGTGCAGCACACCGGTCCGTCCGAGGCCGGCGTGAGCGTCGCGGTCGGCTACCGGTGAAGCACAGCGGCGGGCTCGCGCCCCTCGCGCCCACCTGGGGCGACGACCGCCTCATCCTGGTGCTCCCGCGCACCCCCCGCATCTTCGCCCTCGGCGGGTTGCCCCTCCTGGGGTGCGCCGTGATGCTGCTCGTGCTCGGGGATGCCCTGGTGGCGGGCATCTTCCTGGGCCTGAGCGCGCTCGTCGCGGCCATCCCGTTCGTCCAGCCCCGCCGGGTCGCGCGGCTGGATCGCGACCAGCTCGCGGTGGACGGCTGGACCCTGGATCGCACCCGGATCAACGGCGTGGATGTCGACGTGCTCTCGCCGTGGGTGAGCGAGCTCCGCCTCCGGACGCCCAACGGTCCGCAGATCCTGCGCGTGCACGGGTCCGCCCAGCATGCCCGCACCCTCGCCCGTCTCTTGAGGGCCTGGATCCGCGACCCCCTCCCCACCTCCTGGGGTGGCCCCGACTTCTTCCGTGAGCTCCAGCCCTCGCGGCTCGACGCGGAGGCTCTCGGGGCCCTCGCCGCCTTCGACCCCGAGGTCGGACCCGACGGCGTCGAGCTCACCCTGGGCACGTGGCGTCCGCGGGTCTGGCTCGGTCTGGCGCTGGTCGCCGCAGCCCTGGCGCTCGCCGTGGGCGTCGTGCTGAACACGCCCTTCACCACCGTGCCGGGCGTGATGGTGGGCACCCTGGCCTTCGACGCCGCCGCCGTGCTCGCGCTCCTGCCCGCCCCGTTCCTGGCCATCGCGGGCGCCGCGCTGGCGGCCAGCTCGCCTCCCGCCCGCGTCGGGCTCCGCGTGGGCCCGAAGGGCGTGGAGGCCGGCGCCTTCCGCTGCAGCCACGCGAACCTGCGGGAGATCACCGCGAGCGGCGGGCGCCTCGAGCTCGTCGGGCCGGGTGGCCGCGTCGTCCTGCGCCACCACGACGCGGAGGCGGTGCTCGAGCTCCGCGAGCGGCTCTGGGCGCTCCACGAGGCCGCCCGGGAAGGACGCAGCGCGGGGGGCGAAGACCTCCAGCGCCTGCTGGATCGCCGCGTCCGAGGCCCGGACCTGACGTCTTGAAATCGACATTCATTTGCAGGGAGGCCGGCAATCGCCAAGCCGTCTCCCGTCCGCTAGAGTGCGGCCAACGGAGACAGCACCACCCCATGATGTACTTCATCAGCACCCGCCTCTCGATGGATCCCCGCAGCGAGGAGGGCAAGGCGCGCTACGAGAACCTGCTCAACGCGCTGACGAGCCTCGGCCCCTGGTCCGATCGACTCGACAACACCTGGCTCGTGGAGAGCAAGCTCTCCGCCAGTCGCATCCGCACGCTCCTCAAGCCCCACCTCCTCGAGGGAGACCGCGTGTTCGTCGGGCAGTTCACCGAGAACTGGGCCGGCTACAACATGGGCTCGTCGTTCCCCGAGTGGGCGAAGCGGCGCGACTTCAGCACACCCGGCCAGGCCCCGTGATCGCCCTGGCGCTCCTCGTCGGCTGCGCCGGCGGGGGCGCGTGCGACACCGCGTGCCGATCTCTGGTCCTTCGACCTCGAGACGCTCGCCTGGGAGCGCGTGGACGTCGGGGGAGGCCCGTCCGCACGGCAGTTCCACGCCATGGCCACGGACGGATCCATGGTCTACGTGTACGGCGGGGGCGACGAAGGCGCCTTCCTCGGTCCGTTCCTCGACGACCTGTGGGCGTGGGACCCCCAGACGAGCACGTGGACCCAGATGGAGCACAGCGGGCCCAACCCGAACGGGCCGGCCGTGCCGCTCGACCGCTTCTGGGCCAACCTCGAGTACGACCCCATGTTCAACAACCTGATCCTGTTCGGGGGTCACGACAACACGTCGCTCGGGAACACCAACCAGGTCTACCGGTACTCGCTGGACGAGGGCCGCTGGTACCGCGAGCACGAGGGCGACACGTTCGCCAACCCGCCTGCCGGCTTCTGCGACTTCCCGGACGACTTCGTGGACGTCGACCCCGAGTCGCCCGAGCGCCGGAACGCCGGGGCGTCCGTGATGACCCAGGACGGCCAGATGCTCGTGTTCGGCGGCAAGACCGACTGCGGGCTGATCAACGACGTCTGGGCCTACGACGTCACCACGGCGTCGTGGGCGGAGCTCTCCCCGGCCACCTCCGGGCAGGCATGCCTGCGCGCCAACCAGGCCGGCTGCACCACGCTCTGCTACTGACCGCGACGGGCTATGTGGGCCGCATGCTCACACTCGCCCTCCTCGCCGGATGCGCCCGATCCGTCGCGCCCGAGCCCGGCGTCGCCGCACGCACCGCCCCTGGCGGCCTCGTCGTGCTGGTCGTCGTCGACCAGCTGCCCCTGCGCCTCCTCGAGCTCCCGAAGGCCCGCTACAGCGGCGGGCTCGCCCGGCTGACGGGAGCCGAGGCGTCCCGTGGGGTGGCCCGCTACACCCACGCGATCACCCACACCTGCCCGGGGCACGCCACCCTCTCGACGGGCGCGTCCCCCGCGGTGCACGGCATCGTGGCGAACTCGTGGTGGCAGGACGGCCGGGACGTCTACTGCGCGGAGCCCGGGCTACTGCGCGTCGACACGGTCGCCGACCGCGTGGTCGAGCACGGCGGGACGGCCGTTGCGCTGGCGCTCAAGGACCGCTCGGCCCGCATGCTCGGCGGTGGCGCGACCTGGGCGTACTACGACAAGGGGACGATGCGGTTCACCGAGCCGTTCGGCGACGTCGACCTCTCCGCGCGGTTCGTGCCCTGGGAGCCCCTGTTCCCGGAGGACTACGCGGCTTGGGTGGGCCCCGACGACGGCCCGCCGGAGGCCGGCGACGACGTGACCTTCCCGTACCCCGCCCCCGACGGGCGCAGCTTCCTGGCCACACCGGACGCGGGAGATGCCCTGGCGGACGTGGCCCTGGCGGCCGTCGAGCGCCTGGAGCTCGGTGGGCACGGCACCCTCGACCTGCTGGCCCTGTCGTTCTCGCAGACCGACTACATCGGTCATGCGTTCACCACCGAGAGCTGGGAGGCCGTGGACGCGATGCTGCGCCTCGACCGCACGCTCGGGCGCCTGATGGACGAGGTCGAGGCCCGCGTGGGCCCGGTGACCTGGGTGCTCACGAGCGACCATGGCTCCACGGAGGCCGCCGGTGCCGTGCGGATCCCCGGTGATGCTGTCGCGACGGCCGCGCGAGACGCCCTGCACGCGATCGACCTGCCCGGGAGCGTGGTGTTCGCCTCCCCCGGCCTGTACCTCACGAGCGACCTGGGCGACCGGCGCGACGAGGCCGCGAAGGCCGCAGCGGCCGCGGTGGGCGCGGTCCCCGGCATCGCCACCGCCCAGGCGTGGCGGCAGGGCGTGGAGGGCCCGTTCGCCGAGGCCATCCTCGCGTCGGTCGACCCCGAGAGGTCCGGCGACGTCTACGTGATGCGTGCGGAGAACGCCCTCTTCGGCAGCCGCGCCGACGTCGGGACGAGCCATGGGACCGCGTTCCCCCACGACACCGACGTGCCATTCCTGCTCCTGGGTCCCCGGGTCGTGCCCGGTGAGCCGTCCTGGGTGGACGCGCGCCGCGTGGCGCCCACGCTCGCCGACCTCCTCGGCGTGCCCGCACCCTCCGCCGCGACCCTGCCAGCCGCCGAGGTGCTGCGGTGAGGGCGGACGACGTGGTCGGGTGGCTCGAGGGGCTGCTGGAGTCCCCCGAGGACCTCGCGGCCCTCGACAGCGACGTGCGGCGCCGGCTGCTCATGGCCGCCGGGCGCCTCGCGCGTCCGGACAAGCAGCAGAAGCGCGCGCTTCAGCGGGCGTTCCGCAAGCAGGACGGCTCCCGGCGGCGGGAGGACGACGAGGCCCTGCTCTCCCAGGCGGGCATCCGGAAGCTCCGTGAGAACCCCTTGTTCCAGACGCCGCGGCACGATCCCGACGGCCGGCCACCGCCACCGCTCGGTCACGTGCACAACGCCCGTCCCTGCTACGTCTGTCGGGCGCCGATCACCGAGGTGCACGGCTTCTACGACCAGATGTGCATCGCGTGCGGCGACCTGAACTTCGCCAAGCGCCACCAGACCGCCGATCTGCGCGGCCGGGTCGCGCTCCTCACGGGTGGGCGGGTGAAGATCGGGTTCCAGGCGGGCGTGATGCTGCTCCGGGCGGGCTGCCGGGTGGTGGTGACCACGCGCTTCCCGAACGACGCCGCCGCGCGGTACGCCGCCCTGGACGACTTCGCGGACTTCGCCGACCGGCTGGAGATCGTGGGCATCGACCTCCGGCAGATCGGCGCCGTGGAGGGGCTGGCGGCGGACCTCCTGGAGCGCCTGCCGAAGCTCGACTACCTCGTGAACAACGCGTGCCAGACGGTCCGGCGGCCCCCCGGCTTCTACGACCACCTGCTGGAGGCCGAGCGGGCGCCCCCAGCACTCCCCGGAGACGTCAGGAGCCTCGTCATCCCGGCTCCCCACCGCGACGCGGCCCTCTCGAGCGCCGAGCTCACCCAGGTCCGGCTGTTGCCCGAGGACCACGCGCCCCACCACCTCTTCCCCACCGGTCGCTTCGACGCGGACGCCCAGCAGGTCGACCTGCGCGAGGTCAACAGCTGGCGGCTCGAGATGGCGGAGGTCTCCACCATCGAGCTGCTGGAGGTCCACCTCGTCAACGCGGTGGCCCCCTTCGTGCTGAACGCGCGGCTGAAGCCGCTGATGGCCGCAGTCCCCACCCAGGACGCGCACATCGTGAACGTCAGCGCCATGGAGGGCCAGTTCTACCGGGTGTTCAAGACGAGCAAGCACCCCCACACGAACATGGCCAAGGCCTCGCTGAACATGATGACCCGCACGGCCAGCCTGGACTACGTGCGGTCCGGCATCCACATGAACAGCGTGGACACGGGCTGGGTGACGGACGAAGATCCGGTGGCCCACGCCGAGCGGAAGCGCGAGGAGATGGGCTTCCACCCGCCCCTCGACATCGTGGACGGCGCCGCCCGGATCATCGACCCCATCTTCCACGGAGTGAACACGGGTGAGCACGTGTGGGGCCAGTTCCTCAAGGACTACAGGATCACGGACTGGTGAGCACCCGCGTCACGAGCCGACCCGGCATGGATCGGGCCGGATCGCCACGCTACACGCGCCTCATGGATCAGCAGTCGACCAACGTCTGGGTCATGCTCTACCCCGCACACGATGTCGCAGGGTGGATCGGGCATTGCCTGGACCTCGACCTCGTGAACCAGGGCCGGACCCTCACCGAGGCATTCGAGGGCGTGTCGGAGTCCATCGCAACGGCTGCAGAGTGCGCCATCCGCGAGGGGACCTCGGTGCTGCAGATGTATCGGCCCGCTCCGGAGGAGGACTGGGAGCACTTCCGCCGACTCCAGCAGGTCGGGGAGCTCCACGTCCCCTCCCTGGAGGCCAGTGCCCGGGGCTGCCACGTCGCGGCGCACGTCCGCATCGTCGTCACCGTGGCTGACGGCACCACCCTCATCCAGGTTCCAGAGCCCACAACGGCCTGAAGTCAGAGATCTCCGACGTGTACGTCCGAGGGGTCTGTCGATGCTTCGACATCGACCCTTCTGACCTGTAGGACGATCCCAGTACCGTGCCGCCCAGACGCACCCCGAAACTCTGGTAGAACTGCGGCGGGAGGGGGACCATGCCCACACCGAGCCGCATCGAGCGCGTCCGCGTCTACCGCACCGGCGCCACCGTCACCCGGGTCGTGGACCTGGAGGGGAGCCAGCCGGAGATCGAGATCGTCGGGTTGCCCCTGGCGCTGCTGGACTCCACCGTGCGCGTTCGGGTGAAGACCGGCGATGTGCGCGCCGGAGCCCCGCAGATCGGGCTCTTCGCACGCCCCCCCGCCGACCTCCCGGACCCGCCCGACGAGGCCCGGCTCCGCGAGCTCCGACGGTCCATCGAGCGCGACGAGGCCCACATCGCCGCCCTCCGGCACGAGTGCGACCTCCTCGCCGGCATCCGCGTGCCTGCCCGCCCCCGCGGCGAAGGCCGGCCGCCAGCCAGCCCCATGCCGGCGCGCGTCGCGCTGGAGCGCTTCACCCACGGGAGCATCGACCAGCGACTCGGACGCATCCGCGAGCTGGAGGTCGGGCTCCACGGCAAGCGCGAGGAGGCCGCGGACCTCGCCGACCGCCTGCACCGCTCCAACCGCGAGCACCTCGCAGACCGCCAGACCGTGTCGAAGGCCGTGCGCTTCCCGCTGCACGGCGACCCCGCCGGCCCCGTGCGCATCGAGGTCGACTACCACGTGCCCGGAGCGCGCTGGGCACCCACGTACCAGTGCCATGTCGACACCCGCACGGGCGACACCGCCATCCACCAGCGTGCCGTCGTGGTCCAGGACACCGGCGAGGACTGGTCCCGCGTGCAGCTCGAGCTCTCCACGGCCCTCCCCACCCGGTTCAGCGAGCTGCCGGAGCTGGCGTCGATCCGGATCGGCAAGGCCCAGCCGCCGGCCGTGCAGCGCGGCTTCCGGCCGCCGCCCACCGGCGCTGCCGCGCTCTTCGCGGACTTCGACCGGGGTCCCCTCCCCGGCGCACCGCGCGTCCAGCCCACCCGCGCCTGGGCCGTGCAGACCGTCGCCCTCGACGACGTCCTGGAGATGGCGGAGCTGGAGGTCGAGGAGGAGATGGCCGACTCGCCGGACATGGACTTCGACGAGAGCCCGGAGCCCGCGCCCGAGATGCGGATGGACCGCGCGGAGTCCGCCCTCGCGGCGGACGGCTTCCTCGGCGCGCCGCCCCCCGCGCCCCAGCGGGCGCGCTCGGCCGCGGCGCCGGCGAAGCGCAAGAAGGCCCGAGAGCGCGACATGGCGCCCGGGAAGCCCATGCCGATGGAGCCCGACGAGGCCCACGACGCGCTCCCGACCTTCGCCGACCTGCGCCTCGCGGGTGCGCGCTCGCCCGACCGGGGCCGCCTGTCGCCCGCCGATCCCCGCGCCGAATACCGCGCGTCCCTCGATCGCCTGGGGCTCACCCTGGAGGACGACCTCTCCGGGCTTCTCGACCAGGCCCAGCAGCGCGCCCGGGCCGCCGCCTCCGTCGGGTTGCCCCCCGGCACCTCCGACATCGCCGGGGTCATCGGCGCCTTCGACTACACCCTGCACGCCGAGCACCGCGTGGACGTCCCGTCGGACGGCACGTTCCACTCGATCGCCCTCGCTTCCAGGAGCACCCGGGCCGAGCTCACGTACGTCGTCGTCCCGCGGGTCGACACGAACGTCTTCCGGGTGGCCGCCATCCACAACCCCACCGAAGCCCCCATGCTGCCGGGCCCCGTGGAGGTCTACGTGGGTGGGCGCTACGTCCTGTCCAGCCAGCTGCCCCTCGTGGGCCCACGCGGGCGGTTCCACCTCGGGCTCGGCGTGGAGCAGGGCGTGCGGTGCGCCCGCAACACGCACTTCCGCGAGTCGCGCAGCGGGGCCGCCGTGGTCGCCATGAACGAGCTGCACCACACCATCGACGTCACCCTCCACAACCAGCTCGATCGTCCCATCCACGCCGAGGTCCGCGAGCGCATCCCCGCACCGGCCGAGAACGCCGAGGTGGCCGTGGAGGAGGTCCGGGTGGAGCCCCCCTGGGAGCCATGGGACCAGCGCAAGGTCGGCGGAGCCCGCGTGCTGGGCGGCCGCCGCTGGACGCTCGACGTCCCGGCCGGTGAGCGCACCCGCCTCGAGGCCCACTACGTCGTGAAGATCTACGCCAACAACGAGATCGTCGGCGGCAACCGGAGGGAAGCATGATCGTCCACCGTCCGCCCCTCGACCCCACCCGCGTCGAGCTCGATGCCCCCGTGCGCTCCGTCACCGTGCTGGAGGACCGGGCCCTCGTGCAGCGCGCATGCACCCTCGATCTGCCCGCCGGGGCCCATCGCCTGGCGGTCTCCGGGCTCGCCCCGGTGCTCCAGGACGTCTCGCTGCGGGCCACCTCGTCGCGCGGTGCGGTCGCCGACGTCCGCGCCCACCGGGCCCTGCGCGTCCGCGCCGCCGACCGTCCCGAGGCCATCGCGGCCGTCGAGGCCCGGCTGCGCGAGCTGGAGGCCGACCTCCGCCGCGCCGCGGACGACGGCGAGCGAGCCGCCGAGCGCCTCGCCTCGGTCGCCCGGATGCTCCAGCTCGGGGCGCGGGAGATCCCCGAGGACGCCGTGTGGGGCACCATCGACCCCGCCCTGTGGAGCCGCACGTTCGACGACCTGTTCTCCAGGGGCCGCGAGCTCGTCGACGCCGCCCTCGACGCGAAGTTCACCCAGGAGGACCTCGTCCTCGAGGCG
Source organism: Alphaproteobacteria bacterium (assembly GCA_020632885.1). Taxonomy (GTDB): domain Bacteria; phylum Myxococcota_A; class UBA796; order UBA796; genus JACKEQ01. The sequence goes on along the minus strand of JACKEQ010000023.1, from coordinate 70,397 downwards.
TCGCGCACCGAGGAGCAGCGCGCCGCGCTGGCCCGCGAGGACCACGACGTGGCCTGCTGGGCGCTCGTGGACCTCGAGCTCGACGCGCCGGCCAGCGTGGAGCTCGTGGTGGAGTACGTCGTGCCCAACGCGCTCTGGAGGCCCATGCACCGCGCCGAGCTGCGCGATGGCGAGCTGGTGCTCACCTCGCGGGCCGCGATCTGGCAGCACACCGGCGAGGACTGGACCGAGGTCGAGCTGTCCCTGTCCACCGCGCAGGGCAGCCTGGGCACCGAGCCCCCCCAGCTCGCCGACGACCTCCTCTCGGCCCGCAGGAAGCCCGACAACGTGGAGCTCCAGGCCCGCGAGGTCGCCGTGCAGAGCCTGGGGCCCTCCGACAAGGGTGGGGGCGGAGGCGGCCGGCCGCGGAGCAACGCCCTCGACCTGCCGGGGGTCGACGACGGTGGTGAGGTCCAGGACCTCCGTCCGGACGGACGGATCACGGTCCAGGACGGCGGGAGGCCCGTGTTCGTCGACCTCGCCACCACCCGCTCGCCCGCGGAGATCGAGCGCGTGTGCATGCCCGAGCTCGGGCCCGAGGTGCACCTCGCGGTGCGCGCGGACCACACGGGCACGCAGCCCCTCCTCGCGGGCCCCGTGGAGCTCGTGCGCGACCACGGGCCCGTCGGGTCCACCGCCGTGCTGTACGTCGCCCCGTCGGCCCGGATGGAGCTCGGGTTCGGCCCGGAGGACACCCTCCGCGTCCAGCGCTCCATGCGCGTCCGCAAGGACGAGCGGGATCCCGTGGACAAGTGGCACCGCCGCGACACCGAGGTGAGCCTGTTCGTGAGCAACCTGGGCGGCGAGGACGCGACCGTCACGATCACCGAGCGCATCCCCGTCTCCGAGGTGGAGCATGTGCGGATCGCCGTCGACGGCGAGCGGACCACGCCTGGCTACACGCTCGACACCGACAACGGCTTCGTGCGTTGGACGTGGCCCGTCGCCGCCCACAGCACTTCCACCGTCCTCCTCGACTGGCAGCTGGCGCTGGCGCCCGAAGCGGTGATGAAGCGATAACGCACAGCAAGGTGGAATCCTGGGCTAGGATCGGTCCATCCGGAGGATGACCATGACCCGACCAGCCCTGTTCCTCGCCGCGTTTGCCCTTGCTTGTGGCCCTGGCGATCCCGCGCCCACCGGCGACCCCACGCCCACCGACACCCCCGCGCCCGACCCGCTGTCGATCTCGCCGGACAGCCCGCAGACCCTCGGCGTGGGCGATCAGGTGAGCTTCGACGTCACGGATGTGGATCCCGACCAGGCCTACCGGGTCACCCTCGTCCACGGCGACAACATCACCTGGGACGGCGATGGCAACGCCGTGTTCGTCGACAGTGGCACGGGCACCGCCAACGCCGGCCCGTCGGACAGCTACGCCGGCCTCTTCCACGTCCAGTACGGCACGCTGCCCGCGCTCGCCAAGACCTTCCCCGCCGCCACGGACGATCCCGCCGCGCCGTCCGCGATCTTCCCGATCAACGGCATGGTGAGCTTCGGCGTCGAGGGCGTCGCGGCCGGGTCGGTGTACCCGGTCATCTACCACAACGGCGGAGAGTCGACGTTCCTCGAGATCGACGAGAACGGCAGCGCCATCGAGCACTACATCGTCGGGCCCGAGATCACCATCGAGGCCCCGCCGCCGCCCCCGCCGGTCACCGTGGAGCCCTCCACGCCCGTCACCATCGCGCCCGGCGACACGTACGACTACACGATCACCGGCCTGAACGACGCGTACAAGTACCGGATCACCCTGGTCGTCGCGGCGAACATCACGACGCCGGGCGACGGCACGGGCTCCTTCGTCGACAGCGGAACCGGCACCGCGAACGCCGGGAACAGCCAGGACTACGCGCTGATCACCTACTACAACACCACGTACGCGGTGGACCCGCCGGCCAAGACCATCCCCGCCGCCACCGACGACCCCGCCAACCCCACGGGCATCACCCCGAGCGGCGGCGAGATCACGGTCACCATCGAGGGCGTCGCGGACGGCACCGTCTACCCGGTGGCCTACCGGAACTACGGCGCCTCCACGTTCCTCGAGATCGACGGCAGCGGCTACCCCACCGAGTCCTACGGTGTGGGCGGCAGCCTCACGGTGGCGACGCCCTGACGTAGCGCACCTCGCGGAGCTCGAGGGGGCGATCGGCCACGAGCCGGTCGCCCTCCCTCCGCAGGCCGTCGGTGGCGAGCGTCCACCCCGGCCCCGTCGGCCAGGCCGCCACGCTCCCGCCCGCTCCGAGGCCGACGACCAGCGCGTCGCCCGCGAGCACGGCGGGAGCCCCGATGGACGAGAGCAGCACGGCCGGCACCACCAGCGCGTCCTCGCCCACGCGCACCCCGAGCGGCCCGTCCGTGCGCAGGAAGTACCGCGCGACCCCCTCGGGCCAGCCCAGGCAGACGGGGGCGTAGAGCTGCCAGTCCGGGAGCTCCACCCACTCCCGCCCGGACCGGAAGCACGGCGTGGGGCTGCCGAGCGCCGAGCAGAACGCGACGATGTCCGGCTTCCGCGACGCCAGGTACGCCCCGTCGCCGAGATCGTGGCCGATGCCCGCGCTCCCGCCCCAGTCGGAGGGCGGGTGGGTGGCCAGCCACCGGTCGTTGAGCCCGAGCATGTCGACCGCCGGGAAGCCGGTCGTGTACGGGAGCACGCCCGCCGCGTCCACGGCGAGCAGGGGCTCCTGGGGCGCGTACGCCGCCCGCAGCATCCGCGCCGGCTCCCGTGACGCCTGGGCCCAGCCGGGGAGCGCGAGTGTGGTGACGGCGACCCCGCCGAGGTGCGACACCGCGTAGAGCCCGGCCGCCAGGGGCCCGATCCAGGGTCGGGGTGCCCGGTCCTCCACGCCGTCCGCCCAGGCCAGCGCGAAGAGCGGCAGGACGGGCACGAGCTGCCGGTAGCCGTAGAAGGTGTCGCCCCCGACCAGCGCGACGTACGCGCACCACACCCCCGCGATCGCCACGGCCGGACGGGCCCGGGGCGCCCAGAGGGCCCCGATGAGCCCCGCCGCCACGAGCACCCCGTTGTCCGCCAGCGCCTCCGCCACCCACTCGAGGCCCTGGAACGCCCGCCCGAGCGTCAGGCTCACCTTCACCCGCGCCGTGTTCGGGACCGCGTCGCCGTGCACCAGGAGCCGGAAGGCGAGCTGGGCGAGGGCCGCGGCACCGGCGAGCGCGACGGCCCGCGGACGCCTCGCGAGCCCGCCCGCGGCCAGCGCGAGCACGAGACCGTCCGCCCGCATCCAGGTGATTGGCAGGGCCAGCAGGTCCACGCCGCGCCAGCCCTGGCGGGCGCCCACCACGAAGGCCGTGACCAGACCCGCGAGCGCGGCGTGCTCCAGCCCCCCCACGGCCCAGGCGGCCAGACCGCCACACGCCGCCAGGATCAGCCCGCCCGACAGCGCCCTCGGCACGCCTCCCCGCGCCACGAGCCCGATCGCCACGGCCAGGCCCAGCAGTCCGAGCGCCCGCGCCGTGAGCACGGGGTCGAGGCCCACCGCATCCCCGGCCGCCACCAGGAGCACCCAGAGCAGGTCCGAGTAGCCCTCCACGCCATCCCCGTCGTTCCAGGTGAGCCCGGAGCCCGAAGCGAGCCGGTGGGCGTAGCGGAAGCTGATGTAGGCGTCGTCGCTGACATGGCCCGTGTACCGCCAGGCGTGGACGACCCCCAGGGCGACCACGGAGGCGAGCAGGATGCGGTCGTGAGAGCGGGCCATCGCGGGGGACTATCCCGTCCGTCCGGCGGACAGTGCACGGAGCGGCCGGCCAGCGCGCGCTGCATCCGATACCGGGGGCCATGATCACCGTCACCGACCTGACCATGAACTTCGGGGGCCAGACCCTCTTCACGGACGTGAACCTCCGGTTCGACCCCGGCAAGCGCTACGGGATCGTGGGGGCCAACGGGTCCGGGAAGTCCACCCTGCTCCGCATCCTCGCCGAGCAGGAGCCGCCGTCGAAGGGCGACGTCCAGCGCCCCAAGAAGCTCCGCCTCGGCGTGCTCGAGCAGGACCACTTCCAGTACGAGGACGTCCGCATCCTCGACGTCGCGATGATGGGCAACCGCGAGCTCTGGGACGCCATGATCGAGAAGGAGGCCGTGCTGGCGGCCCCGGAGTTCGACGACGAGCGCTACGGGCACCTCGAGGACGTGGTGCTCCGCTACAACGGCTACGAGCTCGAGGCCCGCGCCGGCCAGATCCTGGAGGGTCTCGGCATCCCCACCGCCGTGCACGAGCAGCCGCTCTCGGTGCTCTCGGGCGGCTTCAAGCTCCGGGCGCTCCTCGCGCGCACCCTGGCCTCCGAGCCGGACCTCCTGTTCCTCGACGAGCCCACGAACCACCTCGACATCCTCGCGATCAAGTGGCTCGAGGAGTTCCTCGTGGCCTTCCCGGGAACCACGGTCGTCGTGAGCCACGACCTCCGGTTCCTCGACAACTTCGCGACCCACATCCTGGACGTCGACTACCAGCGCGTGGCCCTCTACAAGGGCGACTACACCGACTTCACGCGCCTGAAGGAGGAGGAGCGCCTCCGCCAGGAGACCGAGATCTCCAAGCGCGAGAAGGAGATGTCCGACCACAAGGCGTTCATCGCCCGCTTCAAGGCCAAGGCGAGCAAGGCCCGCCAGGCCAACTCGCGCCAGAAGCGCCTCGAGAAGATCGAGATCGAGCCGCTCCCGACGAGCTCCCGGCGCTACCCGCGCTTCAAGTTCAGGGCCGCCCGGCCCAGCGGTCGCGAGGTCCTGACGGTGACCGACGTGCGCAAGGCGTACGGCGAGAAGGTCGTGCTCGACGGCGTGTCGTTCACGGTCGAGCGCGGCGATCGGCTCGCCGTCATCGGCCCGAACGGCGTCGGGAAGTCCACCCTCCTGAACATCGCGATGGGCCTCGTGGAGCCGGACGCGGGCACGGCGACCTGGGGCTACGAGGCGACCCCCGGCTGGTTCCCGCAGAACCACGACGAGGCCCTCGGCGACCCCGCCCAGACCGTGCAGGCCTGCATGTGGGACGTCGTGCCCGACGAGGGGCTCGGCAACGTGCTCGCGCGCCTGGCCACCGTGCTCCTCTCGAAGGACGACAGCGAGAAGGCCGTCGGCAACCTCTCCGGCGGGGAGGCCGCCCGCCTCCTGTTCGCGCGCATCGCGGCCCTCGAGCCCACGGTGCTCGTGCTCGACGAGCCCACCAACCACCTCGACCTCGAGGGCATCTCCGCCCTCGCCCAGGCCCTGAAGGCCTACGACGGCACCCTGATCTTCGTGAGCCACGACCGCTGGTTCGTGAACGAGCTCGCCACCCGCGTGCTCGAGATCCGGCCGGACGGCATCGACGACTTCAAGGGCAGCTACGCCGACTTCCTGCGTCAGTCCGAGACCGACCACCTGGACGCCGAGGAGGTCATCCGCCAGGCGCGGGGCAAGAAGCGTTGATCTGGACCCGCGGGGCCGACGCCGTCCTGGCGTTCCTGGGCTTCTGGGGTCTGCTCGTGCAGCCGGCTGTCTTCCTCGGGGCGAGCTTCGATCGGATCTTCGCCCTCGCGTGGCTCCCGCTCCTCCTCACCGTGGCCTGGACCTGGGGCACGTGGGGCCACGCACCGTCCCCCGCAGCCGACCGACCCTCCGACACGCCCGCCCTGACGGTGCCCACAGCCCTCTGGGCGCTCGCGGCGCTCGCCCTGGCGATGGTCCCGGCCGGCCCGGTGGCCTGGGGCCTAGTGGTCGTGCTGGGAGCGGCGGCCGTGGTGGCCGTGCCCGGCGGGGACACGACCTCCGCCATCGACCTGCGCGCCAGCCGCGCGGACCACGCGGCCCTCGGGGTCGCCGCGCTGGTGACGCTCTCCGCCGTGCTCTTCGTGCACTGGCCGGGCCTGGACGACGCCTACTACGCGAGCGCGGTCACGGCGCACCTCGATCACCCCGACCTGCCCGTCCTGTCCTTCGACACGATCTACGGCGACACGTCCCTCCCGCTCCAGCAACCCGCCCACCGCGGACAGTCGTACGCGCTGCTGGTCGCCGTGCTCGCCCGCCTCACCGGGACCTCCGCCGAGACCGCCTACTACGTGCTCGCGCCGCCCCTCTGGGGGCTCCTGGGGCCCATCGCCGGCTGGACGGTGGCCAAGCTCGTCGCTCCGCGCGTGGCGTGGCTCCAGGTGCTGGTGCTCGTCGTGGTGCTGGTGGTGTGGGGCGCGTCGGACCACACCTACGGGAACTACGGGCCCGTGCGGGTCTTCCAGGGCAAGAGCGCCTTCGTGACCGTGCTGCTGCCCCTCGTGGTGGCCGCGGGTCTCCGGTACGGTCGGTCGCCGGACCCGGTGGCGTGGGTGCGTCTGCTGCTGGCCATGGTGGCGTCCGGGGTGCTGACGTCCACCGCGCTGCTCATGGCACCCGTGGCCGGTGCGCTGGCGGTGCTCGCGGCCGTGCGTCCCACCCGGGAGGGCGCGAAGGCCGCCGTGCTCGCGGGTCTCACGGCGGTGCCGGCCGTCCTCACGCTGCTGGCGCTCCGCTTCGAGGCCCGGCCGCACGCGATCGCGGACACCGCGTCCTTCGACCTCGACGTGTCCGTCGTGCTCTCACCCACCTGGCGGGGCCCGATCGCGCTCGCCGCCCTGCTCGCCGTCCCCCTTCTCGCCCGCCTCGCCCGCCTGCCCGCGGCGCCCGAGCTGCGCCGCTTCGTCCTGCTGGGCTGGCTGGTGGTGTGGAGCGGGCTCCTCCCGGCCGCCCTGGCCGAGCTCGTCTCCGCACACTTCCGCTGGCGCACGTACTGGACGTTCCCCCTGCCGGTGTTCGTCGCGCTCGCCGTGGCGCTGGCGATGCATCCGTCGGTGTCCGACCGCGTCCAGCGGCTCACGGCACCCGTGGCGGCCCTCCTGCTCCTCGGGTTCTGCCTGGCCGGCGAGTGGACCGTGCACCTCGACAAGCGCACGTTCTACGGCCCCCCTCAGCACAAGGTGGACCCCGACGTGCGGGAGATCGTGGACGCCGTGATGGCCGTCGCGAAGCCGACCTCCATGGTGCTCGCGCCGCCCCTGGTGGCCGGTCGGATCCCTGCTCGCTCCCACCCGCCACGGCTGGTGACGGCGCGCCCCCTGTACGACGAGCACATGGCGCCGCTCTGGGGTCCCGACGCCGGCCACCAGCGTGTCGAGCTCGGCAAGCTCATGGTGAACGGGCACCCGTCCTCGGCGCGTTGGGACCGGCTCAAGGGCTACATGGACGCCCTGTGCGTCGACATCGTGTTCGTGCCTCCCGACATGGGCCGCCGCACGATGGTGCTCACGGGCCTCACGGGCATGGGCTTCCAGCCCCACCGGCGCTGGGCCGCGGGCACCCTCTACACCCGTCCGTCCTGCCCCCGCTGAGCGGGATACCCGCACGCCATGCCCATCGTCTCCACCGACAAGCGGGTCGGGTTCATCCTCTCTTCCGGCCGCACCGGCACCGTCTTCGTGACGCGGGCCCTCGAGCGCCACCTGCCGGGTGTCGTGAGCGTGCACGAGCCGCGCGGGTCGCGCACCAACCTCGTGCTCTCCAACGTCCGCAACCTCGTGGGCCCCGGCACCGAGGTCGTCCGCACCCGCTTCCGGGAGGGCCTGCAGCGCCGCCTCGACGCACTGCCCGCGGGCACGCTGTACGTCGAGGTGAACCCCATGCTGGTCGCCCTCACCGACATCCTCGCCGACGAGGTCGAGCCGCTCCACCTCGTGCACCTCACCCGCGACCCCACCGACTGGGTGCGCTCCATCCGGAAGTTCCGCGCGTCCACGAAGTTCCGCCCGTTCATCGACCACGCGCCCTTCGCCAACCCCTACCCCTCGCCCCGTCCGGACGGATGGTGGCGCGCCAGCCGCGTGGAGCGCGCCCTGTGGCGCTGGCGCTACAGCAACGAGCGCATCCTCGCCATCCGCGACCGGGCTGCCAGCTACGTGCACCTCCGCTACGAGGACCTCTTCGCCGACGACCGCGACCTCCAGCTCGCCACGCTCGGCGCGGCCGTGCGCACCCTGGGCGTGGACGACGACGTGGACGGCTCCTGGCTCGACACGTCGGTGCGCGAGAACCCCGCCCCGCCCGGGGAGCGCGTGGACGTCGACCCCGCGCTGGTCGAGCGGATCTGCGGTCCTCTCGCACGCGAGCTCGGCTACACCTCCTGAGCCCCGTCCAGCGCGGCGAGGCCGAGCACCACGAGAGCCACGCGCTCGGGCGGGCTGCTGGCAGCCACGATGGACCGGATCTCGCGGTATGCGGCCCGCTGGACCTCCCGGATCCGCGCGAGGTCCTCCTCCCGCACGCTGAACAGGTTGTAGCTCGCGTTCCCCGTCCCGGAGGCCACCCGATCGGCCAGGGCGCGCACCCAGAACGCCCGCAGCGACGCGCGATCGGCGTCCGAGACCCCGACGTCCGCGGTGAGCGTACGCACGACCTCCCAGCCTCCCCCTCGACGCCGGATCAGACCGGCGGACACGAGCGCGTCGAGGGCCTCGCGCACCTCTTCGTCCGTGAGCCCGAGGTGTTCCGCGAGCCAGGCGTCGTCACGGCGCCTCGACCGGACCGCCGAGGTCTCGAGGGCCGTGAGCACCACCGCCGACCAGGGCCGATCGAACACCAGCCGTGCCGCCGCCCGGTTCGCCCGCCACCGGGCGGAGAGGGCGGGAACCTGCTCGATGTCCACCAGGGCGGCCACCAGATCGGGCGCCCGCCCGGTCATCCCGTCCACCAGCGTCAGCGCGGCGGAGAGGCGCGGGACCGCAGCGCCGGTGGTGAAGCGCTGGATCTGCTGCCGCGAGAGCCCGGTGCGCTCGGCGAGCGCGGCCTGGGAGGTGCCCCCCCGGAGCGCGTTCAGCCAGGCGGCGGGTGTGGAGACGGTGAAGGCCGCGGCAGCGGGGGGATGGAACCGCTCGATGGCCCCGTGCACGTCGACCCCGACGCGCTGGGCGGCCTCCAGGAACCCCACCAGCGTGGGCTCCCGGCGCCCTCCTTCCCACTCGGCCGCGACGTTGCTGCGGAAGCCGAGCCTCCGGCTGAAGGCGACCTGGCTGCGCCCGCCCCGAAGTGCCCGGACCATCTGTCGGCTCGCCAGCTCCATCATGGGCCCACACTACAGCAATATCGAGCATCCTTGTCCGAAATCGCCTCCCGAATCGTTCGATTCCGACGTCCTCCGGGGTGGCGGTACCACGCACGGGCGGGCAGATTGCCCTCATGGGGACGATGGAGGACCGGATGACACGGACGACGACGAGCCTGCTCCTGCTGGGCCTGGCGGGCTGCGGAAGCCAGATCGGTGACGAAGACGCGTACGGGTGCGTGGAGGTGTCGCGGGTGGACCTCGCGGAGGGCGAGGTCGCGCCGGACCACACGGAGGCCGCCAGTGCGGTGAGGGCGCGTGCAGCGGGTGTGTTCACGGGCACGGCGCTCGCCACGGACGACACCGAGCTCACGGTCTCGCCCACGGGTCCCGCGCAGCTCGTGCACAGCGAGGTGGAGCAGCCGGCCAATGGCCCCCAGCTCGACCTGGCGTGCCCGGATCGGGTCGTGTTCCCCGCGACGGTGGCGCTCGTGGTCGCCGGCCAGGTCGACGAGACCCTCGACGTCGAGGTCGAGATCTCCTCGGCGGGTGGGGCTTCCTTCTCCGGGACCCTGGCACTCGCGGACGTCACGGGGCCGATCACCCCGGACACCGATCCCGCCACGGTGGACACCGTGGACCTCGCCATCTCCGGCACCCTCGACGAGGACGTGTGGTCGGGCGTCGTGGACTGGGCGTACACCCGTGCGGACACCGGAGACGACGGCGTCGCGACCGCGTGGGTGGAGCCGGCCTTCACCTGGGTGTGCGGCGCGCCCTGAGCACGCGGGAGCATCCGGGCTCCGGGGGCTGACGGGGGACCGGGCGTCAGATAGTCGTCCGATCTCCCCTTCTGCCGGTCCGACCGGGAGGTCTCCATGCTCGCGCTCATCGCGCTGCTCGGGTGCAACACGGAGGGCTGCCTCGGCGGCGGCCCCGACTGTCGCGTCGAGCCCCCCTGCGCATCCCTGACGTTCACCTGCGACGGCGGCGTGGCCGCCTGGTCGCGCGTGGAGGCGGGCGGGGTGCTCGCGTCCAACAACTACGGTGCGGCGTCCCCGGGCGACTGGGTGCTCGACAACGGCACCGTGCGCGCCACGATCAGCGACCTCGACCACCCGCACTACATCGCGCCCACCGGCGGGAACCTGGTGGACCTCCAGACCTACGGAGCGGACGGCACGCTCCGCGCGGACGACGCGCTCCGCAACATCTACCACGTGGGCGGGCTGCTCCCGACGGAAGCCGTGGCGTACACCGCCATCGAGGCCTTCATGGACGGCGAGAACGCGGTCGTCCAGGTGCGGGGGACCTACGACGACGACGGGGACGTCGACGTCTACACCCGCTACGAGCTCGGCCCCTGCGACTCCGGCGTGCGCGTGCGCACCGAGCTCGTCAACCGGCACGTCGAGCCCGAGAGCGTCTTCCTCGCGGACGTGCTCTACATCGGCGGGCGCGGTCTCCTCGCGTTCGCGCCGGGCGAGGACCTCGGCCTGAAGCACCCGAGCTTCGGTCTCACCACCCTGAAGGCCGGGCTCCGCGAGGTCCCCTGGGTGGCCGCGGGCGCCCAGGAGGGCGAGGGCACCGCCCTGTCGTTCACGCAGTGCAACGACCAGCCCGTCACGGCCCTCATGGCCCAGGAGCTGTCTGCCATCGGCATCCCGCCCACCCTGCTGCCCTACGGTGACTTCCTCACCTACGAGCGCTTCATCGGGGTGGCCCACGGGCGCAGCGTGGCGGCCGCGTCCGACATCGCGCTCGACGTGCGCCGCCAGCTCGCCGGCGAGCGGCTGGTGCGCGTCGACCTGGCAGTGGACGACCTGGGGCTCCCGGGCGGCCGTCCCCACGGCATCATCGTGGAGGGTGACGTGCCGCTGGACGCCGAGGTCACCACCCCCGTCACCCACGTCGAGCTCGACCGCGGCGCGTCCTTCCTGATCCCCGAGGGCGGCACGCACACCCTGCTCGTGGAGCGGTTCGGGCTCCCCTGGACCCGCACGACGTTCACCGCGGACGCCGATCAGAGCGTGTCCGTCACGCTGCCGGCGCCCGGGAAGGTCACCCTGGACGTGACCATCGACGGGGCCCCCGACCACGCGCTCGTCGTGGTCTGGCCGTCCGACGCGGCCACCCTGGAGGCCGTGCAGGCGGACTACCTCGGGCACTTCACGACCTGCGCGCCGATGCTCGGTCACCCGTACGGTGCGGACCCCTCGTGCAACCGGGTCCTGGTGAGCGGCCCGACCGACCTGGCGCTCCCGCCCGGCACCTACGACTTCTTCAGCGTGGCCGGGCCCTTCACGACCCTCGCCGCCGCGCGCGGCGTCGTGGTGCCGCCCTACGACGGCGACGAGCCCCTCGTCGTCTCCCTGGCCGTCGAGAGCCTGCCGCTCCTCCGGCCGGGCATGCTCACCGCGGACTTCCACGTGCACGGGAGCGCGAGCTTCGACAGCTCCATCCCCGACAGCGACCGGGTGCGCGCCTTCCTCGCGAGCCGGCTGGACGTCATCGCGGCCACCGATCACGACCAGGTGCACGACTACGCCGAGGCGATGGACGCGCTCGACGCCCACGACCGCATGGAGCTCCTGGTCGGCCTCGAGACCACCGGGCACATCCTGCAGCCCATCCTCGAGTCCACCAACAACCCCAAGGTCGTGGGCCACTGGATCGTCTGGCCCCTGCCCTTCGATCCCGAGGGGCCCTGGCGCGGCGCGCCCTGGGACGAGAAGGCCCTGCCGGGCGAGCTGTTCACGCGCTTCGAGGACGCCGGCTGGCCGGCGGACTCCGGCGTCATCCAGCTCAACCACCCCTGGGGCGGCATCCAGTTCGGCCGCGACTTCGGCTGGGCGACGGCGCTCGAGATGGACTTCACGAAGCCGCTCACGGGCGACGACGTGCCCGAGGGCCACGCGCTGTTCTCCGCCACCCCGGCCGGCTCGCGCTACGCGAACGACGGCTACCACGTGCAGGAGGTGATGAACGGCACCGACAACGGCCAGTTCGAGCAGTACCGCAAGGTCTGGCACTACCTGCTGAACGAGGGCGTGGCCCGCGGAGGCACGGCCAACAGCGACTCCCACACGCTCGGCGGCAACATCCTGGGCTTCCCGCAGAACGTCGTGCTCACGCGTCAGGCGGTGGGGACGTTCGACCAGCCGACCTTCAACGCGGCCGTGCGGGCGGGCCGGATCAGCGGCACCACCGGCCCCGTGCTCGAGGCCCGGCTCGAGGCGGGCGACAACGTCTTCGAGGTCGGGGTCGACCGTGCCCATGCCCCCAACGGGACCGTCGTGGTCGAGGTGAGCGCGGCCCCCTGGGTCCCCGTGACCGAGCTGCGCGTGATCGTGAACGGCGAGGTCGCCCGCACGGAGGCCGTCACCCTGCAGGACGACCCCGTGCGCCTCGGCGTGCGCACCGCGAGCTTCACCTTCGACGTCGGTGGGCTCGTCCCGGCCGGGTCGGACGCCTGGTTGGCATTCGAAGCGGGCACCCCGCTGCCCCTGTTCGCCGACCTGTCCTGCGACGGCATGCCGGACACGGGCGACAACAACGGTGATGGCACCGTCGACTGGCGGGACGTCGACGACTACGCGGAGCTCACGAGCGAGCCCGAGACCGAGGTCCCCGGCTGCTACGACGACTACGGGCCCCTCCGACCCGACGAGGGCATCGTGCTGCCCGCCGACGACTACCGGGCCGTCGTCCCGAACGGCTACCCGCTGTCCTTCACCAACCCCTTCCTCTTCGATGGCGACGGCGACGGCGCCTACACGGGGGTGCCGCGATGATCGCGCTGCTCCTCGCGGCCTGGGCGAACGACGCTCGGCCCGCCATCCTCATCCCCTCGAAGGTCTGCAACCCGGTCGGGCGGCCGAGCGGGCCCGTGAGCGTCGGGCTGCTCCCGGGACGGCTGGGCAACACCGTGGACCCGTGCGTGCGCACGGAGGCGGGGATCGCGGTGGGCGGCGGTCTGCTCGTCGACACCCCGGACTTCTACGGTCGGATCCAGGCGTTCGGCGCGCTCGACGTGCGGGTCGGGCTCTCCGAGCGCGTCGAGCTCCACGGTCGCTTCGAGGGCTTCCGGCTCGACAACGTCATCGCGCCCGTGGCGGTCTCGGCGAGCGGCATCGGGGCGACCTCCATCGGGATGACCGTCGTGCTCGAGCAGTCGCTGGACCACGTGATCAGCGCGCACGGCCAGGTGGTCCTGCCCACCCAGCCCCACGTGAACGCCGCCCCGCTGGCCCTCGATGCGGGCATGACGGCCGCGAGGGCCGTGAAGAACGGCGATCTCCACGGCGGGGTCGCGGTGTACGGCCAGGGCATGCTCGGACGCGGTCCCTCCGCCGGGAAGGCGGCGCTCTCCGGACGCATCGGGACCACCCAGCGCATCACGAAGACGGGGCTCGCCTTCGTGCTCGACGCGCCCCTGTCCGTCGGCTGGACCGGGGGCTTCGATCACCTCGGCCTCGCGGGTGCCTTCCGGTTCGGTACCGGGCGCGTGGGCGACCCCACGCCCGACGGGGAGTCTCCCGACGGGCGCGGCCTGTACGGCGAGCTCGGCGTCATGGCTCCCCTCTTCGGTCGCGAGCGCACCCTCGCGGCCCTCGAGCTGAAGATCGGTGCGCGGTTCCGGTGACCTTCCTCGTCCTCGGCATCGCGCTGTTCTTCGGCATCCACGCGGTCGGCTCCCTCGGTCTCCGGCCAGCCGCGGTCGGAGCCCTCGGCGAGGGGCCGTGGAAGGGCCTCTACTCGCTGGTGTCCTTCGTCGGGCTCGGCCTGATCGCGTGGGGCTACGGGATCGCCCGCACGAGCCCCACGGTCGTCTGGCTGCCCCCGATGGGCCTGCGGCACCTGGTGCTCCTCCTCATGGTGCCGGTGTTCCCGATGCTGCTCGCCGCCTACCTGCCCGGCCGCATCCAGAGCACGCTGAAGCACCCGATGCTCGCCGCCACCAAGCTCTGGGCCGTGTGCCACCTGCTCGCGAACGGCATGCTCGCCGACGTGCTCCTCTTCGGCACCACGCTCGCCTGGGCCGTCATGGTCCGGATCTCGCTCGGCCGGCGCCCGCCGCGCCCGATCGCCATGGCGCCTGCGGGCGCGATGAACGACGCCATCGCCGTGGTCGGGGGGCTCATGCTCTACGCTCTCTTCGTGAGCTTCCTCCACCGTCTCCTCATCGGGATCCCCATCCTGTGATCGCCCTGCTCGCCATCGCCAGCGCCGACTACCCGCGTCCCCCAGCACCCACCTGGTGCGGGATCGACATGGACGGCGGGGACGACGAGCTGTCGGGGCGGGACCTGGCCGCTCCACGCGGCCCGCTCCAGCTGGGGCTCCGCACCGGCGGCCTCGGTGACGCCCAGGACCCCTGCGCAGTGAGCCAGGTCGACCTCATCGCCGGCGGCAGCCTGCTGGTGGACACACCGGACTTCTACGGCCGTCTCCAGGCCGTGGGTGCCGTCCAGATGCGGTATCGGGTGCACCCGTCCGACCTGCAGGTCCGCCTGCGTGCGGAGCTCGTGCGGCTCGACCAGGTGATCGCACCCGTGGGTGTGTCCTCGTTCGGCCTCGGGGCCACCACGATCGGCGTGCTCCAGCCCGTGGGCCGGAGGATCCACGGAGCGACTGCCGTCCACGCGTCCGTGGTGCTCCCGACCGGCTACGCGGTGGGCGCCCGCGCCCTGGGCGCCGACCTCGGTGTCACCGCGGACAGGCGCTGGTGGCACGGCCACGTCGGGCTCGTCGGCGACCTCCGCGTAGGGCGCGGGCCCACGGCCCCTCGGGGAGCCGTGGTGGCCACCGGCGGCGTCCGTCACCCGCGCACGCCCTTCGTGCTCGACGTGCCCGCGTCCTTCGGCTGGACGGGCGGCCTCGATCACCTCGGCCTCGCCCCGGGGCTCCGGTTCGGCTCGAGCCCCCGTCGATCCCGCTGGAGGGAGGGGTTCCGCAACGTGAACGGGCAGGTGGCGGTGTACGTGCCTATCGCGGGGCGCGAGCGCACGGACCTGTCCGTGGACGTCAGGGTCGGCTACCGGTACGAGTGACCTCCCCGGTGAGCTGATGCACGTCCGCTTCGTGATCGACGACATCCCCTGGACCTGGACCTTCCCAGGCACCACGACCGCCCTGGCGCGCGCGGTGCGTCGGGGTGCCCTGCCCCTCGACAGGTTCCCCTCCTGGACGGGCCCCGCCCCCCGCTACGAGGGGTCCCTGGAGCCGGGAGACCCCGAGACCGACGACGAGGTCACCGTACGCACGGGGACCGTGTGGTCGGCCATCGCGTTCCTCGGCGATGACACCGTGCGTTGGTCCGCCTCCCGGGACGACCTCGGCCAGGCGGCGCCGGAGATCGAGGTGGCCGAAGACCCCGCGCTGACGGCCTTCCTGGCGGGTCTCGAGGTGCCCCCGAGCGCGAAGGAGCTCGTCTTCGCCATGGGTGATGGCGGGAAGCACCTGGAGGCCCGGACCCCCGGTCGCTCGGGCCGGAGCCTCGGCACGCACGCGCTCTCCGCGCCCCTCGAGGGCCACCCCACCACCTGGTCGGACCACGTCGTCGCCATGCTGAAGGCGTCGTTCGCGACCGGAGCGGCCGCCGACCTCCTGGGCAGCCGTCCGCGCGTGCCGGTGGCCGTCATCCACGAAGACATCGGCGACATCGAGTGGGACGGCGTGCTCACCCCCGAGGGCCTGGCCTGACCATGGAGTGCCGTCACCACCCCACCTGCCCGGGCTGCCCGCTCGCCGACCGCCCCTACGAGGCCCAGCTCCGCGCCAAGGCGAGCCGCCTGCACCGTGCGGTGGAGCGCTTCGGTCACCTTCCGGAGCCCGCACCCATCGTGGGCTCTGCCTTCACAGAGGCCTACCGGCACCGGCTGAAGCTGCCCGTGCACATCGGCAAGCAGGTGAGCATCGGGCTCTACGCGGAGGTGGGGCGCGGGAAGAAGGTCCTCCACACCCCCGACTGTCCGGTGCTGGCGCCCGAGCTGCGCGAGGCGCTCGGTCCCATCGTGGCCTGGCTGCGCGGGAAGGCCGGCGTGCACTCCCTGGATCTGCGGGTCTCACGGGCCACCGGCGAGCTCCAGGCCGTCTTCGCGTGCCGGGGCGGCGAGCTGCCCGGGGGCGCCAGGGCCGCGCGGGCCCTCATGCGGGACGTGCCGGCGCTGGTCTCGGTGGCCGTGAGCACGGCCGACAAGGCCGGGAAGCGCGTCATGGGCGCGAACCCCCGTGTCGTCGCGGGTCGACAGGCCCTCGAGGAGGCGATCGGGTCCACCCGCTACGACCTGCTTCCGGGGGCGTTCTTCCAGGCCGATCCCCGCCAGGCCGCCGTGCTCCACGGGCTCGTGCGCGACGCGGTGGGCAAGGCGACCAGCGTGCTCGACCTCTACGCGGGGGTGGGCGCCTACGGCCTCATGCTGGCCGAGGGTCGGCGGGTGGTGATGGTGGAGGAGGTCCGCCAGTCCGCGGAGGCCGCGCGTCGACGGGCGCCGGCCGGCGTCACGGTGCACACGTCGAAGGTCGAGGACATGACGTTCGACGGTAGCTTCGACGTCGTCGTGCTGAACCCCGCCCGGCGGGGGTCCGACCCCGCGTCCCTCGAGCGTGTGGCGAAGCTCGGACGACGCCTGGTGTACGTGTCGTGCGGTCCGGAGACCCTGGCCCGGGACCTCGACGTGCTCGCGGCCCACGGCATGCGCACGAAGTCGCTGACGCCCATCGACCTGTTCCCGCAGACCCGGGAGGTCGAGACCGTCGCGGTGCTCGAGCGCGGCGAGCCCGTGCGCACGTGGTCCGTGAAGGGCGGGAGCGCCCAGAGCCCTGTGCCGACGGGGGTGTCCGGGGCCCGCGGTCGGCCAGGCCTGGTGTGGGTGCTGGCGCTCGGCCGGGTGGAGGCGGGCGGGTCGAAGGTCGCACGGTGGAAGCCGCTCGCCGAGGTGGCGACGCACACCCTGCTGGCCGTGGAGGCCCGGGGGTCGCTGGAGGCCGTCCGGGGCGAGCTGGCCCGGCGGGGGCTCCGCATCGCGGGCGAGGAGCAGAAGACGCGCGGGTTCTTCGCGGAGAAGGCCGGCCTGCAGCGCCCGTTCGTGCACGTCGCGCGCGGCGGTGCCGCCCGGGTGCCCCTGCATGGCGACCTGGCCCTCGCCCTCCTCGCCCTCGGGGCTCCCCGCAGCCTGATGCGCTCGCTCGAACAGGGGTGATCAGACCGCCGGGGGCGTGGGGGCCACCTCGAAGAGCATGCAGCCGGACGTGCGCCAGGAGCCGTCCGCCTGGGCCTCCAGCAGGTAGAGCGCCCGGTAGCGACCGCCGTCGCGACCCTCGAGGTCCAGCCACTGGGCGGGGTCACCGTCGTAGGTCGTGAAGTCGCCGAAGCGCACGGATCGCGGTGCGACCACGGGCGCGTAGCCACGCTCGACCATCTGCAGGAAGCCGTCCGCCGTGCGGAACGTGGCCCGAAGGCCCGGGCTGACGTGCTTCCACGCGCGCTCGGCGTCGTGGGTCTCGAAGGCCTCGAGCTGATCCTGGATCAGCTCGCGCACCGCGGGCGGCGTGGGGTCTGCGAAGGCGAGGGCGATCGTCCACATCGGGACGATCGTAACTCACCGACTCACCCGCGACCGCGTCCGCGCCCCCGGAAGCCGCCACGACCCCGGCCGCGTCCACGGCCACGGCCGCGTCCACCGCCCCGTCCGCCGCGACCACGACCCCGGCCACGACCCCGATCCCCACGGTCGGCATCGCGGTCCTCGCCGGGCTCGCCCTTGCCCCACCCGAGGGTGAGGGTCACCGGCGTGCCGCGGATCTCGAGCGTCTCGACGCGGGCGAGGAGGTCCTCGGCGACCGCGCGGGGCAGCCCCACGAAGGACTTCCGGTCGAAGATGTTCACGCGGCCGATGCTGCTGCCGTCGATGCCCCCCTCGTTCGCGAGGGCGCCGACGAAGTCACCCGGCCGCACGTCGTCGCGCCGACCGACCGGGAAGAACAGCTCGACCTCGTTGCAGTCCTCCTTTGGCATCGCAGGACGCTCGCTGGGACGGCGGGACCAACCGGGGGGCATGGGATCGGGGTCGGCCTCGAGGGCGTAGCCGAGCTCCAGGGCCACGCGCGCGAGGGCGGCGGCGGCGACCTGCTCGACGGAGACCTCCATCGCGGCGGCGAGGTCCTCGACCCACGTCGCGGCCGTCTCGATGGCCGGGCTGTCGAGGGCATCGCGCAGGAGGGACTGCACGGCGTCCTTCTGGTGCGCGGCGAGCTCGGCGTCCGACGGCACGTCGAGCGGATCGATCCGCTGACCGAGCTCCTCCTCGAGGAACCGCATGCGCCGCATCTCGCGGGGGGTGCAGAAGAGGATCGCCATGCCCTCGCGACCCACGCGGCCCGTGCGACCGATCCGGTGCACGTAGGTCTCGGCGTCGCCGGGCAGCTCGAGATTCACGACGTGCGTGATGTGGTCGACGTCCAGCCCGCGGGCCGCGACGTCCGTGGCCACGACCACGTCCAGGCGACGGGCACGGAGGCGCGCCAGGACCCGCTCCCGCGCGGCCTGGTTGAGGTCGCCGTGCAGGGCGTCCGCCGGCACGCCGCGGCGGGCGAGCTCGTCGGCCACCTCGGCACACTCGGCGCGGGTGCGCGCGAACACGAGGGTGGCGTCGCGGGTCGTGCCGCGCAGCACGCGGACCAGGGCGTCGATGCGGTTGCGTCGGGGCACCCGCATGAACACCTGGCGGATGTGGCCGACCATGAGGTCCCGGTCCTCGACCTGGATCTCGACGGCATCACGCTGATGCTTGTCGGCGATCTTCTGGATGGCGTCGGGCATGGTGGCGCTGAACAGCACCACCTGGCGCCCCTCGGGCGTCGCGGCGAGCAGGGTCTCGACGTCGTCGATGAAGCCCATGCGCAGCATCTCGTCGGCCTCGTCGAGCACGACGCACTGGACGTCCGAGAGCGAGAGGGTCCCGCGCTCCAGGTGGTCGAGCAGGCGGCCGGGCGTGCCCACGACGACCGTGGCGGTCTTCAGGGCGTGGATCTGCGGCGGATACGGCGCGCCGCCGTACACGGTGGCCGTGCGGAAGGGCACCTTGGCGGCGAAGCTGTCGAGGGCCTCGCTCACCTGGAGCGCGAGCTCGCGGGTCGGCGCGAGGACGAGGGCGCGCACCCCCTTCCCCTCGCTGGTCAGGAGGCGCTGGAGCACCCCGAGGCCGAAGGCTGCGGTCTTGCCGGAGCCCGTGCGGGCGCGTCCGACGACGTCGGACCCCGAGATGACGGCGGGCACGGCGGCCGCCTGGATGGGCGTGGGTGCGGTGAAGCCCAGGGCGTCGAGGGCCTCGATGAGGCGCTCGTCGAGGCCGAGAGCGCTGAACGATTCGGTGGTCAATGTGTCTCCAGCGGCACGCGTAAGCCGACCCGGGGGGGGCCGCATGCACGTTCCGGCAGGTCGCGCGAGGGTCTGCTAGGTTCCTTCATTCCCCGGAGGTGGTCGTGGTGTGGATGCTGGGTCTGGTCGCGTGCGTGTCGGGCTCCGCGCCCATCGGGTCGACGTACACCTCCGAGACGCCCGTGTCCGAGCTGTCCGACGAGCAGAAGGAGGACGTCTGCGAGACCCAGCTCGAGCGCGCCGCCGACCTCGAGCCCGTCGTGTGCAACGGGAACGAGGTGGACCCCACGGCGTCGTTGTCGGAGTGCACGACCATCGTCCTCGGGTTGCTCGAGGGGTGCGGGCTCGCAGTCGGCGACTTCGAGGCCTGCATCAGCGAGATGCTCGACGACCCCTGCGCCCTCTTCCAGGAGCCCCCGCCGCCGGGATGTGCCCCGCTTGTGGAATGCCTCTACGTTCCCGAGTAAGCTTCGCGCATGCTGACGCTCCTCTTCGCCGCACAGGCCGCGCCGATCGCCGGCGGGTTCGTGGGCGCGCACCTCGCCGGGCCCAACCACGAGCTCTACCGTCCCGCTGATCACGAGCACGCCCCGCTGGGTGCTTCGCTCCTCGTGGGCGGGCGACTGGGCTACATCGTCGCGGACCACCTGCTGCTCGAGGTGGAGGGTGGGCTCGGGCCCGCGGTGCAGGCCGGAGGGCTCATCACGGGCTTCCGGGCGCACGGCGGCCTCCTGGGTCCCGAGATGGCGAAGGTGGTCCCGGGTCTCCTCGCGGGGGGAGGAACCCTCGGCATCGCCAGCCCCACGCTGGGCAACGACACCGACCTCGCGTTCCATGTGGGTCCGATGGCGACCTACGCGCTCACCGACACCCTGAGCCTGCGCGCGGACGTCCGGTACATGGTCTCCGGGCGCGTCGGGCTCGGCGGATTCGCCGGGCACACCGAGGCGCTCGTGGGCCTCCAGTTCCAGCAGCGCGCAGCCCTGCCGGACCTCGACGGCGACACCATCCCGGACGCCGTGGACGCCTGCCCCCACGATGCCGAGCTGCGCAACGGCTACGCGGACGAGGACGGCTGCCCGGACGACCTCTCCACGGTGCGCATCAAGGTGAAGAACGCCGAGGGCGACCTCATGAGCAACGTCGCCGTGCAGATGAACGGCGAGTACATGGGGAACACGAACCGCGACGGTCGGCTCACGCTCCCGGACCTGATGCCGGGGAGCAAGGTCCAGCTCCTGCCCGTGTTCGAGGGCCTCGAGGCGGAGCCCCTGGAGCTCATGCTGGAAGAGGGCGACAACCGCGTGGACCTCGAGCTCGGCTGGGCGCCGGGCACGCTGGTGATCACCGCGAAGAACCTCGGGGGCACCCCCATCTCGGCCGAGGTCTGGCTGAACGGGCCCACCGAGGAGCACTGGTCGCTCGACGCCCAGGGCGAGAGCGAGCGGGTGTTCCCCGTGGGTCACTACCGGGTCATGCTCGCGAGCGAGGGCTACGACGCCATCATCAAGCTCGTGAGCCTGCCGGAGACCACCGGGCCGCGCCAGCGCGTGGACGCCATCCTCCGCCCGCAGCGCATCCAGCTCCGCGACGATGCCATCGTCACCCTGGACCCCGTGCTGTTCACCCGTGGGTCCTTCGAGCTCGCCGACGCGTCTCTGGGGCTGATCGAGGCCGTGGCCGCCGTGCTCGTCAACCATCCCGAGATCAAGCTCGTCGAGGTCGCCGGGCACGCGAGCGCCGAGGGCACCAACATCAGCAACCAGGAGCTCTCGCAGAAGCGCGTGGACGAGGTGAAGCGGATGCTGGTGGCCCGCGGGGTCGACGCCAGCCGCCTGACCGCGAAGGGCTATGGCGAGACCCAGCCCCGCGCGGACAACACCACCACCGAGGGTCGGCGGAGGAACCGTCGCGTGGAGTTCCACGTGCTCGAGGTCCAGAAGGCACCGGAGTGAGCTCCGTCCGGCTGCACCAGTTCGTCGTGCCCTGGGAGCTTCCGAACCCCAGCCCCTTCTGCCTGAAGGCCGAGACGTTCCTGAAGCTCGCGGGCCTCGAGTACGAGGTCGTGCCCTGGACGCCCATGGGCGCTCCGCTCGGCAAGGCGCCCTTCATCGAGCTCGACGGGACCCTGATCCCGGACTCCTCCCGCATCGTCCGCACTCTCCTCGACCTGCCGGAGGTCCAGCTCGACGCGCCGTTCGCCCCCGATGACATCCGGCGGCTGCTGCCGGTCCAGCGCATGCTCGAGGAGCACACGTACTGGGCGATCATCGTGCTGCGCTGGCTGCAGGACGAGCCGTGGGCGGTCTACCGGGAGGTGATCGGCGCTGGCGTGCCGGGCCTGATCCGGAGGCCGCTGACCGCCTGGCTGCGACGCGGGACCCGCAAGGCGGCCCTCGCTCACGGGCTCGCACGGCACCCGCTCGACGAGGTGGTGCTCCGGGCCCGTCAGGACCTGGACGCCGTGGCCGTCACGCTCGGCGACCGGGCCTTCCTGCTCGGCGACGCGCCCTGCTCGGTGGACGCGGGGGTGTACGCGTTCCTGGAGTGCCTGGCGCACCCGCTCGGCACCGAGGCCCTCCAGCCCGCCTTCGCGTCCGGAACGCCCCTGCGCGGCTACCTGGAGCGCATGCGCGCCCGCGCGTGGCCGGACTGGGACTTCCCATCCTGACGCTGCTGCTGGCGTGCGGCCCGTACCACGGCTGGCCCGACGCCACCGAGGTCTTCCCGTACGTCACCACACCGGAGACCGACCTCCCGCCCTGGGAGGAGGTGCGCTGGGAGACGGAGGCGTACGACCCGAGCGACCCGACCTTCGTGGGGCTGTACCTGCGGAAGGCCGTGGAGCACCGGAAGTCCGCGCCTCCGGAGGTCCTGGAGCACTTCGACGCCATGCGCGCGCAGATCCCGGCCCTCGCGGGCCCGCCGGACCTCGCGGCGGTGGGTGACATCATGTACCAGGTGCAGGACAACTGGGCGCACTACGCGGAGCCCAGCGCCGTCCTGCTCGAGGACGCAGCGCTCCGGGTGGGCAACCTCGAGACCCCGGTGGCCCCGTCGTTCAGCACGGAGCCGAGGGCGTACGGCCCCTACCAGTTCAACGCGCCTCCCGAGATGCTCGTGAGCCTGCCGGTGGACATCCTGCAGCTGAACAACAACCACAGCCTGGACGTGGGCGACCAGGGCCTGCTGGAGACGGTGGACCAGGTCGAGCTCCACGCGAGGGTCGGGATCGGGCTGGACGACCCCCTGGTCGTGGACAGGGACGGGGTGGACGTCGGGCTGTTCGCGTACACCTGGGGCCTGAACGACGGCCGGACGTCCGAGGTGTTCGACCTGAACGTGGTGCGGTTCGGGCAGGACGAGACCGACATCGGCCGGATCCGCGACCAGCTCGAGGCCACGCAGGCCGACAGGAAGGTGGTCTTCGTGCACTGGGGGTTCGAGTACGAGTACTACCCCGACCCCCACTTCATGATCGTCGCGCGGGAGATCATCGCCGCGGGTGCCGACCTGGTCGTCGGACATGGGCCCCACGTCGTGCAGCCCGCGGAGCTCTGCTACGTGAACCACCCGGACGTCGTGCCCGGAATCGGCACCTGCAGTGTGCGCACCGAGGACGACGAGCCCCGCACGGCGGCCGTGCTCTACTCACTGGGTGACTTCGGCACCGACATCCCCGGCGACCCCACGGCGGTGGGGCTCGTGGGCACAGCCACCTTCGCGGGCCGCGACGTGACGGGACTCGGGTGGGCACCGGTCGCGAGCGTCACCGAGCAGCGGCAGGCCTGGGTGCGTCCCCTGGAGGTCCTGCTGGACCAGCCGCACTACCTCGAGGAGCTCGAGCGGATCCGGGCGCACCTCGGGACGTCCTGGGAGCGCTGAAGATCAGTCGCCCTTGCGGCGACCCCGGTACCAGCGGTCGTCTTCTGCGAGCCCGGCCTGCAGGAAGGGTCCGAAGGTGAGCGCGACAGCGATGGTCTCCCCGACCTTCGCGCGCGGCGCGAACAACCGTGCATGGTCGAGGTCGAGCTGGGTGATGGGGTCCTCCACGACCTCCACGACCGTGACGAACCGCACGATCTCCACGCGGTCGTCGAGGGTGCGGACGCCCACCTTCGCGCGGGGGACCACCCGGGGTCCGAGGTCCCGGACGACCACATCCAGGCCCTCGGGGTCCACGACCGTGCGCCCGAAGTCCACCGACACCGACGTGGCGCCGTACGGGATCTGCGACGCGGGATTGTGCACGCAGGCGAGCAGGATGACGAGCGCCATGACCAGGACCAGAAACGAAGCGACCCCGGACCGCCTGTACGGCGATCCGGGGTCGGGAAGGGTGACCGGCGAGACCTACTCTCCCACAGGGTGACCCCTGCAGTACCATCGGCGTCATGGAGCTTAACTTCCGAGTTCGGAATGGGATCGGGTGGAACCTCCGGACTATCATCACCGGTCGAAAAGGGTGCGTATAGGGATAGAATCGATGCGGATATCGGATTCGCGTTCA
Organism: Alphaproteobacteria bacterium; assembly: GCA_020632885.1. Taxonomy (GTDB): domain Bacteria; phylum Myxococcota_A; class UBA796; order UBA796; genus JACKEQ01. The sequence continues at coordinate 46,399 of JACKEQ010000023.1, read as the reverse complement.
TCGAACGCATGGCGAGTAAGCCGAACGGACAATTAGTACGGGTTAGCTGAACACATTGCTGTGCTTACACATCCCGCCTATCAACCTCGTCGTCTTCGAGGGTCCTTCAGGGAGAGCTCATCTCGAGGGGGGCTTCTCGCTTAGATGCTTTCAGCGATTATCCCGTCCGAACGTGGCTACCCAGCAATGCCGCTGGCGCGACAACTGGAACACTAGAGGTTCGTCCAACCCGGTCCTCTCGTACTAAGGTCAGCTCCTCTCAACTCTCCTACGCCCACGGAAGATAGGGACCGAACTGTCTCACGACGTTCTAAACCCAGCTCGCGTACCGCTTTAAATGGCGAACAGCCATACCCTTGGGACCTGCTCCAGCCCCAGGATGCGATGAGCCGACATCGAGGTGCCAAACCGCGCCGTCGATGTGAACTCTTGGGCGCGATAAGCCTGTTATCCCCGGAGTACCTTTTATCCGTTGAGCGATGGCCCTTCCATATGGAACCACCGGATCACTATAGCCTGGTTTCCCACCTGCTCGACCTGTCGGTCTTACAGTCAAGCTCTCTTATGCTATTGCACTCTTCGCCTGGTTTCCGATCAGGCTGAGAGAACCTTTGCGCGCCTCCGTTACTTTTTGGGAGGCGACCGCCCCAGTCAAACTCCCCACCAGCCAATGTCCCCCCGCAGGGGTTAGGCATCCAGCACAAACAGGGTGGTATTTCAAGGTTGTCTCCACCGACACTGGCGTGCCGGTCTCATCGACTCCCACCTATCCTACACAGCCTGAACCGAATGCCACTGGCAAGCTAGAGTAAAGGTTCACAGGGTCTTTCCGTCTTTCCGCGGGTAGAGGGCATCTTCACCCCCATGTCGATTTCGCCGAGTCCCAGGTCGAGACAGCGCGGAAGTCGTTACGCCATTCGTGCAGGTCGGAACTTACCCGACAAGGAATTTCGCTACCTTAGGACCGTTATAGTTACGGCCGCCGTTTACCGGGGCTTCGGTTCGCTGCTTCGCCGAAGCTGACAACTCCCCTTAACCTTCCGGCACCGGGCAGGCGTCAGACCCTATACGTCAGCTTACGCTTTCGCAGAGTCCTGTGTTTTTAGTAAACAGTCGCTACCGCCGCTTTGTTGCAACCACCTTCGGCTCCACTCGCAGGAGCTTCACCTAAGGGTGGCACACCTTCTCCCGAAGTTACGGTGTCAATTTGCCTAGTTCCTTAACCTGGGTTCTCTCGAGCGCCTTGGTGTTCTCCACCAGCCCACCTGAGTCGGTTTGCGGTACGGTCGCCGACCTTTCAACGCAGCTCGCGGCTTTTCTAGGAAGCATGGGATCAGTCACTTCGGCCCGGAGGCCTTCGACATCGACTCTCGGTCTTGGCAGCGCGTTTTATTCCTAC
>JACKEQ010000023.1:0-40000 GCA_020632885.1 Alphaproteobacteria bacterium | reverse complement strand
CTCGCGAGCTTCCCGATGGTCGTGGTCTTCCCGCTGCCGTTGACGCCCACCACGAGCAGCACGAGCGGCTCGTCGGCGGGCTTGGTGGCCAGGGGAGCCGCCACGCTCGTGAGCAGCTCCCGGATGCCGTCCTTCAGGCGCCCACGCAGGAACGCAGGGTCGTCGTTCTCCTTCGCGGCCGTGCGCAGGGAGTCCGTGAGCTTCGTGGCCGTCTCGATCCCGACGTCCGCGAGCAACAGGGTCTCTTCGAGCTCGTCGAAGGTGCCCTCGTCGATCGGCTTGCCGAACAGCGCGTCGAACCGGCCCTGGAGGGCCTCGCGACTACGGCCGAGGGCCTCGCGCAGCCTGCCGACGAGGCCGGACGGACGCTGCGGCACCTCGACGGGCGTGGGTCGATGGGGCTCCCGCTGCTCGATCTCACCTACGGGGACGGTCCGCGGGGAGGCCACGAACGCGACGGCCGCGATCAACACGAGCAGGACGCCGAAACCCCCGATGTAGAGGGGCCCGTCCGGGGGATCCACCTCGACCAGGGTGTGCGTGCTCGTGGGCTTCATCGTTCACCTCGGACGGACGCCCTATCCCGTTGGGCGGGCCTACGGCCGATCCAGAGCCACCGACACCAGGGTGGACACACCCGGGTTCGCCATCGTGACGCCGTACAGGACGTCGGCACACTCCATGGTCGTCCGGTTGTGCGTGATGACGATGAACTGCGAGAGCCCGCTCATCTCGCGGATCATGTTGTTGAACCGGTGGCCGTTGGCCTCGTCGAGGGGCGCGTCCACCTCGTCGAGCACGCAGAACGGCGAGGGCCGCACGCGGAAGATCGCGAGGAGCAGCGCGATGGCCGTCATCGCCTTCTCGCCGCCCGACAGGAGCGTGAGGTTCTGGAGGCGCTTGCCCGGCGGGCGGACGAAGATGTCCACGCCCGTCTCGAGCAGGTCCTCCTCGTCCGTGAGCGCCAGCCGGGCGTCGCCGCCGCCCACGAGCTGCGGGTAGGACTCCTGGAACGCCTCGTTCACGCGGTCGTACGCGTCCCGGAAGCGCTCGCGGCACGTGCGGTTCATCTTCGCGATGGCCGCCCGGATGCTCTTCACCGAGGCATCCAGGTCGTCGCGCTGACGGTCGAGCTCCTCCCAGCGGTCCTTCAGCTCGACGTACTCCCCCTCGGCCGCGAGGTTCACCTCGCCGATGCCCTGGACCTCGTTGCGCAGGACCTCGAGCTCCTGGACCATCGCGACCACACGATCCTCGTCGTCCAGCAGCGACGCCGAGATCTCGAGCTCCTCGACGGCCTCCAGGACCGTCTCGCCCACCACGAGCGTCGTGGCGACCGCGGGGTCCACGTCCATGACGAGCTCACGGCGGAGCGACAGGCGGTCCAGCAGACCCGGGAGCGACACCTGGTACCGGTCGCCCAGCCGCTTCCGGAGGCCCTCGATGTCGAGCTGGAGCTGCGTGACCCGCGCGTCCACCTCGACCCGCTCGGCCTCGGAGGTCTGGAGCTCCGCGCGGTGCCGGTCGAGGGTCTCGCGGACCTTCGTGACCTCCTGCAGCAGCTTGCCCAGCCGGTCGCGCTCGACCGTCAGCCGCCGCACGACCTCCGCCCGCTCGACCGCCAGCCGCTCGGCGGCCTCCTGGCTCATCCGGCTCGCCTCCAGGGCCTCGATGGCCTGGCGCTCGGAGAGGGTGCGCTCCTCGACGGCGAGCTCGAGATCGGAGGTGGCGCGCTGGACGTCCGCATGGAGGGCCTCCGCGCGGGTCCGGAGCCCGGCGAGCGTCTCCCGCAGGGCGGATCGACGCTCCTGAGCCTCGGCGAGCGCCCGCCTCGCGGCCTCCGCCTCCGCCGCAGCCGCCGTGTGCGCCTCGCGGGCGGCCTCCTCACCCTCCACATCGACCAGCGCGTCGAGCCGGGCCTGGAGGGCCGCCCGCTCCTCCTCCCGCTGGCGGGCCGCCTGTCCACGGCGGGCGATCTCCGCCTCCCGTGCCTGGTGGCGGGCCTCCGCGCGGGTGCGGGCGTCCTCGGCGACGGCCAGCGCGTTCCGGGCCCGGCGGACCTCCGCGCGCGCCGCGTCCAGACGGGCCTCCGCATCGGCGAGCTCGCTCGGGTCCACCTCCGGGAGCTCGGGGCGCTCGGGGCGCTCGCCCGTCTCCAGCAGCGGGATGCCGGCGAGCTCGGCGCGACGGGCAGCGACCTCCGGCGACGGCGGGCGCTGGAGCTGCTCCACGGCCTCCCGGGCCTCCCGCTCCAGGCGCTCGTGGGTGACCCGGTCGCTCTCCAGGGCCGCCAGACGTGCGTCCAGCTGCTTCTGGATCGCGGTCTCCTGCTGCTCGGCGTCGCGACGCACCTGGGCCACCGCCTCGGCATGTCGGGCGCGCGCGGCCTTCTCGGCGACCTGGACGGCCTCGCGATGGGCGCGCTCCTCGGCAGCCAGGGTCGTGCGGGCCTCGGCGACACCGGCGAGGGCGGCGCGGTGCGCCTGCAGGGTCTCCTCAGCGCGGCCCTGGGCGACCTCCAGGGCGAGGTCGGCCTCCTCGCGGGCGACCCGGACCTCGGCCCACCGGCTCCCACGGGTCCAGCCGAGCTCGACGACCCCGTCGGCGTCCACGCGGATGGCCCCATCGCGACTGGCCACCGGAGGCCCCTGGGCCGCCAGGACGGCCAGCGCGGCCTTCAGGTCGTCCACCACCGTCCACCGCCCCGTCGCACCCGCCAGCACACCGCGACCCGTGGTGGCGCCGAGATCTCCGGCCTCCACCACCGGGAGCCCGAGCAGCTCCGGACGGGCAGCACGCCGGGCGTCATCGGCGTCGGCGGTGCCGTCGAACAGCGGGAGGTCGCGCCAGGCCTCCGGGACGGACGCCGCCCGCTGCTCCTCGAGCACCTTCCACTCGGCCTCGAGGGCCGCGAGCCTGGAGCGGTCGGCGGCCAGCGTGGATCGGGCGTTCTCCAGGGCCTCGCGCGCGGTCGCCTCCGCCTTCGTCGCCGCGTCCAGCCTCCGCCGTGCGGCATCGAGGGACGCCGCGTCCACCCCCTCACGGGCCGCCTCCACCTCCGCGTGCTCGCGCTGCTCGAGCGCCTTCACGCCGCGGATCGCGGCCTCCCGCGCGGCCGTCCTGCCGGTGGTGGCCTCGGAGACGGCGGCCTTGCGACGGCGGTCGTGGGTCGCCCGCCACGCGTCGGTCCACGTGGACAGCCGCTGGCGTGCCGCTGCCCGCGCCTCCCGGTGGGCCCGGACGGCCTTCTCCTCCGCTTCGGCCACGGCCCGCTCGGCCTCCGCGACCCTCCGGGCACGGTCGCGCTCACGGCGCTTCTGCTCCTCCTCCCAGGCCCGCGAGGCGCGCGCGTGCTCGTCGAGGAGCGCCCGGGCCCGCTCCTGGACGGCCCGGGCCGCTTCGCGCGCCGCGCGCACCGCCTCCTGCTGGACCGTCTCAGCGGCCTCCGCAGCGTCCACCGTCGATCGGGCCTCCTCCACCGCGGCCGCCGGCCCCTCGCGGTCGACAGGCTCCGGGAGCGCGCCCTCCTGGGGTGCTCCGAGCCGCGCCAGGGCCTCCTCCAGCCCCTGCCGCCGGGCCCGTACGCTGGCCGCCTCGCGCGCGAGCTCCTCGAGCTGCACCCGCCGCGTCTCCACCTCGGCCCGGAGCCGCCCGTGTTCCGCCGCGGCGCCCTCCAGATCGACCGCATCGAGGGCCGTCTCCGTCTCCGCGAGGGTCTCCCCCACCCCCACGATCTCCTTCTGCGCGCGCCCCCGCCGCTCCTCGGCACGCTCCCGACGCCCGTCCGCGCGGCGCGCTTCGGCCTGCAGCTCGTCGTGCCGGGATCGGTGGAGCGTGGCAGCGCCCTCCTGCTCCCGACGGCGGGCCTCGAGCTCCGCAGACTGGTCGCGCCACGTGGAGACCGCGCCCCGGACGGCCTCCACCTCCTCCTCGCGCGTGTGGAGGTCGCGCTCCACGCGCTCGATCGACCTCTCCAGCGCACCCGTGGTGTCCTTCAGGCGCCGGAGCCGCTCGCGCAGCGCGCGTCGATCGTCCGCGAGGGCCGCGTACTTCACGACCCCGAGCACGATCTCGCGCTGCCGGATCTTCGCCCGAAGCCTGCGGAACCGTCCGGCCTTGATCACCTGGCGGGAGAGTGTCGCGAGCCGGCGTCCCATCTCGTCCGCGACGTCCGCGGCCCTGTCGAGCTGCGCCCCCGTCGCCTGCAACCTGACGATCGCCTCGTCGCGACGGACCTTGTAGCGGCTGATGCCCGCGGCCTCGTCGATCAGGCTGCGCCGCTCGTTGGCCGACTGGCTGACGATGCGGTCGACCTGGCCCTGGGCGATGAAGCTGTAGAGGTTCGCGCCGACGCCGGTGTCGAGGAAGAGGTCCACGATGTCGCGGCGCCGCGCCTTCACCTTGTTGACGAGGTACTCGCTCGTACCGTCGCGGTAGAGACGCCGGCCGACCTCGAGCTCCTCGAACCGCGCGAAGTCACCCGGGAAGGGCTCGCCATCTCCGACCCCGAGGGTGAGGGTGACCTCGGCGAACCCCACGGGCGACCGCACGGCCGAGCCCGCGAAGATCACGTCGCTCATGTCCTTGCCGCGCAGGCTGCGCGCGGATTGCTCGCCGATGACCCACCGCAGCGCGTCGACGACGTTGGACTTCCCGGACCCGTTCGGACCCACGACGCACGAGATCCCCGAGCCGAACTCGAACGACGTGCGGTCCGGGAACGACTTGAAGCCGTACAGCGTCAGCTTGTTGATCCGCATGGGGCCGCATGGATCTATCCCATGGTTCGATCGGGACTTCCGCCCGATTCCGGCCATAGATCGGCTCGGAGCGGGATCCGGGCCCGATCACGCGATCTGGATCCGCGAACGCCGCGATCCGTCCGACCGACCCCCCGATCCGACGGTGATCCGCCGGAGGGCCCCGCAATGCGCGATCGCACCCGACCGGGGGCTACCGGTAGCGGGCGACGGTCTCGCGGTAGTGCGCCCACGAGTAGGCGATGGCCTTCGCCTCGCGCTCGCCGGTGGGCCCCACCACCTTCCCGGGCACGCCCATCACGAGCGAGCCCGGCGGGACGACCTTCCCGGGCGGCACCACGGCGCCCGCAGCCACGAACGAGCCCGCGCCGATGCGGGCGTTGTCCATCACGATGGCGCCCATGCCGATGAGGCAGTCGTCCTCCACGATGCACCCGTGGAGGATGGCGCGGTGCCCGACCGTCACGCGCTCGCCGATGAGGGTCTCCGAGCGGCCCGACGTGTTGTGGCACACCGCCCCGTCCTGGAGGTTGCTGTCGGCGCCGAAGCGGATGAGGCCCATGTCGCCGCGGAGCACGGCCGTGGGCCAGATGCTGACGTTGGGGCCCAGCTCGACCTCACCGATCAGCACGGCGCTCGGGTGCACCCAGGCCGTGGGATGGACGACGGGGACGAGCCCCTCGAGGGCCTCGATCAATGGTAGACCCCGGCGACGGCGCCGGTCATGCAGGCCGCGATGACCCCCGCGATCATGGCGCGCATGCCGAGGGCCGCGAGGTCGCTCATGCGCTCGGGGGCCATGCCGCCGATTCCGCCGAGCTGGATGCCGATGCTCGCGAAGTTCGCGAACCCGCACAGCGCGTAGCTGGCGATGATGGCGGAGCGCTCCGAGATCATCTTCGTGGGCCCGTTGATGAGCTCGCCGAGGTGGATGTACGCGAGGAGCTCGGTGAGCACGATCTTCTCGCCGAGCAGGCCGCCGATGATGCCGCACTCGCTCCAGGGCACGCCCATCACGAAGGCGACCGGCGCGAACAGCCAGCCGAGGATGACGGTCATCGACAGGGGCTTGCCGGCCTCGAGCACCACGCTGACGGCCTTCCCGTCGATCGTCTGCGTCTCCCACGAGCACGCGTACTGACCGAGCTGGACGCCGTCCTGGCAGAACGTCACGGGCACGAGACCGATCATCCAGTCGAACATCGCGACGAGCCCGACGATGGCGATGAGCATGGCCGCCACGTTGATGGCGAGCTGCATGCCGTCCGACGCGCCCCGCGCGGCGGCCTCGATGGCGTTCGCAGGGGCCTCGCCGGGCGCGACCTCGGGCATCGTGGCGTCGCCGCGGGTCTTCGGGACCTCGGTCTCCGGGACCATCACCTTGGCGATCGCCAGCGCTGCCGGGGCGCTGATGATGCTCGCGATGACGAGGTGGCCCGCGATGTTCGGGACGTCCTTCAGGAACGAGACGTAGGCCCCGAGCACGCCACCCGCGACCGTCGCGAAGCCGCCGGTCATGACGGCCATGAGCTCCGACCGCGTCATGTCCTTCACGAACGGGCGGATGAGGAGCGGCGCCTCGGTCTGGCCGACGAAGATGTTGCCCGCGGCCGAGAGCGACTCCGCGCCCGACGTGCCGAGCGTGCGCACCATGGCCCACGCCAGCACCTTCACGACGACCTGCATGACGCCGATGTAGTAGAGCAGGCTCATCAGCGAGCTGAAGAAGACGATGGTGGGCAGGATCCAGAACGCGAAGGTCTTCACGGGTGGGCTGATGCCGTTGCCCGTGCCGATGTAGAACTGCGGAGTGCCGCCCGCGTCGATGATCTGGTGGGGCTGGACGCTCTGGAAGACGAACGTGGCGCCGTCGCCCGCGAAGCCGATGAGCTTGTTCACGCCCTGGTCGACGACCGTGAAGAAGAAGTAGGACGCGGCGTCCGAGAGCACGATGGCCCCGAACACGAGCTGGAGCGCGATGCCCCAGAGCACCGGCCGCCAGTCGACGTTCTTCCGGTCCACCGAGAGGCCCCAGGCCACGCCGACCAGGATGAAGATCCCGACGAAGCTGATGCCGCGATCGAGCAGGGTGGTGTGGTGCTCCAGGAACTTGTCGTTCCCGGCGGCGAGGGCGTTGGCGAGCAGGAAGATCATGCGGGGTCCCCGGGGTCGGCGCGTACTAATTCGGTCGCGCCGGGAACGCCCGGGGGTCAGCGCCTCCGGAGCAGCGGGGCCAGCCAGCCCGTGAGCGCGCCCTCCGCGGGGTCGGCCCGGCAGCCGCACGGCGGCAGGGTGACGTCCTCGAGGAAGGGGTCGGCTCCGGCAGGCAAGTCCGGATCGATGGGATCGGGCGGGTCGACTCCGGGGGGCACGAAGCAGAAGACACCCGGATTGCCGGCCTCGCCGGATCCGCTGAAGGCCCAGAGCCGCAGGCACCTCCAGTCGCCGGCATCCGGCCAGGCCTCCGTGATCGTGCGCTCCTCGGAGAACGCGCCCACGGCGTAGACGTCGAGCTCGATGCCCACGTCGGGGCCCAGGACGGCCCAGGAGTGCTCGTCACCGTCGAGCCGGAGGTCCATGAGCGTCTGGCCGATGCAGGTCCCCCCACACCAGGACGGCTCGAAGGCGTAGAGCTGGGCATCCGCGTCGGCGGCGGTGTCGGGCAGGGCGGTGAACGTGCGGATCTCGGGTCCGTACGTGACTGTGTAGACGGCCCCCGGCACCCAGCCCTGCTCCGGGGGCGACCACACCCTGTAGGTCGGGATGAAGCCCGCCGGGTCGTTCGCGGTGGGATGGAGCTCGAGCTGGAACGGCGTGTCCGGGCCCTCCACGACGACCGGGACGAGCCCCTGGACCGGCTCGGAGTCCGTGGTGCGGACGACCCCGTCGGTCGGGAGCGTGTCGGGGACGTCGAGGAAGACCGGGGGGAACACGGAGAGCCCGAAGGCCTGCGCGAGGAAGAGCATGGGGACACCGGAAGATCGTGGAGACACGGGCACTCTGCCTCCCGGTGGCCGCACCCGCCACCGGAAGCTCGTCGCCACGGCGCCGTTCGCTCCAGGGGCAAGGATCTCCGGACCCACGACAAAGAGGGGTCGAAGGAGGTGCGATGCGCACAGGTCGGTTGGTGCTCCTGGCTGTGGGATGTGGGATGGACACGGGGCTCCCGAGAGATCGGCTTCTGGTGGATCTCACCGAGGCGGAGCACTGCTCCCTCCTCGAGGCCACCGACGCACGGTTCTCGACCCCGAGGATGCAGCGCGGGCTGTGTACGCTCGAGACGAGCGCGGACGGGACCTGTGAGAGTGAGCTCGGCGAATGCCTGAGCCGGGTCTCCTTCGGTACGACGTGCGAGGGGAGGAGCTTCCGACCGGAGTGCACAGCGGCGGTCGGGGACTGGGAGACCTGCCTCGACGCCGAGGCCGCGGTTGCCGCCTATGCCGCGCGTGCGGGATGCGATCTGGACCCCGAACGCCTCCAGGAGCTCGAGGACCGCGCGTCGATCCGGTGCGATCCGGTGTACGTCTGCTTCCGTTGACGTGCGTCAGCCGCAGATCGGCTGCCACGTCCCCGTGCAGGTGAGCTCACCCACCACGTCGATGGGCTGGGGCGCGGGGTCGCCCACGTCCAGGGTGCAGCCATCGAGGGTCAGGATCGTGCCCGACCGCTCGATGACCTCCACGAACCGCGTGCAGGCCGCCGCGCACGGGATGTCGCCGCGCTCCTCGCGGCCCTCGAGGGCCAGCAGATCCTGGACGTCCTGCTCGGAGACCTCGAAGGTCGCGTCCAGCGGGCCCTCCGGACACGGGTTGCACGCGAGGAGCCCGAGCAGCACGAGCCTCACAGCACGTCCGCCGCACGGATCCGCCGACGTACGAGGGGCGTGGCGGTTGCGGGGCTGTCGCCGATGACCACCGCCGCCTTCACCGAAGCGAACGCCCGCGCGAGGTTCTTCCCGTCCCGATGCAGCAGGGTGGCGATCGGCTGGCCCTCGGCCACCGGCTGGCCGATCTCCGCGTGCACCCAGAGCCCCACCCCCGGATCCACGGGGTCGTCCGACCGGATCCGGCCGGCCCCGAGCACGAACGCGGCGTCCGCGATGCCCCTGGCGTCCACGGCCTGCACCCAGCCCGAGCGCTCGGCGACCATCACGGCCTCGGAGGCCCCGCGTCCGGCGAGCTTCTTCGGCTTCTCCAGCGCCCGTGTGTCGCCGCCCTGGGCCGCGACCATCCGCGCGAACCGCTCGTAGGCCCGGCCGCTCCGCAGCACCTCGGCGGCCCGCGGGTCGTCGGTGAGCGCCAGCACCAGCGCCCGCAGGTCCTCGGGACCGTCGCCCTGCAGGGTGGCCACCGACTCCACCACCTCCACCGCGTTCCCGACGGCCTGCCCGAGCGGACGGTCCATGGCCGTGATGCACGCCTCGCAGTCGAGCCCCGCGCCCACCGCGACCCGGACGAGGTCCACGGCCAGGGCCACCGCGGCCTCCTCGGTCTGCATGAAGGCCCCCGACCCCGTCTTCACGTCGAGCACCAGGCGCTGCACGCCCTCGGCGAGCTTCTTGGAGAGGATGCTGCCCACGATGAGCGGGTTGGACTCGACGCAGCAGACCTCGTTGCGCAGGGCGTAGAGGATGCGGTCGGCGGGTGCGATGCGCTCGGTCTGCCCGCTGATGAAGCAGCCCGTGTCCGCGAGCACGGCGCGCAGGGCGTCCTCGTCGAGGTCCGTCCGGAAGCCCGGGATGGACTCGAGCTTGTCGAGGGTGCCCCCCGTGTGCCCCAGGCCCCTGCCCGACAGCATGGGCACCCGGTAGCCGAGCTCGGCCCACAGGGGCGCCAGGATCAGGCTCACCTTGTCGCCCACGCCGCCCGTGGAGTGCTTGTCGGCGAGGGTGGGCCCGTCGGGCCACGACAGGACGGTGCCCGACGCGGTCATGGCGCGCGTCAGCGCCACGGTCTCGGCGTCCGAGAGACCCCGCCGGTAGACGTGGGTGATCCAGGACGCCGCCTGGGGCCGGGTCACCGTGCCGTCCACCACGCCGTCCACGAAGGCCCGGATGGCCTCGTCGGTCTGAGTCTCGTCCGCGCGCATCGAGTACAGGAGCTCGTGCGGGTCCATCCCACCTCCAGAGCGCCGAGCATAGCCCGGAGGACCGTCAGCGCGCGCCGGCCACCGCCTCCACGGTCTTCCGGCCGATGCCGTACGTCGCGCCGAAGGCCTCCAGGGACACGAAGGGCCGCTGGGCCAGGATGATCTCCACGCCCTTGTCGTAGACCCCGGCACGCCGGAGCTCCTCGGCGGACGCCCCGTTCACGAAGGCCAGCGCCCGACCCGCGGCCTCCGGTGTGAGCGGCAGGCCGTCCACCATCACCGCGCGGGTGGCAGCGTCTCCAGGCATGGGAAGGGGCAGCGGCGCGCCCACCGGCACGGGCATCGGCAGCGGCCGCGGCGCGACCGGACGCGGAGGCACCGGGACCGGCGGCGCCACCGGCACTGCGGGCGCCACCGGGGGAGCCACGACAGGCACGGGAGCCGCGGGCACGGCGGGCGTCTCGAGCGGACGGGCCTCCACCGGGGGGAGCGCCACGACCTCGCCGGGCCGCGAACGGAGCGCCAACCCGAGCAGACCGAACCCCACGACGAGGCCCCCGGCGGCGAGGAGCAGCCCGAAGGCCCCGATGCCCGCTCCCAGGGCGGCGAGCGGCGTCCCGGAGCCCCTGGGCTCGGGCAGGGGCAGGGGACCGGCGAGCCAGGCGTCGAGCGCCACGACGACCTCGGTGGCGTCGGCGTAACGACGCGCGGGGTCCTTCTCCAGGAGACGCCGGGCGATGGCCTCCAGCCCCGGAGGCACGTTGCAGCCCGGCGCGCGGACCTCCATGGGTGGCACGGGCTCGGTGAGGTGCTGGACGGCCAGACCGAGCGGGTTGTCCGCCCAGAACGGCACGGCTCCGGTGAGCAGACGGTAGAGCATCACGCCGAGCGCGTAGAGGTCGGCCCGCGGATCCACCCCGTCGCCGCGGGCCTGCTCGGGGGCCATGTAGGCAGGCGTGCCCATGTAGGTGCCCTTCCGGGTCTCGTAGGCGCTGTCGTGGTCCTCGCCGTCGTGGACCTTCACGAGCCCGAAGTCGATGAGCACGGGCCGCTCGCCGCCGTCCTCCTCGACCACCACGACGTTGTGGGGCTTCACGTCGCGGTGGACCAGCCCGAGGTCGTGGGCGGCGCGCAGGCCCTTCGCGATGTCGCGGACGATCCGGGCCGCCCTGTGGGGCTCGAGCGCGAGCCCGCCCTGGACGAGGTCGGCGAGGAGGTCGCCGTGCAGGAGCTCCATCACGACGTAGCTGGTACCGTCGTCCTCCACGCCGTAGTCGTGCACCGTAACCACGTTCGGATGCGCGATCCGCCCGGCCAGCGCGGCCTCCCGGAGGAAACGCGCCTGGTACTCGTCGCGGGAGGACCCGAGGAGCTCGGGGCGCAGGAGCTTCACCGCCACCTCGCGCCCGAGGGGCTGCTGACGGGCCAGGAACACCTGCCCAGCCCCTCCGCGACCCAGGGGCGCCACGATCGGGTACCGCCCTCCGACGGTGCGACCGATCCAGGCGCGGGGGTCCGTGGCTTCCATGGGCTCTCCTCACCCCCGGGAAGACGTCGTGCAACCCGGCCACCCGCCTCCTGGCAGCGCCCCGACGGGCCCCGGGCCGTGATAGGTTGACGTCCCTGCCAACGGGAGCTCCATGCCCATCCCCTACTCCGAAGGCGAGCGGCGCCGCTGGCGCAGCGCCCGCGTCGACAACGCGAGCGTGCTCGCGCGCACCCAGCGGGCCCAGAAGCGCTCGATCAAGACCGAGTCGAAGGTCCGCCTGCTGAAGCTCGCGCTCAACATGATCGACCTCACGACCCTCGAGGGTCAGGACACCCCCCAGAAGGTGGCGGCCCTCTGTCGCAAGGCCAGCCTGCCCTTCCAGGAGATGCCGGACCTCCCCACCGTCGCGGCGGTGTGCGTGTACCCGAACATGGTCCCGCACGCGCGCAAGGCGCTGGGGTCGAACAGCCCCGTGAAGCTGGCGGCGGTGGCCACCGCGTTCCCGTCGGGCCAGCTGCCGCTGGCCCTGAAGGTCGAAGAGGTCCGCAAGACCGTCGCCATGGGCGCCGACGAGATCGACATGGTGATCGACCGGGGAGCCTTCCTCGCGGGCCAGGACGAGAAGGTCTACGAGGAGATCGCGGCCGTGAAGGAGGCCTGTGGGACCGCGCGCCTGAAGGTCATCCTCGAGACCGGCGAGCTCGGCACGCTCGACAACGTGGCCTCCGCCAGCCGCCTGGCCATCGCGGCGGGGGGCGACTTCATCAAGACCAGCACGGGCAAGATCAACCCGGCGGCCACGATGGAGACCACCCTGGTGATGCTCGAGGCCATCCGCGAGCACTACCTCGAGACCGGCGAGATGATCGGCATGAAGCCCGCCGGCGGCATCCGCACGGCAAAGCAGTCGCTCCACTACCTCGTGCTCGTCGCCGAGACCCTCGGTGCCGGCTGGATGACCAACGAGTGGTTCCGCTTCGGCGCGAGCTCCCTCGCCAACGACATCCTCCGCCAGCTCGCCCGTCGGGCGGACGGCCACTACCAATCCCCCCGTCGCTTCAGCGTGGACTGACCCATGAACAAGACCGCACCCAAGAAGCCCGAGCTGCAGCTCCAGGGCGCGCTCGACCTCTCGCCGAGCCCCGAGAGCTGTCCCGTCACGTTCCGCGAGCGGTACGGGCACTTCATCGACGGCAAGCGGGTCGCCGGCAAGGACGCCGACGACTTCGACACCCTGAACCCCGCGACCGGCCAGCCCATCGCGCGGGTCGCCGCCGCCGACGCCACCGAGGTCGACAAGGCCGTGAAGGCCGCCCGCAAGGCCTACGACAAGGTCTGGTCCAAGATGAGCCCGGCCGATCGCGGAAAGTACATCTACCGCATCGCGCGCCGGCTCCAGGAGCGCTCGCGCGAGCTCGCCGTGGCCGAGACCATCGACAACGGCAAGCCCATCCGCGAGACCCGCGACGTGGACGTGCCGCTCGCCGCCCAGCACTTCTTCTACTACGCCGGCTGGGCCGACAAGCTCCAGTACGCAGCTCCCGGCCGGGACGTCCGTCCGCTCGGGGTCGCCGCGCAGGTCATCCCGTGGAACTTCCCGCTCCTGATGGCCGCCTGGAAGATCGCGCCCGCGCTGGCCGCCGGGAACACGGTGGTCATCAAGCCCGCCGAGACCACGCCCATCACGGTCACGATGCTCACGGAGATCTTCGAGGAGATCGACCTGCCGCCCGGTGTCGTGAACGTCGTGAACGGCGCGGGGGCCACGGGTGCCGCGCTCGTCACGCACCCGGACGTCGACAAGGTCGCCTTCACGGGGTCCACCGGGGTCGGGCGCATCATCATGCGCGCCATCGCGGGGACGAAGAAGAAGGCCACCATGGAGCTCGGCGGGAAGGGCGCGAACATCGTGTTCGCGGACGCCGCCCTCGACCAGGCCGTGGAGGGTGTCATCAACGGCATCTTCTTCAACCAGGGCCACGTGTGCTGCGCGGGCTCCCGGCTGCTCGTCGAGGAGTCCATCGCCGCCGACTTCCTCGACCGCCTGCGGCGCCGGGTGTCCACCCTGCGCATCGGGAACCCCCTCGACAAGAACACCGACATCGGGGCCATCAACAGCGCCGAGCAGCTCGCCACGGTCGAGCGCTACATCGCCATCGGCCAGCGCGAGGGTGCCGAGCTCTGGCAGGGGGCCGCGTGCGCCCGCCCGGACGCCGGCTACTTCGTGATGCCCACGATCCTCACGGGCGTGCAGCAGTCCGACACCGTCGTGCGCGAGGAGATCTTCGGGCCCGTGCTGTCCGTGCTCACCTTCCGCACGCCCGACGAGGCCGTGAAGAAGGCGAACGACACCGAGTACGGCCTCGCGGCCGGCGTGTGGACCGAGAAGACCAGCAAGCTCTTCGACGTCGCGCACCGCCTGAACGCCGGTGTGGTCTGGGCCAACGGCTACAACCTCTTCGACCCCGCGAGCCCCTTCGGCGGCATCCGGCACTCCGGCTTCGGCCGGGAGGGCGGTCCCGCAGGCCTCATGCCGTACCTGGAGGTGCGCTGATGTCCCGCCTCGCAGTCCAGAAGACCCTGAAGATGTACGTGGGCGGCAAGTTCATCCGGTCCGAGAGCGGCCGGACGGTGGCCGCCAAAGCCGCGGACGGTTCGACGATGAACGTGTGCTTCGCCAGCCGGAAGGACCTCCGGGACAGCATCGGCAACAACCGGTCCTCGCAGCCGAAGTGGGCCGCGATGACCGCCTACAACCGTGGGCAGATCCTCTACCGGCTCGCCGAGATCCTCGAGGCCCGGGCAGACACCTTGCCCGCGAAGAAGGCCGACGTGCACGCCGCCATCGACCGCGCGGTGCATCACGCCGGCTGGTCCGACAAGGTCACCGCCGTCCTGTCCACCCTCAACCCGGTGGCCGCGACGTACGTGAACTACAGCCTGGTGCGGCCCGTGGGCGTGGTCCTCGCCGTCCCGCACCCGGACGACGGGCTCCTCGGCATGGTCGAGGCGCTCTGCGCCGCCGTGCTCATGGGCAACAGCACCACGGTGCTCGTGCCGCCCGCCAGCGCCGAGGTCGCCACGCACCTCATGGAGGCCCTGGCCACCTCGGACTTCCCGGGCGGTGTGGTGAACATCCTCACGGGTGACATCCCCGGTGTGCTCGCCACTGCCAACGTGCACGACGACCTCGACACGCTCTTCGTCACCGAAGGCGTGCTCGAGCCCGAGGTGCTGAAGACCGCGCAGATCGAGGCCGCCGCCGTCATGCGCCGCATCGTGATCGCCGGCCGCGCCGCGGAGCCGGCCACACCCGCCCACCTCATGCGTCTCGCCGAGCTGCAGACCGTGTGGATGAGCGCCTGGGAACCCCAGGGAGGCGCGGCCGCCTACTGACCACACGCCGTGCCAGGCGGGTGAAATCCAACATGCTGGAAGTTTCACCCTTCCTGTGACATCGTCGGTGGCCGTCCTTCCGAGAGGCCCCCGATGAAGCGTTTCGACGCCATGATGCACGCGCCCGTCGCGCTCGTCGTGGTGGATGGAGCTGGCATCGTCGCCGCCCTGAACCTGGAGGCACAGGCTCTGTTCGGCTGGACGGCCGAGGAGCTGGTGGGCCTCCCCATCGAGACCCTCGTCCCGTCGTCCGTGCGGGACGCCCATAGAGGTCTGCGATCCGCCTTCCTCGCCGATCCGCGCCAGCGACGCATGGGTGCGGGAAAGGACCTGCAGGCGGTCCGGAAGGACGGCTCCAGGATCTTCGTGGAGGTCGGCCTCGGGGGTTTCCAGGCCGATGAGGGCGAGCACGTCGTGGCCGCGGTGATCGATGTCACCGAGCGCCATGCGGCCACCGAGCGCGAGCGGCTCCTGCGCGACCAGCTCGAGCGGCGCCTCGAGGACCTGGCGCGCTCCCACCAGATCGTCCAGGCCAGCAACGCCAAGCTCCAGCAGTTCGCGTGGGCCACGTCCCACGACCTCAAGAGCCCCCTGCGCACCGTCGGGATCTTCGCCCAGCTCCTCCGGCAGACCTACGGGGACGTGCTCGACGAGACCGGACTCCGCCACCTCGACCGCATCGACGAGGGCACGTCGCGGATGACACAGCTCGTGGACGGCATGCTCGACCTCGCCCAGGCCACCCGTCGCTCGCGGCCCTTCCGGCCGGTCGCCCTCGACGACGTGATGGAGACGGTGCGGGAGTCCCTCGAGGGGTCGTTGATCGACAGTCGGGCAACCGTCGACGTGAAGCCGTTGCCCACGGTCACGGGCGATCCGCAGCAGCTCGCCCAGGTCCTCCAGAACCTCGTCTCCAACGCGCTGAAGTACGTGCGGCCCGGGGTGCCTCCCCGGGTCGTGGTGGATGCGGTGCCCCACGGTCCCACCACCACCGTTCGCGTGACCGACGACGGGCCCGGGGTGCCCGAGGACCAGCGGGAGGCGGTGTTCCAGGTGATGCGGCGTCTCCACAGCAACGCGGAGGTGCCCGGAGCCGGCCTGGGCCTCTCGCTCTGCCGGGAGGTCGTGGAGCGCCATGGCGGGCGCATCTGGATCGAGGACGACCGCGGGGTGGGCTGCAGGGTCTGCTTCACCCTCTCGCTCGCCCGGTGACCCCTACCGTGGCGCCACGCCACGGGTATGTGACATCGTGCCACGCCAACCGAGCCAGAAGCCCGTCACGACGTACTGGCATGAACCATGCATTCCGGTTCTGGTTCCATGAAGCTCGCCCACCGTCTCATCGCAGTCACTGCTGGCACCGTGTTCCTCGCCTCCACGATGGCGGGCGTGCTGCTGGTGCGACTGGAGCGCGCCCAGCTCGTGGCCGACGAGATCACGGAGTCACGGGTGTTGCTCCGGAGCCTCCAGGTCTCCGTCGAGAACGCCCTGCGCGACGGCCAGGAGCCAGACATCGCGGAGCTGCTCGGCCGGTTGGAGCTCGTGGCACGGCAAGTCGACGTCCTCGTCTTCTCCACGGGAGCCGATCGCCCACACCAGGCGTCGCTGGGCAGCGACCTCGGCGACGCTTCCGTGCGCCTGGTCCGGCATCTGACGACGGAAGAGGAGGTCTACAGAGTACTGAAGGGACAGAACGGCGTCCTGCACATCGTGGCGGGTACGCCCCTGCGGACCGACGCCGGAGAACGGATCGGCACGCTCGTGGTGAATCGACCCCTGGAGGAGCTGGAGGCGGACATCCGCATGACCACGTGGCTGATCGCGGGCTCGGTGCTCGCATTCGCCCTTGCGACCCATCGACCTCGTGGCCCCCGTCGACAAGGTCCGTTGGCTGATCGGGCCCGAGGCACGACGTCGGCAGATCGAGCTCGTGTGGTCGGATCCGGGAGTCGCGGTGCGCGTCCACGCCGACCCCGACGAGGTCCAGCAGATAACCCTCAACCTGACGCTCAACGCACTCCAGGCGACGCGCGCCGGTGGACGGGTGGAGATCGCGGTGGGTCCGGATGGCTCGTTGACGGTCAGCGACACCGGGACCGGGATGGCTCCCGAGGTTCGAGCCCGCGCGTTCGAGCCCTTCTTCACCACCCGCGTCGAGGCGGGCGGCACCGGGCTCGGTCTCGCCGTCGTGAAGTCGTTGGCCGATCGGCATCGCGCCGAGGTCCGCCTGCAGACCCGGCCCGGCATCGGGACCGAGGTGCGTGTGATCTGGCCGGAGGCTGCGGCATGACACAGAGCGCGAAGCTCCTCATCATCGACGACGACGCCAGCGTCGTAGACCTCTGGCAGGATGTCCTCGAGGGAGAGGGTTTCTGGACCTTCGGAACGATCGACCCGGTAGAGGGGCTCCACCGCGCCACCACCGAAGCGTTCGATCTCATCCTCTGCGATGTCGAGATGCCGGGCCTGAGAGGACCCGAGCTCATGCGGCGCCTCCTGGAGGCCCGACCTGGGCAGCTCGTCGTCCTGATCACCGCCTTCGGATCGATCACGTCTGCCGTGGAAGCGCTCCGGGAGGGGGCGGCGGACTTCGTCTCCAAGCCGTGCGGACCCGAGGCCCTCGTCCACGTGGTCAAGCGCGCGCTCCGCGAGAGGCGCCTGCGTCGTGAGGTGGTCCGGCTCCGGCGTGAGAGGGGGAGCGGGCCGCCCCCTCCAGGTGGGCTCGTCGCAGAGAGTCCGGCGATGCGACGGGTGCTCGAGGCTGCCGCAAGGGTAGCGTCGGTGTCCGGTCCGGTGCTCATCCAAGGCGAGAGTGGCACGGGGAAGACCGCCCTCGCCGAGCGCATCCATGCCTGCAGCCCCCGCGCGGGGAAGCCGTTCGTCGCGGTCAACGCCTCCACCCTGCCGGAGCAGATCGCCGAGGCGGAGCTGTTCGGCGCGAGACGCGGCGCGTACACCGACGCGGTACAGGATCGGCCAGGCCTGCTCCGCACGGCTCACACAGGCACCCTCTTCCTCGACGAGGTGGCCGAGCTACCGATGGCGGTTCAGGCCAAGCTGCTCACCGTGGTGGAGGGTGGGCTCGTTCGCCCTTTGGGTGACGTCCGGGGCATGCCCGTCGACGTCCGCCTGATCGCCGCCTCCAACACGGACCTCGCACGGGCCGTGGAGGGCGGGGCGTTCCGCGCGGACCTCCGCTACCGCCTCGACGTGCTGACCATCCGCATCCCGCCGCTGCGCGAGCGACGGGAAGACCTGGGGCCCCTCGTGGACCACTGGCTGGACCGGCTCGCCGAACGGCACGGCCGGGAGACCCTCGGCATCACGGCGGCGGGATGGCGTTGGCTCCATGCCTGGCACTGGCCGGGCAATGTGCGAGAGCTGATCAACCGCCTGGAGCGCGCCATCGTCTTCACGGATGCCGACTTCCTGGAGCCCGGCGACTTCGACGACCAGGCCCTCGACCGGGCAGCCGAGTCAGAGACCTCGAACCTCGATGCCCTGCTCGCGAGGCTGGCGGCCGCGGAGGTCCCGATGGCCGAGTTGCAGGACCGGTACCTGCGCGCCGCGTTGCGCGCGGCCGGCGGCAACAAGACCGAGGCTGCTCGCCTCCTCGGCATCGATCGCCGGACCGTGTACCGAAAGCTCGACGAAGCGTGAATCACCGCACCAGCACCCCATCGAGCGTCGCCAGGCGGAGCTCCGTGGCTCGCAGCGCCAGCTGGAGATCGAGCGCATCGAGTCGCTCGTCCACCTCGGCGGTGACGGCGTCCACCAGCTCGAACACACCCGCCTCGCCTTCCAGCCACGCCACCTCTGCGGCCGCCTGAACGCGCCCCGCTGCGACATCCTCCGTGGCGTCGCGCAGATCCTGAAGCGTCGTCAGGAGGGCCGCTCGCTCCGCAACCAGAGCAGCAGTGACGCGCCTGGATTCGGCCTCCGACGCCATGCGCTCCGCCTCCGCGACAGCGACGCGCCCCCGGCCACGATCGAACACCGGGAGGTCCCACCCGACCCCAACGGCGAGCGACCGGCTCGCGCCGTCCGTGGTCCAGTAGGTCCCCAGCCGCATCTCGGGGTCCGGGATCCGGGACCGGCGCGCCTCCCGGGCGACCTCCCCGGCGTACGCCTCGGCCGCCAGCGCCTCGATCTGGAATGGCGACACGGCGTTCGACGGGTGGTCAGGCGAGAGGAGGGGCTCCCGGAGGTCGCCTGCGGCCTCGAGATCCGCGTCGGCCTTCCCGAGAAGCCCGCCCAGCGCGGCGGCGGACCCTGCGCGCTCCTGCCGGACGCGTGCGACAGACCGCTCCACGGCGCGCTCCGCGAGGCGCAGCCTGTCGACGTCCCACCGGGTCGCCGCACCCTCGGCAGCCCGGCGCTCTGTCACCTCCAGGAGTGAAGCCAGCCGGTCGCGGGCCTCCACCAGGACCGACTCGCGAGCCTGAGCGGCGAGGAGCCCGAGCCACGCGCGCCCCACGGACTCCGCGAGGACTGTACGCCGGCCGGCCACCACGGCGCTCCCCAGCACCTCGGCAGAGCGCCCACGCCGCAGGCGGGCCGCCCGCACGCCCATCACCGGGAGCTGAACACCCAGGTCGACCTGGTGCTGTTGGCCGTTGATGGCGTCCGCGTCCCCATCCACCCGACCGTACCCCTGGTATCCCAGGGATGGATTGGTCCACGCACGCGTCTCCAGGCGCTCGGCGAGACCGTGCGCTGCGGCGGCCTCCGCCAGGTCCGCCTCGGGCGCGTTGCGCGCCGCATCCAGGGCCGCAGCCAGAGTGAGGGGCTCACCAGCGAGCGCGGGCCCCACCCAGAGCATCGTGAGCATCATCCGACCTCCCGAGCCGGTTGGAGGGTGATCCCCGCCAGCGCGGGGAGCAGGAGGAGGGCCACCGGGAGCGTCGTGGTCATTCCACCGACGATCACCAGCGCGAAGGGCTGCTGCGTCTCCGAGCCCACACCGCCCCCAACGGCCATGGGAACGAGCCCGAGCATCGCGAGCAGGCCGGTCATCAACACCGGTCGCATGCGCTCCACCGCGCCCTCGACCGCCGCGATCGCCCGGGGTTCGCCCGCGTCGACCCTCGCCTGGACGGCACCGACGACGAGAAGCCCTCCGAGCGCGACCTGACCCAGCAGCGCAATCAGTCCCACCGCGGCGCTCACGGAGAGGTTGACGCCGGCGAAAGCGAGCGCGAAGACCCCGCCCGTGAGCGCGAAGGGCACGCCCGCGAGGACCACCAGCGCGGGCCGGAGGCCGCCGAGCGCCCACCCGAGCAGACCGAGCACCGCAGCGAGGGCCACCGGCACCACCACCTGCATCTGGGCCATCACCCGCTGCTGATTCTCGAACTCGCCCGACCACTCGAGCCGGATCCCCTCCGGCACGTGGACGCCCTGCTCGACCACCCGTATGGCGTCCTTCACCACACTCCCCGGGTCCCGGCCCGACACGTTGAGCTTGAGCGCCAGGAAGCGCTCGCCGTTCTCCCGGTTGATGGACGCACGGCCGCTCTCCACCGCGACGTCGGCGAGGGCCCGGAGCGGGAGCATCGCGCCGGAGACCGTGCGGATGGGGACCTCCGCGATGCGGTCGGCGTCCGAACGGTGCTCCGGATCCACGCGGAGCCTGACGTCCACCGGGCGCTCACCGCGCCACATGGTCGTCGCCACCGTACCGAGCGTCGCCGCCTCCAGGTGGGCGCCCAGCTCGGCCGGGCGGATGCCCTCACGGGCCATCGCGTCCCGGCGGAACCGGATCTGGAGCTGTGGGGAGAGGGTGTCGCGGTACAGGTCGACCTCCACCGCACCCGGCACCATGGAGACCCTCGCCTTGCCCTCGTCGAGAACGGCCCGGGCGGCGTCCAGGTCCTCTCCGAAGGCCTTGAGCACGATCTGGCCGCGCACGCCCGAGACCGACTCTTCGATGTTGTCCTTGATGGGCTGGCTGAAGTTGAAGGTGACGCCCGGGATCACCTCGACCGCGCGACGCATCTCCTCGACGAGCTCGTCCTTCGAGCGTCCCCTGTTCCAGGTCTCCGGCGGGTGGAATCGCACGAACGTCTCGCTCATGTTGGGCGCTTCGTTGTCGGTGCCGTCCTCCGGTCTGCCCTGTTCGCTCATCACCTCCGCGACCTCCGGGAACGCGAGCAACCGGACACGCACGTCCCGCAGGATCTCCTGGCCCTCCTCGAGGGTGATGCTCGACGGCATCTCCACGAAGAGCACCGCATCCCCCTCGTCGAGGGGAGGGAGGAACTCGCTCCCGAGCCCGCCGGCGACCACCAGCCCCAGGCCGAACAGCACCCCGAACACCGAGCCGGTTCGCCACGACGCCCGCACGGCGGACGTGACAGCGCGCCGGTAGACGGTGCGCACCCGGACCAGCCACCTCGGCTCGGCCCGGGCATCCGACGGGCGCAGGAGCAGGCTCGCGAGCGCTGGCACCAGGGTGAGCGCGAGCAGGAGCGCGCCGCCGAGGGCCAGGCTGTACGTGAGCGCCAGCGGACGGAAGATCCGCCCCTCCACGCGCTCCAGCGTGAACACCGGCGAGAGCGCCGCGACCAGGATCGCCATCGCGAAGAACGTGGGCGTCGCGACCTCGACGGCCGCACGCGTGATCGCCTTCCGTCGCTCGTCCTCATCGAGCTCGGGATCCTGGTGGAGCCGGTGCAGGACGTTCTCCACCAGCACCACCGCGCCATCCACGAGGATGCCGAAGTCGATGGCTCCCATGCTGATCAGGTTCGCGGGGACGCCGAGCGCGTGGAGCCCGGCGAAGGCGACCAGCAGCGACATGGGGATCACGACCACCACGATGCCGGTGCCGCGCATCGTCCGGAGGAACAGCCAGGTGATGCCGCCGATGAGGAGGAACCCCTCCACGAGGTGGTGCCAGACCGTCTCGAGCGTGTGATCGACCAGTCTGGAGCGGTCGTAGAAGACCTCGAGGCGGATGTCGTCGGGCAGGATGTCGCGGTGGAGGGTCTCGACACGCTCGTGCACGGCATCCAGGAGTGTGCTGGGGTTCTCGCCGCGCCGCATGATCACGAAACCTTCGACCACGTCGAGCTGGTCGCCGTAGCCCACCGAGCCCATCCGCGGCGTGTGGGAGCGGACGAGCGTGGCGATGTCGCCGAGCAGGACGGGGGCGCCGCCATCCGCGCGCAGCACGACCTGCCGCAGGTCGTCCTCGGTGACGGCGAGGCCGACACCCCGAACCGTCAGCGCCTGGTCCCCCATGGCCAGCAGCCCGCCACCGATGTTGACGTTGGATGCCTCGAGCGCCTCGCGCACGTCCTCCAGGGTGAGCCCGGTCGCCTCGAGCTCCCACGGGTCCACCTCCACATGGACCTCCTCGAGGAAGCCTCCGAAGCTCACCACGTCCGCCACGCCCGGGACCTGCTTGAGGTGCCGCGAGATGGTCCACTCCTGCCACGACCGGAGCTCCGTCAGATCCCGCCGCGCGCTCGTCACCCGGTACTGGAACACCTCGCCGAGAGGGGTCGCGTTCGGAGCGAGCCCCACCTCGGTGCCGGGCGGCAGGTCGGCCGACGCCAGGCGCTGCGTGACGAGGGCCCGGCTGACGAGGGCGTCCGCCCCGTCGTCGAATGTGAGCGTCACCAGGGACAGCCCGAACAGGGACTCCGAGCGCATCGACAGGGTCTGCGGAATGGCCGCCAGGGCGCGCTCCAACGGGATGGTGACGCCCCGCTCGACCTCCTCGGGCGCCATGCCCGGGAGCTGGCCGATGACGGTCACCTGGGCGTTCGTGACGTCCGGGAAGGCTTCGATGGTGGTGTTCAGGTAGGCGCGCAGGCCCCAGACGGCGGCGACCGCCCACAGGACCACGACGAGCGTGCTGCGCTCTACGCAGGCACGCACCAGGGCAGAGATCAAGAGAACCTCCGAGCACCGGGAGACCCGGGCTGGATGAGGGGGTCAGAGGAGGCGGTCGGCCATCGCGTCCACGAGGAGCGCGCCCTCGACCACCACGCGCTCATCGGGCCGGACCCCCCGGAGTACGGGGACGACGCCGTCCACCACACGCCCCACGTCGACTGTTCGCGCCACGTAGCCGCCCTCCTCCTCCACGTAGACCACGCGGGACCGGTCGGGGCGGATGACCACGGCGCTCACCGGCACCGCGACCTCCGCGACGGGCGTGCCCGCCAGACGACCGCGCACGTGACGACCCGCGACCCACCCTTCAGGCCGATCGGACAGCTCCACGAGGACGGGCCCGCGACGCGTGATCGGGTCCGCCGCGTCGGCGACCTCCACCACGATGCCCATCACGGCGGGCGATCCGTCGGTGGCCAGGATCTCGGCGGTCTGGCCGACCTCGACACGTCGGAGCTCGTCCTCGAAGACCTCCAGCCTCACGTGCAGGGCGTCCGTGTGGGCGACGGAGACGAGCGGCCCCCCGTCCGGCCCGACCACCATGCCGGGCCGGGCGGCCACGTCCAGCACGACGCCTGCGATGGGCGCCTGAAGCGTCACGGCCCCGCCGGCACCCGGACCGAACAGTGCAACGCTGCTCCTGACGCCTTCGAGCGCTGCCTCCGTGCGACGCACCTCGCCCTCCGCCCGCAGCCGGTCGACCTCCAGCCCGACCCCGCTCCCAGTGAGCCGCGCCTGGCGGTCCGCTTCCGCACGGGCCGCCCGCAGCTCGATCTCCAGAGCCTCTGCCTCGGCGCGAAGCGTCGCCACTTCAGCCGAGTCGACGACCAACAAGGGCGCGCCTGCGTCCACCCGGGTCCCTTCGCGTACCAGGACGCTACGGACCCGGCCCACGACCGGCAGAGAGAGCCGCGCGTCGGCGTCCGTGCGCACCTCCACCCTGCCAGGAGCGTCGATCCGCGTCGGGACGGGGTGCCCGGAGCCTGGCTCCGTCCGGATCCAACGCGACCCCGGAGAGCTCGGCGAGGTCACCTGGGTCGGGGGCTCGGCTGCGGCCTCGGGATGAGCACGACCGCAGGCCACGAGGAAGGCGAGCGGCAACAGGCCGAGGAGGGTGGCGCGTGACATGGAGGACTCCGTGGTCGGGTGACACGGGGGCACTGGCAACCTCCGTGCCAGCGAAGTCTCAGGCAGGTCGGCCTCGGTGGCGCCTACAGAATCGCGCGATCGGGACAGTCCACGGCTGGTGGCCGACGTGGCAGCATGCCACACGCAGCGTGGCGGCCGACGACAACGAGCGTGGTACAACGCGCCTCCGGAGGTCCACTTGCTGTTCCTGCTGCTTTCCCTCGCCTTCGGAGGCGAGCTCACATTCAGTCCCGATCGGCCAGCCATCGGCGAGTCCACTGGCACACCGGGTGCAGGTCACGCGATCATCGAGATCGGCACGAGCACGCTGTTCGACCCTACCCAGGTGTACGCGGCGGCCATCGGTCGCATCGGGCTCGTGGACGACTTCGAGATCCGCGTGCTCTCGCCGTCCCTCGTCTCCGTGCCCGGCCAGCTGAGCGTCGGCGGTGTGGGCATCGGCGCGAAGTACGCCACCGGCCTCACCGAGGCCACGCGCTTCAGCGTCGTGCCGGAGGTGTTCGTGTGGCAGGGCTGGTCCGCGGCCGCCAGCCTGAACCTCACGGCGGCAGCGGGCGCGTGGGGCTTCTGGGTCAACGCGCGTCCGGCCCTCGTGGGTGCCGACGGCGCCACGGACCTCAACCTGCTCGCGGGCGGCGGTGTCGGGACCACCATCGGCGGCTCGCTCGCCCCCTACGTCAACGCAGGGGCCGGTGTGGGGTACTCCCCCTTCGTGGGTGGCGGCACGGCCATCCTCGTGGGCAGCCGCTTCCAGGTGGACGTGGGCGTGGACGTCTACGTGTCCGGCGGCTCCGCGCTCCCCCTGCTCCAGGCCGGGACGAGCTTCGCGTTCTGAAGCCCGTCCCGAAGGGAATTCAGGGCAGCTGGGCCTTGCGGTCGAGCAGCGGGGTGATGGCGCCCTGCTCCGTGCACGAGAGGGCGTTCGACGCGGGGTCCAGCTTGCAGAACTGGACCTTCCCGTCGCCCACGTCACAACCGAGGACGGGCTTGCATGTGCCCTCCCAGTAGCCCACGTAGACGCCCTGGTCGGTCGTCGACATGGCCGTGATGTTCCGGAGCTTGGTCACGCACGCGGTGTTCGCGGCGAGCACGGCGGCGAGGAGGACGAGGCGCTTCACTTGAGGCTCCAGCCGGTCTGGACGTCGTAGTTCACGACGTTCTCGAGCACGAGGGTGGTCTTGCAGTTCTTGGCGACGCCGGCGTCCACGTCACACACCTGGAGGTAGTAGTTGTTCAACGTCTCCTCCTTCGTGCTGCCGACGGTCTTGATCGACTCCCGCACGGTCTTCGCGTGACCGGGCACGAACTGCTCGTTGAGCATGAGCTTCTTGGGGGTACAGCCCACCATGACGGCGAGGCCGACGGCCACGAGGGCGATGCGGGCGATCACAGGCCACCTCCATACGTGGTCGGGCAGGCGAGCAGGTCGCCCTGGTCGTCCTTGATGTCGCAGGTCTGGCGGCAGGTCAGGCCACTGCCGGAGTTCGAGCACTCCCAGTACACCTGCTTGCTGATCCCGAAGACCAGGTAGTTCTTGATGTCGTACGTGGTGAGCACGGTGGTCTGGCCAGCGCCCTGAGAGGGGCCGTCCTGGACCTGGAGGATCTGCCGGCTCATGCAGCCCGACAGGAGGAGCAGGGGGACGAGCGTGCGCATCACTCCCCCTTCTTCAGGAACGTGACGGGCAGCACCTCGCACTGGGCGAGCGTGCCGTCGCCTTCCACCTGGCACTCGATGAGCCCGTGGCTGGCGCCGTTGTAGATGAGCTTCGCGTGGTCGCCGGACATCGTGATGCCGGTGATGACCCGCGGCGCCGCACAGCCGGACAGGGCCAGGGCCAACAGGATCAGACTTCGCATGGTCGGGGGGCCTCCTTGGGGCCTCCGACCCTACCGGAGCCCGCCCGGTACGGGCTTTCAGGAGGGCTTGCAGCCGTCGGGAGCCCCGTCCCGCTGCACCGCCCCCGCGGACCCCGGCGCCGTCCGAACCCCCGAAAGCCTCCCACGATCGGTTATCCTCCGCCCCCCATGCAGGAGGTGCCCATGTCCGAGACCCATCCCGTCCCAGCTCGCGTCTCGGAGGGGGCCGTCGGTCCCGTGAAGAGCCTCGCCGACTGGCGGGAGGTCCGGCAGCGCTCCGCGGACGACCCCGATGGCTTCTGGCTCGGCGTCACGAAGGAGCGGCTCGCGTGGGCCACCGAGCCCACCCGCGGCCTCGACGGCAGCTACCACACGATCATGGACGGCCCGATCGCGTGGTTCGCGGACGGGCGGCTCAACATCACGGTGTCCTGCCTCGACCGGCACGCGGCCAGCCAGCCCGACAAGGTCGCCATCCTCTGGGAGGGCGACGACCCCAGCGAGGTCAAGCGCATCACGTACCGCGAGCTCCACGAGGAGGTCTCGCGCGCGGCCAACGCGCTCAAGGCCCTCGGCCTGCAGAAGGGCGAGCGCGCCATCATCTACATGGGCATGGTGCCCGAGGCGGCCATCGCGATGCTCGCGTGCGCCCGCATCGGCGCCATCCACTCCGTCGTCTTCGGAGGGTTCAGCGCCGAGGCCCTGCGCGACCGCGTGCGGGACTGCGGTGCCGAGATCGTCATCACCCAGGACGAGGGGCTGCGGGGCGGCAAGCCCATCCCGCTCAAGGCGGTCACCGACCAGGCCCTCGAGGGCGAGCGCGGTGTGAAGAAGGTGCTCGTCTACCGGCGCACGGGCAACTTCGTGGGCTGGACCGAGGGTCGGGACGTGTGGTGGCAGGACATCGTGCCCGCCCAGAGCGCCGACTGCCCGGCCACCATCGTGGACGCCGAGCACCCGCTGTTCATCCTCTACACCTCGGGCTCCACCGGGAAGCCCAAGGGCGTGGTGCACACCTGCGGCGGCTACCTCACCTACGCGAGCTTCACGCACGCCACCGTGTTCGACCTCCGGCCCGACGACGTGTACGCGTGCGTCGCCGACGTCGGCTGGATCACCGGGCACAGCTACATCGTGTACGGCCCGCTCGCGAACGGCTGCACCACGCTGATGTTCGAGTCGATCCCCACCCACCCCGACGCCGGGCGCTACTGGGACATGGTCGAGCGTCACGGGATCACGATCTTCTACACGGCGCCCACGGCCATCCGGGCCCTCGCCGCCAAGGGCGACGAGCACGTCACCCGCTACGACCGCAGCTCCCTGCGCGTGCTCGGCACGGTCGGTGAGCCCATCAACCCGGACGCCTGGCGCTGGTACCACAGCGTCGTGGGCGAGGGCCGGTGCAACATCGTGGACACGTGGTGGCAGACCGAGACGGGCGGCATAGCGATCAGCCCCGTCGCGCCCGCCACGCCCACCAAGCCCGGCTCGGCGACGCTCCCGATGCCGGGCATCTTCCCGGTGCTCATGGACGCCGAGGGGCGCCGCATGCAGGGCCCGGGCGAGGGGCGCCTGTGCATCGAGTTCCCCTGGCCGGGCCAGGCGCGCACGGTGTGGGGCGACCATCCGCGGTTCGTGGCCACGTACTTCGAGCACTACCCCGGGATGTACTTCACGGGTGACGGCTGCCGGCGGGACGCGGACGGCTACCACTGGATCACGGGTCGCGTGGACGACGTGATCAACGTGAGCGGCCACCGCATGGGCACCGCCGAGTTCGAGAGCGCGCTGGTGAGCGTGGAGGCTGTCGCGGAGGCCGGGGTGGTCGGCTACCCGCACCCCATCAAGGGTCAGGGTGTGTACGCCTACATCGTGCTCCAGGACGGCTACACGGCCGGTGACGCCATCGAGGCCGAGATGCACGCGGCCTGCCGCACGCTCATCGGGGCTCACGCCAAGGTCGACCTCTTCCAGTTCGTCCCGGGCCTGCCGAAGACCCGGTCGGGCAAGGTGATGCGCCGGATCCTCCGGAAGGTCGCGGAGGGCCAGCCCGAGGCGCTCGGCGACACGTCGACGCTCGCGGACCCCAGCGTGGTCGAGGCCATCGTGGCCGGCGCGAAGGTGTGATCGCCGTCGTGACCGACCCGGTCGTGTGGGTGTCGTTCACCTGCGCGATCGCGGTCCTGCTGATCTTCGGGGTGCTCGAGCGCCCCGGGGGCGACTTCCGGGCGAAGGCCACCCGCAAGGCCGTCGGTGGAGCGGGCTTCCTGGTGGCCACGCTGGTCACGTGGGCCGTGCTGGGCCTGGACGTGGCGTCGGCGGGCTTCGGGCTCACCGACCCCACGGTGGCCGTCGTGGGCGCGCTGGGCTGCATGATCACGATGGTGCCGGTTGCTGCGTACTCGAGCACCCGTCCGGGCACCTGGACCCACGTGCCGGAGCTCCGCGCCCCCTCGTTCCCGCCCGCCCGCATCGCGACCCTCGTGGCGGCCTGGACGGTCTACCTCATCGGCTACGAGGCGTTCTTCCGCGGCGTGCTGACCCACGTGCTGGTGGCAGAGCTCGGCGCGGTGCGCGGGCTGGCGGTGATGACGGGCCTCTACGGTCTGGCGCACCTCACGAAGCGTCCGGGGGAGGCGTTCGGCACGCTCGTGGTGGGTCCGATCTACGGCTGGATCGCCATCCGATCCGGGGGTTTCTGGCCGATCCTGGTGGTGCACGTGGCCATCGCCTGCACGGCGGAGCTCGTGGCCGCGTGGAAGAACCCGGACATCCCGTTCGGCAAGGACGCTCCGCAGGACTGATCGTCGATTCCGAACAGAATAATCCTGCAGGTCACAACACCCCGGGGCAAGGTGGTCGACGTCGGCGCCGGTGAAGCCGATGTCTCCAAACTCTCCTTTGTACCCTTGTTCGTGGAGGTCTCCATGCCACCTCTCGTGTGGGCAGCTCTGTCTCCAGCTGCCGCATGCGGCGGCTTCTTCTGTGACGGTCTCACCCCTGGCTTCGACCTCGTCGAGCAGACCGGGGAGGCCGTCGTCTTCCGCATCGACGACGTCGCCGACACCACCGAGATGCACGTCCAGGTCCGCTACGACGGGCCCCCCCAGGAGTTCGCATGGGTCGTGCCCGTCCGCGGCACTCCCCAGATCGCCCTCAGCCACAGCGTGCTGTTCGCGGGCCTCGATGCATTGACGGCGCCGGCCCTGCAGCTCGACCGGACCGGGGGTTGCGCCCCCCCACCTCCGCCCCCGCCTCCCGCTCCCCCGCCCAGCGAGAGCGTGCCCCTCGTCCAGGTCACCGCCGCGCGCACCCAGGTCGGGCCCTACGAGACGGTGACCGTGTCCGCAGCCGACCCCGTCGCCCTCGTCGACTGGCTGCAGGGCGAGGGATTCGCCGTACCCGACGGCGTGGCGACGAGCCTCGCACCCTACGTCGCCGATGGGCACCAGTTCCTCGCGCTGCGGCTCGCGAACGGTGAGACGTCCGGCGCTCTCGCCCCCCTCGCCCTCACGTTCCCCGGCACCACGCCCGCCATCCCCATCCAGCTCACGGCCCTCGCGGCGGCCGAGGACATGCCGCTCACCGTGTACGTGCTCGGCAAGGCGCGGGCTGTCCCGAGCAACTACCTGCACGTCGACCTCAACCCCAACGCCCTCAACTGGTTCGACGACGACGCCGGCTACGCCCGGCTCGTGACCCGGGCCGCCGATCAGGCCGGCGGGCACGCCTTCGCCACGGACTGGAGCAACACGACGGCCACCGCGCAGCAGATCTTCGCCCGCTACCAGGGCCTGCCCTTCGAGCCTCCACCGAACTACACGACGGAGGACACGATCCGCCAGATCTCCTGGACCTACCCGAAGACTCCCGAGATGCGCGCGATCCTCGTGGAGCACATGCTCATGAGGGACGCAGAGGTGGACGCCCTGTTCACGACCCCCTGGGTCGCGTTCCCCCAGGACCTCGAAGCTCGGGGTGCCGACCTCCAGGCCTTCCTGGACGCGCTGAACACCCGCATCGTCCCCCCGATCCAGCACATCCAGGCCATGATGGCCGACTCCCCGCACCTCACCCGCCTCACGTCGAGCCTCTCGCCCGCCGAGATGACCGTGGATCCCATGTTCACTCTGAACCCCAGAGTCGCTCAGACCACGGCCACCCGGTCGAGAGGCGAGCTCCGCTACCTCTGCGCGGAGGGCGAGGCCGCCTCGGGTGCACGTCGGGTCCTCTCCCCGCCTGGCGGCTTCCCGGTCTTCCTCCCGAGCGAGGACGACGTCGCCGCGATGGGGCTCACGGACGCCGAGTACTACGCGAAGCTCGAGGAGCCCGCGGCCGTGCGCATCGTGGACTTCGGAGACGGCGGTGAGGGCGAGGTCCTCTGGGACGGCGCCGGGATCGTCGAGGACAGCGTCCGCGCGTTCAACCGGCAGGCGACCGGCTGCGACACTGGCCGCGGGCCCGCATGGGCACTGACCCTTCCACTCGTCCTGCTGGGTCTCCGGCGACGCTGACCCGCGGCGGGCGCGCCGGCCATCCGCTATGCTCGGGGCCCCTGGAGGCCCCGTGACCCGCGCGCTCGCCCTGCTCGTCCTCTCCGGCTGCGTCACGCTCCAGCCGATCCCGCCCGGCACGGAAGGCGACGCGGACACCGACGCCGATGCGGACACGGACGCGGACACCGACGCAGACGCGGACACCGACGCCGATGCGGACACCGACGCCGATGCGGACACCGACGCCGACGCAGACGCGGACGCCGATGCCGATGCAGACACCGACGCAGACGCAGACGCCGATGCGGACACGGATTCCGACGCAGACGCCGATGCAGACACGGACGCAGACACCGACACCGGCGTGCTGATCGCGGGCAGCATCACCTACGAAGCGCCGGAGCCCATCTGCGATCCCGGGTGCCGGCTGGACTACGCGAGCCCCGCCGTCCGGCCCGTGCCCCACCACCGCATCGCGCTCCTCGACGGCTCCGGGACCGTGCTGGACGAGGGCTACACGGACGCCAACGGCGGCTACGCCTTCGTGTACGACGGCCCCGCGACCACCGGGAGCCTCATCGTCTACGCCGACGCGCTCCTGCCGTCCGGGCGGGCCGCCATCACCGTGCACGACAACACCGACGGCAGCCTCTGGGCCGGCGGGAGCGGGTCCTTCTCCCTCACCGCCGACCAGACCGTCGACCTCCTGTTCGAGGACGGCTGGACCGGCACCACGTACGCCCACCACGCCAGCGCACCCTTCGCGATCAGCGAGCGGGTGCTCCACATCAGCGGCGTCTACCTCGCCGCCGACCCCGCCTACGACCTCGCCCCGCTCAACGTGTACTGGTCGCCCGACAACCGGCCCACGTACGGCGACGAGAGCCTCGGTGAGATCGGCACGTCGTTCTGGAGGGCGAGCGAAGGCAGCATCTACCTGCTGGGCGCGGAGGACATCGACACCGACGAGTACGACACCCACGTCGTCTTCCACGAGTGGACGCACTCCTTCCAGTCCCGGGAGTCCCGCTCGGACAGCCTGGGTGGCGCGCACCCGGCGGGGTCCATCCTCGACCCGCGCGTCGCGCACGGCGAAGGCACGGCCACAGCGGTCGCGGCGCTCGTCTACGACGACCGGCCCTACATCGACACCCGGGATCCGGACCAGCAGGGCGGCTTCTTCAAGGACGTCGAGGGCGGCAGCGCGTCGGGCGGCTGGTGGAACGAGTACGCCGTCCAGGCCGTGATCTACGACCTCTACGACACCGCGGACGAGCCCGGCATCGACACCGTGAGCCTGCCCATGGCGGACCTCTGGGAGCGCATGGTGCAGGACGAGGCCGTCACACCCGCCTTCACGAGCGTCTTCAGCCTCGTGGACGCCGTGAAGGACGCCCACCCCACCCAGGCCGCCGCGATCGACACGATCTGCGCGGCGGAGAGCATCACGGGCCCCACCGACCCGTACGGCACCGGCGAGACCCACGACAACGGGCTCCCCGCCAACCTCCCGGTGCACAGGCTCCTCACGCCGAACGGGCCCACGTCGTCGTTGTCCTTCGCGGGCAACCAGCCGTCCAACCGGCTCTCGCGCAACCGGTTCGTGCGCTTCACGGGTACGGGCGGCTCGCTGAGCCTGCACGCGAGCAGCGACCGCGACGTGGACATCCGCCTCTACCGCGACGGCGACTTCCTCTCCCAGGCCTACAACGGCTGCAGCAACCCGCCCTGCACGGAGACGGTGACCGTGTCGACCGTCGCCGGGGCCACGTACGTCGCGGTCGTCGAGGGGTACAGCAGCAACCCCTCCTACACCGCCACCACCTGGCTCACGCCCAAGCCCGGGGCCCCCGCCACGGTGCTCGGTGTGCCCGGACCCGGCTCGACCTCGCTGGACGTGCGCTTCGACGGCGCTGGCGAGGACGTCGAGGTGCGTGTCTGGGGCGCCTCGGGCCTGGAGACGCCGGGCTGGACGGGCCGGTTGCCCGCCGTGGACGCGGGCGGGGCGCTCACCCTGGACGTCCCGCACACCGGCAGCGGCGACCTCGCCGTGAGCGTGCGGGGCACGTTCGGGGGGGAGACTGTGGACGTGGTGCAGTCGGTGACGGTGGGCCACCGGCCGCTCACGTCCGTCCCGCGCCTGCCGGGCCGTGCGAAGGGCTGGACGGCGACCCGACGGTGAGCCTGCTCCGGACGACGTCCGTGCACGACGCGCTGGACGGCCTCGTGCACGCGGCCCGCGTCGCGGCGGTGGAGCGGGACGTCCCGGGGGCCCACGCGCGGATCGTCCAGGCCGAGCGCACCTTCGCGGCCCACCGCGCCCAGGAGGAGACGCACTGGCTCCCGCTCTACACGGCCCGATGCGTCCCGCACCCGAACGCCACGCCCACCGTCCTGCTCCGCGATCACGCGCTCATCGCGTCGCTGCTCGCCGAGGCGCCGACCCACGGGGGTCTCGCGCTGGTCGACCTCCTCGAGGACCTCGCGGGGGCCCTCGAGCACCACGACCAGCGCGAGCGCACGCACTTCAAGCCCGCTCTCGACGCGGTGCTCACGCCCGCCGAGCGCACCCGCCTCCTCGAGCTGCACGCCGCATCCGAGCAGGCCCTCGACGCCCCACCGTCCCGGGTCACCACGCCCTGGACCCCCACACCCGACGCCCCGGTCCAGGCCGTCCGGGCCGGCCTCCTCGCGGGTCAGCCCCTCCCGGACACCCTGGAGCACGTCCTCCCCGCTCCCCCGTTCCGCACGAAGGCCGAGCGGGTGCTCGCGAGCGTCGATCCCTCCGACCGTCTCCAGACCCTCAGCCGCCTGCGCCGGCTGGCCTGGATGAGCCACCCGGCCAGCTAGATCTCGACGTCCACGGGCATCCGGTCGAGCGCGCCCTTCACGCAGCGCTGTAGCTGGTCGCGGCACCTCCGGAACGTGAAGGCGAACCAGGCGCCGATGGGGTCGTCGATCTCGTCCACGCCGTCGTACCGGCCCAGGAGCTCGACCTTCCCGCGCGAGCCGGGGTGGAACTCCTCGAGGTGCCCCCGGTGGGCGATCTCCATGACGTAGATGCGGTCTGCCCACGCCACGAGCTCGTCCGTGATGGGCTGGCAGACGTGGGGCGTCAGGTCGAGCCCGAGCTCCGCGCCCACCTTCACCATCTTGGGCTCGGCGGGACGGTTCACGAGCCCGAGCGTGCCCGCCGAGCGCGCCTCCACGTCGATCCCCGTGACGTCCGCGTGCTGGCGGGCGAGGTACTCGGCCATCGGCGACCGGCAGATGTTCCCGGAGCACACGAAGAGCAGGTGGTGAGGCCGGCTCGGCATCAGGACCCCGAGATGACGTCGATCACGTTCCGCAGGAGCATGTCCAGCGGCGCGGGCTTCGGGATCCGGCGGGCGACCCGGTCGCCGAAGAGCTCGAGCAGCACGTGGTCGGTGCAGGCCGTGTGGGACATCACGATGGGCCGGTGGGGCAGACGATCGATCTCCTCGAGCAGCACGAGCCCGCCGAGGTGCTCGACCTGCTCCTGGTAGCGCCGGGCGCGCGGCCCGAGCACCCGCCGCGGGTGGTCGCCGAGCGGGATGAAGAGGTCCATCACCACCGCGGTGAACTCCTGGTGGTGCAGGCGCTCGACCGCCGCCTCGACGGTCTCCTCCACCACCACGGGCATCTCCAGGGCATCCCCCAGGATCTCCGCGATCAGCTCGACGTTGTCGAGCTCGTCGTCCACGAACAGCACGCCGCCGCTCATCGCCACTGCATCCGCTCGAAGTCCCAGCTGCGCTTCACCCGCTTGCCCTCCTCGATGTCCACCTCGAAGGCCTTCCGCCGTCCGTCCATCGCCACGATGCTCACGGCGTAGCGACCTGGCGGGAGCTCCTGCGTGACCGGCGCGTACTGCACGAACTGGCCCGCGATGTAGACCTCGGCGCGCTGCACGCTGTCGATCACCACGGTGCCCCGCTCGGCGACCGGCTCGGGCGCCGCAGCGGGCTTCGGGGCGGCCTGGACGGGCTCAGCGACAGGCTCGACCGGCTCGGGCTCCACGGGGCGCGGCCGCACGACCGCCACCCGCACGGGCTCCGGCTCCGGCTCCGGCTCGGGAGCCACCGGCACCACGGGGGCCGCGACCTTCACGAGGGGCGCGGGCTCGGGTGCGACGGGCACGGGGACCACCATGGCGTCGCGGACGATCTGGATGCCTACGACGGCCGTGACGACGACCAGGCCCACAGCGAGCACGGTGGGTACGGCGGTCGCGAGCCATGCGGGCACGACCACCCCACCCACCTGGGTGCCCGCCTCGGTCGCAACCGTACCCCCGACCGACCCGACGGAACCGGGCGCGGCGCTCGGGAGCGCGTGGGACGCGGTGATCTCGAGGGTGGACCGCCCGGCCTCCAGCTCGTTCAGGAGCTGGGTGAACCGGTTCACCTCGTCGCGGGCGGTGATCGGGTCCGGCAGGAGCGCGGAGAGCGCCCTCCCGAAGTCCTCGGCGGTCTGGAAGCGCGCCTTGGGGTCGCGCTGGAGCGCACGCACGAGGGGACCCACGAGCGGCGCGTACTGGACGTCCAGGGTGGCGGCCATGCGGGCCGCGTGGTCGTCCGCCAGGAGGCGCTTGATGTCCTCCTTGGACTTGTCGCGGAACATCGGGGTCAGCGACGCGAGCTCGTACAGGACGACGGCCAGCCCGAACACGTCGGCGCTGGGATCCACGTCCTTCCCATGGGCCTGCTCGGGCGCCATGTAGCCCCAGGTGCCCTTCACCGAGCCCTCGCGCTCCTTGCGCAGGCGGCCCTTGCTGATCCCGAAGTCCAGCACCTTCACCACACCCTGCGGGTTCAGGATGATGTTGCTGGGCTTGATGTCGCGGTGGACGAGGTGGAGGTGCCGGCCGTGCTCGTCGAGCGCGGAGTGGGCGTAGTGCAGGCCGTCGCACGCCTGGCGGCCGAGCTCCGCGATCACGCCGAGCGGGAGCTGCACGCGGTGCTTCTGGCAGAGCCCGATGATCCGCCGGAGCGTGAGGCCCTCCACGAACTCCATGACGAGGAAGAACGTGTCGCCCTCGCTGTCGAAGTCCTGGATGCCCACGAGGTTCTGGTGCTGCATCGACGCGCCCAGGCGGGCCTCGTTGATGAACAGCTCCTTGAACGTGCGGCTCTCCTTGTGCTCCGGGAGGATGAGCTTGATCGCCACCCGCGGCGACACGCCCGCGAGGGACTCCCGACGCGCCTCGTACACGAGGGCCATACCGCCCTTCGAGAGGGGGCGGACGATGCGGTAGCGACCGATGCGCTCGAGCAGGTGCGGCGCGGGGTCGCCCATCTACTGCGCGACCATCTCGACGCGGCGGTTCTTCGCCCAGGCCGCCTCGTCGTGGGACGCGTCGGCCGGCCGCTCCTCGCCGTACGACACGACCGGCAGGCGGTGCGGTGGGATGCCGCGGCTCACGAGGTAGTCCTGCACCGCGAGGGCCCGACGCTGGCCGAGGGCCAGGTTGTAGTCGGTGGTTCCGCGCTCGTCGGCGTGCCCCTCGAGGCGGATCTGGGACTGGCGCTGCAGGCACGGCAGCGCGGCGTCGAGGGCCGACCGCGCCGACGTGGAGAGCCCGGCGGCGTCGAGCTCGAAGTACATCGCCATGCGCCGGCAGGTGTCGTCCACCTCCGCGACCACCCGGACGCCCGCGCGCAGCGTGGCGGACTTCCCGTTGGGGTTGGTGACCACCACGTCGTAGACCCCGACAGCGAGGGCCGGCGAGGCCACCGAGAGCGTGTTGGGGTCGTCGAGCTTCACGCCCTCGACGGGCTGCGTGCCGACCTTCACGGCCACGCCTTCCTGGAACCCGGCACCGTAGACCTTCAGGGGCGTGCGCACGCCCGGCTCCAGAGAGCTCGGGGCGACGCTCACGACCTGGATGCGCACCTCGGGGTCTGGAGGCGGATCGCGGGGGGTGTCGTCGGTGATGGTGTCCGTGGGCTCGGGGTCCCGGCGGCACTTGCCCTTGCCGGCGAGCAGGGCCGGGATGCAGAGGACCAGCGCCGCGGACAGGAGGGAACGGGAGGAAGGCATGGCGGGATCCGGAGGCGGGAGCCGATCCTAGCCGACGGGGGCGCCCGCCGCCAACGCCCCGAGACGCCTCTGGCGAGATGCCCGGAGCCCGCCTCGGGTCAGATGGGGTCGACGTCGCAGGCGAGGCCCGCCTGGTCGTCGATCTGCTGCTGATCCGCGAGGTCGATCGAGCACTGATCCTGGACCGCCGGATCGGCGCCGATCAAGGTGTTCGTGAGCTCCTGACAGTCGAAGTCCGGATCGTCCGCGTGGCACTGGCAGATGTAGTCCACGTACCGGTTGCAGGGCTGGTCCTCGCAGGCGAACAGCGCCCCCACGACGACAGCCAACGCTCCGATGCTCAGCACGCGCATGCGACCTCCATGTGGGCCAGACGTAGCCCGCCCGGGTCCCATTCACCCCACGGGATTATGGACCCCGGCAGGAGGACCGTTGCCGCAAGCCCTCACCGTCCGTCGATTGACCCGCTCGTACGGCTCGCGGAAGGCCGTGGACGCGCTCGATCTCGAGGTGCTCGAGGGTGACGTGTACGGCTTCCTGGGCCCGAACGGCGCGGGCAAGACCACCGCCATGCGGTGCATCCTGGGGCTCATCCGGCGCGACGAGGGCGAGGTGACCCTCCTCGGCGACACCGATCCGGTGCGCCAGCGCCGCGGCGTCGCGGCCATCATCGAGACCCCCGCCTTCCACGACTGGATGACGGCGCGCCAGAACCTCATGCAGGCCGGCTGGTACGGAGGTCTGTCGGGGTCGTCCCTCGACCGCGCCATCGCGCGGGTGCTCGAGCGCGTGGGGCTCGTGGACCGCGCGGACGAGCGCACCCGCGGCTACAGCCTGGGCATGCGCCAACGGCTCGCGATCGCCCGCTGTCTGCTCGGCGAGCCGCGGATGCTGTTCCTCGACGAGCCCACCAACGGGCTCGATCCCGCCGGCATGAAGGACATGCGCGACCTCGTCCGGTCTCTCGCGATGCACGACGGGATCACGGTCCTGGTGTCGAGCCACCTGCTCGCGGAGGTCCAGGCCATCTGCAACCGGGTCGGGATCATCGACCGCGGGAGGATGCGCGCGGAGGGCACGGTGGCAGACCTCCTGAAGTCCGCCGACCAGCCGCTCTACCGCGTGCGTTGCGCGAGCGCTGTCGCCCTCGCGGAGGCCCTCCCCGCCGAGTCCTTCACGGTGGAGTCCACCGACGGCGACGTGCTCCTCGTGCGCACGGCGCTGCCGGCCGAGGACCTCAACCGCCGCGCCTTCGAGCTCGGCTTCGCCCTCTCGATGCTCGCCCCCGTCGAGCGCAACCTGGAGGACGTGTTCCTGGAGGTGCTCGCGTGACGCTCCTCGTCCTGGCCGAGCAGGTGAAGCTCTTCCGCCGCACGCCCGCACGCCTCGGGTTGGGGCTCGCCGTGATGCTCGGGGCCCTGATGCCCATCGTGCTGGTCGCCCTGCTCCAGGCGGGCACCGTGATCTTCGGGGTGGAGGCGGCGCAGCACTTCGCGTCCGAGCCCACCCGACCGATGATCTGGGCCCTGCGTGCCCGGAACTTCTTCGTGATGCACGCCGTGCTCATCGTGCTCGGCGCCCAGACCCTCGCGGGCGAGATCGGCGACCGCACCCTGCGGGAGGCCCTGTTGGCGCCGGTCCCGCGCTACCAGGTGCTGCTCGCGAAGCTCGTGGCGCTGCTCACCTGGGACGCCGTGGGGCTGGTGCTGATGTTCGTCGTGTCGGGCGTGCTCGGCATCGGCGCCTTCGGCCTGGACGGGATCTGGGTGTCGGTGGCGCTGGCGTACGTCCTCACGCTCGTCGCCGACACCGCCCTCGCCGGGATCACCCTGCTCGTCGCCGTCGCCACGCGGTCGGTGGTCGCCACGCTCGGCGGCCTCCTGGTCGCCCTGATCCTCGACATGGTGGCCGGCTGGGCGATGTTCGTCGTCTCCACCGGGGCCGTCGTGCGGGACCCCTGGGTGGTGGAGATCGCCTCCCAGCACCCCGTGCTCCTGAACTCCGTGCTCGGGCTCGGGAACAGCGTGCTCCCGGGGTACGCGTTCGACACCAGGACCCTCGGATCGGCCGGCGTTCTCGCGGCCGGCTCGCTCCTCGGGGCCCTCCTCCTCCTCCGGCGCGCCGACATCCCCTGACACGGCGGTGAGGGTCGTTGACAACGCGTCGGCCCCAGGCGCCGCGACGTGCGGTATCCTCACGGCATGTTGCTCCTGCTCGCCCTTGCCCACGCCGACGACGTGCCCGTCTCCACGGTGGGTCAGCTCGCGGGTGCCATCTCCGGGGCCTCGGACGGCGATGCCATCGTCTTCGATGCCGGCACCTACGAGGTCTCCGCGAAGATCGACGTGAACAAGGACCTCACGTTCCGCCCGGCCAGCGGCGCCAGCGTCACGATCGAGTCCGACGGCCAGCACATCTTCGAGGTCAAGGGCGGAGCCGCTGTGACGATCGAGGACCTCACGCTGGACGGCGGGGGGGTCACGCACGTGCTCAAGGTGCAGAACGGCTCCCTCCTCCTCACGGACGTCACCGTCCAGAACACCGACAACGCCAACGGCGGCGCGGTGGTGGTGGACCAGACGGGCACCCTGACGATCGACGGAGGCTCGTTCTCGGCCAGCACCGCCACCTTCGGGGGCTTCATCCACGCGCGCGGCCCGGTCACCGCCACGGGCACGCTGTTCACGGGCGGCAGCGCGCTGGACTCGGGGGGTGCGCTCTACGGCGAAGGCTCGGGCACCTTCGCGCTCACGGGCTGCACGTTCACGAACAACTCCGCAGCCTCCGGGGGCGGCGCGCTCGCGGTGTTCGTGGGCTCGTCGGCGACGATCACCGACTGCACGTTCGCGGGCGGCAGCGCCGACGAGGGCGGCCAGGTCGCGTCCTACGGCGACATCACCGTCACCGGATCCACGTTCTCGGGCGGATCGGCCACGGATGGCGGCGCGCTCCACGTCCAGGGGCCCGGCGGGCTCTCCGTCGCCAGGTCGACCGTCTCGGGAGCCAACGCATCGGGGCTCGGGGGTGCGGTGTACTGCGACGGCGCGTCGTTCTGCCGGGTGCTGGACTCCACCCTGCGCGACGGTTCGGCCGACCGGGGCGGTGCCATCTACGCCGTGGGTACGACGCTCACCCTGAACCGCGATCTCTTCTGCGACAACGAGGCCGCCCGAGGCGGCGCCCTCGCGGTGGACGGCTCCAACGACGCCGCGAGCCGCGTCGCGGTGAACGGCTTCATCCGCAACGACGGCAGCGACCGCGGCGGCGCGATCTCGATGGAGGCGAACCCGACACGGGAGCTGATCACCGAGGCGAACGCCTTCGTCGCCAACACCAGCGGCTCCGGGAGCGCCGCCCACGTCCCGCTGCAGGTCGTGTTCCCGCCGCCACCGGGGCTCACGTTCGATCACTCGGCGTTCGTGGATCACGCCAACCCCACCCTGTTCGACATCTCGTCGGTGCACGCGTTCGACAACCTGTTCTCGAGCAGCCCCCTGCCCCTCCTGATGCCTGACATCGGGTCCACGTTCGCTGATGCTTCGCTCCCCACCGTCGACTGCTCCTGGGACGCCCTCGTCCCCACCACCACCACCAGCCTGATGTTCCCGGACCCCACGGACCCCGCCCGCGTGGGTCCGCTGCTGGCGCGCCCCGACGGGCACCCCGACCTGGACGACGACGGGTACGTGGGCCTGGTGGACTGCGACGACACCACCGACACCGTGTACCCGACCGCCGACGAGGTCCCGGCCAACAACGTGGACGACGACTGTGACGGCCAGATCGACGAGC
>JACKEQ010000022.1 GCA_020632885.1 Alphaproteobacteria bacterium | reverse complement strand
GAGGGGGCCTACAGCGTGGTCGTCCTCACCGAGGACGGCATCTGGGCGATGCGCGACCCCCGCGGCTTCCGGCCCCTGTGCATCGGCACCCTCGAGACCGGTGATGGTCGGGAGGGCTTCGTGGTGGCCTCGGAGTCCTGCGCGCTCGAGACCATCGGCGCGAAGTACGTGCGCGAGGTGCGCCCGGGTGAGATCGTGGGCCTGGGCCCGCAGGGGCTGCGCTCCTGGATGGCGCTGGAGACCCTGCCGGAGCGGGCGCTCTGCGTGTTCGAGTACGTCTACTTCGCGCGCCCGGACAGCCAGCTCGAGGACCGGTCGGTGCACGCCGTGCGCGAGGCCTTCGGACGCCGGCTGGGCGTGGAGGCTCCGGCCGAGGCGGACATCGTGGTGGGCATCCCGGACTCCGCCATCCCCGCGGCGGTGGGGTTCGCGGAGGCGACGGGCATCCCGTACCGCGAGGGTCTCGCGAAGAACCGCTACATCGGGCGCACGTTCATCCAGCCGGACGCCCAGCTCCGGAAGGACAAGGTGCGGCTCAAGTACAACCCGCTGCGCGACAGCCTCGCCGGCAAGCGCGTCGTGCTGGTGGACGACTCGATCGTGCGGGGGTCCACGGCGGGTCCGCTCGTGCGCCTCGTGCGCGACGCCGGGGCCACCGAGGTCCACGTGCGGGTGAGCTCGCCGCCCGTGCGGCACCCCTGCTTCATGGGCGTGGACCTCGGGACCTACGAGGAGATCATCGCGGCCCGGACGTCCATCGAGGCGATCCGGGAGCACATCGGGGCCGACAGCCTGGCCTACCTCTCCCACGACGGGATGATGGAGGTCGTGCGGGACGGGCTCGACGCGACGGACGGCCGCTGTGGCCACTGCCGCGCCTGCTTCACGGGGGAGTACCCCATCACGCTCGAGGATCGCGCGGCGAAGTCGAGCTTCGAGGGCATCCATGGCGCATGACGAGGGCACCACGTACGCCGCGGCCGGCGTGGACATCGACGCGGGGAACCGGGCCGTCGCTCTGATGAAGGACGCCGTCTCGGCGACCCACGGGCCGGAGGTGCTCGCGGGGATCGGTGCGTTCGGTGGGCTGTTCAGCCTGGGCACCCTGGAGATGCGCGAGCCCGTGCTCGCCGCGTCGACGGACGGCGTGGGCACGAAGGTGCGGCTCGCGACCCGCTACGGCCGCCTGGCCTCGGTGGGCATGGACCTCGTGAACCACTGCATCGACGACATCCTCGTACAGGGTGCGCGCCCGCTGTTCTTCCTGGACTACGTGGCCTCCGCGAAGCTCACGCCGGAGGACGTGGCGGCCGTCGTGGGCGGCATGGCGGAGGCCTGTCGGGCCGCCGGATGCGCGCTGCTGGGCGGCGAGACCGCCGAGATGCCCGGCGTGTACGCGGCCGGCGAGATCGACGTGGTCGGCACCATCGTGGGTGTCGTGGACCGCGGGCAGATCGTGGATGGTCGGCGCATCCGCCCGGGGGACGCCGTGATCGGCATCGCGAGCCACTCGCCCCACACAAACGGCTACTCCCTCATCCGCCACGTGCTCGGCGACCGGGACCTCACGGTCCACGAGCCCGCCCTCGGTGCCGCGCCGGTCGATCTGCTCCTCCGGCCGCACCGGAGCTACCTGCCCGAGGTCGGGGCGCTCCGCGCAGCCGGGGTCGACATCAAGGGCATGGCGCACATCACGGGCGGCGGCCTGATCGAGAACCCCCCGCGGGTCCTGCCCCCGGAGACCGCGCTCCGGCTCGACCGCACGCAGTGGCCGGTCCCGCCGCTCTTCACCTGGCTCGCGGAGCTCGGCGGCATCGCGGATGCCGAGATGCACCGGGTGTTCAACATGGGCCTCGGGCTCCTCGTGGTCCTGCCGGAGGACCAGGTGGAGCGGGCCCTCGACGCGCTCGGTGCCGACGCGTGGCACGTCGGCGACATCGTGCCCCACCACGGCCGTCCCACCGTCTTCTTCTCCCCCGACCTCCAGGAGTGACCATGCCGACCGCCCTGCTCTCCGTCTCCGACAAGACCGGTCTCGTGCCCTTCGCGGAGGGCCTGGCCTCCCGCGGCTACGATCTCGTGGCTTCCGGTGGCACGGCGAAGAAGCTGCGTGCGGCGGGCCTCACGGTGCTCGAGGTCGAGGACCTCACGGGCTTCCCGCACCTCCTCGACGGTCGCGTGAAGACCCTGCATCCCGCAGTGCACGCGGGGATCCTGGCCCGTCGGGACGCCGCGCACCTCGGTGAGCTCGAGGCGCT
Organism: Alphaproteobacteria bacterium; assembly: GCA_020632885.1. Classification (GTDB taxonomy): domain Bacteria; phylum Myxococcota_A; class UBA796; order UBA796; genus JACKEQ01. Next base: position 98,918 of record JACKEQ010000022.1, on the reverse strand, counting down.
CGGCATGCGGACGATCGACGTCGTCGTGTGCAACCTCTACCCGTTCGTGGAGACCATCAGCCGGGAGGACGTCTCGTTCGACGGGGCGATCGAGCAGATCGACATCGGCGGGGTCACCCTGCTCCGCGCGGCCGCGAAGAACTGCGCCCACGTGAGCGTGGTCTGCGATCCTTCCGACTACGAGCCTGTTCTCGCGGAGCTGGACTCCCCCTCGGACGACCTGCGCCGCAAGCTCGCCCGGAAGGCGTTCGCCCACACGGCCGCCTACGACGCCGCCATCTCCGGCTGGTTCGCGGACATCACCGACGACGACGAGACGCCGCTCCCCGCGCGCCTCTCGCCCATCGGCGAGCGGTCCATGGTGCTCCGCTACGGCGAGAACCCCCACCAGTCCGCGGCGCTCTACCGGCCCGACGGCGGCGAGCTCCCGTTCGCGGTGCTCCAGGGCAAGGAGCTCTCCTACAACAACCTCGTCGACCTCGACGGTGCGTGGACCGCCATCGATCCGTTCACGGACCCCGTGTGCGCCATCGTGAAGCACACCAACCCGTGTGGGCTCGCTGTGGGAACGGACCTGGTGGACGCGTACCGCAAGGCCCACGCGAGCGACCCCGTGAGCGCCTTCGGCTCGATCATCGCAGTGAACGGCACGGTCGACGAGGCCTTCGTGGACGCGCTCGGCAAGCTGTTCGTGGAGGTGCTCGCGGCCCCCGACTTCACACCGGGCGCCCTGGAGCGGCTGGCGCGGCGCAAGAAGAACTGCCGGGTCGTCCGCATCGACCTCGCCGCCGGACACGGCCTGCAGATCCGCACCATCCGCGGGGGCTGGCTGGCCCAGACCCCCGACGTGCTCGACAGCGACCCCGCGGGCTGGACGGTGGCCACGAAGGTCCGCCCGACGCCCGAGCAGATGGTCGATCTCCAGCACGCCTGGCGGGCGGCGCGCGCGGTGAAGTCGAACGCCATCGTCATCGTGAAGGACCTCGCCACCGTCGGTGTGGGCGCGGGCCAGATGAACCGTCTGGAGTCCGTGCGCATCGCGGGCTCCATGGCGGGCGAGAAGGCGCAGGGCGCCGTGCTCGCCTCCGATGCCTTCTTCCCGTTCGCGGACGGCCTGGAGGCCGCCGTGGCGGTCGGGGTCGCGGCGGTCGTCCAGCCGGGCGGCTCCATCCGCGACGACGAGGTGATCGAGGCGGCCGACCGCCTCGGCGTCGCGATGGTGTTCACCGGGGTCCGGCACTTCCGCCACTGACGTGGCGGGGGCCGGTCAGCCCCGCGAGCCCTCGATCTCGCGCTCGAAGCGCTGCTCGAGGTTCGCCGAGCGGTGGTTCTCCGCGGAGACGGCCTCGTTGAGCAGGTCCATCTGCGTCTTCAGCGGGGACGTCGCGTAGGCGGCATCCGCGCCGAGGTTCTCGATGGCCAGGCGCCACTCGCCCAGCGTGGAGAGGAAGCCCTCGGTGACGTTCAGGCAGTCCTGGGCGGGGTAGAGGACGTCCCGGCGCCAGCGGGTGCAGGCCGTCGCGAAGTCGGCCTCCGCGTCCGGGTAGAACCGCTTCAGGGGCTTCAGCGCCTGCCGGTACTCCCGGATCTGCTGCTTGCCCCGCTCGACGAGCTCCGCGAGGCCCGCTTCCTTCTTGCCGGTGGCGGGGTTCTTCGCGAAGGTCTTGCCGTCCAGGAAGAGCCTGAGGTTCGCGTCCGTCGCGAGGGTCGTGTCGCCGGCCTCGCGGGAGAGGGCCGCCCAGGCCTCGTGGATGCGGCTCTCGGAGAGGGCGGTCGTGAGGGGGGGCAGGTCCTGGGCGCCGCTGGCCTCCTTCGCGGCCTCCAGGAGCCGGAGCCAATACCCCGGGACACGCTTGGCCCACCGCGCGGCGATGGGCTCGAACTGCGAGAGGTTCGGCTTGGTGGCGTTGAACACACACTGGAGCACCATCGCCATCGTCACGGCACCCTGTGGCACGCGGTCGCCCTGCTTGAGCTGAACGGTGATCGTGGGGTTCACCCAGCGCAGGAACACGAGGTCGTTGAGGGTGAACACCGCCATGCGGGGGTCGCAGGTGGTGGCCACCCTGGCGTACAGCTCGCCTGCGAGGGCGAGCAGCCGGGGGCCGAGCGCCGCAGCGGGGTCCGAGAAGAGCTGCTCGAGCAGGGTGTCGATGGCCGTCTCGAACCGCTCGAGGACCTCCGGCGGGTAGACCTTCTTGTTGTTCTCGTCGTACTCCGGGGGGGCGACCTCCAGCAGATCGCCGAGCAGCTCCTTCGCGCTGGAGGCGAGGAGATCGGCCTCGTCGCGGGCCAGCTCACGAGCGACGATCGACCGCGCCTTCGTGGTGCTGTCGTTGCCGCGGCCCAGGGCGCCGAGCGCCTCCTCGACCTCATGGGTCTCGAGGACCTCCAGGAAGGACGACAGGGTCTGGTCCACCGCGAAGGTCCGGAGCTTCTCGAGCACAGGGCCGTACAGCTCGTCCTGCTGGTCGTCGAGGGACTGCAGCAGCCCGTCCAGGGCCTTCATCTGCTGGTCCTGCACCGGACCTTCGAGCTCGGGGGCGACCGAGAGCATGTCGTCCACGAGGGTGCGGAGCTTCTCCGGGACCTGCTCGGCCGTCAGGCGCCCCTCCCCCGTGACGTTCGTGACGTCGCGTGCGCCGCCGCCGGCGGTGCGGAAGGTCTCCAGCAGCTTGAGGGCCCGCTGCTGCGCGTCACCGAGCTCCTTCGCGGCCTCGCCACGCTCTCCGGGCTCGAGCTCGTCGAACGCCCGGCGCGCGGCTGTGTGGTCTTCCTGGACCTTGCCGGGGAGGTTGCGGAGGGTCTCGAGGATCGTCGCGCGCTCGTCCTCGTCCTGGGTGCCCAGCAGGCGGGCCTGCAGGTTGCGCTTCACGCGCTCCTGCTCGTCGAGCGTGAGCTCACGGTCGGACTCGAGGAGCCCGTCCACCTCGCGGGTCTCGCGCAGGGCGCCGGCGAGGGCGTTCAGCTTGTCCTCGGCCCGCGCGACCTTGGTGAGGATGGCGTTGACCTCGGCGCGACGGTCGTTCTTGCCGTCGCGGTTCTCGTTCAGCCACTTCTGGGCCTCGTCTCGGATCTCGGTGAGCGAGCTGCGCGCCTTGTCGATCTGGGAGGTCTTCACACCCTGCGCGAAGCGGCTGTTCCACTTGTCGAGCTTCTTGAGGAGCTGGGCGTAGATCCCGATGCCGAGCATCTTCTTGAGCTTGGACTTCCCGCCCTTCTGGCGCGCGTCGGAGGTGTCGACGACCTCGTCCTCCACGCTGGTCTCGCCCTCGAGCGCCACCGGGACCTTCTTGAGCTTGGTGAGCTTGGGGGTGAGGCCGCCGAGATCGTCGTGCTCCGCGAGGCGCTTCAGGGCCTTGCGGAACATCATCGGGCTCTTGACCGGGCTCTCCTCGCTGATCCAGAACGTCGGCTCGGTGCCGACCTCCACGCGTCCGAAGATGATCTTCTGCGTGTTCACCCGACCTTCGCTGTCGAGGCGCTTGATGCGCGCCTTGTCGACCTCCTTCGTCGGGTGGACGAGCAGCACCGGAGTCGCCGACTTGTCGGCGGGGTAGCCGTTCAGCGCGACTCCGAAGTGGCCGCCCTTCTTGAGGACCTTGGTCCAGTACTTCTCGAGCTCTTTCTTCAGTGCGGGGGGGTAGGCCATCGGACGACTCCAGCGAGGGGCTTCGTCCGGTTCTACGCAAGGGTCGCGGAGGAGGGGTCAAACTCCTCCGCGTTCCCGTCACGTCAGAACTGCTCGGCCTCGGTGCTGGCCGCGAGGGCGAGCGTGGAGGCGTCACCGCTCGTGATGACCTCCTTCACGGCGTCGAAGTAGCCCGTGCCCACCTCGCGCTGGTGGCGCGTCGCGGTGTAGCCCGTCGGCTCCGAGGCGAACTCGGCCGTCTGGAGGTCGGCGTACGCGGCCATGTCGCGCACGTGGTAGCCGCGGGCGAGCTCGAACATGCTGTGGTTGAGGGCGTGGAAGCCCGCCAGCGTGACGAACTGGAACTTGTAGCCCATGGCGCCGAGGTCGCGCTGGAAGCTCGCGATCTCGTCTTTCGAGAGGTACTTCCGCCAGTTGAAGCTCGGCGAGCAGTTGTACGCGAGCAGCTTGCCCGGGAAGCGCGCGTGGATGGCCTCCGCGAACTGGCGGGCCTCCGCGACGTCGGGCTTGCCGGTCTCGCACCAGATCAGGTCCGCGTAGGGCGCGTAAGCGAGGCCGCGCGCGATGGCCATCTCGATGCCGCCGGTGATCCTGTGGAACCCCTCGGACGTGCGCTCGCCCGTCATGAACGGGTGGTCGACGGGGTCGATGTCGCTCGTCAGGAGCTGGGCGCTGTTGGCGTCGGTCCGCGCGACGAGCACGGTGGGCACGTCCATGACGTCCGCAGCGAGGCGCGCGGCCACGAGGGTCTTCACGAACTGGCTCGTGGGCACCAGGACCTTGCCACCCAGGTGTCCGCACTTCTTCTCGGACGCGAGCTGGTCCTCGAAGTGCACGCCGGCAGCGCCGGCCTCGATCATGGACTTCATGAGCTCGTAGGCGTTCAGGGCGCCGCCGAAGCCGGCCTCGGCGTCCGCGATGATGGGCGCGAACCAGTCGCGGGTCACGTGGCCCTCGGCGTGCTCGATCTGGTCGGCGCGCTGGAGGGCCTGGTTGATGCGCTTCACGACGCTCGGAACGCTGTTCACGGGGTACAGCGACTGGTCGGGGTACATCTCGCCCGCGAGGTTCGCATCGGCCGCGACCTGCCAGCCGGAGAGGTAGATGGCCTCGAGGCCCGCGCGCACCTGCTGCACGGCCTGGTTGCCGGTGAGGGCACCGAGGGCGTGGACGTAGTCGCGCTGGTTCAGGAGCTCCCAGAGGCGCCGGGCGCCGCGGTTCGCGAGGGTGTGCTCGATGCGCACGGAGCCCCGCAGACGCGCGACCTCCTCGGGACCGTAGGGGCGGCTGATGCCGTCGAAGCGGCGGGCATGCTCGTCGTTGTTGAGCTCGATCACGGACATGGCAGCACCTCGGTTGAGAGCAGTCGGCGGTAGGCTGGGAGGGTCAGGAAGGGCTCGAGGGTCGCGCTGGTGGACAGCTCGCCGAACAGGTCGGCGGCCTCTTCGAAGCGACGGCCCGGGTCGCGGGCGCCCGGCTCCGCGAGCATGGACGCGAGCTCCTCGGCCAGCCAGTCGCGGAAAGACCCGACAGTGACAGGAGATCCATCGGACAGCGCGGTCTGGTGGTGGATCCACTGCCAGACCTGCGTGCGGCAGATCTCCGCGGTCGCGGCGTCCTCCATGAGGCCGTAGAGGGGCACGCAGCCCACCCCGCGCAGCCAGGCCTCCAGGTACCGCACGCCGACCTGGATGCTGTGCCGCAGGCCCTCGAGGGTGCGGGTGCCCTCCGGCATGCGGAGGAGGTCGGCGGCCGTGATGGCGTCCGTGCTCCGGCGGTGGAGCTGGTTGGGCCCGGGCATGTGGGCGTCGAAGACCTCGCGGGCGAGGCCGACCAGCCCCGGGTGCGCCACCCAGGTGCCGTCGTGGCCGTTGTGGACCTCGCGCTCCTTGTCCCGCCGCACCTTCTCGAGCGCCGCGGCGTTCGCCTCGGGGTCGTGGCGGTTCGGGATCTGCGCCGCCATGCCGCCCATGGCGTGGCAGCCCCGACGGTGGCAGGTCTGCACGACCAGGCGGGTGTAGGCGTCCATGAAGGGCGCGGTCATCCCGACCTGCCCGCGGTCGGGCAGCAGGGCGCCCGCGTGCTCACGGAGGGTCTTGATCGTGCTGAAGATGTAGTCCCAACGGCCACAGTTCAGGCCCACGACCCGTCGCTGGAGCGCGAAGAGGATCTCGTGGAGCTGGAAGGCCGCCGGGAGGGTCTCGATGAGCACCGTGACCTTCAGCGACCCGATGGGGAGGTCGAGGGCCTCCTCGGCGGCGGCCATCACCTCGTCCCAGAGGCGTGCCTCCTCGTGGTGCTCGAGCTTCGGCAGGTAGAAGTACGCTCCGGTGCCCTTCCGTCGCAGGCTCGCGACGTTGTGGAAGGCGTACAGCCCGAAGTCGAACAGGGATGCGGAGACCGGACGCCCGCCGAGTTGAACATGTGCCTCGTCGAGGTGCCAGCCGCGCGGGCGCACCATCAGCACGGCGGGCTCCGGTCCGAGTGCATAGTGCTTGCCGCTCGCGGGGTCGGTGAAGGCGAGGGTGCCGTTCACCGCGTCCCGGAGGGCGAGCTGTCCATCGATGACGTTGCGCCACGTCGGGGACGTGCTGTCCTCGAAGTCGGCCATGAAGCACGAAGCTCCACTGTTCAACGCGTTGATCACCATCTTCCGGTCGGGCGGGCCGGTGATCTCCACGCGGCGATCGAGCAGATCGCGGGGCGTGGGGGCCACCTTCCAGGCTGCCGTGCGGATGGCGATGGTCTCGGGGAGGAAGTCGGGGAGCACGCCGGCGTCGAAGCGGGCCTGGCGATCCTCCCGGGCCGCCAGGAGCTCGCGGCGGCGGCCGTCGAACCGACGCTGGAGTATGCCCAGGAAGTCCAGGGCCTCGGGCGTCAGCAGGGTCGCGTCGCCGTCCAGCGTGGGGGCTGTGACCTTTACCAGGGTCGTCATCCGTCGTCCCTCCCGATAGGGATGATGACGACAAGATGGTCCACCCGAAGCGGCCTTTCAAGAAATGCCGGTCAGAATGGTCACGGATTCACAGCTGTATCGACGTGGGCTTGTAAAAGGTTCACAGGAGCAAGAGATGGTCGAGACCCCCCGCCTGGGCGCCCGTGTCCGGGCGATCCGCAAGGCCCACCGCCTCACGCAGGTCCGGCTCGCCGAGCAGCTCGGCATCAGCCCGAGCTACCTCAACCTCATCGAGCACAACCGCCGCCCGCTCCCGGCCGCGCTCCTCCTGCAGCTCGCGAAGCTCTTCGACCTCGAGCTGGACGCCTTCGAGCAGGACGACGCGGTGAACGTGAAGGCCGACCTCATGGAGGTCTTCGGGGACGACCTGTTCGACGACGAGGGGCTCACGGGGGCCGACGTGGACGAGCTCGTCCAGCACCACCCCAACGTCGCGCGCGCGATCCGCACGCTCTACGACGCGCTCTACCAGGCCCGCGAGCAGGCCCAGGCGTGCGCGGGAGACGAGGGGGACCCCGTCCGTGCGCTCCTCCCGTCCGACGAGGTGAGCGCGTTCCTGCAGGAGCGCCGGAACCACTTCCCGGAGCTCGAGGCCGCCGCGGAGTCCCTGTCCCGCTCGGCGCGCCTGGAGCCCCACCACATGCAGCAGGGGCTCGTCGCCCACCTCGCGCACCTCGGGTACACCGTGGAGTTCGTGGAGGCCGAGTCCCTGCGGCGGGCCGTCCGTCGCATCGACCGGGAGCGCAAGGTCGTCTCGGTCTCCGAGCTCCTCCGGCCGCGCTCGCGCCTGTTCCAGCTCGCCCATGCCGTCGGGCTCCTGACCCGGTCGGACATCCTGGACGATCTCGTGGAGGACCCCGGCCTCACGCGGCCCGAGTCCCGGCGCCTCGCGCGGGTGGCGCTGTGCAACTACTTCGCGGGCGCCGTGCTCATGCCCTACGAGGACTTCCTGACCACCGCCGAGGAGCTCCGGTACGACATCGAGCGCATCGGTCACCGGTTCCGCGTGAGCTTCGAGCAGGTCTGCCACCGCCTGACCACGCTGTCCCGCCCGGGTCGGGAAGGGGTCGCGTTCCACCTGATCCGCACGGACATCGCGGGGAACATCAGCAAGCGGTTCAGCGCGTCCGGCATCCGGTTCGCCCGCTACAGCGGGGTCTGTCCGCGATGGAACGTGTTCGGCGCCCTGCTCACGCCGGGCCGGATCAGCACCCAGATCAGCGTCATGCCCGAGGGCGACGCGTACTTCTGCATCGCCCGCACCATCCGGAAGGGCGATCGGGGCTACCACACCCAGGAGACCATCCACTCGGTGGGGCTCGGCTGCCGGCTGGAGGACGCGCGGGCGCTGGTCTACGCCGACGGGATCGACCTCGACGCCGGGAAGGCCGTGCCCATCGGGGTCACCTGCCGTGCCTGCCCGCGGAGGGACTGCGAGCAGCGCGCCATGCCGAGCGCGGGCTCACCCCTGCAGATCGACGAGGACGTGCGCGGGATGTCGTTCTACGCGGCCGTCGACTCGAAGTGAACGGCGGCGCACGAGCACCAGCGCCAGGGGAGTGAGCAGCGTGAACGGGGCTGTCGGCCCGGTCGCGCAGTACCAGAGCCCCGGACCGGTGTCGGCGTCGGTGTCCGCGTCCGTATCGGAGTCGGCATCGGCGTCCGCATCGGAGTCGGAGTCGGCATCCGCGTCGGAGTCGGCGTCCGCGTCGGAGTCGGCATCCGCGTCGGAGTCGGTGTCCGTGTCGGAGTCGGCATCCGCATCGGTGTCGGTGTCGGTGTCCGCATCGGTGTCCGCGTCCGTGTCGGCGTCGGTGTCCGAGTCCGTGTCGCTGTCGGCGTCCGCATCGGAGTCGGTGTCGGTGTCCGTGTCCGTGTCGGTGTCGGTGTCGGTGTCGGTGTCCGTGTCGGCGATCAGGCCGTCGCAGTCCTCGTCCACCGCGTTGCCCGGGATCTCGGTCGCGTCGGGCCCCACGAGGGGGTCGGTGTCGTCGCAGTCGCCGAGCGGAGGCACCCAGCACAGCGGCTGCTCCACCAGGTCCACGCCCGCGTAGCCGTCCCCGTCCGCATCGTGGTGGCAGGTGTCGAGGTCGTTGCAGTCCTGGTCGCCGTAGTCGTCCGGGATCTCGGGAGCCCCCGGGTAGACGTTCGGATTCGAGGGGTTGCAGTCGAGGAAGTCCGACCAGCCGTCGGTGTCGGCGTCGGGATCGTTCGCCGGCCAGGGGGCCACGCCGCCGGTCACACCGCGTGGGGCGCCGGAGGCCAGATCGAGGGGCGAGCCGCTCGCGGGTCTCGGATCCAGCACGCACCCGCCATCCCAGGGCTGCGCGAAGTCGACGGCACCCGAGAGCGTGTTGGAGGGGTCGAGGGTGAAGTCCGCAGCCCGGGCGGCGTCCTGGCCGAACCAGTTGCCTTCGGCGGTCGGCGGGGAGGCGGAGGCCGACAGCGCGTAGCCGGGCAGGGGGTCGTCCGCGAAGACGTTGCCGGTCACCGTGGCGGCCGCCGGCACCTCGAGCGTCAGAGCGCTCCCGACCGACCGGTTCTGGACGAACACCGAGTGGTCCACGAGCACGGCACCCGAGGTCACGTGGCCCGCGCCTGCCCCGACCAGCGCGTCGTTGCCCAGGAACACCGCGTTCGCGAAGGTGCCCGCGGCCCCGTTGGCCAGGAAGCCCCCGCCGCGTACGGCCGTGTTGGAGCAGAACAGCGACTGCTCCACCGCGAACCCCGCCGCCGACGGGTGCACGAAGATGCCGCCACCGTCGAGCCGCGCCTCGTCGTCCACGAAGCGCGAGGTGGTCACGAGGACGTTCAGCGCCGAGATGGCGAGCCCACCACCGTCGTCGGCGAGGTTCTCCCGGAAGGTGCTGTTCGAGACCGTGGCATCGTCGCCGTCCAGGAACAGACCGCCCCCCCGGTCTCCCGCCTCGTTCCCGAACAAGAGCGCGCCCGAGATCGTCGTGTCGCCCCATGCGTAGACGCCGCCCCCGTTCGTGCCCGCCGTGCTGTTCCAGACGGTGACCCAGTCCAGGGTCAGGGGTGCCGACGCGTCCGTGAAGATGCCACCCCCCGCCAGCACGGCCACGCAGTCCACCACCCAGCTGTCGGAGATGGACAGCGACGAGCCCACACGCGCCACGATGCACCCGCCGTTCTCACCGGCGTGGCCGTTGCTCAGCCACACGCCGTCGAAGGTGGCGGGGCCCTCGAGGCTGATCAGGCCGCCGCTCTGGGTCGCCGTGGCGTTCGAGATCTGCCCGCCCTGGACCGTGAGCGTGGCGCCTCCCAGCGTGCGGATCGAGCCGCCGCGGTCGCCGGTGCTCCCGCCGTTGAAGAAGACGTCGACGAGATGCGCCGCGGTGGGCAGCGCGCTCTGCTCGACGAGGAGCGCCCGGCCGCCCGTGGGCTCCACCCGCAGCAGCTCGAGGGTGACGTCGGCGTCGGAGATGGTGAGGACCGAGGTCCCGCCGCCGCGGATCTCGGTGCCGGAGGGTCCCCACTGGCCGGCGCCGCGGAGGGTGATGTCCTTGGCGATGGACACCGGCCCGTCGTGGGTGCCTGCCGCGATCACGACGACGTCTCCGGCGGTCGCGGCGTCCACGGCCGCCTGAATCGTGGCGTGGTCGGCGGGGACGTGGAGATCGGCGGCGGATGCCAGGGGGACCATCAGGAACATGGCCCATCATAGACCCGTCCGGAGGTGGCGGTCGGGTGACGATCGCGCCGGGCGCGCTGACGGCAGGGACCGGCCCGGCTAGACGCCGCTCCAGCCTGGAGTGCCCATGCAGCCCGTCCCGCGTCAGGTCCACCGTGTCGAGGTCCGCAGCCGGGAGCCCGCGCGCCCGCTGCCGGGCACCACCCGCACCGACGTGGTGCGCGTGTTCTTCGTGGAGGGGACCACCCCCCGGGAGGACGTGGAGCGCCTGGCGCGCGAGGTCCTCTGCGACGACGTGATCGAGACCTTCGCGGTCGGGACGGCCGATGGGCCCGTGGTCCCCACGCCTGCCGGGCGCCACGTGCTCGAGATCGCGCCGCGGCCTGGGGTCACCGACGCGGAGGCCGAGACCCTCCTCCGGGCGGCCGCCATCGTCGGCATCCCGGGTGTCGAGCGCACCGCGACCGCCCGTCGGTACGAGCTCGAGGGCGACCTGGCCCCCCGTGCGCTGGAGAGGCTCGCCGCCGGCACCCTCGCCAACGACGTCGTGCAGCACTGGGCCATCGACGACGTGCTGCCGCCGTCCTTCCCGGCGGGCGAGAGCCCCGTGCACGTCGTGGAGCAGATCCGCGTCCGGGACCTCGACGACGACGGGCTGCTCGCGCTGTCCCGCGAGCGCCGCCTGTCCCTCGATCTCGACGAGATGCGCTGCATCCGCGAGCACTTCACCGACCGGGACCCCACCGACCTCGAGCTCGAGATGCTCGCCCAGACGTGGTCCGAGCACTGCGTGCACAAGACCTTCCGCGCGCACATCACCCTCACCGAGCTCTCGCCCGCGGGAGACGTGCTCGGGACGCGCACGGTCGACAGCATGCTCCGCTCGTTCCTCCGCGCGGCCACGGACGCTGCGGCGAGGGACTGGGTGCGCTCGGCCTTCGTCGACAACGCCGGGATCGTCCGGTTCGACGAGGACTTCGACGTCGCGCTCAAGGTCGAGACCCACAACCATCCTTCGGCCCTCGAGCCCTTCGGCGGCGCGAACACCGGGGTCGGCGGGGTGGTGCGCGACATCCTCGGGGTCAGCGCCCGTCCCATCGCCAACACCGACGTCCTCTGCTTCGGTCCGCCCGACACCGCCGAGCTCCCGGACGGGGTGCTCCACCCCACGCGCATCGCGGCCGGCGTCATCGCGGGCATCGAGGACTACGGGAACAAGATGGGCATCCCGACGGTCGCGGGGGCGGTCGTGTACGACCCCGGGTACGTCGCGAATCCGCTCGTCTACGCGGGCTGTCTCGGCATCCTGCCCCACGGGTCGCACCCCACGGAGCCCCGGGTGGGCGACCGGGTGGTCGTGATCGGTGGGCGCACCGGGCGGGACGGTCTCCGCGGGGCGACGTTCAGCTCCATGGAGATGTCCCACGAGACGCACGAGCTGGCCGGGACCGCCGTGCAGATCGGGCACCCCATCCACGAGAAGCAGGTGCAGGAGGTCGTCTGCGAGGCCCGTGACGCCGGGCTCTACACGGCCATCACGGACTGCGGGGCCGGCGGGCTCTCGTCGTCCATCGGCGAGATGGCCCAGAAGCTCGGTGCCGAGGTCTTCCTGGAGCGCGTGCCCACCAAGTACCCCGGCCTGCAGCCGTGGGAGCTCTGGCTCTCCGAGGCCCAGGAGCGCATGGTGCTCGCCGTTCCGGACGCCTCCTGGGAGGCGCTCCAGGCCGTGTGCGAGCGGCATGCCGTCGAGGTCGTTTCCCTCGGCAGGTTCACGGGAGACGGCGTGCTCACCGTCCGTCACCGGGACACCGTCGTCGGTCGGCTCGACACGCACTTCCTCCACGACGGGCTGCCCCAGCGTCGCATGCAGGCCACCTGGGTCGTCCGGGAGCACGTGCCCCTCGAGATCGCCCTGGAGGACTGGGAGGGCGCGGTGCTCGGCATCCTCGGATCGCCGAACGGGCGCTCGCGGGAGGACGTCGTGCGCCTGTACGACCACGAGGTCCAGGGCGGCACGGTCGGGCGTCCGCTGGTGGGCGAGGACGGCCATGGCCACGGGGACGGCAGCGTGCTCGTCCCGCTGGCGGCCCGCGACCGCGGCCGGTTCGACCGGGGTGTGGCGCTCGGGTGCGGCATCCAGCCCGCGTACGGCACCATCGACCCGTACCGCATGGCGTGGGCGGCGGTCGACGAGGCCGTGCGGAACGTGGTCGTCGTGGGCGCGGACCCCGAGAGCATCGCGCTGGTCGACAACTTCTGCTGGGGGAACCCCAACCTGCCGGATCGGCTCGGCGCGCTCGTGCGCTGCGGCGAGGGTTGCCGGGACGCGGCGCTCGCCCTCGGGGCTCCGTACGTCTCGGGCAAGGACAGCCTGAACAACGAGTACGCCACGCCCGACGGGTCGCGGCGGGCCATCCCGGGCACGCTGCTCATCACGGCCCTCGGCATCGTGCCGGACGTCGCGTGCTCCACGACCACGGAGCTGAAGCGGGACGGCGACCTGATCGTGGTCGTGGGGACCTGCCACGGCGAGCTCGGCGGGTCGGCCCTGGCGCGTCACCTGGAGCAGACGGGTGGCGAGGCTCCGCGTCCGGTGGAGGACCTGCGGGCCCTCGCGGGTGCGGTGCACGCCGCGCTGCGCACGGGTCGGGTGGACACCGCCCACGACGTCTCCGAGGGCGGGCTCGTGGTGGCGCTGGCGGAGATGTGCCTGGGCGGACGTCGTGGCGCGACGGTCGATCTCGCGAAGGTGCGGTCGGACGCGGACCTGACGGCGGTCGAGCGCGGGTTCGGTGAGTCGGCCTCGATGTACGTGCTGGCGGTGCGGCCGGAGGACGAGGCGGTCGTGCGCGGTGCGCTCGGCGAGGTGCCCCATGCGGTCGTCGGTCGCACGGGCGGGTCCTCGCTCACGGTGGACGACGGGTCGCGGGACGTGCTGGACGTGCCGGTGACCCTGCTGGAGGCGGCCTTCCGCTCCTGACGTCACAGTCGGCTTGTTGCATGGCCTCCGGGTGGCCGCTCCGGTACGTGGGGGCCACCAGGGAGGCAGCATGCTCGGATTCGTCGTGGTCGCGCTCGCGCAGGAGGAGGTCCGGCTCGATCAGCCCGTTCGGCCGCTCTCCCAGCTCCTCGAGCTCACCGTGGACCCGGCCGCCGAGCGCATCGTGGGCCACACGCGCATCGAGCTCCAGGTCGACGTCTCGGTGCCGCGGGTCCGGCTGCACGCCGCGAAGCACGTGGTGCTCACCAAGGCCTCGCTCGGCGGGAAGGCCGCCGTGATGCGCGACGGCTCGCAGGTCACGCTGGTGGCCACCAAGCCGCCGAAGGTCGGCACCACCACGATCGACCTGGAGTTCGAGGTCCCCTACGATGCCGGCGTGCACGGCCTCCTGCGCATGACCGAGGGCGAGCGCACGTACGTGTACACCGACCTCGAGCCCGACCACGCCCGCGAGGTCTTCCCGTGCTTCGACGAGCCCGGGTTCGCCATCCCCTGGACCGTCAGCATCACGGCCCCCGCCGGCAACGCCGTGCTCGCGAACGCCCCCGTCGCCGAACGCACCGAGAAGAAGGGCCTGCAGACCGTCACCTTCGCGACCACGCCGGCGCTGCCGAGCTACCTCGTCGCCTTCGCCGTGGGGCCCTGGGTCGCGCGTGATCTCCCCGGCAGCACGCCGGCCGCCCAGGTGTGGGCCATGCCCGGTCACGAGGGCGACGCGAAGGCCGTCCAGGGCGTGTACGCCGCCCAGGCCGCCCGGCTCGCCGCCACCTTCGACGAGCCCGTGCCGAACGCGCCGAACCACGTGGTCCTCGTGCCCCATCTGTACGCGGGTGCCATGGAGAACCCCGGCCTGATCACCGTGGGCCCGCACATGGTGCGGGATCCCGCCGTCCCCATGGCGTCCACGATGGCCCACGAGCTCGCGCACCAGTGGCTCGGCAACCGGTCGACCCTGAAGTGGTGGGACGACCTCTGGCTCAACGAGAGCCTCGCGAGCTGGGTGGCGGGCGCTGGGCTCGAGGGTCCTGACGCGCTCTCGGCGGCGCACACCCTCGGCTACGGGCTCGACGCCGACGGCGCCGCGCTGCGCGGGCCCGTGGAGCCCGGCGAGATCGAGCTCTCCCGCTGGCACTACTCGCGCGGCGCGCGCCTCGTCGGGACCTTCGCGCACGCCGTGGGGGAGGACGCCTTCCAGAAGGGCCTGCGGCGCTACGTCCGCGACTACCGTGGACCCGTCGACAGCGCTGCCTTCTTCGCGTCCATGGCGGCCGAGGGAGTGAACGTGAAGGAGCTGGAGCGTTGGCTCTACGCGCAGGGCACGCCCCTGATCGTGCTGACCCGCGACGCAGACGGTGTCGTGATCGAGCATGCCGACCGGCCGGATCTGCCGCTCCCGGTCTTTCTGCGGGGACCGTCCTCCAGCGCGAAGGCCGTCGTCGCGAGCGACCCGGTGAAGGCCGCGGTCGGGGGCGCCTGGGTGCTCCCGCTCGCGGGGGGTGTGGGGTTCGCCAGGTTCGACTTCGCCGATCCAGCCGACCTGGACGCCCTCGTGGCGGCCGCGCCCGAGCTCACCGCCGTCGAGGCGGTGGCTGTCGCGGCGAACCTTCGGGAGCTCTTCGAGGCCGGACGTCTGGCGCCCGATCGCTGGCTCGCGCACCTCACCACGCTCTCTGCGGCCCACCCCGCTGTGCGTTCGGTCGCGGTGGAGTCCATCGAGGTCCTGCACGACTACGCGCCCGACGCGGCGGACGCGACGATCGACGCGTGGGCGCTCACCTGGCTCCCGAAGCTGCTCGAGGGCCTCCCGGACGACGTGGTCGGTGCCGGTGTGCGCCAGCGCGTCACGGTGGCCATGGCCCGGGCGGGTGACCCGGAGGCGAGGGAGGAGCTCCGCGCGATGGGCGAGAAGGCGCTCGAGGAGGGGGCCTCGGGGCTCCCCGAGGTGCTCCGGGCCGAGGCGCTCCGGGTGTACGGCGAGGAGAAGGTCAGTGCCGTGAAGCTCATGCCGGTGCTCGTCGCGGCCGAGGACGACGCGCTGAGGCGCACGTACGCGGAGGCCCTGGTGGGTGCCGCGATCGACACCGAGGCGCGCCGGAAGGTGCTCGGCTGGATGATGGCCGACGTGCGGGACCCCTGGCGGCGCTGGGTGTGGAAGAGCGTCTACCGGGGCCACGAGGACGAGGTGGCCGGCTTCCTGGACATGGCCGCCTTCTCCCACCACGCCATCTGGCACCGCCGGGAGCTCCTCGCGCTCGCGACGCCGCCGTGCGGTCGGGACGAGCTGGCCAACGCCTTCACCGTCGTGAGCGCCCAGCCGTGGGCCCCGGACGGGCTCGCCGAGGAGCGCGACGAGGTGGCGGAGCGCGTGGAGGCCTGCATGGCCGTGCGGGAGGCGTGGGACTGGACGAAGGTGGTGCCCGGTCAGTAGGCCAGGGTGGGCGTCTTGCCCACCCAGGTGTTCGACTCCAGCTCGTCCAGCATGAAGCCTGCGAGGTCCGAGCGCGCGATCTCGCGACCTCCGGGGGGCGCGAGCTTCGGCGACACCCTGTAGCCGTCCGGGTGGGGCGGGGTGTCCAGGAGCTTCGTCGGGCGCACGAGGGTCCAGGTGAGCTTCGAGCGGCTGATGCGGTCCTCCATGCGGATCATGTCGTCGTAGGCGCGCTGGATGAGCACGGGCTTGAGGACCCACCGGTAGAACCAGTCGAACGACGGGTCGTCGTGCTCCACCCCGCCCGAGGTGACCGCGAGGAGGCGCTTCGGCCCGCTGGCCTCCATCGCGTCCACGAGGTTGCCGCCGCCCTGCGAGTACAGCGAGATCTGCCCGAAGCCCGGCCAGCCCGAGATGCCGAGGGCGGAGAGCACAGCGTCCGTGCCGGCGATGGCGGCCTCCAGCGACCTCCGGTCCAGCACGTCGGCGGCCTTCACCTCCAGGCGGTCGTGCTGGATGCCCACGGCCTCCGGCTTCCGCGCGAGCGCCACCACCTCGTGGCCCCGCTCCAGTCCCTGCTCGACGAGCGCGCGGCCCGTTCCCCCCGTGCTCCCCACGATCGCGATGCGCATGACGACCTCCCGACCCCTTCGTAGGTCCCGGTTGGACATCCGGGAAATGGATTGTCAGAATAGCATCATGGATTTCGTGAATGACCTGGCCGGCCTGGATCTCAACCTGATCGTGGCGCTCCACGCGCTGCTCGAGGAGCGCTCGGTCACGCGGGCGGCTCGGCGGCTCGGGCGTTCCCAGCCCGCGACGAGCAACGCGCTCGCCCGGCTGCGGGACCTCCTGGACGACCCGCTGCTGGTCCGGGAGGGGCAGGGCATGGTGCCTACGGCGCGGGCCCTCGCGCTGGCCGGTCCGGTGGCGGACGCCCTGGCTTCGCTGCATCGCGCGGTGTCGCCGGTGCCGGCCTTCGATCCGGCGCGGGACGACCGGGTCTTCCGGGTGGCGGCGGACGACCTCGGCACCTCGACCGTGCTGCGGGGCCTGGCGGCTCGCGTCGTGGCGGAGGCGCCGGGGTGCCGGCTCGAGATCTGGCCGGCCCGCGCGGACCCGCCGGTGGATGCGCTCGCGTCGGGGGAGCTCGATCTGGCGCTGGGGGTCTTCCTGGACCCGCCGGGTGTCCTGGCGTGGCGGGATGTCGGGCGGCACGGGTTCGCGGTGCTGGCGCGCGACGGGCATCCGGCGCTGGCGGACGGGCTCTCGCTGGACGCGTACTGCGCGTATCCGCACGTGCTGGTGAGCTCGCGGGGCGCGACGCGGAGCGTGGTGGACTACGTGCTCTCGACCCTCGGCCGGTCGCGCAGGGTGGGGGTCACCGTGCCCCAGTTCCTCGCGGCGCCCGGGCTGCTGGCGGGCACCGATCTCCTGGCGACCGTCCCGGAGGCCATCGCGGCGGGGTGGGCGGATCGGCTCGTCGTCCGTCCGCCGCCGCTGGAGCTCCCGCGGTTCCCGCTCCGCGTGGTCTGGCACCGGCGCCACGACGCCGACACCGGGCTGCGCTGGCTGCTCGAGCGGCTCAGCGGGTGAGGAAGACCGGTGGCAGCACGATCATCTCACCGGGACCCGGTGCGGTGACGCCGACGGCCCCGGTGTACCCGGTAGACGCCGTCACATCGAGGCGCCACTGGGTGTCCGGCTCCACGAACACCTCTCCCGGCGCGTCCTCCCTGCTGTAGTTCAGGTCGTACTCGGTGGCCGCGAGCTCGTAGGCGTCGGCGGGCGAGACGGGGGTGGCCGTGATCCGGACGTCGATGCACGTGCGGGCTGTAGCCGTCTCGTCCACACAGCGCGTATCGAGCAGGATACCGGCGACCGGGGTGCCGCCGTTCTCGGAGAAGTAGGGGTTCCAGGACGGGCAGAAGGGCCCGAGCGTGTCGCCGTGGACCACGCAGTCGTCCCAGGGGCACGGCACGTCGCAGGGCACGGAGACGAAGGGTGCGGTGTCGTTCGGGAGGGGCAGGTCGCGAGCGTAGAGGGTGTCCACCCCGTCCAGCCACCTCTGGAGCACCCAGATGCGCTGGCTCGTCCCGTCGGCGGCCAGATCCACCCGGAACGTCGGGACGCGGTCGATGCAGCTGCAGTCGACGTCCACGGTCCGGTCGCAGTCGCAGTCGAGGCGCCGCTCGGAGTAGCGCTGTACGCTCTCCACGAAGGCACCTCCCCGGACCGCGTTCATGCGCGGGAAGCAGGTCATGGCGTCCGCAGGACCGCATGGCAGGCCTCCGCGCCCGGGGTGTCGGGTGCTCGAGGACGAGCACGGTGTCGGAGCCCTGGGCGACCAGGGCTCCCGTCGGCCGGGTCTCCTGCACCGACCCGGCGATGATCTCCCCGGCGAGGAGGGCCCCTGGGCTCCAGGTGTACGCCTTCACCGCAGCGAGCTCGGCGCTTCCCATGTCCACGAGGACCTGGACCGCGTCGGGGTCCTGCCAGGGCACCCGCAGGACGAAGGAGCCCGTGCCGTCCCGCGGGGGATCGGCCATGCCGGGTAGCGCGGCGCAGTCCGGTGTCTCCGTGCCTCTCGCGACGCACACCTCCTCCGCGTCCTTCCAGGCGATGACGATCTCGCCCTCGTCGTATGCGAGGGGCTCAGCGGCCAGGTCGACCCACTCGGGCTCGCAGCGGGTCGCGTCGCAGCGCCACCCAGCTCCGGTGGCCTCCGCGAGGACCGAGCCGTCGGGGAGCAGGGTGACGTGCTCCAGGCCGAAGGGGTCGGGGGGGCTCGCGAGCGTCCGGGTCGTGCCGCCCTCCACCACCGCGATGCCGTAGGGACCGAGCAGCACCGCGGACCGCTCGACCAACGAGGTCCCGAGGCGCTGGGTATCGGCAGGAATGCTGTCCGCGAGGACCTCTGGGGTGCTCTCCCCGTCGGGGAGCCAGAGCAGGCGGGAGACCGTGGCCTGCCACTCCAGCCGGCCCTCGTCCGTGAGCTCCAGGCCCACCGGGCGCAGGTCGGCGACGGCCTGTCCGCCGTGGCCGGCGCCGATCAGGAACCGGGACTGCCGCTCACTCACACTCCGGAGCACGACGCCGCCGAGACGGGGGTCGTCAGGCAGGGGCTCGAGCAGCTCCGGCCCTGCGTAGCGAACGGTGTGGCACGCGAGGAGGTGGAACAGCATGGCGCTCACAGGTTCATCACGCAGTGGATCCAGGCGTCCTCGAGCTCTCCGTCCGGCTCGCAGGGACCCTCTCCGCACGCGCGATAGGCGACGGCGTGGGGGATCGCGATGGGGACCAGCCGCTGGTACGGGGACTCCATGGGCTGATCTGGATGGCGCATCACCACCGCGGCCCCGAGACTGCCCGTCTCGGACTCCAGGAGGTCACCGACCTCCCACGTGATCCCCGAGACCGCGCGGAGGTTGGGACGCTCGAGGGAGAACCGCAGGCGCAGGTACTCGTCCCGGCTCAGGGCGGTGCCGTACTCCGGCCCGGGGCAATCCACCGCCGCGACGAATGCGTTGTACCCCTGCGCCTGGTTGTAGCCCCAGTCCTCGAGCACGCAGCTGCATGCCTCACGGTCGCGCCAGCCGAACCTCGCCAGCACGCCTGTCGCGCGTACCGCGCCGGAATGGGGCCAGACGGGGTCCTGTTCCACGGGGACTCTGCACGACATCAACGCGGCGAGGAGCATCTGGTGGACAGACTACACGAGGGCACGCCCTGGACGCTTTCATCGGTCGCGTTCTGCCTTTCACCGCCGGTGGCCCCGCCCGCTGCACCCACGGGTCTTGCTGAAATCGACCGAAACCCGCTGAAACAGAGCGTTTGCGCGACTCCCGGTACCTTCGGATCGTTCCCCCACCGAGGAGGCCTCCATGCGCCACACGCTCCCCCTGTTCGTCGTCCTGTCTGCCCTCACCCCGTCCGCGCTGGCCGCCCCGCGCATCGTCAACGGGTCCGAAGTCGCGCCCGGCGAGTACTCCGAGGTGGTGTACCTCCAGCACGGCAACTCCGGATGTACGGGGTCGCTCATCCACCCGGAGTGGGTGTTGACTGCCGCCCACTGCATCGGTTGGGACGCCACCGAAGGCCCCGACGGCATGTACGTGGTGTTCGGTGACCGGATCGACGCTCCCCAACGCGAGGTGGCGGCCAGCGAGGTCCACGTGCACCCGCAGTACGTGTCGACGGATCCAGGAGACCCCAACGCGCTCGGCTCGGTGGCCGAGCTCGACGGCTACGACGCCGTGACCAACGACATCGCGCTCGTCCGGCTGGCGGAGCCCGTCTACCAGCCCCTGATGTCCCTCAACGTAGCCCCCATCGACGACGTCTGGCTGGGGCGTCGGCTCGAGGCCATCGGATACGGCGTCACGGCCTTCGAAGGCGGGGGAGGGGGGGTGAAGCGCCACGTGGACATCCCCATCGTGGGCTACGGCGCTGCGTGGCCGGACGGCGACGGGATGGTCGTCCTCAACGACCCCGTCGAGGGTCGCGACTCGTGTCAGGGCGACTCCGGTGGGCCGAACGTCTACATCCGGGGCGACGGCTACGTCCAGGTCGCCATCACCTCCTACGGCGACGGGTGCGGATCCGGTGGTGGCGGATGGAACGTGCGGACCGATCTCTACATCGACTGGATCGAGGACACGGCGGGAATCCAGGTCCAGACCGACTTCGTCCGCCCGCCGCGGTTCGTGTGCTCCCACCAGCTCAACCCCGGCTCGCCGACCTCCATCGCGTTCGGGCGCCTCCCCATGGCGCTCCAGTGCGCCATCGACTCCGGCGACCCCGAGACCATCGAGGAGGTCACGTGGTTCTGGGGGGACGGCTCGAGCGCCGAGGTGTCCACCGCCCTGACCGCGAGCCACACCTACACCGAGATGGGGGTCTACTCGCTGCGGGCCTGCATCAGCGGCGTGCGGGGCGAGAACCCCTACACGGAGTGCCAGCTCGTGCCCAACCACGTGACCGCCTGCGGCGTGCCCCAGGTCTCGTTCAGCGCGACGCCGCGGGAGGGCCTGCGGATCGAGGTCGAGAACCAGACCTCCCTGCGGGCGCCCGCGTGCGTCACGAACGTCCAGTGGGACGTGTTCTCGGGACCGGCCATCGCGGGCACCCCCCTGTTCTCGCACAGCACCTGGCAGCCGGACCTGGACCTCTCGGAGCACGGCCCCGGCGTGTACACCATCGTGCTCAACGCCGGGGGCATCGGGGGCACCGGCGCGGCGCGGGCGACCGTGGAGGTCGGTCGTGGGCGCGGCTGCTCGACGACGCCGGGAGGGTCCCTGCCCTCGCTGGCCCTGCTCGTCCTGCCGCTCGTCGTGCGCCGCCGCTGCCGCTGACGGCTGGTGTTGCAAACGTGACGGCTCTGCGCCGTGGGCACCAGCCTATGGTCTGTCCCGCTTCTACCGTCACAACAGGAGACCCCCCAATGCTCGCCATGCTCGCCATCCTCGCTCCCGCTTCTGCACAGACCCTGACCTGTGCCGCCGGCGACACGCTCTGTGAGGCGCTCGACGAAGCGGCCCTCGCCGTGAACGCATCCCTCGGCTACGACTTCCTCCACGACGGGAGCGGAAGCCCGGCTCG
Source organism: Alphaproteobacteria bacterium (assembly GCA_020632885.1). Classification (GTDB taxonomy): domain Bacteria; phylum Myxococcota_A; class UBA796; order UBA796; genus JACKEQ01. The sequence continues at coordinate 77,625 of JACKEQ010000022.1, read as the reverse complement.
TGCCTCGATGCCGGTGGTCCTGAACCGTCTCCGCGCGGCCTCCCAGGACGCCGTGGCCCAGGGGTGCACCGTGCAGCACTGGGTCGGCAGTGAGTACGGACGCAGCCGCTTCGAGTTCCTCTGGGATGCCGTGGGCGATGGCTCGCCCCAGGTCGGGGTCGGACGCAGGCGCGGTGCCAAGGAGTGGCTCGGCCTCGCCGTCGACAGCGGCCCCATGGGCGGTTGGTACGCGGGCCTCCAGGTGGTGGGGGTGCCTGGCGTGGACCCCACGCCGGGTGCCAACGATCTACTGGTCGGTCAAGCCATCCGTATCGCAGGCGTGAATGGCGTGGTGATCGCTGCCAACCTGACCTGCGACCCCGGAGTCGACACGCTCACCGCGGCCGACGGGTGGTTCCAGCGCGACCTCACGACTCTGGTGCCCACCGAGGTGCCCGTCGACATCACCCTGCGGGATCTGAGCACGACCGCACCCATCGTGGGGGCCACCGTGACGACGCCGGATGGCGCCCAGGTGACGGACGCGGCCGGTCATTTCGGCTTCACCGCGCCTCCCTACGGCACGGAACCCATCCCCGTCGTCGCCGCCGGCTACCCGTCGTCGCTCTTGCACGTCCACTCCGGTGCCGGTCTGTCCGCGACCCGCGTGATCCCGTCGAATGCTGCGATCGCCGGCCTGGCCGGGGCACTCGGGATCACCATCGACCCGAGCAAGGCGATCCTGTCCTACAGCGTGTTCGACTTCGATGGGTTCTCTACGGGCCTGCGCCTCGGCGGAGTGCAGGTCGACCTGGATGTCCCCTACAGCGTCGCTCTCGTGAGCAACGATGCGTCGCCCTTCGGCTTCAGCCCCGGCAACGTGACGCTGGACGGGTCCCCCTCCACGGTGGTCTTCGTCAATGTGGAAGCGGGTCCGGTGAACACCAGCATCACGCCGCCGGCCGGCTACTGGTGCTGGGCGGGAGACGAGGAGTTCGACCATCCCGCAGGCAACTACGTCATGGCCGGAGGGTCCTGCGTCGCGCTCTGAGCGGGCCCCCAGGCTACGCCTGGAAGACGGTGGCCACCCGGACGGCGGCTTCCTCGGCGTCGCGGCAGGGAGGCGGCCCCTCGAGCCCGGCGAGTCGCCGCTCCAGGTGGGGACCGAAGATCCACCGCTCCATGAGCGGTGGGCCCGCGTCGAGGGTCTGGACGACCGAAGCGGCCGTCTCGCCGTCGCCCAGCTCGGCGAGGGCGAGGGCGAGGGCGTAGAGCGAGCGCCTGAGGGTGGTCTGGCCAGCGGGCCTCGAGAGATCGAGGGCGCTCCGCGCCGCTCGGCCTGCGCGCTGCCAGTCGCCCGCGCGGGCCTCCACCAGCGCCTCTGCGATCCCTACATGGAGCTGGAGGTAGGGAGGCTCGCCGTCGAAGTCTTCGATGGTACGTCGGAGCTCCTCGCGGGCAAGGGCGTCCCGGCCCTCCAGGTGTGCGAGCAGGGTCAGCACGATGCCCGTCATGCAGGCGCTCGCGGGGTTCTCGTGGCCTTCGAGCGCCCGGCGCCGCTCGGCGGCCCGCCTCCCGGCATCGAAGTCCCCCGCCGCCAGGTTCGTGTTGGCGAGGGTCAACAGGATGAAGCTGACGTCCTTGCGGTCACCCACCTCCTCGGCGAGCTGCAGGGCGCGTCGGGCCGCCGTGAGGGCCCGGTCGACGTGGCCGAGCTCCAGCAGGACGTTGGACACCTGGTTGTCGAGGTAGGGCAGGTTGGCCGTTGCGCCTCGCTCGGTGAGGATCGCCCGGCTGGCGCCGAACGCGGCGAGCGCCTCCTCCAGACGGCCGAGGTACCGCAAGCCCAGCGCCTGGATGTTCTGTGCTGAGCACAGGCCCGTGCGGTCGTGGGCAGCTTCCGCCAGACGGCCGGCTTCGAGCGCGTGCTCGAGCGCCTCCGCGAACCGGGATCGGGCGACGAGGTAGCTCCCATGGAGCACCAGTGCCCGGCGCAACAGGGGCCGGTTCCCGGACGCTCGCGCGTGCCGGAGGGCCGCTTCGCTGTCCGGGCCGGTCAGGTGGCTCATCCCGCCTGCTCGCAGCCGCATCCCGCGTCCGAGGTGGAGCCAGGTCAGATCGTCGTCTTCCAGGCGGTCGGCCTCTCGTCCGGCGAGCTCCAGCTCCCGGTCGGCGAGGTCGCCTTCACCGAGACGGGCGTGCGCGCCGGCCCGCGCTGCGTGCAGCCGCATCCGCACGGCGGGCTCGGCCGCCTCACCGGTCACCGTCGGCATGAGCTCCAACGCCCGGCGCGCCTCGCCCATCGGCACCAGACAGTGGCCGAGAGTGGCCAGGAGGTCCACGCGCAGGTCGGGGTCGGCGACGACCTCGAGGGCGGACCGGCACCAGTCGACCCCGGTCGTGGAGTCGTCCCTGCAGGCGATCCAGGTACGTGCAGCCGGCCACGCCGAGGCGATCAGGGCCTCGTCGCCCACGGCGATCGCGCTGCGCCAGGCTGCCGTCAGGTCCGGCAGCCGCTCCTCCACACGCCGGATCAGGACGGGGGCGCTCTCGGTACGGATCCCCTCGGCCGCCCGGGCCAGCCAGCTCAGGAGGCTTCGGTGGAACCGCCGGGTCCTGGTGCCGTCGACATCGAGCTCCGCCAGGCGCTCACGCCCCGCCTCGCGGACCAGCGCGTGCATCCGCAGCGCGTCCCCGTCGACGGAGACCAGAGACCGCTGAAGCAGCGTCTCGACGGCTGCGGGGTCCACCCCGAGGATCTCGCGTGCCTGGGTGCGATCGAAGGGTCCAGCGAAGAGGGACAGCGCGACGAGGGACTGCTGGGCACCCTCGTCCAGCAGGTGCCAGGAGTACTCGAAGGTGGCGTCGAAGGACGCGTGCCGGGGCTCCCGTCCGAGACGCTCTCCCCGAAGGCGCGTGGGGGCGCTCCGGAGCGTGCGCAGCATCGCCGACACGGGCCGTCGACGGAGCGTGGCGACCACCAGCTCGATCGTGAGGGGATGGCCCTCGGTGGTGTTGCACACGGCGTGCGCGACCTCCGGCTCCATCAGCGCGGTGATGTCCTCTCCGACCCGCCCCACCCGGAGCAGCTGCTCGAACAGCTCTCTGGCCCCGCAGGATGGGTCCAGGCCGCGGAGCTCGAGCACACGCTCACCCTCCACGTCCAGCTGGCGACGGGAGGTCGCGAGCACCCGCACAGCCGGAGCACCGGCCACCGCTCTGCCGATTCGCCGGCACGTCGTGGGGACGTGCTCGAGGTTGTCCAGCACCAGGAGGACGTCCCGATGGGCGAGGGCGCGGGCGAGAGCGTCGTCGATGCGGGTGCTCGCCGGTGGATCCAGGCCCAGACGTCGCGCGATCTGCAGGAGTGCGGGCGCGCCATCCTCCATCGGGGCCAGATCCACCCACACCTTGTCCGGGGCGTCCAGCCGCCGCACGACCTCTGCCGCGAGGCGGGTCTTGCCGACACCACCGATGCCCTTGATGGTGAGCCAGCCCGAGCGGCTCTCCCGGCACCACCGGGACACCTCCCGCAACGGGTCGGCATACCCCACGAAGGGAGTGTGGAACTCCGGAGTGGAATGCGGTGGTTGGGCAGGGCGTCCGGCGGCGAGCACGAGCCCGCGACCCCGGACGGTCTGCAACCGACCCTCGGACCCCGCCCGCAGCCGGCGACGGAGGCGCGACCAGGTCTGGTCCAGCGCGCGGGATCCCGCGGCCAGGCCCTCCGGCCAGACCCGACGGATGAGGTCCTCCCTCGGCACGGCTTCGGGTGCGCGTCTCGCGAGCTCGACCAGCAGGCGTCGCTCCGCAGGGGAGAGATCGACGACCCGGCCCTCGTCCTCCACGTGGCCCGTCGTCAGATCGATGCGGTACCGACCTACCCGGAGCGTGTCGGTCATCCGGGGATTCTCCTCGTCTCGTCCAACCGTCCCACGACCAGGGCCGAGCGCACGAGCCTGTCGCCACACCACGCCACCACCCCCGCGCGGAGCAGCTCGTCCACGACGCTCTCTTCGGGTCGACGGGCATGCAGGTGGCGCCACGCCTGCATGGCGTCGGTCGTGAGGGAATCCAGTGTCGAAGCCAGGTTCGCGGAGAGGGAGCGGTGGCGGGGTGGGCCGTCGGCGGCCTGCAGGCCGTCGAGCCAGAGGCTCGCTCCGCTCGGGCCGGGAGGTGGCGTCGGGGCGGACCGCGCCAGGATCAGCGCGAGGGGAAGCCCACCGCACACCTCCGCGATCCCCGAGCGCAGGGCGTCTGGCCATCGCGGATCCAGCATCGCAGCACTCGTGTCGGCGTCGAGTGGAGGCACGAGCAGGGCTGCCTCGCTCCTGTGGTCGAGCATCGAACGCGCCGCCACCACGAGACGATGAGGTCCCCAACCCGTCGCCAGGAGGGGGGCCAGTACGTCCGATGGCAGAATCCCCAGGTCGGCCAACACGAGCCGGGGTACCGAGCAGGGTCTCAGAGCGTCGGCGAGCGCTTCCGGACCTTCGCTCTCGGCGTCGACGTACACGACGCCATGGCCTCCTGGCCGGATCCTTCGGCCCAGGGCACGCAGGACGAGGCTCTTCCCGGTCCCACCGGGTCCGTAGAGCGTGAGGAGCTGCCCGAGTCCATCCCGCACCCATGCGCCGACCGCCTCCAGAACGGCCTCGCGACCGAGGGGAGCCGTGAGGGGAGCGGGCACGGGGCGCAGAAGGGCGTAGCCCTCGCCGTGGACGGTGATCAGGTAGCCGGGCTCCGCCGGGTCGACCTCGACCTGGGCTCGCAGGCGCGCGATGGTCATCGCGAGGGTTCTCGACCGGCTGTGGGTGTGGTACCCCCAGACGTCCCGCAACAGCACGTCAGGCGAGACGGTTCCGCCGACCTCCCGGTAGAGGCGCCGGAGAAGAGAGAGCTCCAGTGGCCGGAGCTGGCTCTCCACGGGGCCCCGCTGGACCCTGCCGGAGCCCAGCTCCACCCTGACCGGACCGAGCGCGAGCGTCGGTGGGGGGAGCGGGGTGGTCGGCTCGGTCCGGGAGATCACGGGTCATCCTCGCCCGACCGCTCGCACGGCGTCCAGGGCCGCCCGCTGGAGCGCCAGCAGGTCCAGGGCACCCGCGCCGCTCGCCGACTCGAAGGCGTGCAGCCGACGCACGGCATCCAGGAGCACCAGGCCCAGCGCGCGGGAGTCGCCCTCCTCGGCTGCGCGGACCACCCGCGAGCGCCCGCCGAACGACACGCAGACCGTCTGCGACTCCCAGACCGCCGTGAACCAACCGTCCGGGTTCACGAACAGCGTGTGGCGCGACGCGAAGGCCACCCTGCCGAGCACCAGCCGGAACGCGTCCAGCACACGGCTCCCGGACGACTCGCTCTCCAGGTGCGCCGAGGGGTCCAGCACCCGCCCCAGCAGCCCGCGCACCTCGAACGGCAACGCGGGCCGGTGGTCCTCCGGTGCCGCCAGCCAGCCCTTCAGCGTGCCCCAGCCGTCCACCGGGACCCGCGATGCCAGGACGTCCGCCACCCGTGGTGGGATCCCGCACTCCGGATGCAGCCGGGCGATCGCCACGAAGTCCGCGGCATACCGATGGGCTGCCTCGCGCCGGTCGGGGTCCGGGGTCTCCAGCCGCGCCAGCGCCCCCAGGACCTCGAGGGCCCCCGACCACACGGCCGCCCGCGGGTCGGCATCGGTGGTCTGGCGCACCCAGCCGTGGAACCGCGGCGCCAGCTCCACGTCCGAGACCACGCGCGTCTGCAGGCCCCGCTGCAGCAGCACGCCCCCCGTGGGGTCGTAGGGGAACCGCAGGCCCAGCCAGCCGAGCACGCCGTCCTCGACGACGTTCGCCGTCACCAGCCAGCCCTCGGGATCGGGCTCCGGCGTCCAGAGCGCCGGCGGGTCGTCCAGACGCCAGCGCAGGTCGCCACCCAGCACGGCGACCTCGTCCGCCGTGAGCAGCACCGTGCTGGCGTCCGGCGCACCGGGCCCGCCGCGCAGGCAGACGCGCATCCGGCCGTCCCGCAGCGCCCCGACCGGCACGGCCACACCGTCGGCCGTCGTGAAGCGGGCGTGGTCCGGGCGCAGCACGAGCCTCGCGAGCCGCACGCAGTCCGACTGTCCGGGGGGCAGGTGGTCCTCCACGGCCCCCTCCAGGATCCAGCCGAGCCGATCGAGCCCGTCTGCCCAGGGCACCGCCAGCCCGGGCCTCGCACGCGCGACGATCAGGGGGTGCGGCGTGGGCGCGCTCTCCCAGCCTGCGTCCGCGTCGGGCGCCCCGAACCCATCGACCAGGAACAGCAGCGCGCTCGCGTCGGACGGGACCGCCCCGCGCTCCTGACGCCACCCGGACGCCTCCTCCCACCGCATCACGACGAGCGGCACGATGGGGCCGGCCACGTGCCCACCTCCGAACGGCGAGAGCAGCTCGAGGAGCTCGCGGCGGTGCGGCCCTGCGTCGACCACGTCGTGGGTGCCGAGGGTCGCGAGGGCCTGACGCGCCGAAGGACCGTCCGGGACGACCGGCAGGTCGAGCAGGGCGTCCGCCTCGGGGGGCCAGGTGGACGGCAGGCACACGGAGTGACCGCCGGTCCCGTCCGGCTGCAGGAACACGGCCTGGGCGAGCAGCGCCCGGGTGAGGTCGGGGTCGGCGGCCTCCAGCGCAGACCGCCAGATCTCGCGCTCCAGGGCGGCGGCGATGAGCCCGGAGAGCTCGTGCTCGGGCGTCTCGTCGAGCTCGAGCACGGCGCTCATCCGCGGCAGGTCGAGGTGGGCGTGCACACAGGTGCGCCGGCCGTCCGGGAAGACGATCAGCGTGGGCAGCCCGGCCGCCTGGAGCCGCCAGCCGGGCATCGGACCCGCCACGTGCAGACGGAGCCGGAGGAGCCCGAGATCCGTGGACACCGCGACTTCCCGCACCTCCACGCCCTTCAGGACCTGCTCGCGCACGAACTCGGCCTCGTGGGGCTCGACGCGGAAGGCCCGGCGTCCCACCGCGGCCGCCAGGGCCGGCAGGTCCTCCTCCCGCGCGACCACCACGCGTCCCGGGAAGGTCTCGGGGGTCAGCACCCCCGCCAGCGCGGCCCCGTCCTCGGGGGTGGTCCAGTAGATCGGCTCGTCCCGGAGGCCTGGGAGCGACGTCCAGGGCAGGGGCTCCTCGATCCCGAGCACCGTGAGCCCGACCGCCTTCGGGAACACCGGGTGCACCGGCGTGACCTCGCCCTCGGGCTCCGGCTCGCCCGTCGGCAGCGGGTCGAGCTCCGGCAGGTCTCCCGTGAGCCGCTCGGCCACGAGGGGCTGGACGTGATGCAGCATGCGCAGCCAGCGCTCGTCGGCCACGACGTCCGACATGTCCGCCGTCTTCGCCAGCTGGTCGTCGCGGATGACGCCCTCGACGCCCTCGCCGAGCTCCGGGATGGTCCGGCGGGACACGATGGCGCCCCCGACCACGATGCGGATCTCGGGCCGGTAGCCGCGGTAGGCGTTGGCGGGGAAGCCGACCCACCCGTCGCGACCGTCGCCCCGGAACGACACCTCCTGACTGCTCATCGGGTTCGACAGCGGCGTGCGCCGGTCCCATCCGTGCGGGCCGGTGCCGTTCACGAACAACGGCACGGGGCTGTAGATGCAGTCGGTCTCGACGAGCTCCGCGGCGATGGACCGGGTCTTGGTCTCGAAGAACCAGGGCGTGGAGAACCGGACGTGCAGGTAGGTGCCCATCATGGGGTCCTCGGGCACGCCGAGCACGCCGTCGCCCTTCCCGTCCAGGTCGAGGCGCACGCACCCGTCGCGGTCACCACTCTCGACCCGCAGGAGCTGGGGGTTCCGCCGCATGAGCACGTTCACGGCGACGGCGATCTGGCGGAGGTGGCGGTCGGGGTTCGGACCCTCGGCCACGAACAGGTAGTCCAGCAGCCGGTCGAGCTCCCGGCGCTGGAGCGAGCGACCCCCGATCCAGCCCACGGTGGTCGCGTGCTTGTCGGCGTCCACGAAGATCCAGTTGGCCCCCGCGAACACCCCGGCCTGGACGAGCTCCAGGGCGAACTGGTGAGGTGTGCGGAGCGTGAAGTCCCGCATCTTCTCGAGGGCCTTGCTGCGCGAGAGCGTGAAGGTCTGGCGCTCGACGAACTGGCCGGGGTTCCGGCTCCTCGCGAGGATGGCGTCAAGATCCATGGGGCACCCAGCGGCGGACGACGGTGGACCGGAGGTTGTGGAGGGTGGACTGCGGGAACCCGGCGTCGCCGACCACCAGGGCCTCGACGAGGGCGTAGGCCGCGAGCTCGGGGTCGGGGAAGGCCGCCAGCGCGCGGACGTGCGGGTGGGCGCGGTTGACGAGCAGCCAGCGCTGCCCGATCCAGGTCTGCCAGCGCTTCACCTGGCGGCGCGCGAGCCCCGACACGCCGGCGTGCTCCGGCACCCGGTAGAGGCCCCGGATGGCCCGGCCCTCCACGAAGAGGAGCGGTGAGGCGTCACCGAGGTCGCACATGCGGACCTGGAAGGTGCCGAGGGTCGCCCGCCCCGCGAGGTCCCGCGCCTGGGCGAGGAGGGCGGCCTCGGCGGGCTGGAGGTCGTCCGGACCGAGCGGATCGCACACGCAGAACGCCTCCGACGCATCGCGGACCTCGCAGCCCTCGAGGGTGGCCGCGAGCAGCGCGGCGGTGCTCGGGTGGGCGCGCACCGCGGGGACCCCTGCGTTCGCCAGGGCTCCCGCGAGCCGCGTGTCGGCGGGATCGACGAGCCACACCTCGTCGTCGAAGGTCCCGAGGCGCCCGCGCAGGTCGGCGAGCGAGCAGGGCCTGTCGGTGGGGTCGAGGAAGATGGACCGCTTGGGGTCGAGGGGCTCGCGACCGAGGTCGGGGACCAGGCGAGCGTGCCAGGTGGCGAGCTCCGCGGCGTCTCCCGCGGCGGCGAGCTGCTCCATGTGGTCGAGCACCGCCACGCGCAGCTTCACGGCCCCCGCGAGGGCCACCCGCATGGCGGCCTCCCAGTTGGCGTCCTGGATGACGTTGTCGCGCGTGAGGGTGTGCCCGACGTTGCGCGCGAGGATCTTGAACGACAGCGTGCGGAGCTGGCTCTCGAACTTCGCGAGGTGCACGGGGTCGTTCGAGCGCAGGAGGGTCAGACCCCCGCTGAAGAAGCTCCAGGACGGCTGGGGCGCCCAGCCCACCACGGCCACCACCCCGTCCTGGGTGTGCTCGACCTGGACGATGGCGTCGTGGAGCACGAACGGCTGGTTCAGGATCTCGCCGGGCTCCTCGGTGGCGAAGGCCGCGAAGACGTCGTCGGAGGCGGGCGCGTCGGGGTCCTCGGTGACGCCGGCCGTGGTGTCGACGAAGCGGATCGGGGTGACCGCGTGCTCGCACCAGTGCACCAGGCTCTTCCGGGCGTTGCGGGCGAGCTCGGCCACCTTGCCGGCCCGCATCCGCTTGTAGATCGTGATGGTCGTGCCGCCCGCGAGCTCGGGGTGCCGGCGCTTCTCGAAGCTCCGGTCCTCCAGGAACAGCACCTCCCAGGCCTCCCCGTGCTTCCCCGTGATCACCCGCACCACGTCGGGCCGGATGGCGAACACGGAGGTGAAGCCGATGCCGAACTTGCCGATGGCCGTGCGGTCGCCCTCCTTCGCGGACGCGAACAGGCGCGTGAGCTGGGAGTCGATCACGTCCTCGTCCATGCCCTGCCCGAAGTCCCGGACCTCGATCTCGGCGACCCCACGCCCGTCGTCGCCGCCCTTGAAGCGGAGCTCGACCTCGATCCTCGGGCTGCCCGCGTCGATGCTGTTCTGGACGAGCTCCCGCAGGAAGTCCATGGGGTTCGCGAACTGCTTCACGAGGTTGTCGAGGGCCTGCTCGACGAGGTCGCGGGTGGGCTCGTCGCTCTTCATCTCATCGCCTCCGGGGGGCCAGGACCTGCCAGCGGAACCCGGGCACCACCTGCAGGGTCGCTCCGTCCACGCGGTAGTCGCCGACGGGCAGCAGCCCGACGAAGCGGCCGTGGGCATCCACCTCCGCCACCGCGGCCGTGACGGCCTCGCGCAGCTCGGGCGCGAAGGGCATCTGCACGGCCTCCAGGGTCCTCCCGGCCACCATCACGAGCCCGGTGCCCTGCTCGAGCGTGGCGAGGTCGCGCGCGGCGGCCGGATGCTCCGGATCTGCGGCGGTGACGCGCTGGAGGCGCTGTGCGGCGAGCATCAGGGCGCCGGATGCCTGGGCCGCCTGGGCCGCGAGACGGTGGTGCTCGCCGGTGACCTCGTCCGGGTGGGCCGCGATCAGCCGCACGTACTGGTCGTCGACGGCCTTCCACCGCCCGTCCATCGCGTGCCGCACGAGCTCCTCGCCGATGCGCTCGCCCTCACCGTCGACCGCCCACGCCGCGAGGAGGAGCGCGATCACCGGCTCACCCCGACCCGCCAGGGCGCTCGTCCGCGCACGCACAGCCCGACATCGGTGCGCTCCCCGGGCCCGAAGCGCTGCTCGAAGGGTGCCGTGCCCTCGGTGGCGTGGCCGTCGACGGTGACCTGCACGGAGGCCCCGTCGCCCTCGACCTGCACGAGGAAGGGCGCGTCCGCGACGAACCGCACGCATCGCTCACCGGATCCGCAGGCGAACCACGGCACGTCGGGCGCGTCGGTGTCGAGGTCGACGTACGGACGTGTCACGGGGGCCGGCAGGGGGGAGAGGTGACCCGCCGCGTCCTCCGCGATCACCTCGAGCACGGCATCGACGGGCGCGCAGCCCTGGGGCCAGGGCACCTGCAGCGTCCACGGGCCGTCCAGGGGATCCACCCGGAGCACGACCGGGCCCTCGGGCCCACCGTCCACCTCGAGCCGCGCGAGGTCGCCGTCGGCGTCCCAGGCGTCCACGGCGACCTCGACGTCGTCGAGCCGTGCCGTGACGTCGACCTCCTCGATCACGGGGGGCACGTCGGAGTCGGTGTCGGTGTCCACATCGGTGTCGGCCTCGACCCCGGGAGGGTCGGTGGGGGCGGCCCAGATGTACGGACAGCCGGCCAGCAGTGAGAGCGGAGCCCAGCGCACGGGGAAAGCTACCACGCCCCGAACGGCCGGGTTAGGGCCCGGCATGGCCGAGCTCCTCCTGCGTCTCGAGATCGATCCCGCCACCGGGAAGAAGAACGTCGTCATCGACTACGGGTCCGACGAGGACGCGCTGCCGATGGAGCACGAGGAGGACCACCGGCGCCTCGTGGACGCCCTGATCGAGGGGGGCACGCTCAAGGCGGCAGACCTCGGGAAGATCATCGTGCGTCGTGACGGCGACGAGCCGGTCGCCGTCGAGCGCGAGGCCGAGGAGCCGATCGACGAGCGCACGTCGGTGGGCACCACAGACTGATGTCCCGCGTCCACCTCTCCTCCTGGGCCACCCTCGAGGCGCTGCTCCGGTCGGACGCCGTGCCCGCGGAGGTGGCCGGATCGCCCGCCCACGTCGGGAAGGACATCGACGGGGTGTGGATCCAGGCCGCTCTCGACGGGCCCACCGAGGGTCGCCTGCGCGCCGGAGGCGCCCGCCTGTCGCCCGATGCCGGTGGAGGTCGAGAGGTCACCTGCTGGGCGGAGGCCGTGCCGTTGCGCCGTGGGCCCCCCGGCGAGTCCCCCCGGGTGCTCTTCGAGCTGCCGGCGGACGGGCTGCTGGCGCTGGCGGGTGAGCTCGTGCGCCTCGGCTGCGATCGGCAATCGTGGGCCCGCACGGGAGACGTCGCGTGGATCGAGGCCGTGGATCCACCCTGGTACAGCGTGCTCTCCGCCCTCGAGGGGCAGGGGAGGGCGGTGTACGAGCCGGCGGGCACGGACGTCTGGATCCCTCTCGGCGCCACGCACCCGTTCGCCTCCGGGCTCCGTCCGTCCCCGGGCCGGACGCTGCTGCTCGGTGACGTCTGGCGCACGGTGGAGCTGCCGGAGCGGGTGCCGCTCTACGAGCGCCTGGAGCTGGAGGTCCCCGGATCGTCCGTGCTCGAGGGAGCCACCGACCTGCCGCGGCTTCCGGTCCGGCTGCGTCTGGTGGACTCCGGAGTCAGCCCCGGCGCCCACGCTCTGGGTGCTCCGGCAGGACGGTCCTGCGCGGGTCGAGCAGGTCCTGGCGCACCTTCCGGACGACCTCGTGGAGCGCCTGCTGTTCGCGGTCTCCGGTGAGCTCGTGCTGCTCCGGGCCCGCCCGTCGCCGGCGGGTCCTCCGACCCTCGAGATCGACGCCGAGACCTACACGCCGCTGCTCGAGCTCCCGAACCTCTTCCGGCCCACGGACGGCACCCTGGAGCCCCCGCTGCGCCGGGATCGCATCCGCGAGGTCCTGTCGCCGGAGCCCTGGGAGATCGCCTGGCTCGCCCGCACCCCCGAGGGCTTCCGGGTCGAGCGCATCGCGGAGTCCGCCTTCCGGCCGCTCGGCGAGTGGGTGGAGTACGTCGTGGCGAAGGACGCCCGGGCCCTCGAGGGCTGGGTGGCTGCGGCGCAGTTCGCCTTCGACAGCTGGGTCGACGTCGGTGTGGAGTGGGCCGACCGTCCCACGGCCCCGGTGGAGAAGCACGAGGCGCGCCGCCGGAAGGCCGAGCGTCCCGAGGCCGAGGAGGAGGACGACGACGAGCCGGAGGAGGACGAGCAGCCGCTCTGGGAGGCTCCGCAGCTCCGACCCGCGCGCGTCGAGATCGCCCCGGACCTGAAGCGCACGGCGCTTGCGGCGGAGCTCATGGAGATCGAGCGCAGCTTCAAGGCATCCGAGGCGGGCGCGGACGCTCCGGAGCGCATCGACCTCTGGCGGCGCATGGCGACGGTGCACCGGCGCCTCGGCAACGGGCGGGAGGCCGCGCTCTGCTGGGTGCACGCCGTGTGGGAGGCCCCGGACGACGCGGCCCTCGCGCGCGCCTGGGCCGAGGAGGAGCTCGGGGCGGTGGGCATGGACGTCGACGCCCTGCGCGAGGCCGTGCTGCGCGAGCCCCTGGTGGACCGGCTCCGCGCGGTGGGGGCGGCCCTCGCTGCCGGTGCCCTCCGCGGGGACGCGGGGCTCACGCCGCTCTTCGACCGTCACAGCGACCAGCTCGACGTGCGCACGGCCTGGCTGGCCCGGACCCGGATCGCGGGCGACGACGAGCTGGCTGCCGCACGCGCCCGCGACGACGCCCTGGGTCGCATCCGGCAGGGGCTGTCGGTCGAGAAGGACATCCCGGCCTTCGTCCGCGGGGCTCGACGCCGACGAGGCCACCGGGGTCGTCGATCAGCTCGACGCCCAGCTCGCCCACTTCCGCACCACGAAGCGCAAGCGCAGCGTGATCGAGGCCGATCCGGCGCTGACGGCTGCGTACGTCGACCTCGTGTTCGCCTGGGGCTACGCGGCGGTCGGCGAGCGCGAGCGGGCGGAGGGGCTCCTCGCGGGCGCGCGGGTGCTCGATCGTGCCGATCCGGTGCACGACGCGCTCGTGAGCGCGTACGAGGCGCGGATCCAGCAGGCGCTCCAGGGCGTTCCGCGCGACACGCCGCTGCCGCCGGAAGCCTCCGCGAAGCTCGCGGGCCTGCCGAGCTTCCAGCGCTACCAGGTCGACCGGCTGCGCAACGCCTCGGGCATCCTCGAGACCCACGAGCGCCTCGATCCGTTCCGGGCTTTCGAGCGTCAGTTCGACGACTCGCGGGGCCCGGAGTTCGCGGCGCTGCGGGGCGAGACCGACACCGCGGTCCTGCGGCCGGCCCTCGCGGGCCTCGTGGACGTCGCGCGCGAGCACGACGAGAAGGAACGCCTGATCGACGGCGTCTTCGACTTCCTGCCGCTCCTCTCGGCCGTGGACGCCCTGCCGCTGTTCGACGCGCTGGTCGGCCTCGTGGACGGCCTGGAGCCGGCTGCCCGCGTCCGTCTGCTCACCGACGGGCTCGTCGTGGCCGGGCTGCTGGGGCGCACCGAGCGTGCCCGCGACCTCTCGCGTCGCATCGTGGACGCCATCCGCGAGCTCCCCATCGCCGACCTCGGCGCGATCACGGAGGGGCTCTCGGGCAGCCTCCGGGGGCTGCGGCGCGTCGGGCTCGAGGACGAGGCCCGGTCGCTCCTCGAGGCCGTGCAGTCCGCGCTGGCGGTCGATCCGGACGCTGCGGTCGTGGTCCTGCGCGACGACGCCGCCAGCCGGCTCACCCGGGCGGGCGTCGTGGGCGGTCTGCTCGCGTTGCGGGCTCCGGGAGCCCTCGACCAGCTCGACGTCCTGCTCGGCACACTCGACGAGAACCTGCCGCCCCTCAAGCGCCTCCCCATCACGCGCGCCCTCGGCATGGCGCTGGCGTCGGCGCCGCGCGCGGAGGCCTTCGCCCGTCTCCCGAAGCTGTCCGAGCACCTGCCGTCGATCACCGACAGCTTCAACACCAACTCGCACTTCTGCCTGTCGGTCGTGAGCTACGCGGAGTCGGTGGTCCTGGGCTACGCGGACACCGAGCTCGGGAGCCGCGCGCGCGCCTGGATGGACGCCTCGGAGTTCCGCGTGCGTCGGCGCATCCACTCATGATCCCAACGCACGGCACCTCCCGTGCGTCGAAGGGGGAGGGAGGGCCCATGCAGGATCTCGAGGGCCGGATCGCGGCGCTGGAGCGGGAGCTCGCCGCCGAGCGCGAGCGGAGCCGCCGGTTTCGCGCCGGGGCCGTGCTGGCGGTGTGTCTCTGGGTCTCGTCGCGGCCAGCGAGCCCCTGAAGGTCCTGCGGGCCAGCCGCGTGGAGGTCGGTCCGAGCGAGACCCCGAGCGTCGTCCTGGGTGACGGCGTGCGCGGTCCGTCCATCGAGCTCCGCGACGCGGACGGCAACACGGCGACCCTCACGGCGCGCGGGCTCTCGTTCGCGGAGCCCGAGCCCGTCGAGACCCCGACGCTCGAGCAGCCCGGCCTCGCGGCCGCAGCGCCTCCGCCGACCGCACGGGTGTTCGTGAAGGGCATGGCGTCGGCGGTGGAGGTGACGTGCTCCGACCTCGGCTACCGGCAGCGCACGTCCGTCGTGAGCCACGTGGCCGTCGTCGAGGTCCCGGAGGCAGCGAGCTGCTCGGCCTTCGTGAAGGGTGCAGAGAACCTCGGTCGCTTCACGATCCAGGCGGGAGTGGACTACGTCTGCTTCGCGGGGCGCACGCCGCCGTGTCGTCCCCGGGGTCCCCTGGACGACTGAATGTCCCGGGCTCCCGGGCGTCTGGGTTGCCATGCTCCTCCTCGCCACCGCCCTCGCGGCCGACGTCTCGCCGGCCTTGTTCCTCCCGTCCACCGCCCCTGGCGAGCGGCCCGTGGTGGAGGGCTTCGTGAGCACGGCGGTCGACGACCTGCGCGCCCTGCAGGCGCTGTCGGACCTGGCCGATCAGGACCGCATCCAGGTCCAGGGCACCTACCGCGAGGGCCGTTGGTTCGCGGGAGGCGAGGTGAGGCTCTCGGGCTACCTGCCCTACGGCGTGAGCGCGTTCGGGGGTGCGCACGTGGTCGACGAGCCGGGCTTCGTGCTCAGCGTGTACGGGCGCGTGGGGACCCACGTGGGCGGGGGGATCTCGGCCGTCGGGCGCTACGAGCACCTCGTCGTCTCGGTGGCCTGGGGGCCTTCGCTGAACTGGGTGCGGCTGGTGCACCCCTCCTGGAACCCGGTGGTCGAGATCCCCGGGCTGCTCCCCGAGGCGTCCGTCGGTCTCGAGACGGGCACCGTGACGACCCGGGTGGGCGCGGTGGGCGATCGGCCTTCGATCTCGGTGCACGTGGAGGGGCCCGTGTTCTTCGAGGCCCTGGTAGGCTGGCGTCCGGGTCGGAACGTGCTCGCCTCCACCGCCTTCGGCGTCGTGTTCTGACGGCCGAGCGAGGCTCTCGGGAGATTTTCGGTCCCCTTTCGACGGCGGACGACTACCTGCGGCGCGTCACTCCGGAGGTCCCGTGTCCCGTCCCTCGCTCCTGCTCGTGCTCGCCGCCACCGCCTGCAAGGTCGAGATCGCTCCCGTCCCGGCCAACGGGGTCCTCACCTCGGAGGAGCGCGGCCGCACGGCCCTCGGTGAGCGCATCACGCTCCAGGCCTCCGATGTGTTCGGGGTCACCGGCCTCGGCGCGCACATCGCGATCGACGGCGACCAGCACAGCTACGGCGGTGCGGACCTCCTGATCACCGAGGACAGCGATGGCCTCTGTGACCGCCGGATCCGGCGGGTGGACCTCGGCGACGGCCTCGCGGACGATCCGGACGACGTGACGGATTGTGAGATCGCCGATCCCGCGTTCGGGCACGATCTCTTCGCCGGGGACGACATGGTCGCGTCGGGGTCGAGCGTGGCGCGGAACGCGTACTACTTCGGCGACGACATGCGCATCCAGGCTCCCGGTGCAGCGGAAGCGCGCTCCTACGGCTCCCACGCCTACGCGCGACCCGACGGATGGGGCCAGGACGAGGTCCTGTTCGTCGGGACGCCGACCACCAACGAGGTCCGGGTCTTCGACTCCTACGGCCTCGAGGCGACGGCCCACCAGACCCTCTCGGCTCCGGCGCACCTCCCGGCCGACGCGGGCTTCGGGGCGCGCCTGTGGGTCCTGGACGAGGCGCTGGTCGTCGCAGATGCCGTGGGTGGCTTCCACTTCTACGCGCTCGACGCGCTCACCACGGACGGGCTGCCGACGTTCGTGCCCGCGGTGGGCCCGGTCTTCACGGACGTGCTCGCGGCCCATGGGGACGAGCTCCTCGTCGCTCGCCAGGGGCTGGCGGACCTCGACATCATGACGCTCGACCCCTCGGGCTACTGGGTCACGACGGACGTCCTGCGCGGGGCGGCGACCTGGGGCTACACCGTCTGGGCGTTCGACGAGGTCGCGGCGTTCGGTGCACGGCCCCGTCAGGACGGGCAGCCCGGCCGGGTGGACCGCTTCACGCGCCTCAGCGGCGACATCGAGGCCTCGCTGCCGTTCGTCCGCCCCCACGAGGACCTGCGACTCGCCCTCACGGACCACTGGCTGGCCGTCTCCGAGGTCGGCACCGACACCGTGCACGTCTTCGACTGGAAGGACGAGCGCACGCTGCTGTTCTGGGACCTCGACGCCCCCACGGACGAGGTCTGCATGGTGCGCGAGGCCCCGCGGTCGCGCCCGCTCGAGCTCGAGGACTTCCTTCAGACGGACGGTGAGACGATGCTCGTGTGGGGTGCGGTCGAGTCGTCCTACGCGGAGGACTCCGGCACCTGGCTGAGCGTGTACGTGCCGCGTGGGGACACCCTCCTGCTCGACGTGCTGCCCGGTCCGGACGGGGGTCTCCCGGACGTGCACCTCGAGGCGGGCGACGACAGCCGTTGGTTCTCGGGTCCGAGCTGGTCCTCGGAGTGGGACGGGCAGGTGGACCTGGCGTGGCACAACTTCGGCGACGCGGGCGTCACGGCCACCGTGCGCCTGCACTACTCCAGCACGTACGACGAGGAGTGCGTGGGCTACGAGGTGCGCGCCACCGTGCAGGACGCGCCCTGGAACTACTGCCGCGACGCGGTCGACGTGTGGGATCCCGAGGCGCCGCGCGACCTGCTCGCGGCCCACGGCCAGGACCTGCTGCTCGGTGCGGACGGCACGGAGACCTACGAGGTCCAGGTCCCGCTCGGCGGGAGCCTCGACATCGTGGTCGAGGGAGACGTCCGGCCCGTGCTGGTCGATGTGGACGGCCAGACCCTCACGTACGGGACGCGTGGCGAGCTGCACTGGACGCCCGGCTGGGACGACAACCGGCGCGCGTTCCTGCGGGTCGGTGCCAGCTGGGACGCCGAGCGCCCCGCCTGCCTGCCGTACACCCTGGACGTCTCGATCACCGATCCGGGCTCGCTGGCCCCTCTGCTCGTCAACGAGATCATGGGGGGCAACTACTCCGTCGACACCAACTGCGACGGGCGGACGAACTCGGCGGACAACTACGTCGAGCTGGTCAACGTGTCGGACGCGCCGCTCGTGCTGGATGGGGTCACGCTCTCACGCTTCAACGCGACCTCCGGCTTCACGTTCCCCGAGGGCACGACGCTCCCGGCCGGTGGCGCGACCGTGGTGTGGACGGGCACCCCGTCGTGCGTGCTGGACGTCCCGTCCTTCGGTGGGGGCTGGGGGATGCTCAGCTCTGCGGGCGTGCTCCAGCTCGACCATCCGGACGGCTCGCAGAAGCTCACGTCCTACAGCGGCGGCATCGGCGCGAAGAACCGGGTGCTCGACGGCGACCCCGACAGCGCCTTCGGCTGGCACAGCGCGAACGGCAACGCGCCGTTCAGCCCCGGAACGCGCCGCGATGGTACGCCCTGGTGAGGGCGGACGCCTGCGGGAGTCCCATGCACGCGTCGTATCGGGCCTGGGACTCCACCAGCGGGCCCCGGGCCTCGAACCAACCGTAGACGTCGGGGGCGACGCGCTGCAGGTAGTCCGGGTGCAGGACGTAGAAGGCGAACCCCTCCGCGAAACCCTCCCTGGATAGGTGTCCCGATCGGCCCCGTAGTCGCTCGGAGACCGTGCTCCGAGCAACGTCCCGTAGGCTTCCACCATGGCTTTCGTGGCCTTCTTGGCGCACCGGAACCGCCCTCGCCCCCCGGAGCTCACGGCTGCGCCCCAGGACGCGCCCTCCACGACGTGTCCGAGCTCGTGGATGGCGGTCTCGACGCCCAGGTGGAAGGGCGCCTCGGGAGGTCCGATGCGTGCAGGGCCATAGGCGGTGCCGTCCATGCAGCCGGGCGTCGCGTACAGGCGGTAGGCTGGAGCGCGGCGGCGCCAACGGACGGCGGCCCAGCCCTCTCCGCGGTCGAGTCGCTCCCAGTCGACGCCCGCGATGGCGGCGAGCCAGTCGTCCTCGAGCGTGTGGGTGGCCGTCCACACGGCGTCCTGATCGTCGCGGGTCCAGGGTCCCGTGGCTGTGCCTCCGAGGCGGGCCCAGAGGTCGGCTGGCGCGGTGACCAGGGTGTCGGCGGCCGGGCCGATCCGCACGATGAGCACGCGCTCGTCGCCTCGCCACAGCAGCTGCACGGCGTGGGTTCCTGCTTCCACCTCCTGCTCGAGGTGCATGGGCTCGTCCAGCGTCGCGGCGTAGGCGATGAGGGCTGCGGCGGGTGCGTTGGCTTCGGGCACGGGCTCGAGCGGCTCGCCCGAGAGGTTCCGCCAGCGGACGTCGACGTCGCTCCCGACGGACGCGAGCCACGCTTCCGCGATGGCTGGTGCCAGGTCGAAGGGGAACAACGCATAGATGGGGTGCCGGTGGGGCAGATCGGAGAGCGGTAGGCCCTCCCGCGCGAGGACCTCGGGGACGGAGAGGGGTGCGAGCTCTTCGGCACGTGCGGATAGGACGAAGGTCAGGAGCAGGGTCATCGCTTCAGACTACATCGAGCGGTTGGGCGTTCGAAGCGGCTCGGATAGGACGACGGCCGGAGGGCGGATGGCCGACGAGAAGGGACCGGTGGTGGTGGTGAGCAGCGCGGACGAGCTCGGCAAGCTCGTCGGGGCCGCGAAGCCCACAGCTGAGCACGAGGACCGCAGGGTGCGCAGCCAGCACGAGCTGACCCTCGGCGACCGGGTGCTCCGCTACACGGCGACCGCTGGGACCACCCGCGTCCAGCTCGACGAGAAGCCCGCCGTCGACCTGTTCCACGTGAGCTACGTGCTCGACGACGGGGGGCCCGATCGGCCCGTCACGTTCGCCTTCAACGGGGGGCCGGGCAGCTCGTCGGTGTGGCTGCACCTCGGCATCCTCGGGCCCAACCGGGTCCGCGTGGACGTCGACCGGCCCGCGGCCCTCCCGGGTCGCCTGGAGCCCAACCCGCACACCCTGCTGGCCCACTCGGACCTGGTGTTCATCGACCCCGCGTCCACCGGCCACTCGCGGCCGTCGGAGGGCAAGGGACGCGAGTACCACGGGGTGGATGCGGACATCGAGAGCGTCGGCGAGCTCGTGCGGCGCTGGCTGTCGGAGAACGGGCGGTGGGGGAGCCCGAAGTACCTGGCGGGTGAGAGCTACGGCACCATCCGGGCGGCCGGGCTCGCGCGGCATCTCCAGGAGCGCTGGGGTCTCGAGATGAACGGGCTCGTGCTGATCAGCCTGGCCCTGAAGCTCGGCACCCTGCTGTTCGAGGAGGCCGAGAACTGGCTGGCGAGCGTGATGTTCCTGCCGGCCGCGGCGGCTGCGGCGCACTACCACGGCCGTGTGCAGGCCGACGACGTCTGGGACCTCCACGAGCGGGCCGTGGCGTTCGCGCGCGACGTGTACGCGCCGGCGCTGATCCAGGGCGACCGCCTCCCCACGGAAGCCCGGGAACGCCTGGCGCGCGAGCTCGCGGCCCTCGTCGGCGTGAGCCCCGACTTCCTCGCGCGTTGCGACAACCACCTCGATCTGGCGCGGTTCTGTGCGGAGCTCCTGCGCGACCGGCGGCAGACCGTGGGCCGTCTGGACGCCCGGTTCGCGGGCTGGCCGCGGGACGCGGCGTCCGAGCAGCTCACGGAGGACCCCTCGCTGAACGCGGTGATGGGCGTGTTCACGACGGGCCTCTACCTGCAGCTCGCGGCGCTCGGGTACGAGGAGGTCCGGTCGTACGCCATCATGAACCGCGATGTCTGGCCCTGGACGTTCGACGGGTGCGAGAACAAGCCGCTCGACATGACCCGGAAGCTCCGGGGAGCCATGGTGGGCAACCCGGCGCTGAAGGTGTTCGTGGCGAGCGGCCTGTACGACCTCGCGACGCCGTGGGCGGCCGCCGAGTACACGCTGGCCCAGCTCCAGCTCCCGCCCCACCTGCGGTCGAACCTCACGAGCCGGTGCTACCCGGCGGGGCACATGATGTACCTCCACGAGCCCAGCGCCACTGCGCTCGCGGCCGACCTGGCGGCGTTCTACACCCGTTGATCGGGTAGGATGGGAGGATGCTCCTCGTCCTCACCATCGCGAAGGCCACCACGCTGGCAGTCTGGGACCCCACCGGCCAGGTGACCTGCAGCACGTCGGGTGGTGGTGGCGTGGCCGCGACGTCGAGCCATCCCGACATCGTCGCGTTGCCCGTACAGTCCTTCGCCACGCCATTACGAGCAACACCAACGTGCTGTGCCACGGGGTGGTCCCGGCGGCGCGGAACCCGGCGGTGTCTACGTCTCGGCGCGGTTCACCAGCGCGTCCGAGTCGTGGGGCTCGATGCCCTCGTCTACCGTGAGCGCGCCTACGACGGGCGGGAGGCCACAGACGCCTCGGTGCGCTGGGACGGCGACAACTTCGCGGCGGACCTCGACCACGTGGTGCTTCCGGCTGGGAACGGCCCGGTGACTTTCGACCTGTCGGGTCTGCCCCTCCTCTCCACGCCGGACGTGGAGCTCCGGTGTACTTCTGGGGGTCGACCTTCAACCCGACGTGGGCGGACATGGTGCAGCTCGACCTCGAGGGCGAGGTCTACCTGCCGGGCTTCCCTGGACGCCGACGACGATGGCTACGGCGACACGGACTCTCCTGGCGCCGGTCCGGGCTACGTGCCCGTCGGCGGGGACTGCGCGACGACGATGACCCCAGCGTGAGCCCCGGCGCGACTGAGGTTCCGGGCAATGCTGTGGACGAGGACTGCGACGGACTGATCGCCGCGGACACCGCCGACACGGGAGGGGACGCGGACACGGACGCGGACAGCGACACGGACACGGACAGCGAGCCTCGACACGGACGCGGACACGGACACGGACGCGGACGCGACGCGGACACGGACGCGGACAGCGACTCCGACACGGACACGGACACGGACACGGACGCGGACGCGGACACGGACGCGGACGCGGACGCGGACACGGACGCGGACGCGGACACGGACGCGGACACGGACAGCGACACGGACGCGGACAGCGACACCGACGTGGTCGTGCTGGCGCCGCCGGCCCGCACGGGTTGTGGGTGTGCGGAGGCCCCGAGGGGCCCAGGATTCGCGCTGTTCGTGAGGAGGTGAGGATGAAGGTCGACGACCACGACGGCTACATCGCGGAGGCACCGGAGCCGGCGAAGGAGCGGTTGGCCGCCGTGCGGGCCCTCGTGCACGAGCTGGTCCCCGACGCCACGGAGCACATCGGCTACGGGATGATGGCGTTCCGGCGGAAGAAGGTCTTCTTCTACGTCGGGGCCTTCAAGCGCCACCTGGGCGTGTACCCGCCGGTCGTGGACGATGCGGAGGTCGTGGAGCTCACCGCGCGTTGGCGGGGTCCGAAGGGCAACCTCACGCTGCCGTACGACGAGCCCCTACCGACGACGGAGCTCGAGCGGGTCGTCCGGGCGCTCGCCGCCCAGTACGCCTGACCGACTTCCGAGCGTCGAGGTGGGGGTGCGCGGTCGGAACCGTCGGTCACCGGCCGACGATGCGGACGCCGGGGAGCCATGCAGCCAGCGACTCGCGATGCTCGACCGTGTCCCAGTCGCTCGCGTAGACGTCGAGCTGCTCGAGGGACGTCCAGCGGGTGACGCGGGCGTCGGGCGGGGGCATGCGGAAGGACGAGAGGCGGACCGACCGGAGGCCCGGACGGAACAGGCCGTCGGGCAGGGAGGCGACCTGGAAGCCGTGCAGGTCGAGCTCCTCGAGGGCCTCCAGGGCATCGAGCCACTTCGGCAGGGCCCGGATCCCCTTCGTGCCCACGCGCAGCACGCGCAGGGCAGGGGCCGTGCGCACGGCCTCGGGAAAGGACCGGAACGCCGTCATGTGGAGGTCGAGCTCCTCCAGCGCCGTGTGGGCCGACAGATCCGGGAGTGCGGTGATGGGCGACCGCTCCAGGTCGAGCACCCGGAGCCCATGCATCGCCGAGACCACCGGCGGTAGCTCCGCGATCGGGAGCCTCGCCAGGCGCAGGGTGGTCACGCCGAGGTCCGCCATGCAGGCGGGGAACCAGGTGATCTCCGTGTCGGAGAGGTCCAGCACACCGTCCTGCACGCGCGCGCGGAACGCGCTCTCCACCTGCGCGGGTGTGCCGTGGGTCTTCAGGATGGACCACCCGAGCCCCGACCGGACGAACAGGGCCGTGGCGAACGCCACGGGGTCGAGGGACGTCCGTCTCGCGGCATCCAGGATGCGCTTCCGCCGCTTGTCCTCGCCGCTGGAGAGCACCGACTGCGCGAAGTGCTTCGCCACGGCGGCCTGCAGCGCGTCGTCCGCGGAGATCGAGAAGAGCTTCTTCGCGGCCTTCCGCACCCCTGCCGGCAGCGCGGTGTCCTGGCTGACCGCCAGGACCTCGGTGACGTGGAGACCGTCGAGACGTCCGTGCTTCAGGGCGTCCAGAGCCGCGGTGGTCCGGGCGGGGTCCCGGGATCGGAGGTCGGCCAGCACATCGGGCGGGGCCTCCGCGTGCCCGGCCTCACGGAGGGCGAGCACGTCGCGCTCCAGGGCGAGACCCCGGCCAGCCGCGCGTGCCGCGAGCTGGGCACCCTTCGGCTTCTCCCCGACCACCACCCACCGGGTCTTCGCGGTGGGCCGGGACCTCACGGTCGAACCGGACTCCTGGAGCAGGAGCTTCAGCTCGCCTGTACGGGCGTCGAACGACCCGGCGAGGGCGACCTCGCCTTCGAGGTCGGCGGGTGCGAGCCGCTCGGCGAGGACCTGGAGGGCGGTCCTCCGGATGGCCGTGACGTTGCTGTCGAGGGCGCGGAGGAGGTCCTCGACGGTGGCGTCGGGCGTGCGGCCGAGCAGCAGATCGAGCTCGACACGGCGGCGCTCCCGCGAGGCGTTCACCCGCGCCCAGCCAGCGAGGGCGGGGTCGATGCGGGCCATGGAGTACCCACAGGCGGACAGCCCGTCGCAGCCGTAGGTCCGGATGGCCTGCAGCGTGGGGATCGTGAGCACGGCGGCCGGGATGGACCTGAGCCCCGCGCAGTCCGCCAGATCCAGGCGCCGCAGGGCGGGCAGCTCGCCGAGGGCCTCGGGTAGCGAGGTGCGATCGGTGACCAGCCGGAGGTACTCGAGGTGCACGAGCTCGCTCGCGCGCCCCGCGATCTCCTCCGGTGCTGCCGTGACCCACCGGAGCCGGGACGCATCCAGGCCGTCCAGATCGGTGGTCCCGGACTCCACCAGGGCTCCGGCGACGGTGCTCTGGAGGGATGGACGGCGCGCCCGCGCCCGCATCAGGGCCGCCTCGGCGTTCCGGCCCCGCCCGGGCCACTCCTCCACCAGCACGACGAGCTCACGGAGGAACCGGCAACCCTCGTGGGACACCAGGGCCTCCACGGCGTCGGCGAGGGCCGCCTCGTCCCACTCGAACCACGGGCAGACACGCACCACGAGCCGGTCGACGAACCCGATCCTCCAGCGGACGTCGAGGTACTCGGGCTCCTCGTCGAACACCGGCAGGGACGGCGCCAGGTCGGGATGTTCGCGGAGCATCCGCCCGACCTGGGCGCGCATCGCGACGTCGTCGGGATCGACCGCCAGGGCGTGCTGCGCCACGCCGAGCTGGCCCCGGGGGTCGCCCCGGGTCTGGAGCCAGTCCGCCAGCACCAGTCTCGGCGCGAGGGCGCCGGGAGATCGGTCGACTGCCGCGTAGAGGTCGCTCATCCCGACGCGTCAGAAGAGGTTGTTGATGTCGATGTACACCGAGGGCGCGTAGTCCTCGGCGGCCGAGAAGCCGACGTCCGTGCGGATGATGAAGTTGTCGTCGAAGGCCAGCCGCAGGCCGAGGCCCTCGCCGGCCACGGGACGGGCGAAGTCGCCGAGGTCCGACCATTCGCGCGCGACGAAGAGGAGGTCCGAGAAGCCGAGGACCGTGAAGTCCACGCCCACCCCGGCGGGCTCGACGTGCCAGAACTTCCAGCGCAGCTCGTTCTGCAGCAGGCCCTTCGCGCGCCCGACGAACCGGCGCTGGCGGATGCCGCGGCCGGCGTTCAGCCCGCCCCCGAAGTTGTAGATCTGGGTGCCGCCCATCTCGGCCATCTCGCGCACCGGCACGTCGCCCACGATGCCGTCGAGGGCCAGCCGCGTCGCCGTGACCAGCCGCTTCTCGCCGATCAGCGAGCGGTACGTGCGCAGCGTGGTGTTGAAGCCGAAGTAGTCGAACTGGCTGCCGATGATCTTCGTGGCCCCACGCACGCTGCCCTCGACCCAGTAGCCCGAGGAAGGGGAGGACTCGAAGTCCCGCGTGTCCGCCATCAACCCGACCTGGAGCACGTTCAGGAAGCCCTGCTCCTTGCGGAGCTCGTTGCCCCCATCGACGTACTGGTCGTACTTGCTGCCGTCGTCGGGGGTCACCTCGCCGAAGATGCCGGGCTGGTAGTACATCGCGCGCAGGGTGCCGAAGACCTCCTTCTTCTGGGCGGTCTCGAGGTCGCCGAGGCGGTACCGCCCGCCGAGGAAGATGTTCGGGCGGATGTACGAGTAGAGGTAGTACCGCCGCAGGAACCTCGTGCGGTCGTCGCCCTCGAGGCCCAGGGTGTCGGCCTGGCTCTCGGCCTCGGACGGGTCGCACGTGACGTCGCGGCCCACGCCACAGAACGGGTTCGTCCGCGTGATCTCGGCGTTGATACGACCGGTGATGCGCAGGCGACCCTTGGCCAGGCGCAACACGTCGAAGTCGATCTTGTGGGCGTGCACGCCGAACGTGGTGGCGAAGATCAGCAGCGTCGTGCTGAACTTGTACGGGCTGGTCTCGCCGTCGTAGCGGTAGATGCTGGCGATGGCCCCGAGCCCGAGGCCCTCGTCGCTGTTGTAGTTGATGGCGGGCAGGCCGCCGAAGCCCCAGCCGGTGCGCTGCCACGCGGGCCCATCGCCCGCCTGCGCGAGTCCCAACCCCAGGATCAGTGCGATCATAATTCCCCTCGGTCGCGGGACAGTACACCAGTTACGGATGGGGCTCCGCTGGAGGTTGGCATGGGTCTGATGAGCACCCTGAAGAGCGCGCTCGGGCTGGAGGGCCGCCTGGAGGTGAAGGAGCCCGCGCCGTTCGCGCTGTCCGAGTCCGCTCGCGCGCGTGTCGCCGCTCTGCCCGAGGGCCACGCCATCCACATCTCCACGCGCGCCATGGACCGCGGCCGCACCGTCCTGGTGGACGAAGGCGAGCGTCAGGGGCCCTCTCCGGACGGCTACCCGGGCCTCACGGTGGGCGACCGTGATCTCGAGCGCCTGAAGGGGCTCGTGCTCGAGCACCGCGACGGCGGGTGGCACGTGTCCACCCACCTGGAGCTCCGCGCGCGCGAGACCCCCAACCCGAACGGTCGGCTCTACCTCTGCAACCGCCACCTCACGGACGGCCGGGCCCTCTTCTTCGACAGCGCCGGGCCGCTGACGCCGGACCTGCCGGCCATGCTGCTCGAGCTGCCGGGTGTGCGCACCGTGCTCCTGCGCGACCACACGGTCACCGTGGAGCGCGTCCCGGACACCCCGTGGGACGCCGTGGATCAGGGCGTCTCGGTGGTCCTCCGGGCCTACTTCCTCGGGTGCGGTCAGCGCCTGGAGGCCCAGGAGGTCGACCACGGCGGGCTCATGGGTGAGGTGCAGCAGGTCCTCGAGACCACCGTGCTCCCGGGCATCCACGCGGACGGCGGCGACATCGAGCTCGTGGGCATCGTGGACGGCGTGGCCCAGGTCCGCCTCCAGGGCGCATGCCGCTCCTGCCCGGCCAGCACGGCCACCCTCCAGCATGGCGTGGCGCGCACCCTCATGCAGGCCTTCCCGGGCCGCATCACGGGCGTCGAGAACGTCACCGGATGATCTGCCGCGCCGGGCGGTCCAGGTGTCCTCGGGGGGGGAGGTAGGTTGATCGGGATCACGGGCGGCGCGGGCTTCATCGGCTCGCACCTGGTGGACGCTCTCGCGGAGAAGGGACGCCAGGTGCGCGTGCTGGACGCGTTCGTCGACACCCCGGGTCGCTCGGAGCGCCGCCGGAGGCGGCGGGTGACGGCCTGGGGTGACCGCGTGGAGCTCATCGAGGGCGACGTGGCGGACCCCGCGGTGCTCGACCGCTTCCTGCGCGGCGTGGACCGCGTGTACCACTTCGCGCGGGCGCCGGGGGAGTGGCCGTGGACCCGCGATCCACAGGCCGCCTACCTGGGCGATGTGGGCGGCATGCTGGCCCTGCTGGACGGTCTCCGCCGGAACGACGTCCGCACCCTGGTGCTCCGCTCGGACGCCTCGGTGTACGGCGACACCGAGCGCACCGGAGCGGGGCCGCTCACCCCGGCCTTCCCGCACTCCACGCGGGGCGCGGCACGCGCGGCCACCGAGACCCTCGCCATGGCGTGGCAGGCCGGGGGCCACCGGCAGCTCACGATCCTGCGTCCGTTCCACGTCTACGGGCCCCGCATGGGCTCCGACAACCTCGTGTACCGCGTGCTGCTCGCGGCCCTGGAGGACCGGCCCCTCGCGCTCCCGGGCGACACCGGCATCGTCCGGGACTTCGTGTTCGCCTCGGACGTGGTGCGGATGGCGGTCCAGGCGCGTCGGGCGATGTCGGACGGCCCTGCGGTCTTCGTGCTGGCCACCGGCCGTCCCACGAGCCTCATCGACCTCGTGGCCGCCGTGCGGCGGGTCACCGGGGCGGTGCTCCGCGTGGAGGTCGGTCCAGCGAGCCGCCACGAGCCGCGCATGTGCGTCGGGAACCCGCGTCCGGCTCGGGAGCAGCTGTTCCTGGAGCCCGAGGTCGCGCTGGACGCCGGGTTGGAGGCGACCTGGGAGTGGCTCAAGCGCACGCGCTGAGCATCACCCGTTCTTGGTGATCTCCACCTTCCACTCGCCGTTCCGGAACACGTACGCCGAGGAGTCCTCCAGGACGTAGCACATCATGCCCTCTTTGGCGGCGTCGCCCGTCGGGAGGTCCGCCTTCTTCTTCACGGGGGCGTGCCAGCTCTCGCCGGTGTACACCTCGGTCTTCTGGTCGTCGGACATCTCATGTCTCCATCTCGTGGTGTCTGATCGCACGTCGGGCCCGATCTGTCCAGCGGGTTGCGGGGTCCGCGATCCGGGAGGTAGAGCGTCGGGCTTCCTGACGTTCCTGGCCACGCGGCCAGTTTCAATCGCTCATTTTGAGCCTCCGAACGGCAATTTTCGCTGTGGATCTCCCTGGCCGCCGGTTAGTGGGAGAGCGCCGGCAGCTCCACGAGGACCATGCGCAACACCTCCGCTCCCCCCATCGGCTGGTCGATCCCGGGTTCGAGCCCTCTCGAGACAGGACGGGCGTCCCTCGTGCGCGCCCTGCAGACCCTCGATCAGCCCGTCATGGTCGTCGACCGCGACGGCGAGCCCGCCACCACCGTCGGCGGCCAGGCCATCCTCGGCTCGGGCCCCGCTCCCGCAGGCGCGCTGCCCCTCCTCGCCTGGGTGCCGCCCCTCACGCCCGATCGGCTGGGCGACCCCTCCTTCCGCGCCACGTACGGTGTGTCGGCCTGCTACGTCGCGGGCGCGATGGCGAACGGCATCGCCAGCGAGGAGCTCGTCATCGCGATGTCGAAGGCCGGTCTGCTCGCCTTCTTCGGTGCGGCGGGCCTCCCGACCTCCCGCATCACCGCCGCCATCGACCGCATCCAGGGCGAGGTGGGCACGGGCCCCTACGGGTTCAACCTGATCCACAGCCCTCACGAGCCCTGGCAGGAGCAGGAGACCGTCGAGCTCTACCTGTCCCGTGGGGTGCGCGTGGTGTCGGCGGCCGCCTTCCTCGGCCTCACGCCGCAGATCGTCCAGTACCGGATGACCGGCATCCACCTCGGTCCAGACGGGTCGATCGTGGTGCCGAACCACGTCGTGGCCAAGGTGAGCCGCGAGGAGGTCGCCGAGAAGTTCCTGCGCCCGCCGCCCCGGAAGATCCTCGACGCTCTCGTCGCCGAGGGACGGCTGACCCCCGCGGAGGCCGAGCTCGCCGTGCGCGTGCCCATGGCCGACGACCTCACCGCGGAGGCCGACTCCGGAGGTCACACCGACAACCAGCCGCTGCCGGTGCTCCTGCCCCTCCTGACCTCCCTGCGCGACCGGATCTGCGCGGAGGAGGGCTACGCCCAGCCCGTGCGCATCGGGGCTGCCGGGGGCATCAGCACGCCGGCTGCCGTCGCGTCGGCGTTCGCCATCGGGGCCGCGTACGTCCTCACGGGGACCGTGAACCAGGCCTGCATCGAGAGCGGCACGTCGCCCATGGTGAAGGCGATGCTCGCGGAGGCCGGCACGGCAGACGTGGGGATGGCGCCCGCCTCGGACATGTTCGAGGCCGGCGTGGAGGTCCAGGTCCTCAAGCGCGGCACCCTGTTCGCGATGCGCGGCGCCCAGCTCTACCAGCTCTACCGGACCTACGACAGCCTCGAGGCGATCCCGCGAGACGTCATGAGCAAGCTGGAGAAGTCCGTGTTCAAGATGTCCGTGGACGCGGTGTGGGAGGGCTGTGTGTCCTTCTTCTCCGAGCGCGACCCCAAGCAGCTCGAGCGCGCCGCGAAGGAGCCGAAGCACCAGATGGCGCTCGTCTTTCGCTGGTACCTCGGGCTCTCGAGCCACTGGGCCATCCGCGGGGAGGCGGACCGCAAGCTCGACGTCCAGATCTGGTGCGGGCCCGCCATCGGCTCGTTCAACCAGTGGACCGCGGGGACCTTCCTCGCCGAACCCGCCGAGCGGCGCGTCGTGGCCGTCGCCGCGAACCTGCTCGCCGGTGCCGCCGCCATCACCCGTAGTCACCACCTGCTCGTGCAGGGCGTGGACGCCGGCCCCGAGAGCCGCGCCTGGCGCCCGCGCCCCCTGTCCTGACCGGAGCACCCATGTCCGAGACGTCCCACCCGCCCATCGCCATCATCGGAATGGCGAGCCTGTTCCCCAAGGCCCCGACATTGTCGGCCTACTGGCGGAACATCCTGGATGCCGTCGACTGCATCGGCGAGGTCCCCGAGGAGCACTCCTGGGTGGCGGGCGAGCACTTCTCGGACGACCCGGACGCCAAGGACAAGACCTGGTGCACGCGGGGCGGCTTCCTCGACAAGATCCCCTTCGATCCGGTCGAGTTCGGCATCCCGCCGAACATGCTCGAGTCCATCGACACCACCCAGCTCCTCTCGCTGATCGTCGCGCGCGAGGCCCTCATCGACGCGGGCATGCACCCGGACAGCAACACCTGGGACCGCGACCGGGTCGCCTGCATCCTCGGGATCACCGGCACCCAGGAGATGGCGATCAACCTGGGGTCACGGCTGTTCGGTCCGATCTGGCGCAAGGCCCTCGACCGCTGCGGAGTGGACCCGCGGGTGGCCGACGCCGTCGTGAAGGACATCGGTGACCACCTGCCCACCTGGACCGAGCAGAGCTTCCCGGGTCTCCTCGGCAACGTCGTCACGGGCCGGATCAGCAACCGCTTCGATCTGGGCGGGACGAACGCGGTCGTGGACGCCGCCTGCGCCAGCTCGCTCGCCGCCATGCAGTACGCGCTCTCGGACCTCGTGAGCGGGCGGTCGGACGTCGTGCTCACGGGCGGTGCGGACTGCCTCAACGACGCCTTCATGTACCAGTGCTTCACCCGCACGCCCGCGTTCACGAAGAGGGGTGACGCCACGCCCTTCGACGAGGCCAGCGACGGCATCCTGATCGGCGAGGGCATCGCCATCCTCGCCTGCAAGCGGCTCGAGGACGCCGAGCGCGACGGCGACCGCATCTACGCGGTGATCAAGGGGCTCGGTAGCGCGTCCGACGGTCGGTTCAAGAGCATCTACGCCCCGAACCCGGACGGGCAGGCCAAGTGCCTGCGCCGCGCGTACGACATGGCAGGCGTGGACCCCGCGACCGTGGAGCTCATCGAGGCCCACGGGACCGGCACCAAGGCCGGAGACGTCGCCGAGATCGCCGGCCTCAAGCAGGTGTTCGGTGACATCGAGCGCGACGGGCGCACCATCCAGCTCGGCAGCGTGAAGTCGCAGATCGGCCACACCAAGTCGACGGCGGGTGCTGCAGGGCTCGTGAAGGCGGCGCTCGCGCTGCACCACCGCGTGCTCCCGCCCACCGCGAAGGTCGACCGTCCGAACCCGAAGATGGGGTTCGAGGACAGCCCGTTCTTCCTCTCGCCCCACGCCCGTCCCTGGGTGCGCGCCCACGACCACAAGCGGCGTGCCGGTGTGAGCGCCTTCGGCTTCGGCGGCACGAACTTCCACTGCGTGCTCGAGGAGTACGGCGACCCGAACGCCTTCCGTCCCCTGGAGCCCGCGCGTGGCGAGCTGTTCGTGTTCGAGGCGGACGACGCCACGACGCTCTCCCGGGTGGTCGCCCAGATCCCCGAGGGCCCCACGTTCGCCCACCGTGCCCGCGCGACCCTCGAGGCCTTCACGGGCGAGAAGCCCCACGTGCTGGCCTTCGCGTCCACCGAGGGCGAGCTCGCCGATCGCCAGCAGGCCGCCCAGGCGCTCATCGCGCGTGGCCCGGGCACGCGGGGTGACGTGAGCTACGGCGTGCACGCGGACCCCGGCAAGGTGGCCTTCGTGTTCCCCGGCCAGGGGTCCCAGTACCTCGAGATGGGCCGCGACCTCGCCGTGCGCTGGCCCATCGTGCGGTCCGCCCTCGACGACGCGGACGACCACTTCCGTCGCGCCGGGCGCCGTCGGCTCTCGGCGGTGATGTTCCCGCCGCCCTACGACGACCCCGGACCCCACGAGGACCGCCTGCGTGCGACGGAGTGGGCCCAGCCCGCCCTCGGCGCCGTCAGCCGCGGCATGGTGGACCTGATGCGCTCCTTCGGCGTCGAGCCCGACGCCGTCGCGGGTCACTCGTACGGCGAGCTCGTGGCTCTCTACGCTGCCGGCGCGATCGACGACGAGGGGCTCCGCGAGGCGAGCCGGGTGCGCGGCGAGGCCATGGCCGGCGACGCCGACCGTGGCACGATGGCGGCCGTCAACGGCGCGCTGGACGCTGTGGAGGCGGCCC
This sequence comes from Alphaproteobacteria bacterium, assembly GCA_020632885.1. Lineage (GTDB taxonomy): Bacteria > Myxococcota_A > UBA796 > UBA796 > JACKEQ01. Next base: position 45,876 of record JACKEQ010000022.1, on the reverse strand, counting down.
TCTCGGCCCACCCGGACGTGGTGCTCGCGAACCGCAACCACCCCGAGCAGGGCGTGATCAGCGGCCCGCGCGAGGCCATCACGCGCGCCATCGCGGACCTCGAGCGCCAGGGCTTCGGCGCCAAGGCCATCCCGGTGAGCGCGGCCTTCCACAGCCGGTTGGTGGCGGACGCCGCGGGCCCGCTCGGGAAGGCGCTCGGCACGTTGACCTTCCGTCGTCCCCGCGTGGACGTGTACGCCAACGTCACCGCCGCGCCCTACCCGAGCCGGGTGGCCGACATGCGGGCGCTGCTCGTCGAGCAGATCACGTCGACCGTCGATTGGGTCGGTACTGTGAGACGAATGGCTGACGATGGTGTGCGGGTGTTCGTCGAGGTGGGCCCGAAGGGCGTGCTCTCGAACCTCGTGCGCAAGACGCTGGTGGGCCGTGACGTCACGGTCGTCGCCCTCGACCGTCACCAGCACAGCATCGACGGGGACATCCAGCTGAAGATGGCCCTCGCGCAGCTCCTCGCTGCCGGCGTGAAGGTCGACCTCCAGCCGCTGCTCGATCAGCCGCTCCCGCCTCCGCCTCCGCGGGGGAAGAGCAAGGCCACGGTGGGGCTCGGGGGCGCGAACCTCCGCTTCGAGTCCACGAAGAACCCGCCTGTCACGGACGCCATCCGGGAGGCCCGGGCGCTGTCTGCCCAGGCTCCGGCGGCGGCCGCGCCGGTGGCGTCCGTGCCCGTGAAGAAGGTCGCCCCGCCAGCACCTGCACCCGCCCGTCCCGCGCCCGTCGCGGCTGCGGCACCCGCTCCCACGAACCCGGCCCCCCGGGCCAACCCGAACCCCCAGCCCACGAGGAAGGCCATGAACAGCGACCTCGAGAACCTCCTCCAGTCCACGCGGGCGACGCTCCTGGCGTTCCAGCAGACTCAGGAGCGCACCGCCCAGGTCCACGAGACCTTCCTCAAGGCGCACGCGGAAGCGAACGCGTCCTTCAACCAGCTCTTCCAGACCCACGCGCGGCTGGTGGAGATGGCGTCCACCGGGCAGATGCCCGCGCGCCCGGTCGTGGCTGCGGCCCTCCCGCAGGCGCCCGTCGCACCGATGCCCGCGCCCGTGCCGGCCGACCTGCCGCCGTCCCTTCCGGTGGACCCCGCGCGCATGCAGGGGATGATGTCCACGGAGGCGGCCGCCCTGGTGGGCTCCTTCCTCGGTCAGGGCACGAAGACCCCGGCCACCGGGAAGCTCCCGGGGCTCGGTGTCGCCGTGGCGGTGGCGGACGACCTCCCGCCGCTCCTCGACGCCCGCGCCCAGCCCATCCAGTCCCGCGCGGCTCCGGCACGCGCCGCGGCTCCGGCTGTCGCTGCGCGTCCGGCGGCCCCGGCGCCCCGGGCGGTCGCTCCCTCCCCAGCCGCGGCGCCCGTCGCCGACGACCGCGTCCAGGCCGCGATGTTCGCCGCCGTGGCCGAGAAGACCGGATACCCCGAGGAGATGCTGGAGCCCGGCATGGACCTCGAGGCCGACCTCGGCATCGACAGCATCAAGCGGGTCGAGATCCTCTCGTCGGTGCAGGAGAGGGTGCCTGGCCTGCCGGAGCTCGACAACGACCGCCTCTCGGCCCTCCGCACGCTCGCCGAGGTGATCGGCTACCTCGAGGAGGTCGACGGCATGAACCGCGCCCCGGTCGCGGCCGCTTCGGCCCGTCCGGCGCTCGCGCCCGTCGCGGCCCCGCCCGTCGCGGCGACCCCCGCCGCCGGTGGTGCCGTGCAGGCGGCGATGTTCGCCGCCGTGGCCGAGAAGACCGGGTACCCCGAGGAGATGCTGGAGCCCGGCATGGACCTCGAGGCGGACCTCGGCATCGACAGCATCAAGCGCGTCGAGATCCTCTCGGCCGTCCAGGACCGCGTGCCGGGCATGCCGGAGCTCGACAACGACCGTCTCTCGGCGCTGCGCACGCTCGCCGAGGTGGTCGGGTACCTCGAGGAGGTCTCGGGTGCCCCTGCGGCTCCGGCTCCCGTCGCGGCGCCCTCGGCGACCGGCGCCGACGACCGCATCCAGGCGGCCATGTTCGCCGCCGTGGCCGAGAAGACCGGGTACCCCGAGGAGATGCTGGAGCCCGGCATGGACCTCGAGGCGGACCTCGGCATCGACAGCATCAAGCGGGTCGAGATCCTCTCGGCCGTGCAGGACCGCGTGCCCGGCATGCCCGAGCTCGACAACGACCGCCTCTCGGCCCTCCGCACGCTCGCGGAGGTCGTCGGGTATCTGAACGAGGTCGCGGGTGTGCCGGGAAAATCCCTGCCCCCGGCGCCGCAGGTGGCGTCGGGGGCGGTCGCGGCGGGCGTGACGCTGCTCCGGCAGGAAGTCCGCGTGGTGCGGTGTGGGCCAAGTGAGGATCGTCTTCCCGCGGGAAGGATCGTGGTCACCCGCGACAAGGGTCGCAAGGCCGCGGCCCTCGTCGACGAGCTGAACCGACGCGGTGTGCGGGCCGAGCTCGTGGACCCCGACTGGACGGCCGTCGACCTCGGCGGCCCGGTGGACGGCATCGTGCACTATGCGGCGGTCGGCGCCCACGGCGACGAGCTGCTGGAGCGGGTGCGCGGGACCTTCCTGCTCGCCAAGGCCAGTGGAGAGATCCCGTTCTTCGTGACGATCAGCGCGATGGGCGGCGACTTCGGGCTCGAGCGGTGCGACGAGCCGCTCCAGGGCGCGCTCGCGGGCTTCCCGAAGACGCTCTCCCAGGAGTGGTCCGGGCGGTACTTCGCTCTCGACCTGCATCCCCGGGCCACCGCGAAGCACGTCGCCGACGCGCTGTGCACGGATCACGGTGCCCTCGAGGTGGGCGTGCGTCCGGACGGGCTGTACCGCCTGCACAACGCCACCGTCGCCATGCCGAACGAGCCCGTGGGGGCCCCCTGCCGCCCGGGTGACCTCGTGGTCGTGAGTGGGGGCGCGCGCGGGGTGACCGCCGCCGTGGTGCTCGAGATGGCCCGCCGCTACAGGCCGCACTTCCTGCTGCTCGGGCGCTCGCCCCTCGCGGCCTCCGACCCGCACTGGGCGGCCGGGATCGGCGAGAGTGGGCTTCGCGCTGCCTGGATGGCGGACGCCAAGGCCCGCGGCGAGAAGCCGTCGCCCCGTGCGATGGACGCTGCGATCCAGGGTGTGCTCGGGGCCCGTGAGGTCCGCGAGACCCTCGCTGGCATCGAGGCGGTCGGGGCGCGGGTCACCTACGTGGCTGCCGACATCCGCGATGTGGAAGGCGTGGGAGCCGCCATCGCGGCCACCGGCCGGCCCGTGGTGGGCATCGTGCACGGCGCGGGCGTGCTCGCCGACAAGCTCGTCGCCGACAAGACCCCCGAGATGTTCGACCGGGTGTTCTCCACCAAGGTGGACGGCCTGGACGCGCTCCTCGAGGCCACCGGGAAGGACCTCCGCTTCGCCGTGATGTTCGCCAGTGTCGCGGGTCGCTACGGCAACGTGGGCCAGTGCGACTACGCCATGGCCAACGAAGTGCTCACGCACACCGCACTCCAGCTCGCCCAGCGCGGCGTGCGGGCCAAGTCGTTCGACTGGGGTCCCTGGGAGGCCGGTATGGTCACCCCTGCGCTCCGGAAGGCGTTCGAGGCCCGGGGGCTCACGGTGATCCCCCTCCTCGAGGGCGCTGCGTTCTGCTGTGACGAGCTCGAGCGTGGCGGGGAGGCCGTGGAGGTCGTGGTCGAGGGACCCCGGCCCACGAGCGGCACGCGCACGCGGCGCATCACCCTCGCCGACAGCCCGTACCTCGCGGACCACAGCATCGACGGGCGACCCGTCGTCCCCGTGGCGATGGTGCTCGAGTGGTTCGCGGACGCCGCGCGCCAGAGCTTCCCCGGCCTGCACGTGGCCGCCGTGGAAGGGCTCCAGGTGCTCAAGGGCATCGTGCTGGACGGTCCCGGTGAGCTGACGCTCACGTGGCAGCCCGCTCCCGCGCCCGCCGGGGAGGAGGCCCTCGCGATGTCGCTGACGATGGACGGGGTGCCGCGGTACCGCGCCACCGTCCGGCTCTCCCCGGTCGCCCCGCGCACCGTGCGCTTCCCGGGGAGCAACGGTCTCGGGAAGACCGCGTTCCGCGGGAACACCTACGGCAAGTGGCTGTTCCACGGGCCCGCGTTCCAGGGCATCGACAGCGTCGTCGGGTACTCCGACCACGGCATCGTCGCCCGGCTGCGCTCCAGCACGCCCGAGGCCCTGGGTCTCGGCGGGAAGGCCTGGACCACCGATCCGCTCGCGGTCGACAGCGCGCTGCAGCTCGTGCTCCTCTGGGTCGGCGAGACCCAGAACGCCCGCGCTCTGCCGTGTGCCATCCAGAGCTACCGCCAGCTCAAGCCCTTCGATGGGGTGGTGGACTGCCACCTCCAGATGGAGCGCGCGGGAGCGCGGAGCGGCCGTTTCCACGCCACCTTCGTCGACGCCTCCGGTGAGGTCGTCGCCGAGCTCGCGTCCGGCGAGTACGCCGCGCGGGCCTAGCCCGAAGCATCATGCGGGCCCGTGGGGGCCCGCCCGGGGACTCTGCACATGGACTTCGCCATCGTCGGCATGGACTGCCTGTTGCCCGGCGCCCGGGGCGCGGACGCCTGGATCCGGGCCGTCGAGCCCGCCATTCGTTCGGTACCCCCGGAACGTTGGCCGGCCGTCGACCTCCTGGCGGACGCGGTCGGGGTGCCCGATCGCACCGTCAGCCTGAAGGGCGCCTGGGTCGACGAGCCCGGCGGGGTGGTGGAGTGGTCCCAGCAGGTCATCGGCGCGGTGCTCGACGAGGGTCGCGCGAAGCCCGAGCGCACCCACCTGTTCGTCGCCAACCTCTCCCTCCCGTCGGACGTCCCGGGCCACTCGGCCGCACCGGCCCTCCATGCCGCGGACTTCTTCCGTCTCGCGCACGCCACCAGCCTGGACGCCGCGTGCGCCTCGGGTCTCTACGCCGTCCGCCTCGCGATGGACGCGCTGGCCGCGGGGGTGTGCGACACGGCCGTGGCGGCCGGGGTCCAGGCCTGCGACCCGAGCTACCTGCTCGTCGGGTTCTCCCAGCTCCTCGCGCTGTCCCCGGACGGCACGCCCCTCCCGCTCGACCGGCGGGCCGATGGCCTGGTGGTGGGGGAGGGGGCCGCGGCGGTGCTCCTGAAGCGCCTGCCCGACGCGCTGGCGGCGGGTGACCGCATCCACGCCGTCCTGCGCGGCGGAGGGCTCGGCAACGACGGTCGCAAGGGCAACATGCTCTCGCCGGACTCGAAGGGGCAGGTGCGGGCGCTGCAGGCGGCCTGGAGCGGCGCCGGGCTCGACCCACGCGACCTCGGGTACGTCGAGTGCCACGCGACCGGGACGCGCCTCGGGGACGGCACCGAGGTGCGTTCCCTGCGTGCCCTGCTCGAGGGCGCGGGTCCCCCGAAGACCCCGGTGGCCCTCGGCAGCGCCAAGGCGCTCATCGGCCACACGATCACGGTGGCCGGGCTCGCGGGCCTGATCCGCGCCGCGGGTGCCGTGCGCGACGGCTTCGTGCCCGCCGGGCCCGGAGAGCCCCTCGACGTGCTCGCGGAGAGCCCGCACCTCCGGGTGGCCCCGTCCCGCGAGCCCTGGCCGAGGGGCGTGCCGCGCCGTGCGGCCGTGAGCGCGTTCGGGTTCGGGGGCACCAACGCGCACCTCATCGTCGAGGCGCCTCCTTCCGCTCCCTCGACCCCGAAGCCCACGCCGCCCCCACCGCAGCGGGAGGGTCGGTTCGGCCTCCGCGCAGGGCTCCGGCGGCTGCTGGACAGGGACCGCGGCGAGCCCGTTCCGCCCGAGCCCGTACAGATCCCGGCCGCACCGCCACCGTTCGAGCTCGTGGAGACGCCGCGCCTCGCGGTGCTCGGGGTGGCCGGGCAGGTCGGCACGCTCCGCCACGAGGCCCTGTTCGACGCCCTGCGTCACGGCCGTCGGCTCGTGGACGGTGCGGGCCGGGCGGCGATCGACGCGGTGCACGTGGACCCGCGGCGGTGGCGCATCCCGCCCCTCGAGCTCTGCGACCTGCTCCCCCAGCAGCTCCTGGCGATGGAGATCGGCGCGGACGCTCTCGAGGTCTCGGGCGTCGAGGGCGCGTCGATCGGCGTGATCTTCGGGATGGAGCTCGACCCCCGGGTGGTCGATCAGGTCCGGCGCTGGCGGGAGGACGACCCGTCCATCGCCCCTCCGCTCGACGCCCAGCGCGTGCAGGGGCAGCTCCCCAACTTCGTGGCCAACCGGCTCTCCGCCCAGCTCGACCTGGAGGGGCCGAGCTACACGGTGAGCGCCGGCCCGGCGAGCGGCATGGTCGCCCTCGAGCACGCTGCCCGCCTGCTCGCGCGCGGCGACCTCGATGCCGTGGTCGTCGGTGCGATCGATGTGGCCGGGCCCTGCCAGGGTGCCGTCGCGGTCGTCGTGGCGCGGCACACGGGCCAGGACGCGCTCGCCGTGCTCGACCTCGTCGACGCGGGGCCCGTGGTGGACGACCTCGACATGGGGTGCGCCACCGGCCTCCTGCACGTCGTGAGAGGCCTCCTGGGGCCCGAGAGGACGTCCGTGGGGGTCCGCCATGCCGGAGGGACCCTCGGCGTCTCCGTGGAGCCCCTGGCGGCTCCTGGGGCCCTCCGCGCCCGCGACCGGGTGCTCGCGGTCGACAACCGCCGCGACCGCTCGCGGGGCAGCGCGTTCGGGCCCGGGTACGAAGGGCTCGTCGTGGAGGGCGGGGCGTCCGACGAGGTCGTGCCCCTCGCGTGGTCGAGCTGGATGCCGACGCGCAGCGCCGCGGTGCCTTCGCGTCCGTCCTCGCCGTCCTCGCCGTCCTCGCCCCCGCCATCCCGCCCGCCTGCCGCGGCCCCGTCGCGCCAGGCTCCCGTCGACCCGCGCGTCCCGGCTCCGACGGCCGCTGCCGTCCCGCCCATCGCGGATCTCGTGCTGCCGACCTCCGCGGTCGCCCTCGCGGAGATCGAGGGTCTCGATGCCCTCGCCCAGAGCCTGGCGCGCTCGAACGCCGCGGTCGCCACGGCCCACGGGCAGTTCCTGGAGGCCCGGCGGTCGGTCGCGGACCAGCTGGCCCGCGTGGGGCGGGCCCTCGCGATGCTCGACGGCTCTGCGTTCGACGACCTCGTGCTGCCGGCCCTCCCGTCTGTGGCGGTGCCGACGCTCCCCGGTCCCGCCGTCGCCGAAGCGCCGAGAGAGCTCACACTGCCGGACCTCTCGGGCGGTGTGCCGCGCAGCTTCGATCGCGCGGCCCTCCTCCGCCACGCCTCCGGCAAGCTGTCGGAGGTCTTCGGACCCACGTTCGCCGATCAGGATGGCTTCGAGCCCCGCACGCGCATGCCCGAGCCACCGCTGCTCCTCTGCTCGCGGGTGCTCACGGTCGAGGGGGAGCCCGGGGTGCTCGGCCCCTCGCGCATCGTGACCGAGTACGACCTCCCGACCGACGCGAGCTGGTCGCACCACGACGGGAAGCCGAACGCGTGCGTCATCGTGGAGTCCGGCCAGGCCGACCTGTTCCTCGTGAGCTTCCTGGGCATCGAGTCCCACTGCCGCGGCGAGCGGGTCTACCGGCTGCTCGACTGCGACCTGACCTTCCAGGGACCCCGTCCGTCTGTGGGGGAGACCCTCCACCACGACATCCGCATCAAGCGGTTCGCGAGGTTGGGCGGTACGATCCTGTTCTACTTCGAGTACGACTGCACCTCGAACACCGACGGCCGCCCCGTGCTCCAGATGCGCAACGGGTGCGCGGGCTTCTTCACGCCAGGCGAGCTCGCGACACCCCACGGTGTGGACGCGCGGCCCGAGCCCCTCGCCACCCCGCCCGCCCCCGTGCGCCCGCGGCTCACGACCACCGTCCGGTCCCTCGACGAGGACGGCGTGCAGGCGCTCGTGGACGGCCGCTTCTCGGCGGCCTTCGGCCCGGGGTTCGCCCCTGCGGACGGCAGCCGCCTGACGCTGCCGGACAGCGAGTGGCGCCTGGTGCACCGCATCCACGAGGTGCGCACGGACGGCGGCCCGTACGGCCTGGGTCTCGCGCGCACCGAGCAGGTGCTCCGGGACGACGACTGGTTCAACCCGTGCCACTTCAAGGGCGACCCCTGCATGCCGGGGACCCTGATGCTCGAGGGCTGCCTGCAGGTCGTGCAGACCTGGATGCTCGGTGCGGGCGTGGCGGCCGACCACCCGGACGGTCTGTTCGAGCCGCTGCCGGGCCTCCCGTTCGAGCTGCGCTGCCGGGGCCAGGTCGTCCCGGGACACAGCAGCCTGGTCTACGAGGCGCGCGTGAAGGAGGCCCGTCTCGACGGGGACGCTCCGTACGCCATCGCGGACGTGCTCCTCTCCGTGGACGGCACGCCCGTCGTGCTCGCGAAGAACGTGGGCGTGACCGTCGGGCTCCGTGCGGGCGGGGCGCGGCGGGTCCTCCCGGAGCCCGCGCCGACCGAGGCTCCCGCGCGGGTCGAGCCCGAGCCGGTCGTCGACGTGCGTCGGGTCTACGAGTACTCCATCGGGGACGCGGAGCGTGCCTTCGGTCCGCGCTATGCCGACCACGCGGGCATCTCGCCGCGGTGCGCGCGCATGCCGGGACCCCCGCTCCTGCAGATGACCCGGGTGCTCCAGGCCGAGAACCCCTTCGAGGTCGCCCAGGGCGAGTCGGTGACCATCGCGTACGACGTGCCCCCGACGGCCTGGTACTTCGACCTCTCGCCCGGCAGCTCGATGCCCTTCGCCATCCTGCTCGAGACGGCGCTCCAGCCGTGTGGCTGGCTCACGGCCTGGCAGGCCGCGGGCATCAAGGACGGGCGGGACCTCTACTTCCGGAACCTCGGCGGGGAGGCCGTGCAGCACGTGGAGGTCTGGCCCGACACGGGAACGCTGACCACGCGCACGACCCAGACCGTGGTGGCACAGTCCGCGGGGCTGCTCATCCACAACTTCGAGCTCGAGGTGCACGCAGGCGACACGCCGGTCTACACGTGCAAGACCAGCTTCGGCTACTTCACGAACGGAGCCCTGGATGGCCAGAAAGGCCTGGGACTGTCGGATGAATCGCGCCGGACCGCCGCTCGTGCCGCGGGCTCCGGGCGCCGCGTCGACCTCCGCGGCCATCCGTCCATGCCGCGGGAGGACTGGCGGAACCTCGACGAGGTCACCGTGGTCGACGAGGGTGGGGGCACGGCGGGTCTCGGGTTCTACGAGGCCGTCAAGCACATCGACCCCACGGAGTGGTTCTTCACAGCCCACTTCTTCCTCGACCCCGTGATGCCGGGCTCCCTCGGCCTCGAGGCGGCCCTCCAGCTCGCCCGGTTCGTGCTGGAGGACCGCACGGGGCCCAAGGAGCGCGTCACGCCCATCCGGCTCGGTGTCCCGCACGTGTGGAAGTACCGTGGGCAGATGCGTCGGCCGGTGACGACGATGTCGCTGGAGCTCGAGGTCACCGCCCTCTCCGCCACGGAGATCGTCTTCGACGCCGTGCTGCGCGCCGACGGCGTGGCCATCTACGAGATGAAGGACTTCGGGCTCACCGCCGTTCCCGCGCGGGTCCCGGCGCTGCCTGCCGCGCGTCCCGCGGCTCCCGCGACCGCTGCGCTGCTCGACAGCTTCACCGTCGAGGGCGGACACGGGACGGGGCATGTGCGCCTCGACCCGGCGCGGTTCCCGTGGCTGGCGGACCACTGTCCGACCGTGACGGCTCCAGCGGTGCCCATGGCGTTCGCCGCGGAGATCGCGGCCGAGGCGGCGACCCTGCTCCGGCCCGGTGCGAAGGTCGTCGGGGTGCCCGTGCTCGAGGCCCAGTCGTGGATCCACACGGGTCGGGGTCCCGTCGACCTGCTGGTCGTCGCGGTGGCGGAGGGCGACACGGTGGCCGTCAGCCTCGCCGTGCACGTCGACAACCCGCGCTTCCCGAAGCTCTCGGGCCCCAAGGTCCACATGAAGGCGGTGGTCCAGCTGGGTGTCGAGTGGCCGAAAGCTCCCTCACTGTCAGGTGAACCGCGCGTCGGTCGCGTGCAGATGGACGTCGCGACCTACTACGGCGGCGGGCTCACGTTCCACGGTCCGACCCTGCAGGGCATGGTCGACGTGGGCGTGCGGGGCGGCGGGTTCGCCCGGGCGACCTTCCGGACCCGTCCGGATGCCGAGCTCAACGGGCCGGGCCACGCGTTCGTGCTCGACCCCCTGCTGCTCGACACCGCGACCCACCCGATGTTCTCGGGTGAGCCGGAGATCTGGGACGCGTCCATCGGAGGCGGGAAGCTCGCCTATCCGGTGTCGGCGACGGGCATGACGTTCTACGGGCCGCGCCCGTCGGGCGAGGTGACCTGCCGTCTCCAGCTCGTCCATGCGGACGCGCACACCCTGGCCTTCGACGTGGCCCTCGTCGGTACCGCCGGGGTCTGGGCGACCTTCCGCTGGACGGAGGCCCTGGTGGACGGGGGGCCCGTGCTCGGGCGGCCGACGCCGGAGCGGCACGCGTTCGTGTGGGACGAGAAGCCTGTGTCCACCGTGCGGATCGGGCGTGCCGTCGGGTCGCGCTGGCGCGTGGAGGCCGCAGATCTCGTAGAGCCCATCGAGGACACCCTCGTGGGGCTCTACTGCACGCCCACGGAGCTCGCGCAGCTCGCGGAGACGCCGGACCGACGGGCCTGGACGCTGTCCCGGCTCGCGGCGAAGGAGGCCGTGCGGGCCTGGCTGACGGCCCGACTGCGGGACGTGCACCCGAAGCACGTGGAGATGCTGGACCTCCGGCCGGACCGGACGATCGTGGTGAACTGCCGGGGCCTCACGGCCCAGGAGTGGATCGACCACCTCGGCCCGACCCGCTTCCACCTGTGCGTACAGGTGACCGCGGACGCCGTCGAAGCGTGGCTGGAGGCCACGGATGGCCCACGTGAGAGCGGTGTTTGGCGGGGTCGGCTAGACTCCGCCTTCGAGCGGTCCAGATGGCCGCGTGGAGGTCGGATGCCGTTCATCATCTGGGGCACGAAGGGCGTCGAGAGCGCCATCGACAGCGGGCGTTTCACCTGCCCCGAACTGCGGTCCGGCGCCCTACACCCACAAGGTGATCAAGCGGTACTTCACGCTGTACTGGATCCCGCTCTTCCCGGTGAGCACCGCGGGCGACGCGATCTTCTGCGACCTCTGCGACAGCGCCTGGGACACCGCCATCCTCGCCCACCACGCGGAGATGGAGGCCTTCGAGAAACGGCTCCGTGCCGCCGGGATCGCGATGATGGCGGCGATGGTGGCCGCGGACGGCGAGGTGGACGACGCCGAGATCGCCATCATGGTGAAGGCGTCGAACGTGCTGCCCGGCGAGCCGCTCACGGAGGCCGAGGCCCGGAAGGCCGCCGAAGGGGCCGGAGACCTCGATCCCTCCGTGGTCGTGCGCCAGGTGGCCGGCGACCTGAACGAGGAGGGCAGGGGCATGCTGTTCCGGGTGGCCCTCGCCATCGCGGCCGCGGACGGTGAGGTCTCCGACGAGGAGAAGCTGTTGCTCACCCGCGTCGGCGAGGCTCTCGGCATGGACGTGACCGAAGCGCTCGCGGGGCTGTTCGAGGACGGTCCGGAGGCGTGAGGCTCCTCGGCGCGGGCGTGCATCTCGTCCTCCTGCTGCCCTTCTGGGCGGTGGGCGGCGAGCCGCTGGCGCTGCTGGCCGCAGGTCTCTGGGTGGTCGGCACGGCGCTCGAGGGCGGTCTGGACGGTGCGGACGGGGACGTCCCCCGCCTCGAGGTCGCCCGGGCGGCCCTGCTCCTGGTCACGGTCGGTGCCTGCCTCGCCCTGGCGGGTCCGGGCTCCCCCGTCGGCCTGCTGGTGCTCGCGCTGGGCCTCGCGCTGCGCGTCTGGGCGGCACGGACCCTGGGGGCGGGCTTCGGTGCGGGGCTGGTCCCGACGGTGCCCCTGACGAGCGCGGGGCCCTACCGCTACGTCGCCCACCCGAGCGAGCTCGGTCTGGTGCTCGGAGCCTGCGGTCTGGCCGTCGCCTGTGGCGTCACGGTCGCCCTTCCGGCCGTGCTGGTCGGGCTCCCGAGCGCCTTCCGGGTCGGTGTCGAGGCGCGGGCGCTCTCAGCGGGAGCTGCGGCTCCATAGCGGGAGCTGCCAGGCGCCCGGCCAGAGCTCGATCTCCTCCATCTCGTGGGCGTCGCGGGCCGCGCGTGGCGCGAAGAGGTCTCCCTGCGCGTCGGTGGCGTGGGTGCGCAGGGGGCGCGGAGCGAGACCCCGACGGGGCTGGGACGGACGGTTCCAGCGGAGGTGCTCGGCGACGAAGACCTCGGTGCCGTCCTGGAGGACGCGCATATGGGCGGAGACGACGTGGTGATCGAGCACGACGCCGGGTTGACCGAACAGACCGAGCTGCACGAGGACGGGGCGGGACGCCATGGGAGCTCCGGGGAGAGCGGGTGGCGGGAGGTGCCGGGGAGGCAGGGGGAGGACACGGTGGACGTGCCGGGGGCATGATACCCAGCGAACGATCGTCGTGCACCCCCGGAGGGCCCATGCTCCTCACGCTCCTCTCGGCGCTCGCCGCCGAGCTCACGCTCGTCTCGGTCATGGGGGACGCCAACGCGGACCTGCAGGTCAGCTGGGCCCTCACTCCCGAGAGCTGGGCAGCGGTCCAGGGACTGCAGGCCACCAACGGGCCCGTGCGGTTGCGTGTGGAGGGTGACCCCGCGGGCAAGCGGGTCTCCAAGACCATCACCGTGACGTCCCAGGTGGGCAAGGTGTCCCTCGGCGGCTCGGACTGGCCGCGCGGGACGGTGGTGGCGGTGCACGCGCCGGGCGGGGCGTTCGACACCCTCGGCCTCGCGGACCAGCACGGGCCCGTCGTGCAGATCGTCGCCCTCGGAGGGCGCGAGCCCGCGCCGTCGAACCCACCGCCTCGGGTCACGCACTCCACCCAGCAGCTTCCCCCGCCGTCGCCGGCACCGGCCCCGGCGCCCTCGGGCCCGACCGTGACCACGAGCAGTCACGCGTCCGTCGGGGTGGGGCCCGTCGACCCCGCTGCCGTCCTCGACGCGGGGCTGCGCCTGGCGCTCAGCAGGCAGCGGACCGGGCGGCTTCCCAGCCTGTCGCCTCCGACGCCGTCGCAGCACCTGGGGGCCCGACGCCCGGCCAGATCGCGCTGGACCCCTCCGATCCGCGCACCGTGGCGTGCACCGCGGTGGCCTCGCTGTCCAACCGGGCGGACTGCATCGGCGTCACGGTCGTCCGGCCCCGCGGGCTGGCGGAGATCGAGGCCTGCGGTCGTCTCGCGTCGGCCGGCCTGCGGGAGGAGTGCTGGAAGGGGGTTCGCGAGGCGAAGGTCGCGATGGACGCGTCCACCCAGGCGTGCGTGGACGTCTTCGGCCCCGAGGTCCAGGCGATGCGGTGCTTCCACGCGGTCGAGGAGGCGGAGACCCCCGCCGCCGCCGACATCCGCGCCTGTGCGGCAGCCCTGGAGCCCACGGACGCCCGCATGGAGTGCATCAAGCGCTTCCGGGCCTGGACGACCTCCCCGGCGGACGTCGTGCCCGCCTGCGTGGCCCACTTCCCGGCGGACCCGCTGCTCTGCATGCACCGTGCGGCCGGCCCGGACGCGCGTCCTGCCCTCATCGAGGCCTGCGGCAGCGCCTTCGCCGGCGACCTCGAGCGCGGCGGCGAGTGCCTGGCGATGCACCGCAAGACCAGCGGTGACCCCGCGGGTGCGGTCGCCGCGTGTGCCTCCCTGTTCCCGGACACCTCCCGGCGCCTGGCCTGCGTCGAGCGTGCGCGCCGCGACCCGAACCCCACGCGCATCGCGGCCTGTGCCAGCGAGGGCAAGGACGGCCGCATCCTGAAGTGCGTCGAGGGCCCCTGATGGGCATGGAGCCCTTCGCCCCCATCCAGGCCCGGTACGGCCGGCGTTCCGGCGAGGTCTGGGTGGCGGGGGAGGGGCCGGGCGTGCTGCTGATCCACGAGATCCCGGGTCTGCACCCGGAGGTCGTGCGGTTCGGGCGACGGCTCGTGGACGAGGGGTTCACGGTGTGGATGCCCGTGCTCTTCGGTGACACGGGGAGGCCGGTGACACCGGGCTACGACGTGCGCGAGGTGTGCCGGGCCTGCGTGTCCCGCGCGTTCACGGTGTGGCGGGCGGGTGTCCGTAGCCCGATCACGGACGACCTCCGCGACCTGGCCAGGCAGCTCTCCGAAGCGACCGGCGGTCCCGTAGGGGCCGTGGGCATGTGTCTGACGGGCGGGTTCGCCCTCGCGCTGGTGGTCGACCCGTGGGTCACCGCCCCCGTGCTCTCCCAGCCGTCCGTGCCGTTCGGGCTGTTCCCGTGGCAGCGCCGGGACCTCGGCATCGACGCCTCCACGCTCGCGCGCGTGAAGGAGCGGGTGGAGGAGGGCGTCTGCGTGCTCGGACTCCGCTTCACGGGCGACCCCCTGGTGCCCTCCGCTCGCTTTGAGCGCCTGCGTCAGGAGCTCGGCGACGGGTTCGAGGCGGTCGAGCTCCCGGGCCGGAAGCACGCGGTGCTCTCCCTGCACTGGGACGAAGGCGCGGTGGCGCGCACCGTCGCGTTCCTCCGCGAGCACACGGCGCTCAGGTCTTCCTGAAGAAGCCCGGCGCCCAGACGATCACGGCGTTGGCGACGACGGCCAGGTTGGCCCCCGCCAGAGCCACGGGCGCGAGATCCGGGCGTGACGCTCCCACGAGCAGGGCGACCAGGAACGCCAGCGACGACGGCAGCAGCTTCCACTCGCCCAGGAAGCCGGCCGTGGTCACCATGGTGAGGAAGGCGAAGGTCTTCAGGGCACTCGCCACCTCCGGGGGCAGCCCCGCCAGCCAGGCCGCGGCGATCCAGGCACCCGCCAGCGCGGGGCTCATCCCGACCGCGAAGAGCATCACGCGGTTCATCCGTGTCGACTGCAGCCACGGCATGCCCAGGGAGAGCACCAGGGTGGTGAGGAGCGCCGTAGGCAGGACGATCGCGACCTCCCGCTCGTAGCCCCGGAGGCCCAGGAGACCCACGATCACCGGCGGCCCGACCCAGACGAGCGCCATGGTCGCGGCGACGACGACCCGGGCCCGCAGGCCGATCTGGGGGTCGATGTCGCTCGCGAGCAGCCGCAGGCGGCCTTCGCGGCTCTGCCGCTCGGATCGGAGCCTGGCGAGCTCGGCGACCACGTCCGGCGGAGGGTCCTCCAGACGGCTCACGAGCAGCGCGGCGGCGCGGTCGTCTCCCTGGGCCAGCTCGTAGCGCGTCATCGCGAGCGCGCTCCGCTCCAGGCCCTGACGGCCCTCGGGCGCGTCCGGCCAGCGGGCCAGGGCCTCGAGGAAGGCGAAGCGGCAGGCTCCGTAGACGTCGTAGATCGCGAGGCGGTCCTGCTCGCGCGCGACGGCCTTCTCGAGGTCCGCGAGCTTGGCCCGCGCGGACGTCAGCAGCCGCGAGGCCTCGCGGGTGCCGAGGTGGTGGCGGAGCGTGGTGACGACCTCGGCCACCGAGGCGGGCCGGTCGGCGGGCCGGGGAGCGAGCATGCGGCCCAGGAGGTCCGCGAGCGGCCAGGTGGGGTCGATCGGCACGCGCTCGGTGGGCAGGGCCGCCAGCATGGCGTCGAGGTCGGTGGGGTTGCGCACCGGACGGCCGCTGACGATGCGGTGGAGGATGCCCCCGAGCAGGAAGATGTCGGTGTGGACCCCGAGGACCTCGCCGCGCCCGAGCCCCATCTCGGGCGCCATGTAGGCGGGTGTGCCCGAGATCGTGGTGACCTCGCGCGCCAGCGGCACGCGGCCGTCGCGGTCGTCGTCCAGGGAGACCGCGAGCCCCCAGTCCACCACGTAGACCTCGCCGAACTCGCCGATCATCACGTTGGCTGGCTTGAGGTCGCGGTGGAGGATGCCGCGGCTGTGGGCGAACGCCACGGCGTTGCAGACCGAGAGCAGGATGCCGAGGTTCCACGACAGGGGGTCGGAGGCCTCGGGGAACCGGTCGGCGGGGTCGTCCATGACCTGGTCCCACGAGATGCCCTCGATGTGCTTCATCACGATGAGGGGGTCGCCGTGCTGGTAGGCGATGTCGTGGATCGGCACGATGTTGGGGTGCTCGAGGGCCCCCGTGATCCAGGCCTCCCGGAGCAGCGAGCGGCGCGGGAGGTGCTTGCCGGCGTCGTGGCGCGGGCGCTTCACCGCCACCTGGCGTCCGAGGACGGGCTGGACGGCGGCTCGGACCTCCGCGCTGCCCCCGCGACCGATGAGCTCGCCCAGCCAGATGCGCTCGTCGTCCGGAGGCGCCTCGAACGCCGTCTCCTGGGCGTCGGGGTCCGGACCGAAGGTCTGCAGGCTGTCGAACTGCGTGCTCACCCCCGCAGCATAGGCCACGGGACCCGCTGTCAGCGTACGGGATGCGCGCCGGACACCCAGGCGTCGCGGGTCTCGTCGGTCTCGCGCAGCCGCCAGCACAGCGTGCGGAGCAGCGCCATGTGGAGCGCCACGGCCAGGGCGCCGTGACGGGTGGTCATCCAGCCCACCGAGGTGCGCGGGATCTCGAGCAGGAGGCAGTCGGTGCGCGCCGTGACGGTGCCGTTGCGGCCGCCCTGGGCGAGGAAGGCGACCTCGCCGATGAGGACCTCGTGGGCGGGCCCGCCCGACCGGAAGCGCCCGAGCAGCGTGCCCGTGCGCCCGATCACCTCGGCCTCGCCGTCGAGCAGCACGTACAGCGATCCGTCGCGCTCCTCGTGGGCCACGGCGGCCTCGCCGCGCGGGACCATGGCGAGGTGCACGTGGTGGCCGAGCGCGTCCGCCAGCGGGAGCATGCTCGCGCCGTCGAGGAAGGGGAGCTCGGCGAGGGCGTCCATGACGGCCCCGTGGCTGGAGCCGTCGATCTCGAGGGGCGTCCGGCCCGGCTCGGTGGCCCGGAAGGCGCGCTCGGTGTCGCCACGGGGGGCGTTTCGCGCGGACCAGACGTCCGTGCCCATCCGGGAGGCCCGCAGCCAGTCGACGAGGTCGAGGCTGGCCCAGCGCAGCAGGCCGACGGCGATGGTGGGGCTGTCGCGGGCGAGCTCCTTCAGGCCGCGCGGCGACAGACGAAGCGTGGTGCAGGGGGTCATCGCGACGACGCTCGCGGAGCGGTCGATCCCGAGGGCGAAGGTGGAGGCCCCGAAGGACGTGGGGGCCGCGAGGTTCCTCACGGACTGCGGCTTCTCCTCGCCGTAGGCGCGGGTGACGACGGCCTTCCCGGAGACCAGGAAGCGCAGGTCGCGGTCGGTGCTCGTCGGACCCACGATGGGCCGGGCGGGCGAGGTGCTCTCCTCGCTGACGTGGCGACCCGCGCGGCGCAGGGGCTCACCGGGCTGGAGGAAGGGCTTGAGACCCGCGTGGTGACGGCGGGCCTCCTCGGCGGCCTGGGTGAGGAGCTCGGCGGACATGGGTCCCCTCATACCACGTCCGGACGCCGTCTCCCGTGGGAGGGTCATGGGCACACCAGCCCGACGAAGGGGTCGGCTTCCCAGTCGATCGGGTGCGCCGCGTCGATCGCGGTCAGGACGTCGCTGCTGACGCCCATCTGGTAGGCCGTGAGGTACGGCCCGAAGTCGCGGTCGAACGTGTCCGAGAGGAGCGTCGCGAGCTGGTCCACGTGGTCCTGCGCGTCCGTCCCCGGGTGCGTCCACGCCGCGTAGATCGTCGAGACGCCGTCCCAGCCGATGTTCGGGTCGTCCACCAGGTTCAGCGCGATGTCGACCACCTCGCGCGTGCTGTGGTCCCGTGGCGTGCACCCTCCCGCGTCCAGGCAGGTGCAGACGAAGGCATCGCGCCTGACCTGGCGCTCGGTGTCGTCGTAGTCGTCCCAGAGCGAGTGGCTGCCGTCCCCGAACATCTCGTCCACGGCGGCCATCTGGAGGAAGTTGGGCTCCCCCTCCCGCCACGCGATGTCCTTCCCGAGCTCGATGTAGAAGGGCGTCTTGTACTGGCGCGCGTAGCCGTGGCCGGCCTCGTGCAGGTAGCCCCACTTGCCGAAGAAGTGCGTCTGCCAGAACGGGTTCGTGGTGCGGAGCTCGTAGCTGTGGGACAGGTAGCCGGGGTTCCCGTCGTGGGCGCCGTCGTTGCCCGCCTCCACGTCGAAGAAGAACATCGTGGGGGGCGACCAGCCGGGCTGGTGGCTGAAGTCGCGCTGGGCCCGGAGGAGGTCGCCCAGCATGGTCACGATGGCCGTGTGGCTGTCGGTGGCCGCCTCGATCTCGGTCTTGTGCCCGAGGAACACGACGTCGGGGTCCTCCATGAGCACGAGGGGCACCGTGGTCGCCGCGAGCTGGGCCGCGAGGGACGCGTCCGTGTCGATCCCGACCTGGAACCGGGGCTGGGGGAGCACGTTCGCCAGGGTGAGGGTGACGGGAGCGTCCGTCTGCTTGGCCATCAGGAAGATCGGCCCGCCGAGCGGTGCGTTCAGCAGGCCCTGACCGTCGTCCTCGAGCAGGAGGGACCCGCCGGCCGCCGGGAAGCGCGCGACCCGGTTGGGGCAGAGCTGGCAGGCGCGGGGCATGATCCAGTCGATCGTCCAGTGGGCGTACAGGAAGACCTCGTCGTCGACCGCGCCGTCCACCATGACCGCGACGGGCTCGCCCGGGGGCGCGTAGTAGCCGGTGGGGATCCACTGCCAGGGCCGTGTGGACGGGTCGATCGTGACGGTGACGGTCACGCGGGGCTCGGTGTCGCTGGGCACGCCGGGGTAGTCGGCCGCGCCCGCCGGGGCGTCCGCCTGGTCGGGGTAGAGCGACATCGTGCGGAAGAACCGGGCGAGCAGGACGATGTCGTCGAAGCTGTCGGCGTCGGTCCAGCTGTTCGGGCTCGCCTGGGTCACCTCCGGGTAGCCCATCGCGCGATGCAGGGCCTCGGTGTAGACCACGATGGGCTCGAGGTTGGAGACGTTCAGGGAGGCCGTCGCGGCGCTGTAGACGAGGTTGGCGAGGTCGTCCACGTCGGCGCTCTCGAGGCCGAGGACGGTGCGTGCGGACAGCTCGATGGCGCCGGTCATGTTGTCGTACCGGGTGTCGGCGGGCATGGGCTGGGCCGTGGCGAGGTCGCCGCTCTGCACGCCGCTGTAGCTGCGGTGCATGCCCGACAGCCCGGCCTCCCGGAGCACGACGGCCTTGGGGTCGTAGGTCGTGTAGACCGGGTGGGGCGAGCGGTACAGGAACGGCGGGGTGGTGCCGAGGACGACGCCGCCCCCCGCGTGGACGTGGGCGAGCACGGCGTCGACGTCCATGTCGTCGTCGAAGCTGTACGTCTGGGAGGTACCGGGAGCTGCATCGACCCATGCCTGGGCGGCGGCGCCGGCCGCGTCGAGCCCGATGCCCGAGATGACCGCGACCCGACCGTTGCCGCGGGTCGAGCCGACCGCGACGTACGCGTTGCCGTTGTCGACCCGCGAGATGGCCCGTGCATACGGGCCCCAGACGGACACGTGGCGCCGGATGACGCCCGAGGTGCTGATGTTCTCGTCCGTCAGGATCTCCACGGACGGGTAGTCACGCTGGACGTCGATCCCCCACCGCTGGCCGAAGTCCGTGTCGACCGCCTCGCACGGGACGGGCTTCAGGGTGTAGGTGTCGACCACGAGGTCCTGGGCCGACAGGCACGCGCTGCAGTCCTCGAGGCCGATCCTGCCGAGCTCGTCGGGACCCACGGCCGGCTGCGACCCGTCGCACGTGGCCAGGACGACCTCCGTGCCGCTCGCGTCCAGGCACAGGCCGCTGCTGTGCACGAACGTCTGCAGGCTCGCGGACCACGTCCAGTCCTGGTCGGTCGAGCCGTCGCAGTCCTTCACGGTGACCGTGGCACCCGCGGTCCCGGTGGCCGTCCAGCAGGCGCCCGGGCGCAGCCCGCTCACGACGTGGATCGTGGGGTCTCCCTCCACGAGGCCTGCGAAGTAGGGGTTCTCGGTCCAGGCGCCGCTGCCGTCGGCCTTGCAGTCGTCGTCGTCGTCGCAGCCGTCGGGGATGCCGTCGCCGTCGCTGTCGATCGCGTCGTCCCAGCCGATGCACGCGTCCACGTCGTCGCACACGTCGTCGTGGTCCATGTCGACGGTGCAGGGGTCGCACGCGTCCGGGATGCCGTCCCGGTCGACGTCCACGCTGTCGTCGCCCCCGGGACACAGGTCGCACCCGTCGGGGGTGCCGTCGCTGTCGGCGTCGGCCGTGTCGTCGGAGCCCGCGCAGATGTCGCACGCGTCCGGGACACCGTCGCTGTCCGCGTCCAGGGCGTCGTCGCCGAGCGCGCAGATGTCGCAGGCGTCTGGCACGTCGTCGTCGTCGTCGTCCAGGGCGTCGTCACCGAGGGCGCAGATGTCGCAGGCGTCCGGGACCGCGTCCCCGTCCGCGTCCCCTGTGTCGTCCTCACCGGGACAGCGGTCGCAGCCGTCGGGCACGCCGTCGCCGTCCGCGTCGTGGTTGTCGCGGTAGCCCGGGCAGATGTCGCAGGCGTCCGCGAACCCGTCCTTGTCGGTGTCGACGTCGTCGTCGCCGGCCAGGCAGACGTCACACCCGTTCGGGACGCCGTCACCGTCGTCGTCGTCGCGGTCGTCCGACCCCGGGCAGACGTCGTCTCCGTCGCACACGCCGTCACCGTCCGCGTCGCCCGTCGTCACGCATGCACACCCGACCTCCGACCAGTAGCCGGCCGTCGCGCCCGGCAGGCCCGTCATCGTGCTCTCGGCGAAGCAGGCGGCCCCGTGGTCGCGGGTGCCGACGTAGGTGACGGCCGTGCCGTCGTAGGTCCAGGTGACCGTCTGGCCCGCGCTGGTGGTGCTCCAGGAGCCCGTGCCGGTGCCCTGGTTCCCGGTCGTGAGCGTACCGTCCATGGCCACCGTGACCGTCGTGGCCCCGTCGTAGGTCGACCCGTCCGGGAGGACCCAGTGGAACTGGATGTCGAGGTCGAGCTGGCACACGTTGGCCGACCCTGGCGTCCCGAAGTTCTCGCCGTAGCTGGCGATCGCCTCGCACCAGGCGGACTCCGCGTCGTTGGCCGAGGCGTCCAGCACGGCTGGATCCAGGGCGAGCGACGCGCCGGTGGGGACGGTCCAGCCCGTGAGGTCCACCGCATCCAGCACGACGGCGCCGGACACGGAGAGCACGCCGGTCGTCGCCAGGGAGAAGGTGGCCCAGGTGGCGTCCGGGACGAACCCGCCGTTGTCGAGGCCCACAGCGCTCGCGGCCAGCACGACCCGCTGCCCGGGGCCCACGGCTGCGGAGGTCGAGAGGGTCTCGGTGCCGGAGTCGCTCGTCAGCACGAGGCCGTCGAGGAGCCAGGCCTCGGCGGACGCGTTGTAGAGCTCGATCCAGGCGCCCTGGGGCGCTGCGGCCCCGTCGAGCCAGGGTGACGCGTGGATCTCGGTGATCACGAGGTCGCCGGCCGCGGCACCCGAGAGGGCGGAAGCGGCGTAGCCGTCACAGTCCTCGTCGATCGTGTTCCCCGGCACCTCGGTGGCTGCGGGGCTGACGCTCCCGTCGAGGTCGTCGCAGTCCAGACCCCCGTTGGCGACGGACGCGTAGCCGTCCCCGTCGACGTCCTCCGGAGCGATGACGTAGAAGTGCAGCCCGTGGCCGACGAACCGCGGGAGGGAGTACCGCCGGGGCTCGAGCACGGCGAGCCAGGCTCCGTCGCCGGTGAGCTTCGTGCCGAAGGCTCCGTACTCGACGAGCTCGTCGGGGTCCAGGGTGGTCTCCAGCGACCACGTGCCGTCGTAGCCCCAGAGCTCGACCTGTCCTACGTCCCGCACCCCGGGGGAGCCCTTGGAGGGGTGGCCCACGACGAGCACGTCGTCGAGGAGCTCGATGGCGGTGGCGTACTGCGAGCTCCCATCGGCTCCCGTGAACGTCTCCGTCCACACGCCCGAGGCGTCGCGGTCGAGCACGTAGACCGTCTTGTCGTACCAGCGGGAGACGGCGGCGCGATCGCCGCGGAAGGCGCTCACGAGGCGGGTGAGCGAGGTGTTGCCCGTGAACGAGGGGGCCACGACGGTCGCGGGGCTCCAGACCCCTCCGGATCGCTCGTAGACGTGCAGGTCGGCGTTCGGGGCGACCTGGGGCACGAAGAGGCGGTCGCCTTCGAGCTGGACGCCGCGGGCGAAGCCCTCCGTGCCCTGGATCGTCTCGGAGTGCGACCAGACGCCGGTCGTGGGGTCCCGGTCGAACAGGTACACGAGGGACAGGCCCGAGACCCCGAGGGCGAGGGTGTCTCCGGAGAGCTCGACCTGCAGGCCGTACGTGGGGAGGCCGGACTCGACGAGGCCGTCGTCGGGCTTCTCGATCTCGGCGCGCGGGGTCCAGACGTCGCCGACCAGCCCGTAGACGTACACGGCGTCCTGCATGCCCACGATCAGCGTGTCGTCCTCGAGGGAGAGCGCGCGTCCGAAGGACGTGGGGGACTCGGGCCAGTCGGCGGCCGAGATGACCTGGACCGCCTCCCAGCTGAGGCCGTGGCGCTCGAAGAGGAGGACCTCGCCGTCTGCGATGTTCCAGAGGGCCAGGCGGTCGCCGTCCATGTCGACGGCGCCGCCGTAGACGCCCACGGTCTCGATGTCGTCGGGCAGGTCGCTCGTGGTGTGGTCGGTGGCGAGCACCGGATCGACCACGAGGGGGTAGCGGGCGCCCGTGTCGTCCACGCGCAGGACGGCCTCGCAGACGTCGGTGCAGACGAGGCCGAAGCGGGTGGGGAGCTCGGTGTGGTCGGCGTCCCAGGCCTGAAGGCCCGCGTAGCGTGCGCGCACGGCGCCGGTGTCGTCGGTCCAGTACAGGGCGTCCTCCACCCAGATCGGGCGGTCGGTCAGGCGGACGCGGAGCTCGAGGAGACCGTCGCCGGGCGGGGGCGAGTGGACGTCGAAGCCCTGTTGGAGTCCGTCGGGGCGCTCGGCGAACCAGGCGTCGAGGCCGTCGGACGTGTAGACCTGGCGGTCGCCGACCTGTGTGGGGGTGCCGAGCACGATGGGGCTCAGGGCCCCCGGACGGCCCCAGCGGGTCGGGGCGAGCTGGAGGTCGCCGGCATCTGTGGCGATCGACGGGCCTTCGGGGGTCCAGTCGATGGCGGTCGGGGGGATCGGACGTTCGGGGCTACAGGCCGCGAGCACGAGGACGAAGAGGGACATGGAGCACACCAGGTGGGGGCTTCCACCCTCCCATCCCGATGGCCGGGGGTCTGTGGGGCTTGTGCACCGGGGTGCGTGCGCTGTGTACGGTCAGTCGCGGCGGCGGAGCGCGAGGAGCCCGAGCAGCCAGAGGCCGAACGGGACGGGGGCCACCGTACAGAGGCCGCTGGCGGGCGGCAGCGGTGGGAGGGCGCCGGGATCGCCGGGCTCGGGCAGGGTGCCCGACACACGGGTGAGGTGGACCTCCGCGCGGTCGTTGCAGGAGCGGGACGCGTAGTGGCCGTCGAGGGCGTCGGGGGAGGTGCGGGCGAGGGTGTACTGGTCGATCGTACAGAACCGCCACCCGGGGGCCGGCGCGGAGACGGGCATGGCGACGTCGGCGAGGGTGACGGTGGAGGCGTCGAGGGACCCGCGGACGGTGCGGGTGTTGTGGCCGCTCGTGGTGCTGGACCACTGGAGGCGCCCGGTGAGCGCGCCGCCCGGGCCGCAGATCTCGAGCTCGAGGAGGGTGGAGGGGTCGTTGCCGGCGGCCGTGCCGCGCCAGAGGCTGCAGCCGGCCTCGGGCTGGAGCGCCGGGGGGCGCTCGACCTGCTCGCGTTCCTGGTCGGCGGCGAGGGCGATGGTCAGGAGGAGGGTCACGGGGTCGTCCTATCTCAAAGACGAGGCGCTCGCGGCCGCCGGGTGCACGGAGGACGTCAGGGAGTCTGGGCCTCACGGGCGGCGCGCTCCGCGGCGATCGCGCGGTAGGCGGTATAGAAGGTCTCCGCCGAGATCCGGCCCTCGCGCTCGTCGTCGATCAGCGCATCGAGCCGGCGTCGCTCGTCCGCCGTCCACGGCGACTTGTAGGGAACAGGAGGGGCGATCTGGTACGCCCGACCCCGCTCCCGGTCGCCGATCGTGTGAAGCCGAAGCTTGGAGTTGTACTCTTCGTCCTTGCGCACGCCCTCCACGATGAGAGGGAGCGGAGGCCCGAACCGGTAGGACATGGTGTCGGGGAGCCAGAGCAGCATGTCGCGAGCGATCTGCGTTGGCTCTCCCACGTAGTTCTCCGGTGGCCACCCGTCGTGACCGAACGTGTCGACGTCGTGCGCGTTCCTCCATTCCAGCTTGTCTTCGTCGCGCCAGCCATCCGTCACCATCGCCGCATCCAGCGCACTCGCGAGGGGCTGGCATGGAGAGGCCTGCGTTCCGTTTCGAATCAGGAGCTTGGGACCGTCGAACGTGGTGACGTGCCACCGGCATGCCGGCTCGAAGCGTACGCGGAGCCACGACTCGAGCGACCCGCAGTCCGCCGCCGCGACCTGCGCCGTCGTCAGCCCGCTGGGCTCGGAGTGCTCGCGGTGTTCCAATGAGATCGGCTGTCCACAGCGGGCCTCCAACGCTCCGACGAGTCTGGTGATCGTCAGGTCTCCGGCCGGCTGCGCCGCCGAAATGGAACCGAGAAATACCCAAAACATCGTCAACTCCCTAGGTTGATGGTCAGTAGGTCTTCCACGTGGAGACTGCGGAGCCTCGCCGAACGCGCACCTTCCTGGGTCCAGTGAAGACGTCTATGGTGATGGAGTGCTGCTGGTACGGATACCACCACTCTCCCGCTGGGCGCTCCATCATCATGCGGCCCGGTCGATCCGGGTCTTCGATCCAGTCATCTGAACCCAGTCTGCACTGGTATTCCATTTGCTGAGGGATGACGATGGCGCATTTGTTCGCTGGGGCCATCGGGTCCTCCAACGCGATGGCGTAGGCGTCGAGACAGTCATCCGAATCCCAGCCAATCGAGTCGAAGGGCGTGTACCCATTGACTTGGCCCCACGGGAAGGTGGGAGCGGAAGGGGGATTCCAACCCCAAATGTTCTGTCCGACCGCCACATCGGCGGGCTGCATGAGCCAGCGTCCACCGGTTACCGCGTAGGCATCCGGGCAATTGTCATCTACGTATGCGAGGTAGCCGGGACTCTTCCTGCCTGCCGCAGCGTACGCGGCCTCGGTGGCCTCGACGACCTCCTGGCAGTTGTCGTACGTCCCCCCCGGGTCGACCTCCCGTACCTCATGCAGATACTCGTCGGATTGGGGGTGGCTGGTGTCCACCGCCCACTCGGCACGGTTCGCACCTGACTCCGGCGTGAGCCGACCGCGGAACCTCGCAAGAAACTCCGCTGTCGGCTTCCAGGAGGAGAACACCGGGATCTCCCCATCGGGAGCGATGCAAATGTCCGATTCGATCTTGCGCTCGTAATTCTGCTCTGTTGCGCAGCCTGTCTGCCCCTGGAAGGAGCAATCGTATTGCGGAACAGCAACGATCTGAGCATGCTGAAGGCCAGCGGTATCGTTGAAGGAGCTGACGTAGTCGTCTTCCCAGAACCGGAGGCTATGAATGGCCCAGCCAGGACTGGCAGAGACAATCTCACCCCAAGCGTACGGCGAGGTGGGTGGGAGGCAGGTTGCGATCTCGTTCCAGTGTGCGCGGAGCCCCGGGTAGGGCTGGTCCGAATCGTTCTCCACGTGGGAGATGTGACCGTATGGGCGAACCACTACGTTCTCACAACCCGACCCCGTGGTCACGATCCGGTAGTGCACCGGCGCGGAGTTGGACAACGTCGAGGACGCCTCGATGAGAGCCGCACCCTTACCAGGGCCATACCCATGGGACGTGAACGGACTCACTAGAGGCTCGATCTGGCAGGTGCATCCGGCAACCGCGGGTAGCGGTTCAAGCGCGAGCGCGTAAAGACCGACGGCTACCGACGAAGCGACGAAGCGACGAAGCGACGAAGCGACCACCTTTCCCCCTACTGACAGTCACTCGACCCTAGCCGATTGGTGCGGCACCGTCAACTGCAGAGGGCGCAAACAGGCTGTCCGGGTTGCCCACCTGTTCCACGCGAGCGGCAAGTTCGACCCTGCATCCCTGGGTCTCCAGAGCCCGCAGGATCTCCGTGCGCAACTCGACGGCGGCCTCGGTGGTACCACAGGTGGTCCAACGAGCAGGACGCTCTCCCCGATGGGCCGTACTTCCAGGCTGACGCTCGCCATGCGATCCCCCGCGTGTGTCTCCAGTGTGTCCCGACTTCGCACCAGGCTCCATCACGGGAGACCTCGCGGATCGAAGGCTACAACATCCCCTTCCACCGGAACCAGCCGAGCCCGCCGATGAACGTCGTGCCCATGGTGAACAGCGCGATGTAGTAGCCGTACCTCGTGTGGAGCTCCGGCATGTTGTCGAAGTTCATCCCGTACAATCCCGTGAGGAACGTCAGCGGGATGAACAGCGTGGCGATGATCGTGAGCGTGTGCATCGTCTCGTTCATCTTGTTGTTCACGCCCGACATGTGCAGATCCACCATGCCCATCACCAGGTCGCGGTAGAGGTCGATCGACTCCACGAGCGCTGTCGCGTGGTCCTGGAGGTCGTTCAGGAACGGACGGGCGGCGTCGTCGAGGTGCTCGCTGCGACGCCAGGTGGCCAGCGCGTCCCGGATGGGCCACGCCTTCCGCCGCAGCTCCGTGAGCTCACGCCGGAGGACGTAGATCTCCGGGACGCTCACACTCTCCGGATCGTCGAGCAGCCGGGCCTCGAGCTGCTCCGCCACCCGCCCGAGCTTCTCGACGACCACCGCGTACTCGTCCACGATGGCGTCCAGCAGCGCGTACGCCAGGAAGTCCGCCCGCGCCGAACGGATCCGGGGCATGCCACCGCGGATCCGCTTGCGCACGGCCTCCCACGCATCCCCGTCGCGCTCCTGGAAGGTGAGCACGATGCCGGGCCCGCTCACGATGCTCGTGTGCTCGAAGCCCAGCACGGGCTCGCCGTCGTCGAAGGTGAGCTCCACCCGGTTGGCGCTCACCAGCAGGTGGTCGCCGAACTCCTCGGCCTTCGCGCGCTGGGAGGTGTTGAGGATGTCCTCGATGGCCAGCGCGTGCAGACCGAACAGGGTGCACAGCTCGGAGATCGATTCTTCGTCGGACAGCCCGACGACGTCGATCCACGAGAGCTGCGTGGTGTCCGTGCAGCCCTTCAGGCTCGCGGGCGTGGTGACCTCGCGCTCCTCGAGCTGGTGGACGTCGAACTCCATGACCCGGATGCGCGTCGCATGGTCGCGATCGCCCGTGTACACGGCGGTCGCAGGCGGCAGACCTACGGTGTCCTCGGCGCTGTGTTCCATCGCCCCGTCCTAACGAGCAGGGGCGGGATCTGTCCGATCGGACACGCTCTGTCCGCCGGATCCGGAAGGTGTGGGTTCACCCTTCGGTCTCGGCCTGACCAGGAGATGTCCGGTCCTGAACGTATGTTCAAGACCGGAGGTGGCCATGAGCGACTACGTCGTGATGGTGGGGGATCCGGTGTTGGATCCTGCGGGATGGTGGTTCGAGGTGCGCGTGGAGCGGTCGCTCCGGTACGGGCCCTGGACCACGGAGAGGGACGCGCGGGTGGCGCGGGAGCTGGTGTTCCAGCGGTGGAACCGCGCAGCACGCCGGCAGGGGGGATGGATGTGGAAGGCCACCCACAGCCGCTGGCACCTCACGCTCCCACGCGAGGTGCCGGTGCGGGCGCCCCGGATGTCGAACACGCCGTGCAGCGTGCACGCCGAGGCGCCGGCACCCGTCAGGGGATGAGCAGGCCGCCGTTCTGCCACTGCTCGAACAGCGCCTTCTTCTGGTCCGACATCGGCACGGGGGCACCGCTGGGCTTGATGGGCTTGTTGTCGGTGAGGATCAGGTCGACCGCGAGCTCGCCGCAGGTGATCGTGGGTGGGCCGCCGAAGCAGTCCGCGGCCGCAGCAGCGGAGGCGACGCCGAAGTCGGGGTCGCCGATGTAGGGCTCCACGTGAACGGGGCGGGTGGGGTCGGACTCGGTGTGACAGCGAGCGCACGCCTTCGCCAGAACGGGATGGACGTCCTCGAACGTCTTGTAGTCGAGCTCCTTGCCGAGCCAGGTCGACAGGTCGCGGGAGTCACCGGCGCAGGAGCCGAAGACGCCCACGAAGACGCCCGTGGTACCGGTCTCCCGGATCCAGTATCCTGCGTAGAAGCCCTGCTCGTCGTTGCGGTTGGTCACGAACCGACCGCCGCCTGCGTACTGGCCCCAGAGGTTCCCGACGTCACCGTTCGGGGAGCCAGCGTAGGTCCCGAGGATCGCCAGGGAGCTGTACACGCCGCTCGTCGGCGCGGGGAACGCACCGCCCTGGACGAAGCCCGACCAGCTCCCACCGCCGTACGCGCCGCCCGTGACCTCCGAGACGGTGCAGGAGCTCGCGTCGAGCGAGGTCTTCAGGGCGAGCAGGCGGGCATAGACGGAGTTGGTGTTCAGGCGCCCGGGGGCCGTGGAGCTCAGGACCGTCGATGCGCGCTCGGTGTTGGCGAGGAACGCGGCGTCGTTCGTCCATTCGCAAACGGCGGCATCGAGGCCGATGCAGTCGTCGATGTCGGCCATGGCGGGGGCGGCGAGGGCGATGAGGGTCAGCATGGGTCTCTCCGTTGGAGAGCCGGTGGGGTCCGGCCTCTCGGATGCAACCTTCACACGTCACCGAAAATCATCAAATGTGCGCTTTTGAGCAGATGAATGTGTGCCTGCGCACAGCGTTGTGTGACCTCGCCCGAGGCGTGTCCGATGGCACAGCGCCGACCCCGACGCCGTCGGGATCACGACGGCTGGAGGCGACTTCGGCAGGCTCTCGGGGTGGGGCGAATCACACAACGGACCCGCTGCAGATCTCCGAAAAAAAATGCTGGAGATCGCGGAGCGCGGTGACGATCGGGACGATGGGGATGTCCTGATGTGTCTCGGAAGTTGTGAGTCGCCGGAGCGTCCGGCACACTGATCCCAGGGAGGTGTGGCATGCAGCGGATGCGAACCGAAGGGTGGATGCTCACGCTCGGGTTGTCGGTCGTCGCTCTCGTGGCGGCCGCGCTGGTTCCCAGGCTCATGCCGCAGAAGCCCGTAGAGCCGGACATCTCGGCAGACGTGTGCCTGCGGCTCGGGCCCTACGAGTGCTGCTACAAGGAAGACGACGGGAAGTGACCCGCCGGGGCTCTGCGCCCCGACGGTGTTCCGGTGGCCTCGACGCCGTCAGGCGGCGACGAGGTGGATGCTCGAGGCGGCCTCGCGGGCCATCTGCAGCGTCAGCTGCATGTCCGGGTGGCGCACGACGATGTTCCCGTCACCCTTGAACGTCGCCTTCCAGTTCCGGCGGGGAGCCCCGATGGGCAGGAGGTCCACGCGTGCGACGTGGGGGCCGTACTTCCGCATGAAGTCGCGCAGCCCGTGGATGGCGCGGATCCGTCCGTTCCCGGCGGCCCGCTTGAAGATGATGGCGGCGTTGTAGGGCCGCTCGGCGGGCACCTGGGGGTCGAGGCCGACCACCGCGCGTCCCCAGGCCCGGTAGAGGTCGGTGTCGCGCGCGTAGTTCATGAGGTTCATCATCTCCGCACCCGGCGGACGGCACGCCATCTCGCCGAACACCGCCTGGCCCTCACCCTGGCGGAACCACTCCATGTGGGAGATGCCGGAGCCCATGCCGAGGGCGTCGAGCGCCCGGCGACCGAGCCGCACGCCGTCCGCGAGATCGGGGTCCTCGACGTCGCGCACGCAGAAGATGATCGGGCTGATCCACTCGTTCTGGCGGGCGTCGAGCACGTTGGGAAGGTAGCGGCAGACGGACTCGAGGAACGGCCTGCCGTTCACCGTGACCGCCTCGTACGTGAACTCCTCACCCGTGACGAAGGCCTCGATGACGACCTCCGGCACGTGGCGAGTGGCCTGGAGCGCCGCGGCCAGCGCGGTGGCGTCCTCGCAGATGTACGTGTCGCGCCCGCCCGCACCCGCCGTGGGCTTCACGACGAGGGGGTAGCCGATGGTGCCGGCCGCCGCCCAGGCCTCGGCCTCGGTGCGGACCCGGGCGGAGGGGGCGCAGCGCAGGCCGGCCTCCGCGATGCGCTCGTGCATGAGCTTCTTGTCGCGGAAGCCGAGCACGGTGTCGAGCGTCATGCCGGGCAGCCCCCAGCGCTCGCGCAGGCGGGCGGCCAGGATGGTGACGGGCTCCCAGGCGCCCTCGACCCGGTCGGGACGGCGGCTGCCGAGCCACTGCTCGACCCGGCGGATCACGTCGCCCTCGTCGAGGATGGCGGGGACGCGGAGGTAGCCCGCGAGATGACGGCGGAGGTCCGTGGGGAGCCCGGCCTCGGGCGTGTCGCCGACGCCCCAGACCCTGGCGCCCGTCTGCGCGAGACCGCGCGTGAAGGCCTGCATCTCGGTGGGGTAGGCGGGCTGCAGGAACAGGACGTCCATCGGGGACCTCGCGGAAGGGGAGTGGCGGGCGTCTATCTCGGGGGCCCCGGGACGTCACGCTTCCCGCCCCGCGACCAGCTCCTCGAAGGACTTCCGCTCGATCACCTTGCGCTCGAGGAGGGTCTCCGTGAGCAGGCGGACCATGTCGAGGTTCTCCTCCAGGACCTCGCGGGCCCGCAGACGAGCGGCCTCCAGCATGGCCTCCACCTCGTCCTCCAGGCGTGCCCGCCGCGCCTCGCTGACCTCGTGGTCGCGCGGATCGGCCGGGAACGTGCGCACGCCGAGCGAGTCGGGACCCATGGCGAGCCGCTCGACCATCCAGCGCGCGATGCCCGTGGCCTGCTCGAGGTCGTGTGCGGACCCGAAGGACATGTCCTCGAGCAGGAGATCCTCCGCCTCCCGCCCACCGAAGAGCACGGCGAGCCTGTCGAGCAGCTCGCCCCGCGTCTGGATGTGCTGGTTGATGGCCGCGTCGTACGAGACGTAGCCGAGGGCCCCGCCCAGATCGCCGCGGATCGAGATGCGATCGATGGGCGGCAGGTTCTCCGCGAGCATCGCCACCACCGCGTGGCCGGACTCGTGGGTGGCGACGACGCGCTCCTCCTCGGCGGTGAGCTTGGGCCGATCCACGAAGGACTCGAGCACGGTGTCGATGTCCGCGGGCTCCGTCGGCCCCGTGGCCGACGTGCGGATCCGGTGACGCGCCAGCGCCCGGCACAGCGCCTCGAGGTGGTCGCCCGTGTACCGGCCGGTGCCGCCCTCGACGGGCCCCTGGGTGCGCTTCACGGCGTAGTCGAGCGCCCGCTCGGACATCTGCAGCCCGAACTTGCGGTCGTAGATCGCGAGGATCGCGCGCCGGTCGTCGGCTCCGGGGTACGGGATGTGGAGCTTGAACTCGAAGCGGCCGGGCCGGAGGAGCGCGGGATCCAGGCTCTCCGGGAAGTTCGTGGTGCCCACGACGAACACCATCTCGTTGGACCGGAAGCCGTCGAGCTCGGTGAGGAGCTGGTTGACCATCGAGTGGCCGACGCCCCCGTCACCGGTGTCGCCGCCGCGGGCGGACGCGATGGAGTCGAGCTCGTCGAAGACGATGATGGACGGCGCGGACTGGCGGGCCTGCACGAACACCCGCCGGATGTTCTGCTCGCTCTCGCCGTGCCACTTGCTCTTGAGCTCCGGGCCGCTGACGATGATCACAGCGGCCCCGAGCGACGACGCCATGGCCTTGGCGAACAGGGTCTTCCCGGTGCCCGGCGGGCCCCAGAAGATCATGCCCCGCGGGACGAGCGCCTCGATGCGGGAGATCTCGGCCTCGCTCTCGAGGGTGTCCTTGTGGGCGAGGATGTCGAGGATCTCGGTCTTCAGGCGCTCCTTGACCTTGGCGTAGCCCCCGATGTCGTCGTCGAGGTCGAGCTCCGGCACGCTCATGCCGCCCGAGAGCGTGCCCGAGCGGAGCTGCTGGAGCGCGTGCCCCGGATCCGGCGGGTAGTCCTCGCCGTCCATGCTCTGCAGCAGCCGACGCAGGCGCACGGCATGGGTGCCCGAGACGTACTTGTAGAGCGCGTACACCGGCAGCCCCTCGCCGAGCTTCCGGCTCTCGGGCTGGGTGACGAGGTGCCGGAGCCGGTCGCGCTCGACGCCGGAGATGCACTCGTGGTGCGGGAACAGGTTCTCGATGACCGTGGGGAGCGGGAAGCTGGGGTCCTTGAAGCCGAGCCAGAGCAGGTTCGGGTTCTCGTAGAGGAGCCCGATCACCTCGCGTGCATCGGCGTTCAGGCCGCCCGACGACGTGGTGAGGAGGTCGAGGTGCGGCAGCACGATGACGCGCTTCTCGACGGCCCCCCGCACCGCATCGCGGATCTGGATGAGCAGGTTGGGCATGATGCCCTGGACCTGGCTGTCGGGAGCCGCGCGCCCGTCGAGGTACATGGAGCGGAGCCCGAGCCGCTTCAGGCGGTCCCGCAGGGCCTTGTAGAGGTAGGGGATGAGCTCCTTCTCGCACTCGACGAGCACCGGGAGCTCGCGCTGGATGGCGCGGATCATCCCGGCCAGCGCGTCCGGGTAGGCGGCCTCGACCGCCTCGAAGGGCGTGAGCTGCGCGGGGAGCTCGGCCTCCGGGATGCGGCTCATCCGACCCTCACCCGGATGGTGACGGCTCCGGTCTCGGCGTCCTCCGTGATCTCGGTGACCTCGCCGAGGCTCTTCGCCTTCTCCTTCAGCGCGTCCGCGGTGGCGCGGTTCACGGCGTCGTCGAGCTCCTTCCGCACGCCGGAGAGGGCCTCCTCGAGCTTGCGCGTGACCTCCACCCGCAGCGCCTCGGTGGCGACGTCCGCCTCCTCCTCGAGCTGCTGCTTCACCTTCTTGCGCAGGGCCTCCTCGACGGTGCGGGGGTCGACGTCCGCTACCGTGGTGGACCGCTTGCGCTCCAGCTCCAGCGCGGCCTCCTCGGTGAGGCTGATGTCGACGGTGCCGGTGGCGACGTCCACCCGCACGACCACGCCACTCTCGAGGGTCTTCTCCCAGACGGACCCCTCCTTCGCCTCGTAGCCGCGCTCGGCGAGCCGGGCGCCGAGCAGCTCGGCCATGCGTTCGGACGGCAGGATGTCGAGCAGCTCGAGCTTGGTCTGCAGCCCGTCGTCGACGTGGACGTGGCGGGCCAGCGACTCGCTCACGGAGATGCGGTAGCAACGGCTCATGGGAGGACCTCCGGGTCTCCTTGTATCGTGGGTGGACGCTGTGTCGGGGTCAGATGTCCGCGAGCCGGGCGCTCGCGTCGCGGAACACGCGGGCCCGGTCGTCTCCGAAGCGCTCCCAGCGGCGCAGCCGGGCCTGTGCGGCGTCGTACGTGTCGTCGAAGAAGCGCGTGGACCGCGGGCCGTGCATGGCGTCCGCGAGGAACGTGACGGCATCCGTGAAGGCCGCGCAGGCCGCGCGGGCCCGCATGCGGTCGCGGAGGGACGAGCTGGCGCGCAGGTCGACGGGCTCCAGCACCGGTGGGGCGGCAGGATCCGCGACCACGAGCTGCCCGGCGTGGAGCAGGAAGTCCGCCAGATCGAGCCGGTCGCGGTGCTCCAGCGCCTGGAGGAGCCCGCGGAGCAATGCCTGCTGGGCCTCCCCGACCTCCGCGAGGGCGAGGGGCTCGGTGTGCCCGAGCTTCCAGCGCTCCGCCTCCGCCCACGACCGCCCGAGGCTCTCTCCGAGGCCCTCGAGGAGGATGTCGCCGCCGGTGTCGAGCCAGGCGGGCCAGTCGACGTCGACGAGGGGGGCCCGCCCGGCCGCGTAGAGCTGTGCGAGGGGCTCGTGGGCGACGGCGGCGAGGCCCTGGGGGAGGCGCGCCTCGATGAGGGCGCGCGCGACCAGGAAGGCCACCAGGCGGTCTCCCAGGCCCGGACGCGTGGGGGGCCTGGGGAACGGAGCGGCGTCGGTCTGCGGGCGGGTCCAGGACCACACGAGGATCTGGTAGCTCCAGGACCGGAAGGTGAGGTGGACGTCCGGGTGACGGTCCCAGAGGCGGCCGTCCACGGCGTGCTCGGGGTCGCCGACGGGCCGGGTCTCCCGGCGCCAGCCCCCGTGCCGGGCGAGGGCGAGCACGCACCCGCGGGCCAGGCTGCGCTGCAGGATGCCCATGGCCGTCGGGCCGATCCTCGGGTACAGGGGGTTCTTGCCGGCCAGGTGGGTGAACAGCTGGTCCTGGGGCCCCCCGCGCAGGACGTTGCGCACGAAGAGCAGGAAGTGGCTCTCGGAGCGGGCGACACGGAGGGTCAACGGGCCACCTTCCGGGCGAGGTCCGGCCAGCCGTTCACGACCAGCCCGTCGGCGTCGAAGCGGATCTCGACGGTCTGGGCGGTGGCGAAGCGGGGGTCGTCGTGGGTGTACGCGCTGGACAGCACGTGCAGGCGCTGGTTGCGGCTGCCGATCCAGCGGCGGCTGTCGTCGCGCTGGTGGACGTCGAACGGGCCGTCCACGAGCAGGTCGACGTGGTCGAGGAGCCCGGGATGGCGGGCCTCGATCGTCTCCCGGAGGTGACCGGAGTACAGCATCACCGTGAGCCCGGCGGCCTGCACACCCGCACAGAGCGCGAGGAGGTCGGACTGCTCGGTGGGCTCGCCGCCCAGCAGGCTCACCCCCTCGATGCCCGGTGTGGACGTGATCTCCGCGAGGAGGTCGTCGACCGACCGCTCGGTGCCGCCCGGGCCGAACAGCTCGGGGTTGCAGCAACCCTTGCAGCGCAGCGAGCAACCCTGGGTCCAGAGGGCGAACCGCCGGCCCGGACCCTCGGCGTCGGTGTCGGGGACGACGTGAGCGATGCGCATGACGGCTATCTAACGGACCCGGTCAGGGCTCGTGGAGGCGGTCGAGCTCGAGGTCGCACGCGAGGAGCACCTGGCCCTCGCCGTTCACCCGGTCCAGCGTGCCCTCCAGGGTCTCGTCGCCCTCCGCGCCGCCGAGGGTGAAGGTGTACTCGCGGGTCTCGCCGTTCGTGTAGGACGGGTCGCGCGCGAGGTGCCCGCCCACGTCGACCTCGCCGTCGGACAGCGTGAGCACGCCGTCCTCGATGGTGGCGCGCTGGACCGTGACGATCTCCCCGAGCAGACCGAGGTCGAGGGGGAGGTCGATGACGAACAGCCCGTCCACCACGCCCGTCTCGGGGTCAGCGTCGAAGATCGCCTCGACGTCCAGGACGTCGTCGTCCTCGCACACGCTCCGACCTCCCCAGCCTCCGTCGAGGGTCCAGGGGGTCCCGCAGGCCACGAGTGACAGGAACACCATGCGCCCTCCCGCGACGAGGGTACCTCAGCGGGCGAGCAGGCCGTCGAGCTTGCGACAGACACCCCCTGGCAGCGTGCTGTGAGTCGCGCTGCGCGCCATTCACAGCAGCCAGATAGGCGTCTGCATGGACTGGCGGACCATCGACTTCGACTGGAACCGGGCGCGGGCCTTCCTCGTCACGGCGGAAGAGGGCTCGCTGACGGCCGCGGCGGCGGCCCTGAACACGACGCAGCCCACGATCGGACGCCAGGTGACGGCCCTCGAGGCCGAGCTGGGCGTGGTGCTGTTCGAGCGCGTCGGCAACCGGCTGCAGGTGACGGACGCGGGCCTGGACCTCCTCGAGCACGTGCGCGCGATGGGCGAGGCCGCCACGCGGTTCTCCCTCCGGGCGGCCGGGGAGGGCGAGGTCGCCGAGGGCCTGGTGGCCATCACGGCCAGCGACACGATCACGGCCCACCTGCTGCCGCCGATCCTGGCGCGGATCCGCGAGGAGCACCCACGGATCGTGCTGGAGCTCGTGGCCTCGAACGACGTGCGCGACCTCACGCGACGGGAGGCCGACATCGCCGTCCGCAACACCCGTCCCGACCAGCCCGGCCTGGTCGCCCGCCGTCTCCCGGACGCCACCGCGCGGCCCTACGCCACACCGGGTCACCTCGAGGCCGTCGGGGGCGACCTGCTGGCGGCGACCTACATCGGCTTCGACCGGGACGAGCGGCTGCTCGCCGTCTACAGGCATCACGGCCTGGACGTGCCGGGTGAGCAGCTCGCCATCACCTCGCGGAGCCACCTCGCCCAGTGGGCCCTCGCGCGGCGGGGTCTCGGGATCTGCATCATGATGGAGGCCGTGGGCGACGCGGATCCCGGCATGGTGCGCGTCTCGCCGGACATCGCGCTCCCCGTGCCCATGTGGCTCATCAGCCACCGCGAGGTGCACACGGCACGGCGGGTACGGGTGGTCTTCGACGCCCTCGCGGACGGGCTCACGGAGGCACTCACGGGTCGGTGAACATCCATGCGAAAACGCATGATGGACATGCTGAATCTGGCGAGGGCCAGACGTCAGCGCATGCATAAGCTCCAGACGTCCCACCGAGAGCGTGGACGAACGAACCCCGAAGCCTGGAGCTCACCATGACCCGCACCCTCGCCTTCCTCGCCGCCACCACCCTCGCTGCCTGCGGATCGGCCGCCGATCGTGACTACGCCGCCCGCGGTGACCATGCCGTCGGCTACACGGTGCTCGCCGGTGACGACCTCACCGTGAAGGCGTGGTACCCGACCGACGCCGACGGGGTCGAGGACATCGACTACATGGCGCAGGTCCGCCTCTTCGGGCCCGACAGCCCGGAGATGCCGTTCTTCGGCGCCGCCATCGCCGACGCCGCGCCGGCCCCCGGCAGCTACCCGCTGGTCGTGCTCTCCCACGGCTTCGGCATGAGCCCCGAGTGGTACCACCCGCTCGCCGAGCACCTCGCCTCCCGCGGCTTCGTCGTCCTCGGGCCCGAGCACGTCGAGTACGACTGGGCCACCGACGTCCTGCACGCCACGGTGTCCCGGCCCCTCGAGGTGAGCGCGACCCTGGACCTCGCGGAGACCGGCGTGCTCGACGGCATCATCGACACCGACGCGGTCGCCGTCATCGGGCACTCCTACGGCGGGACGACCGCGCTCGCAGCGGGTGGGGCCCGCATCCACACGGGCTGGCTGGCGGACGCCTGCCAGGGTGAGCTCGACCCCTTCACCGACGCGTTCTTCTGCCAGCCCTTCCTCGGCCAGGAGGACGTCCTGGCCGCCGAGATGGGCCTGGACGCCGTGCCCGACGGCCTCTGGCCGTCCCTCGCGGACGACCGGGTGGACGCGATCGTCGCGATGGCCCCGGACGCCGGGATGTTCGGTGACGTCGGGCTCGCGGAGGTCACCGTGCCCGCCATGCTGCTCGGGGGCACAGGCGACACCGCCGCCCCGTGGGCCTGGGGCGGTGGGCTCGCGTGGGACCACGTGTCCAGCGAGACCCGTGCGCTCGTGACCTTCGAGGGGGCCGACCACTTCATCGTCACCACCACGTGCGACAGCATGCCCTGGACGGCCGGCCTGCCCGAGGAGTTCTCGGCGCTCTTCTGCTCGGACCCCGCCTGGGACAAGCCCACAGCACTCGCGCTCACCAACCAGCTCACCGCCGCCTTCCTCGCCGACACGCTGCAGGGCGAGCGCCGCGGCCGCCGGCACCTGGAGCGCTTCGAGGCGGTGGAGGGCCTCAGGGTCGAGACCTCCCGCTGAGCAGCGCGGCCAGGGTGGCGGGATCGGTGAGCGGCTGCTCGCAGACGCCGCCCTGGCAGACGTAGACGGTGGGCCCGTCGAGGCGGACCTTCCCGGCGGCGAGGGGCACCACGGGCGGTGCGCCCTCGGTCTGCTGCACGAGCACCCGGCGGGACGGGTGGAGCGTGCGGATGGCGGCGTGCAGGCCGCTCGAGCGCTCGCCCTCGGCCGTCACGAGCACGATCTCCCGGAGGGGGCGGTGGCGGGACTCGAGGGCGACGATGCCCTCGGCGAAGGCCAGCGGCGCGCGCTCGAAGGGGATGCCCCGCGCGATGGCGTCGGCGCGCTCGCGGTAGCCGTCGTCGCCGGTGAGGGCGGCCAGCTTCCAGAGCGCGACGAGCAGGGCGCTGTTCGGGCTCGGCAGCGCCTGGTCGTCGACGGGACGGCGGCGGGCCAGGAGGGTCTCGCCGTCGTCGGGTGTGAAGGCCCACGGACCCTCGGGCATGCCGAAGCGCGCGCGGGTGACGGCCTCGAGAGCGACCGCATCGTCGAGCCAGCGCCGCTCGCCGGTGGCCTCGAACAGCGCCACGAGGCCCTCGAGGAGGAAGGCGTGGTCGTCGAGGAAGGCCGTGCCCCCGGGCTCTCCGGGACCCGCGACCCGCACGGGGCGGCCGTCCATACGGGCCTCCAGCAGCCTCTCGGCCGCTGTGCGGGCCTCCGCGAGCCAGAGCTCCTGGCGGAGCAGCCAGCCGTCGTAGGCCAGGGCGCTGATCGCGAGGCCGTTCCAGGCCGTCAGCACCTTGTCGTCGCGGGCGGGTGCCGGACGCTGGCGGCGCGCGAGGAGCAGGGCGAGGCGGTCCTTGCGGAAGGCCTTCCGGGCCGCGGGGTCGAGCGGGCCGCGGGGGTGGAGCACGTAGCGTCCGTCCACGACGGCCTCGGGGTCCACCCAGGTCGCGGCGAACGCGTCGGTGCGGTCGCCCAGGACGAACCGGAGCTCGTCCTGCGTCCAGGTCGCGAAGGCCCCCTCCGCACGGTGGCCGTCGGGGCCCATGCTGTCGGCGTCCGTAGCGCTGGCGAACCCTCCGCCGTCGACCCCCAGATCCCGCACCATGGCCTCGAGGGTCTCCTCCACCACGGCCGCGTACCGGACGTCACCCGTGAGCTGGAAGGCCTCGCCGTAGATGCGGGCGAGCTGGGCCTGGTCGTAGAGCATCTTCTCGAAGTGGGGGATCTTCCAGGCCGGATCGACGGTGTACCTGTGGAAGCCCCCGGCGACGTGGTCGTACACACCACCGAGCGCCATGGCGTCGAGGGTCTGCAGCGCGAGCGCCTTCGCCTCCTCGTCACCCGCGGAGGCCGCGACCAGCAGGGCGCGCAGCGGTGTGGAGCTCCAGAAGCGCTGGCGTGCGGCGACCCCGCCGTGCTCGGCATCCCAGCTCTCAGCGGCCGCGCGGACGGTGGCGCCGAGGATCGTGGGGCCGGGGAGCCCTGCGGGGGGCGTGGTGCGGTCGGTGGCGAGGTGGGCGGCCAGGGACGCGGCGACCTCGTCGATCCGGGTGCGGTCGGTGGCCCAGGCGTGCGCGATCTCCTGGAGGAGGGTCTGCAGGCCCTTGGCGCGCCCGCGGTCGCCGTCGTGGGGCGGGACGTAGGTGGTGGCGAAGAACGGGCGTCCGGCGGGGTCGAGCACGAGGGTGGCCGGCCAGCCGCCGCTGCCGTTCATGGCGAGCACGGCGTCCATGTAGAGCTGGTCGAGGTCCGGTCGGGTCTCGCGGTCCACCTTGATGGGCACGAAGCGGCTGTTGATCAGGGCCGCGATGTCCGCGTCGCGGAAGGACTCCTCCTGCATGACGTGGCACCAGTGGCACGTGGCGTAGCCGATGGACAGGAAGATCGGGCGACCGGTGCGGGCCGCGAGCTCGAGGGCCTCGGGTCCCCAGGCCATCCAGGACACCTGATCGTGGGCGTGCTGGCGCAGGTAGGGGCTCGTGGCCTCGATCAGGCGGTTCGTGTACATCGGGCGGCCCGTGGCGGCCCAGACGTTCGGCGTGTGGGGCTGCCAGCCCTGGGCGAGCTCCCGGTCGAGCCGGGCCTCCAGGCGGTCGCGCACGTCGGCCGGCAGGAGCACGGGGTCGACGCCGGGCGGTGGCTCCGGAGCGGGCGTGCAGGCCAGGAGCCAGAGGAGGATCATGGGGTGGCGAGGGCCTCCGCGCAGTCGGCCGTGCGCGCGATGTCGACGACCCGGATGGGGGCGGTGGACAGGAGGGAGGTGAGCTCGTCGTCGGGGACCTCGCGCTCCAGCTCGAGGCAGAGGCGGTCGGACTTCTCGTGGGCGATGTAGAGCCCACCCACGCCGTAGTCGCCGTCGAGCAGGTAGGTGAACGCCTTCCGCACGATGACGGGCTCGAAGCCCTCGAACAGGGTGACGCGACGCACGGCGGCGGGTGCCGGCGGGATGAAGGCCTCGGGCGGGGGCTCGTCGCAGCCGCGGGCCTCGCGGATCTCCCCGTCCAGGCGGGCCTTGCGCAGGGCGGTCTCGAGCGCGCCCGGCTCGACGGGGCCGTTGAACACGAAGCACATCGTGCGCCCCCAGTCCTTGCCGCCGTTCAGGCTGCGGCTGGTGCGGAGGGCCTTGCGGACCAGCTTGTCGCGCTGAGCCTTCTCCGGGGCCTCGGCGAAGACGATCTCGCGGAAGTGCTGGGTGGGGACGTCGTCTTCGGCAGGCTCGTTGGCCCACGCGGACGCGAGGAGCAGCCACATGGGGGTCACTCGGGGATGCAGGTGATGCGCCGCGCCTCGCACGTGGAGGCGGCGGTACCGAACGGGCAGCCTGCGTGGGCCAGCGCGCGACAGGTGTTGTCGCCGCACCGGAGCGTGTCGCCGCAGTCGTCGGGCACGGGCAGGCAGGTGGTGACGGTGGGGTCCTCGCCGACGTCGGGGATCGTGGCGACGCAGTACGTGCCGGGCGTGCAGACCGCGCAGCCCGGGGGCGCGGGATCCGGCGGGTCGGGGGTGAGGCACGCGAGGAGGAGGAACCACATGGGGGGCCGGTAACCTGGCGGACGGCGTGCCTCCGCTCAGCGCGTGCACTCCAGGAGCTCGAACCTCGGGGCGTGCCTGGCGGAGGTGGCGGGGCCGGGAGGTCCCGAGGCCACCTGGCGCAGCCGCGTCGCGGGTCGCTGAGAGCGGCCGGTGCTGCCGGGGTCTATCGCGCGGTTAGCCGCGTCGCGGGTCGCTGAGAGCGGCCGTTCGTTACGGTGGTGTCCGGAGGCCACCTTGAACACCACCGTGCTGGCCGTGGCCCTCGTCGTCACCGCCGTGCTCGCCCTCACCCCGGCCCTGCGGAGCTCCCGGGCGTGGAAGGCCACGGTGACCCCGCTGTCGTCCATCATGGGGAGCGGATTCCTGGTGTCGGCGCCGCTCGTCGCGGCCGTGACGGGGGTGTGGGCGCCGCTCGCCATGGTGGGGTTGTTGGTCGCGGCGTACGGGCTGGGCGCCATGATCCGGTTCAACATCCGGTATGCAGAGCCCATCGTGGAGGGTCGGCAGGGCGAGCACCACGCCCACCGCGGACACTGCGACAGCGCGAAGTCCACCTGGGCGCTCGGAGAGGAGCGCGTGGCACGCACCCTGGAGAAGGCCTCGCACCTCGTGCTCGCCGGGGCGTACGTCGTGTCGGTGTCGTACTACCTGCAGCTCCTCGCGGCCTTCGTGCTCGACCGGCTGGGCATGCAGGACCCCATGCTGGCGCGCACGGGCACGACCGTGGTGCTCGGGGCCATCGCCACGGCG
Source organism: Alphaproteobacteria bacterium (assembly GCA_020632885.1). Taxonomy (GTDB): domain Bacteria; phylum Myxococcota_A; class UBA796; order UBA796; genus JACKEQ01. Next base: position 4,690 of record JACKEQ010000022.1, on the reverse strand, counting down.
GGCTCGCTCTGGGGTCTGTCGGCCCTCGAGAAGCTCGAGACGGCGGTGGTGAGCCTGAACCTCGGCACCATCGCGGCGCTCCTCGTGGGCCTGCTGGTGCACGACGTCGGGCTCGCCCTCGACGGCTCCCTCGCGCTCCCGGACCTGCCCGTGGAGGGCACGCCCACCCACGCGGTGCGGGTGATGATGGGGCTCCTGATCGTCGTGCAGGGCTTCGAGACCTCCCGGTTCCTCGGCGCTGAGCACCCGCCCGAGGAGCGCGTGGCCACGATGCGCATCGCGCAGCTCGCGTCTGCCGCGATCTACGTGCTGTTCGTGACCCTCATGCTCCCGCTGCTGCACGGGGGCCTCTCGGCGGACGTCACGGCCATCGTGGGCCTCGTGGGGCCCGTGGCCACGGTGCTCCCGACGCTCATCGTCGTGGCGGCCATCGGGAGCCAGCTGAACGCAGCCGTCGCGGACGACGCGGGTTGCGTGGGGCTCATGGAGACCATCGTGGGCGACCGTCTCTCGCCCCGCTGGGTGTACCTGGTGGTGGGCGGGCTGGCGATCGGGGTCACCTGGCTGACGGACGTGCTCTCGGTGATCAGCGTGGCGTCGAGGGCCTTCGCGCTGTTCTACGCGCTGCAGTGCCTGGTGACGGTCGCCACGGCGCTCGAGCGCGAGGACGCCGAGCATCGGCGGGTCTTCATGGTCGCCGGTGGCGTTCTGGCGCTGATCGCGGCCTCGGTGACGGTGCTCGGGATCCCCGCGTCCGCCTGAGGCTCACTGGTTGGTGGTGGCGTCCGCGCCGGGGTCGACGCAGTTCAGCGTTGCGTAGTGCGACCGGTCGTCGCCGAACACGAAGCACACGTCGGGCTCGGTCTGGGACCCGATGTAGAACGTGCAGTCCGGGGTGGCGTCCTCCGGGAAGTCCACGGGCAGCAGGGTGGTCGACCCCTCCACGATGGCGCCGATGGAGCCGACACGGGTGAGCGTGGTGACCGACCGGCGGCGGCCGTTCCCGAGTGCTTCGGCGGGCTGCAGGGGATGACAGAAGTCCCCCGTGTAGCAGTCCTCGCCGAACCAGCCGAGGAAAGGCCCGATCTGGGTCTGGCCGTAGCCGAAGAACCACGGACCCCCCGGAACGTCGTCGAGGGTGATCGTCAGGGTGTCCGCGTCCAGGCCGATGTCGACGGCGCCGTCGGCGTCGGTCAGGGTGACGTCGAAGCGCGGCCGGGGTGCGGGAGGGGTGGGCGGGACCACCTTGTCCAGCGGATTCGCGGAGTCGCCGGTGTCGGGGGTGCCGGCCTGGTCGGGGATCGGCTCGAGCACCGCGACGCCCTGGCAGCCCACGAGCGCCAGGAACACGAGCCCCAGACGACGCGAGGCGCCCGGGACGGACCCGGACGCCTCGGTGCGACGGAGAGCATGGCCCCCCGACACGTCAGATGTCGTTGTGCGTGGCGGCGGTGCCGGGATCCATGCAGCCGAGCGTGGCGTAGTAGGACGGGTCGTGACCGAACACGTAGCAGGTGTCGGGGTCCGTCTGGGCGCCGATGTAGAACGTGAGGTCCGGCGTGGCGCTGGGCGGGTTGTCGACCTGGAGCAGCATCTTGTTCACACCGCCGGTCACCTCGGGGATCGTGGCGACGCGGTCGAGCGTGAGCGTGGACGTGGGGGTGCCACCGACGTCCGTGGCGGCGGGGATCTCGTGACAGGTGTCGCCGGTGAGGCAGTCCTCACCGAACCAGCCCTGGCCGTTGGCGGCCTCGGTCGCGGTCTGGCCGTAGCCGAAGTACCAGGTGCCCGCGGGGGGGTTCGTCACGGTGACGATCATCTGGTCGGCCTCGAGGCTGCCGTCGTCCGGGCCGGGGCCATCGACGAGGTTCACGTCGAACGTGGGGTCCGGCGTCGGCGGCGGCGGCGGCTCGGTGTCGCCGGTGGGGGCGGTGTCGTCGGTGGGCTCGGTGGCCGTGGGCTCCTCGGTGTCCCCGCCGGGGCAGCCGAACAGGGAGAGCGTCAGCCCGACGAGGGCGGCGGTCTTGAAGTTCATGGTGTCTCCTCTCACGCGAGGATGTGCTCGCGTTCGGCGACACGGTAACCGATGTGTTCCCGAACGACTACGCCCCCGTCTGTCACCCGGCCTTCATCCGGCGATTCAAGGGGATGAAGCCAGCCCCAGCGCCACGGCGAGGTGCCCCGGCAGGGTCTCGGAAGCGGCCTCCCACGCGGCATCCGCGGCCTCCACCCGATCGACCGCCGTGAGCACGTTGCGGGACAGCAGGATCGCGTCGCCCTGGGGGCTGCTGGTGGCCACCGAGCGCTCCACCACACCCGCGAAGGCGCGCGCGCTGCGGGCCGCCTGGGCCGGCTCGCCGTCCTGGACCTGGAAGTACAGGGTGCGCAGCGTGTCGGGATCCTGGAGCTGCGGGATGGCGGGCGCCGCGCTGAGCACGGTGGTGACGAGCTCGCGCTCGGCCTTCCGCACCTCGGTCTGCGCGCCCGTGACCCGCACGGACCCGTAGACCACCACGACGCCCGAGAGCGCCAGCCCGAGCCCCACGACCCCCACGGCGAGCGCGGCCACGGTGGCCCACGATGTGCCGGACTTCTCCACGAGAGCCGGGGGTGCAGGCTCCTCCTCGGGCTCCTGCACCGACACGGGCGCAGCGACGGGCGCCGGCGTGGCGGTGCGCTCGGCGCGGGGGCGCGGCGGAGGCGGCGTGGGGGTGGGCGGAGGTGCCGGCAGGTCGGCGTCGCGCAGGAGCTCGAACGGGTCGCTGTCCATGCTGCCCGACGGGGGAGGCGTGGGCGGCGGACGCGGCGTGCGCAGGCTCCCGAGCGTGGTGGAGTCGATGGACGACCCGCCCGTGGTGTGCGCCTGGGACTCCTCACCGAGGGCGAGGGCCTTCAGGAGGTCCTCGAGCTGGTCGAGGTTGGGCAGGTCGTCGGGCGGCCGCACGGGCAGGGGCTTGGCGAGCGCCTGGATCGGCGGGGTCTCCTTCGGATCGGGCGGCAGCACCGAGGCCACCTCGAGGAGGCCCTCGATGAACGCCTGGATCGTCTGCGGGCGGTCCTTGGGACGGTAGGAGCACGTCTTGAGGATGAACTGGACGAGCGCCTCGGGCAGTCCGTCGAAGAGCGGGTCGTCCGGCTCGGCGACGAAGAGCTCCGTGGTGGTCTTCACGCGCGTGAGGGTGAAGAGCGTGGCCCCGAGGCTGTAGATGTCGGTGCGCTCGTCCACGGACGTGGAGTCGTGGCGCTGCTCGGGCGCCATGAACGCGTAGGTGCCCATGGTGGCGCCCGCCTGCGTGAGGCTGTTGTCCTCCACGCGCGCGATGCCGAAGTCGGTGAGCTTCGCGATCCCGTACTGGTCGATGAGGATGTTCTGCGGCTTGATGTCGCGGTGGATCAGGCCCTCTTCGTGGGCCGCCCCGATCGCCAGCGCGATCTGGCCGATGACCCGGATGGCGAGCTGCGGCGGCACGGCGCCGTGCACCTTCATCCAGTCGATGATCGCGCCACCCTCGCAGAGCTCCATCACGATGTGCGGCGTGAACGGATCGTCCGAGATGTCGTAGACCTTCACGATGTTCGGATGGTCGAGCCGCGCCATGGTGGCGGACTCCTGGGCGAACCGCGCCCGCACCTCGACGTTCTCGATGAACTCCGGCGAGAGCACCTTGATCGCCCGCCAGGCGCGCAGCTGGGTGTCCCAGGCCTGGTAGACGCGCGCATTCCCGCCCTTCCCGAGCACGCCGCTGATCACGTAGCGACCGTCGTCGAGGGTGGGGAGATGGGGCGATGGTGCTTCGGACGTGTCGAGCATCGGCTTTGTCTGGAGGGGGATGGCCAAGGATAGCGCACCCGGACTCAGGGATCACCCCGGGTGCCCGCCCGGTGTTACACGGCGGGGCCGGCGCGTCACCCGCAACAACATCCGGCAGGTGCGCGTAAGAGGACCGGTGGAGGACCTGGCAGCGATGGATCGTCGACTCGGGCGCGGAGCGTATCTGGCCAGCTGGCTCGTCCTGGCGGGCGCGCAGCTCGCCCTGCTCGCCAACATGGAGAACACCGCGGTGCCCGAGGCCGGCGGTCTCCCGGTGGCCACGGTGCTCGTGGCCATGGGCGTGCTCCAGCTCCTGAAGTTCCCGACCACGGCCTGGCGGCTCAACGATCTCGGTCGGCCGCCCTCGGACGCCGTGTTCTTCGTGCTCCTGCCCGTCGGGAACCTCATCGGCTTCCTCCGCTACATGGTGGAGGCCACGCCCTCCGACAAGGTGCGGGAGGCCCGGGCTCGCGGCTGGTCCGAGCAGATCGGGCCCCTCGAGGTGCTCGGGAAGGCGCTCCCGATCATGGGCCGCTCGGCGGGCGTCGCCGCGCCGCTCGTGCTCGTGTACGCCGCGATCATGGCGGTGGGCGGGCAGAAGTCGCTCACGTTCATCGACGACGTGCGCGAGATGGAGGAGTCCACCCGCGAGCTGCTCGGGAACGGCTTCGGCGCGCTCACGGGCTTCCTGTTCCTCTACACGGCCATCCAGTACTCCAAGCGGAACACCGCGAGCCGGCTGTCGTGGCTCCCGTCCACCCTCATGCTGCCTTCGGCGCTCATGGCGGGCGGGCTCATGGGCTACGACTACTTCACCGCGTCCCAGCTCCAGCTCGTCATGCTGCTGTTCTTCTCGTCGGCCTGGTACGCCTTCTGGAT
>JACKEQ010000021.1 GCA_020632885.1 Alphaproteobacteria bacterium | reverse complement strand
GCGTCCACCAGCTCCGGCGTGACCTCGACCTCCGCCCCGACGTCCGGAGGCGGGGTGGGTGCGCTCAACGCCCGGGACGGACGAGGTGCAGCACGCTCCGGGAGGACCCGTCGTCCGCGTCGCAGCGCAGGTCGTCGCCCTCGAGCCCGCAGGCGAGCTGCACCGGGACGCCCGGCCCGGGCGCGTCGAACACGAAGTCGGCGGCGCCGGTGGCCTCCCAGGTGCCCGTCCAGCGCGCTCCCTCGACGTGGCTGTCTGCGGGGCCGTCGATCAGCGTCATGGAGGCGAGCTCTCCCCGTCCGTCCTCGTCGGCGTCGAACACCATGTCCATCACCGCAGGGGCGCCTCCCACCGCGAACGCGTGGGGGAACTTCAGCCGTGACCCGTCGGCGTCGAGGGCCTCGACGTGCCAGCTCCCCACGAAGGGAGACGCGGCGGGAGCGAGCCCGGGCGGGGTGAACGGATCGGGCGCACAGGCCCCGAGGACCAGCAGACAAGGGAAGAAACGCAAGCAACACCTCACGGCGGCCTCTCTAGGCGATCCGGCGATCCGCGCAAGGCAACTCAGCCGTTGTTGCAATCTCCAGACAGACCCAGGGCGGACGACGGGATTCCGTCCAGATCCCGCACGACGGCGGCGGGTCGCCAGCGGGCGACGACGGCGTCGAAGTCGGGTCCGGGACGGCGGCAGACCCAGACCGCCGGGAGCCCGGCTGCATGGGCCCCGGCGAGGTCCGTCAGCGCGCCGTCGCCGATCATCACGGCCCGATCCGACACCGCGGCCCGGCGGAAGATGCGCGGGTCGGGCTTCCCCGCGCGGAGCACCGTGCCTCCCGCAGCCTCGTGGGCCGCCGCGAGCCGACCGGCCTTCTCGGTGCGCGCGCCGTGCCGGTCCTCGATGAACATGTCGGGGTTGGCGCACAACACGGGCACACCCGCCTCCAGCGCGCGGACGAGCACGGCGGCGCTCGACGGCGTGGGGTCTGCGAACACGAGCAGCTCGGCCCGGGAGACGTCCACCACCTCGAAGCCCTCGACGAGCCAGGCTCCGACCTCTCGGCCCTCGTACGCGACCCGCCGGGGTGCCCGCTCGCGCACGATCTCGCGGGCGATGGTCCCGGCGGTCCACACGTCCGCCACGCCCGCCAGATCGAAGCCGAACGCGCGGAGGCCGGCCACGACGCGCTCGCGGGTCCACGAGGCGTTGGTGACGATGTCGACCCGGACACCCGCGCGCCGGGCGCGCTCCAGGAACCTGACCGCGTCCGGGTAGGGCCGGCGGCCGTCGTGGAGCACCCCCCACACGTCGAGAAGCACCTGCTGCACGCTCCCTCCAGCGGTCCGGGCGCCCCGGCCGGCCCGTGCTGGGGTAACCTCCGGCCATGCCGACGTCGGCCACCGCCCGCTTCACGTCGCCGGAGTCCGCGCGCACCTGGATCGACGGGCGCATCGCGAGCTCCCGGCCCGCCGTCCTGCGCGTGACGGGAGGGGTCACGCGTGCCACCGTGGACGTGCTCCTGCGCGGGCTGCACCCGCGCTCCCGGGTCCGCTTCCAGCAGCCGCCGGCCGAGGGTGACGTCGTCTGGCTCCACGAGGGGGACGCCGTCCGCGCGGCGGGCGACTACCTGGTCGCCCAGCTGACCCTCTTCGATCGGCCGGGCCTGCTCGTGCTCAGCGGGCCTGCCGCCGACGCCGGCCCACGCGGCCTCTCGGCGCACCTCGTGGTGGACGGCGAGGCCCAGGAGGGGCTCACGGGCAGCACGTCCGTCGACCTCCACGAGGTCCCGGTCGGCGCCAACGCCCTCGTGCAGCGGATCCGCACGCTGGAGGCCTCGGGCGACCTCCTGCAGGCCTTCGCGCTCTACGAGGTGCTCTGCCGCGTGGCTCCCTTCGCGGCGGAGCCCCTGCGCTGGGTCGAGATGCAGCGCCTGGTGCGGGGCGGCCGGGCCCGCGAGGTGCTCGCCCGAACGCTCGAGGGTCGGTGCCTGCGCGATGATCTCGGACGCCTGCTGCTCCAGGTGGCGGAGGCCGAGTACGACCTCGGGCACATCGAGCGCTACCGCCAGCTCGTGCAGATCGTGGTGCGCTCCGGCGAGCACCCCACCATCGACGACGCCCTGGCCGGCCTGCACATCGCCGAGCAGACGCGTCCCCCGGACGGCACGCTGTACGGGCAGACGCCGTGGAGGCGCCAACGGGCCCTGGCCCTCGCCGGCCGCCGCGGGGGCGACACGTCGAGGCTCGAGGCCGAGCCCCCCTCGCCGTACCGCGACGCCACCCTGGCCCTCGCCCAGCGCCGGGAGGGCCGGAAGGAGCTGGAGGCCATGGTCGCCCTCGGCCACCTCGACCAGGCCGCCCGGATCGCCCGGACGCTCCGGGGAGCGAGCCGCGCAGCCCGGATCTACAGGGACTTCGCGCCCACCGAGACCCTGGAGCGCTGCCACCTCGCCCTCGCCGCGGGCGACTTCGCCCTGGCCGACCGTCTGCTCGACCGGATCCCGCCGGACCAGCGGCTCGCGCGCACGGGCTGGAGCCAGCTCATCCCCCTGTACAGCGCCCTGAGCGCGGCGCACCGGGAGGACATGCCGGCCCTGCTCGCGCACGTCGAGGCGATGGAGCGCCGGCTCGACGGTGCGCTGCACCGGCACACGCTCCGCGCCCTCGTGGATGTGGTCGTGGAGCTCCCGCCCTGGCCGCGCGCCCGGCTCCTCTCGCTGTTCCAGGACCGGGCCGACGACCCCTCGCTCCGCGCCCGCATCCTGGGTCTCATGGCGGAGCAGCCCCTCAAGGATCTCGCGCTGGACGCCTACCGGCTCGAGCACTCGCTCGCGTCGGGCGGCATGGGGGAGGTGTGGAAGGCCACGCACGTCGCGCTGGACCGGCCCGTGGCCGTGAAGGTCATCAAGCCGGGCTCGTCGCGCGACCTCTACGCGGACTTCCAGCGGGAGGTCGACCTCACGACGCGCCTGGAGCACCCCGCGATCATCAGCGTGCTCGATCACGGCCGGGTGCCGGAGGCCGTGGCGGTGCAGAGCCGCGGACGGCTGGCCGCCGGGCAGCCGTACCTCGTGATGGAGTACGCGGGTGCCGGGTCGCTCGAGGACCGCATCGGACGGCTCACCTGGCAGGAGGCCCGCGACACCGTGCGCGCCCTGCTGGACGCGCTCCACTACGCCCATGGTCGCGGCCTGATCCACCGCGACCTGAAGCCGGCGAACGTGCTGTTCACCGAGGACGGGCACCTTCGGCTCACGGACTTCGGGCTCTCGGTGTTCGGCTCGGGGCGCATCGCGGGCACCCCGGGCTACATGTCCCCCGAGCAGTTCATGGGGATCCCGCTCGACCCGCGTGCCGATCTGTACGCGCTGGGCTGCCTGGCCTGGGACGTGTTCACGGGGTCGCCGCCGTTCTCGGGCCATCCGAACGACCTCCGCCGCGCCCACCTCGCCGACCCCCTCCCGCCCTTCCGGCCGCGCCTGCCCACGCCAGACGCCCTCGAGGCCTGGCTCGCGAAGATGCTGGCCAAGGACCCCGCCGATCGCCACCAGAGCGCCCGGGACGCGATCGGCGCCTTCGAGGAGCTCGGCGAGCCGCCGGCCGCCGCGTTCGAGATGACCCCCGACCGCGACCTCGTGCCGACCATCGAGCTGAACACCCTGCTGGATCTCCCGTCCTCGCGGGCCGCGCGCTCCCTGGCGGACTACCGGCCGGGCGTCCTGCCCACCGACCTCGAGGACGTGTCGCGGCAGCCCATCGTGCGCCCGCGTCTCCCCACGGCTCAGCTCCTCGACCGCGGGGACCCGCCGTACCTCGGCCACGAGCGCCAGCGGCAGGCCCTCTGGAACGCGTTCCTCGCGGTGGTCGACAGCGGGCGGCGCGAGGACCTGTACGTCGAAGGCCGCGTCGGTGTCGGACGCAGCCGTCTCGCACGGTGGCTCCGCAACGCCGCGCGCCGGCAGAACGTCTGGGTCGAGCAGGTCCCCGGGCCTTCCCTCGCGGTGATCGAGCGGGAGACCCTGGACGCGGACCCCGGTGAAGGCCCGTGGCTGGTGGTGCACACCCGTCGACCGTCGGTTCCGTGCCCGCGCATCCGCGTGCCCCCGCTGTCCGACCTCGACCTCCTGCGCACGGCCATCGCGCGGATCCCGCTCTCCTTCCGCACCGCCGCGACCGCCGTGCGCCAGAGCAACGGGCGCCAGAACCTCCTGCTCGCCACCCTCGCGGGCTGGCAGTCGGAGCCGGGCTACCGGCCGGGCCGCGCGGGGCTCACGCTGCTCCACCCCCCCACCGCACCCAACGCCGCAGCCGTGCGCTGGTGGGACGCCGCCCTCGCCCACCACACCGACGACGACATCCAGGCCCTGGGGCTCGCGGCCCTCATGCTTCCCGGCTTCTCGGAGGCCTCCTGGAAGCGCGCCTGCGAGGCGGCCTCCCTGGACCCCTCACCGGCCGCCCGGGAGATGCTCCTGCCCCACGGGGACGCGTGGGAGCTGCCCGAGGCCCTGGCCGCCGTGCTGCGCGACCGCGTGGGCGAACAGACCTTCGAGACCCACCACCTCCTCGCGAGCCTGCCCTGGGACGAGCACGACGCGGAGGAGCGTCGCTGGGTCCACGCCACGCTCGCCGGCCACCCCGCTGGCGCCAACGTGCTGGCCACACGGGCCCAGGAGGCCTTCAGCGACCGGCACTTCCCATGGCCGTCCGCAGAGGCCATGCGCATCGCCCAGATCGCCACCGACGCCGCCCTGGACCCCGACCCCCACCAGCGCCTGTGGATCGCCGTCGGACGCGCGCGGGAGCGCTACCGTCACTCGCTCGGGCACGCCCGGGAGGAGCTCAAGGCCCTCGCGGAGCGCGCGCTCGCGGAGGGTGACGTCCTGGCCCACGCGGCCTGCCTCGAGGGCCTGCTGCAGCTCGCCCTGCACGACGGGGTCTCCACGGTGGACGAGCGCACCGTGATGAAGAGGGTGGCCGGCCTCCCCCCGCAGCCCGCCGCCATCCTCCGCGCGACCATGGCGGACGTCTGGCGGGTCCAGGGCAGGGTCGAGGACGGCAGACGGCTGCTGGAGCGCTCCCTCGACCACCTCGAGCGCCAGGAGCCCGGCTCGCCCGCGCGCGCCATCCTGCTGCTCTACCTCGCCCGCTCGCTCCACGCGGAGGCCCCCCGCGACGCCGAGGCCGCGTGCCTCGACGCCCTGACCTGCACGACCCAGGTGCGTCTGCAGTGCGCCGCGCGCGTGGATCTCGCGAACGCACGTCTCGCCGCGGGGGACTGGGAGGGTGCGCTCGAGGCCACCGGGGGACCCTACCTGCCGACCTTCGCGTACGGTCGCCTCAACCGCGTGCTGGCCCTCCTGCACCTCGACCGGCGCGAGGAGGCGGCCGTGGCCAGCGAGCGCGCCCTGTTCGACGTGCTCGTGCACAACCCGCGCTTCCCGGCGTCCATCGTGCTCGCGCTGGGGCTGGCGTCCCACCCGGACTGGCCGCCCGAGGTGTGGACGGGCGCCCTCGCGGAGGTCGATCGGATCACGGATCCGGAGGTGCGGGCCGCCGTGGAGCACGCCATCGCCGCCTGGACGGGCTCGCGCCGCAGCGACCTCGCCTCACGCCTGTGAGCCGCGTCCACCCCACGGCCACTCCCGCGGGTGCACGAGAGCCGCGTAGAACACGAGCGACGTGAAGCCGAAGGGCCCCAGCTCCATGAGGAACAGCAGGGACACGTGCATCACGAGCCCGATGGCCATGTAGAGCTCGCGCACCCGGGCCCTCACGAGCCACCGTGCGACGCGCTGGGGTCGGTCGGGCACCTCGGAGGCCCAGAACGCCAGCAGCAGCAGGGGGCCGGTGACCTCCCAGAGCCAGGAGACCAGCGTGCCGACCTGCGTGAGCGGGTAGACCCGGTGGAGCCACGGGAGGTCATGCAGGATGAAGCTCGGCATCTCGAGGATGTAGTACAGGGCGGACAGGTCGCCGCCCGGCACCCACGTGGACGAGAGCTTCTGCCAGCCCGTGCTCGTGTACATGACGACGAGCTGCCAGACGACGAGGTACCGCGCCCACACGCCGACCGTCGCGGTGGACACGGGGCTACCGGTCTCCAGCCAGGCGTCGAGGGACAGGGTGCGCGTCGTGGGCGCCAGCACGCACAGCCAGAGGGCGTTGGTGAGCAGGGAGTCGTACGCCGCGTCCGCGTAGAGGTTCACGTGCAGGAGAGACCGGGTGACCTGGACGGCCATGAAGGCCGTGACACGCCCGCCCAGACCGAGGGTCAGGAGGATCCCGAGGCCGATGGAGACGGCCGCGAGCCCATGGATGTTGCCCGGGGTCGCGCCGCCCAGCAGCGCGACGAGCCCGCGCGGGTGGATCGCGTGCAGCCCGCCGTACGCCCTGTCGACCCAGACCGCATCGAGGATCCCGCCCCAGACCACCTGCCCGACCGTGAGCACCAGCGCGAGCCCGACGCCCATCCGGAAGACCGCCAGCGACGTGGCGGGCTCCTGGCGGTTCAGGAACGCGACGAACCGGGTCCACATCAGCGCAACCGCACCGACGCGCCGGGCTCGAAGGCGCCCTCGGGGATCCGGCCGGCTGCCGCCTCCTCGGGAGACGCCGTCCGGTAGCGCCAGAAGCGAACGCGGAGCTCCGTGGCCTCCGGGAAGTCCTCGCGGGCCTTCGGCGCCAGGTACGTCACGAGGTCTGGCACCAGCTTGCGCATGTGGGGCCAGCCGTAGAGGTAGGTCATGGTGCGGATGCGATCCTGGTCGAAGAAGCTCCGGTTCCAGTCGGCCGTGTCGGAGCGTCCGACGTACACGTTCCGCCAGACGCCGCCCTCCAGCACGTCGACGTGGAGACGCGCGGGGTGCCGCTCGGGTGCCGGGAACATCTGCCAGCTCTGCCGGACGCCACAGCAGGTGTAGTACGGCTGGAAGGGTGCGAGGAGGAGCTCGTGCACGTCGGCGACCGTGGTGGCGACGTCCCAGAGGGTGTCCTCGAGCTCCGGGCCCGTCCACGCGGGGCCGAAGGCGCTCAGGGTCTCGGCCCAGGCGGCGAGCTCGTCCTGGACGGAGGGCGCCTTCCAGGCGGGCCGGTAGAGCAGCCCGCGGGTGGACGGGAGCGAGCTCACCGCGACGGCGGACGCGTGGAACAGCACCAGCACGGCGAGGGCATGCTCGCGCCAGGTCATCGCACCCCCAGCGCGACACCCGCGGCGAGCGCCCAGGCGGCCACCACCTCGGCAGGCGTGTGGAGGCCGGCCCGGACGCGGCCCCAGGAGAGCAGACCCCCGATGGCGACGGCGAGCACGGCTCCGCGGGCGCTCCACGGCGCGACGGCCACGGCGACGAGCAGGGCCGCCGCCACGTGCCCGCTGACCTTCAGGCCCGCAACCGTCAGCGCCGTGACGACCGTGAGGGACGCGGCGAACCCGAGCGCGACCCCCTCGAGCTCGGGGAACACGCCCCGGACCAGCGCCCAGAGCCCCCACCCGCACGCTGTGGCGACGGCGAACAGGGGCCCCCGTGCGGACCGGTCCTCCACCTCGGCGCTCGGGTACCATCCGCGAACGGACCCCACGATCCAGAGCAGCACGGCAGGCGCGAAGGACACGAGCACGACGGCGAGGAACGCGACGGCCTGCGCGCGGTCGCGGAGCGCGATCCAGGCGACGGCGAACAGCCCCCAGGGCACGACCAGCGCCGGGTGGAGCCACCAGCCGACCCGCCGGGCCACGCCAGGGTCGTTCAGCAGGGCCAGCCCGGCGATGGCCGCCACGCCGTTCACGGCGCTGTCGAACAGGGCTTCGCGCAAGAAGAGCCGCCCGACGGCCACGGCCTGCCCGAGCTCGACCACGCCCCCTGCGAGGAGGGCGACGAGCACCGCACCGTCGGGCCCCGACACGGGGGCCACGAGCCGGGCGAGCACCCCGAACACGACGACGTGGCCGACGATGTGCAGGGCGTCCGGCACGTGAGGCCGGGGGAACGGGAGGGTGTCCCAGGCGAGCAGGGTGGAGACGACCGCCGCCAGGCCTGCCCAGGCAGCCGGGACGAGCAGCCGTCGGTCCATCAGAGACGGTACCGGACCTTGCCCTCACCGGCGAGCTCGCGGCCCATCAGCCCCTCGATCGCGCAACCAGGCCCCTTCACCTTCGTGATCCGCCCGTCGACCACACGCACGACGACCTTGGCGCCGGGTGCGCTGGCGGCGCACTGCCGGAGGCCCTCGTCGGCCAGGAACAGGGCGGCGAGCGGGCTGCCCTCGGTGCCGAGCTCGTCTCCGAGGACCACGGGGAGCGGCTGTGGGGCGGCGCCGCCCGGCGCGGTCTCCACCTCGGACTCGAGCCCGACCCTCCGCTCCCGGGACTTCGTGTTGCCGTCGTAGCCTCGACCGGGCCCGGGAGGTGGTAGCAGCTTCCCGGAGACCTCGAACCTCGTGCCGTTGGGGTCGACCAGATCGGACCGCACGCTGGACTGCATGCGGAGCTGCCACCCCGCGACACGCTCCACCAGCTGGTCCTCGAGGACCTCCTGGGTCTCGTCGTCGAGCAGGGTGGCCACCTGCTCGTCCACCGGGATGGACGAGGGTGCCGAGCCGTACTGCACGAGCTCGTCGACCCGGAGGTCGAGCTCGGCCTCGACCAGCACGACGTGATCGTTGTGCAGGCGCACGACGAACAGCCCGTCGTCGAGCGTGACGAGGTGATCGTCGGCGCGGAGCTCGAGCCCCGGATCGCCGGCCACACGGCCCCCGTCACGCAGGACGTAGCGCTCGCCGTCCGCGACGAGCACCTCTCCCCCCTCCCCTGCCACCGCATCGAAGACGAGGAGGAGGAGCGGAAGGCAGGCTGCGCGGATCAAGCGACCGAGAGCCCTTCGTGCGCGAGCTCGAGGGTCTCGACGGCAAGCTCGGAGCTGCCCGAGTTGAGCTGCGGGCCCTCCCAGGACACCGGCCAGGCACCCTTGAACGACCAGGCGCGGATGGGCTCGCCGGCGTTGTTCATGAGCGTGATCGTGCCGTCGCGACGGTCGCCGAACTGGTCGCGCAGGAACATGTCGCGCCACTGGAGCAGGTGCGTGCTGGCGTTGGTCGCGTAGCGGAGGACGATGTTCTCCCAGCGCGACTGACCGGGCCGCTTGTGGGTGCGGGAGTTGAGCCCGCCCTCCTCGATCTCGAAGACCTGCGACGAGCTCTTCAGGCCCTGGCACTCCATGAAGTGCGCGACCTCGACGCCGCCGATCTCGAGGGAGAAGTAGTAGTTTCCGTAGGGATTGAGCGCTTCGTCAGTGGCCATGAGGGTCCCTCGGTGAAAGCGATGGATGAAGCATAGACCGACCGGAGTGGAGCAGACACCCCCGCCATCGACAGTCTACCACAGGGGTGCGGCGGGTGGGCGCACGGCGAGCGTGGCCTCGTACGCCTTCCATCGGCCGAGGATCGCATCCACGTACGCCACGGGCTCCGTGCCGCGGCAGTAGCCGTAGCGGACCGAGGGGTGCTGGTTCCAGTCGGGCTCGGCGAGCGCGAGCAACCACGGCGCCACCTCCTCCCAACGATCCCCGCCGAGGCCATCGAGGCGCGCGAGCTCCACGGCGTCCTCCACGTGCCCGATGCCCGCGTTGTAGCTCGCGAGCACGAAGGCCACACGCTCCTGGGCGTCCGGGATGCGCGCCTGCCAGCGACGGTCGAGCTGGCGGAGGTAGCGGGCCCCCGCGCGCACGGCGGACGCGGGCTCGGTGGGATCCGACAGCCCGAGATCGCGCGCCGTGCCCGGCATGATCTGCATGAGCCCCCGCGCACCGACCGGCGACACGGCGTGCGGACGGAACCTCGACTCCTGCCAGGCGACGGCGGCCAGGAGCGGCCACGACCAGCCGACCTGCTCGGCCTCACGCTGGAACAGGTCGTCGAAGCGGGAGATCGACGGCGCGACGGGGGCCCGTTCGTCCAGGTAGCGCCGCCGGGCGGCATCCACGGCGTCCTGCTCGGCGTCCAGCCAGGACCGCAGGCCGTCTCCGAGGGCGAGGGAGCGCGCGCGGTAGGCCACGTGCAGCCCACCGTGCCCGACGGTGGACCCGACCACGAGGTCGGTGCCCAGCAGCGGTGCCACCAGGGCCTCGCGGGCCACCAGGGCGCCATGGCCCGAGCGCACGAGCTGCACGGCCTCCTCGAGGAGCGTACCGTCCGGGAGGGCGCGGACGTGGGCCTCCGGGAAGGCGGCCTGCACGGCGGCGCGCGGCCAGGCCTGATCGACGACCAGGAGCTGCTCGGGCCCGTGGCGCTCGGCGTCGGACGTGGCGAGGGCCGGCTCCACGAGGACCCAGGGGGACCGCGCCACCGCGATGGCCGCCAGGGACTCCCGATCGGGCCGCGCCAGACGGCCGGCCACGAGGTCGACCTCACCCTCCTCGAGGGCGCGCAGACGGTCCGCCGTGGACGGGATGGGCACGAGGCGCAGGTGCACGCCGAGGCTGCGCGCGAAACCCGCGAGCACGTCGTGCTCGAAGCCCCGGAAGCGCTCGCGATCCAGGAACCAGGTGGTGGGGTCCGCGCTGATGCCGACGCGGAGCACGCCCTCCTCGACCACGTCGTCGAGATCGCGGTCGGGGTCGATGCACACACCCGGGACATCGAGGGGCGACGGGCAGGTGAGCGCCACCACCGGCCCAGGAGGAGCGGGCGAGCGGAGCCCTGCGAGCATCACGCAGACCCCGATCAGTGCCGGCACGCGTAGACGCATCGCACCCCCACGAGACGCCCGACCCCCGGACCGTCCCGCCGCATTGTATGCTGATGCAGGCCATCGGGATAGACCGCAGACGATGGTGATCCTGCTCCTCGCCTGCGGCTCCTCGTCGGACCGCGTGCCCACCGCCCCCGTCCAGTCGGGCACGTTCCAGGTCCGGCTCGCGGTCCCCGGGACGGTGGAGGCCGTGAAGGAGACCGTCCTGCGGACCCCCGAGCTCAAGGGGCGTCCCTCCATCGCCTGGCTCGCCAAGCACGGGTCGATCGTGGCGAAGGGCGACCGGATCGTGGAGTTCGATCGCCTCGAGCTCGAGAAGCGCCTGGACACCGCGCTGAACGAGCTCGAGCTCGCGCGCACGAAGATCCTGCAGAACGAGGCCAAGCTGGCGCTCTCCGTGGCGGACGCCTCGGCCGGGATCACGAAGGCCGAGCTCGACCTCGAGCTCGCGCGCATGCGGCGCACCGAATCCGACACCGTGCCGCTCGTGGACCGCGAGGAGGCCCGGGTCAGCGAGGTGAAGTCGTCCATGGCCATCGAGTCCGCGCGGTCGTCGCTCGACTCCGTGAAGCTCGAGAGCCGGGCCGAGACCCAGCTCCTGCAGCTCGAGGTGGCGCAGAAGGAGCGCGAGGTCGAGAAGATCCGGGATCAGCTCGAACACACCGTGCTCACCGCGCCGAGCGACGGCGTCGTGCTCCTGAAGACCAACTGGGACGACACCCACTGGAAGGTGGGCAACAGCCCCTGGCAGGGCTCCGAGCTCGCCGCCCTCCCCGACCTCTCGGAGATGAAGGTGGAGGCCGAGGTGCACGAGGTCGACTCCACGCGGGTCGCCGTGGGACAGAAGGCCGTGGTCACGCTCGAGGCCTTCCCGGATGCGCCCGTGGGGGGCGAGGTCGCCAAGGTCGCCGACCTGGCCGTCGCCAAGGGCGAGGACGGCATCAAGGTCCTCGAGGTGGAGGTCTCGCTCGACGAGACCCGCGAGGAGATGAAGCCAGGGCTATCGGCACGGGTGGAGCTCGTGCTGGACGAGGTGCCGGACGCTCTCTGGATCCCGATCGAGTCGGTCTGGAAGGACGGCGAGGAGCGCTACGTCTGGACGAGCGGGCTCACCGGTTGGTCGCGGACACCGGTGGTGCTGGGCACCGAGAACGACACGCACGTCGTCGTCACGTCGGGCGTGGCTGCGGGCGACCTGGTCGCGCTCGTGGACCCCCAGACCGAGCTCGAGCGGCCGCCCGCCGAGCCCTGACCCCCAGGGTCACCGGAAGGGCGCTGTCGGGCCGAGCGTCGCGCGCACGTGCTCCAGCCTCTCCGTCGCGGGCACCACGTCGATGCGCTCGCCCTCCGGGAGCACCGTGTGACGCGTCCAGGTGGGGACGACGGACGGCGTGAGGACCGGCCCGGTCGGTTCCACCTCCACGTCGACCACGAGGATCGCACCGTCCCGCGTGTTCCCCTTGCGCACCGGATGCGAGGTGGCATCGAAGGTCCGCCCCATGTCCGACAGGAAGTTCCCGAGCGAGTACGCGACGACACCCGTACGCCCGCCCGCCTCGACGCGCTCGACGGGCTGGAGCACGTGCGGGTGGTGCCCGAGCACGAGGTCCGCCCCGGCGGCCACGAGCGTGCGGGCCATCGCGGTGTACTCCGGCAGCGGGACCGTCCGGTACTCGTCACCCCAGTGGGCGCTCACCACGACCACGTCCGCGACGGACCGCGCCGAGCGCACGACGGCGGTGAGCACGTCGGGATCGGCCCGGAAGAACAGGGCGTCGCGGTCGGGCAGGCAGTCCGCCGCGCACAGCGGACCGGGGACGAAGACGCACGGGGCCTCGGGACCCGCGCGGAGATCCTGGTTCAGGAGGTCCACCAGCGCCACGAAGGCCACCCGCACGCCGCGCACCGTGACCACCGCGGGAGCCGCGGCACCCGCGCACGTCGTGCCCACCCCGACCGGCGTCATGCCCGCGGCCACGACGCGCTCGCGGGTCTCGAGCATGCCGGCGACCCCCTGGTCCCAGACGTGGTTGTTCGCCATCGAGAGCACGTCGAAGCCCGCCGCCGCGAGGCCGGTCGCCAGCGAGGCCGGCGCGTCGAACACCTCCCCGTGCACGCCCTGGGTGTGGTCGGGCGCGATCGGCGACTCCAGGTTGGCGAAGGCGATGTCCGCGCCGCGGATCGTGTCGACGACCGGTGCGAACGACGCGTCCCACCCGAACGTCGCCGCGCTCGCCTTCACCCGCCGGTGGGGCAGCACGTCGCCCACCGCCACGATGCGCACGGGCTCGGCCAGGGCCACGGCGAGCAGGAGGGTCATCGCACCGGAGCCGGCAGGGGCTCGCCGGCGTGGATGGCGCGGAAGGTGTCCGCGACCTCGCGGGCCACGCGCTCTCCGAGGTCCGGCGCGTAGCCCGCGCCGTGAGGGGTCAGCCAGACGGCCGGGTGGGCGTCGTCGGCCAGCGTGGGCCAGGGCTCCTTCGGGAACACGTCCGCCGCCAGCCCCCGCAACCGGCCCACCTTCACCGCGTCGATCGCGGTGCGGACGTCGAGGGAGTCCCCCCGGGCCGTGTTCACCACCACGGCGTCCGTGCGCAGCAGCCCGAGCCGCCGGGCGTCCAGGATCATCCGGCTCGTCGGGGTGAGCGAGCAGTGCACGGTGACGGCGGCACAGCGCCGCAGGCCGTCCTCCAGGTCCACCGCCTCCACGCCGTCGGGCACGCCGAGGGGGTCCACGCCGAGCACGCGCACATCGAGCATCTGGAGGACGCGCGCCATCTGCGAGCCGATCACACCGAGCCCGATGATCAGGATCTCCGCGCCGCGCAGGCCCAGCGGGGCGAAGGCCGGGAGCTGGCCCCGGCCCCACACCCCGTCGGAGGCGTGCTGGAGCTGGGTGGGCCAGGCCTTCCCGAGCCCGATCATCGCGCCGAGGGCGTGCTCCACGACCGCGTCGCGCCGCGCCATCGGGCACCTGCCGACCTGCACCCCGAGGGCCGTGACGCCCTCGACGTCGATGTGGTCGTAGCCGCTGGTGGTCGTGAGCACGTACCGGACGGGCGTGCCCTCGAGGAGCTCGCGGGTGACCTTCACCTTGCTGGTGACCACGAGGATGTCGGTGGCGCCGAGATCCGGCCGCGACTTCACGTCCCGGTGGTTGCACGAGGTCCACCCGAGCGACCGGGCGGCCTCCGCCTCGAGCTCGAGGTCCGCGTCCGACTCGTAGGCCGACTGCCCCCACCGCTGCACGCGCATACCGGAAATCCTCCGCCACCCCTCGCGGGGCGGACATCGGTTGGTCTGTCGGGGTGCTATCCCGGTGCGGCGGGAGGTCGCGATGGCGAAGCTCAAGACCATCTACACGTGCCGGGAGTGCGGCTACCAGTCGCCCAAGTCCCTGGGGCGCTGCTTCCAGTGCAAGGCGTGGGGCTCCTTCGAGGAGCAGACCGAGGCGGCGAGCCCGAACCCCAAGGCCGTCGCGCTGTCCACGATCACGAAGCCCGTGCGCCTGCGCGACGTCGACATGGGCTCCGGCGGCGAGGTCCGGCACCGCACCGGCGTGGGCGAGCTCGACAACGTGCTCGGCGGCGGGCTCGTCTCGGGGTCCCTGGTCCTGCTCGGCGGCGACCCCGGTGTGGGCAAGTCCACCCTGCTCCTCATGGCCATGGACGCCTTCGCGCGCCGGGGGCTGCCGGTGCTCTACGTCACGGGAGAGGAGTCGCTGCAGCAGGTCCGGATGCGGGCGGACCGGCTGGGCGTGCAGGGCGAGACCCTCTCGCTGCTCGCCACCACGGACTTCCTGGCGGTGGAGGACGCCACGAAGGCCGACAAGCCGCTCGTGGTCGTGGTCGACAGCGTGCAGACCATGGCCGCCCCGGACGTCCAGGGCATCCCGGGCTCGATGACCCAGGTCAGGGAGGTCGCCCACCGCGCCATGGTGCTCGCCAAGTCCACCACCACGGCCATCCTGCTCGTCGGGCACATCACGAAGTCCGGTCAGCTCGCGGGTCCCAAGGTGCTCGAGCACTTCGTCGACACGGTGCTGCAGTTCGAGGGCGACGGGCGGAGCACCCTGCGCGTGCTGCGCAGCGTGAAGAACCGCTTCGGGCCCGCGGGTGAGCTCGGCATGTTCGAGATGGTCGAGCAGGGCCTGCGCGAGGTGGCCGACGCCAGCGCCCGCCTGCTCTCCGAGCGCCGCGAGGACGCCGCGGGCACCGCCGTGATCGCCACGCGGGAGGGCAGCCGGCCCCTGCTCATCGAGGTCCAGGCGCTGGTCGGTCGCCCCACGCCCGCCACGCCGATGCGCACGTGCGTCGGGGCCGATCGTACCCGCGTGCAGATGCTCATCGCGGTGCTCGAGAAGGCTGGGCTCTCCCTGCACGACCGCGATGTCTTCGTGAACGCCGCGGGCGGGGTGAGGCTGGAGGAGACCGCCGCAGACCTCGGGGTGATCGCCGCGATCGCGAGCAGCCTCACCGACACTCCCGTCCGCAGCGACACCATGGTCTTCGGCGAGGTGGGCCTCGTGGGCGAGGTGCGCGCCGTGAGCCACCCCAACGTTCGGCTTCGCGAGGCCGCCCGCCACGGGTTCACGCGCGTGATCGCGCCCGCCAGCATGGCCGTGGAGCCGCCTCGGGGGCTCCATCTCGTGGGGGTGCGATCGGTGCGCGAGGCCCTCGAGCATCTCTTCTGACTCAGGTCCGCTTGCATCCAGCCTATTGGAGATGTACGACACCACGACTGAATGACCGTTCATTCATTCTGCGGGAGACACCCATGAGCGCTCTGGACTTCGCCGTCGACCTCGAGGACATCCGGTTCGTGCTCTTCGAGCAGCTCGACATCGACAGCGAGCTCGTGAAGCTCGAGAAGTACGCCGAGTTCGACCACGACACGTACGACGCCACGATCCAGGAGGCCGCGCGGGTGGCCGTCGAGGTGCTCGCGCCCATCAACGCCGTGGGCGACCGTCAGGGCACCAAGCTCGACGGTGAGGGCAACGTCACCACGCCCGACGGCTTCAAGGAGGCGTGGGCCACCACCGCGGAGGGCGGCTGGTTCGGCATCAACGCCAGCCCGGATGTGGGCGGGGTCGGCATGCCGGGCGTGCTCAACGTCGCGGTCTACGAGATGTTCGCCGGTGCCGCGATGGCCTTCTGGATGTACCCGGGCCTCACGGGCGCCGCGGCGCGCGTCATCGCGAAGTTCTTCGACCCCCGCGCCAAGGAGGCCATCGCCACCAAGATGTACTCGGGCGAGTGGGGCGGCACGATGTGCCTCACGGAGTCCGGCGCGGGCTCCGACGTCGGCGCCAACCGCTGCAAGGCCACGCCGCAGGCGGACGGCACCTACCTGCTCGAGGGCGAGAAGATCTTCATCTCGGGCGGCGACCACGACCTCGCCGGCAACATCGTGCACCTCGTGCTCGCCCGCACCCCGGACGCGCCGAACGGCACCAAGGGCCTGTCGCTGTTCGTGGTGCCCAAGTACCGCTTCGACCTCGACACCCTCGAGCTCGGCGAGCGCAACGACGCCGTCGTGGTGGGCATCGAGCACAAGATGGGCATCAACGGCTCGGCCACCTGCACCCTCGCGCTGGGCGCGAAGAGCGAGTGCCACGGCTGGATGCTCGGCGAGGAGTTCCGCGGCATCGAGTACATGTTCACGATGATGAACGAGGCGCGCATCGGCGTCGGCGTGCAGGGCGTGGGCGTGGCGGCGGCGGCCTACCACTACGCGCTCGCCTACGCGAAGGACCGCACCCAGGGCTCCGACATCAAGGAGTTCAAGAACGCGGACGCCCCGCGCGTGGCCATCATCCAGCACCCGAACGTGCGCCGGATGCTCATGACCATGAAGGTCTGGACGGAGACCCTCCGGTCCATGCTCTACCGCCTGGCGCACCGCCTGGACGTCGCCGAGAACACCACCGACAAGAAGCTCGCGGAGAAGTACGAGGGCCGCGTCGACCTCCTGGTGCCCATCCTGAAGTCCATGGGGAGCGACCGTGCGTTCGACGTCGCGGTCACCGGCGTGCAGGTCTTCGGTGGCTACGGCTACACGGGGGAATACCCCGCCGAGCAGCTCGTCCGCGACGCCAAGATCACGAGCATCTACGAGGGCACGAACGGCATCCAGGCCCTCGACCTCCTCGGCCGCAAGCTCCGCATCAAGGGCGGCCAGCTCTTCATGGAGTGGATGGCGGACGGCCACAAGGAGTGCGCGCTCGGCAAGTCCGAGGGCTTCGAGGTGGAGGCCGGACAGATCGAGAAGGCGATCAACCAGGTGGGCGCGACGGCCATGCACCTCGGCCAGCTCGGCGCCACCGGCGGCCTCGAGGCGGCCCTGCTCCAGGCCACGCCCTTCCAGGAGATGATGGGCACCGTGCACCTCGGCCTCGAGGCGCTCAACCAGGCCCGGGCGGCCAAGCGGGCCATCGACCGTGATGGTGCCACCACGCACCTCAACGGCAAGCTCGCGAACCTCAGGTTCTACGTGCACAACATCCTGCCGAAGGCCGTCGCGATGGCGAAGGCCATCCAGGCGGGCGACCAGACCTGCCTCGAGCCCGGCCTCTTCGGGGAGTGAGCCCGCTCAGGGCACGGCCGCGCGGGCCTCTGCGAAGGGGAACCGCGCCGGCCCCGCCAGCGGGAAGCCACTGAAGACCCACTCGGGCTCCCAGGATCCGAGGTCCGTCGGCCAGGTGCCCCGGACCCGGACCTCCCCGTCCGCTCTGCGCCGGCCCAGATCGGCGACGTAGACCGTGGGAGGCCCGAGCTTCACGAGCGACACCACGAACGCATCCGTGTGTCCGGACGCCCCGTCGATGGCGCGCAGCTCCACGAGACCGTCGAGCAGGGAGGTCCCGGTGCGCGCGACCTTCAGCTTCGGCCGCCCACCCGGCTCCAGCGGGCGCGGAGCCACGAGCTGGTCGTGCAGCCAGCCCTTCAGCTCGGGGTGCACGAACACGGTGGCCCCGTGCGCCACCCAGGGTCGCAGGCCGCCCGTGTAGTGCGGGTGATGGTGACTCACGACGACCGACCAGGTGCGGACGTCCGGCGCGAGCCCGGTGGCCGTCTCCCAGAGGGCCTCGCCCACCGCCGAGGACAGCGGGGCGTCGAACAGCACGCCCTCCGTGCCGTGGACGGCGAGCAGGACGCGGGAGTCCGCCTCGGGGACGGCCAGCGCGTACAGCCCGTCCTCGAGCCGGGTGACCTCCACCCGCGCGGGCGGATCGGGGCAGCTCGCGGACACGGGCTCACCCCGCTGGAGCTCGAGGGTCCAGCGCGTATCGGCCTCCGCGATCGAGGCCACCAGGCGCTCCGGGGTCCAGCGGAGCTCCTGCGTGACGGGGCCGAACACGGGATGCGCGACCTCCCAGCGCACCCACGCGTCGTCCTCGGTGAGGTGGATGCGCGCCAGGCCGTCCGAGAAGCCCCAGAGCACGTCCTCCCCGTCGGCGGCGAGCCTCTGGGGCTCCCGGGCGGCCCAGCGGAGCCACAGGGACGGTCGGGCCGCCCAGCGCACCAGGCGCTCGCGGTCCGGCGCGGGGCTCGGCTCCCAGGGAGGCCCGATCCAGACGCCGTGACCGAAGTACACCGCCTCGTCCCAGCCCTCCCCCACCCAGCGCACGCAGTCCCCGTCCGCCTCGATGCGCACGGGGAGATCGCGGACGTGGCCCGGACGTGGGCCGTGGCCTTCGTGGTGGACCACCCCGTCGGTGTAGACCCACGCGTCCATGCGCGCGGCCGCGGCATCGAGCCGTGCGGCCTCGTCGGGACCGGCGAGGGCGGCGAGGCCGAAGAGCAGGCTGTGGTACATCATGATGGATGAGAGCCTACACCTCGTGTGCGGTCGGGTCGCGCACCCTGGAGCTCGAGCCCGGCGGCACCCTCGGCGGGTGGCTGGAGGCGCTCGCGGACGGGGAGGAGGCCCGTTCGGCGCTCACCCACGCCCTCCTGCACGTGCCGTTCGACGCCGTGGCCTGGGAGTGCCCCGCCCTGTCGCGCCGCTCACTCGGGGACCCGGGGCGCTTCGTGGTCGTCGAGAGCCCGTCGCTGGCGCGCGTCCCCCCCGAGCCAGACGCCTTCGCGGAGCACTTCGGGCAGGAGCCCGTGGCGGTGTTCTCGAACCTCGGCGGGAGCTCCACCCTCATCGCGCCCGCACCCGACGGTGGGCCGGGCTTCCCGCACCTGCTCGCGTTCCTGCGCACCGCGGACCCCACCCGGATCGACGCCCTCTGGCGGACGGTCGCCGCTGTCGCGCTCCGGGAGGTCTCCGAGCGCCCGCGCTGGCTGTCGACCGCCGGGCTCGGCGTCTACTGGCTCCACGTCCGCCTCGACCCGCGGCCCAAGTACTACCGGCACGCCCCCTACCGCGAGCCGTAGGACGCGAGGAGGGCATCGAACCGCTTGAACGCGTCCCAGACCGCCATGCGCTGCGTCGCCCAGCGGGCCGTGAGGCCTCGGACGATGGCCCGGACCTCCAGCGAGAAGTCGGGCCCCGGGTCCAGGACAGGGGCCTCCGCCTTGGCGGCCATGACCGCGAGCACCCGAAGCCGGAGCTCGGGGAGATCGGGGGTCGGAAAGGCCGCCTGGCCGACGAGCATCTCGTAGATCACCTGACCCGCCGCGTACGTGTCCCACGCGACCGGGTCGAGGGGCTCGGGCCGGATCCACTCCGGCGGGGCGTAGGCGACGGTCCCGTAGTGCACCGCACCGCTGGCGGCGTGGATGGTGTCGCGCGAGGCCAGCCCGAAGTCCACGAGCATCAGGTGGTCCAGGTCCTGGACGATGACGTTGTCGGGCTTCACGTCCCGGTGGTGGACCCGGCGACGGTGCATGTACGCCAGGGCCTCGAGGAGCTGGCGCCCGAGATGCACCACCCGCGGCTCCGGCAGCGGCCCGATCGCGATGAGGGAGGACAGCGCCAACCCCTCGACGAGCTCCATCTCGAGCCACGGGGGCTCCGTGTCGAGGACGACGTTGCGCACACGGACGATGTGCGGGTGGTCGAGGCCCGAGAGCACCTCGGCCTCCTGGAGGAAGCGCTGGCGCGCCTCGGGCCGGACCGCGTGCTCGCAGGCCAGCAGCTTCACGGCGGCCTGGATGGATGGCGCCCCCACGTTCTGGGCCGCGTACACCGAGCCCATGCCGCCGCTGCCGAGCGGCCGGACGACCTCCCAGACCTCCCCGATGCGATCGCCGGGCTCGCGCATCGCGCTGCAGCGTGGGCTCATGGGAGGCTCCTCATGCGGCGGACCACCTCCTGACCCGGGCAGGGACGCCGCTCGGGGTCGAGGGCCGTGAGGTCACCGACCAGCGCCCGCACGGCATCGGGGAAGGCGGGGCCCGGATCCAGCCCGTCCTCGAGATCGTGCTTGCGCGCGAGGATCCAGAGCACCTCGTCCGCCTGGGAGAGCCCCTCCGGCGTGCGGAAGGCCATCTGCCCCGTGAGCATCTCGTGGAGCACGACCCCCAGCGCGTAGCAGTCCCACGCCGCGGGCTCCAGCGCCTCTGCGTCCATCCACTCGGGCGGGCAGTACTCCACGGTGCCGAAGGCGGACGTGCCCTGCACGGTGATGTCGAGCCCGGCCTTCTTCGCCAGCCCGAAGTCCACGAGCTTCACGGTGCCGTCGGGCTGGACGATGAGGTTCTCGGGCTTCACGTCCCGGTGGAACACCTTGCGCCGGTGGAGGTACGCCAGGGCGTCCGCGATCTGCCGGGCGTGGCCGAGCGCCGTGTCCAGCGCGAGGGGGCCAGAGGCGAGGAGGCGCGTCAGGGGCACGCCCTCCACGAGCTCCATCTCGATGTACGGCGGGCGCTGGTCCAGCACGATGTTCGCGACCCGGACGAGGTTCGGGTGGTCGAGGCCGTAGAGGATCTCGGCCTCGCGGAGGAACCGCTTGCGCGCGATGGGATGGAACTCCGCGAACCCGTCGAGGACCTTGATCGCGGCGCGGATCGCCGGCGCGTCCTTGTTGTGGCAGGCGAACACCGTGCCCATGCCGCCACGGCCGAGCGCGTGGTCGATGGCCCACACGTCACCGATCCGGGCACCGGGGCCGAGCTCACGCGGGCGGTCGACGAACGAGGACATGGTGGGGAGACTGTAGTGCACGATGGAGGCGACCCGGTGACGACCACCTCACACCCATCGGCCCGAACGGGCTGCCGTTACACCCCGGGACCTACGCGAGCTGCGTCTTCACCGCGGTGACCAGGCCCGCCAGCACGTCGTCGACGCCCGACTGGCCGGGGCTCCCCGCGACCTCCAGGTAGACCTTCAGCTTGGGCTCGGTGCCCGACGGCCGGAACACGACCCTGGCGCCGCCCTCGAGCTCCATGGCGAGCACGTTGCGCGCGGCCGCGTCGGACTCGGAGAGGATCGGCCCGCGCGGGCCCTCGGGATCCTGGTGGTCCACGAAGGCCGTGACCTTCCGGCCCGCGAACGTGCGGGGCGGCGTGGCGCGGAGACGCTCCAGCAGCTCCGCCATGTCGGCGCGGCCCTTCAGCCCCTCGAACTTCTTGGAGACCTGCGTGTTGCGCACGGGTCCGAAGTCCACGTCGAAGGCCACCAGCCGATCGACCAGCGTGAGCCCCTCCTCGGCCGCGTCCGAAGCGGCGATCGCCAGCCAGAGCGCCCCCCCGCCAGCGTCCTTGTCGCGCATCCGCTCCGAGGTCAGCAGCCCGTGGGACTCCTCGGCCCCCACCGCGAACCGGCCGGGCTCCGCCTCGTTCATCACGGCCGCGATGTACTTGAAGCCCACGAGCAGGTCGTTGCGGACCTCGGCGCTGTAGGACTCCGCCACGCGCGTCAGCAGCCGCGAGCTCACCTCGGTGTGCACGACGAGCGGGCGCAACTCCGAGGACCAGCGGCGCAGACGCGCGTCGATCACGAGGGCCGCGATCTGGTTGCCCGTCAGGAACACCCACTCGTCCTCGTGGCGCACCATGCATCCGATGCGGTCGGCGTCGGGGTCGGTGGCGAACAGGAGCTGGGTGTCGAGGCCCTCGAGGGCCTCCATGCCGACCTGGAAGACCTCGGGGATCTCCGGGTTGGCGACCTTCCCGGGCACGGTGGGGAACAGCCCGTCGGGACGGGCCTGATCGGCGATGACGGCCGTGGGGAAGCCCGCCGCGCCGAGGATCTCGTGGATCCGGCCCGCGCCGTGGAGCGAGGTGGCGGCCACGGAGATGGGGTCCACCTCCGGCGCGCCGGCCACCACGGCGTCCACGTAGGCCTTGTGGTGATCCGCGGTGAGGATGCCGAACGAGGGGCGCGCCTCGTCCCACGACAGGGCCTCGTAGGTCTCGAAGCCCACCACGGTGTCGAGGAGCTCCTGGTCGTCGGGCGGCACGAGCTGGCCGCCGTGCTCGTCGTAGATCTTCCCGCCGTTGTCGTCGGGCGGGTTGTGGGAGGCGCTGACGTTCAGGCCGCCCTGGGCGCCCAGCTCGCGGATCAGGAAGGACAGCTCGGGGGTCGAGAGGAACGTGTCGTCGCCGCGGTCCTGGATCCACGCCTTGATGCCGTTCGCCGCGTAGATGCGGGCGGCGAGCTCGGCGAGGGTGCGGCTGGTCATCCCGTCGAGCGGGGACGGCACACCCTCGGGGTAGCGGCCGTTGGTGTCGTGGAAGGCCCGCACGTCGTAGGTGACCACCACGCTGATGTCACCGTCGAACCGCTTCTTCAGGAAGGCACAGTGGCCCTGCACGCTCGTGCCGAGGGTCCACGGGTTGAAGCGGTTGGTGCCGACGCCGGCGGCGCCACGCCGCCCTCCCGTGCCGAAGGGCAGCACGCGGGAGAAGGCGTCGACCAGCTCGTCCAGGAAGGGACCGCTGACCATGGCCTCGAGGAGCGGATGCCACGACGAGAACGCCGGGGAGGTGGACCAGGCCGCGATGCGGGCCAGGACAGCGGGGGCGTCGTCACCCAGCCGCTCGCGCACGATCTCTTCGAGGGTCACCGATCCTCCAGGATGGACGGCGCCCTCTAACCGGGATCGCGAGGGGTCGCGTCAGTCCAGGGAGACGTGGTTGGTGAGCTTCCACTGTCCCGGCTGGCCGGGCCAGGTCACGGCGACGATGTTGAAGCTCGTGATCGCCCAGTAGCTCCCGGTGATCGCGTCTTCGCCAGCGCTCGAGACGAGGTCGAACTGGGCACAGTTGGTCCAGTTGGGCAGGAGGACCGGGCAGTCGCCGATCTCCGGCATCGTGGACGTGTAGTCCGCCCCACCCGTCGTGGTCGTGGCGGACTCTCCCACCTTCATGAACTGGTTGGCGAGCTTCACCGGGGGATCGAAGCGCTGCTCGTCCACGCCGTAGATCTGCACGCCCGCGTAGTCCGAGGTCATCGTGAGGCTCTTGATGATCTCGCCGTCCGGGCAGGTCTGATCGTTCGGGTTGATGCAGTCTTTCCGGTACACCATCACGTACTCGGTGCGCCCGTCGACGATCGTGTAGTCCTCGATCTCGCTCACCATGCGGTAGGTCAGCGTGACGTCCTCGTTGGCGAACTGCCACTGGTAGCCGAGGTTCTCCTGGAACTCGAAGAACTCCGGCATATTGGTGCCGGGGAACTCCACGTTGCCGGTGCAGCCGGTGGCCAGGAACAACAGGGCGAGACGCATGAGACCTCCAGGCCGCCCTCCCCGTGCCGGGGGCGACCGCCACACCTTCATAGCGCGGTCGCACGCCACTGTCCCCGCTACAACGCGACCAGGTCGTAGGGCTCGAGTGTGGTCGACGTGAAGCCCGTCGCCGCGCACGTGACGGGGTCCAGCGTGAGGATGCCGGGGTCCGAGGTGGACGCCTGCCCCACCACGAGCGACGAGCGCACCCCGAGCAGCACCTCCGGCCCCACCGCAGCGCCGGTGAGCAGCCAGCCCGCGTCCGTCGGCCCCTCCAGCACCTCACCGTCCCGGATGCACGCCACCGACGATCGCGCCAGCCCGTCCACCGCGACGGTCACGAGGGTCTCGCCGGCCGCGACCACCGTGTGGAGATCCCCGCCGAGAGCGGCCTCCGTGGTCACCTCGGTCCAGGTGCCCGTGGCGGGGTCCAGGTGCGCCAGCGCGCCGTCCACGAGGTCCGCGTCGTAGGTGGCCGGCGCGAACGCGAACCACCCCGTGGCCACCCAGACGCCGTCGTCAGCGGGCGTCAGCCGCGGATTGGGGCCCGCGGGGAGGGTGTCGGTCACAGTGAGGCCCGCCGGATCGACGATGTGCAGGACGCCGTCCCGGCGCACGTCGGGCTGGAAGCGCTGGTCCGCGACGAGGATCCGTCCGTCCACCGCCACGGCCCGATCGAGGGTCTCGCCGAGCTCGAGGGTCTCGAGCAGCTCGCCGGAGCCGGGGTCCAGCACGTGCAGCGCACCGGTCCCGAAGGTCGGCACGAAGAGGCGCCCGTCGTGGGCCAGGAGGTCGTGGGCGTTGGAGAGCTCGGGGAGCGCGGTCTCCCAGACCGGACAGCGCGGGTCGAGGGGGTCGAAGGCGCGGACGGTGTCCTCGGTGGACCGGCCCACCACGTAGACCTGCTCGCCGTCGGTGCGCACCAGCGCGTCCGCGGACACGCCCTGGACGGGCTCGATCGCACCCTGGCCGTCCGGGAGACCCAGCGCACCCGAGGTGAACCGCTGGTCGGTGAGCGTTGCGGCCCACGCGGACGGCTCGCGCGGCGGCCCGGACACGCAGGGCGTCGGGCTCCGGCAGGCAGCGAGGAGGGCCAGGATGGACATGGCTTCTGCTATCCTGGAGGACATGTCCGAGAAGTCACCGGTCGCGCGCGCCGTGTTCACCCTGGGCGCGATCCTGTTGTTCGTCGGGACGATCTGGGTGCAGCGTCGCCTCGGGATCCCGCTCTACGACGAACGCGACTACATGACCGAGGACGAGCGGCTGGTGCACGACGTGGG
This sequence comes from Alphaproteobacteria bacterium, assembly GCA_020632885.1. GTDB lineage: Bacteria > Myxococcota_A > UBA796 > UBA796 > JACKEQ01. The sequence continues at coordinate 81,581 of JACKEQ010000021.1, read as the reverse complement.
CGACATGGTGGTGATGGGGAACCAGATGGCCGACATCGCCCGCGAGATGCCGAGCTCCCGGCAGCTGGAGCACTTCAACCCGTCGGCCATCCTCCTGGTGGCGAACACCCAGTGCAAGCGGGGCCATGCGCGCTGCCGGGAGGCCACCGACTTCGCGGCAGCCCTGTCGACGCGCGACTGCAAGGACGCGAAGGCCCGCTGGCGGAAGCTGCGAGGCGCCCTGGATCCGGACGTGACCCACGCGTTCGAGGCCCAGCTCGACCTCTGTCGGAGCCGCTGAGCAGATGCTCCTGACGATCCTCTCGTCGGCGCACGGTCATCCTGCCGGTGAGCTCGCCGATCACGTCGAGGAGACGTGCGGGATCCCGGTGTCGGTCGAGAGCCCCAGCCTCACCTACCATCGCGGGGATCCGTGGGAGGTTCCCGAGCTCGTCTGCGATCTCGACGCGCTGGTGGTGCAGCTCCAGGGTGTCCTGGACCGATCGGCGGGCCGTTGTGCCTGGGCAGCGGTTCGAAGAGGGGACAGGCTGCAGATCTCGCCTGGAGAGATCACGGGAGAGCTCTGCCGCCCGGCTCTGACGGTGTTGGACACACCGCTGGGTCTCCACGGGAGGGATGGGGTGAATCGTGTGATGGAACGCGCGACGGAGCTGGGGATCGTCGTCAAGAGCCGGGGCCCACGGCAATGGCAGCCGCCGCCTGAGGTTCTGTACGCATCGCGTACATTTCGCGATGTGTTCGACCTTGCGACCCAAAGCGCGGGGGGACAGTCGTGGAGCTGGCGAAGTGTCCCCGGCCCGGAGGTCATGGACGAAGATTGGAGATGGACCGCTCCGTTCGTGGGCAAAGCGGCGATCGTCCTCATCCACCGCGTGAAGGGCCCCTACACTCCTCGACCCGATGGCCCCTTCCGCCACGCGTCCGACAGTCAGGACATCACGGAGGGCTCCCACGGGATCTCTCCGCCCACCGCACCGACAACCACACCGACCGACCCGGCAACGGATAGCCCACGAAGTCCGTGATCGCCCGGCGACCCCGGGGTCCGTCGGGGTCGAAGGGGTTCACGGGCACCGTCCCGGTGCGGATGTTCGTGACGTTCCGCAGATCGAGCTCCACGGCGGTCCCGCCACGCTCGACCCGCCCGAAGACCCCGAGCACCGGACGGGTCGGCTGGCGCTCCAGGTTCGCGGGGTCCAGGAACACGCCGTCCGTGAGCGAGAACGTCTGGCCCACCCGCCAGCCCCGCCCCTGTACGGCCGTCTGCTGGTGCAGCGCGATCCACGGCAACCGAGGCAGCCGCCGGCCCGCGTACGCCGGCTCGTCCGCCCGGTCCACCGTGTGCTGCAGGGTGAGGTTCGTGCGCGCGTCGAGCCAGGGCAGGCCCGTCCAGGCCAGCGCCCCCTCGGTCCCCGCGACCGTCGCGGCACCCAGGTTCGTCGGCACGCTGACGCGCTGCGCGTTCTGCACGTACACCACCAGGTCCTCAGAGACGCTCCCGAAGCCCCCGAGCTCCAGGCTCCCCCACCCCCGGTCCACCCGGACCGCGAGATCCCCGTTGGTACCCCGCTCGGGACGCAGGTCCGGGCGGCCGGCGATGGCGCCCCGGTTGCCGAACAGCTCGGTGAGATCGGGCGGCCGGAAGTACCGGCCGGCGTTCGCCTTCACCACCGTCCGGTCCGCCACGCGCACCAGCGCACCGAGCCGCGGCAGCACCACGGTTCCGGTGGACTCCCCCGCTCCCCGGCTCGCGATCCGCACGCTCGCGACGGCGGGCGCGAGGGTCAGGGGCCCGAACACCCCCGTCCCGCCGAGGTGGACGCGCGACACCAGCCGCTCGCCACCCCCCGAGCGGGCGTCGTAGGCCAGGGACACCAGCGCCGTCGCGCTGCCCCAGGCCCCGAGCGTCAGCCCGTCCTGCAGATCGAGCCCGAGGCTCTGGGTGCGCGTGACGTCCATGCCCCCCGGGATGTCGAGCTCGGCAGCGGGATCCCGCAGGGTCTGACCCCGGATGCGATGGTGGACCCGCGCCCGCAGCATCCCGCGCTCCACCTGGAGCACGGCGAGGTTCCGGGTGGTCCCGTAGCGCACGGCCCCGGAGGGGGCGGCCGTGGGTCCGGGAACGCCCTCCTCCCGGGCCACGAGGCTGTCGAACACCGTGAAGCGCACGTCCTGGCCGAACCGGACGCGCCCCTGGAGGCTCCCGAGCCGCGTGTCGTCGTTGGCGCGCACCCGCCAGAGGTCGTCGTCCGGGTCGAAGCGCGTGCCCCGATCGTCGAACCACGTGAACCGTCCGGTCGTCGCGAGCACCTGGCCGCTCGCCCACACCGAGACCCCGCGGGGGCCCTGTGTGGACACGAGGCCCCGGAGCTGCGAGCTGCCGAACGACCCGGCGGTGCCGGCCACCGCCACGATCGGCGTGTCGCCGGTGACCAGGTTGACCACCCCGCCCATCGCCGTCCCGCCGAGCCCGACGGGCGCGTTGCCCCGCCAGATCTCCACCCGCTCGAAGGCCCGCAGCGGCAGCTCGGAGAGGTCCACCGCACCCGACCCGTCCGGGTTGAGCGGCACGCCGTCGAGGTAGACCTCCACCTGCCGGGCGCTCGAGCCGCGCAGGCTGATGCTCGCGAGGTCGCCGAGGCCCCCGAGCCGGGTGACGGCCACCCCGGACGCCCGACCCACCAGGCCCGCGAGGTTCTCCCCCTCCGGCGTCGACCCGTCCACGTCGAGCACCGTCACGGAGGCCGGCGAGCGCGCCTCCAGCGGGGTGTCGGGGCGCACGATCACCGTCTCCACGGGCTCCTCGGCCGCCGCCAGCGCGAGCATCACAACCATGCGCGCACCCAGGCGTACAGCGGACGTAGCCGCGGGTCGTAGTACACGTCCCAGAGGTAGAGCGCCTGGAGTCCCTGCAGGACACCGATCCCGCCGAGCGCCAGGCAGAGCGCGGCGCCCACCGCGCGGTCGCGCGACGTCCACGGCACCGCGTCCACGGGTGGGTCGGCCAGCGCGAAGCCGCGGCTGTCCAGACTCTCCGCGAGCCGGAGGGCACGGCGCAGCGAGCGCGCCACGAGAGGCTGGAGCATCGCGACCTCCGCCCGCAGCCAGCCCAGGGCCCCCCGCCGCCAGAGCGCCCGTCCCCGTCGGGCCCGGGCGGCCCGCACCTGCCCCCACTCCTCCCCGACGACGGGCACGAACCGCAGCGCCATGACCGCCAGGAACGCGAGCAGCCCGGGTACCCGCAGCGCCCGGAGCAACCCGACCAGCCGGTCCGGCGAGGTGGTCAGCGCGAGCGAGAGCCCCGCGAGCCCCACGGACAGCAGGCGCGCGCTCTGCACGGCTCCCCAGCGCAGCCCCTCCCACCAGAGCACGACGGGGCCGAGCCGGAGAGCGGGCGTACGCGGGAGATCGCCGTAGAACAACCCCTGGGACAGCAGGGTGGACCAGAGGATGGCCACGGAGCCCGCGAGCGCGAGCCGACGGGTCCGGGGCGCGATGGGCCGGGTGAGGAACACCGCCAGCGACCCCGCGACGAGCGTCCAGAGGCCGAAGGGACGCTCGAGGAGCACGGCGAGCGCGCTCGTGAAGAGCAGGAGCAACACGGCGGCCACGGGCGTGGCGGCCTTCTCGGGTCGCGGGGGACGCGAGGGCGCGGAGGACGCGAGGCGCTCGACGGTCACGGGGCCCTCGTGGGCCGGGCCGGTGCGCTGGCGATCCCGGTCGACCACCGGGAAGCCCGCCGCGAGCTGGGAGGCCGCGAGCCACGGGAGACGCTCGGGAAGCGCGGTGCCGGGCGGCCCCTCGTGCACGATGCGCCCCTCGGAGACGAAGGCGACCCGGGTGGCCCAGCGCAGGGCGAGCTCCAGGTCGTGGGTGGCGAAGACCACGGCGCGCCCGGACTGGAGTGTGGCCACCCGCTCCATGACGGCCTCGACCGACCGGGCGTCCTGGCCGGCCGTGGGCTCGTCGAGCAGCAGGACGTCCGGTGCCGTCGCCAGGGCGGCACCGACGGCGAGCCGGAGCCTCTGGCCGCGAGAGAGCGACTGGGGCGCGCGCTCACCGAGCCCCGCCAGGCCGAGGTCCTCGAGGGTCACGGTCCGTGGGACGCCCCGCTCGGCGGCCCCGGACGCCAGCTCCTCCGCGGCGGTGGCGGCGAACAGGGAGAGGTCCGGGTCCTGGGGCACCCAGACGGCCCGCTCGCCGAGGTCGCGCGCCAGCCCCTCGAGAAGCGTGGACTTCCCCGCGCCGTTCGCCCCCATCAGCGCGACCCGGTCGCCGCGGTGGAGTGCCAGGGGGCCCGTCCAGAGGGGCTCCGCGGCGTCGGTGCTGCGCGGCGCCCGGGGCCCGAGGGTCCGCAGACCGTCCCCGCCACCCAGCACGATGCGGGCGGGCGCGCGCACCCCGAGGGCGTGCAGGGCGTCGGGGGTGGGCTCGAGGGGCGCGAGACGCCCGTCCCGCAGGGCCAGCACGCGGTCCGCCCAGCCGAGGGTCTCCTCCAGCCGGTGCTCCACGAGGATCACGGCATCCCCGGCGGCCGCGCGCGCGTCGAGGAGGGCGAGCAGGGCCGCGGACCCGTCGCCGTCGAGGTGAGCGAGGGGCTCGTCGAGCAGGAGGACCGGTGCGCCACCCGCCAGGCAGGCGGCCACCGCGAGCCGCTGCTGCTGGCCGCCCGAGAGCTCCGTCGGTGCGGCGTGGAGCGGCACGTCGAGCCCCACCTCCTCGAGCAGAGCGCGCGCGTCGACCGCACGACCGGCAGCGCGCGCCGCCAGCCGCACCTCCTCGCCCACCGTGCCCGTGAGGAGCTGGTCGCCGGGCTCCTGGAACACGAGACCCGTGCGGGGCCGCTCGACGGTGCCCTCCGTCGGGGCCACGAGGCCCGCGAGCACGCGGAGGAGGGTGGACTTCCCGGCACCCGAAGGACCCGTGATCAGCACGCGCTCACCGGGCTCCACGCGCAGGTCGACCCCGTCGAGGCCGACCGTGCCGTCCGCGAAGCGATGGGTGACCCCGGAGAGGTGGATCATGGCGCCACCCTGCGTAGGGAGGCCGCGAACGGACCGGCCAGCGCGCACCCGATGGCCGGGTAGAGCAGACCCGGGCCGAGCACGAGGGCGAGCAGGTAGCCCTCCGCGTACCAGAGCCTGTAGACCACGACGGACACGGCGAGCCCGAAGGCGGTGAGCAGGCCGTTGGGCACGACGAGCCCGAGCCAGAGGCGCCCGACGGTCACCCGTCCCGTCGTGAGGCCCGCCACGGCGGCCCCGAGCTCCAGCCAGAGCACGCTGGCCCCGAGGTAGAGCGCGTCCACGGGGTGCGCCGCCCCGAGCGCCAGGGCCCGCATGAGCCAGCCGAGGAGGAGGGCCAGGGTGAGCACACCGCTGCGCGGGACGAGGGTGAGCAACGTGGCGAGGAGGCAGAACCGGGCCGCGTCGTCGGCGACGCCGAGCACGAAGGGCGCGAAGGGTCCGAGCACGCTCCCGAGCCCGAGCCCCAGGACCTGGGACGCGGTGCCGACCACGAACGACAGGGCGCCGAACACGGTCACGGTCGTGAGGTCGCGGGTCGGGCGGTCGATCCAGCGGCGGAAGCGGACGGCGAGGAGCGCGAGGCCCGCGAGGGCGGAGAGCACGCCGCCCACGAACAGGAGCGTGGCCCAGCGGTCTCCCCGCTCGACCACGAGGGGCGTGGAGAGCGCGTGCAGCACGGCGCCGGCACCGAGGGGTCGCACCTCCACCCGGACGTCCGCGAGGAGGCCGTCAGCGGTGGCCTGGCGGTCGAGGTAGAGGGGCAGGGCGACGTCCACGGCGTCGTGGGGCGGCACGCGGACCAGGCGGCGCACGACGGTGAGGTCGGTGGCATCGCGGGTGCGCGGGCGGAACGCGGGGTGTGGGCGTCCGTCGACCTCCACCCACGCGGAGACGACGACGTGCACGGGCGCATCGGAGACGTTGGCGAGCGGCACCCCGACGTGCGTGCGGGGCGCCAGGTCGTCGCGGGGACGGAAACCGGTTCCCAGGGCGTCGAGCAGGCGGTCCCACCACGGCGCGGGGAGCCGGATGCGGCCGCCGGGCAGGGTGGGGTCGCGGGTGCCCTCCGCGCGGGCGGGCACGATGGGGGTGCCGGCCCGGAGGGCGTCGCGCAGGGCGTCGAGGGGCACGGCCTCCGCTCCGAGGTGCACGTCGCGCCGGGCGCCGTCGAGGGCGACCCAGGTGGAGAGCCCGCGTGCATCGACCTCGGCGACCAGGACGTGGCGCTCGCCGGCGGCCAGGCGGACGGGGGCTTCGAGGAGGGCGGCGGTGAGCACGAGGTCGCGGTGGGCCTCGACGACGATGCCGGCGCGCACGGGCTGTCCGTCGGGCAGGGGCACGCTGGCGCCGTCCGGGACGTCCCCCTGGCCCAGCGGGGCCTGGAGGGTCACGGTGGCCGGCCCCGGGTCGTCCACCCGGACCGGGACGGTGGTGGACTGCTCGCCGGCCACGAGGCGGAGGTCGTAGGTGCCGGGGGCGAGCGGGGCACGCAGGAGCACGCGGGGCTCGGCGGGCACCGGATGGCGCCGCACGACGGGGGCCCCGGCGGCGTCGGTGAGCTCGACGCCGTCCAGCGGGAGGTTGGCGCGCACGTCGACGGCCGACGGCTCGACGGTCAGCTCGGCGTGGAGGGCGGGCGGCGCGCAGGCGAGCAGGAACAGCACCGGGGGCAGCTAACGTGCCCGGCGCGGAGGTAGGATCGGCCCATGGCGGACGCTCCCCTCACGCTCGGACCCTTCGTGATCGGCGAGAAGCTCGGCCAGGGCGGGTTCGGTAGCGTCTACGCGGCCACCCACGCCCAGCTCGGCACGCCCGTCGCCGTGAAGGTCGTCGACGACCCGCGCTGGTCCGCGGCCCTCACCCACGAGGTCGCCGCCATCGCCCGGCTCGATCACCCCAACGTCGTGCGGATCTTCGACTGGGGCTTCCTCGAGGACGCCCGCCTCGGGGCGCCCGGCTCGCCCTACCTCGCCATGGAGCGCTGCTCGGGCGGCTCGCTCCGCGACCGGGTCCGCGGCATCACGAGCTGGGACGCCGCCCGCCGCGTGCTCCTCGCCGTGCTCGACGCCCTCGCCCACGCCCACGCGGCCGGCGTGCTCCACCGCGACGTCAAGCTCGCCAACGTCCTGTTCTGCACCGAAGACGACCTCCGACCCGGCGTGCGGGTCGTGGACTTCGGGCTCGCCCTGCTCGGCCAGGACGCCCCCGACGGGGGCACGCCGCTCTACATGCCCCCCGAGCAGTTCGACTCCACCTGCCCCGACCAGGGTCCGTGGAGCGACCTCTACGCCCTCGGGGTCGTCGCGTGGCGCCTGGTGTCCACCACGCCGCCCTGGCAGGCCCGCAACAAGCTCCCGCTGCTCACCGAGAAGGTCGGCGGTCCCCTCCTCCCGCCCACCCTGCGCTTCCCGGTGCCCGAAGGCGCCTTCGACTGGCTGGTGACCCTCCTGCGACCCGCCTGGAGCCAGCGCTACGCGAGCGCCGCAGCCGCCGCGCAGGCCCTGCGTGCGCTCGGCGGCGCGGAGGACGGCGCAGCCGGGTCGGTGGACACCTCGGAGGCCCCGACGGAGCTCGCGACCGGGGTGACCGAGCTCCTCGCGGTCGACCTGCCCGACCAGGACGTCTCCAGCGGGCCCGCCGCGCCCCGCGCCACCCTGCCGGGCCAGCCGTCCGCGCCGATCGACTGGGTGCAGGACGCCGCCCTCGCGGCCACCGGCCTCGAGCTCCTGGGCGTGCGCGATCCCGCGCTCACCGGACGGGACCCCACCCTCGCCTGGCTCTGGCGGCAGGCCGTCGAGGCACGGAAGGCCCCCACCGCCACGACCCTGGCCCTCGTGGGCCCGGAGGGCTCGGGTCGCCGCCGCTGCGCCCGCTGGCTCGCCCGCCAGCTCCACATCGACGGCGGAGGCCTGCACACCGTGGTGGACGGCGAGGTGCCGGAACCGCCGGCCCTCCTCGCGGCGGTGCTCGGCTGCGCGACCGACGCCCTGCGCACCCGCCTGCACGGGCTCCACGCGCTGTCCGCCCAGGTCGGGGCCCGTCTGGACCTGCTCCTCGACCCCACGACCCCCCGGGAGGTCGGCCTGGGCCTGGCCCTCGGGATCCTCGGTGCCGTTGCGCGCCAGGTCCCCGTCACGGTGGTCCTGGTGGACGTCGACCTCCACCCCGGCCGGCTGCGCCTGGCGGGCCGCGACGTCGCAGGGCCCGTGCTCTTCGTGGTCACCGCGGTCGACCCTCCGCCGCATACGCCGTCCCACACGCTCCCACCCCTCTCGCCCGAGACCCTGCACCGCCTGCTCGGGAGCTGGGCACCCCTGCACTGGCGCACGGCGTCCGCGGCGGTCGAGGCCTCGGCGGGCTGCCCGGGACGCCTGGTGCGCTGGGTGCGCGGCCAGGCCCTCACCCTCGATGCGGACGGACGCCTGGTGCCTGCGAAGGACGTGCCGGACACGGTCGCCCGGGTGCTCGAGGCCCACGACGGGGAGGCCACCGTGCTCGGGCTCCTCGGGCCCGCCGTGCCCCGAGAGGCCCCCGCCGCCGTCCTGGAGCGCCTGGGGATCGATCTCGGCGGCGTGCTCGTCCAGGCCGAGAGGGCCGCGCACCTGGAGGCGAGCCCTGCAGGATGGGCCTTCCGCACGGCCGGGCTCGCGGACGCCTACGCGCGTGCCGAGCGCGGCCTGGACCCCACCGTGCTGCGCGCGTGCGCCGACATCCTCGATGCCGCGGGATGCGCAGACCGCGCGGTGGATCTGGCGCTGCTGGCCGGCGACCTCGACCGCGCCGTGGACCTGTTCACCAACCGCCTCTCCTGGAGCCGGACGGTCGAGCAGATCGAGGACTTCGCGCGCAGGCTCACATCGCTCTGGGACGGCCCGCCCACCGAGGCCCTCCACGGCCAGGTGCGCCTGCTGCTCGCACGCAATGCGGTGTCCCAGGTGCACCCCGACGCGCCGCGTCACCTCGCCGACCTCGAGGCCCTGGCCGCCGAGCAGGGCTGGACGCTCACCGCCGCCCAGTGCGTGAAGCTCCGCCACGTCCGCGGGGATGCGTCCATCGACGAGGTGGTGGACGCCTTCGACGCGGCGCCGTCCGGGGCCCTCCGGGACGCCTTCCTCGTCCAGAACCTCATCGAGCAGTCGAGCCCCGACCGGCTGCCCGGTGCCCTGGACCTCGCCCGCGAGCTCGGATCGCGTCAGCTCGAGGAGGGCGTGCTGTCCGCGATGGCCCACGTCGCCGGAGACGTCCGCACCGCCGCCCTGCACGCCCGGGAGCGCGCGAACCACATCGAGACCTCCAGCCGGGCCTACGTGCTCGTGTTCGCCCAGCACCTCCTCGTGGAGGGCGCGGACTACACGGGCGGCCTGGCCGTCGGGCGGGAGGCGATCGCGTGGTGCCGGCTGGTCGAGCAACCCCAGGCGCTGCTGGTCGGTCTCGTGAACCAGGCCATCTGCCACGCCCGCCTCGACGACTGGGAGAGCGCCGCCCGCACCGCGGGCTACGCCCTGGCCCTGCCCCGCCAGCCCGTGCTCACCGAGCTCTGCCGCATCGTGATCGCCATCGACGCCGCCCGCGCGGGCCGACCGTGGCCCGCCCGCGAGCTGCTCCCCGTCGTGGCCGCGATGCGGCCGGCCATCGAGCGCCTCGGAGGACAGGCCCGCTGGCTCCTGGAGGGCCTGGAGACCGCGGCTCAGAGGAAGAGCGAGACCCGGTAGACCCCCACGACGTCCTCCCCGCGCTTCTCCGGGAAGCTGACCACGGCGATGCGCCCGTCCGGCGCCAGACCCGCGCGCCAGAACACCGGCGCACCCGTGGCGCACGAGGCGGCGAGCCGCTCGGCACCGGTGCCCGAACGCTGCCGATCGAACACGAGCAGCCCATGGCGCGCGGGGTCGGCGTCCGCGGGCGACACCCCCACCACGATCCACCGGGGACCCACCGTGAGGCCCTGGAGGCGCTCGCTGCCCCGCCAGGTCCAGAGGGTCTCGAGGGTGGTCGGGTGCAGCGCCCAGAGCGTGTTCTCCCGCGGGTGCGCCTCGGGAGGGTGGGTCTCCGGGCGCCCGGATCCGTAGGGGATCGACGTGCCCGAGGTGACCGTGAGCACGGAGTCTCCCGCGTCCACCAGGTGCCCGATCGTGGCGGCGATGGGCACGTCTCCCGCGAGCACGGGCGTCCCGAGCTCGCGCACCCGGTCGTGCCGCCAGACCCGTCCGTCCCCGAGTCCCAGGGTGAGCCGGTCGGCGTGCAGGCCGATGGACTCCCAGACGAACGCGCGGTCGAACCAGGGGGCCAGGGGCTCGGGGACGGCCGTGGACACGGGCTCCATCTGGCCATCGAGCACGGCGACGCCGCCCACGGGCAGGTCCGGAGCCGGCCCGGCGCTGGAGCGGCTCACGGCGACCGCGACCCGCTCGCCGTCCATCGTGGCCGCGAGGAAGGTCGCGTCGGCGGCGGTGGAGGGCCAGGCAGCCACCACCTCGAACCCCTCGGACGTGCGGCGCAGACGCCAGGCCCTCGAGCGGTTCAGGCGCCCCTCCGCACCGTCCCAGCCGTGGGCCCCGACGAGCAGCAGGTCACCGGATGCGTAGCGATCGAGGGCGTACGGCCCGGGCAGCGTGTAGAGCCCGTAGAGGTCGTCCTGCCCGGGGGGCCGGCTGCTCTCCAGGTCGTCCGCCATGCGGAAGGTGGCGCGCGTGGCGAGGGTGGCGGGATCGAGGGCGTGCAGGAAGCCGTCCACGGACTGCTCGGCGGCGTAGAGCTCGGCGCCGTCGGCGCTCCAGAGCACCCGCTTCACCGCGGACTCGGCCAGGGTGCGCCGGGCGAGCACCTCGGCCGACCAGCCGTCGAGCACGAGCACCTCCCCGAGGAAGGTGCCCACCGCGAGCTTCGTACCGTCCGGCGACCACGCGACGTCGGTGTCCGGAGCCGGGATGCCCGCCGCGATGCGCGCCGTGAGGTCGCCCAGCCCGACGCTGCCGAGCTCCACGCACTCGGCCACGCGCGGCGCGACCTGACCGCGCACGGTCTCCCCGGGGGTCCACGCCACCGGCTCGAAGGCCTCGCCGTACAGCCCCGTCCGCACGAATCTGGGAGGTGGAGGCGCGGGCGGCGCCGTCCCGCACGCGAGCACCCAGGCGATCAATGGTCGAGCACGAGCCGGTCGACCTGCTGCTTCACGAACCGCGCACCCTCGGGGTCGCCCAGGCGACGGAGCTGGGCGATGGCGAGCCGGCCGGCGACCCGAACGACGTTGCGCCAGTCGGAGCGCAGCCCGATCGCCGTGATGTCGGTGAGCAGGTAGGCGATGTCCTCGTCGACGATGTCGGCGATCCCGAGCTCCGACGCCGACCAGAGCCAGGTGTACGTGCCGTTCTCGTCGGCCCGGTGGGCGAGCATGGCGGCCACCACGAGCCTGTACGTGGCCCAGAGCCAATGCGCGGGCATGGGCTCCAGGTGGCGGCTCACGGCCGTGGTGCGGTCGTAGAGGTCGTGCATGTCGTCGCGGAGCAGCGCGACCATCGCGAGGCCGAGCTCGGCCAGGATGGCCGCCTCGGTCTTCTTGTTCAGTGACGCCCAGCGCAGGTGCTCGTTGTAGAGCAGGGCAGCCTGGTCGGTCTCGCCACGCCGCCTGTGCACCTCGGCCATCCGATAGCGGGACTCCATGACGATCTCGGTGGCCCCGAGCTCCTCGCCCACGCCCACCGCGCGCGTGAACAGCGCCATGGCCTCGTCGAACTGGGAGCGCTGGCGCCGCACGACCCCCTTCCCGACCCATGCGCGCGCGATCCCAAGGAGGTCGTCACCCTCCTGGAAGGCCTCGGCGGCCTCCTCGTAGATCTCGTCCGCCTCGTCGAACTCGCCGCGCCGCAGGGCCACGAAGGCCTGCCCGAGCAGCGCCTCGCCCTTGCCGCGGATGTCGCCGCTCTTCCGGCTCCAGTTGGCCGCCCGGGTGAAGAGGATCTCGGCGCCGTCGAAGTTGCGCTTCTGCTGCTCGAGCCACGCCCGGCCCTTCACGACCTCGATGGCCGGCCACATGGGCTCCAGGGTCTCGGCGAGCCCGAACGCGCGGTTGTAGTAGGCGTCCGCCTCGTCGAGCCGGCCCATCTGGAGGCTCGCCCACCCCAGCCCGATCGTGGCGGCCGCGATGCCCAGGTCGTCGCCGGTGCCCTCGCAGTGGACGAGAGCCGCGTTGAAGTGGGCCGTGGCGTCCACGGGCTCGCCGCGGAGCTCGTGGGCACGGGCCTTCCAGATGTTCGCCCACCCCGTGCGATCCGAGATGGCGGGCGACCGGTAGGCCGCCTCGATGGCGAGGGCCCCCGACTCCTTCAGCTCGTTGGAGTTCCGCCGGCGCCAGGACGCCTTGCAGCTCGCCATGAGCGCGTCGATCGCGAGCTGGAAGTCGCGCCCGACCATGGCGTGCCGGCCGATGTCGAGGTTGACGTCGCGCCCGCTCTGCTCGCCGTAGCGCGCGAACGCGCGACCGAGGCGCCTGTGCAGGTAGCTCGCGTCCCGCCGCTCCTCGGCGAGGGCCCGCATCGCCTGGTGGAGCAGGGACGAGTGGAACCGCATGCGGTCCTCGCGCTCCACCCAGAGGTCACACCCGAGGACGAAGTTCGCGAGGTCGTCGCCCGCCATGCCCTCCACGAGGTCGCGGGGCACGGCGACACCCGCCATGGCCGCCATGTGCATGGTGTCGCGGAACCGACGCGCGTTGCCGCTCGCCTCCGCGAGCCCGTCCAGGCGGGACCGGAGCAGCGCGGTGGCGTCGGTGGGCAGGACCTCGGACGCGTCCACACCGTCCTGGAGCCGGTAGCGGTCGCCGCTCGGGACGAGCCACTCGCGGTTGGACCACTCGAGCAGGAGCTGACGGGCGAAGAGCGGATTCCCCTCGCACCGCTCGGCCGCGAGGACCGAGAGGTCCGGCGCGAGGGCCAGGGACTCCTCGATGAGCTCGAGGGTCTCCTCGCGGTTCAGGGGATCGATGTCGATCCGGACCGCACCGCCCTGGACGAGGGCCTCCACACGCTCGCGGAGGTCGGGCCGGGCCTCCAGCTCCTCGGTGCGCAGGGTGGCCACGATGAGCAGGGCGTCGCTCGTGTTGCCGCGCACCTGGGCCTCTGCGAGGGCCAGCCCGTCGCCGTCCTCGCGCCCGTGGTGCGCGTTCTCGAGCACCATCACGGAGAGCCCCCGCCAACCGCGCGCGTCGAGGTGGCGGTACACCTCGCGGAGCCCCATCCCCTCGGGCACAGGCTCCTCTTCGACCCCCGGCTCGTCGAACCCGCACCACCGGGTGAGGAGGTTGGCCTCCTCCTTCACGGACGGATCGAGGCTCCCGCGCTCCCGGGCCAGGCGACGACGCAGGCGGGAGAGCAGGGAGGCGCGCGACTCCTTCCAGGGGCGCAGCAGGGCGCGGGCGGCCCCGAAGAAGCCGTCCTCCACGCCGCGCGGGTCCTGGTAGTTGAGCGTGCAGGACTCGGCCCAGCCGCCCTCCTCGAGGGCGCGCACGACGCTCTCGACCAGCCGCGTCTTCCCGCTCCCGGCCGCCCCGGTGACGAGCACCACCCGGGTGCGCCCGTCGTCGCGGACGGCGCGCGCCTGGTCCCAGAGCGCCTGGCGCGACCGGGTCCGGGCGATCAGCGGCGGCTCGCGGAGGGCGAACAGCTTCAGCGACGCGCGGGCGGACGCCCCCCGGCCGGACTCGACGGGCGGGTGCTCCGGGATGCCCGGCGGGATCGGACGGTTCCAGAACGGGACGTAGGGATCGAGCCCCGGCGAGGAGTTCGCGCCCTCCCGGATGGCCTCGAGCACGACGGAAGACGCGCCGCGCAGCGACTTCGCCCCGAGCGCGATGGTCCCGACGCCCTCCTCGGGTGCGTCGAAGTCGCCCCGGCCCTTCTCGGGCTCCCCGAGGGCGAGGATCTCCGTGCGCAGGTCTGCCGCGAGGTCGTACCGGGACAGGGGCTCGGCATCGAGGCAGTTCTTCAGGAGCCGCGGGAGGGCGGCCGGCACGAGCAGATTCGCCCGGGGCACGAGGGTGGGGAGGTCTGCTGTGGCCGACGTGAGCTGGGCGTCGAACGGGATGTCGCCGGTGACGAGCTCCCAGAGCACCGCGCCCACCGCGTAGATGTCCGTGGCGGGCCCGTACTCGCGCGGCAGGCCCATGGACTGCTCGGGCGACATGTAGCCCGGAGTGCCCTCGCGACGCCCGCGCCGCCGGGCCAGGTGCAGGCTCGCGTTGGCCAGCCCGAGGTCCGCGAGCCAGACGTGCGGCTCGCCGTCGTCTCCCGTGTACAGCAGGATGTTCTCGGGCTTCACGTCGCGGTGCACCACGCCACGGGCGTGGAGGTGCGAGAGGGCGTCGAGGAGCTCGATCACGAGCCGCTGGATCTGGGCCCAGTCGCGCGGACCCTGCTTGTTGAGGGTCTTGAAGCTCCCGGCATCCGCGAGCGCCAGCCCCAGCCAGGGCGTGCCGTCCTCCAGCTCGCCGTGGTCGTGCAGCGGGACGATGTGCGGGTGCGTGAACCGCGCGGAGATGCGGACCTCGAGGTCGAACAGCTTCCGGAAGCGCGGATCCGCAGCGAAGTCCTGGCGTACGAGCTTGATCGCCACGGGCACGTCGAGCACGCGGTCGCGCGCGCGCACCACACGCCCCATGCCGCCCTGGCCGAGCACGGGATCGCTGGCCAGCTCGTAGCGTGGCGGTAGCGTCAGCTCCATTCCGCGCATGATGCCATCCGGGGGCCCGTCGGGGTAGGGTTGCGCCGGAGGTCGCCCTGTCGCTGTACCAGGCCATGCGGGAACGATGGGTGCCCGACGCGCCCGCACTCACCGTGGAACCCCCGCTACACGGCGGCGGGCCGGAGCTCGCCGTGAGCTATGGAGAGCTCGGGCGACGGGTCCGGCGCGCTACGGGATGGTGCCGCGATCAGGGGCTCGTGGCGGGCGACGTGCTCGCCCTGCAGCTCCCCAAGGACCCCGCGTTCCTGGAGCTGCACCTCGGCGCGCTGGCAGCGGGGGTCGTCACCCTCCCGCTGCACCCGGACGCCACGCCGGGCGAGGTGGAGCTCCTGATGGAGGACGCCGGTGCGAAGGTCCTCGTGCGCGACGTGGCCGCCGTCCGCCCCGCCCTCGACGCCTCCCCCGAGGTCGACCCCGCGGACGTGCCCTGGGACGCCGTGGCGGTGCTCCTCTACACCTCGGGCACCACCGGGCGGCCGAAGGGCGCGCCGCTCACCCACGGCAACCTCGTGGCGGGCGTGCGCTCGCTGCACGACGCCTGGCGTTGGACCCCGGCGGACGTGCTCCTCCACGCCCTCCCCCTCTTCCACGTGCACGGGCTGTTCGTCGCCCAGTACGGCGCGCTCTGGGCGGGCGCGCACACCCGCTGGCTCGCGGCCTTCGACCCCGTCCGCGTGCTGGAGCTCCTCCCGAGGAGCACCGTGTTCATGGGGGTCCCCACCTTCTACAGCAGGCTCCTGGCCCACGGTCGACACGGTGCGGATCTGGGCTCGATGCGGCTGTTCACGTCGGGGTCGGCCCCGCTGCCGTCCGCCCACCACGAGGCCTTCCAGCGCGAGTTCGGGCACACGATCCTCGAGCGCTACGGGATGACCGAGATCGGCATCGTGCTGGCGAACCCCTACGACGGCGAGCGGCGCCCCGGCACGGTGGGGGTCCCGCTGGCCCACGTGGAGGCGAAGGTGGTGGGCGCGGACGGCGCGACCCTCGCCCCGGACGAGGTGGGCGAGATCTGCATCCGGGGTCCCTCGGTGTTCGGCGGCTACCTCGGTCGACCGGAGGCCACCGCGGAGGCCCTGCAGGACGGGTGGATGCACACCGGCGACCTCGGGAGCGTCAGCACGGACGGGTGGTTCCGGGTGGTCGGCCGCGCGAAGGACCTCGTGATCTCCGGCGGGCTCAACGTCTACCCGCGCGAGGTCGAGGCGAAGCTCCTGAAGCTCGAGGGCGTGCGGGAGGTCGCCGTGTTCGGTGTTCCCGACGAGGATCTGGGCGAGCGGGTGGCCGCGGCGGTCGTGTGCGACGGTCCCTGGGAGCCCCAGCGCCTCCAGGCCACCCTGCGGGAACAGGTGGCCCCGTACAAGCTCCCGCGCCGTTGGTTCCGCGTGGACGACCTCCCCCGCAACACGATGGGCAAGGTCGGCAAGGCCGAGCTCCGCCGTCGCTACGGGGTGCGCGTGCGGCCCGCGACGCTCGACGACCTCGAGGGGATCGTGCGCCGCAACCTCGCCCTCTGCGACGAGACCGAGGACTTCGCGCTCGACCCCGGCGTCGTGCGCTCCGGGGTGGCCCGGGTGTTCGCCGAGGACGTGGGCGCCTCGTACTGGATCGCCGAGCGGGACGGCCGGATCGCCGGTCAGCTCATGGTTACCACGGAGTGGAGCGACTGGCGGGACCGCCCGGTGTGGTGGATCCAGTCGGTGTACGTGGAGCCGGACGACCGGAGGTACGGCGTGTATCGGGCCCTGCACGACCACGTGCTCGGCCGGGCCCGCCAGGCCGGGGCCGCCGGGGTGCGCCTCTACGTGGAGACCCGCAACGAGAGGGCCCAGCGCACGTACCGCGCGGTGGGCATGGACGGAGGTCACTACGCCGTGTTCGAGACGATGTTCGCCGGCGGGGGCTCCTGATGCGCCCCGCCCTGCCGTTCGCAGAGGACGTCCGCGCGGCGCGGGCGGAGGTCCAGGCCTGCCAGGACGCCCAGCTCCTCGACCAGATCCTGAAGACCGCCGCCACCGCCCTCTCCATCCTGGAGGTGCAGCTCGCCTCCGGGACCCCGCTGCCCGACGATCTCCCCGGTGAGGACGTGCTGGAGCGCGCGATGGGGCTCTACCCCGGGCTGGCCGAGCTGCCGGCCCTCATGCCGGCCGGCGCCTCCGAGCAGGTCCGCCTCCGCGCGCGTCGCCAGCAGCTCGAGCTGGTCCTCGGGGCCCTCCAGCCCGCGCTGGACGCCCGGGAGGAGGCCGCCCAGCGGCTCCACCACCTCCAGCACGAGCAGGTGCACGTCCTCGAGCAGCCCGAGTGGGCCGAGGTGGTGGCGGAGCTCCGGGTGATCGGCGACCGGCGCGATCGGCTGGCCCTCGAGCTCGCACCGCTGCAGAACCAGCTCTCGATGCTCGAGCCCGTGCGCGACATGCTCGCGGCCTTCCATCCCACCCTGCAGGCCGAGCTGATCGACGCCGCGCGCACCGAGGATCCGGACGGCTCCATCGCCTGGCGCGTGGCCATCATGGCCCACCAGCAGCTCGTGGGCCTCGCGAACGTCATCGAGCAGCTCGGGCTCGTCGTGCGCTACCCCTTCGAGCCGATGCTCCCGGACCAGCCGCACCCGCGCCACCGGTGGCGGCTCCGCAAGGAGGCGGGCGACGTGCTCGCGTGGATGGTGGACCTCGACGCCCAGCTCGACGCGCAGGCCGCGGAGATCCAGGCGCGCTTCGATGTCCTGAAGGCCGAGCACGATGCCGCCGAGGCGGAGCTGATGGAGTGGATGGGATGAGCGACAGCCACGGCGGGCCCGCGATGCGCGGGCTCCTCACGGACCCCTCGTGGGAACCGGCCGTCCGGGATGGCCTGGAGTCCATGGTCACCGCCCACGCGGGAGGTGTGGCGGCCTTCGACTTCGACGACACGCTGCTCGACGGCGACCTGTCCCTCGCGCTCCTGGCAGACATGGAGGCGGAGGACCCGCGGGGCCAGCGTGCACACTACGAGGCCGCCTGCGCCCGCGACACGCGCTCCGGGTACGCCGAGCTCGTCGAGACGCTGATCGTCGGGCGCACCGAGGGCGAGCTGCGCGCCCGGACCCTGCGGGTGCTCGACCGCGGCCTGGCTTCGGGGTCCCTGCGCTTCCGGCCCGCCCTCGTCGAGCTCATCTGGGCGCTCCAGCGCAACCGGTGGGAGGTCTGGGTGGTCACGGCCTCCCCCGCCGTGGTGATCAACGCGGCCGCCCAGCGCATCGGCATCGGTGCAGACCGGGTGCTCGGCATGTGGTGTCGTGCGGAGCACGGCCGGTATGTCGCCCCCACCCAGGAGCCCATCACGTACAGGCGGGGGAAGCTCGACGCCCTGGCGACGGTGGGCCGGGATCACCCGACGTTCGCCGCAGGAGATGCGCCGACCGATCTGGAGATGCTCGGCGCGGCGCAATACGGCCTCGTGGTCGATCGGGGAGACCCCCTGCTCGCGCAGGCAGCACACCAGCGGGGCTGGTGGGTGCAATCGGGTCTCTAGGGCGACCCTCCGGAGGATCGACGTGGTGAGCAAGCCGGGCGTGATGGTGCTGAACTTCGGGGGGCCGAGGAACGAGCAGGAGCTCGTGCCCTTCCTGTCGCTCCTCCTCGACGACGTGCTGCCGTTCCCCGAGATGATCAGCCGGCCGATGGGCGCGATGATCGCGCGGATGCGGGGCCCGAAGGTCCAGCCCAACTACGAGATGATCGGCTGGTCGCCGCTGGTCGAGACCCACGACCAGCAGGTCGCGGCCCTGAAGGAGCGCCTGGACCCCGATCTGCCCGTGGCCAGCGGGATGATGTTCACCCCGCCGTTCGCGAAGCAGGGCCTGGAGTCGCTCCTGGAGCAGGGCGTCGACCACATCGTCGCCGTCCCGATGTTCCCCCACTACAGCTTCGCGACCACTCACGCGGCCTACAGCTTCATGTTCACGGCCATGGAGGAGCTCGGGATCGGCAACATGCCCGTGCACTGGGTGCCCGCCTACTACGACCACCCGCTCTACCTCGACGCCCTCGCGAGCACGATCCGCACCGGCGTGGAGCGCACGCCCGGCGAGGGTCCCACGCACCTCGTGTTCACGCCCCACGGCCTCCCGCTGTCCTTCCCGCGCCGGGGCGACCCCTACCCCGAGCAGATCCGCGAGACCGCGCGTCAGGTCATCCGCCACATGGGTTGGGACGGCGAGTGGTCCCTCGGCTGGCAGAGCCGCGTGGGGCCGAGCGCCTGGCTCTCGCCCTCCACCCCCGAGGTGATGGGAGAGCTCGCCCAGCGCGGCGTGCAGCGCGTCACCCTCGTTCCCGTCGCCTTCGTGAGCGAGCACATCGAGACGCTGCACGAGATCGACATCGAGTACGCCGAGGACGCGCACAAGATGGGCATCCCGCACTTCGGCCGCGCGCCCGCGCTGGGGCTGGAGCCCGCGTTCATCGACTGTCTCGCGGACCTCGTGCGCACCGGGCTCGCGAGCTTCGAGCGCTACAGCTGTGTGCGGTGCCTGCACCCCAAGCCCGACGCGCACCGCCGCCAGACGACGTGCCCGAACTGCCGGTTCACGTTCCCCAACTACCTGCGCCGTGGGGTCCAGACGCTCTCGTGACCATGCTGCTCACCGATCCCGACGCCCTCGTCGTCGGCGACGGCCCGTTCGCGGTCGACACCGAGTTCCACGCCGAGAACTGCTACCACCCCCGTCTGCACCTGCTCCAGGTCCGCGCGCCGGGGGCACCCGCACAGCTGATCGACACCCACGACGCGCGTCTGATGGCGGCCCTCGCCGACCGTCTCGTGTCGCGACCGTGGATCGTGCACGCCGGGCGGATCGATCTCCCGCTGCTCGCGCGCGCGCTCGGGAGCGTCCCGGAGACCGTGCACGACACGCAGATCGCCGCCGGGCTCGTGCAGACGAAGTACCCCGCGGGTCTCGCGGACCTCCTGGAGCGCTGGTGTGGCGTGCATCTGGACAAGGGTGAGACCCTGTCGGACTGGAGTCGGAGGCCGCTGACCCCCGGCCAGATCACCTACGCAGCCCAGGACGTCGCCCACCTCCACGCCCTCTGGGATGCCCTGTCGTCCCGCGCCGCCGAGCTGGGCCGATCGGAGATCCTGGCGGCCGCGTGCACCGAGGCTCGCGACGTGGCCGTGGCCGGTCCGGACGACCGGGACGCCTGGCTCCAGATCCCCGGCGCGCGGGCCCTGGACGTCCCCGCTGCGGGCATCCTGCGGCGGCTCGCAGCCTGGCGCGAGGACGTCGCGCGCAGGAGCGACCGGCCGGCGCCGACGGTGCTCGGCAACCGCGTGCTGCTCGAGCTCGCCCGCCGTGCACCGGTCGGCGACGCGCTGCTCCAGGGGCGGCGGGCACCCAAGCGCACTCTCCACGCCCACGCCGACGCGCTCCAGGACGCGATCACCGGAGGCCCCCGCGACACCGTGGGGATCCCCGGACCGATCCGCGCCGGGAGCCCGGAGGCGGCGCGGCTCGCCTGGTGGACGGCGTGGGCGGAGGCCCTGGCGCTGGCCGGTGGTTGGTCGGCCTCCCTCGTGATCCCACCGTCCGACCGGGATGATCTCGCTCTCGGGGGCCCCGGGCCGACGGGCTGGCGGGCCTCCCTCCTGGGCGAGGACCTCCCCGCCGCACGCCGCGGGGATCGTCCCCTCGCGCTGCCGTCCACGATCCCGTAGGAAATTTTTTCTTCGTCGATTATCGGCCTGCTTCCTTATTCGGTCACCCTCGGAATAATTTTTTCGCCACTTCTTCCTTGCGCGGAAGGGCCCGGGATGCGAACTTCAAGATGCGGGATGCACAGCCCGCCGGGCAGTCACCCAAAACGCCCCACAACCGGAGAAACACCATGAACTTCCTTCAGGACGAGAATGGCGCGACCGCCATCGAGTACGGCCTCATCGCGGCCCTGGTCTCCATCATCATCATCGCCGGCCTCACCGTTCTCGGTGGCGCGCTGAACACCGCGTTCAGCTCGATCGGCAACACGGTGAAGAGCCCGTGATCGCGTCGTAGCGCTTCGGCGCTACACCGTACACCGGAGACCCGGATGCTCACGCATCCGGGTCTCTTCGTTTGTGGACCTGTGGATCGACCTCCCCACGAGGCCATCGACTCTGATAGCATCACGGACGCGCCGGGACGCACGACCCGGCCCCAGGAGAGCCCATGGCCAAGACCTCCACCGGCGGCCGCCTGAAGGCAGCCATCTTCCTCCTCGTCTCGCTGTTCGCCGCGGCGATCGCGGCCCTGGTGATCTTCACGGTCATCCGGAACTTCCAGGAGCAGCTCCGCGAGGTCAGCGCCCCGCCGGACCTGGAGATGATCGTGGTGGCCAAGCGCACCATCTGGCCGGGTGAGACCATCACCGACATGGACCTCGAGACGAAGGAGTTCCCGCCGGACTTCATCCCGGAGGACGTGCTCGCCACCCGCGACCTCGCCGTGAACCGCGTGCCCGTGGAGCGGATCCTCGCCAGTGAGTTCATCCGGGTCGAGCGTCTCGCCGCACCGGAGGCCGGCCGCGGCCTCCCCGCCATCGTGCCCCGCGGTATGCGCGCCATCGCGCTCGACATCTCCGGCGGCTCGGCCGTCGCCGGCTTCCTGAACCCCGGCAACTACGTCGACCTGATCGTCACCGCCGGTGAGCCCATCAAGACCCGCACGCTCTTCCAGGCCGTCACCGTGCTCGCGGTCAACGACCGTCTCGGCGCTCGCATCGAGGTGAACGAGGAGGGCGAGCGTCAGGGCAACGCGCGCCAGCCGGTCGCTCCGTCCGTCACCGTCGCGGTCACGCCCGACCAGGCCGAGACCATCACGCACGCGCACATCGAGGGCGTGGTCACGCTCACCCTGCGCAACGACATCGACGTGACGAACATCGAGGAGAACCCCGGGATCAGCACCAAGGACCTCCTCGACCCCGAGCGGCAGCAGCAGGCGGTCGACGAGAACGGGAACGAGGTCAAGCCCAAGAAGACCATCGGCACCAACGTGCTCAGCATCGACGAGTACCGGAAGCGGATCTCGGACGACGGCACCCTGATCATCATCAAGGGCGACGACAAGCAGACGCAAAAGGTCCGCACCGAGTAACGTCGAACCTGATACCCTCCGGCCCGCTGTCCCCCCAGGCGGACCCGAACCCATCCCGTACGCACCCAAACCCGCCCGGGCGCACCCCACGTCCGCGCACGCCACCCCGAGAGGATCACCCCGATGCGAAGCCCCAAGGCGCTGCTGACCGGACTGGTCGGCATCCTCTTCTCCACGGCCCTCGTCAGCACCACCGCCCTCGCACAGGAGGAGCGCGCTGACTGGCTCGACATCGAGCTCGGGAAGTCGGCCTACCTCGAGACGCCCCAGACCCCCACCTCCCTCGCGATCACCGATCCCACGGTGGCGAACATCCAGAACCTCGGGCTCGCCCGCAAGTTCCAGGTGCAGGGCACGGCCATCGGCACCACGGACCTCCTGGTGAACTTCGGGCCCGGCGTGCCGCCGATGACCTACGAGGTCACCGTGCACCGCGACCTCACCGAGCTCGTGCGCCGCATCGACTCCATCGTCGAAGGCGAGGCGCCCCGCGTCTACCCCCTCGAGGAGCGCATCGTGGTCGAGGGCCCGGTCGACGACCTCGACACCCTCGAGCAGGTGGCCCTGGTCGCCCGCATCTACGACGAGGACTTCGTGAACCTGATGTCGGTCCGGGGAGACCACCAGGTGCAGCTCGAGGTGCTGTTCGCCGAGGTCTCCCGCGAGGCCATCCGCGAGATGGGCCTGAACGTCCTCTGGGGCACCGCGCAGCTCGGCGCAGGCCTCAGCCAGGGCGGCACCCAGCAGCCCAGCTGGACCAACGCGGGCCTGGCAGGCATCGTCGGAGGCGGTGGCGCCACCTCCCAGGGCGTCGGCGTCCCCACCTCGAGCTCGAGCGTCATGTCGATCGGCGCGGTGGTCCAGGCCATCAACCTGGTCGCGGTCGCCCAGCTCCTCGACGAGTACCGGATGGGCAAGATCCTCGCCCAGCCCACGCTCGTGAGCCTGAGCGGCCAGGAGGCCGAGTTCCTCGCCGGTGGCCAGACCCCGATCCCCCAGCCCACCGGTCAGGGCCAGATCTCCATCGTCTTCAAGGACTACGGTGTCCGGCTCCAGTTCGTGCCCACCGTCCTCGCGGGCAACATCATCGACGTGCGGATGACCGTCGAGGTCTCCGAGATCGACTACAGCACGGGCCTCCCCATCGCGGGCATCTCGGTCCCCGGCTTCGTCACCCGCAAGGCGCGCACCCACCTGCGCATCGAGTCCGGCAAGACCTTCGCGGTCGCCGGTCTCCTCAACGAGAACAGCAGCTTCTTCCGGAAGGGCATCCCGGGGCTCGGGCGCATCCCGATCATCGGTGTGTTCTTCCGCGGCGTCCGCCACGAGCGCAGCGAGACCGAGGTCGTGATCTACGTCACCCCGCGCCTCGTCCGTCCGCTCGCCGCTGGTGAGGTCCCCCCGGCGCCCGGCACCACCGAGAACAACAACCCGAGCGATCTCGAGCTGTTCCTCCTCGGCACCGGCTCGCGTCCCGGTAGCCGCACCGCCGAGCCCACCGGCGTGGTCGGTCTCCAGCGCTGACCCCCCTGCTCCAGGAGAACCCGTGAGGAAAATCGGACACTCAGCAGGAGCGGCGAACTGCCTGCTCGTGGGACTCGACAACGAGGCCATGGGCATGGTGCGTGAAGCGCTCGCCGCCGAGGCCCAGCTCCCCAACAGCCCGATCGGCTTCGGCGACGTCGAGGAGGCCATCGAAGAGGAGCGTCCCCAGGTCATCATCGTGGGCTACTCCAACGCGATCGACGCATCGATCGAGCTGGCGAGCACCATCGCGAAGAGCCATCCGAACATCGCCCTCATCGCCCTGGCGGACCGCGCCGACTCGCAGGCCATCCTCGCGGCCATGCGCGTCGGCTTCAAGGAGTTCGTCGTCCTCCCGCAGGAGGCCGATCGCCTCCGCGAGGTCGTCAAGTCCGCCGCCAGCATGGCGGAGGACGACGAGGACAAGGGCACCGTCATCGCCATGATCGGCGCGAAGGGCGGTGTGGGCACCACGGTGCTCACCACCAACCTCTGCACCGAGCTCGCAGCGATCCACACCGTGCTCTGCGCCGACTTCGACTTCGGCATGGGCGACGTGGCCTCGCTGCTCGACCTCAAGATCCGCGACACCATCGCGGACCTCGCACAGCGCGCCGACCGCCTGGACGAGCGCTCGCTCACCGCATCCGTGGCCGTGCACAAGAGCAAGGTCCACGTGCTGCCGGTGCCCGAGAACATCAACATGATCGGCGAGGCCACCGGGGAGGAGCTGTACTCCATCCTCAACCTCGCGGCGAAGGCCTACCACTACGTCTTCGTGGACTGCGGAACGCACCTCGACGAGGCCGTCACCCTCGCCTGCCAGGCGGCGGACACCATCGTGCTCATCACGACGCCCGACATCACGTCGGTGCGCGACGCCCTCCGCAAGATCCGGATGCTCCAGGCGGCCGACGTGCCCAAGGAGCGCATCCGGCTCGTGGTGAACCGCTGGTACAAGGGTGCCTTCGTGTCCCTCGAGGACATCAAGGAGAACCTGGGGATCCCGGTCTCGGCCACCGTCGCCGACGACCCGCGCACCGTGGAGCAGGCCGTCAACGAGGGCAAGCTGATCCGCGATGCCAACAAGAAGAGCGACACCGCCCGGGACATCAGCAACCTGGTGGCGGTCTTGACGGAGGATGCCGTCGGGGGTCACGATCCCGATGACGACGGTGGCGGGAAGAAGCGCGGCTGGTGGCCCTTCGGGTAGGAGTGAGTGAATGGGTGGTGGACGACTGATCGACCGTGTGCGTGGTGCCCAGGGCCGCTTCAAAGGCGGTGGTGGGCCCGGCGGAACCGGTGCCGACTTCGAGCAGGTGAAGCGTGAGCTCCACAACGAGCTCATCGAGTCCCTGGACTTCGAGCAGGTCGGCAACACGCCCCGCGAGGAGCTGGCCGCACGTCTGCGCCAGACCCTGACGGAGCGCGTCGACGCACGTCAGCTCCCGCTCAACCGGATGGAGCGCGAGCGTCTCGTCGACGAGATCCTCGACAACATCCTCGGCCTCGGTCCGCTGGAGCCCCTGCTCCGCGATCCCGAGGTCTCCGACATCATGATCAACGGGCCGAAGGTCGTCTTCGTCGAGCGGAAGGGCCGCATCGTGAAGACGAACGTCGTCTTCAACGACGACAAGCACCTCCTCCAGATCATCGAGCGCATCGTCGCGGCCGTCGGTCGCCGCGTCGACGAGCAGAACCCGATGGTCGACGCCCGTATGGCCGACGGCTCGCGGTTCAACGCGATCATCCCGCCCCTCGCGCTCGACGGCGCGGCGGTGTCCATCCGCCGCTTCGGGACCATCCCGATCACCGCGGAGGACCTCGTGGCCCTCGGGTCGTGCCCGCGCCCCATCATGGAGGTCCTGCGTGGCGCCGTGAAGTCGGCGCTGAACACGATCATCTCCGGCGGCACGGGCTCCGGGAAGACCACCCTCCTGAACGTGCTGTCGTCCTTCATCCCCGATGGCGAGCGGATCATCACCATCGAGGACTCCGCGGAGCTCCAGCTCCAGCAGAGCCACGTCGTGCGCCTCGAGACCCGCCCGGCCAACCTCGAAGGCAAGGGCGAGATCACGCAGCGCGAGCTCGTGAAGAACTGCCTCCGGATGCGTCCGGACCGCATCATCCTCGGCGAGATCCGCGGTGGCGAGGCCATCGACATGATCACCGCCATGAACACCGGTCACGACGGCTCCCTGGCCACCGTGCACGCGAACAACCCGCGCGACGCGCTCTCCCGCTTCGAGACCATGGTCGGCATCGGGATGCCGAACATGGGCGACAAGGCGATCCGCGAGACCATCGCGCGCGCCCTCGACCTCATCGTGCAGCAGCAGCGGCTGCCCGACGGGTCCCGACGCATCCTCGCGGTCACCGAGGTGACCGGCATGGAGGGTCCGGTCATCACCAGCCAGGACATCTTCATCTTCGAGCAGCGCACCATCGACGAGTACGGCAAGGTCCGCGGGCGCTTCCGCGCCTCCGGCATCCGACCCAAGTTCGCCGGGCGCCTCGCAGCCAACGGCATCCGCCTCTCCTCGGAGCTCTTCCGCTTCGAGATGGAAGTCTGATGCTCACCTCCGGAATCTAGCCATGCAGAACTGGATCCTCGTCGTCCTCCTCGTCGTCGTGTTCACGGCCGTCCTCGCCGTCGGACAGGGCCTGTACTGGGCGTACGTCGGCCGGCAGGAGCAGCGCCAGGAAGACCTCCGGCGTCGTCTCGGCCAGTCCGGCGCCGGCATGGACGAAGCCGAGGCCGAGAGCCTGTTCGTCGAGCACGAAGCGGACGTCGCGGCGAACGCCCTCGGCGGCACCGGCAAGCACATCCAGCAGCTCATCATCTCGGCGGATGCGGACTACTCGGTGAGCGCGTTCTTCGCGCGCATCATCGTCGCGGGCGGGCTCGGCCTGATCCTGGGTGGCATCGGCATCGGCATGATCGGCATGGTGCTCGCCATCCCGGCAGCCATCTTCCCCTACGGCCTCCTCCGCTGGCAGGCGAGCAAGCGCACCACCAAGCTGGTCGAGCAGCTCCCCGACACCCTCGAGCTGATGGCCCGGTCGCTCCAGGCCGGTATGGGCCTCTCGGACGCGTTCAAGCTCGTGGCCGAGGAGATGCCGATGCCTGTGGCCGGCGAGTTCGGCCGCGTGTTCGAGGAGGTCCGCTTCGGTCGCGACTACCGCGAGGCGTTCGACAAGATGCTCGACCGCAACCCGGGCGTGTTCGACCTCCGGCTGTTCGTGAGCTCCGTCAGCCTCCAGCGCGAGACCGGCGGTAACCTCATCGAGATCCTCAACAACATCGCGGGCACCATCCGCAGCCGGTTCGTCTTCGAGGCCAAGGTGAGAGCCATGACCTCCGAGGCCAAGTTCACGGCCGGCCTCCTCGCATGTCTCCCGATCTTCGTCATCCTGGCGCTGTCGGCCCTCAATCCCGAGTACCTCACCCCCCTGCGCGACGACATCATCGGGAACGGCATCGTGTTCCTGGCATTCTGCATGTACGGCTTCGGCGGGTGGCTGATGTACGAAATCTCGAACGTGGAGGTCTGACATGGAGGTGATCTTCGCGGGCATCGCCCTGATGGTGGTGCTCATCATCGCTGCGGCGGTGTACGGCGTCTTCCTCCTGCTCAACCCCACGCGTACCGCCAGCGACCGTCTGCGCGAGGCCCGGGGCGACCAGGAGGTCGACGAGCCCGACATCGACATCCTGATCAGCAGCCAGGAGGGCGACCAGAACGCGCTCTCCCGCCTGATCACCCCGTCCTCGGCAGAGGACCGCAACATCATGCGGCGGAAGCTCATCCAGGCCGGGTTCAAGCACCCCCGCGCCCTGGAGATCCTGAACTTCACGCGCATCGCCCTGGCCATCGGCCTCCCCATCATCCTCATCCCGGCCGCGTCCAGCCTCGACCTGAAGTACGCGGTGGCGATGACCCTCGGGGCCACGCTGTTCGGCTACTTCGGCCCGTACATGATGGTCGAGAACAACATCAACAAGCGGAAGGAGGCCCTGCTGGCCGCCTTCCCGGACAGCCTCGACCTCCTGGTGTCCTCCGTGGAGGCCGGCCTCGGCATCGATGCCGCCTTCCGTCGCGTCGCGGTGGAGCTCGAGCAGGCCTCCCCGCTCCTCGCCAAGGAGTACCAACTCGTCAACAGCGAGATCAGCGCGGGCGTCCCGCGCGTCGAGGCGCTCCGGCACCTCGAGAAGCGCACCGGCCTCGACGAGATCCGGTCCCTCGTGAACATGCTGGCCCAGGCCGAGCGCTTCGGTACCTCCGTGGCTGCCTCGCTCCGCGTGCACGCCAACGTGACCCGGCAGAAGCGCATGGCTCGCGCCGAGGAGCGCGCCGCCAAGGTGTCTCCGAAGCTCACGGTCATCATGATCCTCTTCCTCCTCCCCGTGCTCAAGCTCACGCTCATGGGCCCGGCGCTGATCCGCGTGTTCCGCCTCTGGGGCGCGCCGCCGTGAGGTTCCCGGTCCTCCTCGCCGTGGCCTTCTCCGCGGCCGCCTGCGCCAAGCCCACCATGCGTCCTCCCCGGGACGTTCAGGACGTGCCGCGCTGGCGGACGGAGAAGGACACCGTGCGCCTGGAGATCGTGGAGAAGCTCCTCGACGGCGGTGACGCCATCCGGGCGCTCCACATGATCGCCCAGATGCGCGACGAGAAGCTCGATCGGCCCGAGCTCGACCTCTACCAGGGCATCGCGCTGCGCCAGCAGGGCATGACCGACGACGCCGAGCGCCTCCTGCTGAAGAGCCGCGTGGCCATGCCCAAGAGCTCCAAGGTGGAGCGCGCCCTCTGCGTGCTCTACGCCGACAGTGAGCGCGTCGATGAGGCCCTCGCGAGCTGCGACCGCGCCACCGACCTCGATCCCGAGGACGCTGCGGCCTGGAACAACTACGGCTTCCTGCTGCTCGGCCGCGACCCCGCCGCGAGCCGCGAGGCCCTCCAGCATGCGGTGGACCTCGAGCCCACGAACCCGCGCTACCGCAACAACCTCGCCTACGCGCAAGCGGCGGTGGGCGATCACCGCGCAGCGCTGAAGACCTTCCTGACCACCGGAAGCCCCGCCGACGCCCACTACAACGTGGGGATCGCGTTCGAGCGGGCAGGTGATGACGAGCGAGCCCTCTCGTACTACCAGCGCGCGCTGAAGTACGATGCCGAACACGTGTACGCTGACGAAGCCGTGCGACGCCTGCGTGCCGAGCAACCCGCAAGGCCGGCCGAGCCGAGCCCCGAGGAGATGTAGCGAGATGCCCTTCAACACCCCCCTGTTCCACAAGGTCGTCACGGGCTGCTGCATCGCGGCCGTCGCTGTCCTCGGCGGTTGCGCGTCGCCCCTCCACCTCACGTACGACCACGGCCGCGCGTTCACCGAGGCCTTCACGAGCCAGCCGGACCTCACCCGTCCGTCCGTGGCGTCGTCGACGTACCACCTGTACGGCACCGAGGCGGCCGAGATCCGCATCCGCGTCCGCGAGGAGACCACGGACAAGGAAGACGGGACGTCCAAGCTCCAGAACTGACGTTCCATGGCGTCTTCCGCCAGGAACCGTCCCTCGGCGCTCGTCGTCCTGGGCGTCTACGCGGGCGTGATCGCCGCGCTGGCCATCGCGCCCGTGTCGATCCCCCTCCTCTACCGGCTCGTGCTCGCCGAGAACCGTGCAGCACGAGCCGAGCTGTATGCGCAGACCGCCAGGCTCGGTCTCGAGCTGGACGCTGGTCGCACGCCCGACCCGAACGGCGAGGCCCTGCTCCTCCGCGCGGTCAGCAACGACGGGCGGGTGCTCCTGGCCCAGGGGAGCCTCGACATCTCTCCCGCCCTCGAGGACGAGGTGTGCGGCGCGCCGAGCGGCGTGCTCCCCGTGACCATCGGCAAGGAGCTCCTCACCTCGGCCTGCTTCGAGAACCGCCGCCTCCGGGTGTTCGCCATCTACCCGACGCCGACGCGGAGCTACGCGGGGATCGGCTTGTTCGCCGTCGCTCTCGCCACCATCGCGGGCCTCACGACCGCCCTCGGTGTGCTCCGGCTCCTCCAGCCCCTCTCGCGAATCGGCAAGATGCTCGACCGCGTGGGCACGGGCGAGCGCGGAGTCCGCATGCGGGGCACGCGGATCCACGAGATCGATCAGCTCATCGAGCGCCTGAACTCCGTCGCGTCCGCCGTGGAGGAGCGCGAGCACAGCATCCTCGGGCGGGTGCAGGTGGCCCAGGAGATCGCCAGGCTCGTGGCCCACGAGGTCCGCAACCCGCTGCAGAGCATGGAGCTGCTCACGAGCCTCCTGAAGGACGAGCAGGATCCCGAGGAGCGAGCAGCCCTCACAGCCTCCATCCACGCCGAGATCCGCACCCTCGACGACGTGGTCACCCGGCTGCTCCGCGAGGGGTCCACGCGGGGCACCCTGCGCCTCAAGCTCGAAGACCACGACATCGACGCCCTGATCACGCACGTCGTGCGGATGAAGCGCTCGGAGGCCGAGCGGAAGGGCGTGCGCATCGAGGTGGACGGCGGGCACGCGGGTGTGGTGAAGATGGACCGTCCCCTGCTGTCGCGCTCCATCGAGAACCTCGTGAACAACGCCCTCCGCGCCGCACCGGCCAGCCAGGGCCTCGTTCGCATCACGACGGCCGGTGACGCGCGCGGCGCCCGCGTGGTGGTCGAGGACAACGGGCCCGGCATCGACCCCGAGCTGGGCGATTCGGTGTTCGAGGCGAACGTGAGCGGCGACGGTGGCTCGGGGCTCGGCCTGTCGCTCGTGCGCGGCGTGGTCGAGGGGCACGCGGGCTCGGTGAGGTTCGAGCACGGCGACCTGGGCGGCGCGCGTTTCGTGCTCGATCTCCCGCGGGGACCCGCCTGAACGCCCGCTGAGGCGCGCACCGCCAGCGGTTGCAGGGCGGGACAAACGGATTACCGACCCGCCAGGGGAGGTCCGCTTGAAGATCCTCGTCGTGGACGACAACCGCTCGAGCGCGGAGGCGATGAGCCGCATCCTGCGCAAGCAGGGCCACGACGTCACCACGCTCTACGACGGAGCCTCCGCCATCGAGAGCCTCCGGGAGGACCCGCCGGAGCTCGTGTTCACCGACCTCCGGATGGAGCCCGTCGGCGGCATGGAGGTGCTCCGGGCCGCGCGGGAGATCACGCCACCCGCCGAGGTCGTCGTGTTCACCGCGTTCGGCGCGGTCGACAAGGCCGTCGAGGCCATGCAGATGGGTGCGCGCGACTTCCTCACCAAGCCCATCTCCGTCGACCAGATCCTCGATCGGGTCGCCAGCCTCGGGGGTGGGCGAACGAATGGCGACGCGTTCGCCCAGAAGCCCGGCGTGGCGGGCGCTCTCCTCGGCACGCTGCAGGCCCTCGCCGACGTCCCGTCCCCTGTGTGGATCGAGGGCGAGGTCGGCTCCGGGCGCATCGCCGCCGCGAGGAAGCTCCACGAGCTCGGGGGTGCGCGCTCGCCCTTCACGGTCGTGGATCCCGCACGTGAAGCCGACCTGCCCTCCGGGATGGTCGTCCTGCCCGACGTCGACGAGCTGTCCCACGACGCGCAGCAGCAGCTCGTGCGCACGCTCAAGCGCCTCCGGCCCGACACCCGCCTGGTCGCGACCGCCCGACCCGGCGCCCAGCAGCGCGTGACGGACGGCCAGCTCCGATCGGACCTCTACTTCACCCTCGCGGTCGTCGTGGTCTCCCTGCCGCCTCTCCGTGAGCGGGTCGACGAGCTCCCCTCGCTGTTCGAGGCTGCGCTCGTCGAGAGCTGCGCGAAGTACGGGCGGCCCGTGCCCGCCGTGACAGACGAGATGAACGCCGCACTCGCTGCCCACTCCTGGCCGGGGAACCTGAAGGAGCTCCACAACCTCGCCGAGCGCACCGCCGTGCTCGGGCCGTCGGGCTTCACGCTCACCCCGCAGCAGCGGGCCAGCGAAGGCACCCTCGACGCCAGTCTGTTCACCGAGGACTTCAAGCTCTCCGACCACCTGGAGGGCATCGAGGCCCGCCTGCTCGAGCTCGCTCTGGACGCGGCGGACGGCGATCGTGCGCTGGCCGGCAAGCTCCTCGGAGTCGAGCGGAACACCCTCCGCTACAAGCTCAAGAAGTACGGTTTCCTCCCTTGATCCTGCTCGCGGCGGCCCTCGCCCACCCGGTGGGAGGGCACCGCGTCGACCACGTCCTCGAGTGGCGCATCGGCCCCGAGGGCTCAGAGGTCGTCTACACGGTCGACGTGCCCCACCAGCTCGCCTCGCCCTCTGTGGAGGCCGAGCTCGCCACGGGCCTGGTCCTCTCCCGGGAGGGCCACACCGTGCCCCTGGTCGTCACGCAGGCGAAGAGCCGGGCCATCCAGGACGCCACGCGCGTCACGCTGCACCTCGCGAGCCAGCACGCCCCCGGAGCCCTGAGGCTCTCCAACGGCAACCTGCCCGACGCCACCTCCAGGACCCTCGCCCGCGTCGAGCTGCACCGCGATGTCGCCTGGATCGACGGACCGGCAGAGGTCGAGCCGCTGAGCGAGCGCGCCCGGGTCCTCGCCGTCGACACCGCACCTGCCGGGTGGGTCCAGCGCATGGAGCGCCGTGCGCGCGACGGCTCGCCCTGGCGCACCCTGCCCGCCGAGCCCCTGGTGCCCATCGTGGTGCCCGGCGTCGTGCTGGCCGGCCTCCTGGCCCTCGGCCTCGCAGTCCGCCGCTTCTCTCGGTAGGGTCAGCGATCCTGGTCCAGCCGCTCGGCGAGGGCGCGCGCCACCGACTTGACCTTAGCGATCTGCTCGGTGCCGAATCGCTGCCCCACCGGGAGGTTCATGAGCTCCACGACGCCGTGGCAGCCCCCGCCCTCCGGGCGCTTCACGGGCACGACCAGGATCTGCTCGGTGGTGTAGCCGGTGAGGGCGTCCACCTCGCCGCAGTGCCGGGGATCCTCGTGGGCCGCGTCGAGCACCACGATGCGCTGCTTCTCGATGGCGAACCCCGCCACACCCGTGCCCGCGGGGAGCCGCACGCCGATCAGACGACGGGCGTGCGGCCCCACGACGCTCACGAAGCGCAGGTAGCCACGGTCCTCCAGGATGACCGCGCCGCTCTCGCAGGGCACGAGCTCGCGGGCGAGCGTGAGGGCCAGGGAGGCCGCGCTGGCCGTGCTGTCGGCGGACTCGATGGCCTCGAGGAGGGACCGGGGGTCGTCGCGCTCCTCGACCTCCTCCGTGAGGGGCTCGAGGTCGTCGAGCTCGATGAGCTCGTCGTCGTCAGCCGGCTCGAGAGCCGCCTGCACCACGAAGCCCATGCCGCTCTTGATGTCGCGGGCGATGACCGTTCCGTTCGGGAGCAGCTCGCAGGCGAGGCGCTCCATCCCGGCACCCTTGCCGAGCTCGTGCAGACCGAGGCCCAGGGCCGCGACCCAGTTTGGCGCTTCGACCTCGACAGTGGGGAGACCCCGCGAGCTCACGGAAAAGGATGCCACGGCGTCCTCCGCCGGAGACCCTAGCACGGAATCCCACGCCACCGGGCACGATGGGGACAGGCGGTTAGTAGCGGCGCCGGAGGACAGATGGAGGACGTCCCGGCCGCAGAGCCCGGCGCGCTGGCGAGCTTCAGGAGGTGGGCCGCGATCGCGGTGGCCCTCTCCGCGATCCTCTACATCGCGTACGCGCTCTACAAGGACCTGCCGGGCACCGCCGCAGAGCTCGCGTCCTTCTCCTGGCCCATCTACGCGGGCGTCCTCGCGCTCACCCTCGTGAACTACGGCCTGCGCTACCTGAAGTGGCACTTCCTCCTCGGGCGCCTCGGCGTGCACATCCCGCACAGCGCCAACCTCTGGATCTTCGGTTGCGGGCTCGCGATGGTCATCAGCCCCGCGAAGGCCGGCGAGGTCGTGAAGCCCTACCTCGTCCGGGTCATCGCTGGCACGCCGATGCAGCGCACGCTCCCGGCCCTCGTGGCCGAGCGGGTCACCGACGGCATCGCGGTCGTCGCGCTCGCCACGCTCGGCATCACCACGTTCGCGCCCGAGCGGAAGGACGTCATCTTCTTCGCCGTCGCCGTGCTGGGATCCGGGTTCCTGGTGCTCCTCAACCAGCGCGTGTCCATGGCCATCCTGAAGGTCCTCGGCAGGATCCCGGTGGTCGACCGCGTCGCCGGCAAGCTCGAGGAGGCCTACGTCGCCATGCGGGTCTGCCTCGCCCCGGTGCCCCTCGCCATCACGGTCGCCATGAGCTTCGCCGCCTGGTTCGCCGAGTGTGTCGGTCTCTGGCTCGTGTACATGGGCCTGCACGTGGACGCGGGGCTCGAGGTCAGCACCTTCCTGTACGCGTTCTCCACGACGGCCGGCGGCTTCAGCCCCGGCGGTCTCGGGGTCACCGACGTGGTGCTCGGCGAGCTCGGCCAGGCGCTCATCCCGTCCCTCACCGAGGGTGCAGCGGTCGCCGCCAGCCTGCTGATCCGCATCGCCACGCTCTGGTTCGGCGTCATCCTCGGCGCCCTGGCCCTGCTGCGCATCCACCAGGTCATCGAGACCCACTCCGGAGCCGCGCGATGACCACGCTCGCCGCCGCCGTCCAGCTCACCTGCACCTCCGATCGGGCCCGCAACGACGCGGCCGTCGACACCCTCGTGCGCCGGGCAGCCCGCTACGGCGCGACCCTCGTGTGCACCCCGGAGAACACCAACTTCCTCGGGCCCCACGAAGAGAAGGTCCGCACCGCCGAGCCCCTCGGGGGGCCGACCGTCACCCGCTACCGCGACCTCGCGCGCGAGCTCGGCATCACCCTGCTCATCGGCAGCGTGAACGAGGCCGCCCCGACGCCCGGGAAGTGCTTCAACACCAGCGTGCTGATCGGACCCGATGGCAAGATCATCACGTTCTACCGGAAGATCCACCTCTTCGACGTGGACGTGTCCGACGACGTGCGGTTCATGGAGTCCGACACCGTCGAGCGTGGCCACGAGCTCGTCGTGGCCGCGACCCCGCACGGGATGATCGGGATGTCGGTCTGCTACGACCTGCGGTTCCCGGAGCTCTACCGCGGCCTGGTCGACCGGGGCGCCCGCATCCTCACCATCCCCTCCGCCTTCACCCTCACCACCGGCAAGGACCACTGGGAGCCCCTCGTGCGCGCCCGGGCGATCGAGTGCCAGGCGTGGGTCATCGCACCCGGCCAGGTCGGCCACCACGACGATCGGGGCTTGCGCCATTCGTGGGGACATTCCATGATCGTCGACCCGTGGGGACACGTCGTGGGAATGGCCGGCGACGGTGAGGGGCTTGCCCTGGCGGAGATCGACCTCGAACGCGTGGAGCGCACCCGTCGCGGTATGCCCCTCGCCCAGCATCGGAGACTGTGACCGTGCTCATCCTCACCCTCCCCGCGCTCGCGGCGGAAGCCCCCGACACCGAGGTCCTCCGCACCTTCCTCTCCCAGGCCGCCGGCAAGGACGTGCCCGAGAAGTTCATGTGCGTCGAGAAGCCCGCGCTGCCCGAGCCGTTCGCTCAGGACGACCAGGTCTTCGTGCTCGGCACGAAGGTGAAGGGCCGGGGCTGCGTGCGCCAGGCCATCGTGTTCCGCGGCCGCGTGGAGGCGGAGATGTCCGCGCTGCCCGCGGTCCTCGGCGACGCCTGGAAGGGCCTGGACGGCGACACCCGCGAGGACGTCGTGAACACCTGGACCCGCGACGTCCTCCACGTCTGGGACGCCCTGGAGTCCGGTCCGAAGGTCACGTCCAGCGGCAAGAACACCACGGCCGAGGTGACCCTCCTGCGCCGCACCAAGGTGCCCATGGTGGCCGAGGAGCTCGGGGCGAAGTGGACGTTCGACCCCGCCGGCATGGCCCGCGTGGAGGAGACCGACCCCGTGTACTGGCAGAGCCGGATGGTGCTCAAGGCCAACAACGCGAAGGGCATCACCGAAGAGCAGGTGATGGCCGGCCTCGAGTCCGCGGGCAAGATCTTCGAGAAGTGCTTCTGGGCGGCCTGGAACCAGGACCCGCAGGTCAAGGAGCGCACGCGCCTCACCTGGAACGTGATGGACGGGAAGGCCGAGCAGGTCGCGTCCCGCCAGCAGTCCAGCGGCCAGCTCGCCCAGTGCTACGCCAACGCACTCGCCCTCGCGAAGTTCGAGGCAGACGGCTTCGTGGACATGGACTTCGGCGTGGTGCGCGCCACGCTCGACGCCCTACCGACCGAGTAGGTCCGCCAGCACGTCCACACCGGCCCGCACGAGGTCGGGTGCTGCGGACGTGAAGCAGATCCGCACGTGGGTGGGGTACGGGCCGAAGCTCGGACCCGGGGCCAGCAGGAGCCCCCGGTCCGCCGCGCGCACCAGGAAGCCCTCCAGACCGTCCTCATCGAGGTGCTCCGCCACGTCGAGGAACAGGAAGGTGCTCCCCTCCGGCCGGGCCGCGCCGAGACGGTCGGCGGCATATGCGCCGAGCTCCGCGTACTTCGCGCGCGCATCCTCCCGCCAGGCCGTGCCCGCGGGGCCCAGGGCGGCCAGGCCCGCGAGCTGACCGCCAGTGGGCGCGCTGTAGAAGGTGTGGGTGCTCACCCGCTTCGCGTGCTCGATCAGGTCCGCTGGGCCCACCAACCAGCCCACGCGGTTGCCGGCCATCCCGTACGCCTTGCTGAAGCTGTGGATCGACACCGTGCGCTCGGGAGCCAGGGGCCGCGAGGGCGTGTGGGTGCCGCTGTAGACGTACCGCTCGTACACCTCGTCCGCGAGGATCACGACGTCGTGGGCCCTGCAGACCTCCACCATCGCTTCGAGCCAGGCGCGGGGGATGTGCCGACCGGTGGGGTTGTTGGGCGTGTTCCAGTAGACGGCGACGGTGCGGTCGTCGAGGTGCGACGCGAGCAGGGCGGCCGCTTCCGCCGCGGACCCCACAGCCCCGAGGAACGGCACGACGACGGCCTCGCCGCCGAAGGCGGTGACCATGCCGGCCACGAGGGGCCAGTGGGGCGCCAGGATCACCACGCGCGCGCCGGGATCCACGAGGGCACCGATGGCCGCAGCGAGGCACCCCGTGCCACCAGCTCCGACGAGCACCTCGGCCGCCGTGGTGGGCGTTCCCGTGAACCCCTGGACCTCCGCCGCGAGCGCGTCCACGAGGGCCGGGAGCCCCTGGACCCGCGTGTAGCGGTGCATGCCCGGATGGTCGGCCACCCGGAGGTCCTCCATCCGGCATCCCTCCGCGGGCTCCATCCACGTGTCGCCGATGTGGAGCGGGTACACCGGACCGCGGTAGGTCGACATCCGCCCCGCGAACCGCGAGTACACCGAGCCCTGCAGGGACTGCGAGGCCCGGCTGAACGGCCTCACGCGCCCATGCCCTGGTAGACGCCCAGCGCGATGTAGGCGATGTAGACGAGCACGAGCACGATGCCGTCCGACCGGAAGATGCCGCCGCGCGCCACGACCCCGACGAGCAGGAGGGCCGCGACGAGCGCCATGCCCATGTCCTGCAGGAAGCCGCCCGACGAGAGGTCGATGGGCGCGATGCAGGCCGTGATCCCGAGCACCATGGCGATGTTGAAGATGTTGGACCCGACCGATCCGCCCACCGCCATGTCCACCTCGCCCTTCCGGGCGGCAGCGAGGGCCGCGGCGGTCTCGGGGGCGCTCGTGCCGAGCGCGACCACCGTGAGGCCGATCATCCGGTCGCTGAAGTGCAGGAACCGGGCGGCCTCGACGGCTGCGTCGACGAACAGGCGAGCCCCGAGCACCAGGACCACGAGCCCGGCGACCAGCTTGGCCACGTTGACCGCGAGCGAGCCCTCCGCCTCCACCTCGTCCTCGAGGGAGG
Organism: Alphaproteobacteria bacterium; assembly: GCA_020632885.1. GTDB lineage: Bacteria > Myxococcota_A > UBA796 > UBA796 > JACKEQ01. The sequence continues at coordinate 44,391 of JACKEQ010000021.1, read as the reverse complement.
CACGGCCCCTGCGCACGTCGTAGAGCAGCCAGAGGTTGTAGAACACCCCGCCCAGCACGACGATCACGCCGTCCACGCGCCCGAAGGTGCCGTCCAGGGCCAGCAGGATCACGAGCAGCTGCAGGCCGATGCACGTGGGGATGTCGCGGCGGAGCAGCGAGCGCTCGACCGTGAGCGGGTGCACCATGGCCGCGAGGCCCAGCACGAAGAAGATGTTCGCGATGTTCGACCCGTTCACGTTCGACATCGCCATCGCGGTGCTCGCCTCGAGGGCGGCCATCACGCTGACCGAGAGCTCCGGCGCGCTGGTGCCGAACGCGACGATGGTGAGCCCGACGACCATGGCCGGGACGCGGAGCCCGACCGCGACGCGCCCGCCACCCTCGACGAGGAAGTGGGCGCCACCGACGAGCATCACGAGACCGATGAGGAAGGTGACGAGGAACAAACAGACCCTCAGGACGCTACCGTGTAACCGGTCGCTCCAAGACGTCGCACACACGGGCCCACACGGCCTCCCGATCCTCCGGGCCCACCTTCACGATCGACCGTTCGGAGGCCGAGAGCAGAGCCACCGACGTGCCGCCCGCACAGGCGTCCAGGCATCCCGTACGATGGATCACCATCCGGTGTTTCAGCCCGTCTGCGCGGGACCGATCGCGAAGCCAGCCCACCAGCGCCTCTCCGGGCTCCCGCCCGCAGCAGCCCCGCCGGCTCCCCTCCGGCCGCTGGTTGCAGCACACCAGCACCGCGAGGTCCCACGTGGGCGTCCGATCGTCCATGCTGCCGGGTATCACGGGGCCGCCTGGAGTACCCTCCGCCCATGGCGTGGCTGCTCGCAGCGCTGGGGTCCGCGTGGGCCGGCATCACGGTGGACCCCGCGGGGTGGCCCGAGGACGTCCGTCTCCCCGAGCCCCTCGGCTGCGAGGTGGCCCCCCTGCCCGGCTGGGTCGCGGTGGAGGCCCGGGTGGACGGGTCCGTCGGCGTGGACGGCGCCTTCCTGACCGACCAGGACGGTCCCTCCGCGGACGCCGCGCGCGCCTGCAGGTTCGCGCCCGCGGTCTTCCAGGGCGAGCCCGCCGAGGTCCCGGTCACCCTGGTCGTCGTGCACCCCGAGCCAGCCGTCACCCTGACCGTCCGGCTCCTGGAGCGCGGCCAGGGCACCCCGCTCTCGGGCGCGCGGCTGGCGGTGGGCGAGCAGGTGGTGATCACCGACGCCGACGGGGTCGCGTCGTTCCGGGGGGTCGACGGTGCAGTCACCGTGGCATCGGCGGACTCCCGGATCGTCGTGGAGCCCGTGGAGACCGGGCCGGGCGAGGTGGAGGCCTGGGGCGTGCCCGAGGACGGCTGGGAGCTCGTGGCCCGCTACAGCCCCACGACCGACCGCGCGGGCACCCAGGTCATCACCCGCGAGGAGCTCGTGCTCTCGCCAGGGGTCGTGAACGACCCCGTGCGGGCGGTCTCGATGCGGCCGGGCGTGGTGCGCACGCCCTTCGAGTCCGGGTGGCTGCTGATCCGCGGCGGTGACCCCGGCGACGACGTCGTGACCTTCGACGGCGTGCGCATCCCGCTGCTCTACCACCTCGGGGGGTTCGCGAGCGTGATCCCGGCCCAGATGGTCGAGGAGGTGCGCTTCTGGCCCGGTGTGGGCCCCGCGAGGTACGGACGCACGCTGTCGGGCGTGGTCGAGGTCGTCCCGCCCCGCGCGCCCACCGAGGCCACGGTGGACATCGGGGCCAACGTCGTGTTCGCCCACGGCAGCGTCACCGCGCCCACCCGTGTGGGCACGCTCCAGGTCGGGCTGCGCCGGAGCTACCTCGACGCCGTGATGACCGCCCTCCTCGGGGCCGAGCAGGCCCGCATCGCCCCGCGGTTCTGGGACGTGCACGCCCGGCTGGCCGGGGATGTCGGCTCGCTCACCTTCTTCGCGCTCTCCGACGCCATCGACGCGCCTACCGGCGTCGACGACCAGACGGTCGAGATCCGCCAGGACGCCGTGCAGCTGCAGGGTCGCTTCGACCAGGAGCTCGCGGAGGACGTCACGCTGCGGATCACCCCGTGGATCTCCCGCTGGCGCCGGACGATCGACGGTCGTGCGGAGCCCCAGTCCACCGACGAGCTCTTCCCGGGCACCCGCATCGAGCTCCGGACGCGCGGGCGGATCGGGCTGACGGCCGGCGCCGAGGCCGAGCTGCGCCGGTACACCATCCGGCAGGGCACCAGCGCACGTCGGGCGCCCGGTGGGTCCATCGACCCCTACGTGGACGTCCGCCTCGACGGCCCCGTCCAGGTCGACGTGGGCACGCGGCTCGAGACCCTGTTCGTCGGCGACCAGCTCCCGCGCTTCGGCCATGCGCCCCGAGCCCTCGTGCGCTGGCGTCCCCACGAGGCCTTCGCCGTGCACGCGGGTCTGGCGCGCACCTGGAGGTCTCCGGATCCGCTCTTCCTCGTGGGCCTGGCGGACGGTGCCTATCTCCCGCTCGAGCGCGGCGACACGGGGGAGGCGGGTGCGGAGGTCCGCGGACAGGGCGTCCAGCTCGGGGTCACGGGCTGGGCGCGACGCATGGTGGACCTCGCCGGGTTCGAGGTGGACGGATCGCTGGGAGGCCTGTCGGGACGGGCCCGCGGCGTGGAGACGCAGCTCGTGCTCCAGCGGGAGGGCGCCATGCTGCGGGCGCTCTACCAGTACACCTGGACGCGCCGGAACGAGGACGGTCGGAGCGCGCTCTACCCGCCACCCTGGGACCAGCCCCACCGCGTGCAGATCGTGGGGTTCGTGCAGCTGCCGAAGCGCTGGCGGCTCGCGTCGCGGTTCCGGTACAGCTCGCCTTTCCCGGCTCCGCGGCAGGACACCGACGCGTACGACCTGCTCACGGGTCGCGTGGAGCCGCTGGTGGCCGACGGGGGCCGCCTCTCCGCCTTCGGGGGCCTGGACCTGAAGGTGAGCCGGACGTTCCTGATGCGCCGGTGGTCGATGGACGGCTTCCTGGACCTGCAGAACGTGCTGGACCGCCGGATCTTCGAGCCCATCATCACGGGCATCGACGACACGTTCCCCGCCTACAGCAAGGGCCTGCCGATCCTGCCGGTGCTCGGCTTCGAGGCGCACGTCCGGGCGGATCGCAAGGCGCGCTGATACCGCGACCCATGGCCTCACCGATCCGGCCGACCAGCGACGAGTTCGTGATCGTGGGCGTGCCGCGGACCCCGCTCGCGGACGCCTACCACCTCTACCTCCGCGCGCCGCTGTCCCTCGGCATCGGGATGATCGTGAGCGCGTACCTGGCACTCAACCTGGTGTTCGCCGTGCTGTACTGGCTGGCGGGCGGCATCGCGAACGCGACGGGCTCGCTGCTCGAGGCCTTCTTCTTCAGCGTGCAGACGATGTCGACCATCGGGTACGGCTCGATGTACCCCACCACCACGCTCGCCCACGGGCTGGTCACCGCGGAGGCCGTGGTGGGGCTCGTGGTCACCGCAGTCTCCACGGGGCTCGTGTTCGTGAAGATCTCCCAGCCGCGGGCCCGCATCGCGTTCAGCGAGAAGGTCGCGATCGGGTACATGAACGGGGTCCCCACCCTGCAGCTCCGGGTGGGGAACGAGCGCGCGAACTTCGTCTACGAGGCCCAGCTGCGCGTCGTGCTCGTGCGCACCGAGCCCACCGAGGAGGGCGTCCTCTTCTACCGGATGCTCGACCTCCCGCTGGTGCGCGCGCGCACCGCCACGCTGACCCGCACCTGGACGGCGATGCACCGCATCACGCCGGACAGCCCCCTCTGGGGCTCCACACCGGAGAGCCTGGAGGCCGCCGAGACGGAGCTCCAGGTGACCGTGGTGGGCACCGACGACACCACGCTGCAGCCCGTTCATGCCGGGATCCGGTACGTGGCGCGCGACTTCGCGTTCGACGCGCGGCCTTCGGACGTGCTCTCCGAGCTCCCCGACGGCCGGATCCGCGTGGACCTGCGGGAGTTCCACCGTCTCACCCCCACCGACCCCATCGTCTGGGAGGACTGAATGTGGAAGACCCTCACCAGATGGCTCGGATGGAGCGCCCCGGAGGCCACGGTCGAGCCTGAAGCCCCGGAAGCCGGGGGGCCGGCCGCGACGGAGCCCGAGCCCGAGCCCGTCCCCGACCCGCCACCGCCTCCGGAGACCGTCCCCGACCCGCCACCGCCTCCGGAGACCGTCCCGGGCATGCTGGACGCCTTCCTCGAGGACATGCCGAAGCGCCGTTGGATCACCGGGAGCCCCATCGCGAAGGCCATCGACCGGTGGACCCCTGCAGCGCAGGCGGACCTGTGCTTCGCGGCCTACCAGCACACCACGAAGCCGCTCAGCCCCGCCGAGATCGCCACGGCACGGACCCTCGGGCACTGGCTGTTCGCCCAGCCGCTGCCGTGGGAGGGCGAGCGCCTGCTGGCGCTGCTCCAGATCCTCGACCACGCCCAGATCCCGGCGCACACCCTGGACCGCGCCCTGCGCAGCGCCGAGCTCACACCCCGAGAGGCGCAACGGGCCATCGAGCTGATCACCGCGGCAGGCGACGCCTACGCTTCCGTGGGGGCCTTCCTCCCCTCCCGCCTGCCCACCGACGACCACCCCGTGCCCCGGTACACCTCCTTCGGCGACGTCGTTCGTCCGTTCGTCGATACCTCCCCGCACCGGGAAGGCTGGCTGACCCTCCTCCGACACTGCGCCGAGGTCGGGACCCGTCGGACGCCCACCCAGCGCTGGCGCACCCGGATCCGCGAGCTCGCCACGGACGTCCCGCTGGAGCCCGTGGCAGGGTGGATGACGATCGAGCTCGCCTGGACGGGCCCCGGCTCACGATCGGGCGACCTGGAGCCCACCCGAACGCTCGTGCGCGGCCTCGTCTGGGCCCTGGCCGATCGGGGTGATCTCGCGGCGGACCTCGGACGGTTCGCCGAGCGGTGCCTCCGCAAGAACGACATCTGGGGCGAGAAGCTCGGCAACACCGTGCTCGACGTGCTCGCCGAGCTGCCGGACCAGGCGGGGGTGGCCCAGCTCAGCCGCTTGAAGTCGAAGGTCCGCACCACCCCGTCCCGCCGCGCGCTCCATGCAGCACTCGAGACGGCAGCAACCCGGGCCGGCCTCACGGGCGAGGAGCTCGAGGAGGCCGCGGTGCCGCGGTTCGGGTTGGTCGACGGCCAGCGCGAGCAGCCTGTCGCGGGCTTCGTCGCGCGGCTCACCTGCGATCCGCCCGCCCTCACCTGGATCGACGCGAAGGGCAAGGCGCTACGGTCGGTGCCCGCTGCCGTGAAGCGCGACGCCCCCGACGCGCTCGCTGCTCTCCAGGCCGAGCTGAAGGAGCTGAGGTCCACCCTCACCACCCAGCGCCACCGGCTGCAGCGGCTCTGGCTGCAGGACCGGAGCATCGGGCCCGAGGCCTTCGAGGCGCACTACCTCACCCACCCGGTGGTCGGGCCGATGGCGCGACGGCTGATCTGGGAGACCGCCTCGGGGACCCTCCTGCTGGGCGACACCACCGACGAGGCCGTGCGTCTGTGGCACCCGGCGACCGGCGCCGAGGACGCCCTGCTGGTGTGGCGGGACCGCCTGGAGGAGCTCGAGATCGAGCAGCCCTTCCCGCAGCTCTGGCGGCCCGTGTACGCCCTCCAGCCCGAGCGGTTCGCCGGGCGGACGTGCGACCAGCGGCAGCTCGCCGAGCTCGCGAAGCACCGCGGCTGGGGCTTCCCGCTCGCCGGCCACCACGGCACGCCGGACCCGCCCGGCAAGGTGTTCGGCGACACCGTGGTCCGCCTGTGGCTCGAGGGCGACGAGCCGAACATCCCCTACGACCGCGTGCGGCTCGTCGGGATGGACATCGACGCCGAGCTCTCGCCGGTGCACGCGAGCGAGCTGATGTACGAGCTCGACGTGATGACGGCCATCAGCCGTCGCTCGGAGGACGAAGGTGCGCTCGGTCCGCTCGGAAGGGCGCGGCTGGCCGTCCTGGAGCGCGCGCTCGGTCGCATCCGGCTGGATGCGCACATCGACGACCCCTGGCTGGTGGTGGGCGAGCGTCGCATCCACATCGGCAGTGGGCTCGCGCAGGGCGAGCCGGTCAAGCCGACGGCGGCATCGAGGACGAAGGCGAAGGCGGTGTTCCTGCCCCACGACGACCCCACGCTGGTCGAGATCCTCGCGCTGGCCTTCACGCTGAGCTGACGCGGGTCGGGTAGTATCCGGGGATGTCCAGGCGCTCGATCCTCGCCGCGATCGCCGGTACGGCTGCCGCCTCGCTCGTGCTCTGCCGGACGGACGAGGACACCGAACGCGCCGCGGCGGTCGAGCGGATCGTTCGCCGCGCACCGTCGAGCCCCGTCGTGACGGAGAGCCCGCCGGTACCCGACCTCTCGGGCCTCACCGGTGACTTCGACGTCGACCGACCGTTCTGGGCCGAGCACGGGTTCCGGCAGACCGACTCCGTCGACCGCGTCCAGGCGCTCGGTCAGGCGTTCCGGGATCGCTACCCCGGGCTCCCCTCGGGATGGCCAGGAACGTTCTGCGCCATGCACACCGCGCTGGCCGACCTGCACGATCCGGCCGTCGCGGCGGCCTGTGCCGTGGGTCTGCTCGCGCGCTTCCCGGAAGACCCGGAAGCGCAGGCGTTCGCGTACAGCGCCGCGCTGACGGCGCGGGACGAGCCCCTCGCCCGCGACATCCGCTTCGCCACGGGTCTCGGGCCCAGGCTCCCGGTCTTCCTGGGCGACGCGGGCCTGGAGCACGACCTGAACCGCGCCTGGGGCGGCTGGCTCAGCGTGCACGCTCCGTCCGTGCAGCGCGAGCTCGTGGGGCTGTACGGCCGCAATGCGGGCGGGAGCCTCGGGACGTACGCGGCAATCGCGGGTGGCGTCGCCGCGTGCGATTGGGGGGACATCGTCGTCTGCGCCCCATGAGACCGCCTGTCACGCCGGCGCGGTGATCGTGGGCGGAGCCACGTGCGGCACCGCGTGGAACCACCGGGCGTAGAGGGCCGGCAGCACGAGCAGGGTCAGCGGTGTGGACGTGCAGAGCCCGCCGATCACCACCGTCGCCAGGGGCCGCTGGACCTCCGCGCCCACCCCGGTCGCCAGCGCCATCGGGAGGAACCCGATGCCCGCGACGAAGGCCGTCATGAGCACCGGACGGAAGCGCTCCGCTGCGCTCGCCGCAGCCGCCGTGCGCGGGTCGGACGCGATGTCGAGCTCCAGGGTGCGCGACACCAGCACGATGCCGTTCATCACCGCCACCCCGAACAGCGCCACGAAGCCGACCAGCGCGCTCATCGAGAGCGGCAGGCCCCGCAGGAACAGCGCCAGCACCCCGCCCGACGCGGCCGCCGGGACGTTCAGGAAGATCAGCCACGCCGGACGCCAGGCGCCGAACGCGTAGTAGAGCACCACCACGACCAATGCGAGCACCAGGGGCACCGTCACCGCCGTGCGCGCCGCGGCCGCCTGGAGCTGCTCGTACTTGCCGCTCCAGTCGATCCAGTAGCCGTCCGGGAGCTCCACGGCGTCGACGCGAGCCCGCGCATCCTCCACGAAGCCCCCGAGGTCACGGCCCCGGACGTTGGCCTGCACGACCACCCGGCGGCTCCCGGCCTCCCGGCGCACCACGGCGGGCAGCACGACCTCCTCGATCTTCGCGACGTCGCCGAGGGTGGCGTGGCCCCCGCCCGGCAGCGTGAACGGGAGGTCGTCGAGTGCGACGTCCGCCGGCAGATCGACCTTCAGGACCACGGGGTCCCGGAACTGCCCGCGCAGCACGGTGCCCACCTCGACCCCGCGGCGCACCCCCGCGACGAGCCCGTGCAGATCGGGGGCTGCGACCCCCATGCGGGCGAGCTCGCCCTGCTCGAGGGTGACGTCCACACCCGGCATGCCCTCCACGGACGGCGCCTTCACGTCCGCAGCACCCGGGACCTCCTCGAGCGCCCGGGCCACCCGGGCCCCCAGCGTCACCAGGGTGTCGAGGTCGGGACCGTAGATCTGCACGCCCACGTCGCTCGTGATGCCCTCGAGGAGCTCGTTGAACCGCATCTCGATGGGCTGGGTGAACGAGAGCTCGGGTCCCGGGGCCTCGGCCCGCAGGGCCGCCTCCATCGCGTCCGAGAGGCCCTCCGTACTGTCCGCCGTCGTCCAGGAGTCCCGCGGGGCGAGCCGCACCAGGATGTCGGCCTCCTCCAGCCCCATGGGGTCGGTGGCCAGGGCCGGGGATCCCGTGCGGGACGCCACGCGCTCGACCTCGGGGAACCGACGGAGGATCCGCTCGATGCGCAGGACCTCCTTCCGCGCCTCCGAGGCGGAGATGGAGGGCAGCCGCGCGGTCTGCACCACGATGTCGCCCTCCTGGAGCCGCGGGACGAACTCCACCCCGAGCGTCGCCGCGAGCAGGAGGGACCCCGCGACCAGCGATGCCGCGGAAGCGCCCGCCAGCACGGGCCGATCGAGGAGGAAGCGCGCGACGGGCAGGTAGGCCCGCTTGAGGAGTGCGAGCACCCGGGTCTCGTGGTGCCCGGCCGGCCGGACCACCAGGCTCGCCAGGGCCGGGACGTAGGTGAACGAGAGCACCAGGGCCGTGACGAGGGCGAAGAGCACGGTCAGCGCCATGGGCCGGAAGAGCTTGCCCTCGGTGCCGACCATCCCGAGCACCGGCAGGTACACGAGCACCAGGATGCCCACCGCGAAGAGCACCGGACGGCTGACGCGCCGGGTGCGGTCGACGACGGCCGCGCTGAACGTGCCCCGGTCGGCGAGCTCGAGGGCCACGATGCTCTCGACCACGACGATGGTCCCGTCCACGATGAGCCCGAAGTCGATGGCCCCGAGGCTCATGAGGTTCCCGGAGTACCCGAGGGCCGCGAGCCCCGTGAAGGCCCCGAGCATGGAGAGCGGGATCACGGTGGCCACGACCAGCCCGGCGCGCAGGTCGCCGAGCAGGAGGAGGAGCACGAGCACCACCAGCACGCCGCCCTCGAGCAGCGAGTGGCTCACGGTCTCGAGCGTGTTCCCGACCAGCTTCTCGCGGTCGTAGATCGTCTCGAGGCGCACGCCGGGCGGCAGGGTCTCGCGGATCTGGTCGGCGATCGTGCGCACCTGGTCGACCACCGACAGGGCGTCTGCACCCGCCAGCAGCTGGACCACCGCGAAGAGCACCTCGCCCTCCCCGTCCGCGGTGCCGAGCCCCACCGTGATGGAGCCGGCCTGCTCGACCCGCGCGACGTCCCCGAGGCGCACGAGCCCACGCTCGTCGTCGCGCACCACCAGGTCCTCGAGGTCGGCGGGGTCGGTCGCGTTGGACACCGCACGCACGCTGGCGCGCTCGCTGCCGGACTCCACGTCGCCGCCGGAGGTGATGGCCAGCGCCCCCTCCAGCGCATCGCGCACCTCGCTCCAGGCGAGGTCGTGGGCGACCAGCGCGTACGGGTCCGCCACCACGTCGAGCTGCGGGACGCCTCCGCCCCAGGCGTTCACCTCGACCACGCCGTCCACGGCGCGCATCCGGGGGGCCACGTCGCGCTCGAAGATCCGGTAGAGGTCCCACGGCGCGTGGTCGTCGGAGGCGAGCGTCACCTGGAAGACCTCGCCGAGGCCCGTGGTGGGCGGGGCGAGCTCGGGGGTGCCGGCGTCGGCGGGGATGGCGCCGCGCGCGACGTCCACCTGCTCCTTCACCATCTGGCGGGCACGCCAGAGGTCGGTGCCGTCCTCGAACACCACCGACACGGACGACACGCCGGGCCGCGACACGCTCCGCAGGGCCGTGACGCCCGCCAGCCCGCCGAGGGACCGCTCGATCGGCAGTGTGACGAGCAGCTCGACCTCCCCGGAGCCCATGCCGGGCGCCGTGGTCAGCACCTGCACCTGGACGTTCGTGAGGTCCGGGAAGGCGTCGAAGGTCATCCGGTCCAGGGCGAACAGGCCCCCCACGATGCCCAGCATCGTCGCGAGCAGGACGAGGTACCGGTTGCGGACCGAGGCCTCGATGATGGCGTCGAGGGTCACCCCTCCTCCTGCAGCGCGAGGCTCTTCAAGAGGTACACCCCGCGCACGGCGACCTCGTCGTCGGCCTGGAGGCCCGCGAGCACCACCGTGTCGCCCTCGCGCCCGAGGAGCTCGACCGTCCGGGGCTCCGGACCCCCCTCCCGGCGCACGAACACGGTGGGGACGGCGTCGATGCGGGTGATGGCCGCGGAGGGCACGGTCCACGTGCCCTCGTCGGGGTCCACGGCGATGCGCGCACGACCGGAGGAGCCGGCCAGCGGCGCGTCCCCACCGACGACGGCATACCGGAAGCGCCGCGACCGGGAGCGTGCGTCCACCGTGGGCGCCCGGCTCACCTCGCCGAAGTCGAAGACCTTCCCGTCCGCCCCCGTGAACCGCGCCTGGGTCGGACCGTCGAGACGTCCGAGGAGACGCTCGGGCACCCCGACCTCCAGCACGACCCCACCGGGCTGCACGAGGGACAGGCAGGTGCGCGCGGCATCGACCGTCCCGAGCGGGCAGGTCACCTCGCCCACCACACCCGTCGTGGGCGACCGCCAGGTCCAGCCCGCACCCTCGCGGGTGGACGTGTCGCGGTGGGCGCCGAGCCGCTGACGCACGGCGTCGAGGGAGGCGCGGGCTGCCGCGAGGTCCGCCCGGGACCGACCGAGCTGGGCGGCGCTCGCCACACCCCGCGCGGCCGCGGCCTCCTCGAGGGCCACGAGCTTCTCCTGCTCCTGCACCGCCACCGCGAGCTCGCGGGACTGGGACTCGAGCCCGGCCAGCTCGGGGCTCACGAGCTCGGCGAGCGGATCCCCCGCCACCACGGCGTCGCCGGGGGCCACGAGCCAGCGCACCAGCCGGCCCTCCACAGCGGGCCCGACCTCGTGCACAGCGCCGGGCGCCGGCACGATCTCGGCGGGGAGCGTGGCCACCGGGACGCGCTCGGGGGGCTGCACGGCCACCCAGCCCACCCGGCTGTCGAGGGATGCCGTGGGCGCGTGGGTGTCGGAGGTGCCGTGCCCACAGGCGAGCAGAGCGAGGGTGATCATCGGACGTCTCCAGCGAGGATCTCGGCGAGCAGGGAGGCGCGGGCGGCGCTGGCGAGGAGCTCGCCCGCCACCAGCACCTGCTCGTGCTCCGCTTCGTGGCGTTCCCGACGGGCCCGGACGACCCGATCGGCGGTGACGAGGCCCTCGGACAGGGCGCCCTCCAGGCGCTCCTGACGGGCCTCGAGAGGTCCCAGGACCTCGTCGCGGAGGCGCTGGAGGCGCGCACGCCCGGCGTCCCACGCCAGGGCCTCCTGCTCGAGGTGGGCGTCCAGCGAGCGCTCCTGCCAGCGCCGCTCCGCGGCGGCCGCCGCGACCTCGCCCCGGGCGACCCTCCGGTCCGGGCCCACCCCGGGCTGCAGGGGCATCGAGACGCCGACGAAGGCGAAGCTCCGGAGGGTTCCGCCGTCGTCCGGGCCCCACATCGGCCCCGCGGCCAGCACGGGCGTTCGGGACGCACCGAGGGCCGCCACCTGGCGGCGAGCCGCGTCCTCGCGGGCGGCGGCCTCGCGCACGGCCGGGAGGTCACCCGCCCTGCCGACCAGAGGGGTCCAGGGGTTCGACATCCCGGGCTCCGCGTCGTGCAGCGCGTGTCCGCCCGCGTCGAGCGCGCGCTCGCCGAGCAGGGAGCGCAGGTGGGCCGCGGCGACGGCAGAGGTCTGCTCCATCGCAGCGGCCTCCGCGCGAACCTGGAGGGACTCCGCGCGCAGATCCTCGAGGGTGAGCGGGGCCAGCACGCCCTCCGAGACAGCCGACTCGAAGCCCTGGAGGTCGTCCTCCACGTCCCGCGCGTAGTCCTCGAGGTGCTCGGCGATCTCGGAGGCCGTCCACCAGGCCAGCCAGGCCTCCTGGACGTCGCGCACCCAGGTGAACCGCGCGCTGTCCACCTCGGCCAGGCGGGCGGTCGCCTCCGCACGGAGCCAGCGGCGCTCCGAGCGCCCCACGCCGAGCGGCATCTCCACGGCGGCCAGGGCCTGACGCTGGGCCGGCAGTCCCACCTGCGCCTCCGCGCGCACCGCGGTGGGGCCGACGGCCACGGCTCCCACGGCGTCGCGGGCGGCCCGGGCCCTGGCGGTGACCGACGCACCCGGACCGTCCTCGAACACCGCCAGTGCGTCGGCGTTCAGGGTCTCCCAGGTGATCGGGTTGTCGGCGAGCGCGAGCCCCAGGACGAGCAAGGTGGCCTCCTCGCACACCCCTTAGACGGGCGGGGCTTGGGGCTCCCTTGGCGCCACATTGGAATCCGATGAGACCGTGAGGCGCGCGCGCAGCCCGCCGCCCCGCGCCTCCTCGAGCACGAGGTCGCCACCGTGACGTCGGGCGATCTCGCGTGCGAGGGGCAACCCGAGCCCCAGCCCGTCACGGCGTGTGGTGCCCCGCTGGAACCGCTCGAGCACCCGGGTCCGGTCGGCCGTCGCCAGCCCGGGGCCCCCGTCGCAGACCGCCACCCACGCGAGACGCCCGTCCGCACCGGTCTCCACGCGGACCGGCGTCCCCGGGGCGTACACGGACGCGTTGCGCAGCAGGTTGCCCACCGCGGTGGCGAGCAGGGCGACGTGGACGTGCACCTCGGGATCCGCGTCCAGCCCGACCTCGACGGCACACCCCGCGGCATCGAGGCCCGGCCGCTCGCGGGCCAGCGCCTGGTGCACCACGGCCGAGAGGCGCTCGGTGACCCGTCCACGCTCGGCCTGCCCGGAGTCCACCCGGGCCAGCAGCATCAGCCCCTCCACGAGCTCGGCGAGCCGGTCGACCTCGGCCGCCGCGGCCGCCAGGGTCTCGCGGTAGACCTCCGGCGTGCGCTCGCGTCGCAGGGCCAGCTCCAGCTCGCCCTTGAGCACGGTCACGGGCGTCCGGAGCTCGTGGGCCGCCTGCGCCGTGAAGGTCGCCTGGGCGTCGAAGGCGCTCTCCAGCCGCCCGAGGAGGTCGTTCGTGCTCGCGATCAGCCGGTCCACCTCGGCCACGCCCCCCGTCTCCAGGCGTGCGCCGGTGCCCAGCCCGCGGACGGACTGCACCTGCTCGGTGGCCGCCGTCAGCGGTGCCAGGGCGTGTGACAGCGCGAAGCGGAGCGCGAGGGAGGCCAACAGCAGGGCCACGAGGCTGGCGAGGCCGTAGCTCGCCAGGAACGGGAGGGCGTCGAAGGCCGTGACGCGCGGTGCGTCGGCCACGACCACGAAGTGCGGATGGGTGCTGCCCCGCTCGTCCGCCTCCTGCGCCTCCACGACGAGGAGGAGGACACGCTGGGTCCCCAGGGTCACGAAGAGGGGGAGCTCCTGGGTGACGGCCTGCTCGTGGAGCGCGGCGGGGACGAGGGGATCGTCGGGTGTCCAGGGCCGCACCTCCACCGGACTGCGCACGAAGTCGTTCGCGAAGCGGCGGTCCTGCCAGGGGTGGGCCTCCGCGTCCGCGGCCGCCAGGAGGGCCTGATCGAGGGAGCGGGCGGCGCGGACGTGCAGGAGGACCGCCGTGGCGGCCCCGACCACGACGAGGGTGGCCAGGAGGACGGCGAGCGCGGCGGCCTGGACGCGCCCGGCGAGGGTGGTCACCCGCGGTCCTCGAGCACGTAGCCGAGCCCACGGACCGTGTGGATCAGGGGCTCCCGGCCCTTGTCGACCTTGGCGCGCAGGTAGCTGATGTAGACGTTTATGAGGTTCGTGCCGGGGTCGTGCTGGGTGTCCCAGACGGCCCCGAGGATGCGGGTGCGCGAGAGCACCTTGCCGTGGTTCTCGGCGAGGTAGCGGAGCAGCCGGAGCTCCTGCGGGGTGAGCGAGAGCTCGTCGCCCCCGCGGTAGACGCGCAGCGCCTCGGTGTCGAGCACGAGGTCGCCCACCTCGATGCGCCCGCCCGAAGCCCCGGAGCGCCGCGTGACGGCGGCGATGCGCGCGAGGAGCTCGTCGAACGCGAAGGGCTTGGTGACGTAGTCGTCCGCACCGCCGTAGAGGCCCTCGACACGCTCGTCGACGCGGTCGCGCGCGGTGAGCACGATGGCGGGCACGCGGTCGCCGGCGGATCGGAGGCTCCGGACCAGATCCAGCCCGTCGCCATCGGGCAGCGTGCGGTCGGCGATGAGCAGGTCGACGGGCTCGGCGAGCGCCCGGCGCCCCTCGTACAGCGTGCCGGCCACCACGACGCTGTGGCCCTCCTCCCCCAGCCCGCGCTGCAGCAGGCTGGCGATCCGGGGCTCGTCTTCGACCACGAGGATGCGCATGGAGAGCAGGTAGCCCGTCAGCGGACGAGCACACACCCCTCGCGCTCGCCCGCCCAGCGCGCCGTGGTGCTCACCCACAGCGCCCGCGCGGTGACGGCGCGACCCGCCTCGTCCACCGTGCGCCCCTGGGTGGGCACGACGGTCTGGTGCACGAAGGCGTCGCAGAACGCGTCGTCACGACCGCTGGTCCAGCGGCACGAGCAGTACTCCTTGGCCTCGTAGGAGGACGGCATCCACGGGAAGTCCCGCACGGCCTGGCCGCCCCAGGCGAGCAGCAGCAGCACGAGCACCACCAGGCTGCCCACGATCACCCCGATCGCACGGAGGGCGCGCCTCATGGGGCGTCCTCCTGTTCCGGCACGGGCGGAGCGGGCGGTTCGTGGGGACGCACGGCTGCCGCGAGGAGCCCGAGCAGACGGTGCTTGGCGTAGAGCGGCAGGGTGGGATCGGGCTCGCAGTCGGGCTCGACGTCCCAGGAACAGCCGTACCGCCGGTCGTCACCGAGGCGGACCACCACCATGTCCCAGCTCGGGATGATCCACATCGCCTTGCCCCAGTGACCCGAGGCCCCGAAGGCGTCGTCGGGGAGCATGGGCCACGGCTTCTCCAGGTTCCTGGAGGGATCTCCGACGTTGACGTACCACTGGGCCCCGGGGTTGGCCATGTGGTGCTCGAGGTCGACGGGCGTGGTGTGGAAGGCGGGGGCCAGGGTGGTCAGGTAGCGCACCCAGCCCTCGGCGAGCAGGCGGCGTCCGTTCCACACGCCGTCGTCGAGGACGAGCTGACCCCACCGCGCGACGTCGCGGGCGCTCGCGTAGACGTAGCTGCTGGCGACGAAGGTGCCGGAGCCGTCGCGCTCGTAGCGCAGGGTGGACATCCCGATCGGCTCGGCGACCGCGGTGAACGGGTAGCTCGCGTAGCGGTCGCCCAGCGGGGCCTTCAGGGCAGCGGAGACCACGTTGCTGTCGCCGCTGCTGTAGACCCACCGGGTGCCCGGGGAGGCCACGAGGGGCTTGCTCGCCACGTAGGCGGCCATGTCCGGCGCCCCGCGCGTGTAGAGCATCGCCATCACCGAGCTGAACACCGGCGAGGTCTCGTAGGTCTCCTGCCAGTCGAGCCCCGAGGACATCTGGAGGAGGTCCGTGAGGCGCACGTGCTCGCGACCGTCCGAGCACATCGCCGGGAGCGTCTTGCAGGCAGGCTGGTTCACGTCCACCAGACCCTCGTGCACGGCCGCTCCCACCACCGTGGCCCCGAAGCTCTTGCTCACCGACCACGTGAGGAGCGGCGTGGTGGGCGTCGTGCCGCGGGCGTACCGCTCGTAGACGACCCTGCCGTGCCGGAGGATCACGATGGCGTTCGTGCGCTGGAACTTCCGCTCGGGGTCGGGCTCCCGCGTGGAGAACGCGTAGGCGTCGAAGGCCGCGAGGGCCTCCGGATCGAGGCCGCTCGCCTCGGCGTCGGCGATGGCGAGCTCCGCCCCGATCGGCTCGCGTGCAGGCACGTTCCACGGCACGCCGGGTGTCAGCACCACGGCGGCCTGCGGCACGATCTCCACGGGCGTGGAGCACGCGAGCAGGAGCGTCAGCACGGACGCCACTGGCGGCTGCGCGCGACCTCGTCCCGATACGCCTGAAGCGAGGCGTCCCGCTGCTCGTCGGTCCACTTCAGGGCCGCCTGCATGGCCTTCGCGACCACCTCGGCGCATCCGAGCCCCTGGTCGGCGTCCCGGTAGTAGAGCTGCGTGCGGCGCACCATGAAGTCCGCGACGCTCGCCGCCATCTCCTCCTGGACCGCCCACCCCACCTGGGCCAGGATCTCGGGGCGGCCGGGCACGAGGAGCGCGCCGAGGCTGCTGTCCTTCGCGACGCGCCGGGCGATGTCGATGCCCCGCATGCCGTAGGTGTTGGCGAGGTAGCGCGCGGTGGGCAGCTCGACGTGTCCGCCGCCCGCGCCCTTCACCTGGTTGGCGACGGCCTCGTGGTCGTCGTCCTCGGGCCAGCCCACCGCACCCGGGAGCGGCTCGGACTCGGTGTGGGCGGCGCGCAGGGTGGGCAGGTTGTTCGTGAGCCGGAGGAGCTTGGTGGCGGTCTCGACGACCTCCGCGGACATCCGCCGGTACGTGGTGAGCTTGCCTCCCGCGATCGTGATGAGCCCGTCCTGGCCGACGATGATCTGGTGCTCCCGGCTGACCGCGCTCTCGTCGATCTCCCCGCCCGCGCTCTGGGGCGCCATCAGCGGACGGAGGCCCGCCCAGGTGGCGATGACGTCGGCGTGGGTGAGCGGATGCTTGGGGAAGTAGTGACCGGCCGCCGCGAGCAGGTAGTCGACGTCCTCCAGGGTGGCGGAGACCTCGGCGGGGTCGCCTTCGAAGTCGGTGTCGGTCGTCCCGATGTAGGTCTGCTCGCCCCACGGGATCGCGAACAGCACGCGCCCGTCGGTCGGGTGGAAGCAGACGATGGCGTTGTTCACGGGCAGCTTGTCGGCGTCGACCACGATGTGCACGCCCTTGGTGGGCCGGAGCAGCGCGCCGTCGAGGGGCTTGCTCATGGCGACCGTGCGGTCGGTCCAGGGCCCCGTGGCGTTGATCACGGCGTGGGCGCGGACCTCCTTCAGCTCGCCGGTGAGCACGTTCTCCACGACCGCACCCTCCAACCGCCCCATCTCGTTCTTCAGGAAGGAGCGGCACCGGGTCCACGAGCACACGGTGGCCCCGCGCTTCGCCGCATCCAGCGCGTTCTCGAGCGTGAGCCGCGCGTCGTCGGTGCTGCAGTCGTAGTAGAGCGGGGCGCCGGTCATGCCCTCCAGGCTCATGGCCGGCTCTTCCTGCGCGATCTCGGCCGGTGAGAGGGACCGGTGCCGCTTGGGCGAGCGGAACAGCGAGAGGCCCTCGTAGAGCCACATGCCGCTCTTCACCATCCACAGCGGGGTGCGGCTGGTCTTGTAGACCGGGAACAGGAAGCCCAGGGGGTTCACGAGGTGCGGCGCGATGTCGAGGAGGATGCGACGCTCGCTCACCGCCTCGAACACCAGGCTGAACTCGTACTGCTCGAGGTAGCGCAGGCCGCCGTGCACGAGCTTGCTGGACCGGCTGGACGTGCCGAACGCGAAGTCGCTCTGCTCCACGAGGGCCACGGAGAGCCCCCGCATCACCGCGTCGCGGGCGATGCCCGTGCCGGTGATGCCCCCACCGACGACGAGGACGTCGACCTGGCCCCCGAGGGCCTCCCACATGGCGTCACGCGTCGGCATGGTCACCTCCCACGAGGATGCGCGGGCCCCAACCGGGGACCTCGCCGTTTCGGATGGCAGCGAAGGCGGCGCGGCCGATGGCGGCCTCGCCGGTGTCGACGCAGTGCTCGTAGGCCAGCGCCTCGGCCTCGAGGCCGTGGTGACCGACGCTCTGGAGCACAGCGTGCTTGAAGGCGGCGACGGCGGTGGGCGAGCGGGTGGCCACGCGCCCGGCGAGCTCGCGCGCCCGGGCCATGCCGGCGTCCACGGAGGGGGCGAGCTCCTGCACGAGGCCGATCCGGTGGGCCTCCTCGTGGCTGATGTTCTCGCCGGTCATGCCGAGCCGGAGGGTGTGCGCGAGGCCGATGTGGCGCCAGAGCTCGGCGCTGCCGCCCGCGCCCGGGAGGATGCCGAGGCCGGTCTCGGGGAGGCCGAACATCGCGCCCGGCGTGCCGATCCGGTAGTCGCAGCAGAGCATGTACTCGGTGCCCCAGCCGAGCGCGACGCCGCCCACCACGGCGATGTGGAACACCGGGGCGGACCGGAGCGCACGAAGCACGCTGCGCTGCCAGCGCACGTGCTGCTTCACGCGGGCGTCGTCCCAGCCGACCCGCTCGGAGACGTCGGCGCCGGCCACGAAGATCGGCGTGCCGCGCGAGGAAGCCCGCCGGGACCAGGTGATGGCGGCCACCGCGCCGGTCTCGGCGAGCCATTCGGGCAGGTGGGCGAGGTCCTTCAGGACGTCGGACCCGACCTCGTTGGCCTTTCCATGATCGAGCTCGATGATCGCGAGCTTGCCGTCGAGCTCGACGGACGTGTGCAGCGCCTTGAACATCACCCCTCCAGCGCGGCGAGACGCAGCCTCTCGGGCTCCATTCCCGCGCTCGCCACCGCCGTAACCAGCTCTCGGGCGGCGCGGGCACCCGCCGCGGGAGACAGCGCCGCGAGGGCCTCGGCGTGGGCGACACGAGCCCGCAGGGCCAGGGGCGCGTCCTCCTCCAGCAGCCGCACGGCCTCCTGGAGGGCCATGAGCCGCGCCGGACCCTCGAGCAGGCCGGCGCGCGCCAGCTCCGCACGACCCGCACGCCGCGGGAGCCCGAGCCGCCGGGCCTGTTCGGCCCACCGCACCAACCCCGGCCCGTCCTCGCGCGCCCGCGCGATGCAGGTACCCAGATCGACCGCCAGCACGGCCATGTCCCGGGCCTCCGCCCACGCGAGCCCACCCTCCAGGCCGGCGACGAGCGGCGTGATGCCGGCGTCCAGGAGACACCGCACAGCCGCCGCGGTGGACGCGAGCACGAGCGCCTCCCGGTGGGCCTCTCGATGGGCCTGGGCGGCCCGCTCGAAGACCTTTGCCGCCTCGCGCCCCCTGCCCTGCAGCGCATCGATCTCCGCCCGCTCGACGGCCGCTCCGCCCCGCCCGGCCGGGTTGTCCGCGAGGTCGACCTCCAGGGCCTCGAAGACCGCGCGCGCCTCGTGCAGCCGGCCCTCCACCCGGAGTGCCTGCCCCTCCCGGAAGCGGCGGGCCAGCGAGCCCTCCTCGAGACGCTCCACACACGCGCGGAGCTCCGCGCGGGTGCCCGTGGCCAGGAGCACGCTCGCTTCGGCGTCCACGGCCAGAGGCCCCTCGGCGGCCCGGGCATGCTCGAGGGCCGGCCCCATGCGCCCGAGTGACGCGAGCACCGCGGAGAGGGCGACGCGGGCGGACGGCTCGGGGTCGCCGAGGGCCAGGCCGAGCTGCAGGGCGGCCAGCGCATCGGCGGGCAGATCGGCGCGCCGGAAGCCCTCGCCCGCCGTGGCGTAGAGCCGGGCGGCCGTGGGGTGGGCCCCGACGTCCTGGGCGAGCCCCCCGGCAGTGACCCAGCGGGCCGCAGCCTCGGCCCACGCACCCTGGTCGGCGAGCGCCGCGGCCTCCGCGACCAGGCGCTCGAACACCCCGCTCATGCGCGGGGGGTCACTTGCAGCCGCCCGCCCAGTCCTCGCCGTCGAACTTGAAGGCGCACGGCCCCTTGGCCACCTCGAAGTTCTTGCGCAGCGTGCGGCCGCCGGCCTTCACGATCGTGCGGTACAGGCCGGGCGAAAGGTCGAGCTCGATGGGCGCGGCACCGTCCCAGGTGTACTTGGATCCCGGACCGCGGATCAGGATGTCTGCCGGGCCTCCGACCATCTCGAGGCCCACCTTGGCCCCTCCGGGGCTGGCCTCGTCCACCGTGACCCCGGCAGGGGCCCCGGCCGGAGCCGGCTGTGCGGGCTCGGGCGTGGGCTGGGCCGGCTCTGGACCCGGCGGTGCCGGATCCGGCGTGGGCTCCGGCGCGGGGTCCGGCGTGGGCTTCGGCGTGGCGGGAACCGGCGGCGGGTCGACCGTGACCACGCCACCCGAGTCGCCGCTGTACATCACCAGCACGACCAGGAGGACCAGGATCACCACGACGGCCGCGCCGATCCCGACGAGCACGAACCCTCCGCCCGCCATCAGGAAGGCGAGCCCGCTCCCCTTGCCCTCGTCCGCGGGCAGCGGGACCTTGGCATGGGCGCCCGTGGGCTCCTTCTTGCGCGCGTGGGGGCTGGAGCGCTGCTGCTGGCCGTGAGCCGTAGGGGTCTCGCCCGATGCCTGCTGCTCCTTCTCGCGTCGCATCATCTCGGCGATCTCGGCCGGACGCATGCGCTCGGTGGGCGGGGCGGCGGTGTCGTCGTCGAGGTAGGTCTCCGCGACGGCCCGGGACTGGCCGAAGGAGGCGTCCTCCTCCACGATGCGACCCGCCAGGGGGTCGCCGCCCTCGGCCTCGGGCAGGTGGGCCTTGGCCTCGGCCACCAGGGTGCGGCAGAAGCGGCGCAGCCCCATGTCGTTGGCGTCCTGCGCGAGGAGCTCCATGATCTCCACGAGCTGGGCGGCGGTGGGGCGGTCGTCCGCCTCGTAGCTCAGCATCAGGCGCAGGGTGTCGCGCACCTGGTCGCACCACTCGGGGTCTCCCGACAGCGGGATGGAGCGCACGCGCTCCTCGACCTTGGCGGCGAACTTGGTGGGCCGGGGCGGGATGCGACCGAAGCTCTCGAGCGCCAGGATCTCGTAGAGCGCCACGCCCAGCGAGAAGATGTCCGCCGCCGGGGTGTCCTCCTCGCCCAGCATGCGCTCGGGGGCCATGTAGCCCTGCGAGCCGAAGGCCAGCGCCTGGGTCTTCGCCTCACGCTCGGCGAAGTTGGCGCGCGCCGTACCGAAGTCCAGCACCTTCACACCACCGGCGACGGTCACGAAGATGTTCGACGGCTTGATGTCGCGGTGGATCACGCGGAGCGGTTGCCCGCCCTGGAGGGGCACGCCGTTGTACGCGGCGTCCAGCGCGCTGGCGACGGCGAGGATGATCTCGAACAGCGCGGCGCGCGGGAAGTCCAGCCCCCGCTCCTGCAGGAAGGAGATCATCCACTTGAGGTCGCAGCCCTCGAGGTACTCCATGACGATGGCGCACTTGCCATCGAGGGAGGTGAGGTCCTCCACCTTCACGATGTGCTGGTGGCGGATGAGGCCCAGCAGGCGGGCCTCGTCCCGCGTGCGCATCACGACCTCGTCGTGGCTCGACCACTTCGCGTGGAGGAGCTTCACGGCGACGATCCGGGAGAACCCGTCGCTCGAGATCTGCTCGGCGAGGTACACCTTGCCGAAACCGCCCTCGGCGATCTCCTTGATGATCCGGAAGCGACGTCGTCCGGCGCTCATGGACGTGTTGCCCTCGGTCTGCGCACGGCGGCGACTATAGCAGGTCCGTATCGCAGATGCCGTCGGGTCGGTTCGCGATCTCCGACAGCACATGCACGAGCGCCAGGTACTCGACGGTCTTGGCGCGGACCGCCGGGGCCTGCCGGACGACGGTCTCGAAGTCTCCACCGACGAAAGCCGCGGTGGACCACGGGCCCTGGTAGTTCACGGCCTCCTGCTCCCGCTGGGTGAGGATGGCGGCGATGCCCATCACGGTGGCGTCCACGCGGCGATCCTTCCGGGCCTCGAACGCGTCGTAGATGGGGCGCACGGTGGCATTGGTGGTGTACCAGGGTTGCTCCACGAAGCGAAGGAGGCCGTTGTTGCCGTCGATGACGGAGCGCACGCCGCCCTCCTCCACGACCAGGAAGCGCATCGCGCCGTAGATCACGGGGAGCTCGCTCGGCTCGGGACAGAACGCGATCCCGACGTCGGCGCCCTGCTCCTGGAGCATCTTCTCGAAGCGCGCCTTGTTGGCCAGGAGCGACTTCGCACGCTCGGCGGCCCGCTCGGCGTCCTCGGGCGAGAGCCCCATGTCGGTGAAGTTGTCGCGCCGACGGGCCGACGTGAACGTCATCTTGCGGAGGGGCTCGTCCTGGACCTCGGTGCGGTCGTCCGAGGGACGGCGGGGCAGCTGCTCCTGCCAGACGAGGCCACAGGTGAGCGTGAAGCTCGCGAAGAGCCCGAAGACCACCGCGAACGGGCGCATCGTGGTCTTGGAGCTCACAGCTCACCCGCACGCTTCTTGAGCTGCCAGCCCTTCACCTCGACCTTGGAGGGGATGGTGAACTGGCTGCAGTACGCGTCGTCGAGGGCCCAGGGCGCCCAGGGCGCGAACTCGGGCTCGTGGGCGTACTCCTTGCTGTAGTAGCAGACCGCGATGATGTGCTGCGCCACGATGTTGTAGGCGTAGTGCTGGGTCTCGGGCATCAGGAGGGACCCGCAGAGCTTCTTCTCGTTGTGGGTCTCGCAGAGGATGTTGTTCCCGTAGAACGCCGGCCCCTGCTGCGCGCCGTTCTTGGCGATCCACGTGCGCAGCGCGGGGATCAGGTTGGTGGCCTTCCGCTTGCCCCACTTGGAGTCGTCCGCCCCCGCGTTGTGCGAGAGGATGGTGACCTGCACGGCCGCCCCGCTCTCCGCGACCAGAGGGTCGTCCCAGGCCTCCTTGAGCGTGAGCACGGCACCCGCGGTGGACTTCCGGAGGTCCGACCGGTCGTCCACGTCACACGAGGTGATCAGGCACTTCTCGTCCTCCACGTAGGGCGCCTGGGAGGTGAACGGCGGCGTGAAGTCCTTGGGCGACCACGCGGACGGACGCCCCCGCAGGCGACAACCCTGGACCCGCAGCTCGGAGTTGTAGTGCTGGTCGACGCGGTGGGCGGTCTCGGGCATGAACTGCCAGGGCCCCTTCGCGCAGACGTAGGACTGGGCGTCGCTGCGGTACCGGGACTCCTGGTAGGGGATGGCGGCGAACACCTCGGGCAGGCCGGCCCGGCGCATCTCCTTGAGCACGATGGCCCACTCGGCGCGCCGGTCGTCCAGGTTCTTGAAGAAGGGCTTCTGCTTGACGTGCAGCTCGACGGACCGGGTGACGTACCGCATGAACGTGCGGTCCCAGGTCTTGGGGTCCTCGAGCTCGGGGTGACGGCCTCCGGCGGCGTCCATGTTGGGCCGCATGACCCAGTGCAGCATGGGCTGCTCGAGGCCCTTGAGCAGCTTGGCGTCCGGGGGCTTGGTCATGTCGACGGACTTGAAGTACTCGTAGTCGTCGTCCACCGGCCCGAGGTCGACGACGTCGCGGTTGCCGACGATCACGATGAGCGCGGCGGCCAGCACGGTGAACGCGGTGGAGCCGAGCGTGAGGCCGAGGCAACCGATGAACCAGGCCGGCACCATGGAGACCTGGATCCGCCCGACCCGCTTGGCGTCGTAGGCGGTGGGCACACCCGCACCGAGCTGGTTGTCCTGAGCGACGTACTCGGAGCGGATCGCCCCGCCCTCCCAGACGCCGAGCCGCCGGCACTCCACGAACTGCAGCGTGGCGCCGCGGCCGACCGGCCCGATGTGGAGGGCGCATCCGTTGGACAGGAACGTGGGGCCGTTGATGGGGTCGATGTTGTTCCAGTTCACGTTCGCGTGCGGTGCGATCCGGACCTGGTTGGTGCCCACGGGGGACACCTCCGCCGAGCCGCCGTCGTAGGCCGTGATCGTGCACTGGCGGGCGTCGAGGCCGCGGTAGCCCGTGAGCTGCACCCCGCCCGGGCCGGGGTTGTGCCCGATGCGGACGATCGGCCCGCGGTAGACGTGCTCCACGTTGGAGCGCAGCGGCCCCGAGAGGATGACCAGCGCGACGTCCCAACGTTCCTGCGTCACCCCGCTCATCGACGGATCTCCAGCTCGGTGGTGTCGAGATCCCCGAGCACCTCGTCGGCCTGCAGCCGGCGCCCCGCCGCGCACACCGAGAAGCCCCGCGAGAGGCCGAGGAGGCCGGCCAGGACCGCCTCGAGGTCGGCGACCGGAACGGCCTCGCCCAGCGCGACCACGGTGCGCGTGCCGTCGTCGCCCACCACGGTGGTGATGCGCGGCTGGTTCGCGATGCGCTGGAGCTCCACGGCGGGCGGCAGGCCCTGGACAGGCGAGCTCGCGGGCACCCTGCGGCCGTTGGCCGCGAGGCGGAACACCGCGACCCTGCTCCCGAGGGCGTCGACGCGGGGCAGGAGCAGCTCCCGGGCCGCCATGTCCGCGAGGGCGGACGCGGAGGGTGCGGACTTCCGCATGAGCTTCACGATCCGGCCCTGCCAGGCGATGACGATCTCGTCGCTGGACGCTCCGGCGAGGACCTCGGTGGGCCCTTCGGACGGCTCGGGATCGTGGTGGACGACGGGCGGCGGGAGCTCCACGGTGGGGGCGGCCCGGACACGCTCGGGCACCGGAGCCGGCCGCTCCTGCACCGGGGCGGGCGTGGCGCGGACCACCGACGGCTCCGGCTTCTCGGCGCGGGGCGGCGGGGCGGTCCGGGGCTCCGCCGGTGCGGGGGTGGCTCCGCGACGGCGGCGCTCGGAGGGGGCCGTGGGTGCGACGGTCTCGCTCGAGGACGACCGGAGACGCTCGAGGAGGGCGGCTGCCCGACCGCCCGGACGGCGGCGGCGCGACGAGGTGACCTCGTCGTTCTCGGTGACCGCGGTGGCGGACGGGGCAGGAGCGGAAGATGCGGCCACCGCCGCAGCCGTGACGGCCGCAGGGGGCGCGGACCGCTGGGGACGCTCGTTGGCCGCGGGCCCTCCCCGGTCGCGCAGGCGACGCAACAGCCGGTCGCGCGCGCTGTCCTCCGGAGCCGCCGTAGGGGGCGCGATGGGCGCGGGCGTGGCCTCGGCCACCATGCCGCCGCGCGAACGGCGCGGGGACCGGGCGACCTCCGACCCGTTGCGGTTGCGGGTGGCGCGCTTCCAGCGGGGCTTCTCACCGCCCTCGGCCTCGGGCTCGGGCCGCGGCTGCCGGGGAGCCGGGAGGGAGGTGGCCACGCCCTGCGCATCGATGTCCGCGGCGAGCTCGGCCAGCTCCTCGACCGAGAGGGAGCCCGTGCGCCCGCCGAGAGCAGCCACCCCGCGCTTCTGCCGCGCGCGCACGGTGGTGACGAGCTCGCGCAGGGACGGACCGTCGCCAGCATCGATGCCACCGAGGAGATCGTGCACGCTGTAGACGAAGTCGAGGCCGTCGCGGAAGCGGGTGTCGGCGTCGGGCTTCAGGGCCTTGCCGAGCACCTCGCGCACGGGGTCGGGGAGCCGATCGCGCCACTGGTAGAGCTTGCGGGCGGCCTCGCCGCGCAGGGCCTGCTGCTTCACGTCGGACACGAGACCGTCGTAGACGGGCCTGCCCACCATGAGCTCGAGGGCGACGAGGGACAGCGAGAAGAGGTCCGACGAGAGGTCCGACTGGCCGTCGGACCGGAGGTTCTCGGGTGCGCAGTAGCGGAGGCCGTCCTCGCTCGGCAGGCGGGTGTCGTCGTCGAGCCAGGCCTCGATCTCGGGCCGCGGGAGACCGTAGCCGATGATGCTCACCTGGCCGTCGGCCTTGAGGACGACCTTCCAGGGGTCCACGCTGCCGTGCCCGGCGAGCCCGCTGTGGGCGGACTGATCCGCGGCCTCGACGAGGATCTCGCCCGCCATGTAGCAGAGCTCGAGGCCGGCCTTCACCCCGGCGGTCTCGCCGGCGCTCGCCAGCTCGCGGACCAGCTCGGCCACCGACCAGACCGTGCCGGTGGGGTAGACGAACGCGCCCTCGTCCGGCGAGTGGGCCACCAGGCGGGCGAGCCCCGTGACCTCCGGCTGCTCCATGAACCCGATGCCGAACTCGAGCTCGCCGTGGAGCGTGGGATGGTCGCGGAGCGCATGATCGACGACGAGAGCGACGTGTCTCACGTCGCCCGCCCCGACCACCTCGACGAGGTCGACACCCGGCCCGACCAGGCGCCGCCCCGTGCCCTGCATGCCCGCGATCGTCTGCAATGCGTCCCGTCGTCTGGAGTTCGACATCGAACGACGGGCCGAAGACCCGCCAGGCGCGCGCGTGAGAGGAGCGGCACTGCGCACCACGAGTCTACAATAGACGGGCGAGGACGCAATGGCGAGACCGAACAACCCCAACGACCCGAACGCGCGACACCTGCAGAAGCAGGCCGAGCCGGAGCAGGATCAGGCGCAGGAGCAGGAGGAGGAGGTCCAGAAGGACGCCAACGAGTCCGAGCAGAAGCAGAACACCCAGCAGAACACGCTCGGCAACCAGGCGATCCAGAACCAGATGATCACCGGCGGCCAGGCGGCCCCGGGTGGCGACGGAGGGGGGGGCGGCGGCCTGGCCATGCGGAAGGCCGGCCAGGAGTCCGACAAGGACTACGGCGGTGACGGCGACGTCGACGACGACCTCCCGCTCACCCTCGAGGACCTCGTCCGGAGCTGGAACCCCGGCACCAACAAGTCCGAGGATCGCCCGTCGTGGCTCGAGCCCATGCCGGGCGACGAGCTGCCTCCGGAGGACGAGGCGTTCCTCGCCTCGGTGCGCACGGAGGGTGTGCACCGCGTGCGGGGTGACTTCACGATCGACTCCCAGCTCCAGCCGTCCCGAACGGTGGTGGCCGCGAGCCTCATGGACTGGGGGCGGGCCGTGCAGGGCTGGTGCGGCACGGGCCTGCTGGACAGCACGCTGGCGCGGACGTTCGTGCCCGGCGCTTCCTTCCTGCACGACCCCTGGGGCCGCGTGCTCCTCAACCGCGTGCGCACGGGGGCGGTGGGCACGCTGCTCGTCCAGCGCGGTCCCACCCTGACCGCCGACCGGTCCTCCCCCACCCTCGGCTTCCTGACGTTCTGTCTCGAGCTCCAGGGGCATCGGCGCCACGCGGAGATGGTGCGGATCGACCCCGGCGTGGAGGGCAAGCAGATGCCCAAGACCACCGCGGTCCTGGAGCGGTCCTTCCAGGCGCCCCCGGCGCGCGTGCAACCCCGCGAGCTGCCGGCGGAGGCGGGGGCCCGGCTGGCTCCCGTGCTCGACATCCTGCTCGACCTCGAGGACCCCGAGGTCTACCTCCCCTCCATGATCGCCGAGATCCCGGAGGACGACGCGGACGAGGATCCGCTCGGGCTGGACGCGATCCTCGCGCAGTTCACGGGTGGCGGGCCCGACCCGGACGAGCCGCTCTACTACGCCGCCATGCAGGCCGCGGAGCGCCTGGCGGCCGCGACGGCACGCACGCGCATCCACGTGGCCGCCGCTGCGGTGGCGCTCGCCCAGGTGAGCCGCATGTGGTCGGCGGGCCCGCCGATGGACACGCTCGGCTCGGTGGCGGTCACGGTGGACCAGGAGACCGACAAGAACCTCCGCCTGCTGGTGGAGATCGCGCGGGCGGCCCAGCGGAAGAGCGTGCCTCCCAAGGGCCTGAAGGCGGGTCTGAAGCGGGCGGTACGCGCGCTGCGCACGGTCCACGAGCTGGCCCATCGCCTGCTCGCCGAGACCGCCGGGGGCATCGTGCCGGGCAACCCGCGGGTCGCCGTGCGGGAGGCCCCTCCGCGCACGCCCATCGACGAGGCGTGGGCCGACGGCGAGCCCCAGCATGCCCTCGCGTGGCTCCGGAGCCTGCCGGACACCCCGGAGAACCGGGCCACGACGCTCCTCGTGGAGCTGGAGGCAGGCCGCGCGGCGACGGGCGTGGGTCCGCTGCTCCTCGAGGCCGCCGCGTCGATCGGGGACCCCGTGCTCGCGGAGGTGGTGCGCGTGTTCGCGGGACCGTGCCTGCTGCTCGGCGAGCGCTACGACGACGCCCTGGCCCTCGGGCGCGCCCAGATGGAGCTCGGTGAGTCGCGACGGAACGGGATGCTGCTCGCGAACGGCACGCTGCTCGGCGTGGAGGCCCTCCGCGCCCAGGGCGACCCCGACGCGGCCGACGCGCTGCGCCTGGAGGGCGGCCGCAGGGCGTGGGCGATCGGGGCGCCGGGGGCGCTCTCGGTACTGGCGCGCTGGACGCCGCCCGAGGAGGAGCTCTCGCAGGCGGTGTAGGCCTCGGGCCTACCGCACCCGGTAGCGCAGGGTGACGGGCTCGCCGTTCCGCTCCAGGTCGACGTCGAAGGTGTCCGTGCCGCGCAGGGACGCCCAGGCCGCGGCAGCGTCGTCCATGCCCTGCAGGGGCAACCCGTTGAGCCGGGTGACGACGTCGCCGTTCGCCAGACCGAGCTGTTCCAGAGCGCTGCCACGCCGGACGGCCGAGAGCCGGTAGCCGTCGAACGCGCCGTCCTCGCCGCGATGGAGCAGTGCCCGACCCGAGGTGGCCAGGGCGGTGGGGTCGCGGAGGAGGTCGGCGTCCACCTGGTGCACCCGGACCTCCGGCCGCGCGGCAGCGCTCCCCTGGTGCACGACGGCCTCGGGGAGCTCGACGCGCACGTGGATGTCGGCACCCGCCGCGGCTCCGGCGGCGAAGCCGACGAGGGTGCAGGCGAACAGGAGGACGACGGGGAACAGGCGGTCGGGCGTCATGGGCGGTCTCCAGGGTGACACCCTCTCCCAAGCAGGTCCCGTGCCAGCCCGAGGAGCCCGTGTGGACGGGCTCCTCGCGGGGTCAGTCCGCCATCTCCGACAACCTGTCGCCAGCGTGACGTGCCGTGACGTCCGGATGTCGGGCTGTCAGGCGGCCGGGCGGTACCCGCACACGGCGCATCCCTGGACCTGACCGAGGGCCTGCTTGGCCTCGTAGCACCCGCGGTGGAAGACGCGCCCGCAGCCGAACACGCAGTCGGCCTTCACGTCCTGGGTGACCTGCCCACCGCAGATCCCGCACGGGAACGTGACGTTCGCCACCTGCGTCTCCACCTCGCGCCGGCTGACCTTCGGGAGCGGCTCGACGGCCCCGAACCATGCGAGCCAACCGAACAGGATGCCGATGACCCCCGCGATGACCGCCGGACCCATGGTGATCGCGAGCGTCTTCCAGCCCGCGGCCACCACGAGCGCGGGCACCGCGGCCATGCCGAGGAACGGCAGGAACACGAACATCCCCGTGAGCGGCACGCGGATGTGGCTGCCCTGCCCTCCCCAGAGGTGGCGCGCGAAGTTGGTGGCGAGCAACGACAGCCCGACGCCGGGCAGGATGCCGGTGAGCGGGCCCTGGTCCACCGTGAGCGCCATCGACCACGCGCCCGTCCAGAGGAGGATCAGGAACAGCGCGAAGGCCATGTTCGCGTTGCCGGCACCCGCATAGCCCTTGTTGGGCGGGTACTCGGGCGGACGCTCGACGATGCCGGAGTCCTTGGGCGGCTCCGGCAGGACGTGGAGCAGCTCACCGTTCACGATCCCGAGGTCCTTCAGGCGCTCGGTGGGCTGCATCAGGCGCCCGCGGGCGCGGAGGTAGTAGATCCGCCGGCTCTTGTCGGGCCAGAAGGCCTCGAGCTCCGCGTCGCGCGCGATGCGCTGGGAGAGGTCGGCCGCAGGCAGGTACGCCGGCAGCGTGAGCGTGAGCTGCTTGGGGTCGATGTCGACGACCTGCAGGTGGACCGTGACGGTCTCGGCGTCCTGCGGCGCTCGGTGCATCGGCATCATGCTGCGAGTATAGCCCAGCCGTTCCCGCTGACGCCGTGACCAGCGCGCAGCCCCCTGTCAGCCGCCACAGATCTCGTGCAGGGCGGGGTCCGCGTCCACCCGGTCCGGGAAGAGGAACGTCCCGCTCAGCATGCGCTCGGCGTGCCCGCACGCACGCCGGGCCTCGTCCGTACGTCCCAGACGGGCCTCCACGGCGGCCAGTCCCAGGAAGGCGTCGCCCTGTTGGGCGACCGGAGCCTCCTCCGCCAGACGCGAGAACACCTGGCGCGCGCGCTCCAGCTCGTCGGCGGCGGACAGCGCCGATGCGTGACGCAGGAGGAAGCCGGCGACGGCTCCGTCCGCGATCGGCAGCCGATCGATCCAGGAGCGGTCCAGGCTCCGATCGACGGCGTCCGAGTCGCCGCTCCCGTAGACGATGGTCCAGCCGGCCGCGACCACCTCCGGCACCCGATCCGGGGCCTCCGAGCGCAACAGGTCCAGCCAGAACCCCGGCTGCCTGCGCACGGCGGGGAGCAGCTCGGGCAAGGAGATGTCCAGCGACGCCCACTCCCTTCGGGCCTCGTCGAGCCGAGCCGACCGTCCGAGGACCTCCATGCGCGTGAGCGGATCCTCCAGATCCGGCAGCGCATCCCGGTACCGCCGCTCCACCACCAGCCTGCCCGCCCCCTGCTCGACGGACAGCGGCTCGAGCCCCGTCAGGCGGACGCTCCGCAGCAGGACATCGATGCGAGCAGCCGGATCGGGTCCGAGCACCCTGATCTCCAGCGCCAGATCCTGTCCCGGATCCACGGACGCCGGACGCCGGACGAACATCCGGAGGGAGTCCAGCGCCAGGTCGCAGACGAGGTCACCCCGGTCGACCAGCGCACGACCCTGGACACGCGAGGGCGTGCGCACCGAGTCCAGGAGCGAACGGGCCACGGACAGGTCCCGTTCCCCCGGGCCCGCGAGGCAGCTGACCTTGCGCTCCACCTGACCGGCACCACCCCAGGGCGAGATCCGGATGCCGAGCCCCTCCGCCTCGTCGTCGTCGCTGGAGCGGAGCGTGAGGTGCAGGCGGGCCCCCGCTTCGGCGACCAGCCCGTCGAGATCGACCTCCACGCCCACCACCTCGCCCGTCCGCCGGAGGGGCAGGCGCGCCAGCAGCCCGTCGCCCGACGAAGCCACGACGTGGAGGCCCTCACCGGGGACGTGCTCGAAGGCGGTGGGGACCTCCCAGGCGAGGTCCGGGAGGTCGTGCACGAAGCGCAGCTCGTGGGTGGCCACCCCGGCCGGCCCTCGGCGGTGCTCGGCGGGAAGCGCGCGCATGGCGTCGTAGTGGGCCAGGTGCTCCAGCAGGGCCGCCGTACGCTCCGCGAGGTCGGCGCGGTCGTCCAGCTCCCTCGCGCGCTCCAGGTCGGCCAGGCTGGCGTCGAAGTCCCGGGCCCGCTCGTGCAACCTGGCGCTCTCGGCGAGGTGGGCGGCCGCGGTGGTCGGATCGGGTGCGAGGTCCGCCAGGGTGCGCCGACGGCGGGCCGCCGCCCCGTAGAGCCCGATGACCTCGAGCTCGTCGGTCGCCGGCATCGCATCCGGCACCGGGGGGACCAGCATGTCGCCCACGCCGAGGGCCCAGACGTCCGGGGAGTCCTCCAGGGTCACGAGCAGCTCATCGGCGGGATCCCCATCGACGTTCGCGACGGCGAGCGGGGTCAGACCCCCGATCCAGTGTTCCCGGACGGCGTTCCCGCGCGCGTCGAGCTCCACGACGATCGACCCCCCTCGAGACGCCACCACCACGTCCTGATCGCCGTCCCCGTCCAGGTCTCCGACCAGCGCACCCGCGGGCACGTTGCGCGCGTCCGGGAGCGGTCGCGCACCACGGAGGGCCAGCCCGTCCTCCTCCAGCGCGTACACGTACAGCCCCGCTGGGACCCCCATCGGCGACCCGCGGCCGAACAGCGACGGGTTCGGGTAGGCGTCGTGCTTCACGAGGGCCAGCGCCGTCTGCTCGCCCACGGGCAGCGCCGCGACATCCGCGATCCCACCGAGGCGCTGGCGGGCCCGGAGGGTCAGGGCCCCACCCGACTCCACGGTGTACACGCGCACGTCGTGGGCGGTCCAGGGTCCGAGGTGGACCACGAGCTCGTCCACGGCGTCTCCGTCGAGATCCATGACCCGGAGCTCCTGGACGTCCGCGTCGGTCCGCTCGATCGAGGCGTCCGCGAGGCGCGGCACCCAGGACGGAGGCTCCGCCACCCACAGGCTGCGCGGGTGGGCAGCAGTCCCGAGGAAGAAGGTCGGGACGCCGTCCCCGTCGAAGTCGGAGGACGCCACCCGCCAGAGCTTCCCGTCGATCGTCAGCGAGGCCACCTCCCCCCAGGACCCGTCCTCCGGCGTCCCGCGCACCAGCAGGACCTCCCCGTCGCCGCGATCCAACGCGAGCAGTGGGCTCCCGTCGACCCGCAGCGGCCGACGGTTCCCCCACCCGGGCTCCCACGCCTCCACCGGCTGACGTTCCAGGGACGGCCCCATCACCAGACCCGTGCCCGGGAGGTACCCCACGAACCCGCCGTCCACCGGCCAGAGCTCGCGGGCCCGCCACGCCGTGCGCCGTCCCCGCAGGATGATCCCGACCATCCCGGGCAGCCCGTCTCGCTGGGCGTCCCGAAGGCCCGCTCCGGCCGCTGCGGAGAGCTCCGCCCGACGCCCGGCGTCCGGAACGCTCGGCCAGACCGCGTCCACCGCGCTCCACTGCCGTCGCTCGGCCAGGATCCCGGCGAGCCTCGAGGCGGCGACCGGGCGCGAGGGCCCCCCGGCCGCGAACACGAGCGCGAGGTCCTCGAGCTCCCGGTCCGTGTCGCCCGCGGTCCTGTAGGCGGCGGCCCGCGCCAGACGGGCCCGGTCGGCCGCGTCCGTCCCCTGGACGACCTCCAGGGCGAGGAGACCGGTCAGCCGCTCGATGTCCCCACCCGTGCCACCCTGGCCGTCGGCGAGCACCTGGTCCACCCGGGCCTCCGCGGCACGCTCGTGCAGGACCTGGCGCACGACCGGCCAACCTGCTCCTACCGACAGCGCGGCCAGCACCGCGACGGCCCATCCGATGGTGCGACGGTGGCGACGTCCGAGGAGGCCCAGCCGCTCGACCGGGGTGGCCGCGTGGGCGTGGGGGATCCGCCCCGTCCGGAGGCGGTGCAGGTCGTCCGCGAGGGCCTCCGCGGTCCTGTAGCGCAGGGCCGGCTCGGCGAGCCCCCGCGCGACGATGCTCCCGAGGGGCCCGTCCGGCGACGGAGGCGTCCAGGAGGCCCGCGCGCGACGTTGAGCCGCCGGGGTCCGCCCAGGGGGCATGGCGAGCTCCCCCGTGCACACCTCGACGATCAGGCACGCGAGGGAGAACACGTCGGACTGCACGGTCGCCGCGCCGCCAGCGAGCACCTCGTCGGCCATGGTGCGCAGCGTTCCCGCCAACCCGCCGTCGGACCCCTCCACGTCGACGGCGAGCCCGAAGTCCACCAGCCGCGGGCCGGTCGCGTCGACGAGCACGTTGGCCGCCTTGAGGTCGCGATGGAGCACCCCGGCTCCGTGGATGGCGTGCACCGCCCTGCACAACCGCTCCAGCAGGTCGAGCCGGTCGCCCACGCTCGCGCGGGCGGACCAGGCGCCGAGCGGCTCGCCCCGCACGAGCTCCATCGCCACATAGGCGCACCCGGGCGTCTCCCCCACCGCGTACACCGCGGGGATCGCCGGGTGGGACGCGTCGGCGAGCGCCTGGGCCTCGCGCAGCCCGTCCCCGTCGACCCGCTTCAGCGCCACCTCACGACGGGGGACGAGCTGGGTGGCGCGGTAGACCTCCCCCATCGCGCCCCGCCCGATGCGCTCGTGGAGCTCGTACCCGTCCGGTGCGAAGGCGACGGGCTCCGGCATGTCCATCGCGTACGCGAGCGCCTCGGTGACCTCGAACGACTCCAGCTCCACCCCGCTCCCGTCGACATCGAGCAGCTCGCGCACCTCGCGGGCGACGTCCGGGCCGACGTCGGCCAGGGCCGCATCGACGGCCGCAGCCTCGGCGTCGAGCAGCGCGTCGGCGAGCTCCAGGACCCTCCGGGCCCGTTCAGTGTCCGTGTCCACCATGTCCCCGGAGGATATCGAGCCTCCATGGAGTCCACCGAGACGCTCGTCCCGAAGGTGTACGAGGCCCTGAGACAGCGCGCCGCCCACCTGCTGGGACGCGGGGGTGGAAGCCTGTCACCGCAGTCCCTCGTGCACGACGTCCTCGTGAAGCTCTACCGGGCGGAGACGCAGTCCTGGCGCGACGAGCGGCACTTCCGTGCCGTGGCGGCGATCGCGATGCGTCAGCTCCTGGTGGACCGCGCGCGGCGCAAGGCCACCGCGCGGCACGGAGCGAGCCCGGACCTCGTCAGCCTCACCAACGTCGCCGTCGAGGGCAGCCCCCTGGACGTCGTGGCGCTCACGACCGCGCTCGACCAGCTGGAGGCGGCCCGCCCGCGCGCGGCCGAGGTGCTCATGCTGAGGCTGTTCGGCGGGCTCTCCCACGAGGAGATCGCCGAGGAGACGGGCTGCTCGCTGTCCACGGTCAAGCGCGAGTGGCGCCTGGGGCAGGCCTGGCTGCAGAAGCAGCTCACCTGAGAGCGCTGGCCTCATCGGCCGCGGATGTCCCGTCGACGCAGGCGCCAGAGCTCCCGGAAGGTGTGCCAGAGCCGCACGGGGATGGGCTCCACGCGGTACGGCACGCCGTGGGCCTCGCAGATCGCCCGCAGGCGCGGGGCCGCTTCGGCATAGCGGTGGGAGGGGACCCGCGGGAGGACGTGGTGCTCGATGTGGAGATCGACGCCGTCGAGCACGAGGCTGGCGAGCCGAGGCAGCCGTGAGTCGTAGGAGACCGCGATGCGGTCGCGCAGCCAGGCCCCTCGCGAGCCCGAGTGGTGCTCTTCGGGCATCCAGGGGCTCTCCGGACCCGCGTGGGTGGCGTACGCGAAGTAGAACAGCGCGAGGTCGCGGACCCGCCCGGCGGCCAGCTCGGCCAGGATCACCCAGGGCGCGAACGGGCCGAACCAGAGGGGTCCGACGAGGTAGTGCTCCTTGGTGTACGCCCGCACGGAGGCCCACCAGTCGCCCAGGGCCGCCCGGGTGGCGACGGGCTCCTTCCGCACGGGACGCCGACCCAGCCGCTGGGCGAGCGCGTCGAACACGCCCTGGTACTGCATGTGGGCGACGTGGGTGAACGCCCCGAGGCATCCGAGCACCACGGCCCACTGGACAGGGGTGATCACCGGGTCCGTCTCGACGTACGGGTTCACGCGGGCGAACAGGAAGTGGTCGTCGATGTCCCGGTGGGCGGTCCCGGTGTGGGCGTGGTGCGCGTGGTTGTGCATCGCGCGCCAGACGTCCCGGTCGATGGGCGCGTCCCACTGCCAGCCGTCCATCGCGAACCGCTCGGCGCCAGGTACATGCTCCCAGGCCCCGTGGTAGATGTCGTGCCCGAGCGGGCCGACGGAGACGAGCTTGACAACCGCGAGGAGCGCGGAGCCCACGGGCAGCCCGATCCACCACGGCAGGAAGGCCGCGCAGGCGCGTCCGAGGATCTTCAGGCGGCCGTTCCAGCGATGGAGGCGCTCGAGGTACGCGACGTCCGCGGGCCCGAGCGACGCGCGCAGCTCACGATCGAGCTCGCGAATCGCACGGGACAGCGACTCCAGACGCCGTTCGTCGTCGGCGGGGGGCGGGGCGGCGACCACCATCAGCCCATCAGGGCGCCGGTGAGGTGCACGACGACCCGGCGTCGCTCGAACCCGAGCTCGTCCACGCAGCACGGCAGGAGGTCGGCGACGAAGTCCCCCATGACGTCCGAGAACCGGAGCCCGAGGCGATCCGCGAACCGCGCGTCGAGCGCCTCTCCGAACGCGTCCAGGCTGGCGAGCAGCGGCGTGGACCGTGACGCGAACACGTCGAAGCGGTCCGCGGGGTCCGGGAGCTCGGCCCGGAGCTTCCGCGTGGCACGCCCGGAGGCGTCCCGGGAGGCCAGGAGGGCACGACGCGCGACGACCTCACCCCGCTCGGACAGCCGTCCCCCCTCGGCGAGCGTGCGGTAGAGCACCACCCCGAGGCGCTCGAGCAGGAGGCCCTGGAGGAGCGCGGCGTCCCGACCGGAGCCGTCCCCCACGGCCGCAGCGAGCAACCGCCGAAGGGGGGCGTCGAGGTGGGTCCCGTCGAGCACCGTGTCGTCCACGAGCTCGGTCTGCATGGCGTGGAGGCAGGCTTCCCGGTCCTCGGGGGCCAGCTCGGGAGCGCTGGAGCTGTACCGGCTCGCGGTGTGGGTCTCGACCGCGTGCAGGAGGGCCCAGAGCTCGCGTTCGTGGGTGTCCGGGGCGCTCATGCCGTCGCCTCCCGGCCATGACGGTACTTGCGGATGAGCGGCATGAAGAGCGACACGACGTCCCTGGTCGCCAAACGCTCGTCGATGCCGACCCGCTCGAGCAGCCCGGTGTAGCCGTCCATCATCGCACCCGCGCTGTCGGCCCCGGAGAGCCCGATGGCGTCGAGGTGGTCGGCGATGTTCATCAGGGTGCCGCCGATGCAGTCCACCCCCTGGACGTTCACCCGACGGGCGAGCTCGAGGAAGCGCTCGTCCTGGTCGAAGAAGTGCAGCCGGAGGTACCGGATGACCCAGTCGACGTGGTAGTGCTCCTCGTCGAGGGCCTTCTGGAAGGCCTCACGGGCGCCCACGAAGCGGTCCGACACGGCCAGGAAGGGCTCGTAGGTCGCGATGGCGAGGCTCTCCACGATGAAGCCCTGCACGACCAGGAGGGCCTCGACGTCCCCGGCCGCGGCGTAGGCGTCCACCTGTTCCTCGAGGTAGCCGAGCTCGCGATCGGCGAAAGCCTTGTCGGGCACCACCCCGTTGGCCTGGCTCACCTCGAGGAACCACCGGGCGTGGCGCCCCTCCATGGTCGCGAAGCGCTTCAGCAGCTCGGCGTGCCGGGGCTCCAGCCGGGAGCACTGGTTGTAGGTACGCGCGGCCAGGCGCTCGCCGAAGATCGCGAGCCCGAGCAGGCGGGAGAGGGCCTCCTGGCTGGCGGGGGTGGGCGCTGTCGTCGCGGGGGACGGTTGCATGTCAGGCTCCGGGAACGTGGGGGGCGGACGTGTGGACGGCGCGGGCGACGCGCTCGGCCAGCACGGCCACGGTGGGGTTGTCGAAGACGAGGCGCGGCGAGAGCTCGCACCCGACGACCTCCTCCAGGTCGCCGACGAGCGCGACACCTTCGAGGGAGTCGATGCCGTAGGAGAGGATGCTGCGGGACCGGTCGACCTCGCCCTGCACGCGGGCGCCGAGCTGCTCCACCAACCAGGCCTCGATGCCGGCGATGTGGCCCTCCAGCGCGCGCGCGACGAACCCCGCGCGTGCGGCGTGGCGCTGGATCTTGCCGCTGGACGTCTTCGGGAGCTCTCCCTGGCCGAGCACCTCGAGCCGCCAGAGCGCCAGCCCCTCCTCGGCGAGGTGCTCGCGGACGGCGACCTCGACGGCCTCGACGGAGGCGCCCGGACGGGTCTCGAGGGCCACGACGAGCCGCTCCTCACCGCCCTCGTCGACGGCGAAGGCCGCGACACACCCGGGTCGGACGTCCGGGTGCGCCACCTCGACCGAACGCTCGACGTCCTCGGGGGCCAGGTTGCGACCGCGCAGGATGATCAGGTCCTTGAGGCGCGAGGTGACGAACAGCTCCCCGTCGTGCAGGAAGCCCACGTCACCGGTGCGGAGCCAGTGGCGCGGGTCGCCGGGGAGGGTCGCGCGGAAGGTGGCCTCGGTGAGCTCCGGACGGCCGAGGTACCCGCTCGCGACGGCCGGCGTGTGCACCCAGATCTCGCCCGTCCGACCGGGCCCGACGCCCATGCCGGTCGCGGGGTCGACGATGGCGACCTCGACCCCACCGGTGGGCTGCCCGACACCCACCAGCCACTGGCGGTCGCGGGCGGGGGTGGCTCCCGAAGCGGCCTGCACGTCCCCGCGCGAGAGCGCCTGGCGATCGAGCTCGACGGACCGGGGCCGGGAGCGGTCGTAGCGGGTGCAGACGACCAGGGTGGCCTCCGCCAGGCCGTACGCCGGGCCCATCTGCTCGTGGGTGACGCCATAGGGAGCGAAGGTCTCCACGAACCGGTCGATCGTCTCGCGGCGCACGCGCTCCGCGGCGTTGACGAACACCTCCACGGAGGAGAGGTCGACGCCCTCGAGCTGGGTGGGGTCGAAGCGCCGGACACAGAGGTCGTAGCCGAAGTTGGGACCGCCGGTGTGGGTCGGACGGAACCGGGAGACCGCCCGCAGCCACCCGAGGGGGCGCTTCATGAAGTCGATGGGCGACATCAGCGTGGTCGGCACGCCGTAGTACGTTGGCTGGAGGATGCCGGCGATCAGCCCGAGGTCGTGGTAGCTCGGTAGCCAGAACAGCCCGCTCCGGCCGGGCTCGTCGTTGTCCACGCGCTGCAGGACCGCGGCGTGGTCGAGCAGGTTGCCGTGGGTCACCACGATGCCCTTGGGATCACCGGTGCTCCCGGAGCTGTACTGGACGAAGGCGACGTCGTCCCTCCCGAGCCGCGGGCCGATCCACGTGGGAGCGTCCCCGAGCGCGTCGACCTGCACGAGGGCCAGACCCTCGAGGCCCGGCGCGAGCTGGAGGAGCGGCCCCGCGAGCTGGGCGACCTCCGCCGTCGTGAGCACGGCGGAAGCTCCGCAGTCCGCGACGAGCGCCAGGAAGCGCGGCAGGCTGCGCTGCAGGCGCGCCGGGTCGGGTGGGTAGACCGGCACCGCCACCACGCCCGCGTGCAGGCACGCGTAGAAGGCCGCGATGAAGTCGAGCCCGGGCGGGAACATCAACAGCGCCCGCTGTCCGGTGAGCCCCTGCTCCACCAGATGGGCGGCGAGGTCGAGCGAACGGCGCTCCAGGGCGGCGAAGTCCCACGTGACGACGGGCTCGCCGTTCCGATCGAGCCACGTCAGGGCAGGTCGATCGGGGCGCTCGGCCGCGCGGTGACGCAGGACCTGTCCGAACGCGTCGAAGGTCGCGTGCACCTCCTCGGGCATGTGTTGGCTCACGAGGCCCTCCTCCCGGCCGTGCCGGCGTGGTCGAGGTACGCGAGCAACCGCGGCGACGTGGCGACGAACGCGCGCTGGCAGGTCCGGAGCGTGTCCAGGGTGACCGGCCGATCCCGGTGACCGAGGGCACGGAGGGCCTCCAGGCCGGAGGTCTCGAAGGTCCACGGATGCTCGGCGATCTCGAGGTTGGTGGTGGTGAAGTCCAGGAACAGGCGCTGCCGTGACCCGAGCCGGGAGCGGTCGGCCTCCTGCAGAGACCCATGGAACACGCGGGTCTCGGGCTGTACGACCTCGTCGAGCCAGAGCTCCCAGGCCTGACGGGCCGTGGGGAGCCGCTGGGGGTCAGACACCAGGTGCACGACGGCCCCGGGGCGGAATTGTCGGAGGCTG
This sequence comes from Alphaproteobacteria bacterium, assembly GCA_020632885.1. Classification (GTDB taxonomy): domain Bacteria; phylum Myxococcota_A; class UBA796; order UBA796; genus JACKEQ01. The sequence goes on along the minus strand of JACKEQ010000021.1, from coordinate 5,612 downwards.
GCGACGAGGCCGGCCGCGACGTCGTCCTGGTGCACGAGCTGGAGCGGGCGGTCGGAGGCGACGGCGTGGAAGGTCGGCTGCCAGCGGTCGGCGAGCAGCCGCTCGAAGCCCCTCCAGAGCTGGTAGATCCCGTAGGGACGCCCGCTGTACCGACCGGTCACGCTGTCGCCGATGACGACCGAGGGGCGCGCGAGGGTGAAGGGCAGCCCGCTCGACGCCACCAGGTGCTCGGCGGCGCGCTTGGAGGCGGTGTAGGCGGTCGGGTCGGACTCCGGCGTCGCGTGGAGGGCCTCGGGGACGAGCCCGTCGCGGTACCCGCTGCTGAATGCGGTGGAGACGAACACGAAGCCGTCCACCCCGAGCGCCTGCCCGAGCGCGAGGAAGCCCGCGGTGAGCCCCTCGTTGCCGGCGGCCAGCGCGGGGCGGTCGAAGTAGGCCACACAGCCCGCGACGTGGAGGATCCCGCGCACACCGGCCTCCCGGCAGACCTGGAGCAGCCCGAGGACGTCGTCGCCGAGGGGCACGAAGGTGCACCGTGCCCGGACGTTTCCCGGGGTCAGCCCGGTCCGCTCGTCCGCGATGGCACGCGCGACGTCCGCCGGGTCGTGGTGGGCCCGGAGCGGCAGGACGAGGGGCCCAGAGGTGGTGGCGAGCAGCTCGGCGACGACGACGCGTCCGAGGGTACCGGAGGCGCCCGTGACGAGCAGAGGAGCCTGGGTGAGGTCGGTCAAGGTGGGGGTCCTCGTTCGGGGGTCACCTCCTGAAACGAGAACGAGCGGAGATCGTGTCAGCCGATCTTCAGGTGTCCGTCGCGACCCCCCGCGCCGCGAGGCTCGCGAGCAGCGCGAAGAGGAGCAGCGGCGCCGCCTGTACGCCGAACACACCGTACAATGCGACGAACGCGACCGGCAGCAGGGCCGCGAGGCCCCAGAGGACGCGCTCGCCGGGACCCCAGGGAGACGGGTCGACCCAGGCGAAGGCGAACGCCCCGGCCAGCAGCACGAGGTCGTAGTCGAACAGGTAGGGAGACGCGAGGGTGGACCCGACGATCAGGACGGCCCAGGCGAGCGGGCGTCGTCCGAGGCGCCACGAGGTCCACCCGACGATGGCGGCCACCCCGAGCGTGCAGATCCCCTGCCCTACCGTCGCGGACGCCCCGGAAGCGCCGAGCGTGCGCAGGAGCACGTAGGGGGTCACGAGCTTCTCGGCCGGGAACACGCCCGCGTCGATGCCGCCCTGCACGCTCGCGAGGTTCGCGACGAAAGCAGCCCAGCTGGACGCCCCGAAGGCCAGCAGGGTCGCGAGGCAGGCGACCCCCGCGGAGACCCCGGTCGCCGCGAAGGCCCGCCAGGAGCCGCTCGCCGCGAGGGCGACGGGGAGGAGCACGCCCAGGTGGGGCTTGATGACCAGGGCTCCCAGGATGGCGCCGGCCAGCACGGGCCGTCCGCGGTCGAGCTGCGCCAGGCCCCCCACCAGGATCGCGGTGAGCAGGAACCCGTTCTGCCCGTGGGCGAGCGCCAGGAGACCTGCGGATCCGGCCCCCGCGAGGACGAGGGTCTCCCAGCGCGGGACGACCTGCAGGAGCGCCGCCAGGTACAGAGGTACGGTCGTGGCCCACCAGGCCCAGGTCGCCGCCACGGCACCCAGGAGCCCGAACGGCGCGAGCACGAGCAGGAAGGTGGGTGGGTAGTTCCAGAGGAACCTGGCCTCGCTCCCCGGGATCGCGGCCTGCTGCACGGGCTGGAGCACGCTGGGATCGAAGGCGTCGGCCGCCCTCCCCTCGAGGGCCAGGCGGGCCGCGGACCAGAAGCACACGAAGTCGCCACCGAAGGGCAGGTGGTTCGCGTCGAGCCAGCCGTTGCCGGCGAGGGCCGCGACACGGCCGGCGAACGCGAGGGCGTAGAGCGCCAGGAGGAGCCCGGCGATCCCAACGACCACCTCGCGCCGCCAGAGCACGGTCAGCGCATGGCTTCGATCGTGCGCTCGAGCTCGTCGCTGATCCGCGACAGGGGCTGCAGGAGCCGCTCGAACTGCTGGAACCAGCGCAGCCAGGTCTCGTCGGTCTGGTCGGGGCCGGGCACCTCGGCGTTCACGCGCCGGATGAACTCCGTGAACTGCTCGATGCGGTCGGTGGTGGCCGGCAGCGGGTTGTAGAAGTCGTGGGCGTAGGTGATCAGCCCGCCCGCCGTGCGGTAGAGCACACGGTCGCTCGTGCCCTCTTCGATGAGCAGGAACTCGGCGGAGATGAGGGCGCTGTAGAAGGCCACCATGCCGATGGACTGCTCGGCGAGGGTCTGCGTGCGGTAGAGGGCCGAGAGGATCTTGCGGTTGAGCCGGACGAACTCGACCACGCGCGGCTTGAGGTAGGACTCGGCGGCCCGGGCCTGGCGACCGGCGCGGGGCACGGGGAGCTGCACCTGGACCATCCGGCCGAGCCGGACGTTGATCCGGGCCAGCGCGACGGCGTCCTCGTGCTCCTGGTCGGCCGGGAGGAGCTGCGGGCCGGACGTCTCGAGGGTGCGCGACGCACGCTTCTCGCCGGTGTCGAACACGGGGCGGAGGCTCTCGCTGTCGGGCTCCTCGACGTGGAACAGCCAGAGCATGTACTCGCCGTCCGACTTCGGGACCTCGAGCTCCACCGCGACGTCCTGCTGGAGGTGCACGCCCTGGCCTTCGCGCGTGATGCCGTAGCCCGCCTTGATGATCGCGGTGTAGCGCTTCTTCTTCTGCTCGAGCTCGACCTGGAGGCCCTGCACGATGCCGAAGCCGTGCATGAAGAGCGAGTGACGGTGCAGCGTGCGCCGATGGTAGGCCTGCTCGTCCGCCAGGTCGTGCGAGGTGAGGCAGAGCCCCTCGAACGGGTTCATCCGGCGAAGCGTGTGGGGGAACGTCATGTTCGGTGACCTGTGATGGGTTGGGTGGGGTTCATCTGCGGTCGTCGAAGAGCACGGTGAAGCCCACGTGGGTGGGGCGTTCCTGGCTCACGACGCCGACGATACGCCGCAGCACCGAGGTGCCGCGCTCGCCGAACCGCTTCTGGAAACGTTCGCGGGGCTCCAGCATGAGCTGGAAGAACGAGGTGTCCTTCCGCTCCGTGGGCTCCATCAGGTAGACGCCGAGGGGCTCGTTGCGGTGGTACCGCTCGGTGACGTCGCGGCCACCGATGAGCGTGGCCTGGCCGAGGGCCGCCGGCATGGGGCGAACGCGCTCGCGCACGCGCACCGGGGCGCTGGTGAGCACCCGGACCATCTCCTCGATGCCCGCGCGGGTACCCCGGCTCCGCATGAGGCGGATGGCGCGGCGCACGAGCTCGCGCTGCTGGTGCACGGGCAGCGACTCGTCGAGCTCGAAGCCCACCCAGCTCGCGAGCCACGGCAGGAACTTCGCCTCGCAGACGAGGGGGTCCGTGAGGTCCACGATGTGGTCGATCTGCTCGGTGATCGTGGTCATCACGTGCTGGAAGATGAACAGGAACCGCCGCATGGGGTCCTCGTCCACCACGATCTCGGTGGCGTTCACGGTGTGCATGTCCGCGCCGAGGTAGCGCTGGACCTCCGTGGTGCGCGTGAGGGCCGTGGTCTGCGTGTGCACGGGACCCTCCCCCTGGAAGATCTCCGGGAGGAAGCGCAGGTAGCCGCGAACGGGCACGTAGAGCACGATCTCGTCGTCCACCGTGAGGTTCCGGCTGCGCGCGGCCGCGCCTTCGACGACCGGGCGGATCTGGACGAGGTGGTCGGGCACGAAGAACGACGCGGGCATGCCGTTGGCGAGCACGCGCTCCCCGTAGATCCAGGTGCGGTGACCACCGTTGGCGTGGCGGATCTCGACGGCGCGCACGTTGCCGATGGACTCGCCCCGACGGGCCTCCACGAGCTGGTAGCGCACGATGTTGCCCATGTTGCGCTGCAGGTAGGCCCTGGCCGCGCGGATGGGGAACTGGATCGTGACGACCTGCTCGAGGTACCGGAGGTCGGTGGTGGCCTCGTGCAGGACGAGCTCGTTCCCGCGCCGCGCGCGGCGGCTCGGCAGGCGACGGCGACGCATCAGAGGTCCTCGCTGATCACGCGGACGTGCCGGACGACGAACAGGTCGTGGTTGTCGAGCGGGACGAGCGTGGTGCCCTGCCCCTTCTCCCACCCCGGCGCCTTGTCCTGCGAGCGGCTCATGTCGTACACGCTGACGTCCACCACGTGGCGGACCTCGGGGATGTCGGTGACCATGCGCCCGAAGTCCTGCCCGTAGAGCGTGCCGGAGAACGGCCAGCCCTCGCCGTCGAGCCCGCCCGCGTAGGGGTCGAGGAAGCGACGGATCCAGGCCTGGCTGGCCTCGCGGACCTGGAGGAAGTTGCTGTTGGGCCGCATGCGGATCGTGAGGCTCACGTCGATCATCTTGAACGTGGCGAGCCGCACGGCCGGCTGGACGTTCACGAGGCACCGGCGCGAGAGGTAGCGCTGGACGTGCTCCTTGAGGCCGGTGGACAGGAAGGGGTCCGGGACGACCTCCTCCGCGCGCCGGTGCGGCAGGATCACGATCTCGATGACGCCGTCGTCGGCCATGGTGCCGTCGCAGGCCGCACGGGCCACCTCGCCGCTCGCCTCCCGCGCGATGATCTCGAAGTCGAGGCGCGTGACGGCGCGGTCGCGGCTGGTGAGCACGGAGGGCGCCCGCCGGATGATCTCCTCGATCGACTCGGCGTTGCGGCCGCCCGTGGCCGGCAGGTGGTTGGTGACGTCCACGACGTCCGCGAAGCCCTCGGCACGGTCGATGGACCCAGGCCCCACGTTGCCGACCACGCCCGGCACCGTGAAGTACGACTCCACGGCGATGTTGTAGGTGCCGACCGGCGTGAGCTTGCCGCGGATGCCGTTCCCGAACGTGATGGTGCCGTCGACGGGGTCGACGACGAACACGCGGTCCTCCATCGAGGCCGTGAGCAGGCTGTTGCCGGGGGCCCGGCGCCACTCGCGCCGCTCGCCGTCGTCCTCCGTGACGAACACCCGCATGTCGGGGAAGCGGTCGGGATGCCGGAACACCCGGGGCTCCTCGCCTTCCGGGTGGAGGAACACGGGGTAGCGCCGGAGCTGGACCTTCTGGTGCGGCACGCCGAGCCCGCTGAACTTCTCCATCCGGAACTCGTGGAGGTTCACGGCGTCGACGGTGTTGAGCAGGAGGTGCGACAGCGGCGGGAGGTCCGGCATCGGGGTGTCGGGCGGGGTGCGGAAGACAGCGCGCAGCCAGTTGCCGCCGAGCGGAGGGTCGATGGGGTCCGGGTAGGAGAACTCGAGCACGCCGGTCTTGTTGAGCCGGTAGACGTTCGCGCCCTCGTCGTCGTCGCCCACGAGGCGCCGCCAGCGGACCTGCTTGGGCTTCCCGACCTCGAGCTGCTCCCAGTTCACGGTGAGCCCGCGCGGGAGGTAGGTCTCGCCGCGGCACCGGAACATGAAGGCGTGCCGGGAGCCCATGGGCAGCGGCTTGTCGAGCTCGACGTAGAGGGCGTGGTGCCCGGCCTCGCGCAGCTTCTTGTCCTGACCGGCCGCGATGTCGTCGGTGTCGATGAAGATGTCGAACGGGTGCTGCTCGTAGAGACGGCCGGCCGAGCGGACCACCGAGCG
>JACKEQ010000020.1 GCA_020632885.1 Alphaproteobacteria bacterium | reverse complement strand
CGGATCTGGAGCCCGGAGTACGAGCCGGCCGGGATCTTCACCGTGATCTGCTCGTTGTGCCGCTCGCGTCCCGAGCCCGAGCAGCTCGTGCACCGGTCGGCCGCGTCCACGGACTCGCCCTGGCCGCGACAGGCGGGGCAGGTCGTGCGGATCCGCAGGAAGCCCTGGGCCTGGATCACCTGCCCGTGGCCCCCACAGGTGGCGCACGTGTGGCGGGTGGCCCCCGGCTTGAGCCCGGACCCCGAGCAGGTGCTGCAGTGCACGTGCTTCGGGATGTCGAGGGTCTTCTCGACCCCCAGCGCCGCCTCCATGAACTCGAGGCGCAGCGGGTACTCGAGGTCGGGCCCCGGACGCGGGCCGCGCGCACCGCCGCCCCGACCGCCGCCGAAGCCCCCGAACCCTCCGAAGAGGTCGCCGAACACGCTGAAGATGTCCGACAGGTCCGTGAAGTTCGGGTCGTAGCCGCGGCCCTTCAGGCCGTCGTGCCCGTACTGGTCGTAGATCGCGCGCTTCTCGTCGTCGGAGAGCACCGAGTACGCCTCGGAGACCTCCTTGAACTTCGCCTCGGCCGACGGGTCGTCGGGGTTGCGATCGGGGTGGTACTGCATCGCCGCCTTGCGGTAGGCCTTCTTGATGGCCCCCGCATCGGCGCCCTTCTCGACGCCCAGCACCTCGTAGTAGTCGCGCGGCACATGCCCTCCAGGCAGCAAGCCCGACCTTCCGAGAGGAAGGCCGGGCAGCGCTCGTTGCTAGCGGTGGGACGCTCTACGCGTCCTCGTACTCCGCGTCGATCACGTCGTCGCTGCCGCCGGAGCCGCCCGACCCCGAGGGGGGCGGGCCACCGGGAGCCGCGCCCGCGCCGCCGCCGCCCTGCTGGTACATGACCTCGGCGAGCTTGTGGCTGGCGGCCGTCAGCTCGTCGAAGGCCTTCTGCAGGCGGTCCGCGTCGTCGGAGTCCTTGGCCTCGCGGGCCTTCTCGAGGGCCGCGTTCACGTTGGACTTGTCGCCGTCGGAGAGCTTGTCGCCCTGCTCGTTGAGGGTCTTCTCGACCTGGTAGACCAGGTTGTCGAGGTTGTTCCGCTTCTCGATGATGGTCTTGCGGAGGTCGTCGTCGGCCGCGTGGGCCTCGGCGTCCTTCACCATCTTGTCGATCTCGGACTCGGACAGCCCGCTGCTCGCCTCGATGGTGATGTGGTGCTCCTTGCCCGTCGCCTTGTCGCGGGCGCCCACCGAGAGGATGCCGTTGGCGTCGATGCTGAAGGACACCTCGACCTGCGGCATGCCGCGGGGTGCCGGCGGGATCCCGTCGAGGCGGAAGTTGCCGATCATCTTGTTGTCGCGGGCCATCTTCCGCTCACCCTGGAAGACGTACACGTCCACGGCGGTCTGGTTGTCGGCCGCGGTGCTGAAGATCTCCTTCTTCTCGTGCGGGATCGTGGTGTTGCGCGAGATGAGCGTGGTCATCACGCCACCGAGGGTCTCGATGCCGAGCGAGAGGGGCGTGACGTCGAGGAGCAGCATGCTCGTGACGTCGCCGGAGAGCACGCCGCCCTGGATGGCGGCGCCCATGGCCACGACCTCGTCCGGGTTCACGGAGCGGTTGGGCTCCTTGCCGAACAGGCTCTTCACCTTCGCCTGCACCATCGGGATCCGCGTGGAGCCGCCGACGAGGATGACCTCGTGGATCTGGCTGGCGGACACACCGGCGTCCTTCATGGCCTTGCGGCAGGGCTCGAGGGTGCGCTCGACGATGGGGTCGATGAGCCGCTCGAACTCGGCGCGGGTGAGGGAGCACTGGAGGTGCTTCGGGCCCGTGGCGTCGGCGGTGAGGAAGGGCAGGTTGATCTCGGTGGTCTGCGCCGTCGAGAGCTCGATCTTCGCGCGCTCCGCCTCCTGCTTGAGGCGCTGGATCACGATGGTCTGGTTGGACAGGTCGATGCCGGTGTCGGCCTTGAAGCGGTCCATCAGCCACTTGATGAGGACCTCGTCGACGTCGTCACCGCCGAGGTGCGTGTCGCCGTTCGTGGCCTTCACCTCGACGACGTCGTCACCCACCTCGAGGATCGAGATGTCGAACGTGCCACCGCCGAAGTCGAAGACGGCGATGAGCTCGTCGTTCTTCTTGTTCAGGCCGTAGGCCAGGGCCGCTGCCGTGGGCTCGTTGATGATGCGCTTCACGTCGAGGCCCGCGATGCGGCCGGCGTCCTTGGTGGCCTGGCGCTGGGCGTCGTTGAAGTACGCCGGCACCGTGATGACCGCCTCGGTGACGGCCTGGCCGAGGTAGGCCTCCGCCTGCTTCTTCAGCTTCTGGAGCACCATCGCCGAGATCTCGGGCGGGCTGAAGTCCTGGTCGTCGATCTTGATCCGGCAGTCGCCGCTCGACCCCTTGATGATCTTGTAGGGGAGACGCTTGACCTCCGTCTCGGCCTCGTCGAAGCGCAGGCCGATGAGGCGCTTGGCCGAGTAGACGGTCTTCTCCGCGTTGGTGACGGCCTGGCGGCGCGCGACGATGCCGACCATGCGCTCGCCGTCCTTGCCGAAGCCCACCACCGACGGGGTGGTGCGCTGGCCTTCCTCGTTCACGATGACGGTGGGCTTGTCGCCCTCCATGATCGCCACGACGGAGTTCGTCGTGCCGAGGTCGATTCCGATGATCTTGCCCATGCTGGACTCCTCCCGGCGAAGGCCGGTTCGAGGTCGAAGGTTGTGCGTGGATGCCGAAGGGTTGCCGGGGGCTGCCCCCGGGGACGGCGAAGGGTAAGCCCGGCGCACGGTGCGTCAAGGCCAACCCGAGCCGACCGCCCGCCGATGGTCAGAAGGTGCGCCCGACAGGCCCGCCGTCCAGAGGTTGTCCACAGGTTTGTGGTGCGCATACAACCGGTTTGGACCGACCGGTATACTCCGGCGCATGACGCCTCCGACCACGAGCTTCCACGTGCGCGAGCGCATCGGGGCAGGCGCCGTCGGGGCGGTGTACCGGGCCGTCATGCACACGCCCGGCGGGCTCAAGCGCAACGTCGCGCTGAAGATGCTCCAGGGCCACACCGCCACGCCCGCCAACCTCGCCAGGCTCCGGGACGAGGCGCGCCTCCTCTCCCGGATCCGGCATCGCGCCGTGGTCACCGTGTTCGAGCTCGTGGAGCTGTCGTCGGGATGGGCCGCCGTGCTCGAGCTGGTGGAGGGCATCGATCTCCGCGAGCTCACCCGCCACAGCGCCGTGCCCGTGCGCCCCGCCCTCGAGATCGTCGCCGAGGTCGCCGCGGGTCTGAACGCCGCCTGGACCGCGGAGGACGACGGCAGGCCGCTCCACCTCGTGCACCGCGACATCAAGCCCGCGAACCTCATGCTGACGCCATCGGGCGAGGTGAAGATCCTCGACTTCGGCATCGCGGCCGCCGAGATGTCCGAGCGGGAGTCGGCCACGTCGTCCCGCGAGGTGCACGGCACGCTGCGCTTCATGGCCCCCGAGCGCTTCGAGGGCGAGGGCGGCCCCGCGTCGGACGTGTACTCGCTGGGCATCGTGCTGGCCGACCTCCTCGGCCACGCCGACCGCTCCTGGAGCGACCGCGCGGAGCTCCAGCGGATCGCCACAGAGCTCGGAGAGACCGTCGGTCCCGGGGTCGGTGACCTCCTGGCGACGATGGTCGCCGAGGATCCCCTCGCCCGCCCGACCGCCCGCGAGGTCGCCCACCGCGCCGGTCGCCTGGCGGGGTCCGTCGAGGGTCCCGGGCTCGCCGCCTGGGCGGAGGACGTGGTCCCGACGCTGACAGAGGAGCGCACGGCCCCGCCGGAACGGGAGGATCCGCTGCTGGGATCCACCCTCACCACCACGCACACGGTCCACAGGCCGCGGACCCGGCCCTCGGTGGCCCCGGTCGTGGCGGCCTCGGCCATGACGGGCTTCGCGCTCGCCGTCGTCCTCGCGGTCCTGTTCCTGGTCGCCGTGTTGCTCGGACGCGGCTTCAGTGGCCCCCAGGGCGAGCTGCGCATCGCCGACATGGTCCCCATCGCGACCCCGCCGCAGTCCCTGTGCCCGTGGCTCTCCCCGGACGGGTCCACGGTCCTCTACAGCACCAGGGATGGAGGCGTCTGGCGCCAGGCCCTGCCCGACGGCGAGCCCGAGAGCCTCGTGGCGACCGGGAAGTGCCCGGTGCTCTCCCCGAAGGGCGACCGCCTCGCCGTCGCGCAGGACGACCGCATCCGGATCCTCGACCTCGAGGGGCAGATCCTCGACGAGATCGTGGTCCCCGGCATCCCCACGGACTGGTCGGAGCACGGCCTGCTCCTGTTCGAGCCGGGCACGGAGTCCACGCTCTACGTCATGGAGGACGGCGCGCCCCCCCGCGTGCTCTGGCGCGGGCCGAAGGGCAACGGCGCGCGCTGGGCGGGTGATCGCGTGCTGGTGCCCTCGGCGCGCGAGCTCGTCGAGGTGAGCCTGGACGGCACCCTCACGCCCCTCGGTGTCTCGGCCTTCGCCGTGGACACCCTCGCGGACGGCACGCGGTTGGTCGTTGACACCGACTACCGCACGTCCCGCGTCTCGCTGCACGCGGCGGGCAAGGCACCCGTCACCCAGACGCGGCTGGAGGGCGAGGTCCACAACGTGGCTGCCGCGGACGACGCCCTGCGCGCGGTGATCACGCAGACCCGGCTCCGCGTGCGCGGCTGGCACCTCACCGTGGATCCCGTCCGGCTGAGCGTGGTGCGCGCCGCCCCGCTCACCCTCCAGTCGGACGTGCGGTACGTCTCGTTCGCGCCTGAGGGGTCGGAGGGCCTCGTGGCGATCGTGCACGAGGACGACCCGGGCCCCGACTCGCGCGCCCAGGGCGTCCGGATGGCCGTCTGGACGACCGACGCGAGCGGGGGCCTCGTGCGGCGGGTGGCGGCGCTGCGCGGGGCGGACGTCTGGTTCCACCAGGTCTCCCGCGACCGCCGGCTGCACTATGCCCTGCGCACCCTGTCCCCCGAGTCCGCCGAGCTCGTGCGCGTCACGCTCGACGATGGCTCCGTCGAAACCCTGATGGCCTACGATCCACGCGCGGTCGCCGGGATGATGCCCTCGCCGACCGGGACCCTCGTGGCCTACACGGACACCGACGGCCGTGTGTTCACCCAGCCCATGACCGACGCCGCGGCCCGCCCGTCCGGGAAGGGTGTGGGCTTCGGGATGTCGCTCGGGAGCTGGGTGGATGCCGATCGCCTCGCGGTGATCGACGAGGAGGGCGACGCCCACGTGCTGGACGTCCGCACCGGGACCCTGGAGGCCTTCGATGTCGGGATCGTCGGCGCCAGCGAGGCCGGGGTGGCCGGCCTCTACGTCGTCGGATCCCGGAGCGCGCTGGCGTGGCTCGACACCAGGAGCGGTCGCAGCACGGAGATCCGCGACTTCGCGCCCGGCATGCTCACGGGGTCGGACGTGTCCGCCGATGGACGCTCGATCCTCGTGACCGCCGTCGAGCTCGAGGAGGGTCTCTGGCGAGCGGAGCTCACCCGGGAGCCCAAGCTCGACCGCCCGGTGGACGATCTGGGCGGCTGACCTGCGTGGTACGCTGATCATCGCGGAGCCCGAGATGAGCAGAGTCCTCCCGTTCCTCGTCCTGGCCGCGTGCGCAGCGCCGGACCCGCGGGTGCGCCTCGAGCCCCCGCCACCCGAGGTGGGATGGGTGGAGGCCGCGATCGAGCCCGCGGTCGCCACACTGGTCCGTGAGCCCCTCGCCACGGGCGTACGGTCCGCGGTGGCCCTCCGCGGCGACCGGGTGATGATCGAGCGCGAGGACGGCACCTGGATCGTGGATGCGTTCGGCGACCTCACGCCCGTGCCGTTCGTCACCGGCGAGCTCCACGACAGCGCCATCCGTTACCACGAGGACTCGACCCTCTGGCCCGACGGAACCGACCTGGTGGCCACCGAGGCGGCCGGGGTCCTGCGCGTGGACCCCACCGACACGGTGCGCCGCGCCCGCGAGCTCGACGGCGTCGCCCGCATCCGCGACGTCGACTGCCCGCACGGGTGGCTCTGCATGGTGGAGACCGGTTCCGAGACCTACCAGATCGAGCTCGCGCCCTACCTCGAGGAGTTCCCGCAGCGGCTGAACGGGGGCCCCGTCACCCACGCGGTGCGGCAGCACGACGGCGGGACGAGGGCGTCGGCCCGGGGCGACCTCCTGTCCTACCAGGGCTTCACCACCCGGGTCGTGCGGTTGCCCGCGCCGGTCGTACAGCTCGTCCCGGACCTGGCGCTCACCCCCGAGGGGCTCTACACCCTCGAGGACTACTCACTTCCCCGGCGCACCGGGATCGGCGCGCGCGACGGCTTCTCCCACGCGGGGGGCGACCTGGCCGTGGTCCACACCACCGACGACCGGGTGTTGTGGCGGGACTGGGACCGGACCTGGTTCGCGGCCCCCCTCGCGCCCGACCTCGAGATCGTCGGTACGAACGGTGAAGACACGATCCTCGGTCTGCAGGGCGGCACCCTGTGGAGGATGTCGCCCTGGGTCTGGGTCGACGTGCGCGTGGTCGGGTCCACCGTCGAGATCGGGCTCTGCGACCGCGAGAGCGTCGTCCACCTCGGTGTCACGGTCATCAGGCCGGACGTCCAGCTCCCCCTCGAGGTCGACATGGAGTCCCTCACCGCGACGATGCCGCGACCGTTCCCGGGGTCCCTGATCATCGTGGACGCGCTGTGGGAGAACGGTTGGGGGACCTCGGGCTTCGTCGTCCTGCCCGCATCCGGGGATTGAAGCCGGGGCTCCCCGGGCGCGCAGAAGATCGTCCCCCCCAGGGTTGACCCCGCAGAAGGCGGTGCATACCCCTTGCGGCCTCCCGCTCCCGACCCCGGGAAGCGGGTCCAATCGACCCCGTGGAGACCACCATGGCCAAGTTCCGTCCGCTTTACGACCGTGTCCTCGTCCGCCGCCTCGACGCCGAGCAGAAGTCCTCCGGCGGTCTGTTCATCCCCGAGACCGCGAAGGAGAAGCCCCAGCAGGCCGAGGTCATCGCGGTGGGCACCGGGCGCGTCACGAAGAACAACGAGACCGTCCCCCTCGTGGTGAAGGAGGGCGACAAGGTCCTCTTCGGCAAGTACGCCGGCGACGAGGTCAAGCTCGACGGCGTCGACCACATCATCCTCAAGGAATCCGACATCCTCGCCGTGATCGCCTGAGCCTCAGCTCACCTTCCGGCCCCAATCTCAGGAGAGTCCCATGGCCAAGGAAATCCAGTTCCGCGAGACCGCCCGCACCGAAGTGCTGGCCGGTGTGAACGCCCTCGCCAACACCGTCCGCGTCACGCTCGGGCCCAAGGGCCGCAACGTGGTGCTCCAGAAGAGCTTCGGCTCGCCCGTGATCACCAAGGACGGCGTCACCGTCGCCAAGGAGATCGAGCTCCCCGACAAGTTCCAGAACATGGGCGCGCAGATGGTGAAGGAGGTCGCCTCCAAGACCTCCGACATCGCGGGTGACGGCACCACCACCGCCACCGTGCTCGCCCAGGCGATCTTCCAGACCGGCTCCAAGCTGGTCGCCGCCGGCGCCAACCCCATGGAGATCAAGCTCGGCATCGACAAGGCCGTGGGTGTGATCTCCGACGAGCTGCGCTCGATCTCCCGCGAGACCCAGGGCCGCAACGAGCTCGCCCAGGTCGCCACGATCTCCGCCAACGGCGACACCGAGATCGGCGAGATCATCGCCGAGTGCATGGACAAGGTCGGCAAGGAGGGCGTCATCACGGTGGAGGAGGCCAAGGGCCTCGTCACCGAGTCCGACATCGTCGAGGGGATGCAGTTCGACCGCGGCTACCTGTCGCCGTACTTCGTCACCGACGCCGACCGCATGGAGGCCGTGCTCGAGAACCCCTACATCCTCGTGCACGAGAAGAAGATCGCCAACATGAAGGACCTCCTCCCGCTGCTCGAGGAGGTCGCCAAGTCCGGCCGGCCGCTCCTCATCGTGGCCGAGGACGTCGAGGGCGAGGCGCTCGCCACCCTCGTGGTGAACAACATCCGCAAGACGCTGTCCGCCACCGCCGTGAAGGCTCCGGGCTTCGGCGACCGCCGCAAGGCCATGCTGGGCGACATCGCGACCCTCACGGGCGCCAACCCCGTCATGGAGGACCTCGGCGTCAAGCTCGACAGCCTCACCCTGGCGGACCTCGGCACGGCCGAGCGCGTGGTCGTCACCAAGGACAACACCACGATCATCGACGGCGCCGGCAGCGCCACCGAGATCAAGGCCCGCGTGAAGCAGATCCGCGCCCAGATGGCCGAGACCTCCTCCGACTACGACCGCGAGAAGCTCCAGGAGCGCCTGGCCAAGCTCATCGGTGGTGTGGCTGTCATCTACGTCGGTGCCGCCACCGAGGTCGAGATGAAGGAGAAGAAGGCCCGCGTGGAGGACGCCCTCAACGCCACCCGCGCGGCTGCCGAGGCCGGCATCGTCCCGGGCGGCGGCGTCGCGCTGATCCGCGCCCAGAAGGCCCTCGAAAGCCTGGATCTCCAGGGTGACGAGCGCTTCGGCGCCGAGATCATCCGCACGGCCTGCGAGGCCCCGCTGCGCATCATCGCCAGCAACGCCGGCGAGGACGCCTCCATCATCGTGCACAAGGTGCGCGAGGGCGGCGGCAACTTCGGCTGGAACGGCGCCACGGGCGAGTTCGGCGACATGATCGAGGCGGGCGTCATCGACCCCACCAAGGTCACCCTCACCGCGCTCGCCAACGCGGCCTCGGTGTCGGGCCTCCTGCTCACCACCGAGTGCATGATCGCCGAGAAGGCGGAGGACGAGGACGACGCCTGATACCTGGCGTCTCCCCTTCCATGACGAGCCCGCCGACGCTTCTGTGTCGGCGGGCTCTCTCGTCTCGGCTCCCGGCAGGCTACTCTTCCTCGTCGGAGGCCCTGTGACGTCCTTCCTACTGCTCCTCCTGGGATGCGACCCCGTCGCCACCGTCCCGGCGACCCCCACGGACGAGCCCGTGGATCCCGACCCACCCACCCTGCCCCTGCCCGAGGGGTGCGTGCCCAACGAGGCCGTGTTCGACACGAACATCGCGCCGGTCGTCGCGGAGGCCTGTGGCGACTGCCATGGCGAGACCCCCCGGTTCGGGGCGCCCATGCGCCTCGTCACCTATGCAGACCTCGTCGCGTACGACACCGAGGTGCTGGGCGAGCTCATGGACAGCACCATGCCGCCCGGCAACGCCACGCCCATGGAGCACGCGGCCAAGGACACCCTGGTGTCCTGGGCGAGCTGTGGGGAGCTCCATGCGCCCCCGCACGACGGGCTGATCGCGAACCGGCCCGTCTTCGAGGCCGGTGAGGAGCCCCCGCCTGGCACCACGCCCCTGGACATCACGGCCGACCCGCAGTCCATCGGTCCCGACGTGCTCGACGACTACCGGAGCTTCGACTTCACCGGGCTGGTCGACCAGGACCGCTTCATCCGGCGCATCGAGCCCCTCATCGACGACAGCCGCGTGCTCCACCACATCACGCTGAAGGACGACGACACCGGGATCTACTACTACGCGTGGGCGCCCGGCACGGGCCCGATCGCCTTCCCGGACGGCGGGGTCCGCATCACGCCGACCACCCGCCTCGAGGTCGAGATCCACTACAACAACGGCGCCGGGGTCACGGACGCCGTCGACAGCAGCGGGATCCGCCTGTTCCTCGGCGACCCCGTCGGTACGGAGTGGGCGGTGGCCAGCCCCCAGAGCTGGCTCATCAACGTGCCGCCGTTCGGCACCGGCGAGGCGAACTACACCTGCACGATCGACGAGCCCATGCACGTGCTCGCCGGCATGCCGCATATGCACCGCATCGGCTCGTCGTTCTCCCACACCATCGTGCGTGCGGGAGGCACCCAGGAGAGCCTGATCAGCCTCACCGGCTGGTCGTTCGAGGCCCAGTACATCTACGCCATGGGCGTGGACCTCGCGCCGGGCGACCTCCTCCACCTGCGTTGCTCCTACGAGAACGACGGTCCCGACAGGGTCTTCGCCGGCGAGGGCACCTCGGACGAGATGTGCTACGACTTCCTCTACGTCTCGCCGGCGAGCGCCGCGCAGCAGTGCTCCGGGCCGTTCTGAGCGTGACTCCTCTCCTCCTGGCGCTCGGCTGCATCACCGAGGGTACCGTCCTGGTGGTCGACACCGACCCCATCGTCGTGCCTGCGCCAGTGCCCGTCCCGGTGCCGGCCCCCGTCCCGGTGCCGGAGGGCTGTGTGCCCAACGAGGCCGTGTACACGAGCATCGCGCCGATCGTGGCGGACGGGTGCGGAGACTGCCACGGCGAGATCCCGCGCTTCGGTGCCCCCATGCCGCTCGCGACGTACGAGGACCTCGTCACGTGGAACGCGGAGGTCCTCGCGGTGCTCATGGACGGCTCCATGCCACCCGAGAACGTCGCGGACCTCGAGCACACCCCGAAGGACACCCTGGTGTCGTGGGCGAGCTGCGGAGTCCTCCACGCTCCCACGGAAGACGGGCTGATCGCGAGCCGACCCGTCTTCGAGGCCGGACCCGACGGGCCCCCGGGCACCACCACCGTCGACGTCACGGCGAACGCGCAGGTCATCGGACCCAACGTGCTCGACGACTACCGGCGGTTCCGTCGGGTGGGCCTCGTGACCCAGGACCGCTTCATCCGGCGCATCGAGCCCGTCATCGACGACACGCGCGTGCTCCACCACATCACGCTCAAGAACGACGACACCGGCATCTACTACTACGCCTGGGCGCCCGGCACGGGTCCCATCGAGTTCCCGAACGGCGGGGTGCGGCTCACCCCGAGCACCCGCCTGGAGGTCGAGATCCACTACAACAACGGTGCAGGCGTCACCGATGCGGTGGACAGCAGCGGCGTCCGGCTGTTCCTCGGGGCGCCCGTCGGTACCGAGTGGGCGGTGGCCAGCCCGCAGACCTGGAACATCGAGGTGCCTCCGTTCGGCACGGCGGAGGCGAGCAGCACCTGCACGGTGGTCGAGCCCTTCGAGGTGCTTGCGGGCATGCCGCACATGCACCAGATCGGCTCGGCCTTCTCGCACACGCTCACACGCGTGGACGGCACGCAGGAGAGCCTCATCGAGCTCACGGGATGGTCGTTCGAGGCCCAGTACATCTACGCCATGGGCGTCGACGTCGGGGTCGGCGACACCCTGCACCTCCGCTGCGTGTACGAGAACGACGGCCCGGACAGGGTCTTCGCAGGTCTCGGGACGTCCGACGAGATGTGCTACGACTTCCTCTACGTCACGCCCGCGAGCGCCGCGGGGCAGTGCTCCGGGCCGTTCTGACCTGTGAAGGCAGCCCCAGGCGACGCCGCGCTCAGTGCACCCTGATGCCGTCGGCGAAGCATAACGGGTGAGAATCCCCCCAGGTTGTCGCGACGAACGTGTCGCCTGAGAGGATCAGTCCCAACTGGCCTCCGGCGGGCAGCCGATACTCAGGGCCGTAACCCAGCAACTGAAGGCCGGAGAACTGGTCGCGGGGACTGTCGATACCGAGCAGGCCCGGATGAATCTCGTAGACGGTCCAGGTAGTCTGCCCACCGACCGCGATGAAGGGGCAGTCGAAGTCTATGGTCCAGCCCCCGAGCAGCGCATTCGGCTGCAGGCCGTCGAGGCCCGCCATCTCACCGGTGTACCAGCCGGCCAGAGCCGTCTCCGGGAACGTGCCCGCCGGGCAGGAGGCCTCGAGACCCATGAACACGCCACGCGCACCCTGCACCCGGGCCGCCTGGCCCACGAAGAACGTGTCGGCGTCCCGGTCCATCACGAAACGGAACCGGCCGTCCGCCGAGCCCACCGTACCGCCCAGCGGGACGCCACCGAGGTCGCCTGTCAGGACCTTCGTGTCCAGCCGCACCGACCCGGAGAGCAGGGCACCCGACGCGTCCTCCCCACCCAGGCCATCCACGCGGTTGCCGTGGTAGGCACCGCCCAGCCACCCGCTCGCGTCCACCGTGCAGCCCGCGCCCTCCAGGAGTGCTTGCGCCTCCCGCAGCCGAGCCTCGAACGTGGACGGACGGAGGCGCGCCGGGCCGCGCTCGTCCACCGGCGACGTACCCGTCGTGTCGTAGGTGTTCGCGAGGTCCGTCATCGCCGTTCCGTTTGACGGTCAACACGTCCTGGCCCGCGAATGGCGGGGAAACCGGCACACTTCGAGCCAGGGCGTGGTGAGCGTCACGAGGAGGCAAGGCCCGCGCAAAGCGGGCCGCGCAGGACGCCTTCGGCGGCCGGAGTGATCAGATGACGGCATCCGTGACGGGATCCGTGGCCAGCGCCACCGGGACGAGAAGGGTCGAGATCATGGGGGGCTCCTTTCGAATCCCAGATGCCTACCACACGCCGAGCCCACCGTGTCGGACGCCCGCGGTGAGATGGGGTACGACAGGGTTCCGAGAGGAGCCCCGACGTGTACTTGACCACCCTCGTGCTCATGCTCCCCGCCCGCGCTCAGGACACCGACGGGGACGGGGTCCCCGACGTCGAGGAGATCGGCGACTTCGACCACGACGGCATCCCCGACGTGGACGACGTCGACGACGACAACGACGGCATCCCCACGCTCCACGAGCGCTACCTCTGCACCGAGGGAGACCGCGGCACCGCCCTCGCCAGCACCGTGCGTGCCGATCTCCTCGTCCGCACACCCGGGCTCACGACGTGTACCGACGGTGGGCCCGGCGACAGCGGCTCGCTCTTCGACTGGGACGGTGACGGCCAGCCCAACCACAGGGACCCCGACGACGACGGCGACGGCGTGCCCACGCTCGCGGAGGACGACGACGTCACCTTCGACCCTGCAACCGCACCGCCCGGAGCGGTCGACCCCGGACCGCAACCCGAGACCTCCGACGCCTACGACACCTTCGACATGGGCACCTTCACCCTCGTCGACGACGGTGACCCCGCTCCCGACAAGACCGACACCGACGGCGACGGCTGGCCCGACTTCCTCGACGTCGACGACGACGGCGACACCCTCCCGACCGTGCTCGAGGACGGCCTCTCACCCGGCGATCCGCGCGGCACCCACCACGACCCGCCGGGCGGCACCGGCCTCCTCGACATCCGCCCCGGTCACCGCGGCGACGCCCTCCCCGACTTCCTCGATCCCGACGACGACGGCGACGGCGTGCCCACCGCCCTCGAGGACCGCGACCTCGACGGTGACCCCCGAAACGACAACCACAACGCGGACCCCGGCGTCCCGCGCCCGTCCCACCTCGCCTTCGCCTGCCCCGACCCCCTGGGCGTCGCCAACGGCTGCTACGACGACCAGCCCGACTACCTCGACATCGACGACGACGGTGACGGCGTGCCCACCTGGGCCGAGCTCGCCGTCAGCCCGCCGGCGGACCCCCTCGACCCCGACAGCGACGACGACTCGTTCATCGACGGCGACGAGTGGATCAACAGCCTCCAGCTCGCACCGCTCGGCACCTGGGGGTTCATGCAGCCCCACTGGGTGACGATGGAGGAGTTCGCCGGCCTCGACGTGGCGCCCGGCCTCTGCGAGCCTCCAGTGGACCTGACGGGCCCGAACGGCGTGCCCGATGGCGTGCCGGACTCCCTGGCGGGCCGCACGTGGCTCGAGCCCTGGGATCGCGACTGCGACACGATCGTCAACGCCCTCGACAACGACGACGACAACGACGGCTACCCGACCGGCATGGCCCTGGAGAACACTGCGGACATCGACTGCCTCGGCCTGCTCGCCGACGTCGGGGACGGCGTCCCGAGCTACCTCGACGTCGACTCGGACGGCGAGACGCTCATCGTCCAGCCCGGGAGCCACTCGGGCTGCCCCGCCTCCTTCCCTGCACCCTGCGCGCTCGAGACCGACTACGAGGAGGGTTTGGCCGAAGACTCCGATGGCGACGGCATGCCCGATGCCTACGACTGCACGGTCTCGACCTTCTACGGCGACCAGGACGGCGACCGCATCCCCAACGGCATCGAGGACCAGCTCTGCGCCGACCACGCGGCCGTTCGCCAGGATGCGCCCGGCTGGCCGGTCGCGGACTGCGGTGACGCGGCGGTGCTCGCCGGTCCGTGCAGCGGGAGCCCCGACAGCGACTGCGACGGCGTGCTGGACTGCCAGGAAGCGGGCTTCATGGTGGACACCGACGACGACGGCGTGCCCGACGCGCCGGCTCCCGACCCCTGCTCCGGACCGGCGGTCGACTGGGAGGCCCTGGCGACCCTACGCGACACCGACGCCGACGGTGTGCCCGACATGTTCGACCGGGACGACGACGGGGACGGTGTGCCCACCCGCGACGAGCTCACGGTGTTCGTCCACCAGGACCCCCTCCTCCCCGCGTGTGTCGCGGCAGGCCTCGCCGGCGGGGGGCTGCTCGGCCTCCCCTCGTCCCGCGAGTGGTCGTGGTACTGCTTCGGCGCAGACGCGTGGATCCCGGTGGCGCCGGCCTGGCCGTGGGCCGTGGACTCCGACGGCGACCTCGTCGTCGACTACCTGGACGCCACCGACAGCGCCGACGCGGACACCGACACCGACGCGGACTCCGACACCGACGCGGACTCCGACACCGACAGCGACGCGGACTCCGACACCGACGCGGACACCGACAGCGACGCCGATCCACAGCCGGAGGGCGTCCGCACCCCGTGTGGCTGCCAGACCCGCTCGGGTGGCGCCGGATGGCTGGTGGCCGTGATGGCCCTCGTCGCCGGACGCCGGCGGTTCGTCGGCCTCCGGTGAGCCCGGCGGTCCGTGCTCCGCAGAGCCGGCCGACTACACGGGGCGCATCAGTGGTTCGCCAGCTCGCGGCTCGCGCTCGCCCAGGCCAGCACGGCCGCGGGGTCCTGCGAGTCGACGTAGTAGGGCAGCGCACGGGTCTCCCGGATCCGCGCGGCCGTCTCGAGGCGGCGGAGGTCCAGCTCACGCTCCTTCAGGCGGATCATCGCGCGCATGTTCCACGCGATCAGCGGAAGCCCGAGGAGGACCGCCAGCGGCACGGCGATCACGGACGCCATGCCCAGGAAGATGCTCATGATGGTGAAGGCTTCGGTCATGCTCGGAACCCCGGCTCTGTGAGACCCTCGCGATACGGCCCGGTCCTGGGGAGAATTGCATCGCATTCCGGAGCGCAGCGACGATCAGTCCACGAGCCGCGTCCCGACCCACGTGCACTCGCCGAGCACCGAGGTCCCCGATCCAGCGAAGGCGCTGCCGCTCACGGTCAGCGGGACCGGGTAGACGCCGAACTGGATCCCCGTGGCGACATACGTGGGCGCGAAGCCGGTGATGGAAGCCGAGACGGTCGACGAACCGTCCTGAACGAGGTTCGGCTCGGTCCCGGTCACCGTCCAGGTGGTGGTGAAGGTGAAGAACGTCGAGCAGCTCTCCACGACCGACCAGGAGCCGACCAGGCTGTTGTTCACGGGCTCTCCGCCGCCACCCAGGTCGTCGAGGCCCGCGGAGTCGCCCGCGAACCAGCCGCTCAGCGCGGTCTCGGGCGAGGTGCCTGAGGGGCATTCCGCCTCCAGCCCCATGAACACGCCCTGCGTGCCCTGGACCCGGGCGGCCTGCCCCACGTAGAACGTGCTGCCGTCACGGTCCATCACGAACCGGAACCGCCTGTCGGCGGCACCCACCGCGCCCGCGACGGTCGAAGCGCCCAGCGTACCCGCGGAGATGACCTTCGTGCCGAGGTCGACGGAGGTCACGAGCTCGTCGGCGGCCTCGTCCTGCCCGCCGACACCGTCCGCGATGTTGCCGCGGTAGGCACCACCGACCCAGCCCACCGCGTCGACGGTGCAGCCCTCCGCCACGAGGAGGGCGGAGGCCTCCCGCAGGCGGGCCTCGAAGGTCGCTGGCCGAAGCCTCGCTGCCGACGAGGGCGACACGGGCGAGGTGCCGGAGGTGTCGTACGCGTTCGCGACATCGGTCATGGCGGCGACCGCATCGGCGACGGGATCGGCCTGTGCGAATGCGACGGGGGCGATCAGGGCGAGGATCATGGGGGCTCCACTGCTTCGGGTTCCGCGGTCCTTCTACTCCAAGCGGCCGAATCCACACCAGTGCATCCCGTACGCGAGCGAACGGGGCCCTCTCGCACAGGGATGTCGGCGCCTCCGGTACCCACGACTCCCCCGCGCGATGCTCCCGAATCCCGGCGCGAGGGGCATCCCGCGTTACGGGCCAGCCTCACGGAGAGACACATGCACCCGAACGAAGAGCTGATCACCCGCTTCTACACGGCGTTCGCCGCCCGTGATGCGGAGACCATGGCCTCCTGCTACCACCCGGACGCCCACTTCGAGGACCCCGTCTTCCCGAGCCTCGACGGCACCCAGCCCGGCGACATGTGGCGCATGCTCTGCCAGCGCGCCGACGACCTCGTCATCCACTTCCGGGACGTGAAGGCCGACGACACCACGGGCTCTGCCCACTGGGACGCGGACTACACCTTCTCCACCACCGGCCGCATGGTGAACAACAGCATCGACGCCACGTTCACCTTCCAGGACGGGCTGATCCGCACCCACACCGACGTCTTCGACTTCTGGCGGTGGAGCCGCATGGCCCTCGGCGTGCCCGGGGTCCTGCTCGGCTGGAGCCCGCTCATCCGCAACAAGGTCCGCGGTACCGCAGGTCAGCAACTGGAGCGCTTCATCGCCAAGAAGGCCGGCTGACCCGCCTCGCGCTACGATGAGGACAGGAGAGCGCCATGGGCGAGCCCCAAGGCCACCTACGACGACGTGCTGGCCGCCCCGGACGGCATGACGGCGGAGATCCTGCTCGGCGAGCTGCACCTGAGCCCACGGCCGTCCCCGCGCCATCAACGGGCAGCGTCCGTCCTCGGCGGTGACCTCGTCACCCGTTTCGATCGCGGGCGCGATGGCGGTCCAGGCGGCTGGATCGTCCTCCACGAGGTCGAGCTCCACCTCGGCATCCCGATCCCCGCTCCACCGTGGTCGTGCCCGACCTCTGCGGCCTGGCGTCGGGAGCGACTGCCGGAGACCCCGGACACCCCGCCATCGAGGTCCGACCCGATTGGGTGTGCGAGGTGCTCTCTCCAGGAGCCCGAGACGTCCGCCGGGACCGGCTCGTGAAGACCGAGGTACCACCAGGCCGGCGTGCCCTGGCTCTGGATCGTCGACCCCCGGGCCCACACCGTGGAGGTCTTCCAGCACCACGCCGCGGGCTACCTGCGTCTGGGCGCCCACATGGGTCGGGTGATGGCGGCGATACCGCCCTTCGATGCGGTCGAGCTCGACCTCTCGTCGTGGTGGACGGATCCTGAGCCTCCATGACCCGCGTCATCGCACGAAGACGAACCACCCCACGCCGCGGTTCGTCCGCCCGCACTTCCGTAGACCGTCGTCCTCGCCCCAGTCCGTGCCGTCGTTCTGGTTGCCGTCCATCCCGCGGTCGTCGAAGTCCACCGTGAAGTCGTCGGTCGCGTCGCAGACGTCCTCGCCCTCCAGGTAGCCGTCGCGGTCCCAGTCGTTGCCGGCCTCCCGCACCGAGCCCGAGATCAGGTCGCGGCGGGCGGGGGGCGCGTCGTAGCCCGCCCCGTCGTCCTGGTTGAAGCACGTCTGCGCGTCCGGACCCGCCGTGAGCTCGCCGTACCAGTGCACGTCGTAGAACACGAGGTCCACCTCGAAGTCCGTGTCACCCTCGAACGCCAGGCACGCGAAGCGCAGGTCGCTGTACACCGAGGTCTCGCCCCGCAGCCCGTCCCAGATGCCCTCCATGGGCCCCGTCGGCTCGATCGAGGCCAGGGTGTCGCTGTAGTCGTCGGCCGCGTCGTCCACGGGCGTGTTGCTCGCGCTCACCAGCGTCCAGCCCCCGCCGTCCGTGGTCATGTCGCACCACACGTCCACCACCGGCCCCCCGCCAGGCGCGATGCCGTACACGCCGTCGCCCACCGAGAGCCCGTCGTCGAGGATCTGCAGGCAGCTCCCGCGCGGACAGGGCGCGTCCGTGCCGTCGCAGTCCTGGTCCACCCCGTCCTCGCAGAGCTCGAAGGCGCCGGGCTTCACGACGGGGTCGCCGTCGTCGCAGTCCACCTCGCCCTCCACGACGTAGCCCGGGCCCGGAGGCGCACACGAGGGGCCCACGATGGCCCCGGAGCCGAAGCGGTCGCCGTCGCCGTCGGGCCACCACATGGCCGGTGGGCCGAGGGCGGGGTTGGTGTCGTCGCAGTCGCCCGCGTTGGCCGACCAACCGGCGGGCACCCGGCAGGTCCGCGAGGCGGTGAAGGGGTCACCGAACCCGTCCCCGTCGCGGTCCCGGAAGACGTTCATGCCCCACAGCGCGTTGCGGTCGGGGTCCGCGTCGTCCACCAGACCGTCGCAGTCGTCGTCCACGAAGTTGCAGAGCTCCGACGCCCCCGGGAACACGAACGCGTCGGTGTCGTCGCAGTCGCCGGACACGTCGACCGCCCCGTCCGGCACGGCGCACGCGAGCGCGAGCTCCCCGCCGAACCCGTCCCCGTCGGCGTCCACGAAGAACGCGAGCGCCCCGGACGGGTCCAGCACGTCCTCGTCGTCCACCAGCCCGTCACAGTCGTCGTCGAAGCCGTCGCAGATCTCGGGGAGCCCGGGAGCCCGCGCGGGATCGGCGTCATCGCAGTCCACCCCGCGGTCCGCGGGCACCCACGCGGGCCCGGGAGGCGCGCAGGTCACTGCGGTGGGCGGCCCGGCCCCCACACCATCGCCGTCCAGGTCCTCCCGCCAGCGCATCGCGTTCACGGAGCCCACCTCCGCCGAGCTGTCGTCGCAGTCGAGCGCGTTGAGCACCCAGTACCAGGGCTCCGTGCAGGTCTGCAGCGACACCGCCAGGTCACCGAGGCCGTCCTGATCGGCGTCCAGGAACCAGGTGCGCTGGGTGAGCGTGTCCACGCTGGGGTCGCTGTCGTCCGTCAGGAGGTCGCAGTCGTCGTCGAGCCCGTTGCACACCTCGAGGGCGTCCGGGTGCACCCAGGGGTTCAGGTCGTCGCAGTCGGTGGCGTCGAGCACCCGCCCCACCTCGGGCACACAGGCGCGCTCCGCCGAGCCCGGAGCCCCGTAGCCGTCGCCGTCCCGGTCGGCGTACGTCACGGTTCCCTCGCCGTCGAGCAGGTCCGGCTCGTCGTCTCCCGTCAGCCCGTCGCAGTCACGGTCGCCACCCTCGCAGCGCTCCGGAGCCCCGGGGTAGCGCGCAGGGTCGTCGTCGTCGCAGTCGCCAGCCACTGGCACGTGGCCCGGCAGCGGCTCGCACGACGTCGTGCGGGTCCATCCGTCTCCGAAGCCGTCCCCGTCGGCGTCCAGGAACTGCTCGCCGTACGGCCACCCCTCGTCGATGGACCGATCGCAGTCGTTGTCGATCCGGTCGCACACCTCGAGGGCGAACGGGTACACGGCGGCGTTCCCGTCGTCGCAGTCCGTGGCGTCCCGCACGAAGCCCGGGAAGGCCTCGCACTCCAGGATGTACCGGTCCGGGTCGCCGAACCCGTCGCCGTCGTCGTCCGCGAAGAACGGGATCCGGTCACGCTCGGCGCACGTCTCGCGTGGCCCGCGCGCACAACCGGCGAGCAGGGAGAGGAGCAGCAGGGCCCCTCTCCCCGGCCTCATGGAGCCGGGATCTCCTCGAGGAACAGCTCCACGCGGAACTCGCGGGAGTCGCTCGTGCGGCGACGCCCATCGAGCACGAGGTAGTGGATCTCGTCCACGCTGCTCACGTTGTCGTAGATGAGCGTCTCGTACTGGTTGCTGCCCGCGATGCCCGCACCGACCTCGCAGGACGCCACCGAGAAGCAGCTCGAGAGCAGGTAGACCACGGAGTCCGCGGAGACCACCCGGTGACGGGCGCGCAGCCGCATGTTCGCGGGCACGAGCACCTTCATGATGCGCTCGGTCGCCGCCGACTGCGCGTTGTTCGCGCAGGACGGGTTGTTCGCGGTGTCGAGGTTGTCGACGGCGCCGGCGAGCGTGCCCTCGATGGCCTGGCCGCCCGGGATGATGGGCTGCATGGCCTGGGCCTGGAGGCAGGTGTCCGGAAGCACCAGGTTGCACGCGCCGTCCGCGATGAGCAGGTAGTCCCTGCCGTCGCAGCCCTGGTCCACCCCGTCGTAGCAGATCTCCTCGCCGGACTCCGCGAGGTCGTCGTCGGGCGCGCAGTCCTCCACGCTGTCGATGTACCAGGGCACGTAGTCCGGGCCGGGAGGCGTGCAGGACGCGGGGGTGCTGACCGTGCCGGAGCCCTGGCCGTCGAGGTCGACGTCCGGCCACCAGTTGGTGGGCAGGCCGATGGCGGCGTCGTTGTCGTCGCAGTCGCCGAACTCCGCCACGTAGCCGTCGGGCACCGCGCAGGAGCGGATGACGTCCTGCAGGTTCCCCCAGCCATCCCCGTCCGCGTCGCGGGTGAACACGGTGCCGGAGTCCACGTCGAGGTTGTCGTCGTTGTCGTCGACCCGGAAGTCGCAGTCGTTGTCGAGGCCGTCGCAGACCTCGGTGGCGGCCGGGTTGATGTCGGGGTTGCCGTCCAGGCAGTCCGTGAAGTCCGAGACCTCGTTCCCGATGGGCAGGCAGGAGAGGAAGCCCTGGTTCGGGTTGCCGAAGCCGTCGCCGTCGCCGTCCTGGAACCACGCGGACATCGAGTCCACGCTCACGCCGCCCTCCTCGAACCAGAGGTCGTCGTCGTCGATCAGCTCGTCACAGTCGTTGTCGACGGTGTCGCAGACCTCGATCTGGTCGGGGAAGATGTCCGGGTTCGTGTCGTCGCAGTCGGTGCCGGCGACGAGGGAGACGAAGCCCGCCGAGGGCGCCGTGCACATCGGCTCGCTGGGCGTGCCCGCGCCGAAGCCGTCCCCGTCGGCGTCCAGCGCCCACGTGGTGTCCGCCGCCGAGAGCACCAGCGGGTCCGCGTCGTCACAGTCGTCGTCCACCAGCGCGTAGAACCACGGGGTGGTGCAGGTGAGGATCGACTCGTCGGGGACGCCGTGGCCGTCGGCGTCGGCGTCGCGGTACCAGACGGTCTGGGTGGCGGCGTCGAGGCTGGGATCGCTGTCGTCGAACAGCTGATCGCAGTCGTCGTCGATCCCGTTGCAGATCTCCTGGTTCGTCGTGTTGATCTGCGCGTCCGTGTCGTCGCAGTCGGTGGCGTCGGCGACGTACCCGTCGGGCTGCTCGCACGCGTAGAGCTCGGTGGAGGCGTTCCAGTTGCCGTAGCCGTCGCTGTCGATGTCCGGCCGCCAGGGCTGACCGGTGGACGTGTCGACACCGCCCTCGAGCAGCGGGGCGTCGTCGTCGTCGTCGACGAAGGTGTCGCAGTCGTCGTCGATCCCGTTGCAGATCTCGAAGGCGTCCGGGTTCACGTTCGGGTTCGAGTCGTCGCAGTCGCCCGGGCGGTTCGCGCCGTTGTCCGGCGTGGAGCAGGCCTCCACCTGGAGCGCCGGATCCCCGAAGCCGTCGCCGTCGTTGTCGAGCCAGAAGTCGTTGAAGGGCAGGCCGTCGTCGATGGCGCCGTTGCAGTTGTTGTCGAGACCGTCGCAGAGCTCGATCGCCTGGGGGTAGACGGCCGGCCGGAGGTCGTCGCAGTCCGTGGCGTCGCGCACGAAGCTCTCGGGGCTGTCGGGCAGGCCCGACGGATCGCGATCCTCACAGGCGATGATCACGACGGTCCGGTTGCCGTACGTGTCGCGATCGCGATCCTGGAACCACTCGACCTCCTGGAGACCGCGGTCGTCGCAGGTGGACTCCCCGCCCGGGCATCCGGCGAGCAGACCGGCGAGGGGCAGGAGGGCGAAGGCGATGGGAAGGCGTCGGATCACGGAGCTCTCTCGAAGGGGTGGCCGAAGCTTACAGCAAGGAGCCGCCGCCGGCACGGCCGGCGCTGGAGACCACGTCTAACCCCTCCATGCCCGCTCGACCCCCGCACCTTCACTCGGCGTCGACGCTCGGGAAATACGCGCCTCTCACGCACGTAGGGACCGGGGTGCGCGGAACCGGGCCCCCTCCCGCCATCCGTGCTAAGCGTCCAGCCCGCATCCTGGAAGGTCCGTCCCTCGTGTCCACCCGCCCCGCCCTCGCGATCGCCATGCTCTTCGCGTCCAGCCCCCAGGCCCTCGCCGCCGAGGTCGAGGTCGAAGGCGCCTTCCAGACCCGCGGTCGCTTCTTCGACAGCCTCTCCCTCACGGAGACCGAGGAGGCCGGCCTGCCCGAGGGCAGCACGCTCTACGCGGAGCACCGGCTCTGGCTGCGCCCCCGGCTGCTCGTCTCGAAGGACGTCCGGCTCACGCTCGACTTCAAGGGCCTCGACAACGTGGTGTGGGGCGACCGTCCCGTGATCCCGCGGTCGTTCACCAACGAGCCCCTGCTCGAGGACGGCCTGTCGGCGCCGGTGAGCACCACCGATGCCACGGCCCCCCTCCTGGACTTCACGATCTGGCGCGCGTGGGCGGACGTCGACACCACGGTCGGTCGCCTGAGCTTCGGCCGGATGCCGCTCCACTGGGGCATGGGGATCTGGCAGAACGACGGCATGGGGATCAACGCGGAGTACGGCGACACCGCGGACCGCGTGCAGTTCGAGACCCTCGTGCAGGACACCGTGTTCGTGCGCGCGGCCCTCGACACCCACGCCGAGAACTTCGTGAACGAGGCGGACGACACGTACGCCGCGAGCCTGGCGGCGGCCTACCGCTCCGAGAAGCTCGTCGTGGGCGGCCAGCTCCACTACCGCCACACCGACGTGCTGGACGGCGGGCAGGACCTCGACGTCGTCACCGCGGACCTCGCGGTGGAGGCGGAGCTCGGGAAGCTCGAGGCGAGCGCCGAGTTCGTCGCGCAGTTCGGCGGGGGCGACCTCCCCACGGGCGCCAACGACGTGAACATCTCGGGCTTCGGCGCGGCCATCGACGCCACGCTGAACGTCAGCCCCACCAAGATCTCGGTGGAGGCGGGCTTCGCGTCCGGCGACAAGGACGACACCGACGCCCGCATCAAGACCTTCAGCTTCGACCGCGACCACAACGTGGGCATCATGCTCTTCGAGCAGCCGATGCCCATCTTCCGCACCGCGGCCCCCAACGCCACCAACGGCAACCGCGACTACGACCGGGTGCTCCTCGGGAACAGCATCTCCAACGCGCTGTACCTCAAGCCCACGGTCGCCCGCGCCCTCGTCGAGGGCCTCGACCTGAAGGCGTCCATCCTGCTCGCCCGCGCGGCCGCCCTCCCCGAGCGCCTCGGCGACCGCGGGAGCTACGGCACCGAGATCCTCGGCGGCGTGCACTGGTACGGCTACGAGCACTTCGAGCTCGACGCCCGGGGTGGCGTGTTCCTGCCGGGCACCTACTTCCGGAACTTCAGCACCGAGACGATCCAGGGCTACCGCGACACCGCGGTGGGCGTGCAGGTCACGGGCCGTGTCCGGTTCTGAGCGGATCGGGGTCGCGGTGCTCGGCGCCTCCGGGCGCATGGGTCGCGCCGTGCTGCGCGAGGTGCTCGAGGCGCCCGACCTCGAGCTCGTGGCCGCCGTCACCCACGCGGGATCTGCGCACCTCCACGCCGACGCGGGCGTGCTGGCGGGCCTCCCGGCGGTCGGCATCCCCGTCACACCCATCGGGCCCGTGCTCGCCGAGGCCGACGTCGTGGTGGACTTCGCGCTCCCCAGCGGGACGCTCGCCGCCCTCCCCCACCTGGGCTCGGCGGCCCTCGTGAGCGGCACCACGGGCCTCGAGCCCACCGACCGCGACCGGGTGCTCGGCCACGGCGCCGTCGCCCCCGTGCTCCTCGCGGCCAACTTCAGTGTCGGGGTCAACGCGCTGCTCGCCCTCGTCGAGGCGGCCGCCCGGTCCCTCCCCGACTTCGACGTCGAGGTGGTGGAGGCCCACCACCGGCACAAGGTGGACGCCCCGAGCGGCACCGCCCTGGCGCTCGCCCGGGCGGCTGCGGACGCGCGTGGGGTCGACCTCGAGCGGGTCCGCCAGGACGGGCGTGTCGGGCGCACGGGTCCCCGCCGCGACGGCGCCATCGGGCTTCACGCCCTCCGCGGCGGCTCGGTCACCGGGCACCACACCGTGTGGCTGGCCGGTGAAGGCGAGCGGCTGGAGCTCACCCACGAGGCCGCGTCCCGCGAGGTGTTCGCCCGGGGTGCGGTACGCGCCGCACGCTGGATCGCCGGCCGCCCTCCCCGGTGCTACAGCATGCGCGACGTCCTGGGCCTCTGACCCTGCTATGCTTGGCCGGCCCCCACTCCCGGGCGGGCACGCCGCCCGACCCCACGCTCCGAAGTGCCGCGGATGAACAGCGACAAAGACCTGAGCTTCATGCCGCCGGACGAGCCGACCGCGGTCTACCCGATCGGCACGTCCAAGAAGGACGCACGGCCCACGCCCACGCCTGCCGCGGTCTCCGCCGAGCCCCCCGAGCCTCCGCAGCTCTCCCCGGAGACGATCGCGGAGGCCTCCGAGGGCCCGCCGGCCTTCAATCCGCTCATCGCGCTCGCCCTCGCGGGCATCCCGGCGCTCATCGCGATCGGCCTCATCCTGTTGGCCGCCATCCTCTACGCGTTCTGAGGCTCCCCCTGTCCACCGTCACCAAGCTCCTGGCGGGCGCGGCCCTCCTCGCGTCCGTCGCCTGCCAGACCCCCTGCCAGCGCCTCTGTGTCCAGCTCGCCGACTTCGCGGCCGAGTGCGGTGTCGAGGTCTCGGACGCCGATCTGCAGGCCTGCCTGGACGACCAGGGCTCGGGCCAGGACCAGGGCGCCTGCCGCCGCACCGAGGGGCCGGACGCCATCCGCAGCAGCTGGACCTGCGAGGACGTCCAGGTCTTCTTCCAGTGAGCTCCGCGTGAGCTCGGCCGCCCGGCGCGTGCGCTCGGGGAGCACCCGGTCGCTCCTCGTCACCATGCCGGGCGTGGCCTTCCAGCTCATCGGCACCTTCGTCCTCCCGTTCGCCGTGGGCACGCTGGCGGCCGCGGTGTTCGAGGTGTCGGAGGTCGTCGAGACCCTGCCGGCCCTGGCCACCTTCACGCTGCTGCTCCTCCTCCCCGTGAGCCTGGCCCAGATCCTGGGCACGGTGCTCAAGTCCTGGCGCGAGCTCCGGTTCCACGTGCAGCGGCGCACCCTCGGCATCGGGCGCCTGTTCGACGTGCTCTACACCCACCTGGGCGTGATCACGTCCCGGGGCTGGTCGCTGCTCTTCGTGTCCCTCGTGTTCGTCGTGCTGTCCCTCGCCGGGAAGTGGGCGTCCCTCGGGATGATGGCGGTGCTCGGGCTGTTCCTGTTCTACGCCGTGGTCGGCTGGACCCTGCTCACCTCCACGTTCTTCGTGCGGACCTTCGAGCGCGGGCTCGGCCGTGCCCACGCGGGCATCGAGCGCCAGGTGCAGCCCGCGGTCTGCCTCGCGGGGGCCGAGGCCGAGGAGGTCTTCCTGTTCCGGCGGGTGCCCGTGCCGTGGGGCTACCGGCTGCTCGTCGAGGACACCCTGCCGCTCCGGCTCGGCGGCGAGAGCCGCTACGTGGTCACCAGCGCCGCCCGGGACGCCGAGATCGAGCGACGGGGCCGGATCCGCCGCACGCCGCGCGGGATCTACCGGCTGGGACCCGCGCGTCTCTGGTACCAGGACGTACTCGGCATCACGAAGGTGAGCGTGGCGAGCCTGGCCACGGCGGACATGAAGGTGCTCCCGCGCATCCGGCCCGTCGAGATCCTGGAGCCGCCGCGCACCGAGCACCAGACCCCCGACGTCCGCACCCGTCCGCACCGCTTCCCCACCGAAGACCACTTCCGCTTCAAGGAGTACGTGGCGGGCGACGACACGCGACGCATCCACTGGAAGCTCTCGATGCGGACGGGTGCGATGACCGTCCGGCACCCCGAGAACCGCGAGATCACGAAGCGGGACGTGCTCCTGCTGCTCGACTCCTACGTCCCCCGCTACGCGGCGGACGCCGCGTCCATCGCGGCCGAGGGCCTGCTCGATCAGGTCGTGGAGACCGCCCTGGGGCTCGCGCGCACCCTCGTGGATCGAGGCGACCGCGTGCGGCTCGTCACGGCGGCCCTCACCCCCAACCTCGAGCGCATCGCCATCGAGGAGATGCTCGTCACGAAGGGCGGAGCCACCCGCTGGCAGGACCTCGGCGCCCGCGTGCAGTGGCAGTCCGAGATCGACGTGCCGGGGCTCATCGCCGAGGTGGGCGAGGAGGGGCACGCCATCGTGATCACGGCGCGCTTCACGCCGGTCCCCAAGAGCCCCGAGGGGGCTCTGTCCACCACCTGGGTCTTCATGGACCCCGCCACCGCCTTCGCCACCGACGAGCCCCACTGGCTCCGGGCCATGCTGGAGCGGCCCGCGGGCATGTGGTCCGCGATCTTCACCCGCCCCCACCCCGTCGGCAGCGACGACAACGCGCTCCTGCGGCGGCTCGGCAACGCCTTCACCGCCTGGCGCACCTGGAACGCCCGGGCCGCCCTCCAGCGGCTCACGCGGGCCCGGATGGGGCGCACGGCCGCGGAGCTCGCCAGCCGCGGCGACAGCGTCTACCGCATCGAGCACACCGGCCAGACGGTCCGGTTGCGCGGCCTCGTGGCCGGACGCGGGGGCCTGTCGTGACCCGGGCGCGCGTCTGGGCCGAGATCAAGGCCATCGGCTGGCCGGTCGTGCTCTACGACGTCTCGCTGCTGGTGGCCCTCGGCATGTTCCTGGCGGCCATCTTCCTGTCCAACCCGCCCAACGACCCCCGCGACTGGGCCGTGGTGCTCGCCATCGCGGTGAGCACGCTGGTCGGCTCCACGTTCGGGCAGGCCGTGAGCGTGCTCCGCGTGCGGTCCACGCTGTTCTTCGTCGGGCTCACGGTGAGCTTCTGGGTCTGTACCTACCTGCTCGTGCAGGTGGGTCCGATGCTGCCGCCCGAGGTGGCGCTGGGGCTCAGGATCCTGTTGTTCATCGGCAGCATCATGGCCGCCGGAGGCTTCTGGAGCCTGCGGGCCAACCGGAGCATGGCGGCCACCTGGCCCATCCTCATGCTGTCCACGGGCGCCATCATCGTGATCGCCGAGAACCGCGGCGACACCGTGGCCTGGTTCGCCGGGAACAAGCATGCGATCTGGAGCGGTCTCACCATCATCGTGCTGGTGGTGACGGTCGTGCTGCAGCTCGGGTTCCTGGCCGCGCGCGAGTCCCACCGCGTGCACCGCTGGCGTACGGCACCTGTCGCCACCGAGATCGTGAACGAGCGGCGCGACCCCATCCGGCCCCTCCGCGGCTGCGGGACCTTCGTGCTGCTCGTCGGGCTCGTGGCCTTCCTGACCTTCACCTCCGCGGTGGTGGCGCCGTACCTCTGGCGCACCGGGAAGGGCGACAGGGACGGCCGCAACCCCGGCGAGACCGTCGAGCAGCCCGAGCCCTCGGACACCAAGCCGCAGCCCGGCGACGGCCCGCCCTTCGAGATGCCCGACGTCACCGAGAGCATGAAGCGGGGCGTACAGGCCACCTGTGCGCTGTTCACGCTCGTGGTGCTGGCCCTCCTGGGGCTCGTCGCGTTCGGCCTGCCCCTGCGCCGGCAGGTGCTCCTGCAGCACCTGCGCAACCCGATGTGGCCCGTGCCACCGAGCCGGCGGGCCCACCTCCACTGGCGGCTCGCCGAGATCGCGCTGGGCGACGCCGGCATCCATCGTCAGCCCGGCGAGACCGCCCTCGACGTCGCGCGACGCGGGCTCGCCGCCCATCCCGAGCTCAACCTGGAGGCCCTCGAGACCGCCGCCAGGATCGCGGACCGCGTGGCCTACGGCTACGCCCTGGAGCCCAGCGACCCCGACATGATCGGCCGTGCGGCGGAGATGACCTACCACGCCATGTGGGAGTCGCTCTCGGAGTGGGAGCGGCTGAAGGCGACCTACCGGATGTTGTGATCCGTGGGCGGGCGCTCGCGCGGGACGTCCGTGAGGTTGCACGCGGGGTCCGTCGGGTGGGCGCAGCAGTCCAGCACCTCGTCGATGTCCGCCTCCGACACGCTCCCGACGGGCGGCATCCAGGGAACCCCCTCCACGCTGGAGGTCAGCGGCAGGGCGAACGCCGAGGGGTGGCCCGTGCTGTACAGCAGGTCGTCACAACCGGTGGGCGCGACCCGGTGACAGGCCGTGCATCCGTTGCCCTCCAGCGCGAAGTGCTGGAGCCGCCAGCCCGCGAAGGCCGCGCCGATCACCTGGTACGGCGCGTCGGGGCCGCTCACCCGCGGCACCACGGGCTCGTCGGTGCCGGGGAGCTTCGCGGAGTCGATCCACGGGCTGTGCAGCCACGGGTCCGCCATGTGGCAGGTGTTGCAGTCCTGCGCGGCCACCTGCTCCGGGGGCTGCCACACCCAGTCCTCCACGCTGGGCGCGGTGCGCGGGATCCGCTGCGGGCTCGGGAACACCTGGCGGGGCGCGAGGTCGTCCGAGGCCTGGAAGTAGCAGGTGCCGCCGGTGGCCCGGTCGTGCCCGATCATCGCCACGATGCCGTAGGGGCCGTCGCCCTCGATGTCCTTCTCCACTCGGCAGATGAACACGAAGTCCACGTCCGGGTTCTCGGAGCCGTCGGCGAGCTGACCGGGGATGCGGCCCACCCGGGAGTACGGGTTGCACTGCCCGGCGAGCATGGACGGGGCATCGCACCGGGCCACGGGCCCTCCCACCGCCTCCCCATCCGCCGTGATCTGCACGCGCACGCCCTCCCGACAGTCCACGGCCGGGATGGGTCCCAGCACCTCGGCGCACGCCTCGGCGTGGTCGCGGACGCGGTCGGGCACCCTGGGGTCCCGCGAGGACGGGATCGGGCATCCGAGGAGCACGAGCGGGAGCAGCCACCGCATACCCGCAGCATACCGCGGCAGGATGACAGCCTGTCGAAGAGTTGGGGCCGCCGTCCCCCTCGACGTGCCAGATGGTCAGGCTTCCTCACGACGGCCCCATGCACACGGGCTCCCCGCACCGGAACGGACCTTGCACGGACACGGGCATGCGCGAGCTCGGAGCCCTGATCGCCGGACTGGCCGTGCTCACCTTCTGGGTGAGCGCGAACGTGCCCGTGCGCGAGCCGTCCGCACCTGCGCCGGTCGCACCGGAGCCCGCCGATGCCGCCGCCCGGGCGCACACCCCCGATGCCCCCGGGACGGTGCGCCTGCACGACGCCAGCCTGCGCATCGCGAGCGCCGCCCGTGCCCGCCTGGAGCAGCGCGACCGGAGCTTCCGGAACGACTGCAGCGGCTACGTCGCCTCCGCCCTCGACGAGGCCGGCGTGCTCGAGCGGCTCGGGGTGGCCCGGGACGCCACGGTGGCGGTGTTCTACGCGGAGGCAGAGGCCCGCGGGGCCGTGCACCACGACCCCGTTCCCGCCATCGGCGACCTCGCGTTCTTCGACAACACCTGGGACCGGGACGGTGACGGGAAGATGGACGACCACCGCACGCACATCGCGGTGGTGGTGGACGTGGAGCCCGACGGCACGGTGGTCATGGCGCACAAGGGCAGCGACTACCGCCTGATCCGCATGAACCTCCTGCACCCGATGGACCGCGAGAGCCCCGACGGTGTCGAGTGGAACTCGTGGCTCCGCCGCACCGGCGACCGCGGGAACCCGCTCGGCATGTACCTGACGGGCACCCTCTGGTCGGGCTTCGCGTCACTGGACCTCGAGGCCGGCTGAGGGCGACGGGTACGGCACGGTGCCGAGGGGCGCCCACGTGTCGTGCAGGCCGTCCAGCCAGAGCACGGGCACCCCATGGAGGTCGACCCCGTCGACGGTGCGCACGTTCACCCGCACCGCAGGACCGCCCGCCTCGGGCGCCTGCACCACCCCGAACACCAGCACGCCGCAGGCGCGGCAGGAACGGGTCGCAAAGTACGGATTCGGTGGACCTTCCTCCACCATGTCCTGGCCCGCGACGATCTCCACACCGCCGTCCGGCCCGGACACCGACCATCACCCGCGCTTGGTGCACGACGTGCAGTTGCACCGCATCGTCCCCTCCCGCACGTCCACGTCTGCCCGGATCTTCAGCTTCCCACACGCACAGCTCGCCATCGTCGCGCTCATCGAGCACCTCCTGTGCGAACAACCTACGGAGGGTCGAGGACAGGAACGGTCCTCGATCTCGGAGCCCCCGATGAACGACACCCTCCACCGCGTGCTCGCGCTGCTCGCCCTGCTGCACCGCCGCCGGGTCTGGGCCGGACCCGAGCTCGCCGAGGAGCTCGGGGTCACCGCACGCTGCCTCCGGCGCGATGTCCAGCGTCTGCGGGACCTCGGCTACCCCGTGCACAGCTCCTCGGGACCTGGCGGCGGCTACACGCTCGGGGCGGGCGAGCAGCTCCCGCCCCTGCCGCTCGACGACGAGGAGGCTGTCGCGGTCGCGGTGGGCCTGCGCGCCGCCGTGGTGGGACCCGTGGACGGCCTCCAGGAGCCCGCCCTGCGGGCCCTCACGAAGCTGGAGGTCGTGCTCCCGGCCCGCCTCCGCCGGCGTCTCGGGGCCCTCGAGGCCGTCAGCGTGACCCTGCCGCGCCACCCCGCCCGCATCGACGCCCGCGTGCTCGAAGGGCTCGCGAGGTGCTGTCGGGACGGCCTGCGCGCGAGGTTCGGGTACACGAGCCGCGGCCGCTCCCCGTCCGTCCGCCGCGTGGAGCCCTACCGGCTCGTGCACACCGACACCCGCTGGTCCCTGC
Source organism: Alphaproteobacteria bacterium (assembly GCA_020632885.1). Classification (GTDB taxonomy): domain Bacteria; phylum Myxococcota_A; class UBA796; order UBA796; genus JACKEQ01. Next base: position 79,201 of record JACKEQ010000020.1, on the reverse strand, counting down.
TCGCGTGGGACCTCGAGCGGTCGGACTGGCGCACCTTCCGCCTCGATCGCGTCGCGCCGGGCACCCTCGAACCCGGAGAGGCCTACGCGCCCCGTCCACTCCCTGACCCCGACGTCTCCCGCTACGTCACGCGCCAGGTCACGGCCGAGCCCTTCCCGGTGCGCGTCACCGCCCGTCTGGGCGCCGAGGCCGCGTGGGTGCGGGCGCAGCTCGGCCCGTGGGCCTGGGTGGAGCCCGACGGGGACGGCTGGTGCAGGGTGGAGCTCGGAGGCGAGGGGTTCGCCCAGCTCACGCCCTGGCTGGTGATGCTCGACGTCCCCATCGAGGACGTCGAGCCCGAAGGCATGCGGGAGGCGCTGCGTCGCGTGGGCGAGCGCATGCTGTCCGCCGCCCGCTGACGATCACTCGGCCGCGGGGGCCTCGGGAGCCGGCGCCACCTCCTTGGGCGGGTTGAGGCCGAGCCGGTCGCGCTCGGTGTGGCACCAGAACTGGACCATGCCGAAGAAGTGGTCGGTGAACTGCCGGATCTCGTGCGGCGGGTAGAGCGAGCGGACCTTCGCCTCGACCACGTCGTAGAACGCGTCGCTCGAGAAGTACTCGATGGCGAGGGTGTCGAAGTCGCCGAGGTGCTCCGCGCAGAAGGCCTCGAACCGGTCGGTGTCGAAGTGCTCCTGGGCCAGCGCGTCGTACGCGAGCAGGTTCTCGTCGAACGTCGCGTCGGGGTCCTGCACGTCGAAGAACCGCTGCCAGTCCATGTTCAGGCGCATCGGGCGGCGGGTGGCCGCGCAGAACAGCGACCACCGCACCTTCATCTTCACGAGCGTCGGGAAGTGGTAGTGCAGGCTCGTGACCTGGCTGTCCGGGCAGGCGTTCGCGAAGTCGATCGGGTGGAGCTCGCCGTTGCTGCGGAGCATCTCGCAGGAGTTGAAGTCCCAGTTGAAGAAGGCGTTGATCACGCGCGTGATGCGCTGCGCCTTCACCCAGTCGTCGCCGTCGAGGAAGTTGAAGTCAACACGGTACCGGCCGTGGAGCGGCTGGTCGGGGTCGTAGCGCACCAGGTTCACCTGGGGACCCACGCCGATGCCGCGGACGAACACGTCCCAGTCGTTCACGGCGGCCTGGAGGTGGTGCACGCGGTCGCCGCTCTCGTCGTACGCCTTGAGCAGGCTGGCGGTGTCGGTGACGCGCTTCACGCCCACCCAGCCGCCCCCGTCGTAGGGCTTGATGAAGGCGGGGTAGCCCACCGCCCGGCCCACCGCGGAGAGGTCGAAGAACTTGTGGGACCGCGCGACCGTGGCCTCGACGTCCGACTTGCTCACGATCCAGGTGTCGCCGCGAGGGTTCTTCGGCGGGATCATCCAGGTCTCGGGGATCGGCATCCCGAGGCGCATCATCGCGCAGTAGCTCGTGTGCTTCTCCACGCTCTGGATGGACCAGGGGTTGTTGAGCACGTACACACCGTCCATGAGCGTGATCTTCTTGATCCACTCGCGGGACGTGGGGTGCCAGTGGGTGACGCGGTCGAGCACGACGTCGTACTTCGGCTTGTACCGGAGCCCGAACGGCTCCACGGTCACGCGCTCCACGTCGAAGCGGACCTCCTCGCCGTCCACGGGGATGGCGAGATCCAGCTTGCTCACGAGGGCCTCGTAGGCCGCCGGCCAGCAGAGATCCGCGCCGAGGGAGAGTCCGATGTTCCGGGTAGCCATGCGCTCCTCCAGGGGAAGCGCGCGACTATCCCGGCAGACCCGACACCGTCACCCCTCCCGGACCCGCTTGTAGATCGAGATCCCGGCCATGAGCACCGCGCCGAACACCACGAGCCCCACGGCCCCGTACACGAACGACAGCGCGCTCTTCAGCACCACCAGGAACACGATGCCCACCATGAGCAGCGTGAGCACCTCGTTCCAGATGCGGAGCTGGCGGGAGGTCCAGGGGTACCGGTCCGCCGCGATCTCCCGGTAGAGCCAGTGACTCACGAGGTGGTACGCGATGAACCCGAAGACGAACACGAGCTTCACCTGCATCCAGCGCTCGTGGATCCACATGTGCACCATCGAGAAGCCGAACACGCTGGTCCAGATCCCGGCCGGCCAGGTGATGCCGAACCACAGGCGCTTCGCCATGAGCTGGAGCTGCTCGCGTACGATGGTGCGCGCGGGTTCCGGTCGCTCCGCGTTCTCCGTGAGGTAGATGAACAGGCGACCGATGTAGATCAGCCCCGCGAACCACGACAGCACGCCCACGATGTGGAGCGCCTTGAGGTACGGATAGTACATGCCACCGACTAACCCCGAGATCCTCTCCGTCGAAGAAGCCCTCACCCGCTTCCACGACCGCTGGGCCGGCACGAGCGCCGAGGTGTTCGGCCGCGGGCGCCTCGACGACGGGCGCACGAGCTACGCCTGGCTCACCGAGCCCCTCCGGCGCGGGCCCGTCCTCGACCTCGCCTGCGGAGACGGCGCGGCCCTGCAGCTCCTCGCCGATCGCGGCCTGCCAGCCGTGGGGATCGACAACAACGCCGCGGAGCTCGCGGCCGCGGCGGAGCGCGGGCTGCCCGGGGTGGAGCTCGTCCAGGGCGACCTCCGCGAGCTGCCGTTCCCGGACGCCCGCTTCGAGGCCGTCATCTGCCACATGGCGCTGATGCTGGTGCCCGGTCCCGAGCGGGTCGCTGCCGAGATCGCGCGGGTGCTCGCCCCGGGAGGGGTGCTGCGCGTCGTGCTCAACCGCCGTCCCCGCGAGTCCGCCCCCGCCGTCGCGGACTACCTGAAGGGCCTCCGCGCGATCACGGCCGAGCACGGGCCCACCATCGACTACCCCACCACCACCTGGGACGCCGAGCTGGCCCGCGCGCTCCTCCCGGGCTGGAAGGTCGACGCGCGGGAGATGATCCTGCGCACCGCCCTCCCCGTCGAGGAGGCGGGGCACTTCCTGACCGTCTCCTACTACAGCTCGGGCCTGCTGGACGAGGCCGGCAGCGCGGCCCTCGCCCCCGTCATCCGGGACGTGGTGGAGGCCCACGCGGTGGACGGCGTGCTCCACTGGGAGCTGCCGCTCCTCGGCCTCGAGGCCCGCAAGCCCTTCTGACCGTGTCACGAGGGTTCACATTCTGCGCGGAGCCGACGCGATACGGGCTCCCGACGCCCCGGAGCCCACGTGAAGCCTCGCACCCCCGTCCTCGCCCTGCTCCTCCTCACCGGGCTCGCCTGCATGGGGACCGACGGCTCCTCCGGCGGTCCCGCGGCCGTGGCCGCACCTGCCGGGGGCTTCGGAGACGTCGCGTACAAGCGGTTCAAGAACCTCGACGAGGTGGAGACCCTCGACTTCGTCTCCACCGAGAAGGTCACGATCTTCTACGCCGGACGCTACGACGACCGGAAGCCCCTCGTCGGCACGTGGAAGCAGGACGGTGCCGAGATCGCGCTCGACCTCGACCCCGTGAAGGGTCAGAGCGGCCCGCACATCGCGCGGATCCGGCTCCGCCAGCTCGGCCACTGCAGCATCGCGCTCTACCGCCGCGAGAAGACGGACGGGTCACACTGGGCGTCGGGGCAGCTGCTGGACGATGGGATGAACCTCGCCCAGCCTGTGCTCTACGAGCAGAAGTGGCCACCCTGCGAGCACCGGTGACACCTCAGAGGTGCTGACCGCCGCTCGCCTCGATGCGCTGCCCGGTCACCCAGCGGCTGTCGTCGGAGGCCAGGAAGGCCGCCACGTCCGCGATGTCCTCGGCGTGCCCGACCCGATCGAGGGCCGTCATGCCGCGCATCGCCGCGATTCCCTCGGGCGTCTTCAGCCACGGGTTCATGTCCGTGTCGATGGCCCCGGGGGCCAGCATGTTCACCGTGATGCCGCGCGCCCCGAGCTGCTTGGCGAGCACGCCCGTGAGCGACACGAGCGCGCCCTTGGCCGCCGTGTACGCGACGTACTGGGGCATGAAGAAGCGCGTCAGGCCCGTGCCGAGCAGGATCACCCGCCCGCCGTCCCGGAGCCGCGGCAGCGCCGCCTGCACCGTGAAGAACACGCCCTTCACGTTCACGTCGAACATCCGGTCCCAGGCCGCCTCGTCCACCTCCTCGATGGTGGCGTGCTGCATGATGCCCGCGTTCGCGATCAGCCCGTCCAGGCAGGCTCCACCGCCGAGCGTGGCGTCCACCTTCGCGAACAGGGCCTCCACGTCGGCGAGCGTGCCCTGATCCGCCTGGATCGCGTGGGCCCGCCCGCCCGCCGCCTCCACCGCAGCCACCACGGACGCCGCGGCGTCCGCATCGCTCCGGTACGTGAGCACCACGGTCGCCCCGTCCCGCGCCAGGCGCTCCACCATCGCCCGACCGAGCCCCCGGCTCCCACCCGTCACCAGCACCGTCTTCCCGCTCAGCTTCGCCATCACAGCCTCCAGTCATACACGAATCGGGGTACGCTCATCGCGTCCCTGTCGAGGGGCCAGAGCTCGCTCGACACACTGTCATTCTTAGCCAACGCCGCCACACGGCGGTACGGATGCCTCCGTGGCCCACCCCTACGAAAACGTATGACTGACAAGCTGGCTGCTGCCTGGGACGACCTCCGGGTGCTCCTGGCCATCGCGCGCACGGGCAGCCTCGGCCGCGCTGCGACCGAGCTCGGGCTCACCCAGCCCACCGTGGGACGCCGGCTCGATCGGCTGGAGGAGGCCATCGGGGTGCCCCTGGTCCGCCGCACGGCGCGGGGATGCGAGCTGTCCGAGCGGGCTCTCGCGTTGCTGCCCCTCGTCGAGCGCATGCAGGAGGCCGCCGACGGGGTCACGCGCATCGCGAGCAGCGCCCACAACGACCTCGCCGGCCTGGTCCGGGTGGCCACGGGCGACCTCCCGGCCCGCTTCCTGGCCCGCCGCCTCCCCGAGCTGCTGGGCGGTGCTCCCGGCCTGCGGCTCGAGATCGTCTCCGGCGCGGGCTTCGTGAGCCTCGAGCGCGGGGAGGCCGACATCGCCGTGCGCACCGTGGCTCCCGCAGGAGACGGCTGGGTGGTCCACCGTCTGGGGACGGTGCCCTACGCGGTCTACGCGGCGCCGGCCTACGTCGCGTCCCACCCGGAGGTCCTGCGGCCCGAGGGTCAGAGGGAGGCCGCCTGGGTCGGGTTCGGCGCGGGGTCCACCCTGCGGTCGGCCCGCTGGCTCCGGGACTTCCTGGGCCGGGAGCCTGACGTCGCCTTCTCCGCGTCGCTCCTGGTGCTCGAGGGTGCGGCGTGCGGGGCGGGGCTGGCGGTGCTCCCGGTCTATGTCGGCGACGACGAGCCCCGGCTGCGCAGGATCGGTCCGCCCCTCGAGGGGCTCGGCTTCGACAGCGTGCTCGTCGTGCATCCGAGCTCACGCCGGCTGCCCCGGGTCCGCTGGGTGGCCGCCCGTCTCCGCGAGGTGCTACAGCGCGCGAACACCGGAGACTGACGATGCACGAACGCACCGACTTCGATCTCGCGTTCTCCGCGAACGGCGCCGTCGAGGGCTCCTGGGACGAGATCTGGTCGGTACGGGTCGAGGAAGCCGGCCACCTGGACCTTGTGGGCGGCCGGATCGTCGTGGGTGACCCGCTGACCGGCGGCCTCTCCGACGGTCCCCTGGCCCGGGCGGTCCCCCCGGGCCGCTACCCCGTCGACCTCTCGGTGGTCCGCCGACCCCCGGACAGCGGCGGTGTGGCCGACGAGCGTGTCGCGGCCGCCCGCGTGCGGTTCCGTTCGACGGTCAACACGTCCTGGCCCGCGAATGGCAGGGAAATCAGTAGACTTTGAGCCAGGGCGTGGTGAGCGTCGAGAGGAGGCAAGGCCCGCGCAAAGCGGGCCGCGCAGGCCGCCTTCGGCGGCCGGAGTGATCAGTTTCGCCGACCGGCCGGTCGTCCGCTGGGAGCCCGCCGCCTTCGCGGGCCAGGAGGTCGCCGACCCCGACGCGATCCCGGGCTACGGCGTGGACGCAGGCACCGGATGCTTCGCATGCGCCGACCGGGCGGGCGCCCTGGACACCGAGGCGGACGGGGAGGCCCTCCTCGACCGCGTCCTGAACACCGGCGTCCCCACCTGGTCGGCCGTGGGGCACCCGAGCGCCCCCGAGGCGGTCGTGGTGTTCTCGTCGGGCTGGGGAGACGGGTTCTACGGGTCCTGGTGGGGCCTCGACGACGGCGGGGAGCCCGTGGTGTTGATCACCGACTTCGACGTGCTGACCCTCCCCGTGTTCGAGACCTTCGTGATCGACGCGCCCTCCCGGGGAAGCGTCAGCCACCCGCTGCTCGACCGCATGGGTGGCGCCCTGTGGCGTCCGTGGCTCGGTGCCCTCCGGCTCGTACACCGCGGTCCGAGCACCCCGCGTGTGCGGGTGCTCAGCGGGACCGACGCCACGGTCGTGGCACCCAGCTGGAGCAACTTCAGTCAGGATGCGACCTTCCCGCTGGGCGCTCTGGCGCCCGACGCCCGGGTGGAGATCGCCTACATCGTGGGCCAGCGGGCCGCGAAGAGCCTCTAGGGGCAGCTGGCGACCGGCCGCACGGTGCCCACGCACGCCTGGCTGCCGCGCGAGGGCATCAGGTGCACCCGGTCGAAGCCCGCCGGCGCCGGCACGCACACGGTGCGCACCGCGTCCCATCGCCCCTTCGACCCGAAGGTCCAGACGTCTCCCAATGCCGCGTCCCCACGCTGGAACCTCACGTCCACCGCCATGTCCACCCCGAGCACCAGCTCGAGCCCGCCGACCTCCTGGCGCTCGGGCCAGGCGAGCCGGAGGCCGTGGCCGAACAGGAGCACCGGGTTCTGATCGCACGGCCGCGGCCGCTCGAGGTAGCGGTCGGCCGGCACCCAGCCCGGAGGCGGCTCCTCGCCGGGCACCGGGAGCAGGTCGTCGAGACGCCCGGTGTTCAGCTCCACGATGGCCGCCAGGCGCTCGGGGTCCAGCAGGGGGTCCTGGAGCACGCGCCGGAGCTGCGCGTAGAAGGCCGCCACGCCGGGGTCCTCGAAGGACGGCACGCCCGTGCGCAGCGTCTCGACGTACCCCTTGGGCACCATGCGCGGGATGTGCCCGGGCCGCCAGGAGTACCGCACGCCCGAGCGCTCGCGGGCGATGAGGGGGTCCGTGATGGCCAGCGGGTCCACGATGTGGAGGTCGCGGCCCGCGTAGTACCCGAAGAACCCCACGCCCCCCTCGATCACCACCCGCTCGCCCCGCTTCAGGGCACCGGCCACCTGGTTCCGTCGATGGCAGTCCGGGACCTCCGGACGATCGGAGGAGAGGAGCCCTGCGCACCGGTACCAGTAGGCCCTCGAGTCGCCGATGCCCGCCGCGTCGATGAGGTCGCCCCAGGACACGCGACCCGCGCCGTACCCGGGACCCGACAGGAGGTGCGGGTACGGCGTGGCCAGCGCCAGCCCCACCACACCCATGCCGAACGCGAGCGCCTGGTCGACGGAAGGCCTGGGGAGCACGTCGAGCCCGATGCACACGGCGACGAGCAGGGGTGCCGCGAAGAAGCGGCCGGCCATGTAGTCGCCGCCGATCCACACGGTGTAGGCGAGGTGCAGCACCACCCCCACCGCGAACGGCGCCCACCGCCTGCCTCCGAACACCCCGATCCCCACGCCCACCGCGATGGCCGGCAGGGTGACGGCGTCCGACCGCGCGCTGTTCGCGAGGTACGCGACCCCCTGGGGCACCAGGAGCTCCCGGGGCATGCCGTGGGCGAGCTTGGCGATCGCCGTGTTGGGCACGAGAGCCCCGTAGTACAGGAGCGAGAACGCCTCCCAGGCCACGAGCGGCAGGAAGGCGAGCACCACGCGGCCCAGCGCAGCGGGTGTCCGCTCACGTGCGAGCTGGACGACGACCGCCGGCAGCACGAGCAGCGCGGAGTCCGGGCGCGTGAGCATCGCCGCGCACGCGAGCGCCGCGAGGGTCCCCGCTCCCCTGCCCCCCGCCCACGCCAGGCAGAGCCCCGCGAGCAGCGCGTGGGTCAGGGGCCCCTCGAGTCCCGAGCTCGACCAGTCGACGAACGCCCGGGACCCCAGGAGCAGCAGGAGGGCCAGGGCGGCCTTCCGCGCGTCCCCCGCCAGCCGGGCCACCAGCCCGAGCGCCACCGCGGTCGTGAGGGCCGCTACGGCGAGCGTGGTCAGGTAGGGCTCGCGGGTCACGGCGTAGGCGGCGGCCAGCAGGAACATCCAGAGCGGGTGGGTGTACACCTGCACCCGCTCGCCGGGGTTCCACACGGGCCCGAAGCCGGAGACGAGGTTGTCCACCGTGCGCAGGGTGATGTACGCGTCGTCGCAGAGCCAGGCCGTGCGCACGCCCACCACGACCCAGAGCACCACCACGAGCGCCAGGAGACCGCGACCTCTCAACGATCCGCCCGCTTACGCCAGCCCACCGCGACCTCGAGACCGGAGGTGCCGTTCGTGGGGCGGAAGATGTCCGGACGGACACAGATCGCGGCCGACGGGGCGACGCACTGCGCGCCCCAGTGGTCGTCCCAGCGCAGCAGGGCCTGCGCCAGCCGCAGCCGCACGGCCACGAGCCGCTCGGCACCGGCCACCAGCCCGACGGAGACGACCCCGCCGACCTGCTCCCCCGCTCCCGCCATGCCGCCCACGCGGAGCTCACCCCGGAGCCCCGGCGGCCCCACACGACCCGCCAGCCAGACCGAACCCGCTGGCACCGCCCGGCCCTCCACCGCGAGCGCACGCAGATCCGCCATCACGCCGAGCGCGGCGTGGTCGGTGGCCGACCGGAACACCCCCAGGCCGACCCCGACGCCCCCCGAGACGAGGGCGTGGTCGTGGTTCTGGGCGGAGTGCACGCCGAGCTCGCTGCCCGCGTGGGCCTCCGGGGTCCAACGAGCCCATGTGGGCCCGTGGAGACGGCCCGGGAGCGGGGTTGCGGCGGCGGCCAGGAGCAGCATCCGGCCAGCCTACCGCAGCCCGCAGGCCGGTGTCAGAACAGGCCGTCGAACATCGCGGCGCGGGACGCGGCGTCCATCGGGACGTCCATGCCCTGGACGTCGGAGTCCTCCGATCCGTCCTTCTTCTCGGCGCGCTTCGCGGCCTTCGCCTGCTTGCGCTCCATCTGCTGGAGCTCCTTCATGCGCTTCGCCCACGTGGGTCGCTGCTTGGCCATCGGTCACCTCCATCCGGACCGCGAGCCTATGGAGGCGAGCCCACGCCCGCAAGCGCTGCGCTGCGTCAGTCGTACCACATCCAGAGATGACCCGGATACAACCACGTCAACCCGTCCCGCAGCCTGTCGCGCCACGCAATCCAGTTGTGGCCGTCCTGGGCCTCCGAGTAGCGGACGTCCATCCCGCGCTCGCGCAGGAGGGGCAGCAGGGCGCGGTTGAACTGGATGAGGCTCTCGAACACACCGCACGAGAGGTGCGTGCGCCCCTCGAGCTTCCCGGTGTCGTTGCGGAGGGCGTTCACGAACTCCACCACGGGGTCGAACAGCTCGGACCGCCCGTGGTGCCCCACGTCGGTGAACACGAAGCTGCCGGACTGGAGCAGCAGCTTGCCGAACACGTCCGGCCGCTGCCAGTGGGCGAACAGCGAGCTCACGGCACCGAAGCTGGCCCCCATCACGCCCGTCTCCGCGGGGTCCTTGGTGACGCCGTACCGCGCGCGCACCGCCGGGAGGAGCTCGTCCACGAGGAACACGGTCTGACGGGGGTTCGCCCCGTACTCGCGGTTCCGGTCCACACCGTCCACGAAGGCCACCACGAGAGGCCGGACCTCGCGCCGGTGGATCAGGGCGTCCAGCACGTCCACCATGTTCGCGAAGCGCCGGTAGTCCCGCCCGTCGTGGCAGAGCAGCAGCGGGTAGCGCTTGTGGGGCTTGTACTCGTTCGGGAGGTACATCGTGACCTCCCGCTCGTCGCCCCACTCGGCGCTCTTCAGCGTGAAGGACTCGATGCGCCCCCGACGGCAGTTCTCCGCCGGGTGGATCCAGTTGGGCTCCTCGTAGCCGGGCATCGGACAGACGCTGTTGCTGCCGAACGGATCGAAGGCCTGCAGGTCGTTGCGGGGGTCGCGGATCCAGCGGCGACGACCGCCGCGGAGCAGCTCGAACTTGTACTCGACCCGCGCGCGGTGGGGCAGCTCGAGGGACAGGTAGAAGGCGTCCGTGCCGAGGATGCGGGTGAAGGGCTGCCGGGTCTCGAGCCCGAACACCCAGTGCATCAGGTTCACGCCCTTCGTGGGCTCGCCGTCCCAGAAGAAGAACGTGGCGGTGTCGCCCTCCACGAGCGGGAAGGTGTTCGCGTCCACGAAGGCCTTCAGGAGCTTGTCGGTCGCGGCTGGGGAGGCGCGGAGGGACTCGACCAGATCGAGCAGCTTCATGCGATCGGCTCCAGCGGCACCACTTCGCCCGTCGGCTCCAGCACCGATGCCGTCCCACGCTCGCCCCTCTGCACCCAACCGCCGTCCTTCATCTCGAGGAATGCTCCGTTCTCCATCGCCACACACTGGTGCGGTCTGAAGCGACCGGCGAGCAGTCGCACGCGCATCCGATCGCGGAGGCGCAGGCGCTTCTCGGCGTCGGGGAGCACCACGGTGTCCTGCACGAGCGCCAGCCCGGAGTCCAGGATCTCCGGATGGGACGGCCCGTCCGGCGGATCGTCGTAGAACAGGACGATGGGGTCGGTGAGCACCATGGCGCCCGCCCCCCACGCCACCACGGCGGTCTTCTGCAGCCAGGCCTGGAAGAGCTGCTGGTGGACCCCGAAGAACAGCATCCGGTTGCGGAGGACCGCGACGTGCCCGCCCGCGATGAGGATCGCCCGGGCGCTGGAGAGCTTCTCGGCGCTCTCCTTGCGGCGCGCGGCCACCTCCGGGAGCTCCCAGGGCCGCGAGACATCCGTGTATGCGGCGAACAGCGACTTGCTGTGATCCACGAACTGGCGGTCGATGCGCCGAACGTCCGCCAGCGCCCACTCCAGCTGCTTCTCGACGAGCTCGTTGTCCTGATCGGCACGCTCGTGGAGCGCGCGGACCGCCTCCAGCGCCCTGTGCAGCCGGATCCGGTAGAGCTCCTTCACCCGTCGGAGCTCGCGCTGGCGCTGCTTGTAGCGCCGCCGGGTCTCCGGCATGGTCTCCATGCACTCCTCGAACCACTGGTACAGCGGGAGGTGCACGGCATCGGGCCCGACCACCGCATGCAGCGCGTCGATCTCGCCCTCGTCGAGCCGCCAGCCGGCAGTGATGGTCACGATCGGGCCCGTGCCCGGGATGCGCTCCAGCGCCTCGCCGAGGTTGGGGTTGGGCCGCTGCGGGCCGAGCAGGAACAGGTCGCCGGACATCGTGCACATATGCCACACCACGGCCCGCGACGCACCCTGGTGCCCCGAAGCGCCGCAGGGGCTACCCTTGGGCGTGCCCGACGCTCCACGCTCTCCCCTGCCTCTCCTCCTCGCGGCCGCGTGCTACGCAGCCGCCGTCGCGATCCTCTCGCTCGGCGTGCTGTGGGGCGTGGAGATCCACCTCCTGGAGCCGCGGCCGGCCGCAGCCGGGGTGGTGGTGAGCACCGTGGCGATCCTGCTGGCCGCCGCCCTCACCCTGGCACCCGCGGGGCGCGTCGCGCCGCGGCTCCTCGGCAGCATGGCGATCGGGCTCGTGATGCTCCTGGTGCTCGCCGGGTTCCTGTTCGGCCCCCTCTCCCTCTTCGTCGTCGCGGGTGTGCCCGTCGCCGGAGCCACGACCGGTGGCCGCCTCGGGATGGGATGGGGGCGCGCCGTGCTCGTGGTGGGCTCCCTCGGGGGGCTCGCGCTCGCGCTCGGCGGTGCCACGGGCGTCCTGCCGGTGGCGCCCGCCTTCGTCGACCCGTCCATCCGGGCCTCCGGTCCCATCTTCGCGATGCAGACCACCCTCCTGCTCCTGGGCGTCACCATGGTCGGTCTGCTCGACCTCGGTCCCCAGCGCGAGGAGGAGCCCGTGATCGACACCGTCGTGCCGGCTCCCCCGCGCCGCACCACGCGCACCGGCTCCTTCACGCTCTCGGAGCTCGCCCTGCTCGACGGCCGCTCCGAGGCCCGCGTGGGCGACGAGAGCCTGGAGGTCCAGAAGCTCGAGAGCCTCGGCGTGCTCGCCGGAGGCGTGGCCCACGACTTCAACAACCTCCTCATGAGCATCCTCGGCAACACGAGCGTCGCGCTCACCGACCTCGACCCCGAGCACCCCGCCTGGGAGCCCCTCCGCGAGATCGAGACCGCCAGCAAGCGCGCCCGCGACCTCGTGGGCCAGCTGCTCGCCTACGCTGGCAAGGGCGGGGTGGCCGCCTCCCCGGTGGACCTCAACCACCTCGTGCGCGAGATGGGCGACCTCCTCCAGACAGCCATGAAGGCCCGCGCGCCCGTCGACTACGACCTGTGCAGCGGCACCGCGGTCGTCATGGCCGACCCCACGCAGCTCCGCCAGGTCGTGATGAACCTGATCACCAACGCCGGCGACGCGATGAAGGGGCGCCGCGGCGAGGTGCGGGTGTCCACGAAGCTCCGGCGGGTGGAGGTCGAAGAGCTCCGCCAGACCCTGCTCGGGGCCGAGTGCGAGGCCGGCCCCTACGTCGTGCTCTCCGTCAGCGACGACGGCTGCGGCATGGACGGCGCCACCCTGGAGCGCATCTTCGACCCGTTCTACACCACCAAGCGCACGGGGCGGGGGCTCGGGCTGGCCGCCGTGCTCGGCATCGTGCGTCGCTACGGCGGCACGATGGAGGTGGAGAGCGTGCTCGACCAGGGCACCACCTTCCGGCTGTTCATGCCCTACGCGGCCAGCGTGGACGACGAGGAGGACTTCGCCACCGAGAACACCTCCACCGCGCGCGGCTGGACGCCCGATCAGGCCGGCACGGTGCTGGTGGTGGACGACGATCCGGTGGTGCGGATGGTGACGGCGCGCATGCTCCAGCGCCTGGGCTTCGAGGTGCTCGAGGCGGTGGAGGGCGCCGAGGGGGTCGCGCAGCTCGAGGCCCATCCCCACATCCGCGCCGTCGTGCTCGACATGACGATGCCCGGGATGTCCGGTCTCGAGACGATGACCGCGCTCCGCGCCATCCAGCCCACGCTCCCCATCGTGCTGGTCAGCGGGTACAGCGAGGACGAGGTTCCCGCCCTCGACAGCGGTGTGTTCCTGCAGAAGCCCTACACGCTCAAGCAGCTCACGCGGGCCCTCGACGAGGTGCTGGACGTGACGATCACGGACTGACGTGGCGCCCTACCCGCGTCTCCAGGCGCTCGGCGCACGCTGGACCGGCGAGGCCCTCGAGGTGGACCTGCCGGACGGCGAGACGCTCCACTTCACCGCCGATGCGCTCTTCCGGGGTGAGCGACGCCTGTTCCGGAGAGGCGACGCCCGCAGGGTGCTGGTGATCCACCGGGACATGGGTGACGTCCGCCAGACCCAGGTCCTGGCACCCATCTCCGTCACGGGCGTCCTGCTCGACTTCGACGCCGCCACCGCCGACGAGCTCGCGCGCGTGGTGGAGCTCTGGTCCACGGCGGGCCCCGAGCTGCTCGCGGTGTGGGGAACCGACGCGGCCTCGGCCCTCCTGGAGCCCCGCCTGGACGACGCCGACGTCGAGTCCATGGGTGGGAGACGCACCCTCGACGGTCTCGCCTTCGAGGGCTCGGCGATCCAGGAGTGGGTGCCGGCGGTGGGCTGCCTGGTCCCTCCGGTGGGCCTCTTCACGTTCGTCTGCGCGGGGGGTGACGCGGCCCTGGTCTCCGTCTGGGCCTTCCTGTTCCTGGTGGTGGTGCCCGCGATGTCCGCGTTCGCGTGGTCGACCGTCGGGGCCCGCCGGCACTTCACGATCGACGTCACCGATCGGGGGCTCACGTTCTCCGATGGCCTGCAGGCGCCGTGGTCCTCCATCACGGAGGTGCACACCAACGGCCGCTGGCTCCACGTCGAGACCGCCGAGGGCCCGCGCTCCTGGGACGTCCCGGCGCGCCGCACCGAGCTCGCCGCCGTGCTCCGCGACCGGATCCGCGCCAACGCGGAGTCGCCGCCCGACGACGAAGCCCGCGACGCCCTCCGACGGCTCGTGGGACGGGAGCGGCCCGAGCGCGCGTGATTCCCGCCTGGTACCCTCCGGCGTCGTGCGGAGGACAGCGTGTGGTTCTGGGGACTGGTCGCGTGGGGGCAGGAGGAGCCGGAGCCCGCCGAGCCCGAGCCGGTCGAGGAGGCCGAGCCCGCGCCCGAGGAGGCCCCGCCTCCCGCACCGCGCACCTACACGATGACCCCCGTGGAGGCCGACCTGCCGAGCGCGCTGACGCGCCGCGACCAGGTCCCGGACGACCCCGAGGCCCTCGACGACTTCCTCCGCCAGACGGGCTTCGAGCCCGGCGACTTCGAGCGCCCCGCGCTCATCCAGGGCGCGTGGTTCATCCGCCCGCAGCTCGCCATCGCCCAGCTCCTCGGCGACGCGGACGGGGGGCCGGTCGCGCTGCGGGTGGGCGCGTCGGCGGGCCGGCGCTGGTCCACCCTCCAGGTCCTCCCGGTGCAGGTGATGGCGGAGGTCGGCGTCCGCGCGTCCGCGCCCGTCGGGGGTGCCCGTGGATCACGGTTCGAGGGCTTCGCGAGCATCGGCCCGTGGCTCGGACCCGTGCGCGTCCAGCTCGGTCTGCACGCACGCCAGGAGCGCGAGCGGTGGCGGAAGGGATCGCTGGTGCTCGACGACGCCACGTTCGTGGGCGGTGACCTCCAGGTCGCGCTGGACGTCGGGAAGGCGAACCTCTCGCTCGGCCTGCTGCCCCTCGTGGAGGTCGCCGGCGACCGGCCCTCCGCGCGTGAAGGCGACCCCGTCCTGCCCGTGCTCGGCACGGAGACCGTCTACAGCGCCGGCCTCGGCGTGCAGCCCGGCGTGTTCGGGCTCCGCGTGCACGGCTCGTGGCGCGACACCGCGATCGGCGGGTTGCTCGAGGTGGGCGCCTCGCTGTCCGCACGCCTGGGAGGCTCGTGATGCTCGTGCTCCTCGCGGCCGGGATGGCCGCTGCACCCGACGGGGTCGACCCCGACGACCTCGATCGCTGGCAGGGCCTCGCCACCCGCGTCACGAACGGGCCGGCCGGATGCTGGACGTTCACGGGTGACGTGCGCACCACGGCCACCATCCGGCAGAAGTCGCTGTCCTTCCGACGCGCCGCGGACGCCCCGATCGTGCGCGAGGGCACCTGGGAGGGAACGCTCGAGGACGGCACGTGGACGCGCTTCGACTACACCCTGCCGCCCAACGGCAGCGTGAGCATCGAAGCGAGCGTGCAGCCGATCTACGGCACCATGCCGCCCGGCATGGCGAAGAACCTCGCCGACCCACCGACGACGCCCGACGCGGACGGACCCCCTGAGGGCGACGACGGGCGCCAGGAGGGCCTGAACCTCATGCGCAAGGCGATGGACGGCTGGATGACGTCCACGGGCATCGCCCACGCCCAATGGCGCGACGACCTCGGTGCCATCGAGCTGGTCGAGCAGATCCCCACCACCGACAGCCCGAACGCGGACGTGGTCACCCGCACCACGATCTTCCCGGGCGGCCGGGACGCGCCGAGCCGCGTGAGCGTGAACCTGCCGAGCCACACCACGTTCGGCACCTGGCCGACCCGGGTGCACGTCTACGACACGCAGGGCCACCTGGTGCAGCAGGCCGTCGAAGACGCCGTGCTCCCCGCGGCCGAGACCTGGAGCACGGTCTCGGTGTTCCTCGGGTTCACGATCGGGTACGACCAGCGCCTCGACTACCGCACCGCGACGCGCTGCGGAGGGTGATCAGCTCGCGTAGAGCGTGACGTCCTCGGCGGCCGCGTTGGCGAGCGTCATCGCACCGCCCCAGGTGGGGTGGCGCACCATGAGGAACCCGTCGCTCACGAGGGTCTGCTTCCAGTTGCGACGGTGGCTGCCCACGGGGAGCAGGTTCTCCCAGACCACGCCCTGGCCGTAGCGGTCCATGTAGGTCCGGAGGCCCTGGATGGTGTGGATGCGGCCCTCGCCCTTGGCCCGCTTGAAGATCACCGCGCAGTTGTACTTCCGCGTGGTGTCGGCCTCGAAGGACTTCCAGCACACCGCCCGCGCCCACTCGCGGAACAGGTCGATGTCGCAGGTGAAGTTCATCTGGTCCACGAGGTGCGCGCCGCCCGGACGGCAGCCGATCTCGCCGAAGACCACCTCGCCGTTGGCCTTGCGGTACCACTCCATGTGGGTGAAGCCCGTGCCCATGCCGAGGGCCTTGAGCACCTGGCGGCCCAGCTTGATGCCGTCGCGCAGGGTGGGCTGGTCGAGCTCGCGCACGGTGCAGATCACCGGGCTGATCCACTCCTCGGTGCGGGCCACGAGGGGACGCGGCAGGTACTGGGCCACGTTCTCGAACCGCGGCACGCCGTCGACGCAGACGGTGTCGTAGGTGAACTCCTCGCCCTCCACGAACTCCTCGACGCTCACCTCGGGCACGTGGGCCGTGAGCTTCATCACCCGCTTCAGCTCGGCCTCGTCACCCACCCGGTACGTGTCGGCGCTGCCCGCGCCGGCGATCGGCTTGATGCACACCGGGAAGCCCACCGTGTGCGCGGCCTCCCGCACCTGCTCCTGGCTGGTGCACCGGAAGCTGTAGGGGACCCGCAGGCCCGCCGCCTTCACGCGCTCCTTCATGAGCTGCTTGTCGCGGAAGCCGAGCACGGTGTCGTAGGACATGCCCGGGACCCCCAGCATCTCGCGGAGGCGGGCCGCCAGGAGCACCAGGGGCTCCCAGTTGCTCTCCACCCGATCCACGCGCTTGCCGCGGAGCCAGGCCTGCACGCGCTGGGCGACGTCCACCTCGTCCATGATGCGGGGGACCTGCAGGTAGCCCGTCAGGTGCTGGCGGGTCTCGGGGGGGATGCCCGCGAGCGGGCCGTCTCCGACGCCGTAGACGCGGGCGCCGACCTCGGCCAGGCCACGGGTGTACTGGCGCATCTCGGGGGGGTAGCTCGGAGCGAGAAACACGACGTTCATGACGGACCCCTGCAGCCCCGGGATCGGGGCATCTTCCAGAGCGTGCGGCTATTTCGGTGCGCGGGCGGCGTCGACGCCCGGGAGCACGGTTCCGCGGGCGATCCGTCGCTGGCGCGGCCCCACTGCCGGGATAGCCCGGCGGCATGCGAAACATCGTCTACGTCGCCCCCTTCCCCATGGCCGCCACGCTCCGCTTCGCGGAGGCCCTGGCCACCCTCGACAACGTGCGTCTGCTCGGCGTCTTCCAGCGCCCGCCGCACCCGTCGAAGCGCGAGCTGTTCCACGACGTGTTCGTGGTGCGCAATGCCCTCGACGTCAGCGAGCTCCTCCACGCCGTGGGCACCCTCGGGGCCCGCCACGGCGGCGTGGATCGGGTGCTCGGCATCCTCGAGGTCCTCCAGGAGGTGCTGGGGTCGGTGCGCGACCACTTCGACCTGCCGGGCGAGCGGCGGGCGACGGCCGAGCTGTTCCGCGACAAGGGCCGCATGAAGGACGCGCTGCGGGCCGCCGGCCTGCCCTGCGCCGCCCACGCCCGCCTCCGCTCCCGGGAGGATGCGGTCGCCTTCGCGAGCCGCCACGGCTTCCCGTTCGTGATGAAGCCCGCCGCCGGCATGGGCTGCCGTGCCACGTACAGGGTCAGCAGCCCGGGTGCCCTCCAGCAGGCCCTCGCCGCCACGCGGCCATCCCCCGAGAATCCCGTGCTCGCCGAGGAGTTCCTCACGGGCGACGAGTACAGCTTCGAGACCCTCACCGTGAACGGCGAGCCGCGGTTCTTCTCGATCAACCACTACCATCCGACCCCCCTCGAGGTGATGGAGAACGACTGGCTCCAGTGGGTGGTCACCATGCCGCGCAAGCTCGAGGGCATGGACGCCGCCGTCCAGGTCGGCGTGGACGCGGTGAAGAAGCTCGGCCTGCACGACGGCATGACGCACATGGAGTGGTTCCGCCGTCGCGATGGTCGCGTGGCCATCGGGGAGATCGCGATGCGGCCGCCCGGTGCGGAGTTCGTGCGCCTGATGTCGGTGGCCTACGAGGCCGACATGTACCGCGCCTGGGCGCGGGCCACCGTCGACCGTGCCTACGACGGTCCCTTCGTCCAGAAGCACAGCGTCGGCATCGCGTACCTGCGCGGCGTCGGGCAGGGGCGCGTGCTCGGGGTCACCGGTGTCGCTGCGGCCCAGCAGGCCGTGGGCGAGCACGTGGTCGACGTGAAGCTCCCCGTCATCGGTGCGCCCAAGAGCGACAGCTACGAGGGTGACGGCTGGGTGATCGTGCGCCACCCCACCGACGAGGGTGTGAACCAGGTGCTGCGGCAGGTGGTGTCCACCATCCGCGTGCACTACGCTCGCTGAACGCCCGCCCCCCCCCGGAGGCCCCCGTGCCCGGCTTCTTCGCCACCTTCATGCTGCTCACCGCCGCCTCGGCGTGGTGCCGCTACCTCGCCGCCACCCGCGGTCCCGCCTGGATCCTCTGGGTGCCGGGTCCCGGCGGCCTCGTCTGGCTGCTCGGGTTCGTCTACGCCGCCGCGAGCCTCTCCGCAGGCCCGCCCGACACCGCGGGTCTGGAGGCCGCCGAGGCCAGCCGTCTGGTGCTCGAGGCCACCCACGAGCGCCTCACGCGCGCCCACATGGCCGCGGGGATCGCCCAGTGGACCGCGATCGCCACGGTGCTCGCCACCGTGGGCGTCACGGCGTGGGCGTGGTCACGGCCGGCGGCCGCTCCGGGCGCGGAGGAAGCGGGGTAGCCCGACGGCGAGCCCGAAGAACGCCCCGCCGAGGTGGGCCGCATAGGCCACGTTGGCGCCCATTCCGCCCCCGAGCATGCCGAACGTGTCGAGCCCGATGAACACGAGCACCGCCATCCACGCGGGCATCGGGAAGATGAAGTTGATCATCAGCGTGCGGTTGGGGAACCAGAGCCCGTACACCGACGCGATGGCCATCACGGCACCGCTGGCGCCCACCGCACCCACCGGGCTCCCCACGGCCACCGCCCAGAGCACGTAGCCGATGGACCCCGCGAGCCCGCCGAACAGGTAGAGCAGCGCGAAGCGCACGGGCCCCGTGACCCGCTCCACCGACGAGCCGAACACCCACAGCGCGAGCAGGTTGAAGAGCAGGTGGGTGGGCTCGATCTGCGAGAACATCGTGGAGATGAGCGTCCACCAGCGGCCGTCGAGCAGGGCCGGTGCGGAGACGATGAAGTTGTCGCGCATGAACGCCGGGTCGCCCACCTGCCAGAGCGCGTAGACGCCCAGGTTCACCGCCGCGATGGCGAAGAGGGCGAGGGTGAGGTCGGTGGTGGGGCGTGGCTCGCGCATGGGGGTCCCTAACCCCGTTAGACTGCGCCGTGGCCCCACGCGAGCTGGAACCCGGACACGTCCTCGGCGGTCGCTTCGCCGTCGTCGGGCTGTTGGGCACGGGGGGCACGGCGAGCGTCTACCTGGTCGTCGACCAGCTCCGGGGCGAGCGGGTCGCGCTCAAGGTCGTGCACCCGCACCTCGCCTCCGACCCGTCCGTACAGCGCCGGATCCGCAAGGAGATCGCGGCCGCGAGCCTGCTGGCCACCGACACCGTGCTCGCGCCGCGCGAGCTGCACGAGCTCGACGGGCTCCTCTGCCTCACGCTGCCGTACCACGCGGGCCAGACCCTGGCGGAGCACGTGGCGGCCAACGGACCCCTCCAGCCGGAGGCCGTGCGCGAGCTCGGCGTGCGTGTGGCCACGGCCCTCGGGCAGGCCCACCGGCAGGGCCTGCTGCACCGGGACGTCACGGCGAACAACGTGATGGTCGACCACGGCCGCGACGCGATGCTCATGGACTTCGGGCTCGCGCGGGCCGAGAGCTCCACCACCCGCAGCACCGGGCTGCTCGGCACCACGGGCTTCGCGGCCCCCGAGGTGTACGCAGGCGAGCGCGCCGACCCCCGCACCGACCTCTACGGGCTGGGCTGCGTGCTCTACCTGGCCGCCACGGGCGTCCTCCCCTTCGGCGCGGACAACGCGATGGGCACACTCCAGAAGCAGCTCCAGGAGGGCCATGTGCCCGTCCGGGAGCTCTGTCCCTCGTGCCCGGACGACCTGGTGAGCACCATCGAGTCGCTCCTCCGGCGCGAGCGCGACGACAGGCCCACGAGCGCCGGGGAGGTCGTGGCCGCCCTCACCACCCGCACCGCCATCGGGGCCCACGGGCCGGCCGTGGTGGAGGGGCGCAGGCTCCACCTCCCGCCCGGCGAGCACGCCGTGATCGTCTCGGAGCGCGAGGAGGACCGCGCGCGGCGGGGTGTTCTGCGGGTCGACCACGGGAAGGCGAGGAAGACCCTCGAGTCCGAGGTGACCAAGCGCGCCCAGCAGCTCTGGACCGGCGTGCTCGCGTACATGGGCGTGCACGAGCCCGAGGCCGCCAGCCCCGAGCAGCTCCTGCTGCGCGCCGTGGCCGACGAGGCCGGTGTGGACGCAGGAGACCTCCGCCAGCCCCCCGCGGTGCTCCAGCAGCGGTTCGTGCTCGTGGAGGGCATCACGCGCGACGCGGCCCGGCGCATCGCGGCAGACGCCCGTTCGGCGGGCTTCCACGCCCGCATCCTCGACGACGCTGCCACCGGGCTCCACCCCGTGGCCATCGCGCTCCTCGCGGGGATCCTCGCGCTCTCGATCCCCATCCTGCTCGTGGCTCCACCGCTCTGGTTCGTGTTCGTCGGGGTCGCGCTGCCCTTCGTGCTCCTCGTGCAGCTCGCGTTCCGCACGATGCGCACGCGCGTGGCGGACCTTCCGGTGGCCTATGGTCCCGCCCTCGACGCATGGCTCGCGAAGCCCGTGCCGGGCAGGTTCGCCGTGGAGGGTTCCGCGCCGGTCGAGCAGGCTCCCGCCGTCCAGGTCTCCGACCCCCTTCTCGCACGGGTACACGCGAGCCTCGACGCCCTCGATGCCACGCTCGTGAAGCTCGACCTGCCGGAGATCGTCCGTTCCGACATGCGCGACACCTCGCGCGACCTGCGGGCCCGGGCCGACGAGCTCGCCGACGCCCTCGGTCACCTGCGCGGGGAGCTGGCCGTGCCGGTCGAGGACACCTCGTGGGTCGAGCCGCGGCTGGCGCGTCTCCGCACGAAGCTGCGCGCCGGAGAGGCCGTCGAGCCCGACGAGATCCCGCGCCTCGAGGGGCTCCTCCGCCAGCAGGAGTCCACGGACGCCCTGCGCGGGAAGCTCGAGTCCCAGCTCACCGCGGCGACCGCCGGTCTCCTGGAGATCGCCGCCACAGCCACCTCGGTGCGCCGCACGCTCATCGCCGAGCCGGACTCCCACGCCGGCGCCACGGGCGCCCTCGACAAGCTCAAGCGCGAAGCGGACGCCGCCCGTCGCGCGCGGGCCGAGCTCGCACGACGCCAGCACGCCTGAGGGCCCCTCGACAGCCGTCTTCGCTCTTGGTAAGACTCTGCTTACCAAATCAGGAGCACCCATGAGCGGCAGCGGCACCCCCGACGATCCCTGGAACCTCACCACCCCGTCCGGCGGCGGGGGCTTCCAGCTCCACCTCGACCCCGAGAAGGACGTCCTGCACTGCCAGGTCGGGACCACCTGGCTCCACTACCGGTCCGGATCCATCGAGGATCTGCACGCGATGCTCGTGGCCCACGGCGACTGGATGGAGCTCGGCAACAAGGACGAGAAGCAGGAGACGAAGCCCGGCACCGTGGAGCACTGGGCCCGGTCGGCCGACAACCCGGTGGGCGGTTGGTACGGGCTCCGCAAGGGCTACCGCGGTCGGTTCGCCAACCACGTCACCCCCGCGCTCGTCGCCCAGGGGCGCGCGGAGCTCGAGAAGCGCGGCCGCTCCATGTGGGTGCGCGCGCTCCCCTGAGCCGGTTCATCCACGTTTCACACCGCCTCCCCACGAGGCCCACGCGCCGGGGTGAATCTCCAATCATCAGCGGGCGACGGGGCCCCCTGGAGGACACGATGGCCAACAACAGCAACCACGAGATCGACGCCAACACCACCGCCTGGACCGTGCAGGTCTGGGTGAGCTGGGTCGTCGCGGCCAGCATGACCTGCGGCGGGGTGCTCATGCTCCCCACCGACTGGTGGTCGAAGGGCTACCTGCTCATGGGCATGCTCTTCACCATCGGGTCCACCTTCTCCCTGGCGAAGACCACCCGCGACAACGCCGAGAACCGCCGCCTGCGCAACCGCATCCAGGCCGCCAAGACCGACAAGATCCTGCGCGACTTCGAGCTCTCCGACGCGGCGTGAGCGGGGTAGCCTCCCCGCGGAGGTGACCGTGCTCGTCCTGTCCACCGCGCTCGCCGGGGCGCCCGTGCCCAGCGCGACGTCCCACCACGAGGTCGTCCGGCTCGAGCCGGGCGACGACCCGCGCGGCCGCCTCGAGGCCTTCCAGCGCGAGCGGGGCTGGCAGGCTGCCAGCGTGGTCTCCGCGGTCGGCAGCCTCACGGTGGCCGCCATCCGCTACGCGGACCGCGAGGAGACCACCCTGCTGCGGGGTCCGCTCGAGGTCACGTCGCTCTCCGGGACCCTCGGCCCGGACGGTCCCCACCTGCATCTCAGCGTCGCCGACGGCCGCGGACGCACGCGCGGCGGGCATCTCTCGGCGGGATCCGCCGTCTACACCACGCTGGAGCTCGTGATCCTCGTGCTGGACGACGTCACCTTCCACCGCGAGCCCGACCCCGTCACCACCTGGCGCGAGCTCGTCCCCCGGCCGTCCGGGGCGCCCTGAGGCGGGAGTAGCGGCACGCTCCGTGCATCGCGATCGGGCGGAGGTCTCCCATCATGATGCACCCAGCCACCCGCCTCGGGTTCGTGAGCGAAGCCCAGGGCTTCGGAGTGTTCGCCACCGCCGTCATCCCCGCAGGCACACTCACCTGGGTCCGGGACGAGTGGGACATCGTCATCCCCGCCGTCGTGCCCGCCGATCTCCTCGGCACCGTCGAGCGGTACGCGTACACCGAGGCGGACGGCACCGTCCTCATGCCGTGGGACCACGGGCGCTACGTGAACCACGCGTGCAAGCCGAACTGCGCGGGCCTCCAGGCGGGCATCGACCTCGCCGTGCGCGACATCCAGCCGGGCGAGCAGCTCACCAACGACTACAGCGTGCTCGGCACCTTCGAGCAGTTCCCGTGCGCGTGCGGCTCGCCCAACTGCCGCAAGACCGTCGAGCCCCGCGCCGTGGACGCCGAGCTCCTCGGGGCGTTCGAGGCCGCCCGTGCCCTCATGGCCACCGTGCCGCAGCCCCTCGGGGAGCGCGCCGTCCGGTGGCTGGAGGCAGAGCGCCCCCAGGCGCGGAAGTCCTCCCCGGGCAGAACGCCCCGGGTGATGTCGGGCCGCCTGAACCTCCGGTAGCTGGCCCGCGGGCCAGTGGGCGCCGGCCGGACGGGGGGATACGGCGCCCGCATGCGCTTCCAGAACGTGTGCATCGAGGAGCTCGGGTACGTCCTGCCTCCCAACGTGGTCACCTCCGAGCGGCTCGAGGCCTACTTCGCCCACACGCTGAAGCGCCTCGGGATGCCGCCCGGTCAGGTCGAGAAGCTCTCGGGGATCAAGGAGCGCCGCTGGTGGGACGAGGGCGTGCAGCCCTCCACCGTCGCCGCGATGGCCGGCCAGCGCGCCCTCGATCGTGCGGGGCTCACCACCGACGACATCCAGTGCCTGATCAACACGAGCGTCTCCCGCGACTGGCTGGAGCCCGCCACCTCCGCGATGGTCGCCGGTCACCTCGGGCTGTCGCACCGCACGCACAACTTCGACGTCGGGAACGCCTGCGTGGGCTTCCTGAACGGCCTGTACACCGCGGCCTGCCAGGTGGAGCTCGGCCACGCCGACCGGGTGCTGGTCACCTGCGCGGAGGTCGTGCGGAACGGGGTCTCCGCCACCCTCGAGCGCCTCGCGAGCCCCGACGCCACCATCGACACGTTCCGCGAGAACTTCGCCACCCTCACCCTCGGCGCGGGGGCCGTGGCCGCCGTCGTCACGCGCCGTGAGCTGTCGAAGAACGACCACCGCCTGAACGGCGCGATCCTCAAGTCCGCGCCGGAGCGGAACACGCTCTGCCTGGCCAACCACGAGCAGATGCGCAGCGACGCCCACGGGCTCCTCGTGCACGGCGTGGGGCTCGCGGTGGAGGCGTTCCCGGAGGCCCGCCGGGAGTTCGGCTGGGGCCCCGACTCCGTCGACGAGTACGTGTGCCACCAGGTCAGCGTGGCGCACTTCACGCACGCCTTCGAGCAGCTCGGCCTGCCCCTCGAGAAGGCCACCCTCACCCTTCCCTACCTCGGCAACTGCGGGCCCTGCTCGCTGCCGCTCACCCTCGCCCTCGCCGAGACGCAGGGCCGTGTCCAGCCCGGGATGGAGCTCTGCCTCTGGGCGGTCGGCTCCGGTCTCGGCTGCATCATCATGGGAGTCTCCTGGTGAACGTGTCCACCTGGTCCGACCTGCCCGAGGCCGTCCGCGCCCACTACCCGTGGCGTGGCAGAGACCTCGCGCTCACCAGCGGCTTCCGCATGCACTACGTGGACGAGGGCGAGGGCGAGACCCTCCTCATGGTCCACGGCAACCCCACGTGGTCGTTCTACTACCGCACCCTCGTGCAGGGCCTGTCGGACCGCTACCGGTGCGTGGTGCCCGACCACGTCGGGTGCGGGCTGTCGGACAAGCCGCAGGACTGGCCGTACCAGCTCGCCGACCACATCGACAACCTCTGCCAGCTCATCGAGCACCTCGACCTGAAGCGCATCACCCTCGTGGTGCACGACTGGGGCGGGGCCATCGGGTTCGGTGCGGCGGCGCGCATGCCCGAGCGCTTCGAGCGGTTCGTGGTCTTCAACACGGCCGTGTTCATGGGCCCGATCCCGTGGGCGCTCAAGCTCGTGCACGTGCCGGTGGTGGGCTCCGTGCTCGTGCGCGGCCTCAACGGCTTCGTGCGCGGCGGGCTCGCCGTGAGCATCGCGGACCGCAAGCGCATGCGGAACGGCGTGGGCAAGGGCTACCTGGCCCCCTACAACTCCTGGCGCACGCGCGTGGCCAACCACCGCATGGTGCTCGACATCCCGGTCGACGAGAAGCACCCCACCTGGAAGCCCTTGCACGCCATCGACGCGTCGCTGGCGCAGTACCGCGACAAGCCCATGCTCATCGTGTGGGGCGAGCAGGACTTCGTGTTCACGAACTGGTTCCGCGATCAGTGGGTCAAGCGCTTCCCGGACGCCGAGGTCCACAGCCTGCCCGAGTGCAGCCACTGGATCGTCGAGGACGCCCACGAGCGCATCGTGCCCTGGATGGCCGACTTCCTCGAGCGCAACCCGCTTCCGTAGGTCAGTCGAGCCCGTTGGCCTCGCGCCAGGGGGCGAGCACGTCCTCGTAGCCGATCAGCCCGCCCCGCAGACCGGGAGACCCGACAGCGAGCTCGTCGATCCCGTCCCCGTTCAGGTCTCCCGCGGCGACGGACGTGCCGAAGCCGTTCATGCCGACCATGGTGAACACGAGGTCCGCGTCGCTCTCCGCGTAGGTGCCGGGCTCCAGCGGCCCTCGGAAGATGGAGACCCGTCCGGGCTCGGCCATCGGGCCGGTGGACACCACGAGGTCCGCAGCACCGTCACCGTCGAGGTCGCCGACCGCCAGTGACGTCGCGAAGACCTGCGCGCTGCTCTCGATGCGAACATCCGCGAGCGGACCGTCGGGACCATCGGGGGTGAACGACACCACAACCGGGAGACTGCCCTCCGGGGTCGACTCGCGGGACACCAGGTCGTCCCAGCCGTCGCCGTCGAGGTCCGCCCCCAGCACGGGCTGATACGGCAGGACGTGGGTCGTGACGCCAGCGAGATCCGACTGCGGCACCTCCATCCAGGCCAGGGTGCGTTCTCCGTCGGTCGCTCGCGCGAACCGGACCACGGCCCCCGGTGTCGCACGTCGTAAGGGCACCACCCCGAGCCACCGAACGCCCTCTTCGGACCACGGGAGCGGGGCGAGCGCGGCGCCGGTCGTGGTGTCGAGCTGCCGTAGCCCTGGCGGCGTGGGGTCCGTTGCCCAGGGGATGAACCGCAGGGCCTCCTGGTCGCTCCACGGCTCGAGCACCGCGCGCCCGCCCGCGCGCGGGACCCTCCATGTGGGCGTGTGCTGCCCGGGGTCCAGCCGGATGGCGTCGTCGCCGAGCGCGAGAGCGAGAGCCTGGCCCTCCACCGTCACCACCTGCAACGCTTCGACGAAGCCCAGCCCCGAGACCCACTCCTCCGCCTCGGCGCCCACCGTCCACACGGACGTGTCGTATTCACCCCTCGAGAGCGCCGTGAACACGGGCTCCCCCAAGGGTCCGACCGCACCGTACCGCACGTCCGTGCCCAGGAACCCCGGCCCCCCCTGGAACAGCACACCCGGGTGGTCGACCGGAGACGACGGCGAGCCCACCCCCACCACGGCGGGCGCACGGCAGGCGATGAGCGACAGCACGATCACCGCCCGACGATACCCAGATCACCGCCGACCGTCAGTGGAGCCCCGCGGCCCTCAGCCCTCGCCCGCCTTCCGGCGCTTGCGCTTCCCGCGCGCCACCTCGGTCGCGAGGGCCTCCAGCCGCGGCGACCAGCTGTCGCGGAAGCGGTCCAGCCAGAGGTCCACCGCCTGGAGCGGCGTGGGATCGAGGGTGTAGAGGCGGCGCGACCCGTCCACGCGCACGTGCACGAAGGCCGCCTCGCGGAGCACGCGCAGGTGCTGGGACACCGCGGGCCGCGAGATGCCGAACTCGGCCACCACCAGATCCGCCAGATCGCCCGCCTGCCGCTCGCCATCGGCGAGAGCCTCGAGGATGCGGCGGCGAACGGGGTCACCGATGACGTCGAACGCGTGGATCACGAACCCCCGGGGCTGTCCTCACCCGTGTAGAACGCGGCGACCCGCGACGCGCACGCCGTCGCCGTCGACGGATCCTCGCCCGAGGCCACGTGGGCGTCGCGCCAGAGCAGGCTCGCCGTGCGCATGAACGACTTGCCCTCGTCCGTGGCCATCCAGGCGGCCGCCGTGGTCGGGTCCACCGTGGGCGTGCCCGGCCCGAGGTACTGATCGAGCCCGAGCAGCGCGCCCTCCCAGCCCACACCGACCGCACCGGGGCCGAACTGGTCCCACATGTCCTCCGGCACGTGGGCGACGTGCTCGAGGCGCAGGCGGGTGCCCGCGCCCTCTGGGGCCAGCGTGACGTCCACCCAGCTCACCTGGCCGTGCATGCCCCAGGTGACCGCGAGGTGCGTCGGCGGCTCACAGGTGGTGATGTCGCCGCTCGCGTTGCCCTCGAACGCGAAGTGGCCCCCCACGCGGAAGTCGCCGCTCACCGGGAGGAACCAGCGCGGGATGCGCTCGGGGTCGGTGAGGGCGTCCCAGAGGTCGTCGGGAGACGTCGGGTAGACGCGCGTGGCCACGAGGACCCGCGCCGGCCGCCCGTCGTGGTCGCGCACGGTCACTTCGCGCCGCACGGCGCCGAGGATTCCGGAGATGTCGAGGCTCAAGAGGTGCTCCTTGTCTTCGTGCTCACTTAATTAAGTCATTACTTAATCACAAGACCTCCGGGCACACCCCGCGGAAGACCCGCCGAACGTCAGAGGATCGTCTTGCCGAACGCGGAGAGGATCAGCCAGACCGCCAGCTCGCCGGTCTTGTTCCGCACGTCCAGGGTGGGGTTCAGCTCCACCATCTCCACGCCGAGCATCCGGCCCGTGCGGCTCACCGTCTCGCACACCAGGTGCGACTCGCGCACCGTGAGCCCACCCGGGACCGGCGTCCCCACGCCGGGCGCGTCGCTCGGGTCCACCCCGTCGAGGTCGAAGGACAGGTGGATGCCCGCCGTGCGCGTGCCCACCTGGGCCACCGCCTCCTGGATGCACACCGCCGTGCCGCGCCGATCGAGCTCGCTCATCGTGTACACGCGCACGCCGAGCTCCTTCACGAGCCCGACCTCGCCGGCGTCCACGTCGCGGGCCCCCAGGATCACCACGTCCTCGGGGCGCAGCGCCGGCGGACCGCCCGCCAGGCCCGTCAGCTCGGACGGACCGTGACCCAGCAGCGCCGCGAGGGGCATGCCGTGCACGTTGCCCGTCGGGCTCGTGTCGGGCGTGTTCATGTCGGTGTGGGCGTCGACCCAGATCACCCCGACCCGCTCACCACGGCTGTGGTGGAAGCGCGCCAACCCCGAGATCGTGCCCACCGCCTGGGCATGGTCGCCGCCGAGCACCAACGGCACCCGTCCCGCACGCACGCCCACCTCCACCCGGTCCGCGAGCAGCGTGCAGGTGTGGGCGATGGAGTCGAGGAAGCGGGCGTTCGCGTCACCCTGCTCCTGGCTCTCGGCCTGCTGGACCTCGATGGGGAACACCGAGCACACCTCGTGCCCACAGGCCTTGAGCCTGGGCACCAGGCCCGCGACGTGGATGGCACTCGGCCCCATGTCGGTGCCCCGCCGGCCCGCGCCGAGGTCGAGGTGGACGTTCGTGATGTCGATACGCATTCGGGTCCTCCGGCCGCCCCGCGGCCTACATGCTGCCCGCGCGCAGGATCCAGATCCCCGACGTGTCGGGATCCGGCTCGGGCTCCAGGCTCCGTGCGAGCCGGAAGCCCACCCGCACGCTCTTCTTGCTCCGCGGCACCACGTGCCGGAACGTCGCCGTGGCCACCGCCTCGGGCACGGTCCGCGTGCCCCCCCGGCACAGCGCGGCGTCCGAGCCCCGCGCGGCCACCCGCTCCGCACGCCCGCCGGAGACGCTCAGCGCGTGCCCCCGGTGCTTGTCGAGGCACCAGTCGAGCACTCCGCCCGTGAGGCCCCGCACGCCGTACACGCTCTCGTCGAGGGGGAAGGCGTCCACGGGGTGCACCGACTCATCGGGGGTGCTGCCGCGGATCTCCGCCCAGCTCGGGTCCACGAAGTCGCCCATCACGAACCGCCGCCCGTCGACGCCACGCGCGGCCTTCTCCCACTCGTCCTCCCACGGGAGACGCCAGGGGAGCCCGCTGCGCGCGGCCCGCCAGGTGGCGTAGGCCGCGGCGGACGCCTGATCGACATAGACCACCGGCCAGTCGGGCTGCCAGGTGGTGCCGCCGTGGGTGAGCGAGAAACGCCCGTCCGACAGCCGCCCGAAGCAGGGTCCGGCCACCGTGGAGGGCTGGGCCCGCTCGGCCACCTGGACCTCCCCGCGCTCCACGAGGTCGTCGAGGAAGGCGAGGTACTCCGCGTTGGTCACCGGGAACCGCTTCATGAAGAAGCCGTCCACCCAGACCTCGCGGGTCGGGCTCTCGCCCAGACGCGCCCAGCCGGCCGGGATGTAGCAGTCGTCCGGCTCCACCTCGGACGCCCACGGCAGCACGGTGGGCACTGTGGCCTTCCCGCCGGGCGGCACGCCATGCCAGTGGGCCCCGCGGTCGATGTACACGGGGTAGCGCGTGGGCATACGACCCTCGAGGGTCAGCTCGAGCAGCCAGGAGCCGTGACCGAGGGCGCGCTTCTTGAGCGGGGTCGGCGGCAGGCGCTCGATCTCCACGGGCACGAGCCGTCGCTCCTGGACCTCGAAGCGAAACAGCGTGGCACGTACGCCCTGGGGCCGCGTGGAGAGGCTCACGGCCCCCGTGCCCTCGAGGTAGCCGGCGTACGTGCCGCGGTCGTGGGCGCGCAGCAGCGCCTCGTACTGGGCGGTCTCCCGCGCGTCGCCGAGCTGCTCCGCCCGGTGATGGCAGAAGTGGTAGACGTACGCGAGCCGCTCCTGGGCCTCCGGCATCTCCGGGAGCTCCATGAGCGCGGACCGCAGGAGCTGGAGCCGCTCGAGCCCCACCAGGTCGGCCTTGATGCGCTCCTGGAGCGCGGCGTCCTGGAGCTGCCAGCCCTCCCGCTTGGTGTCGGTGGCCGCCCAGGTGGCCACGGAGGCGAGGGCCAGCTCGGCCTCCTCCGTGAGCTGATCGGCCCGCGCGAGCGCGTCCTCCACCTGGGGCTGCATGCGATCGGCCCGCTCCAGCAGCTCGAGGGCCCGCTCGCGGCGCGCGGCCCCGTCCAGCCAGCCCCGGAGCGCCTGGGCGAGCTCGCCGGCGTGGGGGAAGCGCGCCGCGGGATCGCGCCGCATGCACCGTCGGCAGATGTCGGCGAGACCCGCGGGCACCGTGGACGGCAGGGGGTCCGGGTTGCGCGTGAGGATCTGGTCGATGACCTCCGTGGACCCGCCCAGATAGGGCCGCCGCCCCGAGAGCACCTCGTAGAGCACCGCACCCAGCGCGTAGACGTCCGTGGCGGGCCCCACCTCGTCGTGCTGCCCGCGGGCCTGCTCGGGGGGCATGTAGGCGGGCGTGCCGATGACCGTGCCGAGCTTGGTGCCGAGGCTCCCCAGGTCGGTGACCAGCCCGGGCTCGCCGGTGGGGGTGCCCGTGGCCTTCACGAGCCCCCAGTCGAGCACGACGACCTCGCCGAACGCACCGACGAGCACGTTCGCGGGCTTGAGGTCGCGGTGGATGGCCCCGTTGGCGTGAGCGAAGGCCACGGCATCGCACACCCGCACCAGGACCTCGATCATGCCGCGCAGCCCGCGATCCGCCTGGCCCGCCCGGTACAGGCGCATGGCCTCCTCGAGCGTGTCGCCGTGGAGCTCCTTCATCGTGAAGAACCAGCGGCCGTCGCCGAGCTGCCCGATGTCGTGCACGGGCACCATGCCGGGGTGCTGGAGCTGTGCTGTGGCCTGCGCCTCCGCGATGAACCGCATCACGGCGGCCCGCTTGGTGGCGAGCTCCGGCCGGAGGACCTTCATGGCCACGAAGCGGTTCAGCACGGTGTCGCGGACGCGCCGCACCTCGCCCATGCCGCCGATCCCGATGCGCCCGAGGTCCAGGTAGCGCTTCTCGGGCGTGCTGGGCTCCGGGATGGGCGCCTCCTCGGTGTCCATCTCCGTGGCCGCCGTGAGCATCTGCGTGGTCTGCTCGCTGTACGCGACGGAGTCCACGCTCACCTCGACGGAGTCGAGGCGCATCATCGCGTTCACGAACTTCTGCACGGCCGCGGTCTGCTCGTCCGTCAGGCCCTCGCGCGACGCGAACACCGCGATGTCACGGTCCCAGTCCTTCGACATCCGGGAAGCCTACAGCAGGTCGGAGTGGTCGAACGACCACTCGCCCCGCTTCACCGCGCCCACCGTGTGCCCGCCGCCCCGCAGGGTCCACCGGGTGGTGAGCAGGCCCTCCACGCCCACGGGGCCCCGCGCATGGATGCGGGACGTGCTGATGCCGACCTCCGCACCGAGCCCGTACCGGAACCCGTCGGCGAAGCGCGTGGAGCAATCGTGGAAGACGCTGGCGCTGTCCACGCGGGCGAGGAAGCGCTCGGCCACGGAGGTGTCGCGGGTGACGATCGCCTCCGTGTGACCCGAGCCGAAGCGGTGGATGTGCGCGATGGCCGCGTCCACGTCGGGCACGAGGGCCACCGACGCCTCGGTGTCGCTGTACTCGGTGTGGAAGTCCTCCACGGGCGGGAGCCCCCACCGGGCCGCCGCGGACGGACCGCCCCGCAGTCGCACCCCGGCGTCCCGCAGGCCCGCGATCAGCGCATCGGCGTGGGGGTAGCCCTCGTGCACCAGCAGGGTCTCCATGGCGTTGCAGGCGGCCGGGTAGTCGAGCTTGCTGTCGAGCACGACGGCCAGGGCCCGCTCGGGGTCGGCGTCCGCGTCGACGAACACGTGACAGACCCCGTCCGCGTGGCCCAGCACGGGGATCCGGGTGTTCTCCTGCACATGCCGGACGAGCGCGTTGGACCCGCGCGGGATCACGAGGTCCACGAGCCCGTCGAGCTTCAGCAGCGCGTCCACGTCCGCGCGGCCCTCCACGAGCCCGAGCGCCGCGGACGGCAGGGGGGCGAGGGCGCCAGCGAGCACGGCGTGGAGGGCCCGGTTGCTGTACGCCGCCTCCTTCCCGCCCTTCAGGAGGAGCCCGTTGCCCGACCGCACGGCGAGCGCGGCCACCTGGACGAGCGCATCCGGCCGGCTCTCGAAGATCACGAGCAGCGTGCCCATGGGCACCGTTCGCTGCTCGAGCACCAGCCCGTCGCCGAGCTGCGTGCGCCGCAGGAGCCGGTGCAGGGGGTCGCCCATGGCCGCCAGCGCGCGCAGGCCGTCCGAGAGATCGCGGAGCTTCCCCTCCGAGAGCGGTAGACGGGCGGCCAGCGCCTCGGTCATCCGGCCCTCGCGCACGGCCTCCCCGGCCGCCGCCACGTCCAGCGCGTTGGCCGCGAGGAGCTCTGCGCTCCGGGCCACCAGCGCGTCCGCCATGCGCTCCAGGGCGGCGCTGCGGGCCTCCCCGTCGGCGGCGGCGAGCTCGCGACCCGCGGTGCGCACATCGGCAGCGAGGTTCTTCACGGGTCCTCCAGCACCATGTCGTCGCGGTGCACGATGACCCCGCGACCCGACCCGATGCCCTCGCGCAGGGCGTCCGAGCCGCGGCGCGCGCGCCCCCGGGCGATGGGCGTGCCGTCGCAGGCGATGGCCACGATGTCGCCCTCCGCGAACTTCCCGTCCACACCCACCAGGCCGGGCCAGAGCAGGCTGGCCTCGCCGTCCACCAGCGCCCTGCGGGCACCGTCGTTCACGTCGAGACGCCCGACGGGCGCGGTGGCGAAGGCGATCCACTGGCGACGGCGGCTCATGGCGGCCTCGGGGGGGAAGGTCGTGCCCACGTCGTCGCCGTCCACGGCCGCGCGCAGCACGTCGGGGCCGTGCCCGTGGGCGATCACCACCCTCACCCCGGACCGCGCCGCGACCCGGGCGGCCTCCACCTTGGACCCCATGCCGCCCGTACCCAGCGCGCTCGCCTCGCCGATGGCGTACGACGCCGAGCCGTCGAACCGCGCGATGCGCGTGGCGCCCGGGGTGCCCGGGGGGGCCGTGTGCAGGCCGTCCACGTTGGAGAGCAGCAGGAGCACGTCCGCACCGAGGTTGCTCGCCACGAGGGCCGCGAGCCGGTCGTTGTCGCCGAACACCCGGCCGGTGAGCGCCAGCTCCTTCGTGCTCACCACGTCGTTCTGGTTCACGATGGGCACCACGCCGAGCGCCAGCAGCCGCTCGAAGGCCTGGCTGAGGTCGAGGTAGTGGCTACGCCGGTGGAAGTCGTCCTCGGTGAGGAGCACCTGGGCCACCGTGCGACCCACCCGCGTGAAGAGGGCGTCGTAGAAGGCCATGAGCACGCCCTGGCCCACGGCGGCCGCCGCCTGCCGGTCGGCCAGCGAGGTCGGACGCCCGAGCCCGAGGCGCGCAGCACCGAGGCCCACGGCACCCGAGCTCACGAGGATCACCTCGTGCCCCGCCGCCAACAGGCCGTGGACCTGCTCCACGAGGGAGCCGAGCGGCCCGAGGGCCAGCATTCCGTCCGTGCCCTGCGGGCCACTCCGGCCGGAACCCGGGGCCCGCGAGACCACCTGGGTGCCGAGCTTCACCACGACGCGGAGACCGGTAGGCATCCCGGCCACTAACCGGGACCGTCCCACGGTACACTCGTGGCGCATGTGGTTCTTCTCGTCCATCGCGGCCGCCACCACGGTCTGTCCCTCCGGGTGTGACCGCACGTCGCTCTACGGCGCGCTGAGCGCAGGCGCCGGCCAGGGCACGCAGACCATCGAGATCCTGGCGCCCGGCACCTACAACGCGGCCGGCATGGACGCTCTGGCGGACGACGTGACCATCGTGGGCCGCGTCGAGGGCGTGGTGCTCGTCAACGCGTGGGTCGAGACCGTGGGGTCCGCGCTCACGCTCCAGAACGTCACGGTCCAGGGCACCAACGGCACGCGGTTCATGGATGTCTTCGCGGGCACCACGCTCACCGTGCTCGACAGCGAGATCCGCACGTTCAGCACGCCCTCGGTGGACTCCGCCTTCGCGAACCTCTGGGGGGGCCACCTGGTCGTGCGCGACTCCTGGGTCCACGACCTCACGGCGACCGACGGCGCGCTGGCGCAGTTCGGCAACGGCTCCACGGTCGTGGTCGAGCGCTCGCTGATCTGCGGCAACCGGGCCTGGGCCAACGGCGGCGTGCTCCACAGGCAGCCCACCGGCGGCTCCATCGTCTTCAGCCGGAACATCGTGATCGCCAACCAGGCCAGCACGGGCGGGGTGTACGCCGACGACGGGATGTCCACGAACCCGGACCCCAAGACCATCGAGCGCAACACCTTCGTCGCGAACGTCGCGGGCCCGCACGCGGGCGGCGTCCTCGCGATGGATCACACCACCAACCTCCTGGGTGACGGCTACAACCTGTTCCTCCGCAGCGAAGGCGACGCGGTGCGCATCGCGGACGGCACGCAGCCCGCCAACCCGCTGAGCGACACCGGCCTGTTCTTCGGCACCCTGGGCCACCCGTGGCACCTCGGCACCATCGGGTACAGCGCACCGGACCCCGCCATCGCGTCGTCCGACTGCGACCCCCACCTCATGGTGCCAGCGGCCGCCGCACAGGACTGGGGCGCCCTCGTCGATCGGGTGGGCGCATGGGCCGACGCCGACGGTGATGGGCGCATGGCGATCTGGGACTGCGACGACACCGACGCCGGTGTGTCGGACCAGGCCACCGAGGTCTGCAACGGGAAGGACGACGACTGCGACGGGCAGGTCGACGAGGGCTGCGGGAGCTCGACCTTCTACGCGGACACCGACGGCGACGGGTACGGCGACCCCGGGAACACCGTCACGGGCACGGCCGCCCCCGACGGGTACGTCACGGACATGACGGACTGCGACGACAGCAACCCCGCCGTGCATCCGGGCGCGCCGGACGCGTGCAACGGGGTCGACGAGAACTGCTCGGGCGACGAGTCCGACGCCACGGGCGGGTCCACCTGGTACGACGACGACGACAGCGACGGGTACGGAGACCCCGGCCAGAGCCAGCAGGCGTGCACGCAGCCGTCCGGCTGGGTCGCCCAGGGCGGAGACTGCGACGACACCGACGCCGCCGTGCGGCCGAACGCCGTCGAGACGTGCGACGGCGTAGACACCAACTGCGCCAACGGGGAGTCCGACGCCACCGACCGCCAGTCCCTGTACGTCGACGCGGACCTCGACGGGTACGGAGCCGGCGCGTCCACGTTCGCGTGTCCGGGCACCGGGCTCACCACGAACAACACCGACTGCGACGACGCCAACACCGAGCGGCACCCCGGCGCGGTCGAGACCTGCGACGGCATCGACACCAACTGCGCCAACGGCGAGGCCGACGCCATCGATCGCCAGACCTTCTACGAGGACCAGGACGGCGACGGCTGGGGCTCCACGGTCACCCAGCTCGCGTGCACGGCTCCCGCCGGGTGGGTCGCCATCCTCGGCGACTGCAACGACACCGCCCCCGCCGTGCATCCCGACGCCATCGAGACCTGCGACGGCACCGACACGAACTGCGCGGGGGGCGAGGCCGACGCGGTGGACGCCACGACCTTCTACGTCGACAGCGACCACGACGGGCACGGCGGCCCCACCGAGCAGGCCGCTTGCGTCCAGGTCCTCGGGCTGTCCACCACGAACGACGACTGCGACGACGCCGAGCCCACCACGAGCCCGTCCGAGGCGGAGGTCTGCAACGACGGCGTCGACAACGACTGCGACGGCGAGACGGACACCGACGCCGCGAACGTGCCGTGGTACCCGGACGTCGACGAGGACGGCTGGGGCGACGAGAGCGCCACGCCCATCGACGCCTGCGAGGCGCCGAGCCCCGGGTACGTGAGCCGTGGCCAGGACTGCGACGACGGCGACGACACCATCTTCCCCGGAGCGGACGAGCTCTGCACGCCCCTCGGCGGCGTGCCCGTGGACGAGGACTGCGACGGGCAGATCGACACCGACGCGGTGGATCGGGTGGTGCTGTTCCCCGACCTCGACGGCGACGGGGCGGGCGCGGGCATCGCCACGCTCGTGTGCCCGGGTCCGGGGGCGGCGCTCGACGGATCGGACTGCGACGACAACGACCCCGACGTCTTCCCGCTCCAGTTCGACGGGTGCGACGGCATCGACACCAACTGCAACGGGATCCTCGACGAGGACGGCCTGGTGCTGGCCTACGAGGACCTCGATCTCGACGGCTGGGGCACCACCGGTGTGGTCGTCGGGTGCGTGCTGCCCGCGGGCATGGCGGACCAGGCGGGCGACTGCGACGACACCGACCCCGCCATCCATCCCGAGGCCGACGAGGTCTGCGACCTGTTCGACAACGACTGCGACGACGCCATCGACGACGACGACCCCGACGGGGTCACCGGGAGCGGCGTGCGTACGAGCTGGGCGGACCTGGACGCAGATGGCTGGGGTGCCGGCCCGGCGCTCCTCACCTGCGACGTCCCGGCCGGCCGCGTGGAGCAGGACGGCGACTGCGACGACGAGGAAGCGGACGTGAGCCCGGGAGCCCCGGAGGTCTGCAACGGGCGCGACGACGACTGCGACAGGCTCGTGGACGAAGACGCCGTCGACGCCCTCACGGGCTACCCCGACGGCGACGGAGACGGGGTGAGCTCGCCGGACCCGCTGTCCACCTGCGACCCGCTGTTCGGCCTCTCCGCGGAGCCCGGCGACGACTGCGACGACGACGACCCCGCGCGCTTCCCCGGCGCCACGGAGATCCCCGGGAACGGCGTCGACGAGGACTGCGACGGCGCCGACCTCGAGATCACCACCGTGGATCTCGGGCTCGCCTGCCGCACCGCGAGCCCGTCCTTCAGCCCCTGGCTCTGGCTCCGCCGTCGCTGAAGGTCACCGTGCCTACTGGCCGTCGAGGTACGTGGTGAACCAGGCGTGAACGGCGGGCGTCGCCCAGAGGAGGGCGTCGGGGTCGATGTGGTAGAGCGCGAACGCGCTGGCGAACGCTTCCTCCGGGCTCACCGACTCGCTGGTGAACGGCGACGCGGCGACGGGCCCGCCCGCGGCCTTCATCAGGCTCTGGATCATCGGGTTGTTGCGGGCGGTGAGCTCGATGAGCAGGTCGTCCAGGGCCTTCTGCTCGGCCTCCTGCTCCGCGAGGGCCTGCTGGAGCTGGAGGCGCTCGGCCTTCAGCCCGGGTGCACGGCTCTTCTCCTTCTCCGTGAACGCGTCGTACCAGGCCGTGAGCTCCTCGTGACGCGCGATGTGCGCCCGGCGCCGCTCGCCCAGCTCGGCCACCTGCTTCCGCCGGTCCGCGTCCGCCACGGCCCGCCCGAGGGCCTCGAGCACCTCGAGCACCCGCGGGGAACGCGGGGCATCCACGGGTCCCACGAACCAGAGGATCTCCTCCGGCACGATGTCCGAGAGCTCGACGCGCCCGAGCAGCTCGTGCTCGACGTAGGCCGTCCAGGGCGTCTGGCTCGGGCGCCACGACCCCAGGTACAGGCGATCGAGCTCGGGCAGACGGGCGATCTGCACGCCTTCGATGCGCGCGCGCTCCGCGGGGGTCAGCAGGTGCAGCGCCTCGTCGAGGGCCCGCAGCATCTCCGGCTGGAACGTGCGGCCCGCCTCCTCCACCAGGTCCACCCCGAAGTCGCGCTCGATCTTCGGCATCGGCACGACGGGACCGGGCACCTCGAGGGCGTTGGCCGAGAACACCGTGATCGTGCCGTCCTCCTCGACCCGGAGCGTGGCGGGGTGCAGGCCCTCGCCGTCGCGGACGAGCATGTCGCGCTCCCGCGGCGGGTTCCAGGGACCGCTGACGGCCTGCTTGAACGCCCAGATGGCGCCATCCGGCAGCTCCGTGAGCTTGGGTCCGCCCTTCACCGGCGGCCAGACCTGGGTACGCTCGCCGTCGCGCACCAACCAGGCCGTGCGCTCCTTGCCGGCCGGGGGGTTCTTCAGCCGGTCCAGCACGACCTTCGCCGCAGCCCGCTCGGTCTCCGCCTCCTCCATGAACTTCGCGGTGGACCGGCTCCCCACGACCTTCCGGTCGGTGGGCGGGTTGCCGGTGAGCACGATCCGGGCGTCCTGCGCCAGGGCACCCGAGAGCACGAGCAACATCACAGACCTCCTCCTTCGAACCAGGCGAACGCGGCGGGTGCCGTGCGTCCGAGCGCCGCGGGGTCGGCATGGTATAGCGCGAACGCCTCGGCGTACGCCTCCACCGCGACCTTTCCGCCGTACGGTGTGGGCGAGGCCTCCTGGGTGTCGCCCGCCGCCTTCGTCAGCGCGTCCGCCGGCGCCCAGGGCGTGTTCGCGATGGTGTCCACCAGCGCGTCGAGGGCCTTCCCCTCGGCCTCGTGGGCCTCGAGGTCCGCCTCGAAGGCCAGGGCCTCCCGCGGGGCCAGCCTGCCGGCCGAGAGGGTGGCGTGGCGGGCGTCGAGCTCGGTGTAGCGGGCCACGTGGGCCTCCCGCCGCTCGTGGAGCTCCTTGCCGAGCCGCCGCCTCTCGGCCCCCGCCACCGCGTGACCGAGGTGGTGCAGGAGCTCGAAGACGAGCGGATGCTCGGGCGCCTCGACGCCCCCCGCGAACCACGTGGTGGACGTCGGCGGGTCCTCGAATACCTCGATGCGCCCGTAGAGCTCGAACTCCAGGTACGTCACCCAGGGCACCCCACCGGTGACGTGGGACTCCCGGAGCAGGCGCTGCTCCGAAGGAAGGCGGACGATCTGGAGGCCCTCCACCGCCTTCCGCTCCTCGGGGGTGAGCAGGGACAGCGCGCGGTCGAGGGCGGCCAGGAGCAGGGGGTTGAAGTTGCGGCCTCCCTCGCTCACGAGGTCGATGCCGTAGGCCTTCTCCAGGCCGGGCACCGAGAACTGGCCGGCCAGGACGGGTGCGGTGACGCCGGCGGCCACGGTCGTGCCGCCCGTACCGTCGAGCCACACGGACACCGGGCGCAGCCGGTCGTCCTTCCCGGGCACGAGCAGGTCCCGCTCGCGCGCGGGTGCGGCGTTCTCGCTCGCCCCGAGCAGCACGCCCCAGAGCGCGCCGTCCGGGAGGTCGCCGAGCCTCGGGCTGCCGGGCACGCGCGGCCAGACCTGCACGCGCTCGCCCTTCCGCTCCAGCCACACCGTGCGCTCCACACCGGACCGGTCGTGCTCCAGGGCGTGGCGGGTGGCCCGCATCACGTCGCTCGAGGACTCCAGGCCGTAGCCACCGAACATGGGGTCACCCGGGATGTACAGCGAGCCGGCCAGGGCGGTGGCGAGGGCGATCAGCATGACGACTCCTGGAGACGGGGGGGACGCGGGGCCAGCATGAGCTGCCCGCAGGCGCCGCTGGCCTCCCGGCCCCGGGGCCAACGGATGGTCACCACCACCCCCCGGGCCTGGAGGCCATCGCGCACGGCGGTGACCTCGGCGTCCTCTGGTGTGCGCCAGGGCGCGTTCGGAAAGGGGTTGAACGGGATGAGGTTCACCACCCCGCGCAGGCCGTGCATCCAGGCCGCCAGCCCGTCGAGCTCGGAGGGGGTGTCGTTGAGGCCCGGCAGCACGACGTACTCGACCATCGTCCGGCCGGCGCGCAGGGCCTCGTAGCGCCCGGCGGCCTCGCGGAGCGCGGCCATGGGCACCCTCTTCGCCATCGGGATGATCTGCTGGCGCACGGCGTCCGTGCCGGCATGCAGCGAGATCGCGAGCTGGATCCGACCTCCGAAGTCTGCGCCCAGCTCGCCGATCCGCTCGGGCAGCCCGACCGTGGACACGCTCACCTTGCGCTTGTCGAAGGGCAGGCCGTGGGGATCGAAGAGCACGTCGAGGGCATCCTTGAGGGCCCCGTAGTTGTGCAGGGGCTCTCCCATGCCCATGAACACGAGGTGCGTCAGGGTGCGTCCCTCGCCGAGCTCGCGTCGGACGGCCTGGGTCTGGGCGACGATCTCGCCGGCCAGGAGGTGCCGGGTGAGCTTCAGGGTGCCCGTGGCACAGAAGCGGCAGGCCATCGCGCAGCCCACCTGGCTCGACAGACAGAGGGTCGCGCGGTCCGGGCGCACGGGGTTCGGCAGCACCACGCCCTCCACCCGCGTGCCGTCGTGGAGGCGGAACACCAGGCGCACCACACCCCGGGGAGCCGGGTGACGCTCGACGATCTCGGCGGTGGCGAGGGTGGCGTGGGCCCGGATGGTGTCCAGGTGGCGACCGAGGTTCGGCACGCGCTCGAGGTCCATGTGGTGATGGAGCCCGCGGAAGACGCCCGGACCATGGACCGCCCCGACCCCGATGGCGTCGAGCCAGCCGCGGAGGGCGGGCATCGGCAGCCCGAGGACGTCCATCAGGCCTCCCCCTTCGCCAGGAGCCCGCGCCGCAGGAGGGTGACGAGGGCGAGCAGCATGGCGGCCCCGGGGACGAACACCACGCTGACGAGGCAGAGCATCGCGGAGCCCACCTCGGAGAGGTCCAGGGGCTCCGCGAGGTCTGGACGGTCGCCGATCTGCTCCTCCTCGCCGGTCGCCCAGGCGAACAGGTTCAGGAAGAAGTCCTGGTTGCTGCCCCAGGCGAGCGCCTGGTTGCTGCCGAAGTCACCGTCGCCCACGACCACGATGCGACCGCCGGGGACGCCCTTCCAGTCGGGGGGCACGAGCCGGCCAGCGTCCGGGGCACCCGGATCCACGGGCCCCTCGGCGGGTCGGGCGATGGAGAGCACGTCGGGGTCCACCACCTCCACCACCACCCCGAGCAGGAGCTGGCCCGTGCGGTCCAGGCCGGGGTCGGGCTTCACGTCCGGGTCCGTGAGGTCGGTCTCCCCCCATGCCTGTGTGCTGGTGCGCAGGAGCTCCTTCGCGAGCAGCCCGTCCCGGACGGCGAGGTCGAGGGAGCGGGCCACCGGCAGCACCACCGCGCCCGCGAGGGGCGAGGTCACGGGATGGGCGAGGACGCCGTCGTCGTGTACGGCG
The DNA here is from genome assembly GCA_020632885.1 of Alphaproteobacteria bacterium. GTDB lineage: Bacteria > Myxococcota_A > UBA796 > UBA796 > JACKEQ01. The sequence continues at coordinate 38,422 of JACKEQ010000020.1, read as the reverse complement.
AGGGTGCCCTCCATCCCGGCCACCGTGCGGCTGCGGTCCGCGTCGAACACCACGTCGTCGAACACCGTCACACCGAAGCGATCGAGGTCCGCGTCGAAGCCCGGCGTCTCCGCGATGGGGTCGAGCAGCACCAGCGCGTCACCGCCGCCACCGACGAAGGCCGCCAGCGCCTCCCGCTCGGACGGCATCCAGTCGTGCTGGGGCCGGGCCACCACGAACACCTCGCAGTCGCCCGGGATCCCCTCCCCCGCCACGCTCACGCGGGACACCCGGTAGTTCAGGCCCTCCAGCACGAGCACGGCGGCACCGTAGCCGTCCGGGGTCGCGTCCCCGTCGGGGTCGGCCTCGCCGTGGCCCGTGGACCAACACACGTGGTGCTCGGTGTCGCTCTGCACGAGCACCAGCCGCCGGGTGAGGTTCGTCTCCGTGAAGTCGATCTCCAGGCGCTCCTCGCGGTCGCCCTGCTTCAGCACCACCGTCGGACCCGAGATCCGCTCGGTCCGGGCCCGCACGGGATGGGCGAGCGGGTCGATCCACTCGAGCCGGACGTTCGCCGAGGCCTGCGTGTACAGCGTGATCAAGCGGGAGAACGCGAGCCCCTCCGCCGAGCCCTCCGGGAAGAACGCGAGCACGTCCACCGGAGCGTCCAGGCCCTGGAGCACCGAGACCGTCTGCGTGGACAGCGTGTGGGCGCGCTTCCCGGTGAGATCGAAGGTGCGGTCCAGGCGGTCGTCCACCACGGCGTACGCCACGATGGCGACGAGCAGGGCGACGGCCTGGAGCGCCACGCTCCCCGACGAGAGGCGGAAGTGGCGGGTGCTCATGGTGTCCGCGAGGCTTCGCGCGTCGAAGGCCACCCAGGCCACCCAGAGGGCCGTCCCGAGCACACCGAGCGTGGTGGGCGGCCCCGACCAGCTCCCCACCACGTAGGCCACCGACAGCGCGCCGATCCACGCGACCGCACCCGCCAGCCCGAAGGCCCACGCGAACCGTGCCATCACCGCCATCGGAAGCTCTCCAGCCGCTGGTGGGTGGCGAACAGGAAGAATCCGATGAAGGCCGTGAAGTACGCGAGGTCGGTGGTGCGCACGGCGCCCCGGATGAGGTCGATGACGTGGGTGGACACGCTCACCTTGTTCACGAAGGACTCGGGGTCGGTCTCCGAGAACGAGATGACGTAGAGCGCCAGCGCCATGCTGAAGGTCACCGTGAGCGCCACGACCTGGTTGCCCGTGTAGGCGCTGAAGCACATGCCCATCGCGAGCACGGCGCTCCCGAGGAGCAGCAGGGCCAGGTAGCCCCCGACCAGCACGCCGGGATCGGGCTCCGCGATCCAGTACAGGCTGATCGGGATGTGGGCGGTGCAGAGCAGGAGCACGGCCAGGAAGCCCACGGCCCCCAGGAACTTGCCGAGCACGATCTGGCCCGTGCTCACGGGGCTCGTGAGCAGGAGCTCCAGCGTGTGGCCCTTGATCTCCTCGCTGAACAGCCGCATCGACAGCGCCGGCGTGACCATCAGCACGATGACGGTGCAGTTGCCGAAGAACGGCAGCAGCAGGTTGTTCGTGATGTTGAGGCCCGCGATGTCGTACGGGTTGTAGACCCCGCCCGCGACGGCCATCGCGTAGTCGTCCACGCCGAACACCCAGAACACACCGGTGATCAGCAGGAAGCCCGTGAGCACGAGCCAACCGAGGGCCGTGCTGAAGATGGAGGCGAGCTCCCGCCTGGCGATCCAGAGCACGCTCACGCCTCCCCCTCGTGGCCGGTGAGCCGCAGGAAGACGTCCTCGAGGCCGCCCGTGGGCCCCATGCGCAGCAGCCCCGCGTCGACGGCCACCCTGGCGACCTCCTCGCGGACGTCGCGGGCACACGCGAGCTCGACGTGCCCCCCGCCGCGGTCCGCGACCTCCGTCACCCCATCGACCGCCGCCAGGGCGTCCAGGAGGGCCTGGGAGGGCCGCTGCACCTCGAGGGACACGCCCGTGGCGGACGTGAGGCTGTCGACCGGCGCGACCTTCCGGATGACACCGCGGTCGATGATGATCACGCGCCCGCAGATGGCCTCGACCTCCGGGAGCACGTGTGTGGACAGGATGACCGTGGTGGCCCCCTCGGCGAGCTCGCGGACGAGCTTGCGGATCTCCACGCGCTGGGCGGGATCCAGGCCGCTGGCCGGCTCGTCGAGGATCAGGACGGCGGGGTCGTGCACGATGGCCTGCGCGATGCCCACGCGCTGCCGGTAGCCCTTCGAGAGGTGGTCGATGTAGCGGTTCGCGACCTCCTTCAGCCCGACGCGCTCGATGGACCGCTCCACCGCGCGGGCGGGGTCCTTCGCGCCCTTGATGTGCGCGCAGAACCGCAGGAAGGCCCGCACCGTCATCTCGGTGTAGAGCGGCGGACGCTCGGGCAGGTAGCCCACCATGGCCTTCACGCGCTTCGGCTGCTCGAACACGTCGATGCCGCCGATGCGGGCGCGTCCCGAGGTCGCCCCGAGGGCGCCGGCCAGGATGCGCATCGTGGTGCTCTTCCCGGCCCCGTTGGGCCCCAGGAAGCCCACGATCTCGCCCTTCTCGACCTCGAAGGACAGCTTCTCGATGGCGCGCGCGGGTCCGTAGGTCTTGCTGAGCTGCTCGACCTGGATCATTCGCTGGTCTCGCGGCGGGCGGGCAACGCCAGGGGGAGGTCGGCAGCGCTCTCCGTCACGCCCTCCTCCAGCGCCCGGCTGGTCCGCGTCGCCACCTTCTCGTTGACGTTCCAGCGCCGCTCGAGCTCGGAGGCGTACTTCACGACCGGCCCGCCCTCCCAGGCGGCCTTCGCGAGCCCGACCCACTGGCGGGCCAGCGAGAGGTCGCCCGAGCGCTCGGAGGCCACCGCGAGGTTGAGGGCGGCCTTGCCCTTCACCTTACCCTCCGACGCCTCGTAGGCCTCGCCCCAGCGCTCGATGGCGCGGGCCCAGTCGTCGTCCTTCACGAGGGCCGCGGCCTCCTTCAGGGCGTCGCTGCCGCCCGGGATCCACGTGCGCGAGACCGTCGCCCACGAGGGTGCGAGCCGCCGGGCCTGGAGCTGACCGGCCATCCGCCCGAGGCCCTCCATCTTGCCGTCCGCGGGGGGCAGCTCCTCCCACGCGACATCGGGCTCCACGTTCCACGAGCGGTCCTCGAACCGGAGCTGCCCGCCGTCGATGAGGTGCTCGTCCACGAGGGTGCCGTCGCAGAGGTAGGTCCGCCAGAGGGCCTGGCCCACGAGGGTCTGCTCGGCCTCGAACACCTCCTTGCCCTCCCGGACGGTCTGCTCGCCCACCTCGGTCACGTCGGAGTCGAGACCCTCGAGGACCAGCAGGGCGTCCACCTCGTGCTTCGCGCACAGGGCGCCGGCGTCGGCGGGCAGGAGCAGCTCGGCGAAGCGACCGTTGCGAGGTGCGGTCTCGGTGCTCCCGATCTCCACCACGTCGAAGCGCCCGGACTCCGCGAGGAGCAGGAAGGCTGCGTTCACCGCGGCGTCCGCCGCGAGGTCGTCGCCGCCCGGCACCTCCTGGGAGTGCTCGGCCTCCGCGGCGATCCCGGGACAGGTCTCGGGGTCTGCGGGGAGGTTGCGGTGGGCGACCCCGACGAAGTGCACGTCGGCGGGCAGCTCGACGGCGACGGGGTTCGCGACCTTGAGGGTGAGGGAAGCAGCGCTGGCGGTGAAGGCGAGGGTGAGCACGGTTCCTCCGTGCCCGGTCCTCTAGCCCGTGGCGCGCGGAGCGCACGTCGCGGACGGGGGCGGATACAGGGGGTCATGCGCAGCTACCGGCTCGGAGACAGGCTCGGGGCGGGGGGCTTCGGCGAGGTCTACCGCGCCGAGCTCGTCGGTGAGGGGGGCTTTCGGAAGGCCGTGGCGCTCAAGCTCCTCCACCCGGAGACGGCGCTGAAGGACGGTCACCTGGAGCGTCTGCGGGACGAGGCACGGGTGCTCGGGATGCTGCGTCATCCCGCGCTGGTCGCGGTGGATGCGCTCACCCAGCTCGGCGACCGCTGGGCCATGGTGCTCGAGCTCGTGGACGGCCCTGCCCTCGATCGGCTCGTGCGGGACGGCCCCCTGCCGGATGCCGTGGCCCTCTACGTCGGGCGCGAGCTGGCGGGCGCGCTGGCCGCCGCGCACCGGGCGGAGGCCGACGGGCAGCCGATGGGCCTGGTGCACCGCGATGTGAAGCCCGGGAACGTGCACCTGACACCGGACGGCAGCGTGAAGCTCCTGGACTTCGGCATCGCCGTGGCCTCCTTCCAGGACCGCGAGACGAAGACCCAGGTGGGCGGGGTGCTCGGGACCCCCGCGTACATGGCGCCCGAGCGCCTCATCGGCGACGACGGGCCCGAGAGCGACGTGTTCGCCCTGGGGCTCACCCTGGCCACCCTCGTCACCGGGCGGGTCCCGGAGTGGGCGGAGCTCGGGCAGCAGGCCCACGAGGCCCGGATCGACGCGCTGCTCGCGGGTGTGCCGAGCCACTGGCGCACCACGCTCGGTCCCCTCCTCCGCTGGCGCCCCGACGAGCGCCCGACCGCGCGGGACGCCGAGGACGCCCTGGCCCGCGAGCTCGGACGTACGGTGTTCGACGTGCGTGCCTGGTGCCGCGAGCACGCCGTGAGCCCCCCATCGTCACCGGGTCCCCTCACGGGTGCCCTGCTCACGGAGGGCGCCGACGGCGAGCTCCTGGCGATCGCCCCGCAGGCGACGGGGGAGACCGGCCGGATGTGGCTCGTGGTCACCGCCGTCGTCCTGCTCCTGCTCCTGCTCGGTCTGGGCGGGAGCGTGGGCGCGATCGTGATCGGCACCCTCACGGTGGCGAGCCAGACCGTGGCGTCCGGCGTGTCCTACGAGGGGTGTGTGGGGAGCACCTCGGACGCGCTGGACAGGCTCCGAGAGGCCCATGGTGATGGGGTCGATCGGGGGATCGCCGCCGCCGAGCGCATCCGGGCCGCCTGCCCGACGGCAGGCCTCATGGGTGCCGCGAGCTTCGCCACCGCCGTCGACGCTGCGCTGGAGGACGGAGAGGTGAGCGTGGCGGACGCCGTGCTCCTGGAGCGATCGGCCACCACCTTCTCGCGGTGACCGGAACACCCACCCCAGCCCGGTGGGTTGTATGCTGCCGCCCTGGAGGACGCTTGCCAAGCCTGCTCGCCCTGCTGCTCGCCTGCGGGGGCAACAAGAACGTCGACACCCACCCCACCCCCGAGCCGCCCGCAGCGCCCGCGCCCGAGGCCGCTCCGACGGTGGCCGCGCGGGTCGCCGGCGGTGCCAGCATGGCGGCTCCCTCGCCCGCCTACGCCCCCCGTGCAGCCGGGTTCGCCAGGCGCTTCGAGGAGGCCCTCGCGCAGCCCGACGCCAACACCGCCACGAGCGGGCCGAGCGCCGCTTTCGTGCTCGGCATGCTGGCCCAGGGCGCCACGGGCGAGACTGCGGCGGCCTACACGGAGCTCTTCGGGGCGGACGCGGAGGCCGTCCGGATCGACGACGCCCGGGCCCTGGCGGCCTACAACCACACCGACGGCGTCGAGCTCACCGTGGTGAACGGCCTCTGGCCGGACGAGGGCACCACGCTGGACCCCGGGGTGCTGTCCAACCTCGAGATGGACTACCGCGCAAAGCCGAACACCGTTCCCCTCACCCGGGATCCCGCCAACGCGAAGGCCACGATCGACGCGTGGACGCGCGGGAACACGAACGGGATGATCGAGGAGCTCTTCACCCTCGACCAGCTCGACGACGCGCGGCTCGTGCTCGCGAACGCCGTGGCCTTCAAGGGTCGGTGGCAGGAGCCGTTCGACCCCGCCATGACCGCCGAGGCCGCGTTCGCGGCCCCCAAGGGTCCCGTGCAGGTCCAGATGATGAAGAAGGCCCAGCTCACCGTGCCGTACACGACGGGCGTGGGCTTCGCGGCCGTCAAGCTCCCGTACTCCGGCGGCACCACCTCCATGATCGTGGTGCTCCCCGACGAGGGGAAGTCGCTGGCGGACGCCATGGACGGCCTGGCCGCCGACAACCTGGCCGCCATGGCGGGCGCCCGCCCCATGCAGGTGGACCTCGCGCTGCCGCGCTTCGAGATCCGCACCGAGCACGACCTGCTCCAGCACGCCGAGGCCCTCGGGCTCCAGGGCGTTCTCGGGCCGGGTGCCGTGTATGCCGGCTACGGCGGGCTGATCGTGGGCTCGGCCATCCAGAAGGTCGTGGTCGCGGTGTCCGAGGAGGGCACGGAGGCCGCGGCGGCCACCGGGGTGGCGCTGAAGCGGGCCGCGCTCGCGAAGCCCGTGACCTTCCACGCCGACCGTCCCTTCCTGTTCGCGATCTGGCACGAGCCGACGGGCACGCCCCTGTTCCTCGGTCAGGTCGTCGACCCGTCGTGATCCTGGCCCTCGGCCAGGCCCTCGCGGGCGTCGTCGTCACCGTGGACGGGGTGGGCGGGCCCGTCACCCAGTCCCAGCGGCTGATGCTCCAGTCCACGCTCGACCGGGTGGGGGTGTTCTACACGTCCGCGCTGGGCGTACGCCTGCCGGACCCCCTGCCGATGCACGTGGTGGTCTACCTCGACCGGGAGGCCTTCGAGGGCCACCGGTCCCGGGCGGGCGCCCCGGGGTGGTCGGAGGGCTGGTTCCGCACCACCGCGGCCGGCCCCGAGGCGGTGCTCTGGGGCGGCGACGGCATGCGGGCCATCTTCCTGCACGAGGCCTCCCACCACCTCCTGGCCCACGCGGGCCGCTCGCCACGCTGGCTGAACGAGGGGCTGGCCCAGGTGATGGAGACCGCGCGCGTGTCCGGCAACGCCCTCACGGTCACCACCCCCCCGCGCTACGGCCAGATCCTGGCCCAGGTCGGGCGCCCCACCGTGGACGCGATCCTCACGAACCCGAGCACGTGGACCGACCTGCCCGCCGACCAGGCCGGCCCGCTCTACGTGCAGGGCTGGGCCCTGACGGCCCTCCTGCTCGGGTCGGCGGAGGGTCAGGCCACCGTGCGGGCCGTGCTGGCGGGCGACGGCAGCCCCGCGTCCACCCGCGCGGCCATCGAGTCGACCTATCCGGGCGGCATGACGGCCCTCGAGACGCGCTACGCCCGCTGGAGGCCCGACGCCTCCTTCGTGCTCCCGACCCCCATCCAGGCGAAGCCGGCCGCGAACGACGCGCTCTGGATCCGCTGTGCGGACGGGCGCCTCGTGGCCCGCTCCGTGGGGTGCCGATGACTCCCGAGCACGTCGAGCGCTACCTCGTGAAGGAGGTGCACGAGGAGGACGAGGACGGCGGCACCTACGGGGTGTTCGACCTGGACACCGGCCGCCGGCACGTGATCAAGGTGCGGGGTCCGTCCTGCCCTCCGGAGATCGTCGAGGCCCTCCGGCGCGAGTTCACCATCCAGAGCGCCGTGCGCCACCCGAACGTCGCGTACGCCTCCCGCTGCTTCACGCTCCCGGACGGCTCCGAGGTGCTCGTGCTCGACCACGCGACGGCCGGCGCGCTCTCGGACTGGATGACCGGGGCGCCGGTGGCCACGGGCCTCCGACGGGCCGTGCTGGCGGGCGTGCTGGACGGTCTCGGGGCCGCCCACGCCGAGGGCTACGTGCACCGCGACCTGAAGCCCGAGAACGTGCTCATCGCGAGCGGCCGGGACGGCATCACCGTGCAGGTCGCGGACTTCGGGATGGCCAAGGACCTCGCGGAGACCGCCTGGGTGCCCGCCATCGGTCTGTCGGCCCACTTCACCTTCCTCGGCACCCCCGGGTACATGGCGCCCGAGCAGATGGCCGACCCCGCGTCCGTCGATCGTCGGGCCGACCTCTACAGCGTGGGCTGCCTGCTCTACGAGATGCTCGTGGGGCACCTGCCCGCGGACCCCGACACCCCCGGCTACGAGCGGCGGGTCGCGCGTGGCGAGTGGATCCGACCCGCCGGCATGGCGCCCTGGGCCCTCGACCTGCTGGAGGTGCTCCTGGCCACCGACCGCTCCCGCAGACCCGCCGACTGTGCCGCGGTGCGCGCGTCCCTCGTGGCCGCGGGCGAGCTCCGCTAGAACGTCCCCGTGACCCGGGCGCCGCTCGGGCCCACCACGACGGCCGCGCGCACACCGGCGTTCCGCATCTGCCCGGTCTGGCGCAGGCCGACGGCCATCGACGCCACCGGGAGCGCGAGCAGACCGAGCGTCGCCGCCCCGTGCCCGACGGCCGCCCCCGTACGGTCCTGGGCCGCAGCATCCACGGTGTCGGCCACCTGGCCGCGCGCCACCAGGGCCATCGGCACCGCCAGGCCAGCGGACAGGACGAAGGCCACGCCCGCCACCCGACCGCGCTTCTCGCCCTCGCAGCCCTTCGCGGTCGCGAGCATGCCCACCCCGCCCACCGCCATCGTGGGGAGACCCACGCCCGCCGTGATCCGCCCGAGCGTGTAGAGGGGCTTCTGCGCCGCCAGGTTCCCCTCCTGCAGCCCGACCGCCGTGCCCATCGCGAGACCCGACACGGTGCTCGTGAGCGCGCCCACCTGCGCGAGCGCGCCCCAGTGGCTCGCGGACGTGCATCCCTCGCCAGCGTGGGCGCCTCCGGTGAGCAGCAGGGCGAGGACGATCGGCATCGGGGCTCCAGCGTTGCCGGGCGAGCCTACCAGCAGCGAGAAGTTTCGTGACAGGACGCGGCGCACGTCCGTGCCCAAGATGGCCCGACGATGAAGAAGCCCTCGTTCCTCCAGCGCACGCTCGGCGTGTTCGCCTACACACGCCGCGCCGCCGAGCTGGTCTCAGGGACGTCCCGGCCCCTCACGGTGGCCCTGTTCACCCTCACCCTCGTCGCGGGGCTCGTGCCCGCGGCCATCGCCTGGGTCGGCAAGGGGCTCGTGGACGCCGTGGTCACCGCGGGCCAGGCGGCCGGCGAGCCCGGCCTCGTGCAGCTCGCGCTGGTCTGGGTCGCCGCGGAGGCCGGTCTCGTGCTGGTGCTCTCCGGTCTGCAGCGCGGGCTCTCGGTGGCGGACGCCCTGCTGCGGGCCCAGCTCGGCCACCGCGTGAACGTGATGATCCTGGAGAAGGCCCTCGAGCTCGACCTCGTGCACTTCGAGGACGCCACCCTCTACGACCGCATGACCCAGGCGCGCCGGGAGGCCTCGAGCCGGCCCCTGGCGCTGGTGCGCAAGTCCTTCGGGCTCCTGCAGAACGGCATCAGCCTGGTCACGTACGCCGGGCTCCTCCTGGCCTTCTCGCCCATCGCGGTGCTCGCGCTGGCGCTCGCGGCCCTGCCGTCCTTCATCGCGGAGACCCGGTTCGCGGGGGAGGCCTTCCGCCTGTTCACGTGGCGGACGCCCGAGAAGCGCAAGCAGTCCTACCTGGAGGTGGTGGTCGCGCGGGAGGACTACGCCAAGGAGGTGAAGCTCCTGGCCATCGGGCGGCGCCTGGTGGACGAGTACGACCGCATCTTCGCCGCCCTGTACGCCGAGGACCGCGACCTGACCCGCCGTCGGGGGCTCTGGGGCTTCCTGCTCGGCGGGCTGTCGACGGCCGTGCTCTACGGCGCGTACGCCACCATCGCGTGGTCCGCGGCCACCGCGCGCATCTCGCTCGGCGAGATGACGATGTACCTCCTGGTCTTCAAGCAGGGCCAGTCGGCCTTCGCGGCCATCCTGCAGGCGATCGGCGGGATGTACGAGGACAACCTGTACGTCGCCAACCTCTACGCGTTCCTCGACGAGCCCATCACGACCGCGACCGGCACGGCCACCGAGGGTCCCGACCCGGCCGACGGCCTGCGCGTGGAGGGCGTGAGCTTCACCTACCCCGGGGCGGAGCAGCCCTCGCTGAAGGACGTCTCGCTGCACGTCCGGCCCGGACGCAAGCTCGCCCTGGTCGGGCACAACGGCTCCGGGAAGACCACGCTGATCAAGCTGGTCACCCGGCTCTACGAGCCGTCCGAGGGCCGGATCCTGCTCGACGGCCTGGACCTCCGCGAGTGGGACCCCGACGCCCTGCGGCGCCGGATGGGCGTCATCTTCCAGGACTTCGTGAAGTACCAGTTCACCATCGGCGAGAACATCGGCATCGGGGACGTGGCCGCGATGGACGACACGGCCCGCCAGCGCGACGCCGCCGAGCTCGGGATGTCGTGGCCCTTCATCGAGCCCATGCCAGACGGGCTCTCCACCCAGCTCGGGCGCTGGTTCCCGAACGGCCGCGAGCTCTCCATCGGCCAGTGGCAGAAGATCGCCCTGTCGCGTGCCTTCATGCGCAAGGACGCCGGGCTGCTCGTGCTCGACGAGCCCACGAGCGCCATGGACGCCACCGCGGAGGCCGAGATCTTCGACCGCGTGCGCGCCATGACGGAGCGCCAGATGGCCATCCTGATCTCCCACCGCTTCTCGACCGTGCGGATGGCCGACGACATCGTGGTGCTGGAGGGTGGCCGGGTGATCGAGGAGGGCGACCACGCGACGCTGATGGCGAACGGACGCACGTACGCGCGCCTCTTCGAGCTGCAGGCCGCCGGCTACCAGTAGGCCGTCAGGGGCAGGGACCGTTGGGGGCACCGGGGGTGCCGACGTCGCCGCTGCTCCCGATGGGTGCCGTGGAAGGGCACCAGCTCGACGCGGAGCCCATCGAGAACACGTCGAGGTACCCCGAGCCGAGCTGCATGCTCGTGCCCGCGGGGGTCGGCGCGTTCAGGATCGGGGTGACCCCGAGCGTGCCGTTCGCGTTCCGGAGCTCGATCGACTCGTTCGTGTTGTTCACGCCGAACGTGAAGCTCGCGTCGGGCGTGAAGTCCAGGTACGCCCAGGTCGTGCGGCCGAGCACGACGTACCCGTGGGGGCCGATGGGCAGCGGGGCGGTGAGGGTGCTCGAGTTGGCCCCGGCGTCCACGAGCACGAGGCCCTGGAGATCGAAGGACAGCCCGGTGGTGTTGTAGAGCTCGATGTACTCGCAGTCGGCGTCGTCGCAGGCGTTCGGGTTCGCCATGATCTCGGACACGATGATGTCGCCGTACAGCAGCGAGTCCGCGGGCTGCGGGGCGCCCGAGTAGCCCTCGAAGTCCGCGGCGGTGCGGGGCTCGAGCTTGTAGGACCCGAAGGACCAGTTCAGCACGCCCGTGATGCGCTGGAACGTGTCGCCGGACGCCCGCGGGGCGAAGGTGAAGTAGAGGTCGTCGACGATCACGCCGCTCGTGAGGGACCACTCGCCGAACCCGAGGTCCGGGACGTCGATCTCGAGGGGCCCGGGGTCGTCCACCCTCACGAGCACGCCCTCCCAGTCCTCGGGAGCAGCGAGCAGCGCGCTGGAGGCGAGGGTCGTGCGCACCGGGGTCGAGGTGGTGCCACGGTCCGTCCATCCGCCGGCATCGAGCTGGATCTGCGTGAGTGTGTCCAAGGACCCCGAGTCCTGGTACTCCGCGACGAACCCCGTGACGTCGACATCGGTGCCGACGGGCGGCGGGCTGCCCGGCCCGTTCCCCTGGAACCACACGAGCAGGCCGCTGTGCACGCCGCCCGCGGGCTCCTGCACGAACGCACCGAGCGCGCTGGACGCGGTCACCGTCACGTCCTCCACCCGCACGTGCGTGCCCACGGGCACGAGCCCCGCCTGGATGGCGTAGAGGTCGGTCAGAACGAGCCCGGTGTCGGTGTCGGCATCCGTGTCGGTGTCGGCGTCCGTATCGGTGTCGGCGTCGGTGTCCGCATCCGCGTCGGCATCGGCGTCGGCGTCCGCGTCCGCGTCAGCATCCGCGTCCGCATCCGTGTCGGTGTCGCTGTCCGCGTCGGCATCCGTGTCGCTGTCGGCGTCCGCGTCCGTGTCGGCATCTGCGTCCGCGTCAGCGTCCGCATCGGCATCCGAGTCGCTGTCGGCGTCGGCGTCCGCGTCCGCGTCCGCGTCCGCGTCCGCGTCCGCGTCGCTGTCCGCATCCGTGTCCGTGTCGCTGTCCGCGTCGGTGTCCGCGTCTGCGTCTGCGTCCGCATCGGTATCGGCGTCCGTATCCGCGTCCGTGTCGCTGTCCGTGTCCGCGTCGCCCTCGACGGACGTGGGGGTGGGCGCGGGCGGCAGACAGGCCACCAGGAGCCCGAGGAGCGTCATGGCGTGGCCTTCGAGGTGACCTCGACGCAGGGCTGTACGGCGCCGTCGTTCACCGAGAGGCCGGCCTTCCCGGCGTCGACCACGAACCGCACCGCTGCTCCCTCCGTGGCCTGGAAGGTGCAGTTCAGCGCGCGACCGTCCTGGAAGAACATCTGCATGAGCTGCGTGCCCGTGTCGAGCTCGTAGCGGCCGGGGCTGCGGATGAGGGTGTCGCCCACCTGGGCGTCCGCGTCGCTCGGCAGCCACACGCTCACCAGCGCCTTGCCCTCCACCGGGTTGAGGCCCGTGGTGCCGGAGCGATCGAGCATCAGGCGGAGCACGACCCCGCCGCAGAGCAACACCACGACGAACCCGAGCACACCGACGAAGATGTAGGGCGTGTAGGCCGCCAGGCTCTGCTGGGTGGGCTTGCTGGTGGGCAGGGTGCCGGGGTTGGTGATGGCGCCGGTCACCTCGCGGAGGAACGCGTCGTCGCCGTCGCCCGCCATGGCGCTCTCGGGGTCGATCCGCGGCCGCGACTCGTAGATCGGGACGACCGTGGTGCGCGCGAACTCCTCCAGCGTGATGTTGTACTGGGGGTCGATCGCGAACCTGAGCTGCTCGAGGTCGCGACGACACTCGATGGCGCTCGGGCGGTAGTCACGCGTGTAGGCGCACATCCGGCGGATGAGGTTCCGGAGGTCCTCCACGGACGCCTCGCTCATCCCGGGGACCTGGATGTAGGCGAGCTGCCGGTTCATCGCCTGGTCGTGGTTCACCGGGTTGATCGACAGGCTCATCGTGCGGCCGGTGAGCAGCTCGAACAGGCTCATGCCCGTGGAGTACACGTCGACCGACGGAGAGTCGCTGATCCCGTCCAGACGCTCGGGCGCCATGTAGGGCCGGGAGCCCATCACCACCGACTCGGTCTCGGCCTCGCGGCCCTCGAACTCACCCTTGGCGATGCCGAAGTCGAGCACCTTCACCAGCCCGTCGACCGAGAGCATGATGTTCGACGGCTTGATGTCGCGGTGGATGACGCGGAGCGGGCGCATGTCGTCGCCCAGGGCCTCCGCATAGGCCGTGTGGAGCGCCCAGCACGTGTCTTCGATGATCGAGAGGGCCACCGCGGCAGGCAGGCCGTCCTTGAAGCGGAGGAGCAGCGCGTCGAGGGACACACCCTGGACGTGCTCCATGACGACCACGGGGCGCCCGCCGACCTCCATGAGGCGCTCGACGCGCACGATGTTGCGGTGGTTGATCCGCGAGAGCAGCCGCGCCTCGTCGCGCGTGCGGTTCAGGATCTTCTTGTTGGTGGCGTAGGCGCCCTTGAGGATCTTGAGGGCCACCTTGCGCCGGAGCGGATCCGTGGACACCCGCGCCACACAGACCGTTCCGAAGGAGCCTTCGCCAAGGATTTCGAGGATCTCGAAGGGACCCGCCGCTCGCTTCAACCAACGCCTCCGGGGCGGCAGTATACCAGCCCTCCCGGGGCGCGCGGACCGGGCTTGGTGTCAGGGCGACGACAGAGAACGGCGACGGGACCCACAGGCCACGAGCAACGCCAGGATCAGCCCGACCGGACCGTACCCACCGGAGCCCCCTGCGCAGCCGCACCCCCGTGGCGCACCGGCAGGCGCGAGCACCACGACATGGGCCGCCGCCGTGACGATCTCCCCGCTCGGAGCCTCCACTTCGACCTCGAACACACAGTGCCCCGGCTCGGTCGGCTCGACCGATAGCGTGAGCTCCCGGGCGCCATCCAGCCAGGCCGTGGGGCCGGTGGTCTGGGTCCAGTGCACGGAGATGGGCTGGAAGTCGGGATCGGCCTGCAGCACGACGACCTCGCCGGGCTCGGCGAGCACGGGAGGCCCGACGCTCACCGTGGGCTTCTCGGCTCCGGTGTCGGTGTCGGCGTCGCTGTCCGCATCGGCGTCGGCGTCGCTGTCCGCATCGGCGTCCGCGTCGCTGTCCGCATCCGCATCGCTGTCGGCATCGCTGTCCGCGTCCGCGTCGCTGTCCGCGTCCGCGTCCGCATCGCTGTCCGCGTCGCTGTCGGCGTCCGTGTCGGCGTCACCGGTCTCCTCGTCGACCATCACCCAGAGGTCCGCGTCACAGTCGTCGTAGTTGAGCGCCCAGAAGCCCACGCCCCCGAGACCCTCGCCCATCGCGTACTGGATGCGCTCCCGCACGCTCTCGACGTCGTTGGTCCAGGTCTGCGCGGCCCCGTCGTAGACCATGACGCTGCGGGAGCCGATGTCGAAGGTGCTCCCGTACGTCGCCGCGTCCTGCTGCGCGGAGGCCCAGAGGATGGCGCCCACCGAGCCGAGGGCCGGCGTGGGGTAGCTGGCGCTGGAGGTGGTCCATGCGCGCCCGTAGAGCGGGAGACCGAGCAGCAGGCGATCGGGCGCCGCGCCGTCCGCCAGGTAGTCCGTCACGCTGCGGTCCAGGGCGAAGTCGCTCGTCCAGACCGTGCCGGAGCCGCCGTACAGCGGGTCGACCGGGCCGGCCTCGGAGCTCCCCGACCAGTGGAAGTCGTACCCCATGATGAAGAGGTCGGCGTGCTGCGAGAGCGCCGCGACGTCCCACGCGTTGCTCCAGTCCACCGCGGGGATCGCGATGGCCACGTCGTCCACGGCAGCGTCGAGGGCGGTGATGAAGTCCACCATCTGGGTGCGCCGGGACGCCGGGAGGTTCTCGAAGTCGATGTTCACCCCGTGGGCGCCCGTCGACGTGACCCAGGAGGCGAGGTCGGCCACCAGGGCGGCCCGCGTGGTCGGGCTGCCGAGGAGGGTCTCGAGCTGGCTGGAGGTGAAGTTGGTGACCGCGAGGTGCACGCGCACGCCGTACGGGGCCCCCATCGCCACCGCGTTCGCCGCGTTGTTCCAGCGCGACGTGTTCTGGAGGACCCCGGCGGCCGTGACGTCGGCCGAGAAGAGGGCCACGTGCGAGATCTGGTCCCAGGCGACCTCGGTGAGATCGTCGTCCCAGTAGGGCAGGTAGCCGTACACCTTCACGGAGGGACCGGGCGTGATCGGGGGCAGCGTGCCCGTCGCGGGAACCCACGCCGGCGGCGGGATCACGGGCTGCTGGAGCCGGTGCGGGCTCATGGCGGGCTCGAGGGACCCCACGGTGGGGACCTGCGCGAGGGCGAGCGAGACGAGGATCATGCCTTCCCCAGGGTGAGACCGAGCGCCGCGGCGGCGAGCCCGAACACGATGTTGCCCCCGACGTACGCCAGCACGAGACCCCACTGACCGCGCTCGATCAGGCGGAGGGTCTCGACGCTGAAGGTCGAGAACGTGGTGAGCGCGCCGCACAGCCCGGTGCCGAGGGCGAGCTTGGTCTCCTCGTCGAGGGCGTACCGGTGCGTCTCGGCGAGCAACCAGCCGAGCACGAAGGACCCGACGACGTTGACGGCCACGGTGGCGACGGGGAAGCCGCGCCCGAGCAGACGGACGGCGAGCAGCCCGGTGGCGTACCGGGCGCTGGCACCGAGGGCTCCACCGAGGGCCACGAGCAGGAATGCGCGCATGCGCCGTCCTAACCCGGACCCGCGGGATCCGAGGCCTCTCCCGCGCCCCGGATCCGCCGACATTCTGGCGCCCGGACCGCGATCGCCGCGCCGTCCTCGTGGTTCTCGGACTACATTGCCATTGATGGGACCCGGGGGTTGTCTCGCCAGACCCCCGGGCTTACGCTCCCCAACCAAGCTCCGGGGGTCCGAACACCATGGGTTTCTTCGATCGGCTCGCCAACGTCTGGCGCGGTTTCCTCAGTCTGTGGGTCTCGGACATCGAGGCGCGCAACCCGGAGGCCGTGTACGAAGCCGCGATCGACGAGCGCGTCAAGAAGCACCGCGAGCTCAAGAAGGCCGTCAGCGGCATCGTCTACCTGCGCAACAAGCTCTCCACCGAGCTGGAGACCAAGGAGCGCGAGCTCAAGGACGTCATGGCGCAGCTCCCGGTGGCCGTCGAGGACGGTGAGGACGAGGTCGCCCTCCTGCTCATCCAGAAGAAGGACGAGCTCACGGCGTCCATCGAGGCCACCTCCGCCGAGCTGAAGAAGGTCTCCGACCAGGCGGAGGACGCCAAGGCCGGCCTCCTCCAGTTCCAGGGCGAGATCGAGAAGCTCAAGCGCGAGAAGGAGAAGGCGATCGCCGCCAAGGCCAACGCCGAGGCCCGCATCGAGATCCAGCAGACGCTGGACGGCCTCTCCACCGACGCCGACGTGAAGGCCCTCGACAACGTGCGCGAGCACATCCAGAAGCTCCAGGCCGAGGCGGACATCGGCTCCGAGCTCAAGGGCGACTCCCTCGATGCCAAGCTCTCCAAGATCAAGGAGAAGGCCAACAATGCTTCGGCCCGCGCCCAGCTCGCCGCCATGAAGCAGCAGATGGCCGGCCGCGCCACCGAAGGCGGGCCGAAGAACCTCTGATGGAGCTCCCCGCCCGCGACGACGCCGCAGAAGACGCGTTCGTCGCGGGGTGGATCGAGAGCGACGACACCGACGGGCTCGTGGAGCTCGTCACCCTGGCGATCCAGGAGCGCCGCCCGCGCCTCGCGGGCCGGCTGTTCCAGCTCCTCGACGACCAGCTCGACCCCGAGCCGGGCTCCGCGCTCGACCGGGCAGCCCGCGCGGCCCGCATGTTCCTCGTGCGCGACGAGCTCCCCGAGGATCGGTCGTGGAGCGCCCTCGAGGAGGCCTGGATCGATGCCCGGCGCGGGCGGGTCCGCCGCATCAAGCAGCGCTGGCGCGACCGTCTGGCCGGGGTGGATCGGAGGATCGGTCGCCTGGAGCGCAAGAAGAGATGAGAATCTCGCGATCGTCGTGATCCGGTCTGCGGGGTGCCGACACTCTCCTGGTGAACCCAGGAGCCATGCCATGCGCACCCTCGCCCTCACGTCCGTCCTCGTCCTCGCCGCCGCCTGCAACAGCCAGTCCGGCAACTACAACGACCGCAGCATCGACCTGCCGGCCATCGACTGGAGCAACGCGCGGATGACTCCCTACGAGGGCTCCGAAGGCGCCTACGGGGACATGGACCTCACCCGCGCGAGCATGCAGGGCCAGCTCCCCCATGCCGGCTCGTTCGACGACGTCGGTGGCTACGGCTCGATGTCGCTGGACACCTGGGAGGGCATGTCGTGGATCTACCTCGATATGAACACGCTCTCGACGGATGGCTGGGGCATGGTGGGCGTCAATCTCACGGTGGAGGACGACGGCTCCGCCACCTGGGGCACGGGGAGCACGGTCGGATGCTCCGGGCCCTCGGAGGGCGAGGCGTTCTTCGACGAGCAGCCCGACGACGCCGAGCTGACCGCCGAGGTGGTGACCATCGACGGCCAGGACTTCGTGGAGATCACCTTCGAGGGTGACTTCCGCGGCGACAACGACGTCGTGGGCGTGGCCCTCGTGCCCGCGGCCACCGACGGCGAGTGAGTCAGATCGGCTGCCCGCGCCACCAGCGCGCGAGGCCGCCGAACACCAGCCAGACAGGGTTGTTGCCCTGCGACCCCGTCGTGAGCCCGTAGTCGAGGCTCCCGGCGGGGTGGGCGGGCTCCACCCAGGACCCGAACAGGCGGTCCCACACCACGAGGATGCCGGCGTAGTTCACGTCCAGGCAGTCCTCGTTGCGCGCGTGGTGCACCCGATGGGCGGCCGGCGTGTTCAGCCAGCCCTCGAGCCACGGCAGGCGCCCGATGGCCTCGGTGTGCAGGAAGAACTGGAACACGAGGTCCAGCGAGGCCACCGCGACCACGATGGCGGGCGGGAAGCCGAGCAGCACGAGCGGGAGCGTGAGCACCGGCTGGATCACCCACGGCCCGAGCCAGTTCAGCCGGGCGGACGCGAGCAGGTTCAGGCGCTCGGCCGAGTGATGGGTCTGGTGGATCGCCCAGAGCACCGGGATCTCGTGGGAGAGCCGGTGGTGCCAGTAGTACACGAGGTCCATGATCAGGAGCGCCACCAGGAAGGTGCCGATGGTGGCCGGGAGCTCGAACAGCGCCCAGGGACGGACCGCCTCGTAGAACGCCAGCGCGAAGGGCAACGCCAGCGCGCGCGAGATGCGCATGCCCACCGCCACCCCGATCGTCCCGAGCGTCTCGCCCTTCTCGTACACGTCGCGCCCGGTCCGCCGCGCCCAGAGCCACTCGAGCATCACGCACGCCGGCACCACCACCACCAGGAAGATCCGCAACCACGTCTCCATGAGTCCCTCCTGGAGACAGCTTCACCCCCGGTTGTCGAGGACCTGTGGAGGTGATGCAGAAAAGTTCGGCCTCCGCTGATCCGCCAGCCGGGGTGCCGACACTCTCCTGTTCGAACCCGCTCACGGAGTGTCTCCATGCGTCACCTCGCTTCCCTCCTCGTCCTCGCCACCGCCTGCAGCGGAGGCCAGGAGTACGAGATGCGCACCATCGACATGCCCGCGGTGGACTGGAGCGCGGCGGACGTCGAGCCCTACGAGGGCGGCGGATACGCGACCCTCGAGCTCGACGGGAGCATGGACGGGCGCCTGCCCGGTGCGGGCGCCTTCGAGAACGCGGACGGCTACGGCGAGGCCACCTACGACTCCTGGGGCGACAACGGCTGGATGCGCGTGGAGATGAACACGCTCACGGACGATGGCTGGGCGATGGTCGCCGTGGACCTGAACGTCGACGAGTCCACCGGAGAGGCCACCTGGGACACCTACAGCGTCGTGGGCTGCTCGGGGCCCGAGGAGGACTGGGCGGACTTCGACGAGGCGCCCGAGCAGGCCGAGCTCACCGCGGAGGTGGTGACCATCGACGGCCAGGACTTCGTGGAGCTGAAGCTCGAGGGCGACTTCCGGGGCGCCAACAACGCCGTCGGCATCGCGCTGCTGCCCGCCGCCCAGTGATCCCGTGACTCTCGTGGCGGGGTAGGCTCCCGCCATGAGACCCGAAGAAGTGCTCGGGGACTGGATGCGTCCGGTCCACGACGGCATCCAGCTCGACCTGTCCCCCGTCCAGAGACCACCGACGCCGCACCTGGCGTGGGTGATGATCGGCGGGGTCTCCCTGATGGCCGGATACACAGGGGTCGTGACGGGCTCGCTCAGCCTCCTCGCCGCCATCCTGCTGGGGATGTTCGGGCTCCTCGTCGGTACCTTCGTGTCCGCCCTCCTCGCCAGGTGGCTCGCCACCTGGCCCTCGGAGATCCTCGTGACGCGCGAGTCGACCAGCCTGCGGATCGACATCGTCGCGGCCGCCGGGAAGACGTCCCGGCGGATCGCCCTGGACACGGTGGAGCGCGTCGTCCTCCGGGAGCCGAACGTCGTGCTCGAGACCACGGACGGCACCGTGGTGCTGCCCGTCCACCGCTCCGATCGGACGCGCATGGCGGTCGTCGCGGTCCTCCGCGATGTTGCAGACGGACATCGCGGGGGCCGAGCACGTGCCCGCCGCCCTGAAGCACGTGACCGGACAGGAGGCCCGCGAGGAGCCGGTCGACGACGCCACGAGCTGGATCCGACCCGTGCACGACGGCATCCAGATGGATCTCTCCCCGGTGCAGAGCCCCCCCACGCTCTGGATGCTCGCGGCGCTGTTCTGCTTCGTCTCCCTCGCGTCCGGGTACATCGGGCTCGCCACCAGCCCCGGCATGGCGCCCGTGGGCCTGCTGCTGGGGGCCGTCGGATCGGGCGTCGTCGTCGCCGCACTCGCTGGCAGGCCCTCGAAGGTCCTCGTGACCCGCGAGGCCTCCACGCTCCGCATCGACACCATCGCGGTCTCGGGGACGACCTCCCGGCGGTTCGCCGTCTCCACCATCCAGAGAGTCGATCTCGGCCCTCCTGTCAGCCTGCGCACCACCGAGGGCCACGTCGAGCTGCCCATGAGCGGACGGTCCCGGGAGACCCAGGAGCGCGTGGTCGCCGTGCTGCGCGCGATGCTGCAGACGGACATCGCAGGGGCCGAGCACGTGCCCGACGCCCTGAAGCGGGTCGTCAGCCAGAAGGCGTGAGCAGCACGAACACGAGCCCCCGCGGCTCGCCGGCCTCCACGGACAGCGTCCAGCCGAGGGTCGCGACCAGCTCACGCACGATCGAGAGCCCGAGGCCATGGGCGCTCCCGGCCGCCGCCCGCGCGTCCGGCAGGTCCTCCGGCCGTCCGGGGCCGTCGTCGGCCACCTCGATCCGCACGCGCTCGCCGGGCTCCACGACCACCACCACGGTGCCCTCGCCATCGTGGTGACGCACGGCGTTGTGCACCAGGTTCGCCAGGATCTGCTCCACGTACACCGGGAGTCCCGGCACCACGACCGGACCGTCCGGGAGCGCCGCGATCACCTCGACCCCCCGCCGTCGCCCGAGCCCCGCGAACCGATCCACCACGCGCTGCGCGACCGCCGCGACGTCCACCTCGCCGTCCAGCTCACGCAGACCGGCCCGGAGCTGGCCCGCCGTCGCGAGGTTCTCCGTGAGCAGGCCGAGGTACCCGACGTCCGCGAGGGCACCCGGAAGCGCAGAGCCGTCTCCGTCCGCCAGCCGCTCCAGGCGGAGCTGCAGGGCCGCGATCGGCGTGCGGAGGTCGTGGGCGACGTCCGCGATGTGGCGCTCCAGGGTCTCCCGCTCGCGCACGAGCCGGTCCCGATCGTCGAGCACCCGGGCGTGCGCGTCGTCCAGGGCCTCGCGCACCGCGTCCAGGTCGGGCTGCACCCGCGCCGGGCGGTAGTCGTCGCGCCCTACCGCCCGACTCGCACGGTCGAGCTCCAGGACGCTCGCCAGCAGCGGCCGGAGGACGCCGAGCCACCCCGCGAGGCCGGCCAGCACGAGGGTCAGGAGGATCACGAGCGCGACCGTCCGCCCCACGAGCCGGTACGTGCCGAGCGGGATCGGCCAGAGCACCATCACCGAAGCGCACGGCCCCTCCCGCCGCACCACCAGGGCCCCGCCCCCCTCCCGACGTCCCACCACCACGGGCTGGTCCTCGCCCGCCGCGAGACGCAGCGCGAGCAGACCGGGGACCTCCGGGGCGCCCGCGTGGAGCGGGGTGTGGGTCACGGGGTCCAGGGCCCACGCCTCCAGACCGCGGTCCGTGCCGTAGGACCAGCCGGCCGGATCCGCGTCACAGGCCACCAGGGCCTCGTCCGGTACGGCCTGGAACAGGTGGGCGCTCCCGGCCAGCGTGAGCCAGGTGAGCGGCCCTGTGACCACGAACAGCAGGGCGCCCGCCGTGCCCAGCGTCACCCCGAGCACCACGAGCGCCACCCGGGTGCGCAGCGAGCTCACGGGGGCGTGAACCGGTAGCCCACGCGGAACACCGTCTGGATCGCGCTCCCCGCATCCCCGAGCTTCTTCCGGACCCGCGCCAGGTGGCTGTCCACGGTGCGCTCCAGGGCACCGGAGTCCTCGGGGAGCGCGTGCTCCACGAGCTGGGCGCGGCTCACCGCGCGGTTCGGGCGGCCGACGAGGTACAGCAGCAGGTCGAGCTCCGAGGGCGTCATGGCGACCGGCTCGCCCGCCACGGTCACCTCGCGGGCCGCGGGGTCCACCACCACGTCCGCCCAGCGCACGCGCTTCCGAACGTCCACGTCCTCCAGGCGCCGCTGGATCCGGAGCACGAGCTCCTCCACCCAGAACGGCTTCGGCAGGAGGTCGTCGGCGCCGAGCGCGAAGGACTTCAGCCGCGGGTCCAGGCCCGTGCGGGCCGTGATGACGACCACCGGCACGCGCGAGCGGGCCCGGAGGGCCTCCAGGATGGTGTACCCGGAGAGCTCGGGCAGGTTCAGGTCGAGCACGACGAGGTCGTGGCCGCCCGCCAGCGCGCGCTCCATGCCGGCGGGACCCGTGGACGCGTGGTCCACGGAGAAGCCCGCGCGCCGCAGCCCGAGCACGGTGCTCTCTGCGATGCCCGGATCGTCCTCGACCAGCAGGAGGTGCGCCATCAGCGCGAGCAGTCTACGACGGGCGCCTCGCGGGTGCCGGACACCGTGCAGGACGCACCGGCCGGGGCGGTCGCAGCGCCCGTCAGCTCGCCGTCCACCTCCTCCACCTCCAGGGCGTACGTCCGCCCGCCCAACCCCGTGTAGGACCCCGAGAGCGCGAAGGCCGTGACGGCCCCCGAGAGGTCCACGGCGAGGCTCGCGTCGTCCAGGGTGAGGGTCGTGTCGCCGTCGACGCGCGCGCCCGACCACCCGTTCGTCTGCGCGCCGGCCAGGGCCACCTCCACGCCGCTGGCGCCGCCCGTCCAGTCGCCCGCGAAGGACGACGAGGTGGCCGTCCACGTCACCGAGCCGCGCTCGCCCTCCCAGGTCGTCCCGCAGGGCGTGGTCTCCATGCCCACCGTCAGGGTGCCCGAGAGCGGCGTGCCCGTGGCCTCGTAGCAGAGCGAGCAGTCGCCGGGACCCGCGACACACTCGGAGATCGTGCTGGGCTGCACGGCGACGTCCTCGAGCACGCGGGCCGTGCTGGAGACGTCGTTCTCGATGGCCGGGGCGTAGTCCGAGCCGGACGGGTCGGAGCAGGCGAGCAGGGCGAAGACGAGCATGGGGTTCCTCCAGGGTGAGCACACCCTATCGGCCGCCCGTTGAGGACCTGTGGAGGCAGGGCGTCGACCCTCTCGCCATCCATAACAAGGATGTTATGGAGTCCGTCAAGACAGGAGGTCTCCCATGATCGACAAGGTGGCGTTCACGATGTACCCGGCCCGCGACGCGGCGCGTGCGCGCGCGTTCTACGAGGGCGTGCTCGGGCTCGAGCCCGGCCAGCAGGGCCTCCACGGCTCCATGTTCTGGCTCGAGTACGACCTGCCGGGCGGTGGCTGCATCGCGCTGTCCAACGCGGGCCCGTCGGAGCCGAGCACCACGGCCGGGGGCACCATCGCGCTCGAGGTCACCGATCTGGACGCGCTGATCGCGCACCTGAAGGCGCACGATGTGCCCTTCCTCGGCGAGCTGGTGCACGGGCCCAACTGCCGGATGCAGGTCGTGCGCGACCCCGAGGGCAACAGCCTCCTCCTGCACCAGCTCAACCGCTGATGGTCGCGGATCCCGCCCGTCTGGACGCGGTGTTCGCCGCCCTCGCCCACCCCCATCGCCGCGCGATCCTCGAGCGGCTGGCCGGTGGCGAGGCGAGCGTGCACGAGCTGGCGGCTCCCCTCCCCGTCAGCCAGCCGGCCGTCTCCCGCCACCTCTCGGTGCTCGAGGGCGCGGGGCTGGTCACCCGGGGCCAGCGCGGCACGTACCGTCCCTGCACCCTCGATGCGCACCCGCTGCGTGAGGCGACGGAGTGGCTGGTGGGCTTCCGGGACTTCTGGGCATCCAGCTACGACGCGCTGGACGCCCTCCTCGCGGAGACGGACGCACCGTGAGCGAGCTGGTCGTCGAGCCGCTCGGGGAGCGGGCGATCCGGATGGAGCGCACGTTCCGGGCCTCGCGGGAGCGGGTGTTCGAGGCGTACGTCCGCCCGGAGCTCGTGCGGCGCTGGCTGGGCACGTCGCGCATGGACTGGCACACGTGCACCATCGACGCGCGGGTCGGGGGTGCCTTCCGCTACCTCTGGACGCGGGGGGACTTCCGGATGGGCATCCAGGGGGTGTTCGTGGTGCTGGAGCCCCCCGCGAGAATCGTGCATCGCGAGCGGTTCGACGGGAGCGACGGGGAGACGCTGGTGACCACGCTCTTCCACGACGAGGGCGGGCTCACGCGGGTGGAGACGGTGCTGGAGTACGGAAGCACGGAGGCCCGCGACCGGGTGCTCGCGACGCCCATGCGGGACGGGATCTCCGAGGGGTACGTGCTGCTGGACGCCGTGCTGGCGGGCTGATCTCTGGAGTCAGAACGCGCACCAGTACAGGCTCTCGCGCCCGACGACCTGCGCTGCGGTCGCCCCGATGTCCACGACCTCGAAGTGCACCCCCTCGTAGCTCGGCACCCGCGAGATCAGCCGGGCGCCCGGCCCGCCGCGCACCAGGAGCACCGGCTCGGGCATCCCGATGTCCACGCCCTCCGAGAGGTCGATGGCCCCCTCCTCAGCACCCTCCATCCTGTAGGCCTCGTAGGGCGCGCGGTAGCTCGCCAGGCCCGGCAGCTCCACCGCCACGTCCGCCTTCAGGTCGTCCGTGCGCGTGATCGCCATCCTGCCCTCGCCCACCTTCCAGGCCCGCGAGGTGACCGTCGGTGTGCCGTCCAGCGCGATCGGCACCGACTTCCGGTCGCCCGTCGCACCCTTCGGGTAGAGCGCCAGCACGCCCTCCGGCAGCGGCCCGTCCGCCGCGAACGTCGCCCAGGTCACGTCGCTACCGCCGTCACAGCCGTACTTCCCGCCCGACTCGCCCGTGTACGACAGGCTCACCGTGCCCGCTGCACCCACACCCTCGAACACCGCACCGTCCGGGACGGAAGACCACCCACCCGGCATGGTGAACACCACCACGTCCGCCGTCGGGTGCTCCGGGGTCCAGTAGAGCTCGTGCTCGCCGGACCGGACGACGAACGCCACCGGCACCTGCTCGTCGGGCAGCGCCGTCCGGGGCGCCTCCGGCACCGGAGCCACCGCCGGCCCCTCCGTCACCCCATCGCCGCCCGCACACGCGAGCACACCCACCACCGCCACAACGAGCCCGAGTCTCCGCACTGGACCTCCCCGGACCGATGATAGCCCTACGGGCACTCCACCACGATGTCGACCGGGCCCGGCGAGAGGCCCGTGCGCACCTCAGCCGTCTCGCAGCCCTCCGCCTCCACCCGGATCGGGGACAGCTCGCAGGCGAACGCCTCGGGACGGCACATGGGGACCGGGAGCGCGTAGAGCCCCCCGAGCCCTGTCGTCGTGGTCGCGCACGCGATGTCGCCGTAGGCGCACCGGTCGCCCGCGCAGCTCGACACCTCGACGCCCTCCAGCGCCACGCCGTCCGACGTGGTCACACGGCCCATGACGGTCTCGTCGAACACGCACTCCCCGCAGGCCAGGAGGACCGCGAGGATCACCCGAGCACCGCCTCGAAGGCCACGAGCGTCGCGGCGATCCCGGCGTCGTCCACGTCCAGGTGGGTCACGAGCCGCAGCGTGCCCGGCGCCACGGCCAGGCAGTGCACGTCGTGATCCCGCAACGCGGCCGCCACGGCGGGCGCATCGGGCACATGGGCGTAGAGGAGGTTGGTGTCGCAGGGGTCCGTCGCGAGCCCCAGCGCGTTCAGGCCCTCCGCGAGCCTCTGAGCACGCGCATGGTCGTCCGCGAGCCGGTCCACGTGGTGCTCCAGCGCGTGGAGCGCGGCCGCCGCCAGGATCCCGGACTGCCGCATCCCACCGCCGAGCATCTTCCGGATCCGGCGCGCCGTGACCATCGCGTCGCGGTCGCCGCAGAGCACCGAGCCCACGGGCGCCCCGAGGCCCTTGGAGAAGCAGAAGCTCACGGTGTCCGCGTCGCGCGCCCGACGATCGAGGGGGATCCCGCTCGCCACGACCGCGTTGAAGACCCGCGCGCCGTCGAGGTGCACGCGCAGCCCGCGCTCGTGGGCGAGGGCCGCCAGCGCGTCGATGCGCTCGAGCGGGTAGACGGTGCCGCCCCCGCGGTTCGAGGTGTCCTCGAGCGTGAGCAGGGTGGCCGGGGCGAAGTGGTCGTCGGGGGGACGGATGGCGGCCCCGACGGTGTCGACGGCCAGGATGCCCCGCTCGCCCTGGAGGGGCCGGATCTGCACGCCGGCCACGGCCGAGGCGCCCGCGGCCTCGTAGTTGAACGGGTGGGAGCCGACCTCCTGGAGCACCTCGTCGCCCTTCCGGGTGAGGAGCGTGATGGCGATGAGGTTCGCCATCGAGCCCGACGGGGTGAAGATCGCGGCCTCCTTGCCCGCCCGCTCGGCGGCGACGGCCTCGAGGCGCTTCACGGTCGGGTCGTCGCCGAGCACGTCGTCGCCCACGGGGGCGTTCGCCATGATGTGCCGCATGGCCGGCGTGGGGCGGGTGACGGTGTCTGAGCGGAGGTCGATCACGGCTTCACCAGGGACGGGAGGTAGTCGGCGGGCGGGGTGACCCCGCAGAGGGCGAGCAGGGTGGCCCCGATGTTCGCGATACCCGCATCGGGCACGTCGGCGAGCTGCACCTCGCCCGCGGGATCGTAGACGATGAACGGCACGGGGTTGAGCGTGTGGCTGGTCTTGGGGAGCGGGCGACCCTCGGCGTCCCGAAGCACCTTGCCGCCCTTGTGCTGCACCATCTCGTCGGCGTTGCCGTGGTCGGCGGTGACGAGCAGCACGGCGTTCGCACGCCTGGCGGCCCGCACCAGGCGCCCGACGCAGAGGTCCACCGCCTCGACCGCGATGCGCGCGGCCTCGAGGTTGCCCGTGTGACCCACCATGTCGCCGTTCGCGAGGTTCAGGCGCACGTGGTCGTACCGACCCGTCTGGAGCGCGTCGATCACGGCATCGGTGACCTCCGCGGCCTTCATCCACGGCCGGGTGTCGGGCGTCGCGAGGTCGCTCGGGATCTCGAGGTAGGTCTCGAGCTCCTCGTCGATCCGCCCGCTGCGGTTGCCGTTGAAGAAGAACGTGACGTGGCCGAACTTCTGCGTCTCGCTCGTGGCGAACGTGCGCTTGCCTGCCGCCGCGAGGTGCTCGCCCACCACGGAGTCGATGGCGGGCGGGGGCACGAGGTAGTGCGTCGGGATGTGGAGGTCGCCGTCGTACTCCATCATCCCGGCGAAGAAGAGGGACGGCCGGGACGCGACGTCGAAGGCCGCGAAGTCGGGGTCGCCGAGCGCACGGGAGATCTCGAGCGCGCGGTCGCCCCGGAAGTTGAACAGGAGCACGGTGTCGCCGTCCGCCATGCGCCCGCAGGGCTCGCCGTCGACGGTGACCACGAAGGCCGGCAGGTACTGGTCGTCCACCTCGGGATCCGCGTCGTAGGCGGCCTGGATGGCCTCTGCAGCGCTCGCGTGCCGGGGTCCCTCGCCGAGCACGTGGCACCGGTAGCCCCGCTCCACCATCGCCCAGTCGGCCTCGTAGCGGTCCATGGTGATGCGCATGCGCCCCCCGCCACTGCCGACCCGCCAGTCCAGCCCGCGCTCGCGGGCCTCGGCGAGCCGGGCCTCCAGGGGCTCCACCCAGGTCAGCGCGGACCGGGCGGCCACGTCGCGGCCGTCCGTGAGCACATGGACCCGCACGCGTCCCACCCCGTCCGCCTCGGCCCGGTCGAGCAGGGCGTGGAGGTGGTCGACGTGGCTGTGCACGTTGCCGTCGCTCACGAGGCCGAGGAGGTGGAGGGTTTTGCCCCCCACGAGCTGCCGCCAGACGTCGGTGTCGAAGGCCGAGCCGTCCGCCAGCGCGCGGTCGACCAGCTTGGCGCCCTGATCGAACACCCGACCGGCTCCCATGGCGTTGTGGCCGACCTCGCTGTTCCCCATGTCGTCGTCGCTCGGGAGCCCCACTGCGGTGCCGTGGGCCCGGAGCTCACGCCACGGGCAGGTCGCCATCAGCCCGTCCAGGACGGGCGTGCGCGCCGTGGCCACCGCGTCGTCGTCACCGCCCGAGCCCCGCCCCACCCCGTCGAGGATGCAGAGCACCACCGGTCGCGCCATCTTCACCTCCGCGGGGAGCCTATCCCACGGCACCCAGACGGCGGCGCACGAGCACGGCCTGGAGCACGCCCACCCCGGCCGAACCCGCCATGAGCAGGCCCACCGCGGCCGCCATGCGGCTCGCCACCACGAGCACCACGAGCGCCATCACACCCGCGATCACCCGCGAGGACGGCGTGTCCGCGGCGAGCACCCCGGCGAGGGCCGAGAGCACGCCCACCAGCACGGCCACCGCGGCGTCCGGACGCGCCAGCGAGCCCATCCAGAGAAACGGTGCCGCCGGCAGCCTCCGCACCGCGCCGAACAGCGCCCACGCGAACGGGAGCTGCACGAGCATCGGCGCCAGCGTGGCCAGGCCGGGGGTCAGACCCCGCTCCGAGAGGAGCTGCATCATGGCCTCGCGCTGCTCGAGCGGATCGGGGAAGCGCACCTTCAGGGCCTCGAGCTCGGGCTGGATGGCCGCCATCGCGTCGGCACGACGCCGCCCCTCCACGGCTGCGCGGACCGTCAGCGGCAGCAGCGCGAGCCGCAGGCCCGTGGAAGCGGCGAGCACCGCCAGCCCCAGGCTCCCGCCGAACACCCCCGCCAGCTGCACGATGACGAGCGCGATCCCGTCCAACATCCCGACCCCCTGAAAATGCCGTGGAGAACGGTATACACTCGCTCCCGAGGGTCAACGCCTGTGATCAAGGAGCTCTGCTTCGTCGTGGCTGCGCTGTCGGCCGCCGTCTCCGCCGCGAGCGGCTTCTTCCTGATGCCCGGAGTGGGTAGCGAGGACTGGCCCACCGTGCCCGGCGAGGTGATCAGCTGCGAGGTCGAGAAGGTCGACGACGGCGACGGATACTTCGTGCGCCTCCGCTACCGGTACGGCGTCCGCTCCACGACCCACCAGGGCTTCCGGATCCGCTTCGGAAGCACCAAGTACATCTTCCGATCGAGCGCCCAGAAGGAGTGCGACACCTACCCGCCCGGCAAGGCGGTCACTGTGTACCACCAGCCCGAGTTCCCCCCGAACAGTGCGCTGATCCCGGGTGGAAGCATGTTCGGGCGCCCGCTCACGTGGGGTGGCGGCATCCTCACGGTGCTAGCGCTGCTCGCGTCGATGGTGGCCACGATCGTGGAGACCGTGCACGCGCGGCAGGACCGCGCCCGACGCTACCGCGAGCTCGGCCCGGATCCGGAGTGAGCGGTCAGGGCTCGTAGGTCGCGTAGAACCCGTCCGCGCCCGCGACGTGCACGATGCCGTCCGACTGCACGTGGCAGGCGTTCACGGCACCCGTGTCGACGGGCAGGGCCACCGGGTACCAGGAGGCACCGTCGTCGTCGCTGGCCGCGATGATCCCGAGGCTCGGGATGGAGAGCTCGCCCACCGCGTAGATCGTCTGCGGACCCCGGCAGACACCGCGGAACCACGTGGCGCTGCCCGGCCACAGGGACTCGGCGCGGAACTGGCTCCACTGCTCGTCGTCGTACATGTCGTCGCCCGACATGAACACCACGCCCACGTTCTCGACCTGATCGACGCCCGCTGCGAGCAGCTGGCGGTCGGTCGTGATGAAGAGGTCCCAGAGCTCCCCGTCGAACGTCGTGTCGAGCTCGAGCTGGCTCATCTGGAAGCCATCCCGACCGTTGGGCGGCGGCAGGAACACCACCGGCGGGCTCGCGATCGTGGAGCCCACACCGTAGAAGTCCTCACCGACGATCTCGAGGTCGAGGATCTGCTTCGACTCACCGAACGTCCACCACGGGTAGGCGTCGCTGAACGCGGCGTCGCCGGACCCCCGGTACGCGACATCGGTGCCGTTGAGGCTCTCGAAGGCGATGTCGCCCGCGGGGGTGCGCCGCACGGAGCCCGTGACCATGGCGTTCCAGAGCTGCCCGGCGTTCACCAGCAGCACGGTGACCTGGTCGGAGCTGTTGACGAAGCCCCCGCGACCCGTGCCGTCCACCTCGATGCCGGCGAAGTAGAGGTTGCCGTCCGCCGCGCGCTGGAGGTCGTTGATCCGCCAGCTGTCCAGCACGCCGGGGTTCACCTCGTTCCAGGAGATCCCGCCGTTCCGCGAGCGCCACAGGCCGCGGCCCTCGACGGTGGTGCCGCAGCCCACCCAGATCGTGGACCCGCCGTCCTCCACGAGCATGGTGTCGGTACGGCCGCCCACGCAGGGATGCGGGCGCACCGTCCACGTGCCCGGCTGCGGCGGATCGGGGTCGACGGGGTCGGTGTCCGCGTCGGTGTCGGTGTCCACGTCGGCATCCGCGTCCGTGTCCACGTCGGTGTCGGACTCGGCGGGCGAGATGAAGGTGTCCCACGCGTCACAGGACCCCAGCAGGAACGGCATCCACAGCCAGCGCATCTCACCTCCCTCCCCGACCCGTATCCCGTCCGTGCGGTTGCTCCACGCGAAACCCTGGGGTACCGGCCCGGATGGTCTGGTCCCTCCTCTGCTGCGCCTGGCTCGACGCGCCCCTCGAGGTGCACGCGGTCACGCCCGTGCAGGTCCACCGCGGCGAGGTCGTCACGGTGCACGGTCAGGGATTCGAGGCTCCGATCGCCATCGAGCTCGCCAGCGGCGACCTCCAGCACACCGCCCAGCCCGTGATCGACGACCCCCGCACCCTGCGCTTCGAGGTGCCGCGGATCCCGCCGGGCTCCTGGGACCTCGTGGTGCGCAACGATCGGGAGGCCGTGCGCACGGCCCTCGACATCCTGCCGGACCCCGAGGAGGTCCCGTGCGCGCGCGGCTACCAGGCCAACACCGAGCTCTCGCTCCCCGAGGGTGTCGCCGTGGTCGTGCGGTTCTTCCCGGACGGCCGCCAGGAGCGCGTGCGCACGCTGGTGAGCGACATCGAGGCCATCGAGTACTCCCGTCGGGACGGGCCCTGCAGCGCCATCCACCTGCGGCGGATGGACGGCACGCGCCTGCTCTTCGAGGACGGTGAGAAGCCCCTCGACGAGCGGGCGACCACGCTGGGGGCCTACCTCGGCAAGCCCGTGGAGGGCGTGCCGGGCCCGGCTCAGTAGGACTTCTGCTCGACGAGCGTCGAGCTCGTGGCGACGTTGATCGCCCGCTTGAGCTGCGCCCGCTCGTCGTTCAGGTGGTAGACCGACCGCGCCCGCGCCACGAACTCCGGCCCGAAGTCGCCGGCCCGCTCCATGGCGCGCAGCTCCTCCTCCACGTCCCAGAGCTCCTCGTTCACCGCCCGGAGCGCGGAGAGCTCGTGGAGGGACTCGAGGGGCGCGGCGCCCTGCGCGCGCCAATCCGCGAGGAGCCCGTCCAGCTCGGCCTGCGCGGCCTCACGACCGGTGGCCAGCCGACGCACCTTGAGCTCCAGGATCGTGATCCGGTCCACCACGTCCGCGTCGGGAACGTCGATCCGCATACCGCCCTCCCGACCCTCCGTTAACGCCCGGACCCGATGGAGGGCTTGGCAGGCTCAATTGAATTTGATATTCAAAATCAACAACCCGGAGCCCGTATGACCGACGTCGACCCCGAGATCCTGGACGCCGCCCGCAACGCCGAAGCCGGAACACCCGACGCCAACGCGCGCCGCTGGATGCTCGAGACCCAGACGGCCACGCTGTGCACGACCCTGGCGCGCCGCGGCATGGAGGGCTTCCCCTACGGCAGCGTGGTGCCTTTCGCCCTCGACGCCCACGGCCGACCCTTCATCCTCATCGCGCGCATCGCCACCCACACCCAGAACCTCCGGGCAGACCCGCGGGGTGCCCTGTTCGTCCGCCAGCCCGGCCTCGACGACGACCCGCAGAAGGGCTGGCGGGTCACGTTCATCGGCACCTGGGAGAGGGTCGACGACGCACACCCCGACGCCGCCGAGCTCCACGCCCGCTACGTCGAGCGCGTGAAGTGGGCGGAGGGCTACCGCGAGACCCACGACTTCCACTACTGGCGCCTCGCGGACGTGCAGACGGTTCGGTACATCGGGGGCTTCGGTGAGATCACCTGGATCTCCGGCGACCGCTGCCTGCGCGACCCCGGTGGGGCGGGCGTGGCCGAGGTGGCCCCTGGCGCCATCGCCCACATGAACGAGGACCACGCACACAACCTCCTGGAGATGGTCGCCGGCCGCTACGGCGTGCAGGCGGCGTCCGCGCAGATGGTGTCCCTCGACCGCACGGGCTTCCTGGTGCACACGAGGGGCCCCGAGGGCCTGCACCACTTCGGCTTCGGACGCGAGATCTCCGGCGCGGACGTGCGTCTCGCGGTGATCGACGTGCTCCGCCGCGCCCGGGCCCACGGGCGATGATCGCGCTGCTCCTGGCCGGGTGCGGAGCGCCCGACGCGCCCACGACGGGCGTTCGCATCGTCGCCATCGGGCCCGCGGTGGCCGAGGTGGTGCACGCGCTCGCTCCGGAGGCGCTGGTCGGCGTGGACGACGCGAGCGTGGGGCTGGAGGGGCTCGCGGACCTCCCGAAGGTGGGGTTCTCCCGCACCGTGGCCGCCGAGGGCGTGCTCTCCCTCGGCCCCACCCTGGTCATCGCGGACGATCGGGCCGGCCCACCCGTCGTCTTCGAGCAGCTCGCCGCGGCGGGGGTCGACGTGCGGCGGCTGCCCCACGAGCGCTCCGTGGCGGGCGTGAAGGCCCTCGTGCGGGGCGTCGCCGACGCGGTGGGCGGGGATCCGACGACGCTCCTCGAGCGCTTCGACGCGAGCTGTGCACCGCTCGAAGCTCCCGTGCCCCCCGCGCGCGCCCTGTTCGTCTACGCTGGCTCGGAGGGAGCGCTGAGCGTGAGCGGCACGGGCACGGCGGCTCACGCGATGCTCGGGCTCGCGGGTCTGGAGAACGCGATGCCCGCCTGGGACGGCTACCGGCCGCTGACCCCCGAGGCGGCCGTCACCACGGACCCCGACCTGATCGTGCTCACCACCCGGGGCCTCCAGCAGCTCGGGGGCGTCGAGGGGGTGCGGGCCCTACCCTCGCTGGGCATGACGACCGCGGCCCGCGAGGGACGCGTGGTGGCCGTGGACGACATCCAGCTGCTCGCGTTCGGGCTCGGGACGTGCGCGGGGGCCACGGCGCTTCGGGCCGGCCTGTGAGAGGACCCGTGCTGCTCGGGCTCCTCGCGGTCGCCGCGACCCTCTCGGCGGGGGTGGGCCTCACGCGCGGCGCCATGCCCGTGTCGCTCACCACCGTGGCTGAAGCCCCGCTCATCTGGTGGTCTGGCCAGCGGATCACCGATCCTGGTTGGCTCGTCCTGACGGGGATCCGGGCACCTCGCGTGGTGCTCGGGCTCGTGGTCGGGGCCAGCCTCGGGGTCTCCGGGGCGATGATGCAGGGCCTGTTCCGGAATCCCCTGGCGAGCCCCACGCTCATCGGGGTCGCCAACGGTGCAGCGCTCGGGGCGGCCGTCGCCATCGTGGGTCTCGGGCACCTGCCCACCCTGCCGCTGCTCGCGTTCGTGGGCGCCGCGCTGGCGACGCTCTCGGTCCTCCGGCTCGGGAGCCGCGACGGGGTCGCCCACACGGCCAGCCTCCTGCTCGCGGGCATCGCGGTGAACGCCATCTGCGGTGCAGGAACGGGCCTGCTCGTCTACCTGGCCGACGAGTCCGAGCTCCGCACGCTCACGTTCTTCACGCTCGGCTCGTTGGGCGGCGCGACCTGGGGCTCGCTGAAGCTCTGGGTGCCCCTGGCCCTGTTGCCCGTGGCCCTGGTGCCATGGGTGGTGCAGCCCCTCGACGCGCTCCTGCTCGGCGAGGCCGAGGCGAGACACCTCGGCGTGCCGGTCGAGCGGACCAAGCGCGTGCTCATCGGCCTCTGCTGCGTGGGTGTGGGGACGTGCGTGGCCGCGAGCGGCGTCATCGGCTTCGTCGGCCTGGCCGTCCCCCACCTCGTCCGCCTCGTCGGAGGCCCGCGCCACGGCGTGGTGCTCCCGGGCAGCGCCCTCTGCGGGGCCGCCCTGCTCGTCGCGGCGGACACCCTGTCCCGCGTCGTGGTCGCACCCGCCGAGCTGCCCATCGGCATCCTCACAACCCTGCTCGGGGGCCCGTTCTTCCTGGTCCTCCTCGGGCGCGCGCTGGAGCGCGGATGATCGGCGTCACCGCGTCTGGTGTCACGGTGCGCCGCGCCGGACGCGCCCTCGTGGACGCCGTGTCCACGGACTTCGAGCCCGGAGCGCTCACCGCCCTCCTCGGTCCCAACGGCGCCGGCAAGACCACACTGCTCCGCGTGCTCGCCCGTGACCTCGCGCCCGACACCGGGCACGTCACCGTCGACGGCCGCGCGCTGGCGACCTTCGCCGACCGGGACCTCGCCCGCTGCCGGGCCGTGCTGCCCCAGACCGCGTCCCTGGCGTTCGGGCTGACCGCGATGGACGTCGTACGGCTCGGTCGGCTGCCCTGGGACGAGCCGTCCGCCACCACGGACGCCCACGCGCGGGACGCCCTGCGGACCGTGGAGCTCCTGCACGCCGCCGACCGGTCGTGGCTCACGCTCTCCGGGGGCGAGCGCCAGCGGGTCCAGATCGCCCGCGTGCTCGCGCAGATCGCGGAGGTCGACCGGGCCGTGGTGCTGCTCGACGAGCCCACCAACCACCTCGACCTCGCGCACCAGCTCCACGTCCTCCGCCTCGGGCGCACCCTCGCGGACCGCGGGCTCACGGTGATCGCCGTGCTGCACGACCTGGCGCTCGCCGCGCGGGTCGCCGACGACGTGAAGCTCCTGGTCGACGGTCGGCTCGTGGCGGAGGGGCCCCCGGCGCGCGTGCTGGACCCCGCCCGCATCGAGGCCGTGTTCGGCGTGCGCGTGGACCTCGTGCAGCACGGAGGGCGCGCGATCCCGCTGCCCCACCTGGAGCCGCCATGCTGATCGCCCTCCTCACCGCACACGCCGCCGACGGGGAGGACGTCGCCGAGGTCGTGGTCGTCACCGCGACCCGGTCGGAGCGCGCGGCCGGCGACCAGCCCGTGGCGGTGCAGGTGATCGACCGCGCCACCCTCGAGGCGACCGGGGCGGAGTCCCTCGCCGAGCTCCTCCAGGAGCAGCCGGGCATCCAGATCGACCAGACGGTCACGGGCGCATCCATCCGCCTCCAGGGCATGGAGCCGGAGCACACCCTGATCCTGATCGACGGGCAGCGTGTCCTGGGCCGCAAGGACGGCGTGATCGACCTCGCGCGCCTGTCGCTCCAGGACGTGGAGCGCGTGGAGATCGTGAAGGGACCGAGCTCCGCATTGTTCGGCTCGGACGCGATGGGCGGGGTCGTGAACATCGTCACCCGGCGCGGGACCTCCGCATCGGCAGGGACCCACGTGCGCGCCGGCCTCCCTGGCCGCCTCGACGCCGACGCCGACGCCACGGTGCCCACCCCGCTCGGCGTGCACCGCCTCTCGGCGAGCTGGCACAGCGCCGCGTCCTGGGACCGCGATCCCAGCACGCCGGCGACGGACAGCAGCGCCTTCGAGCAGCGGTCGCTCGACTACAAGGGCACGTTCGACACCTCGGAGGACAGCGAGCTCACGCTGGCCGCGGGCTACCAGGTGCGCGACCTCCGGGGCCTCGACAGCACCGCGGTCGGCGCCGTGCTCGACCGCTACCAGACCGTGGAGGACGGCAGGGCCAGCATCAGGGGCTGGGTGACCCCCACAGCGAGCACCCGGGTCGCCTGGTCGCTCGGGACCGGCTGGTACCGCGACCAGTTCGCGCTCGACCAACGGGGCTCGAAGGACCTCGACCAGCACAGCGACACGCACGAGGCCAACGGCGAAGGCTCCGTGCAGGTCGACGTCTCCGCAGGTCGGCACTTCGTCACGGTCGGCCTGGACGGCCTCTACCAGCGCCTGCGGTCCGATCGGCTGGGCACCGGTGACGCGCGCAGGTTCCGGGGTGCCGTGTTCGCGCAGGACGTCTGGGCCCGGCCGGTCGGCGACGCCGAGCTGCAGGTGTCCCCGGGCCTCCGGCTCGACGTCGACAGCCAGTTCGGTCGGGCCCTCACACCCCGGGTGGCTGCGAGCCTCGGTCGGGAGCGCGCCATCGTCCGCGCCGCCACCGGCCTCGGCTTCCGTGCCCCCGACTTCCGCGAGCTCTACCTTCTCTTCGAGAATCCAGGGGCGGGCTACGTGGTCGTCGGCACGGACGATCTCCGTCCGGAGCGCAGCGCCAACGTCAACGGCGGGGTCGAGGTCACCCCGGTCGACGGCTGGAGCGTCTCCGTCTCGGGGTTCGCGAACGCCATCCGGGACCTCGTCTCCATCACGGACCTCTCGCTCCAGCCGGGTGCGTTGCAGCGCTACGGCTACGCCAATGTAGGTCGGGCGAGCACCGCGGGTGGCGAGCTCGGCATGCGCGGCGCCATGGGTCCTCTCACGCTGACGTCCACCGCCGCGTACACCCGCTCCCGAGACCTCGACGCCGACCGTCCCCTCCCCGGCCGCTCTCCCCTCATCGTCACCGGTGCCGCGACCCTGGACCTCGGACGGCACGCGAGCGTGCGGACCCAGGCGAACGCCTCGAGCTCCCGCGTGCACTACGCGTCCTCGGCGGACGGCGACCGCGCCGTCGTGACCCCGGGACGGCTCACCACCGATGTCCGCGCGAGCTGGCGGCCCCCCGCGAAGACGGGGAGCCTCGAGCTGTTCGCCGGCGTCGACAACCTCCTCGACGACCCCGGTTCGCCCGGGTCCCCCCTGCCGCCCCGCTTCGTCTACGCGGGCTTCACGACCCGCACGACCCCGATGGCCCCATGATCCTGCTCGCCTTCGCATGCGCCCCCGACCTCGCCGACCGCATCGTCTGGGACGACGGTGAGCCCACCCCGCCACTCGACACGGGCTCCGGGCCCCCCACCTCCGTCGACGTGAGCCCCGACGGGGCCGGCTGGCGCGCGACCGTCGACGCCCGGGACCCGGAGCTCTGGGTGGCGCTCGATCTCGACGTCCCGTCGGGCGTCCTGCCGGAGACGCCCGGCTGGGACCTCCGGTTCTCGCGCTTCGACATCAGCGCGAACGGCGGGATCACCGGGGATGGCGGCGTGGAGGCCGTCTTCCTCCCCGAGGGCGACGAGCTGGCCGTCCCCACCCAGGGCTGGATCTCGGACGCTCCCGACGGCGAGGACGACGGGGACACCCCGGACTACGCGATGTCGACCTGGTACGCCTACGACAGCGAGACCCACGTGCTCACACCGCACCCCGGCACCTGGCTCGTGAGGTCGACCGGAGGTGCGATCTTCCCGCTGCAGATCGTCCGCTACTACGACGACGCGGGGTCGAGCGCCGTGTTCGAGCTCACCTGGGGTGAGCCCCTCTGACCCGACCCACGACGCCCACGAGGGCCGCGACGACCCACAGGGCCTCAGCCTCCGTCACCCAGGTCACGCACGGCGGCGCGACGCCCGCGCGGGCCAGCTCCACCCGCAGGCATCCCCAGCACCGGAAGGCGCTCGCGCGCCCGTCCAGGACGAGGTGGAGCAGGCCTCCACCCGCGGCGCACGCGGTGTGCACGCGGGCCCGACCGGACGCGTGCACGAGCGCGAGGTCGAGGGCACCACGCGACGCACGCTCGCCGTGGGACGGGGCGTTCCTCGCGATGGCGAAGGCCGACCACCCGCCCGCCGCATCCACGAACGTCCGCTCCGCCGGCACCTCGGCGAGGCGCCAGGGGAGCGTGCTCTCCACGCCGATCACGGGAGCACCGGTGAGGCCGAGAGGGTCACCACGGGGTCCTGGGTCGTGCCCGACGCCCGGAAGAACACCGGCGCGTCCGTGATGGCGCCGGGGCCCCCGAACGTCGACTCCGCGCCGAATGCCGTGGCGAGGGTCAGCGTGTCGGGGTCATCGCAGTCCGCGCCCGCCTGCCCGTCCACCCACAGCACCATCGAGGGGGCCTCCGTCTGCGAGCCGGGGTCCACGTCGAGGCACACCGTGGAGGGAGCGTGCAGGAAGGTCGCGTCGCCGGGCAGGTCCACCGAAGACGCGCCCGCCATGAGCTGCACCATCGGACCGGGTGCGGGGACGCCACCTCCGTAGAGGAGCACCTTGCCCTGATCGGCGGCGGGCGTGGGCTGGGCGTCGACGGGGGCCGTGGGGCTCCCGAAGAAGAGCTGGGTGGACGCATGGGTGGCGGGAGCGGTGAGCCCCTCGATGCGCACGTGCCGCACGGGCGCCCCGAGGGCGCACGGCTCCACCCACACCCCGCCGTCGGTGACGGTGGCCGTGCAGGTGTCTGCGGGTTCGGGCATCTCGGCTTCGAGGGTCGCAGCGTCCACCCGGGGTGTGCCGGAGAGCGTGACGACGGGGGCGTCCGGGAGGCCCCCGGTGAGCCGGAACCAGAGGGGTACGTCCTTGTCGACCGGCCCCCGCGACCCGCCGAGATCGACGTCCACGGCGTAGGCCGTCGCGCGCGTGAGCGTGGACGGGTCCGCGCAGTCCGCACCGCTCTCCCCGTCCACCCAGAGGACGAAGAACGGCGGCGTGGTCGCGCTCCCGTCGTGGACGTCGAAGCAGACCGTGGACGGCGCGTGCAGGAACGACGCGTCCTCCACGACGGTGGAGCCGACGTCACCATGGGTGAGCTCCACCACTGCGGGTGGAGCGGGGTCCGCCCCGCCGTAGAACAGCACGCGGAGCTCGCCTTCCCCGAGCTCCGCCTGGGCCGACGACGGGGCGGACGCGCTGAAGACCACCTGGGCGGACGCGTGGGTCGCCGGTGTGCTGAAACCCGCGATCCGCACGTGCCGGACGGGCTCCCCGAGGTCACAGACCTGGACGAACGTGCCGTTGGTGCCGGGGTCGATCGTGGTGCTGCAGCCGTCCGCATCCGTATCGCTGTCCGTGTCCGCGTCGGTGTCCGTGTCCGTGTCCGTGTCCGTGTCCGTGTCCAC
>JACKEQ010000002.1 GCA_020632885.1 Alphaproteobacteria bacterium | reverse complement strand
GGGACGCAGACCGTCGCGAACCCGCCGGCAGGCCCCAGGCCGTCGGACGATCCGCCGGGATCGCATGCCATCATCAGTCCGATCGAGAGGGCGAGGCCGAGCAGAGGCGAACGCGACATGCTGCCATGTCCTACCGGCGGCCAGCGCCGGGGTTGCGGGAGGACTTCCACCCGCACTCTGGTCAGCGTCGAGTCGAGAGTCAACGACGCACATCGCGCGTTGTGTCCCCGCGCCCCGAACCCGGCCCCGACCATCGCCCCCGCCGAGCGCGCTCTCTGCGCACACAGGCCCTCCTCCCCTCTCGCGCTGGGCTTGCACCAGGACCTCTTCGCTGCCAGATTGCTGTATCCACGCCCAGGCCAACGCCGGCGCCGCGATCGGAGGCTCTCTCACGCCACGACGCGCGCCGCCGAGGGGGCCGGGGGGTGAAAGAGAGAGGAACACCTGGACTCGGCCACTCCGAACTTGCGCTGTCGCCGTCCGATCCTGGTCACGATGGCTGACCGGAGCCTCGCTCGTACTGGCGTCTTCGCGGTCGTCCACCTGGCCATGGCGAGCGTGGTGGCCTGCGCAGGCTCGGCAGGGTTGGACCTCGACGACACGCATGTGAACGGCGTCGACGCCAGTGGGAAGGACACCGCTACAGGCCCGGTGTGCGGGCTGCTGGGGGAGGCATGCCCGCCCGGGTTCGAATGCGTGCCGCAGCTCGCCCCGCTCCTGCCCAACGGCATCCGGGAGTGGTGCTATTCGAGCTCCGAGCGAGCGGTGTATGTCCCGGGCGGGCCCTTCTGGTACGGCTGCAACCCACTGAAGCAGGATCCTTGCCCCGCGTGGTATGACGAGCCATACCAGGTCGAGGTCACCACCCGTCCGTACGCGATACTCCAGTCACCGGTCACCGTCGTCGAATACGAGGCCTGCGAGGAGGCTCAGTACCCGGGATGCGACCCGGTGACAGGCCCAGACACCGCTCTCGGAGCAACTGGCTGGGAAAGCGTGCCCTGGTTCCCGCTAATCGCCCCCGAGACGACCTGGTACCAGGCAAAGGCCTATTGCGAGTGGTGGGGTGACACGACAGGGAAGCCCTGGCGCCTCTGTTCGGAAGCCGAGTGGGAGAAGGCTGTCCTCGGCGGCTGTGAGACGCTGAGATCCCAAGTCGAAGGCCTCGGGGTGACCTGCGCCCAGGCCGCCAGGAAGTATCCATGGGGAGATGAGGCTACTGATTGTGAACTGCAGTACCGGTTGCCGTGCAATCACGAGCCCCCATTTGCGCGGGACCCCATCGGTTATCATCCGATGTCCGCAAGCGCGTACGGCGTGATCGATGTCATGGGCGGAGGCGGTGAGCAGTGGGTGGAAGACTGCGCGTACGCAAAGACCGTTCCTGGAATTCCCCCCGACGGCAGCGCACGGGTCGCCGATTGCTTCCCGTCATCTGAGAAGGAGGAAGCTTGGCGGATGACCAGGGGGTACCAGCAGGATCTGCGGGACTCCACCGCGGCAGGTCGCAGGCCGCTAAGACCGTCCATCCAGAGCAGTGGCGTCATATGTTGTCGCGACATGTGACTGACGACGGGCGACCCCCAGCGGCGAATCCGGACCTGGGGACTCGGCCGATCGTCGGCTACGGCGTGGAAGATGGCCGCCGGGCGAGCCTGAATTCTGAGCGCCCGCGCCACCTCCCGCTGCTTCAGCCCCGGAGCCGCCGTCGGTCGACGGCAGGCCTCCAGCTGCTTCGGGCCTGCACGCGCGCGGCCGGCGAGGATGCGTGGGCGTCGTCGTCCCAGCTCCAGGAGACCGCCCGGCGAGGCTCCATGCCTACGCCGTCGTATCCAAGTGCGCCGACGCTCTGCCGCTCCACTGCATCAGCAAGCGCTTCGCTCGCGGTGGCGTGAACATCGCGCGCAGCACGCTGACGGACCTCTTCCACCGGACGGCGTCGCTCCTGGC
>JACKEQ010000019.1 GCA_020632885.1 Alphaproteobacteria bacterium | reverse complement strand
TATCTCGTACGGCCGGACCCTCGACGTCGTCGATCCGAACGCCAGCTACTCCCTGACGAACATGGCCACCACAGCGGCCCGGCACGACGGGCTCGTCTACATCCCCTGACAGGGCGGGGCGGGCGGCTTCACAGGAGCCGCCGTCTCCGGGTACCGGTCCATCCACACACGCCCGAACTCCAGCTCGCGGCCCTGGATACACGATGCCCACAAACGCCGCCTTCGCCGCTCGTAGGATGCGACGGCACACCCGAGGAGGCCCCATGCTCATCATGTCCGTGTTCACGACCCCCGCGAGCGCCGCTACGCTCGACGAGGCGGTGGACCAGATGGTCGTCGACGCCAACGATGCGTACCCGACCGGCTCGCCTGTCAGCGCGGCGAGCCCCAACGCGCGACTGCGTCCCACCGACATCCGTGCGAGGCTCGGTGCAGTCGCCGATGCCCTGGTCGACGGCGGTTGCCAGGCGAGCACCGATCCCGACGGCTACCTCGCTGGTGCCTACAGCGGATCGTCGGCGTGGGGCTCGTCGAACAGCGGGCCGGCCACGCTCACGCTCGACATCCCCGGCCGCACGGCCTCGGGCGATGTGGATGGCGTCGCTGCGGGCGCCCCGTCGTTCGCCTCGTTCACCCCGAAGCAGTTCGTCGTGGCCCTCGAGGACGGGTCCTTCTTCGCGGGCCTGGTCATCCGTGTGTCCGGCCGGCACGGCGTGTTCATGGGCGTGCAGGCCACCTGCGCCCCCGGCGCGTCGGCCGAGGCCGCGCTGGGTGCCTGGTACGGCGGCAGCCTCGCCGGGCTCGATCCCAGCAGCGGCGGGGTTGGGCTGCTCTTCACCGTGCGCGAGGATGACTCCGTGCTCGTGTCCATCGACCCCGACACGCTCGTGTTCACCGACGTCGGCCCGCTCGGCACGGCGTTCGAGTTCGGCGAGCTCGCCTACCACGCGCCGTCGGCCACGCTGTACATGGTCGCCGGCAGAGGCAACGACGCCCTCTACACGGTGGATCCCGCCACGGGCGCCGCCACCCTGGTGGGCATCCACGGCATCGGGGACATGTTCAGCCTCGAGGTCGACGGCGCGGGGGACCTGATCGCATGGTCGGACACGACAGGGCAGCTCTACGAGTTGGACCGCACCACCGGTGCGGCCACGGTCCGTGGGACCGTGTCGCAGGGCTACCCGGGGTTCGGTTGGGACACGACCCGCGACATGCTCGTCTCGGTCAGCGCGGAGGGCACGGTGGTCGAGCTGGACCCCTCCACCGGTGCGACCGTGCAGGTCCTGAGCGCCATCGCCAACCTGAACAACAACGGCGTCACCTACGACCCCGTCCGTGATGTGTTCTGGAGCATCGGGTACAACAGGACCCTCGACATCGTCGATCCGAACGACAGCTACTCCCTGACGAACATGGCCACAACAGTGGCCCGGCACGACGGGCTCGCCTACATCCCCTGACGGTCCGGGCCGGGCGGCTTCACAGGAGCCGCTCGCCTGTGCCGAGGTCGAAGCGGTGTGACGGCCCGGGTCCCACCTCCAGCAGGCCGCGCTGGCGGGGCGCGAGGGCCTGCCACACCCGCGAGAGGACCTCGGCCGCCCGCTCCACCACGGCATCCTCCAGCGACGTCAGGTCCGGCTCGGTGGTCGCGGCCTCCAGGTCTGCGGGGTCGTCGGTCTCCAGGTACCGATCCATCCACACGCGCCCGAGCTCCAGCTCCCGGGCCGCGAGTGCGGTCCAGGCGGCCTCCGTGGCGTCTGCGAACGCCTCCGGGGCCCCGGTGTGCAGGGTGCCCTGGAAGCTCGTGCCGAGCAGCTCGTCCACGAAGAACACCTGCACATCGAAGGCGCCGCGGCCCCGGATGTCGGCCAGGTACAGCACGACCCCGTCCGCGCGGCAGCGTCGCAGGGTCGTCGAGACGGCGTCCCGCAGGTAGGGCTCCCTGCGCTCGCCCTCCGCCCGCACCGCGTCCACCACGACCCCCACCGCCTCCGCAAGCTGCGCGAGGGTGGTCAGGGGGCGACGCTCGTGTCGAGCGTGTAGCGCTGGGCGCAGCCCTGGTAGCGGGGCGCGATGTTCGCCTTCACGAACACCTCCACGGGGGCGTTGGTGGTGTTGGTCCACCCCATCGCCTCCTCGCCCCAGGGACCCGTGCCGTCGCCAACGAGCAGACCGCTCGCCGTGAACATCTGGACCTCGACGCGGCCCATGGACTCCTGGAAGCCCACGTGCACGTCCGCCGTCCAGCCCGGCGGGACGGGCCCCAGGGCCCAGACGTCGGGATCGTTGCCGGACACGGTGAGCTCCGTGGGCACTTCGGGTGCCGGGAGCGCCGTGGCCATGGTGTCGTTGGGCTCGAGCACGTCCTCACGGTCGCAGTGCTGGATGCCGGCGTTCAGGTCGTAGGGCACGCACTCCAACGAGCTGTCGAGCATGTGGACCTGCACGAAGTACTCGGCGTCCTGGCCGGTGCGGTTCTCGACCGAGAGCCCGTACGGCGCGGTGATGGTCCCGGCCAGCCAGGAGCCCGTGTCGTCGTACGTGCCGAGCTGCAGGCGGCCGAGCAGGGGGTCGACGTCCACCTCGAGCCACATCCGATGGTCCGTGGGGACCACCACGCGCACCCAGTCGTCGTCGTCGAACCGGACGTCCCCCTGGGTGATGCCGGTGCCCACGGTGCGGGCGTCCTCGAGGTGGTCGTCCTCCACCGCCTCGGGCTCGCAGACGGCGCTCACCGTGCGCTTCTCGAGCACGTACGGGATGCACACGCCGCGGTCGGTGTAGCCGTGCAGGTCGACCTGGATGGCGCCGAGGGTCGGGGTGTCGGTGGGGTTGGCGAACGTGGCGGGCCCGTTCACGATGGCCACGAGGTCGCCCTCGGCGTCGTACGCCTTCGTGCCGATGTCCGCGAAGGACCAGGGCTGTACCACGCGCACGCCCGTGACGCTGTTGGGTGGGACGTCCACCTTCCACCAGTCGGGGTCGTCGAGCTCCAGGAGGTCCATCTGGCCCGACGTGAAGGGCTGGGCGGCCTGGAAGCTGTCGTTGAACTCGACGGGGTCGTCGAAGCACTGGGTGGGCCAGCTCCACCACTGCACGGTGTACGTGTCGCAGTCGCCCTCGAACAGCGTGGCGCGCGCGTAGACCCACTGCGGCACGTCCTTCGAGTTGATCCAGAGCAGCCGGCGTCCCCAGGTGGACACCACGCCCGCGTCCAGCAGCGCGCCGTTCTTGTCGTAGAGCTCCAGGCCTCCCCAACCGTCGTCGTGGGCGAAGTCCGCCACGATCTCGAGCTGGTTGCCGGCGGGGATGACGAACTCGATGATGTCGTCGGACGTGGACGTGACCACCATGCGGTCCGGCGTCCAGTCCATGGCCTCGAGGTAGCTGTCGTTCGGCTCGTGCAGGTCGTCCGCGCATCGCTCCTGCTGGACGACCGGCGGGGACGGTGGCGGCGGCGGCGGCGCGACGGGCGCGACGTCCTGGCTGCAGGCGGAGAGGACGGCGAGGACGAGGGTTGCGCGCATGATCGGATCCTACCAGGACCCTCTCGGCGCGCGTCTAGGGATTCTGCAGTCGAGGCAGGAGATCCACGAAGTTGCACGGCCTGTGGCGGCTGTCGAGCTGCTGCACCAGGATGCGATCCCAGGCGTCGCGACACGCCCCGGTGCTGCCCGGGAGCGCGAAGATGTAGGCGTCCCCACAGATCCCGGCGGTGGCCCGGCTCTGGATGGTGGACGTACCGATGGTCTCGA
Source organism: Alphaproteobacteria bacterium (assembly GCA_020632885.1). GTDB lineage: Bacteria > Myxococcota_A > UBA796 > UBA796 > JACKEQ01. The sequence goes on along the minus strand of JACKEQ010000019.1, from coordinate 109,344 downwards.
AGCTGATCCAGCGGAAGAGCTCGCCGAAGCCGGGGATCATCTTCTCGCAGACGTCCTCCAAGGCCTCCGGGGTGACGTCCCGGAGCGTGACGCCCGTGCCCCCCGTCGCCAGGACCACCTGCACGTCGTCGCGCGCGGCCCACTCCCGCAGGGTCGAGGCGATGGTCGACCGGTCGTCGGCGACGATGGCCCGGACGGGCATGTGGTGACCCGCCGCGGTGATGCGCTCCACCAGCAGGTCACCCGACCGGTCGTCGGCGGGGGTGCGGGTGTCGCTCACCGTGAGCACGGCGATGCCGATGGGCCGGAACGCGTCGCTCACAGCTGCTCGAGCTCCGCCCACTCGGTGTGCTCGGCCACGCCCGGAGTCTCCAGGCGCTTGTAGGTGTGCGCACCGAAGTAGTCGCGCTGGGCCTGGATGAGGCTCGCGGTGCCCCGCCCGAGGCGGATGGAGTCGTACCAGGCGAGGGAAGCGGACAGCGCCGGGACCGGGATCCCCGCACCCACGGCGGCCGCCACGACCTTGCGCCACGACGGCTCGGCGGCCTTCAGCTCGGCCGCGAAGGTGGCGTCCAGGGCGAGCAGAGGGAGCCCGGGGTCGCGCGTGAAGGCGTCGTACACGCGATCGAGGAACACCGCCCGGATGATGCACCCCGCCTTCCAGATCCGGGAGACGGCCGCCATGTCCGTGGCGTAGCCCCGCTCGTCGCTGGCGGCCCGCAGGAGGGCGAAGCCCTGGGTGTAGCTCATGAGCTTGGCCGCGTAGAGGGCGGCCTCGAGGTCCTCCGGCTGGAGGTCGACGGTGCCGGTGGCGTCGCCGAGGACCTCCGCCGCCCGCACGCGGTCCGCCTTCCGGGCGGAGAGCGCACGCGCGTCGACCGCCGCGGTGACCGTGGAGAGCGGCACGCCCTGCTCGATGGCGCTCACGGCGGTCCAGCGGCCGGTGCCCTTCTGGCCGGCCACATCGAGGATCTGGTCGACGAGGGGCCCGTCTCCACGGGGGTCCTTCGCGGCCACGATGTGGCTGGTGATCTCCACGAGGAACGACGAGAGCCGACCCGCGTTCCAGCCCTCGAACACGTCGCGGATGGCGCGCGGGCCGCGTCCCGAGGCGCGCAGCAGGCTCCAGGTCTCCGCGATGAGCTGCATGTCGCCGTACTCGATGCCGTTGTGCACCATCTTCACGTAGTGCCCGGCGCTACCGTTGCCGCACCACGTGACGCACGGCCCGGAGTCGCTCACGGCCGCCGCGCTCTCGAGCATGGGGCGAAGGGCCTCCCAGCTCTCGCGGGTGCCTCCGGGCATCATGGACGGGCCCTTCAGCGCGCCCTCCTCGCCCCCGGACACGCCCATGCCCACGAACGTGACACCCGTACCCGCGAGCCGCTGGAAGCGACGCTCGGTGTCCGGGAAGTGCGAGTTCCCGCCGTCGACGATGACGTCACCCTCCTCGAGGAGCGGCAGGAGCGCGTCGATCAGCTTGTCGACCGCGGAGCCGGCCGTGACCATCAGGATCAGGCAGCGCGGCCGCTTCATGCTGGCGACGAGCGTGCGGAGGTCGTCGGTGGGGTGGAAGCGGGGGTCGCCGTGCTCGGCCACGAAGGCATCGAGCTTCTCGCGGCTCCGGTTGTAGACAGCGACGTTCCAGCCACGGCTGTGGAAGTTCCGGGCGAGGTTCGCGCCCATGACGCCCAGCCCGAGGACGGCGATGTCTGCGAGGTCACTCATCGGTGCTCCTGGGTTCTGCGTCGGCGTCGAGGAACCCGAGGATCCGGGGACCTCCGGACGCCGCGAGCAGGGTGAGGGGGAGGTGGGGGTCGCCCGCGAGCACACGCCGGGTGGCGTCGCGCTTGGAGGCTCCGGTGATCAGGACGACGGCCTCGGAGGCCTCCCGCAGCAGCGAGAGGCTCATGGTGAGCCGCTCGGGCGGGGGCTTCGGGCTGTCGGACAGCGCGAGGACCCGTCCGGGTGCGGTGAGCGCTGCGTGGCCCGGGAACAGGCTCGCGATGTGGCCGTCGGGGCCCATGCCGAGCAGCAGGACGTCCGGGGTGGGCACCGCGGAGTCCAGCGCGCGGCGGGCGGTCTCGAGGGTGCCGGCGATGGCCCAGCCGGTCACGGTGGGCTGTGCGGGACGGCGGGCGAGCCAGGCAGCGTGCAGGAGCCGCGTGTTGCTCTCGTCCGGGAGGGACTCCCAGTCGCCTCCGACCCCGAGGTGCCGCTCGTCCACCACGGTGACCGCGAGCCGGTCGAGCACGTCGTCGAGCTGGTCGTCGATGGCCAGGAACACGGCGACGGGGGTGGTGCCCCCAGCGGTCGCGAGCACGCAGTGCCCCTTGTCGGCCACCACACGTCTCACGGCCCGCACCACGGCGTCAGCCGCGGCGATGGCGGGCTGGTCGGACACCACGAAGCTCATGCGTCCTCCGGGCCCGTGCCCCAGGTGCCCTCGCAGCCCTGGTAGAGCTCGTTGGCGATGCGGGGGCCCATCGAGCCCGCGGGGTAGGTGTGCACGGGCGCGCTGGAGTGGTTCCACCCGTGACGGATGGCGTCCACGAAGCGCCACGCGGCCTCGACCTCGTCACCACGGATGAACAGGGTGGCATTGCCCTCCAGGGCATCCAGGAGGAGCCGCTGGTAGGCGTCCGGGGTCTCGCCGGTCTCGAGATCCGAGTAGTCGAACCCGAGCTCGCTGTACCGCATGATCATGCCGGCGCCGGGCTGCTTGACGAGGAACGAGAGCCGCACGCCCTCCTGGGGTTGGATGAGGAGCCGGAGGCGGTTGGGGCGCAGGGGGCAGACGTCGCCCGGCTGGGGCCCGTTGAGCAGGTCGAGCGGGGGGGTGCGGAAGTTGAGCACCACCTCGGTGTAGCGCTTGGAGAGCGCCTTCCCGGTGCGGAGCATGAAGGGCACCCCGCTCCAGCGCCAGTTGTCGATGAGCGCGCGCACCGCGATGTAGGTCTCGGTCTCGCTCTTCGGGTTGACGCCGTACTCGTCGAGGTAGCCGCGGTCGCGCGTGGCGCTGCTGGTGTACTGGGCGCGCACGACGTGCTCCATGATGTCGTGCTCGGTGAACGCCCGCAGGGCGTCGAGGACCTTCACCTTCTCGTTGCGGATGGCGTCCGCCCGCATGGAGCTCGGCGGCTCCATGGCGACGAGCGAGAGCACCTGGAGCACGTGGTTCTGGAGCATGTCGCGCGTGGCGCCGGCCTTGTCGTAGTACTCGCCGCGGCGGCCCTCCATCGCGACGGTCTCGCACACGGAGATCTCGACGCTCTCGACGTGCTTTCGGCTCCAGAGGGGCTCGAAGATGGCGTTCTGGAACCGGAGGGAGAGGATGTTCTGGACGGTCTCCTTGCCGAGGTAGTGGTCGATCCGGAAGATCTGCTCCTCGCGGAGGTAGCGGAGCAGGGCCTGGTTGAGGGCCCGCGCGCTCTCGAGGTCCACTCCGAACGGCTTCTCGACGACGACCCGCCGCCAGCCGACCTTCGAGCCGGGCGTGCACTCGAGCATGCGCCGGACGTCCAGCGCCTGGACGGTGGGATCGAACAGCGAGGGAGCCAGCGCCAGGTAGAAGAGGCGCCCGACCTCCTCGGGCCGCGCGCCACGGTCGCGGGCCAGGCTGTCGAGGTGGTGCTCGAGGTGCTCCATGTGCTCGGGATTGGCGCTGTTGGCCTGGCACCAGGTGAGGTGGGCGCGGAAGGTGACCCAGGCGTCCTTCAGGGAGGCCGGGATCCACGCGTCGAGCTCGTCGCGCCACTGCTTGTCGGACTTCTCGGAGCGGCTGACGCCGATGACCTGGATGTCGTCGCGGAGCGCGCCCTCGGCGAAGTTGCGCAGCAACGACGGGATGAGCTTGCGCCCGGTGAGGTCGCCAGAGGCGCCGAAGATCACGACCTGTGAGGTTGCCACGGAGTCCCCCTGCGAGGACGAGAACCTACTACAAGCGGGGGGTCAGCGGCGGCGCCCGCGACGCTGCAGCTCGGAGCCGGGCACGTCGCCGTACACCCAGTCGTCGCCGAACCAGCCGAGGGCGCCGACCGGGATCGCCGCGAGGGCGAGGGTCATCATGCAGGCGATCGGGAGGAGGGTGCCCATCGCCTCCACCGTGTGGGGCGCGAAGAGCACCACGGCCGCCAGGGCGCCGGTCGCGCGCCAGTGGGCGTCCGAGGTCGCGCGGGCCCAGACCCAGGGCAGCACCATGGCCTGGCCCATGCCCGCCAGCGGGCTGATGAGCGCGAGCCACTCGCCCCGCGCGCTCCAGGCCCAGACCCCCGCGAGCGACACGAGGAGACAGCCGGCACCCGCGAGCACGCCGAGCCGGCTCGGGCTCCGCACCACCTGGAGCACGACGGCCAGGAGGGCGAGGGCGGAGGCGGTGGAGATGGCGGCCCCGGCGTGCAGGAGGGTGGGCAGGGAGCCGTAGAAGCCCGTGTAGCCGGCGTAGCCGGGCAGGTGACCGACCCGGAGCAGGTCCACGGCGTACACGGCGATGAGGATGGCGAAGGCCACGCCCGCCGTGCCGGCGACGCGGTAGGTGGCGTCGGCCGCGGCGGGGCGTGGGTGCTTCTTGGTGAACCACCACGACAGCGTGGGCACCATCATCAGGATGCCGGCGGCGGTGGCCAGCCCCGAGCCCAGGACCCCGAAGGGGATGGCGCCCGCCAGCGTGGTGACGAGCAGCTGGGCGACGAACGGCGCGGCGACCCAGGCCGCCCAACCCGCCATGAACACGGCGTAGCGGAGCCCCGGAGCCCCGCCACCCGAGCTGGCACCCATCGACGCCACCACGCCGACCATGCTCGCGTTGGCCACGAGCGGCAGGAGGGCGTCCATGAGGAAGGGCATCGGGAGGAAGTTGGTGGCCACGAACGTGCACGCGAGCGTGAGCAGCGCGCCGACCGCGGTGAGGTGGGGGCCCACCACGACCGCGCAGAGCGCAGCGCCCACGATACCCGCCAGCTCGGCCCAGATGGGCTCCGGGACGGGCCCGAGCCCCATGGCCGTGAAGCTCATGGGCGGCGCGCCGAGGTGCGGGGGCACGAGCTGCTGCGCCATGGACAGCAGCAGGAGCACCGTGGGCAGCGTGAGGAGCGCCACCCAGGCGGGGCGCTTGCCGAAGGTGTCGTCGTGGGCGCTCACCAGGCCTTCTCTCCGAGCTCGCAGCCGTTCCGGTCGCCGAGGGTGCACGCCTGCTGGAAGTACGTGCGCGCCTCGGGGACGTCCTTGTCGGTGCCCTCGCCCCTGGCGGTGAGCAACCCGAGGTTGGTGCACCCCATCGGGTGGCCCCCGCGGCATCCGGTGTCGTAGAGGCTCCAGGCGCGTGAGGGGTCCTTGGCCACGGCCTTCCCGTGCTCGTAGAGGTAGCCGAGGTTGGAGCAGCCCCGCGGGTGGCCGGCGTCGCAGGTCCGCTGGAACAACGCCAGGGCCTTCCGCTCGTCCAGCGCGGTGCCGCGGCCCATCAGGGCCATGGTGCCGAGGCTTGTGCACCCGTCCAGGGCGCCGCCGTCGCAGGCCTTCGTGTAGAGCTGGACGGCGAGCGCGTCGTCCTGCCGGACCCCTTCACCGTCCTTGTGCATGTCGCCCAGCAGGGAGCAACCCAGGGGGTCTCCATGGCGACAGCCGATGTCGAAGTGGCCGGCCGCACCGAGCGGGTCGGGGGCGATGCCCACCCCGTCGCGCATCGCGTGCCCGACGGCCGTGCAGCCGTTCGCGAAGTGGTCGTCGCAGCTCGCCCGGTAGATCGCGTACGCCCTGCCGGGGTCCTTCGGGCCTCCGCGCCCGAACTCCCAGAGCATCCCGAGCTTGGGGCAGGCGTCCTTGTAGCCGCCCGAGCAGGCCTTCTCGTAGTAGGTCCGGGCCCGCGCGTCGTCGCTGCCGGCGGCCAGACGGGCGAGGTTGTTGCACGCGCGCGGGTCCTCGTCCTCGCAGGCCTGCTCGTAGAGCGCCATGGCGCCCTTCACGTCGGCCTTCATGCCCTTCCCGTGCTCGGCGAGCCACGCGAACGACGTGCACCCGGACGGGAGACCCATGCCGCAGGCCTCCTTGTAGAGGTCCGCCGCGCGCTTCAGGTCCACGGGGACGTCGTAGCCGCCCTCGTACGCGACCCCGGCCTCCACACAGGCCTTCGCCGACCCGCCCTTGCAGGCGGCCTGTGCGTCGGCGGGCGTCGCACCCAGAGCCAGAGAGAGCAACCACATGCGCGCAGACTACCGGACGCGCGGGCGCTTGGGCACGGCTTCGTGGCCCTGCGGGCTCAGAACGCTGCCTCGTCGTGGTGGTCGAGCTCCCAGGAGGCGAACTCCTCCGTGGGGACACAGTCCGGCTCGAGGTCCACCGGCGCGCGGGGGAAGGCGGGCGCGGGCGTCGTGGTGAGCGCGAAGTGGGGGGCCACGCCCACGAGGTCGAACTCGACGAACGGGAGGATCGCGATCGCCGTGTGGGGCTCGATGCCGACGAGATCGAAGCCCGCGACGGGCTCCATGTCCTCGAAACCGATCTCGACGAGATCGTCCCCGTCCGGGACGATCGGATCGGTCTCGTTGGGGCGCGCGTACACCAGGTCGGTGTCGACGAGCAGCGTGTTCTGCATCATGGCTGGGTCCGGGGAGGGGCGAGAAAGCCGTTTGGAGGGAGGGTTCGGAGGGAGGTGGCGCGGCGGTCGCGCCTGGGGTCCGCGGGAGCGGGGAGGGGAGCCAGAGCATAGCACGTTCCTGCACTCCCGACCGCGCGGGGGCCCGGCGATGGCCCCGGGGCGGACCGCAAGATAGAGCGCCGGCTCGGAGGTGCTGCCAGGTGCCGAGCGACCACGAGAATCCCGTGCGGGTCCTGCCACCCGGTCCGTTCCCCCCGATGGGGCGCGAGCCGGCGGGCGTGGTGGACCTCGGGATCCGTCTGCGCGACACGCTCTACCGCCGGTCGGTGGTGCTCGATGCGCGGGGCGCGCTCCAGACCAGCATCCGCATGGCGTCCCGGTCGCCCCGCCAGCTCCTCATGGCCCTCCCGAGCATCGATGCGTTCATCGACTCCTGGCCGCTCGGCGCGATGGTCGACGACGCGGTGGCCACGTGGCGCGAGCGCCCGGAGCCGAAGGCGCTCGCCGTCCTCCACCGCACGGCCGAGGTGGTCGGCAGCGTGCTCGGGTGGCCGCGCAGCCTCGACCGTCGCTGGCCCCTGCCGGACGAAGCCTGGATGCGCCGCCAGGTCAGCGGCGAGCTGGTGGTCGCGCGGCGTGGGCCCCGGGACGGCTCCGCGGCCGTCGCCATGGCGCTCGACGCCCGGTTCGGTCGGGCGGAGGGCCTGCCCCTCCCGGCCATGCTCGAGATCCACGGCGACGAGCTCGCACATCGCGTCGACGAAGCCGTGGACGCCCTGAGCGCCGGACGGGTGCAGGCGGTGGACGTGGACGGGTGGATCCCGTGGGACGACGCCAGTCAGGCCGCCGCCGAGCGCCTCCGCGGAGCCACGCCGCTCCAGGAGGCGTATGCCCGGTACGGGCTCGCGGCCCTGGCCGCGGGGGGCGGGATGCCCTTCGCCTCCCTGCTCACCGATGCTCCCGCGGGTGTGGTGGGCGACCGGATGCGCCGGGTCGGCGATGCGGTCATCGTGCCCGGCATGGACGGCTCGGGCAACATCCACCCCGTGGGCGTGCTCTGCTGGGACGACTGCCACCGTCCGGTGCGGGTGAACCCCGTGGCCATCACGGTGCTCGACGCCATCGGGGCGCACGAGGAGCTCGACGCCGTCGCGAAGAGCCTGCAGGCCTCGCGTCCCGAGGTGATGGGCCTCGTCGAGCAGCTCGCGGAGGTCGGCGCCATCACGGCCGTGGACGATGGCTGAGCGCACCCGGCCGGGCGCGGTGTTCCAGGGGCTCGTGGCCATGGCCTCCCTGGTCGTCATCGTCGCCGGGCTGAAGGCTGCGAGCGACATCATCCTGCCCACCCTGTTCTCGGCCTTCCTCGCCATCCTCGGCGTCCCGCTGGTCCGCTTCCTCCACCAGCGGCTGCGCGTGCCGCACGTCGTGGGCATCCCGGTGGTCGTGCTCCTCTTCGCGGCTGGCCTCGTGGGCATCACGGCGCTCATCGCCCAGACCGTCCGGGGCTTCACCGCGGACATCGGGCAGTACGAGCCGCAGATCAACGCGCTCCTGCAGGACGTGCTGACGCACGCGGACCGCTTCGGTCTCAAGCTGGACGCCAGCGTGGCCCGCGAGATCCTCCAGCCCGAGCTCATGATGGGCGTGCTCTCGCAGACGCTCAACGCGCTCATCGTCGTGCTCTCGCGCCTCCTGATCGTGCTGGTCACCATGACGTTCATCCTCTTCGAGGCCACCGAGCTCGAGCTGAAGTTCCGCGCGGCCTTCGGCACCGAGGCCCGGCCGGCCGGCCCGTTCACCGACACCACGGGCCAGGTGCAGCGCTACCTGATGATCAAGAGCGTGGCGTCCGCGGCCACCGGCCTGTTCATCACGGTCGGGTGCTCCCTCATCGGGCTCGAGTTCCCGGTGATGTGGGGCCTGATCGCCTTCCTGTTCAACTACGTGCCGTCGATCGGGTCCATCGTGGCGGCCATCCCGCCCATCCTGCTCGCTGTCGTGCAGCTCTCGCCGGCCTGGGCGGTCGTGGTGCTGGTGCTGTACCTCGTGGTGAACGTCACCATCGGGAACTTCCTGGAGCCACGGTTCATGGGCCGCCAGCTCGGGCTCTCGCCCCTGGTGGTGTTCCTCTCGCTGCTGTTCTGGGGCTGGGTGTGGGGGCCGGTCGGCATGCTCTTCTGCATCCCGATGACCGTCATCGCCAAGCTGTTCCTCGAGAGCCAGGAGGACACCCGGTGGATCGCGGTGTTCCTCGGCTCGCCGCGCGAGATCCTCGACGTGGAGCCGTCCTGAGCCTGGTGGAGGCCGCCGCGCGCCTGCGCGACCGGCTGGCCCCGCACGTCCGTGAGCTCCCCGGCATCCCGGTCGTGCTCGATCCGGTCGACTACGCCTGGGACCCCCATCGCCAGTACCTCGAGCGCTACGGAGGGTTGGGCGCCCGGGCCCTCTGGCTCGGGATGAACCCGGGGCCGTGGGGCATGGCGCAGACCGGCGTCCCGTTCGGCGCCGTGAACCGCGTCCGCGGCTTCCTCGGCATCACCGGCGAGGTGAGGCAGCCCGAGCTCGTGCACCCCAGGCGTCCCATCCAGGGCTTCGCGTGCGAGCGGGTGGAGGTCTCCGGCGACCGGCTCTGGGGCACCGTGGAGGCGGTCTGCAAGCGCCCCGAGGTGTTCTTCGCGGAACACCTGATCCTCAACTACTGCCCGCTGGTCTGGCAGGCGGAGTCGGGCGCGAACCTCACCCCGGACAAGCTGCCGAGGGAGGTCGTCGGCCCCGTCCTCGAAGCCTGCGACGCCCACCTGGTGGAGGTGCTGCAGATCCTCCGACCCACCATCGTCATCGGGGTGGGCGCGTGGGCGGAGCGCCGTGCGCGCCTGGCCTGCAAGCCCCATCTGCCGGGGATCCGCGTGGCGCGCCTGCTCCATCCGAGCCCCGCGTCACCCGCCGCGAACCGGGGTTGGGCCGAGGCCGCGACGGAGACGCTGCGCACTCTGTCTCATCCGCTCCCTCCCGGGTGGTAGAACCATCGGGATGTCCGCCGCGCGAATCGCCTTCACGTTCCACCATTGCCTCGGAGAGGGCGGATACGGCGAGGTGTACCTCGCGCGCCAGCTCACCGAGGGCGGCATCACGCGCGAGGTGGCGGTCAAGGTCCTACGCGACCAGTTCGACGACACCTCCCAGGCCGTGAAGCGCCTGCGCGACGAGGGCCAGGTGCTCGCCCTCCTGTCGCATCCCGTCATCCTCCGCGTCCACGGCTTCGCCAAGGTGCAGGGGCGGCTCGCGCTCGTCACCGAGTACGTCGAGGGGGCGGACGTCTCCACCTTCTGCGTCCCCGAGAACCTCCTGCCGCCGCGCATCGCCGTGGAGGTGGCCCGCGAGGTCGCCGAGGCGCTCGCGTATGCGCTCACGGTGCCCAATCCGCACACGGGTCGTCCGCTCAAGATGATCCACCGCGATGTGAAGCCCGCGAACGTGCGGGTGTCCGTGGATGGCAAGGTCAAGCTGCTGGACTTCGGGGTGGCCCGGACCAACGAGATGGACCGGCAGGCCAAGACGGCCATGGGCGACGTCCTGCTCACGTCCGGGTTCGCGGCACCCGAGGCTCTCGGGTTCGGGGTGAGCGGTCCCTCCGTCGACGTGTTCGCCCTCGGGGTCACGCTCTTCGCGATGCTCACGGGCAAGCAGTTCTATCGGGGCCGCGACCTGAAGTTCCAGGTCACCCTCGCCATGAACGCCGTGGACTTCGCGGCCTACCTCGACGAGCGTCTCCTGCTGGTCGAGCACGAGGGCGTGCGCGCCCTCCTGCACCGCGTGCTGCAGTTCCAGCACGAGCTCCGCCCCACGGCTGCCGAGATCGCGGAGGAGCTCGAGGCGCTCCACGACGCGATGGAGGGACCGACGCTCGGGCGTTGGGCCCGGTCGCGCGAGTGGCCCCAGCAGATCCTGGAGGGCGCCGAGCTCGAGGGGAAGTCCATCGACACCGACGGCCAGGTGGTGTCGCCCTCTCAGGTGCCGCCACCTCCTCGCACGCCCACACCGCCCCCGGCGCCACCGCCGGCCCTCGGGGGGGCGTCGTCCGTGGTCCCGATGGACGCGCGCAACGTGTCGCCCGGCAAGGTCCCTTCACCGGCCGCACCGCCTCCGCGCCAGACCCCGGCTCCGGAGCGTCCGGCTGCCCGGCCACCGCCGCCTCCGCCCCCGCCGTCGCGCTCGCCCGTGATGATGATCGGCGTCGGGATCGTCGTGCTCGTGGTGCTCGGCGTGCTCGTCTCCGTCCTGCTCGCCGTGCTGGCCGCTGCGCTCTACGTCGTCGCCTGAACCTCGCTGGGCCCGGCCGTCGGGTCACGCGGCGTGGGCCTCGCGCACACGGAGCCGCATGGCGCCGCGACGACGCTCGATGAAGCGCTTGTCGTAGCCGGCGCGCCCGACCTCCTGGCGGATCCGGTGCAGCAGCACGTTGAGGTTGTTGGGGTCGTGGCGGGTCCAGGCGCGACCCCAGACCCCCGCACCCACGACCTCGTCGTCGATCCAGTCGCCGGGTTGTCCCGCCAGGACGTAGAGCAGGGAGACGCGCGTGGACGCGGTGAGCACGGCGGGCTGGAGCTCGTCGCTCGTGAGCCTCGCCCGTCCCTCGGAGAGATCGACATCGAGCCGGTAGGGGAAGGCGCCGGCCATCGGCACGGTGCGGGCGACGGGCTCGACCTCGGCGAGCTCGTAGCGCCGACCGTCGAGCTCGAAGACCACGCCCGGGGTGAGCGCGCGGGAGTGGCCGTCCACCTCGAGGACGACGCCGCCGGGCTCCACGAAGACCATCGAGCGCTCGTGGTCGGGGAGGGGGAAGCCGTCCTCCACGGTCCAGGCCACGGGGCCGTCCATCTGGCGGATCTGCAGCTCCATCGGGAGGATCAGCGCGTCCACGCAGTGGAGCTCGATGTCGCCCAGGCGCACCACGTCGCCTGGCTTGAGCGTGGCCTCCGTGACCCGCTCGTCGTTCACGAAGCTGCCGTTGGTGGACCCCAGGTCGCGCAGATGGACGGTGTCGTGCTCGCGGTAGAAGAGCGCGTGGTGGGAGGACACCTGGGCGGACGTGAGGATGAGGTCGTTGTCCGGAGCCCGGCCCACCGACAGCGGGCGGGTGGCGATCCGCACGGTGTGCGCGACGGATCCGGCGTTGACGATCTTCAGCTCCACGACCGGATGGTACACCGACAGCGGCTCCACGGGAAAACACCGACCTACGGATCGATCCGCGTCGGATCCTGAAAGCCGGGTGAAAGAGCTGTGCGATGCCTCTCTCGCGGGCCACGACGACCGATCCCATCGGCTCCTTCGTTCGAATGGCCGCTCAGGTGTCGCGTCCGTCTTCCGATGGGACCTGGAGGGCGTGCTACCCTCGTCATGTGTCTCTTCTCGGGGGGGGAGAGTTTGTCACCCATGCTGTCCGTGATGCTCGTGGACGATGATCCGACCGAGGGCGAGCTCCTGTCTGCCGCGGTCGCCCAGGAACACCTGCGCGTGCGTGTCGACCAGGTCCTCGACGGTGAGGCGGCGCTGCGCGAGCTCGAGCAGCGCGCCGCGCGGCATGCGCTGCCGGACCTCATCCTGCTCGACATCAACCTGCCGCGGCTCGACGGTCACGGGTTCCTCGAACGGTACCCGAACCGCGAGGTGCCGATCGTGGCCTACAGCTCCTCCACCCTCAGAAGCGACGTCGACCGCATGCGGAGGTCCGCTTGCTCGGCCTACGTGGAGAAGCCGCGGGACTTCGTGGGCCTCCGCGCCTTCCTGCAGTCTCTGCGGGAGTGGTTCCTCGACGGCCGGCCGCTGCCCAGCGACCTCAGCCGGGACGGAAGCGCAGGGTGAACACCGCGCCTCCGTCCGGGCGGTTCGCTGCGGACACCGTGGCCCCGCACCCGTCGAGCACCCGGCGCACGATGGCCAGCCCGAGACCCGTGCCCTCGGCGTCGGCATCGAGCCGTACGAACGGCTTGAAGATGCTCTCGGTCTGATCCGCGGGTAGCCCGGGCCCCCGGTCCGCCACCCAGACCACCTCGCGGCCTCTCCGATGCTCCGACGTCACCTGGATCCGGGGCGGTCGGTCACCCCGGAAGCGCAGGGCGTTGCTCAACAGGTTGAGGAACACCTGCTGGAGGCCGGCCTCCTCGCCGACGACCGTGGGGAGCTCGCCCACCTCTACGATGGCCCCGGTCTCGCGGATGTGCTCGCTCAGGTCCTCCAGGACGCGCTCGAGCACGGTCCCCAGCGCGATGGGCCCGACGGGACGGGCCCCGCCGGCCTTCGCGAGGCTCAGGGTGCCCTCGATGCGGGCCGCGGCGCGGTCGCACCCCTCCTCGATGCGATCGAGCCACAGGCCCTGGCGCTCTGTGGGCGCTCCGAGCTCGGCGCGGAGCAGCTGGGCATAGCTCCGGATCGTCCGCACGGGCTGCTTGAGGTCGTGAGCAGCGGAGTAGACGAGCTGCTCTGCGGACGCCAGGGTGCGCCGCACCGCGCTGTCCGTGACGTCGTGCACCACACCGAAGACGCCGACCACCTCCCCGCCGGCCATCTCGGCGGCCCCGATGGTGCGCACCCGGCGCTCCTCGCCGTCCTCGCGGACCAGACGGGCCTCGAAGTCCATGGGCACCCCTGCCCGCGCGCACCGCATCACGGCGGCCCCGACCCTGCCGCGGTCCTCCTCGTGGAAGGCGTCGATGGCCTCGGGCCCGCTCGGCTCCGGCTGGCCGGGGTCTCGCTTGTGCAGCGCGTACATCCCCGGCGTCCAGTGGACCTTCATGGTGCGCAGGTCCATCCAGAAGCTGCCCATCTCCATGAGGCTCTCCGCGAGCAGGAGCTGGCGGTCGAGCCGGATGGAGGCCTTGCGGTGGTCGACCGCGGGCGTGGTCGCGAACACGAGGGACCCGTCGCGCTCCACGGCCACGGTGGAGAGAGCGACCCAGTGCCCGTCCCCGTGGGCCCACCGCGCCTCGAAGCGCACGGCAGGGCCGTCGGCATCGACGTGGGCGAGGGCGTCCTGGGCGGCCTGACGATCCGCGGGATGCAGGTACCAGAGCCAGCCCTGGGCCATGAGGTGGTCTCGGCTCGTACGGAGCTCGTCCTCCCAGCGCGGGCCGAGCCAGGCGAACGTGCCATCGCGCCCCACCACGGCCACGAGCTCGCGCAGGGCCGCGAGCAGGGCGGAGGAGGGCGGAGGACCGTTCATTCCCGGAGCATCTCCAGCCGGCTGTTGCCCTGCATGATGTTCCAGTGCAGGGTGCCGGGCTTCTGGACGTCGAAGGACCGCTCGGTCTCGAACCGCCCTTTGGTCATCGTCACGGTGTGCGTACCGGGCGTGACGGGCCAGGAGAGCAGGGGGGTCTGGCCCACGGACTTGCCGTCCACCGCGACGTCCGCGCCCTCCGGGGTGGAGCGCAGGTGCACGCCGATCATGCCGGCGGGGACTTCGTGGCGCATGGCCATGGGCTCCGGGGCCACCGCCACGCCGGGCTCCTGGGCGGGCGAGCCGCCTCCGCGGGAGAGGGCCGCCAGGATCACCAGCACGCCAGCGCCGACCCCGAGGGCCCCCACCGCCACGAGGGCCAGGAGCGACCCCACCCCCACCCCGGCGGACATGGCCATCGTGCGGCCCGTCGAGCCGGAGGCCTCCAGCTTCAGCGTCTCGGTGAGCCGCTGGCCCTTCATCTGGTCGTCTTCGAGGGGACGCGGCGGCATCGACGCACACCAGTCCTCCAGGCTGGGACCGGGGAGGGCGCTCGCGAGGGCGCGGGCCGTGCTCTGGACCTCCTCGGCGGACGGCCGGAGGTCGGCGTCGCGCTCGCGCATGCGCACGGCGAGGCCGAGGGCGGCGGCGAGCGCACCATCGGTCCCCGCGATGGCCTTCGCGTCGGCCTCGGGGTCTTCGCGCCGACGGACCGTGTTCTCGTCGGTGAGCATGCACCACAGCGTGATGCCGAGGCTGTAGATGTCGCCCGCCGGACCCTCGATCCCCTCGAGGCGCTCAGGGGCGATGTAGCCGGGCGTGCCGCTGATCTCCTCCTGGGTGTCCGCCTCCCGGTTCTCGAAGCTGGCGCGGGCGCTCCCGAAGTCCAGGATGCGGACCTCGCCGGAGCGGGTCACCTGGATGTTCCCGGGCTTGATGTCGCGGTGGAGCAGGCGCAGCGGGGCGCCCCGGGGACCCGGGAAGTCGTAGGCGTTGCGGAGCACGCGGGCGACCTCGGCGACGATCTCCAGCGCCACGCGGGGCGGGAACGCCCCGAGCTTCCTGAGGAGGTGGCCGGCCGAGTGGCCCTCCACGAAGTCCATGACGACGCACCACCGCCCCGCGAGGTGCACGGGAGGATCGACGCTCACGACCGCCCGGTCGCGGAAGAGCGCGAGGATGCGGGCTTCGTCGCGGAAGCGGGCGAGGTGGTCGTCGCTCGGGTTGGCGGCGTGGAGCATCTTCAGGGCGACGTCCTTGTGGAAGTCGCCGTCCACCATGCGCGCGCGGTACACCCGTCCGGTACCGCCCTCGCCCACCAGGCCGAGGATGGTGTAGGACCGCTTGGCTTCGGTGGTGAGCGCGTCCGCCATGGATCCCGAATGTACCTGATGATGGCCAGGACAGGCAGCAAGTTCGGCGCGCGGGGGCCCGCGGCCGCCCTCGTGCTGGCCGCGTCGGGGCTGGCGTGGATCGCGACCGTGGCGCGGACCGGTGTGGGCGCGTCCCCCGACACGGCGACCTACCTCGCGGGCGCCCGGGCCCTGGTGGACGGAACGCTGCACGTGCCCCTCGCGTTCCGCCCGTTCACCGAGGTCCGGCCGGCGCTCACCGGATGGCCTCCGGGCTACCCGCTCCTCCTCGCGGTCGGTCTCGGGCTGGGCGTACCCGGACCGCTGTGGCTCACGGTGGTCGCCGGGGTGTGCCTGCTCCTCTCGGTGGCGCTGGCGGCGCGCGTGCTCACGGACCTGGGCGCGAGACCCGAGCTCGCGGTGGCCCTGGTGGCCTTCCCGCCCGTGCTTTTCGTGTCGGCGCGCGGGTGGAGCGAGGGGCCCTGGATGGTCGTGTGGCTCGCGCAGGCCGCGGTCCTGGCGAGCTGGTCGCGCACTCCCGACCCGAGGCGCCTTGCCCTCGCCGCAGCCCTGGCGGGTGCCGGGTTCTGGGTGCGTCACGCCGCCGTCGTCGGGGTCCTCACGCTCCCGCTGTTCGTCGGGATGTGGCGCTGGGGCCGTCGGGAGCTCGTGCGGGACGTCGGGATCGCGGCGGGGGTGAGCGGCTCGGTGGCGGGCGCCTGGGTGCTCCTGGCCCTCTGGGCTGGGGGCACCTTCGGCTTCAGGTACCCGTCCACCGACACGCCGCTCACGACGACCCTGGGCGCCACGTGGACCGCACTGGGTGGCACCTTCGACTGGCGGGGAGGGGCCGACGCGGTCGTGCTGCTCCTGGCTCTCGTGTCCATCGGGCTCGCTGCGAGGGTGAGACGTCCGGCGGCGCCGGCCGCGGGCGCGCTGGGGATCTGGCTCGTGCTCCAGGGGCTCGCGGCGCTCACCGCCTTCCTCGTGACCCGCTGGCGCCATCACCTCGACGACCCGGACCTCCGTCTCCTCCTGCCGGTCACCCTGCCCCTGTTCCTGGTGGGGGTGGCGTGGACCGGCCGTCGGGCGCCCCGGGCGACCCTGATGACAGCCCTGCTCTGGGCGGGCCTCCAGGCCGGCCGGGCCACCTCCGACCCGCAGCCACGGGCCTACCGGTGGGCCGAGGGCGCCACGTTCCGCTCGCTCTACCGGGACGTCATGGTCCACAGCGACCCCGGCGACACGGTGCTGGCTCCGCTCGGCATGGTGGTCTCCCAGCGCACGGGACGGGACGTGGTGACCTCCCTGGCCGCCCCGTACGGCGCGCCGATGTCGGACGACGAGATGGCCCGGATCGTGGCGGGCTCGGCGGGGCGTACGATCCTCTTCGCTCCCCGGGACGAGGGGTGGAGGGACTCGTTCGGTCCGTGGTGGCGGGATCTCCTGGCGGACCGGACGCCCTTCGTGGCCGAGCGGGTCGCAGGGTCCGAGCGGTTCGAGGTGTTCGTGCTCTCCGCCCGCCCTCCCCGGCATTAGAGGGCGTCGTGGAACCCGACTCCCAGCTCCCGCCGCGCTACCCGCTCGTGCTCGCGACCCTGGTGGGCGTGCTCTTCGTCAGCTCGGCCCAGTTCCTCGTGGTGTCCCCGATCCTGCCGCGCATCGCGGAGGCCACCTCGGTGCCCGAGTCCCAGCTGGGGGTGGTCGTCACGGCCTACGCGGTGGCGGTCGGTCTCTGTGCCTTCGTGGCCGGGCCCGTGAGCGACTCGTTCGGCCGGCGGGCCGTGCTGCGCGCAGGCACCACGTGGATGGCGGTGGCGCTCATGCTCCACGGTGTGGCCACGGGCTTCTGGTCGCTCGTGCTCGTGCGGTTCCTCGCGGGCACGGCGTCCGGGTTCCTCGGTGGAGCGGCCATGGCGTACGTCGGCGACGTCGTCCCGGACCGCTACCGCGGCCGCGCCATGGGCATCGTGGCCAGCGGGTTCGCCGCCGGTCAGGTGCTCGGCATCCCCATCGGCGCGCTGCTCGCGGCCCGTGTGGACTATCGCACCCCCTTCCTGGCCTTCGGCGTCCTCATGACCCTCTGCAGCGCGGCCTGCTGGACCGTGTTGGTGCCCGGCCCTCCCGGCGAGGGGAAGCTGCGGCTCGACACCGCCCTGGCGCGCTACCGGGGCATCCTGGCCGAGCGCGACCTCCTGCTCGTGAACCTCGCGAGCCTCACGATGATGGTGAGCGTGAGTGGGTTCATCACCTACGAGCCGCTCTGGATCGAGCGCACCTTCGACGTCGAGGAGAACGGCATCGCGCTGCTCTTCGGCGTCGGGGGCCTCGCGAACGCCGCGATGGGGATGTACGCGGGTAGGCTCTCGGACCGCGTGGGACGCAAGGTCCTCGTGCTGTTCGCCAGCACCACGCTGGGTCTGTTCATGATGACGACGCCCTTCATGCCGAGCTACCTGGCCATCCTGGGGCTCTTCGTCGTCACCATGGGGCTCGTGGGGGTGCGCATCTCCCCGCTCAACGCGTGGGTCACGGGCCTCGTCGACCACAAGCGCCGCGGCAGCCTGATGGCGCTGTTCCTGGCCACCGGGCAGGTGGGCTTCGCCCTGGGGTCCGCCGTGGCCGGGCCCGTGTTCGCCACCTGGGGCTTTGTGGCCTGTGCCGCCATCGGTATGCTGGGCGCCCTCCTGGCCACCGCGCTCCTCGCGGGGGTCTCCGAGCCGCGACAGGCGGCGAATCCGGGTTAGTCCCCGAATCCCCATGATCCTGCTGGTCTTCCAAGGAGCCCTCGCGAGCGGGCTCGACTCCGACGGCGCGGGCCTCCTCCCGCACGATGGCACAGCCGGTTTCGCCGGCTTCGCTGCTGGGCCGCCCTCCCTCGCGCGCGGGATGGCCACCGTCGGGATCCGCGGCACGGTGGACGGCGGGCCCCTCGCGCGCTCGGCAGCGGGCGTTCGAGAAGACCTCGTGGGGCTGGCGGCCGTGGCCCGGCTCCAGGGGGCCGCGATGCTCACGGAGTCCTTCGGGGCCACGCTCGATGCACCCGTACGTCTCGCCGCCCTCTCGGACGTCGGGGCGGGAACGGCTCTCGGAGACCTCAGGGCGACCCTGTGGCTCCGCAGGGCCCTGCCGGGCGCGTTCTCGGGGGGGGTGGGGCTCGCGCTGCGCCTGCCGACCGGGGCGTCTTCGGCCTTCGCCGGCACCGGTCGGGCGGTGCCGTCCCTCCTGCTCGCCGCCCGCTGGGCCGGACCCGTTCAGCTCGATGCCCGGCTCGGCGTGGACGTCGAGGGCGCGGTCGACGCGACGCGGGCCCTCGGAGGCGTCGTCACCACCGGGGCGATCGGGGCCCACGTGGTCGGGGAGCCCGGTGGGTTCGGGCTCTCGGCGCGGGGCGAGCTCCCGCTGTCCACCGAGGTGCGGCTGCGCCGCGGTACGGGTGCCGAGGCGGCCCTCGACGGCACGCTGAGCGTCGCGGACGGCGTGTCGGTGATGGGCCTCGCGGGTGTGGGGCTCACGAAGGGAGCTGGAACACCCGTGTGGCGTGTGGGCACCGGAGTCGCCCTCACGCTCGGCAAGGAGCCACCGCCGCCGCCGCCGCCGCCGGTGGTCATCCGCGACCTGCGGATCGTGGATCCCGCCGGCCATGCGGTCCCGGGCGCGAAGATCACGTTCGCCGACGGGACGTCCATCACGGCGGACGCGAGCGGTCGCGCGGCCTACCCGCTGGACCGCGGGCCCGTGATGATCGCCGCTCCGGGCCTCCTCGCGGAGCAGGTGCCCGCCGAGGAGTCCTCCGAGCCGGTCGTGCTCCAGTGGGCGCCGGTCGGGTTCCGCGTCCGGGTCGCAACCGCCACGGGCGAGCCGGCGGCCGTGGGCGTCACGCTCGAGGGGCCGCTCCCGAACGAGCTGGTGTCGCGCCGGCCTTCCCAGTGGTCCGCGAATCTGCTGCCGGGCACCTGGAAGCTCACCGTCCGCGCCGAGGGCTACGGCGTCCAGACCCGCGAGATCGACATCGCGCCGCGGCGGACGCGCGAGGTCGCCATCGAGGTCGTCCTCCTGCCCATCGCCGGTGAGGCGCGACTGGACCTCGACGTCGCGGACCCTCAGGGCCAGGACGTGGGTGGGGCCGAGGTCCGTCTCGACGGCGTGGCCATCGGGACGCTCGGCGAGGGGCGTGCGGCCATCGGGGGTCTGGCGGAGAAGGAGACCGAGGTCGAGGTCGACTCCCGCTATTTCGCGCAGCAGGCCGCCACGGTCGACCTGTCCGAGGGAGCCGCCGAGGCCGGGTTCGAGCTCTACTACGCGCCGGGTACCGTCCGCATCACCGCCGAGGGGCCCGAGGGCCCGCTCTCCGACGGGCTCGTGTTCCTGGAGGGCCCGCGCTCCCTCCCGCCCGTGGAGCTCGGCGAGCGTGGCGAGAAGCTCGTGCAGCTCTCTCCGGGCCGGTGGGACCTCGTGCTCTCGTCGCCCGCGTTCGGCATGCAGGAGCGCACCGTGGACATCGTCACGGACGGGCCCGTGCCGGTCGTCGCGGACTTCGTGCTCCGCCCCGAGGAGCCCGGCACGGCGGATCTGGTCGTGCGCGTGCGTGATGTCGAGGGGCGTCCGCTGGACGGCGTCGAGATCACGCTCGATGGCGCGCCTGTCGGGGCGACCGGGACGGCTGGCGAGCTGCGGCTCTTCGCGCTGCCCGCGCGTCCCGTGATGCTCGCGGCCAGCGGGGAGGGGCTCTCCACGGCCACCTCGGAGGTCGTCCTGCGCGACGGTCCCCAGGTGGCGTCCCTCGGTCTCGGGTGGGAGGACGGCTCGGTGCGCGTCGCGGCCCGCGAGGGTCGGGACCCCGTGGACGCGCAGGTCGACTTCGTGGGGCCGTCGCCCTACGACGGTGGGCGGCTCGGGCCGCCGGGGCGTCGGCTGTTCACGGCGGTCCCGGAGGGTCAGTGGGAGATCCTCGCGTCCCACGAGGCCGGGATGGAGGTGGTCTGGACGACGGTCGGGGGCCGGGAGGGTCGCCTGGCCGACGTGTCCATCTCCCTGGGCGGCGAGGCGGGCGACGGGGCCGTAGAGGTCAGCGTCGAGGACCCCCTGGGGGCGCCCGTGGAGGGTGCGGAGGTCTGGCTCGACGGTGTGCGGCTGGTGCAGACCGCGTCCGGCGGCCGCGTGCGCGTCTCGGGCCTGCGCACGGGCGTTCGCTCCGTGGAGATCCGTCATCCCGCGTTCCAGCCCAACGCCACCACCGTGGACGTGCAGGCTGGCACCACGCTCGCCCGCACGCTCGCCTGGCGGGCCGGTCTGGTCGACCTCACCGTGACGTCTGGCGGCGCGCCGGTGCCCGATGCGGTGGCCTTCTTCGACGGTCCCGGTGCCGTGGAGCCCGTGGATCTGGGGGCCGACGGTCGTGCGCTCGTGGCCGTCGGGGGAGGGGAGTGGGACGTCCTGGTGTCGTCCGCCTCCGCCGGTCTCGCCGAGCGCCACGTCACCCTCGATCCTGGCCCTGCGCCACCTCAGGCGGTCTCCATGGTGCTCGGGGACGGCGGGCTGCTCGTCACGGTCACCGACGGCCGGGGGAGGCCGGTTGCCGACGCCCAGCTCACGCTGGACGGTGCCGTCGTGGGAACGACCAACGCCTCGGGCACCGCCGTCGTCGCCGTCGCGCAGCCGGGGGCCCTCGTCGTCACCCATCCGTCCATCGCGCCCGAGCCGCCTGTGCCGGTGGACCCCGAGCAGCGCGAGCAGCTCGTGGAGATCGAGTGGATCCCGCGGCCCGTCCGCGTGGCCGCCACCCACGACGGCGCGCCGGTGTCGGTGTGGGTCTCGGCCAGCGGACCGGGCAAGGTGGCTCCCGTGGCCATCGACGGTACGGGCGACCTGCGGCTGCCTCCCGGTCACTGGGAGCTCGTGGCCTCCGCAGAGGGCACGGGGCTCGGTGCGGTGCGGCGGTTCGCGGAGGTCCCGGCCACCGGAGAGGTCCCGCCCGTCGCGTTCGACCTGAAGCCGGCGCGCGTGCGCCAGACCGCCGAGGGACTCGAGCTCGTCGACGTGAAGTTCGCCGTGGGCGCGGACATGGCGGACGACGCCTTCGCTCCCATCCTCGAGGAGATCGCCGCCACCGTGATCGCGGATCCGCGCATCCGGCGCGTCGAGGTCCAGGGGCACACCGATCCGTCCGGCGGGCCCGAGTACAACTTCGAGCTCTCGCGCCGCCGGGCCCTGTCCATCGTGCGCGCCCTCGAGGCGCGCGGCGTGCCGCCGGATCTGCTGGTCGCGAGAGGCTACGGACCCTCCCGTCCGATCGCCGACAATGCGACGGCCGAAGGACGGGCGTTGAACCGGCGTGTCGATTTCCGTACGGTGCTCGCCGAGTAGACTGCGCGGAGACACCGGAGGCTCATGCGACCCGGAGATCGGTTCGACCGGTACGTGATCGAGCGCGTGCTGGGTGAAGGCGGGATGGCCACCGTGTACCTCGGTCGCCACGAGACGCTCCAGTCTGCCCACGCCCTGAAGGTGCTCCGCGTCGACGTCCCCGAGATCAAGCGACGCCTGATGGCGGAAGGTCGCGTGCAGTCGGGGATCCGCCACCCGAACGTCGTCGCGGTCACCGACATCCTCGACACCCAGCAGGGCGTCGCGCTCGTGATGGAGTTCGTCGACGGGCCCGCCCTGGACGAGTACCAGGACGGTCGCCCCCTCCCGGTGGACGAGGCCCTCGAGCTGTTCCGCGGCATCGTGCTCGGCGTGGGTGAAGCGCACCGGGTGGGCGTGGTGCACCGCGACCTCAAGACCGCGAACGTCCTGCTGCACCACACGAGCAACGCCGGGGTCATCCCCAAGGTCACCGACTTCGGGCTCGTGAAGGTGTTCGAGAGCTCGGGCACGAAGTCCGGCGTGACGATGGGCACCCCCGAGTACATGTCGCCCGAGCAGGTGCGCGACAGCGGCAAGGTGGACCCCCGCTCGGACCTCTGGTCCCTGGGCGTGCTGCTCTACGAGATGCTCACCGGCGACGTCCCGTTCGATGGCGAGGACCTCCTCGAGGTCTACAACGCGATCGCGAAGGCGCGCTTCGTCCCGCTGCGCGAGCTCTGCCCGGAGGCCCCGCCCTGGGTGGACCAGCTGGTGTCCGACCTGCTCGTCGTGGACCCCGATGCGCGCATCCAGTCCGCCGAGGAGGTGCTCCGGCGCATCGACGGTCTGGGGTCCACGCCCGCCGGCCGCGTCTCCCTGCCCCCTCCGCCCGATCCGCCGCTCCCCACGAGCACGCGCAGCACCCTCGCCCTCGCGGGCGTCGGCGTGGGCTTCATGCTGCTCGCGCTCGCAACACTCGGTCTGGCCGGGCTGTTCGCGGTCCAGCCCGCGCGTCCCACCACCCGCGACGTGGTGCTCGCGATCACCGGGCTGCCAGAAGGGACCGAGCGCGTGGTGCGCGTCGACGGCCAGGTCGTTGAGGGCGACACCGCCCGCCTCACCCGGGAGCCACCCGCCACCCTCACGGTGGCCTGGGCCTGGGGCCCCGGTTGTTCCACCTGCCCGGACAGCTGCCCGGCCTGGTGCGCGGTGGGCGAGCGCGGGTTCGCGGTGGAGGCGGGCGAAGGCGAGGCCCACCTCGACCTCGTGCTGGACGTCCCGGCACCCCGCCAGGTCGTGGTCTCCGCGGGCCAGCCCCTGGCGCGGGCCGTCCTGGACGGGGCGGAAGGCACGTTGGACGGCGCGCGGGCCACCTTCCTCGGCGTGGCCCAGGGGCCCCACGAGCTGCTCCTGGAGGTCGGACGCTGCCGGAGACGGCGAGGGGCTGTCTGGAGGCGGACGCCTGCCCGAGCGGGTGTGTGTCCTCGCTCCGGCGAGCTGTCCGTCCCACCCGGCGGTGCGCCTCTCACGGAGTCCCTGCAGCTCCCCGCGCCCACCGCTGCGGCACGGTCGCCCGTGCCACCGGTCCCAGTGCCCACACCCCCGGCCCCGCCAGCTCCGGGCTCGTCTCTGGGGCCGCCTTCGCGGCCTTCGTCGCGCGTCACCCCCAGTGGGAGCGGGAGGCGGCCATCGGGTCCGGCCGCGCGGATGCGAGCTATCTGCGCGACTGGGCCGACGGCCCGCCACCGGGTCCCGTCACGCGCGTCACCTGGGGCGCCGCGCGGGCGTACTGCGCGGGGCGGGGCGGTCTCCTCCCGCTGGACGCGCTGCCCCAGACCTGGACGGGCGTGCCCAGGGTCAAGCAGGAGTGGCGGGATGCCGGCGGAAAGCCGGCGTGGCGTCGCCAGGACGGCGACACCTCGCTCCAGGCCACGTCCAACGGTGCCTTTCCGCTCACGGGCTTCCGCTGCGCACGGTGATAAGCTCGCAGGGTGTCCCCCCTCCTGCTGATCGCTGCACCCCTGGCCTCCGCCGGCACGACGGTCCGTGTGCCCGAAGACCGGCCGAACCTCGCCTCCGCGCTGAACTCCGCGGGTCCTGACGACGCGATCCGGCTGGGTCCCGGCGAGCACAACCTGCCCTCGGGCCTCGTCCTCGACACGCCCATCGTGGGGGTCGGGCCGGCCACCACGCTGGTGGTCAACGGCACCGGCGAGCCCGTGGTGAGCCTGGACGGCGGGAGCGTGGCGATCACCCGCCTCACCCTCGACGCGGGCGGCGAACGCGCCGTGGAGTGCACGAACGGCGGCATGGTCGTGCTGCGCGACGTGATCCTCACCCACGGCGGCGCCGATCAGGACGGCCTCGGTGGCGGTCTGGTCTACCTCCACGGCTGCACGGCGGTTCCACGCTGTCACCCTGCGCGACACGGTGATCAGCGGTGACGGCGGGCTGATCTGGGCGAACGCCAGCGACGTGGTCGTCGTGGGGAGCACGCTGACCGGCGGCTCCGCGGAGAACGGTGGGGCGATCTGGGCGTCCGGTGGCAGCCTCCTCCTCGCGGGCAACACCTTCGCGGGCAACACCGGCTCCAGGCGCGGCGGCGCGGTGCAGGTCACGGGGGGCACTCTCGTCGCCGAGGGGAACGTGTGGACGGCCAACGACGGCGGCACGGGCGGCGCGCTCTACCTCGACGGCGGCGGTGCCACCCTGACCTCCGAGCGCTTCGAGAGCAACGCGGGCTCCGGCGGCGGAGCCGTGTCCCTCCACGACGGCACCCACCTCGTCCAGGCCTGTTGGTTCGTGAGCAATGCGGGCAGCCCCGTCGGGTGGGCGGCGGTGTGCTGGTCGACAGCCTCACCTGCGAGTGACCGACACCGTGTTCGACGACAACGCGGGCACCCGCGGTGGCGGGCTCCTGTTCGACAACGTCCAGGCCGGACGGCTCGAGCGCGGCCTGTTCTGTGCGAACAACGCGCAGGGCGGGTTCCTCCAGGGCTACGGAGGTGGCGTCTACCTCGATGGCACGTCCATCACCTCGTCCGGCAACGTGTTCGTGCGCAACCAGGCGGCCCAGTGGGGCGGCGGCATGCAGGTCCACGGCGGTGAGCACCGGCACATCACGGCCGTGGGCAACGACGCGGGCCAGGGGAGCGCGATCTCGGGCACGTATGACGACTTCCTCGTGGTCGACAGCCTCTTCGCGCAGCAGGTGGGCGGCGCAGCGCTCCACGAGGGCGTCGGAGCTTCCGGTACGGTGGAGTCGAGCTGGTTCTACGACAACCCCGGCGGCGACTCCACGTTCGCGCTGGAGGCGTCCTGCTTCCCCGACGCGGCCGACCCGCAGGTCCTCGATCTGGCCTCGGCCCTCTGCGACCGCGAGCCCTTCCGGCCGCTCGTCGGAAGCGGGCTCGTCGATGCGGGAACGGGCCCGAACGATGCCGACGGCTCGCCCTCCGACATCGGTGCGCTGGGAGGTCCCTCCTGGGGACTGGATGGCGACGCTGACGGGGTGCCTGCCCCTGACGACTGTGACGACGCGGACCCCTCGGTGGGGCGCGCGGGTCTCCGGTGGGTGGACGGCGACACCGACGGCTACGGGTCGACGCCCTTCATCGGGTGTCCTACCGCAGCCGATGCCGCCGTGGGGGCCGACTGCGACGACACCGACCCTGCGGTCCATCCCGGTGCGCCAGAGCTGATCAACGGCATCGACGACGACTGTGATCTCTCCATCGACGAGGATGCCCAGGTCTGGTACGCCGACACCGATCTCGACGGGTACGGTGATCCGATGGACGTGGTCATCGCTGCGGCTGCGCCTGCCGGGTACGTCGCCGACGGCACAGACTGCGACGATGGCGACCCCGCGATCTCACCGGCCGCCCAGGAGGTCTGCGATCCCGCCGACGTGGACGAGGACTGTGACGGGCTGGCGGACGACCTCGATGGCTCGGTCACCGGCGACACTCCATGGGCGCTGGACGCCGACCGCGACGGGTATGGGCACCCGACCCTCATCGTGCTCGCGTGCGACCAGCCGCCCCAGGGCGTGCTGGACACCACGGACTGCGACGACACCGACCCGGAGGTGAACCCCGGCGCTGTCGAGCTCTGTGACGGCAGCGTGGACGAGGACTGCGACGGTCTCGTGGACGACGCAGATCCCGACGTCGTCCCGCTCGAGTGGTACGTCGACGCCGACGGTGACGGCTCTGTGGGCACGCTGGTGCTCGCCTGCGCGGCTCCGCCCGGCGCGGGCCCTGTCGCCGAGGACTGCGACGACACCGACCCCCTCGTCAGCCCCACGGGCACGGAGGTCTGCGGGGGCGGGGACGAGGACTGCGACGGGCTCGTGGACGACGCGGACCCCTCCGTCACCGGCACCACGACGTTCTACGCGGACCTCGACACCGACGGCTACGCGGGCTCCCCCGTGCTCGCCTGCCTCCAGCCCGCCGGCACCAGCGTCACGCCCGACGACTGCGACGACACCGACCCCGACGTGAGCCCGGCGGCCGACGAGCTGTGCGATCCCGACGACGTGGACGAGGACTGCGACGGCAACGCCGACGACCTCGACGACGACGCGGTGGGCGGCGTGATGCGGTACGCGGACGCCGACGGGGACGGCTGGGGCGACCCCGCCTCGGGCCTGGTCACCTGCGACGGTGCTGGCGTGCTGGTGGCGGACGACTGCGACGACACGAACCCGGGCGCGAACCCAGGTGCGCAGGAGGTCTGCGACGCGAACGCCACCGACGAGGACTGCGACGGCCTCGCCGACGACGCGGATCCGTCCGTCACCGGCCAGGTCCCCCGCTTCCCGGACGTCGACGGTGACGGCTACGGCGACGGCACCGCGACGCCCACGCCGAGCTGCGCCCAGGGCGTGCTGAACACCGAGGACTGCGACGACACCGACCCCGACGTGAGCCCGGGGGCCGAGGAGGTCTGGTACGACGGGGTCGATCAGGACTGCGACGGCAACGACGACGACCGCGACATGGACGGCTACCCCGGCGGCACCGTCGGCACGGACTGCGACGACCTCGATCCCGACCGGTACCCCGGCGCCCCCGAGGTCCCGGACGACGGGATCGACCAGGACTGCGACGACGCCGACCTCCCGTGGACCTACACGAACACCTGCGGCTGCGCGTCGGGCGGCGGGAGCGCGCTCTGGCTGGCGCTCCCGGGCCTCGTGGCGCTCAGGCGTCGCGCGCGACGCTGACCGGCACGGCCCCGAGCACGTCCACCAGCACCGAGGGCACGATCTCCACGAGCACACCGCGGGATCCGCCGTTGATCAGGAGGCTCTCGAGCTCGAGGATCGACGCCTCCACGTACACCGGGAGGGCCTTCCGCGTGCCGAACGGCGACGTGCCGCCCACCCGGTAGCCCGTGTGGCGCTCGGCCACCGCGGGAGCGCACGGTGCGGTGGACTTCCGGCCGGTCGCGCGGGCCAGGGCCTTGGCGCTCACCGCGGCATCGCCGTGCATGAGGATGATGAGCGGCTCCGCGCGCTCGTCCTCGAACACGAGCGTCTTCACGATGCCGTGGGGGTCCCGTCCCAGTGCGGCCGCGCTGGCGGCGACGCCCCCGCGGTCCACGTAGGTGTAGGTGTGGACCTCGTGGGCCACGCCCTTCTCGCGGAGCATGCGGAGCGCCGGCGTGGACGGGAGCTTCGGCTTCTTCGCCACCTAGCGGGCGTCCATGCTGAACACGTACGGGTAGCGGACGGTCACCGAGCCATCGGCGGTGTCGAACCTGTCACCCGCGAGCGCGCGCTGGACGCAGGACCCGAGCTCCGGCGCGTCCACGCCCGCTGGGACCACCTCCACCACCTTCCCGCCCTCGAGGGTGACGGAGAGCTGCACGCGCCCGCTCTCGGGCAGGGCCGCGCGGTCCGAGAAGCAGGCCGTGAGGTCCTTCGTGTGGGCCTTCATGGCCGCCTTCACGCCGGAGATGTCGGCGGTGAGGACGTCCGAGGGGATGGGGTCGAGCCGCGCCGGAGCACCGTTCTTCCGCTCGATGGGGCGCCGGGTGATGTTCTCGATGACCCGCGCGTCCGGCGTGGCCTTCTCCAGGGGCTTGCTGGCCTCGCGGATCTTGGGGCGGCGCTTGCCCTCCCCGTTGGAGTAGAGCCCGAACACGAGCGCCACCAGCGCCACGACACCCAGCAGGGCGAGCCATTCACGTCGCACGAGAGTCCTCCACGGGTCCCTCTACTCGGTTGGCGGCCTTCCGGGCCCGGGGCGCCTTCAGCGCGAGGGACGCGGAGCCCGCGAGATCGACGTTCACCACGACCGCCTCGTCGGTGAGCGCCAGGGACCGGACGTCCAGCCGGTCCAGGTGCAGCGCCAGCTCGTCGCGGGGGCGGGCGTTCATGCGGCGCAGCTCGGCCTGCACCTGCTCCCCGAACGGGAACACCAGGCGGGGCTCCACCGACGCGCGGACCTGGTCGCGGAGGGACGCGTGGTTCGCCGTCTCGATCCAGGAGCCCTCCGCCTGCACCACGAAGTCGAAGCCCTCCACGACGATGCGCTCGGCGGGCGCGTCCAGCACGGGCCGGCCGAGCAGCCACACCCAGCCCGAGCCGCCCAGCACGGCGTTCTCGCCCTCCAGGAGCAGCCCGACCGCCACGCGCTCGCCCGACGGGTAGATCTGCACGTCGTGCACGGTGAGCTCGCCGAGGTCCGTCGTCCAGCGCTGGTCGGCGAGGTCGGCACGCACGCGCCGCTCGAGCTCCTCCCAAGGAAGGCGGACCTCCGCCGCGATGCGCACGCCCTCGGGGGCGTCGGGGACGTCGGCACGCGGGGGCAGGGGACCGGGGTCCAGCGGCGGTGGACGCTCGCCCACGACGTTGCGGATGCGGGCCCGCAGACCCACGGGCACCTCCAGGACGTCGCCGCGCACGGTGGGGCGCGGACACGGCGAGCTGGAGGGGCTCGATGACGATCCACCCGCCGTTCCGTCCCGGCCGGGGGTTGCCGAGCTCGCGCCAGGTGGTCTCCAGGCGGGCCCGGAGGTCGTCCCGCTCCACGATGCGCTGCCGGATCCCCGCGGCCGCCTCGGCCAGTCGGGGCTCGAGGAGCTTGTCGACGGGCTTGCGCACCCGGAAGGACAGGGGACCCAGGGAGAGCGCGGGGTCCGAGGTCCAGGTGTGGGCGACCTCCACCACGGGGTCGAGCGACCAGTCCTCCGCGATGCGGTAGTCCACCGTGATGGCGAGGGCGATGCCGGCGTCGAGCTGCACGCCGTCGGGGGCCTCGCGGCCCTTTCGTGCCCGACGGTCGGCCGTGCGCCCGCGGTAGGTCTTCGCCCACACCTCCAGGGGCACGTCCAGCACGAGGTGTCCGGCCTGGTCGCCGCGCAGGCGAGGGGCTGGACGCGACGGACGGTGAGGTCGTAGCGCCAGTCGCCCTTGGCCGGCTCGCCGGCCTTCTCGACGAGGATCTCGGGCAGGTCGCGCTCGATGGAGGCGCGCAGGGCGTCCAGCTCCATGCGCGCCACGAGGGTGAGGCGGCTCTCCTCCAGCGGCCGGACGACGGCCTCCACAGCGCCGCGCGCGGGGGCCTCGCCGCCCGGGATCTCCGCGAGCCGGGCGCGCAGGAACACGACCACCAGCCCCACCACGACGGCCAGCACCAGGACGAGCCCCACGAGCGCGCGCCGCCAGGTCATGGACCAGCATACCCCGTGGTAGGAAGGTCCTCGTGTTCCTCACGCGCCTCCGGCTCCGCGACGTCCGCGCCCACGTCGAGCTCGACCTCCGGTTCACCCGGGAGGACGGCAGCGTGCGCCCGTGGACCTTCCTGCTCGGCGAGAACGGGGTGGGGAAGAGCACCGTGGTGCGCGCTCTCGCGCTCGTGCTGGCCGGCAGCGATGCGCTGGGCGACCTGCTCGGCAGCGCGGACGCCTGGATCCGCGCGGGGGCGGCCGAAGCGCGCATCACCGCCGATCTGCGCACCCGGGACGGCGACGCCCGCGAGGTGGAGCTCGTGCTCGTGCGCGGCGCCACGCTCCGCGAGACCCTGGAGCGCAACGGCACCAGCCTGGCGCGGCTCGACGCCGCCCTGGCCCACTCCACCCGCAACTACCCCGTGTTCGCGTACGGCGTGCACCGGCGGGTGAACCTCCCGTCCCGGCAGACCGCGATGGGCGAGTGGTACAGCCACCCCCGCGCGAACGCGGTGGCCACCCTGTTCGCCCGCGACGCCACGCTCGTGCCGCTGGAGCGCTGGGCCGCCGAGCTGGACTACGCCCGTCCGGGCGGCCTGGAGGTGGTGCGGTCCACCCTGGACGCCTTCCTCCCGGGCGTGCTGTTCGCCGGCATCGATCGGGGCCACCGCCCCAGCTCCGGTTCATGACCCCGGACGGTGAGCTGCCGCTCTCCGACCTCTCCGACGGCTACCAGTCCGTGGCGGCCTGGTGCGGCGACCTGCTCTACCGCATCACGACCACGTTCGGCGACTACAAGGATCCCCTGAAGGCCAGGGGTCTCCTGCTGATCGACGAGCTGGCGCTGCACCTGCATCCCACCTGGCAGCGGCGCCTGGTCCGCTTCCTCTCGGACCGCCTGCCCAACATGCAGATCGTCGCCACCACGCACTCGCCCCTGGCCGTGCACGCCGCTGCGGCGGGCGAGGTGGCCGTGTTCGCGCGCGATGCGTCCGGGCGCGTGGGGGTCACGCCCTACGCGGGCAGCCCCCGCGACCTCTTCCTCCACCAGCTCCTCACGTCCCCGCTGTTCGGGCTGGCGGCCCTGGACTCCCCGGTGCGGGAGGCCCAGCGGGCCCGGCTCGCCGAGCTCGACGCCCAGCCGACCCGGTCGCGTCGGGAGGAGGTGGAGCAGGCCCGGCTGCGCGAGGAGCTCGCGTCCATGCCGGACTACCGCGCCTCCGATCCCGACGCGTCCGACCCCGCCGAGCGCATGGAGCTCCTCCGTCGTGCGGTGGCCGCCCTGGACGCCCGCACGGGGCACGACGGTTGATCGCGCTCGTGCGTGACCGGGAGCGCATCACGAGCGCCCTCCGCGGTCACCTGCGGCGTCGGAAGAACCTCGAGCTCGTGAAGGCCCGCGCGGACGGCACCCTCGCGGCCTACGCGTTCGAGAGCGGGAAGTGGAAGGCCGCGAAGGGCCAGCTCCGGGCGGAGACCCACGGCAAGTGCGCGTACTGCGAGGCGAGCACGTCGGTGGTGGCCCACGGCGACGTGGAGCACCTCCGGCCCAAGTCGCGGTACTGGTGGCTCGCGTTCTTCTACGAGAACTACACGTTCGCCTGCCAGATCTGCAACCAGTCCTACAAGGGCGACCTCTGGGAGATCGACGGGCCTCCGCTGGCCGCGCCCGTGTTCCCGCCGGGCACGACGCTCGAGGAGGAAGCCCGGTTGCTGACGCCCGATCCGCGGGACGAGGCCGAGGGTGCGCCCTGTACGCCGTTCTGGGAGGCGGTGGACCGCGAGCTGGCCCTCGTGCCCGATCCCTACCGCGACCGTCCCGAGGAGCTGCTGGGGTGGAGGGCGGACGACAGCACACGGCGGGTGTACGCGATGGCCGTGCCGCACGCCGATCCCGCCGTGCTGGCGCGCCGGGAGCGCGTCGTGGACGCGATGGTCCGGTTGCTCGGGCTCGACCGGGACGAGCTCGCGTTGCTGCGGTTCGATCGGTACGAGGACGTGGTGTCCGCCGCTCTGCTCCTCCGGTCGTCCGACGCGGCCGCGGTGGCGGACGCACGGCGGAGGGTCGTCCGGTACACGAGCCCCGACGCGCAGTTCGCGGGCATGGCGCGCTGGTTCCTGTCGGGCTGGGGTGTGGACTGGAGGGCCCTGGGAGGCCTGTGAGCCGAGCGTGAGCAGGCGGTGTTCGCAGCCCGCTACCGTGGGCCTCGGAGGCCTTCATGAGCCGGCTGGTGGTGCTCGCGGTGGACGACAGGGAACCCTCGGTGCCCGAGGGGCTCACGGAAGCCGAGCGGGCGGTGGCGCTGCTCCTGTTCTCCGGGTGCACCAACGACCAGATCGCCGTCGCGCGTGGGGTCTCCGAGCGCACGGTGGCCAAGCAGGTGTCGGCCGTCCTGCAGAAGGCCGGGGTGGCCAGCCGCACGGAGCTCGTGGTGCGGATGCTGGGTCAGGTCGGCTGAGCCAGGCGCCCGGCGAGCAACCGCACCAGCTCGATGCGGTTGCGCACCCGGAGCTTCTGCATGGCGCGCGTGAGGTGGGACGACACGGTTCCTTCCGACACACCGAGGTGGTAGGCGGCGAGCTTGTCGGCCTGCCCCTGGACCGCGAGGGCCACGACGGAACGCTCGGCATCGGTGAGACCGCGAGGGTCGCGCACGCCGGGTGGGTTCTCGAGCGCGACGAGGAAGCGCTTCCCGTCGGTGTCGATGCGCTCCACCAGGGACCACCGGCCGTCCACGAGCCCTTCCCAGGCCTCCAGCGCCTCGGCATCGCGCCCCGACCGCTGTGCGCGGGCGCCGTCGATGCACGTCGCCGCCCGGGACAGCGCTTCCATGGCGTCGCGCGGGCCCCTCGGCGTGCAGGACGCGACCGACGGGGTCGAGCACGGCGTGGGGCTCGGCGTCGGCCTGGCGGAGCCGCCACGCGGCCTTCAGGTGCGCCCCGAGCCGGTGGAGCATGTCGCGGGTGGCGGGCTGGATGCGCTCGACCTCGGGAAGACCGATGGAGAGCACGAGGGCCCCGGACCCGTCGAGGGCCTCGGCGCGCAGGTAGAGCACGTCGGCGAGGCCCGGGACCAGGAAGACCACGTCCTCGTCCTCCGCACGCAGCTGGAGCTCGGTGGCCTGGAGCACGTTCGCGTTCGACCGCCAGACGCCGAGCATCCTGACGAACGTCGGATGGGCTGGATGCTCGGGGTCCGCCAGGATCGCGCAGAGGTGGTGCAGGCCGTCGATGGCGCCTGGAGCCACCGTTTCGCTACAGGTGGGGAGGTCCATCTGGAGGGTCTCGCCGTAGGTGTAGCGGAAGCCCATGACGCCGGGGCCGCGGAGAAGGACCCGTCGGCCGCATCCACGACGCGCTGGAGCCAGGTCGCGTGGTCGCCGGACAGGTCGTAGGCGGCCTCCACGATCTCGATGGGGTCGGGGCGGGGCATGGGGGTACCTCGGACCAGCGGATTGTCGGACAGGTCCGGTCGTTCCCGCTTCCCCCGATCGGGTGAGGATCAGCGGCTGGATCGCAGGTTCTCGTCCAGGGCGTCGAGGATTGCGCGCGTGGCCGCGGAGGGGAACCGGGAGGGCGTGAGCGCCCAGAAGTGCGCGGAGAAGCCCTTCCAGTCCGGCAGGAGCAGCTCCAGCGCACCGCTCGCGAGGTGGGCGTCCACGAGGAAGTCCGGCTCGTTGGCGACCCCGAGACCCGCGACCGCCGCGGCCACCAGCGCCTCTCCGCTGTCCGCGGAGTACGCCGCGTCCACGTCGATCTCGGCGACCTCACCGTCCCGCGTGAACGTCCACGGCCGCACGCTGGGAGTGGCGGTGTAGCGGAGCAGCCGGTGGCCCACGAGCTCGCGCGGGTGGGTCGGGCGTCCGTGGGCGTCGAGATAGCCGGGGGAGGCCGCCAGGCGCGAGGTGATGGCGCACAGGCGCCGTCCCACCAGGCCCGTGTCGAGGGTGCCGCCGCGCAGCGTGAGGTCGTAGAGGAGCGGATCCACGCGGTCGTCGCGGAAGCTCGCCTCCACCTTCACGTCCGGCCAGGCCCGCTGGAAGGCGTTCAGCACGGGGACCACGTGGCGCAGCCCGAAGGCGAGGGGAGCCGCGATGCGCACGGTCCCGCGGGGCTCCACGGTGCCACTCCCGGCCTCGGCGTCGGCCTCCCGGAGGCCCCGGAGGAGCGGCGCGACCCGGAGGTGGTAGCGCTCGCCGGCCTCGGTGGGCGCGACGTGCCGCGTGGTGCGCACGAACAGCCGCGCGCCCAGCGCCTCCTCGAGGGCCCGGACCCGCTTGCTCACGTGGGACACGGAGACCCCGAGGCGCGTCGCTGCGGCTGTGAAGCTGCCGGCCTCAACCACCGCTACGAACACCTCGCGGTCGTCCACAATGTCCTCCATGGAAAAGGTGTGTCGACTTCCAAGGTTTAGTTTCCCATGCGGCGACAGATAGGAGAAGAGCAGCAGGCCGGACGACGTGCCCGAGCCTCGAGAGACACCCAGTGCGCCATGCGCGATGGAGCTTCCATGTCCCGCTTCGCCCTCCTCTTCCCGGTCGCCGTCCTCTCCACCTCCGCGTTCGCCGGCGGCCAGCGCTGGAACGTCGATCCCGCGCACACCCGCGTGGGGTTCGAGGTGTCGCACATGATGATCAGCTCGGTGGAGGGAGCGTTCTCCGACGTCACCGGTGAGGCGGCCTTCGAGCCGGGCAACCCGAAGTCACTGGAGGTGACGGTGACCGTGGACATGGCGTCGGTGGACACCGGGAACGCCGACCGTGACGCGCACCTCGCCAAGTCGGACTTCTTCGACATCGCGAACCACCCCACGATGACGTTCAAGAGCACGAAGATGAAGGCCGGCAAGGACGGTGCGTTCACGCTCACGGGCGACCTCACGCTCCGCGGTGTGACGAAGACCGTCGACCTCCAGGGCCGCGGGCTGGACCAGGTGGTGACGGACCCGTGGGGCAACCAGCGCGTGGGCGCGCGCGCCACGGGCACCCTGAACCGTCAGGACTTCGGCGTGTCGTTCAACCAGGCCCTCGAGACGGGCGGGCTGCTCGTGGGGGACGAGGTCACGCTGTCGATCGCGGTGGAGCTCGTCGCGGCGAAGTGACCCCCATCAGTGGGGCTCTTCCGCGGCGCGGAGGGCGGCCAGCGCGTCGGGCACGTCCTCGCTGCCTCCCATCTGGTCGATCGCCTCGCGGTGGGCCCGGCGGAGCGTGGCGAGGGTCCCCGTGAGGTGGCCTGGCCACGCGAGCTTCAGCCTGTCCCGGTCGCGCCGCGGATAGTCCGGTGACGCGGCCACGTGCCGATGCAGCAGCTCCCAGCGGCTCCCGTCGGCCATGGACGCGCGGATCACCGCCGCGGTCAGGGTGCCGCGCTTCCGGTTCTCCTTCCGGAACACGAGGTCGAACCTCTGGATGGAGGACCACGCCTCCTTCCGGCCCCTCACCTTCAGTCCCTGGGCGTCGAGCGTGAGGGGGATGCCTTCGTGCCACGAGATGCGGCCGGGCCCGATCTGCAGCACCGGCCGGCCTCCGGGCACGGTGATGTGCTGGCCGTCCAGGTCCACCGTGCTCGGTGGCTCGATCGGCTCCGCAGTGTGGAACGCGTCCACATCGCCTCGGCGCCGTGCGGCCGCCCGGAGGCCCTCGGCCCAGTCGTCCTCCTGCCCGAGCCGGTCGTCGAGGGGGATGCCCGCCTGCTCGGCGATGTGACGCGCGAGCCAGCGCACACCCTCGAGGTCCCAGCCGGTGGAGCTCCGGGCTGCGATGCGCCGCTCGAGGAGCGGGGGCTCGTCGCCGACCGACAGCGTCACCCTGCCCCGGTCCGGGCTCCCGCGGAGGACGAGGACGTCGTCCCCGAACCACGGGCGGGAGACGAGGTCGTGGATACCCGACGCGTCTACGCGGCTCTCCACGCGCTTCCGACGGGCGGCGGACCAGGCGAGCGCCGCGGGGAGCACGGCGGTGGCCATCCCGCAGAAGGGCGCGCAGGGCGGCCCGCCGGCGGCGACCACGAGCAGGGTGAGCACGGACAGCGCGGCACCCGGCGTACCGGCCACCGCTGCGAGCACGGCCGCGCGCACAGGGGTGGGGACCCGGCGTTCCAGGAGCACGGCGTCCCCGTCGAGGGTCAGCAGGCCGTCGAGGGATGGGGGAGGGGAGCCAGGGGACATCGGGAACAGCCGTCCAGGTCGGTGCGAGCATCATTGTAGGCGTTCGCGGATCGATCTCGCTGGACGGGCGACCGGATGTTGGCGCTCGTGTTGAGCGACAACCGGAGAACCGCTACAATCCTCATCTCCCCCCGCCCTCCCGGGCACCCCTCCCCACCCCGTCCTTCCCATGCGGCTCTCCTCCCTCCTCGAGGCCCTCGATCTGCCTCGCGTCGACGGACCCGATCCCGAGATCGGCCACGTCACCCGCGACTCCCGCGACGTGCGCGAGGACTCCGCGTTCGTAGCCGTCGTGGGCGGGAACGCCGATGGACACGCGTTCGCTGCGACCTGCGGGGCTCCCGTGGTGTTCGCGCAGCGGCCGGTCGACGTGCGGGGCGTGCTCGTGCTGGTGCCCGACACCAAGGTCGTGCTCGCCCGCGTCGCCGCCGAGCTCGCCGGACATCCGGCGGAGAAGCTCGCTCTGGTGGGCGTGACGGGGACCAACGGCAAGACGACCGTGACCACGGTGGCCCAGCAGATGCTCGACGCGCTCGGGGTCGTCACGGGACGGGTGGGCACGACCGGCAACGCGGTGGCCGGCCAGGCCCGCCAGACGTCCTTCACGACACCCGAAGCCCCCATCCTGCAGGGCCTCCTCGCGGAGATGGTCGACGCCGGTGTGGCGGTCGCGCTGCTCGAGGTGAGCTCCATCGGACTCGTGCAGCACCGGGTGGACGCCGCCCCCTTCCATATCGGCGTGTTCACGAACCTCACCCAGGACCACCTGGACTTCCACGGCACGATGGAGGCCTACGCCGACGCGAAGGCCATGCTGTTCGAACGCCTCCGGCCCGCGGGAGGCCAGGTGCGGGCGCTCCTGTGCGCGGACGACCCTGCCTGGGGCCGCATGGGCGCGCCCGACGACCGGTGGACCTACGGCTTCGCCGGCGATGCCGACCTCCGCATCACGGCCTGCACGCTCGACGCGAAGGGCATGGTGCTGGACCTCGTCACCCCCGCCGGGCCCGCCGTGCTCCGGAGCCGCATGGTGGGCCGGCACAACGCCCAGAACATCGTGGCGGCCCTCGGCATCGGCCTGGCCCTGGGGCACCCCCTCGACGCCCTCGTCGAGGCCCTGGCGGACGTGCCCGGCGCGCCGGGTCGCCTGGAGGTGGTGCCGAACGACCGCGATCTGCTGGTGGTGGTGGACTACGCGCACTCGGACGACGCGCTGCGCACCGTCATCCCGGTGGTGAGGGAGCTGGTCCCGGGCGACACGTGGGTGGTGTTCGGGTGCGGTGGCGACCGCGACCGCGGCAAGCGTCCGAAGATGGCCGCCGTGGCCGAGGCCCTCGCGGACCACGTGGTGCTCACGTCCGACAATCCGCGCTCCGAGGACCCCCTCGCCATCCTCGCCGAGATGCGCGCGGGCCTGACGCGCCCCCCGGCGCTGGAGGAGCCCGACCGTCGTGCCGCCATCCGCTGGGCGCTCGCCCACGCCCGGCCCGGTGATGCCGTGCTGCTGGCAGGAAAGGGCCACGAGACCACGCAGGAGATCGCCGGCGTGAAGACCCCCTTCGACGACCGCGTGGTGGCGCGCGAAGCCCTGGAGGCCCCGTGAGATTCGACGCAGCCACGATCGCCCGCGCGACCGGCGGGACGGTGGTGCGGGACGGCCCGGCAGGCCGGGTGCTCACCGACACGCGGGCCCTGGAGCCCGGATGCTGGTTCCTGGCGCTGTCCGGCGCGCGCTTCGACGGGCACGACTACGTCGCGGCCGCAGTGGAGCAGGGGGCCGTCGGGGCCGTGGTCTCCCGGGTGGACGACGCGTGGCCGGGCGCCCTCGTGCAGGTGGCGGACACCACCGTGGCGCTCCAGGACCTCGGGCGCTTCGCCCGGTCGCGGTTCACGGGGCCCGTCGTAGGGCTCACCGGGAGCTCGGGCAAGACGACCACCCGCGCGTTCACGGCCCTGGCGCTCTCGCCCCTCGGTCCGGTGCACCAGACCGTCGGCAACCTGAACAACCACCTGGGCGTGCCCATGACGCTCTGCGCCGTGGAGCCCGAGGCCCGGGCGATGGTCGTGGAGATGGGCACCTCGTCGCCCGGGGAGATCGGGTTCCTCGCGGAGCTCGCCACGCCCGACATCCGCCTCATCGTGAACGTGGGTCCGGCGCACCTCCAGGAGCTCGGCGGGCTCGACGGGGTGGCCGTGGAGAAGGGCGCCATCTTCGCGACGGCCCGGCCGGGCGACGTGCTCGTGAAGAACATGGCGGACCCGCGCGTGGCGGCCCTCCCGGTGCCTGCCGGTGTGCGCGTGGTGACGGTGGGCACACGCGAT
The DNA here is from genome assembly GCA_020632885.1 of Alphaproteobacteria bacterium. Lineage (GTDB taxonomy): Bacteria > Myxococcota_A > UBA796 > UBA796 > JACKEQ01. The sequence continues at coordinate 71,662 of JACKEQ010000019.1, read as the reverse complement.
TCGGACGTGCGCGTCGTCGCCACCGCCAGCACCGAGGCCCTCGGGATGCGCGTGATGTTCGCGACCCCCGAGGGCGAGTTCGCGGTGGATCTGCCGGCCTTCGGCGCCCACATCGCCCTCGATGCGGCCCTGGCCCTCGGTGCGGCCTGGGCGGCCGGGGCGGGGCTCGAGGCGGCCACGGCGGCGCTGGGGTCCTACCAGCCGGTCGGGATGCGGATGGCGGTCGTGGATCTGCCGTCCGGGGCGCGCGTCTTCAACGACGCCTACAACGCGAACCCGGCCTCGATGGTGGCGTCGCTGGATGCCCTCGCGGGGCTGGCCGGCCGGAAGACCGTGGTGCTCGGCGACATGCTCGAGCTCGGTCCGAACGAGCTCGCCTACCACCGTCAGGTGGCGGCCCACGCGGACGGCCTGGGCTTCCACCGCATCGTGCTCGTGGGCGAGCGCATGGGGGCCGCCGCGGACGCCGTGAAGCGCACGCGCCTCCTCGTCGCCGACGATCCAGAGACCGCCGGCCACGCGCTGGCTGGCACGCTCGTCGCAGGGGACGTCGTGCTGCTCAAGGGGTCCCGCGGGGCCCGCACCGAGCGCGTGCTCACGACGCTGCAGGAGGCCGAATGATCTACCACCTCTTCATCGAGCCGGGCCCCCTCGCGGACATCCTCCCGGGCACGAACGTCTTCAAGTACCTGTCGTTCCGGACGGCGTGGGGCCTCATCACGGCCCTGGTCACGGCCTACCTCGTCTTCCCGCCGTTCATCCACTGGATGCGGCAGCAGAAGATGAACCAGATCATCCGCTCCGACGGGCCCGAGAGCCACCTGCTCAACAAGATCGGCACGCCCACGATGGGCGGGGTGTGCATCCTGTTCGGCGTCTCGGTGGCCACGCTGCTCTGGGCCCGGCTCGACACGCCGGCGACCTGGATGGCCCTCATCGTGATGCTCGGGTACGGCGCCATCGGGTTCTACGACGACTGGCGCAAGGTGATGTACCAGTCGGCCGACGGGCTCGCGGGCCGCTGGAAGCTCGTGCTGCAGACCCTCATCGGCGGTGGGGTGGTGGCGTGGGCGTACGGCTCGGGCACCATCGACGCGACCCTGCCGGTGCCGCTGTTCACGACCGTGCACATCGACTTCGCGAACCTCTGGACGGGCGCGCCCACCTGGCTCGGCTGGCTCTACCCGGTGTTCGCGCTGTTCATCCTCGTGGGCGCGAGCAACGCGGTGAACCTGACGGACGGGCTCGACGGGCTCGCGATCGGCCCGGTGATGACGAGCGCCGCGACCTACGCGGTCATCGCCTACCTCGCGGGCAACAGCCGGTTCGCGGCCTACCTCGGCATCCCGTACCTCCCGGGCGTCGGGGAGCTCACGGTGTTCGGGTTCGCCCTGGTGGGCGCTGGCCTCGGGTTCCTCTGGTACAACGCCTACCCTGCGCAGGTCTTCATGGGGGACGTGGGCTCGCTGTCCCTCGGCGGCACGCTCGCCACCCTCGCGGTGCTCACGAAGCACGAGATCCTGCTCGCCGTCGTCGGCGGCATCTTCGTGCTCGAGACGCTCTCCGTGATCATCCAGGTCACGAGCTTCAAGACGCGCGGCAAGCGCGTGTTCCACATGGCGCCCATCCACCACCACTACGAGAAGCTCGGGTGGAGCGAGCCCAAGATCATCGTCCGGTTCTGGATCATCTCCATCATCCTCGCGCTCGTGGCGCTCTCCACGCTGAAGCTCCGCTGATGAAGGCGGTCGTCCTCGGTCTCGGTGCGTCCGGCGTGGCGGCTGCCCGGCTGCTCGTGCAGCAGGGGTGGGACGTCACGGGGGTCGACCTCCGCGAGCACCTCCCGCCCATCGCGGGCGTGACGATGGAGCTCGGGCCGCACCGGCGCGAGACGTTCCTGGCGGCGGACCGCATCGTGGTGAGCCCCGGTGTGCCGAGCACGCAGCCCGACATCGTCGCGGCCGAGGCTGCCGGGATCCCCGTGTGGAGCGAGGTGGCGCTGGCCGTGGACCACCTCGGCGACGTCCCCATCGTGGGCATCACGGGCACCAACGGGAAGTCGACCGTCACCCACTTCACCGGGCAGCTCCTCGGGCGCGAGCACGCCACGTTCGTCGGCGGCAACCTGGGCACCCCGCTCTCCGCGGCGGTCGACACCCCCTACGCGATCTACGTCCTCGAGCTGTCGAGCTATCAATTGGAGAGGCCGGGCAGCCTGCGGCCCCGCGCGGGCGTCATCCTGAACCTCACCCCCGATCACCTCGCCCGGCACGGCGACATGCGCGGCTACGCGGCGGCGAAGGCCCGGCTGTTCGACAACCTCGGGCCCGGTGACCTGGCTCTCGTGCCCCACGACGACGCCCTGCTCCGCGAGGCCGTGCGCGACAAGCCCGGCACGCACGCGTGGCTCGGGGCCGAGCCCGGCATCGTGCGCGAGGGCCGTGTCGCCCGCATCCGTCTGCCGGACATCGATGCGGACATCGACCTCTCGGGGCTGACGGTGCCCGGCGAGCACAACCTCGACAACGCGGCAGTCGCGGCGGGCCTGGCGCTGGCGATGGGCGCGTCCGTTCGGTCCGTGCAGGACGGCATCCGCGACCTCACCGCCCTCGAGCACCGCATGCAGCCCGTGCCCACGTCGGACGGCCGCCGCTGGATCGACGACAGCAAGGCCACCAACGTCGCGAGCACCCTGGCCGCCCTGAAGGGGCGCACGGTGCCCACGGTCCTGCTCCTCGGCGGGCAGAGCAAGGGCCCGGGCTTCGCGGCGCTGGCGGGCCACCTGGCCTCCGTGCACACCGTGATCTGCTTCGGCGGCGACGGACCCGCGATCCATGCCGAGCTGGCCGGGGTCGGAGTGGCCTCCACGCTCGTCGGGTCGCTCGGGGACGCCGTGGAGCTCGCCCGCGAGCGCTCGGCCCCCGGTGACGACGTGCTCCTCTCGCCGGGGTGCGCGAGCTTCGACGCCTTCACGGACTTCGCCCACCGCGGGCGGGAGTTCGCCCGCATGGCGACCACGGCCCAGGAGACCTGATGGACGAGCAACTCCACAAGCTCACCCGTATCGACTGGCCGCTCGCCGTGATCTACGGCCTGCTGGCCGGGCTCGGCGTGCTCATGATCCTCTCGGCGAGCTCGCTCGAGGCGGACGCCCGCTACGGCGACGCCTTCCGCTTCGTGGTGCGCCAGGTGGCCGGTATCGGCGTGGGTCTCACGCTCACCACGGCCATCCTGCTCACCCCGATCCGCGTCCTCCGCCGGCTCGTCTGGCCGGCCTACGTCACCAGCCTGCTCTCGCTCCTCATGGTGCTCACCCCGCTCGCCCACACGGCCAACGGCGCCACCCGCTGGTTCCGGCTCGGCCCGGTGAACGTCCAGCCCTCGGAGTTCATGAAGATCGCGCTCGTGGTGGGCCTGGCGCACTACCTCTCCATCAACCAGGGCAAGCTCCGCGACCACGCCGTGCTGGCCGTGTCCGTCGTGCTGCTCGCCCTCCCGCTCGTGTTCATGCTGCCCCAGAAGGACTTCGGCACCACCGTCATCCTCATCGGGCTCGCGGGGGTCCTGCTCTTCGTGGCGGGCCTGCCGTGGCGGTGGCTGTTCACCCTCGGCGGCGCCGCTGGAGCCGGGCTCGCCGTGCTCATCGCGGTGGAGCCGTACCGGATGGTGCGCCTGATCAGCTTCACCGACCCCTTCAAGGACCAGTCCGGCGCGGGCTACCAGGTGGTGCAGGGGTGGATCGCGCTCGCCACGGGCGGCCTGTTCGGGCAGGGGCTCGCGAGCGGGGTCGCCCAGCGCGGCTTCCTCCCGGAGGCCCACACGGACTTCATCAGCGCGGTCGTGGGCGAGGAGCTCGGGGCCGTCGGTTGGTCCATCATGGTGCTCCTGTTCCTGGCGCTGGTGTGGCGGGCGCTGGTCATCGCGAGCCGGAGCCAGGACCTCTTCTGCATGCTGGTGGCGGTGGGGCTCGCGTCGCTCGTGGGCGCCCAGTGCGTCATCAACCTCGGCGTCGTGGGCGGTCTGATGCCCAACAAGGGCCTCGTGCTGCCGTTCATGTCCTACGGTGCCAGCGCGGCCATGGCGCACTCGCTGGTGGTCGGGCTCCTGCTCCGGGTCAGCATGGAGGGCGCGGTGTCGTCCGAGCTGGACATGGAGCAGCTCGTCCCCGTCGGCTGAGGCTGCCCCGGTCCGCCGGGGCGGTTATCCCCCGGCCATGCTGCTCGCCGTCCTCGCCCTCGGATGCGGAGTCGGGCCGCCGCCGGTCGACCCGATCGACGCCGTGTTCCCACTCGCCCTCATGGCGCCGACCGACCTCCGGTTCGGCTCGTCCCACCGGCCCACGCCGCTCGTCGACTGGGTGCCGCTCCTCGACCTGAAGCGGGTGGGGCAGGGGGCGGGCTACGTGGAGTACCGCGGGAAGCTCCCGTTCCGGTCGGTGTTCCTCTCCCACTCCGCGGCCCGCCAGCCCGCCGGGCTCGGCATGCGGCTGAAGGGTGGCAGCCCGCGCTTCGTGTACGCCGGCGGTCTGCGCCCGTGGACCTGGATCGTGGACAAGCACAACATCACGGTGCGTGTCCCCGAAGACCGGCCCCTCACGGCGGACTCCGTGGAGGTGTCGTACCAGAAGGCCTTCCGCATCGAGGCCAGCCGCGACGGGGCCTCCGCGAAGGACCCTGCGGCCTTCGCGCTGCGCACCGAGGAGATCGGCGCCACGGTCACGCGCGGGGTCTACCTGCCCCCACCGGGCGAGGCGTCCTGGGACGTGGTGGTCCCGAACCGCGCGGTGCTGCGGACGCGCGCCGAGCTCCTGCGGCCCGAGGTCACCATCGAGGGCGTGAAGAGCACAGGTGCGACGGCGTCGATCCAGGTCGTCGTGGACGGGGCGGTCGTGGCGTCGGCCTCCTGCGACCTCACGCCGTCCGTGGGCTGCGACCTGGAGGCCGTGGTGCCCGCGCATCTGGCGGGCTTCCCGGCCACCGTGCAGCTCCTCTCCGAGGCCGGCGACGACGCGACCCTCGACTGGATGTTCTTCCGCGACCCCGTGCTCCTCACGCCGAAGGACCAGGGCAGGCGCGTGATCATCGTCTTCGTCGACACCCTCCGGGCCGATCGGCTCGGCACGTACGGCGCGGCCCGGAAGACCGCGAACATCGACGCGCTCGCCGACTCTGCGGTGGTCTTCGAGCAGGCGCGCTCGGTGGCCCCGTGGACCCTGCCCTCCGTGCGCACCGCGTTCACGGGCCGTCAGCCGGAGGAGTGGGACGACGCACGCACGCTTCACGGCCTGCTCGCGGAGCGGGGTTGGAAGACGGCTGCGTACGTCAACAACGCGTTCATCGCGCCGGCCATGGGCATGGACCGTGAGTGGGGCGCGTACGACTACAACTTCCTCCACAATGCGCCCGGCCAGGTGCGCTTCGTGCTCGGCGAGCTCGACAAGCAGCCCGACCGCGACCAGCTCGTGCTCTTCCAGCTCATGGACAACCACCTCCCGTACAACGAGCCGGAGCCCTTCGCGTCGATGTACGTGGGCACCCAGCACCCGGTCCCCAGGCGGTACGGGCTGTACGACATGGAGGACATGAAGGACCCCGCCGTCCGGAAGTACGCCTCCGATCGCTACGATCAGACGGTGCAGTTCGTGGACTCCGCCCTCGGCGAGCTCTTCGCGGCGCTGCGGCCCGACGACATCGTCATCCTGCACAGCGACCACGGCGAGGAGCTCTGGGACCACGGCGGGGCCGAGCATGGCCACGCCCTCTGGGACGAGCTCGTGCGCGTGCCGCTGATCGTGAGGGCACCCGGCATCTCGCCGTCCCGCAACGACGTGCCCGTGAGCCTGCTCGACCTCGCGCCCACGGTGCTCGACCTGCTCGGGGAGCCCGTGCCCCCCGAGATGGACGGGTCCAGCCTGCTGTCCGTGCTCCGGGGCGGCGACGGCGCGGACCTCCGCGCGCGGCCGCAGGTTATCGGCCGGACGCTGCGCAACCAGGACTCCTGGGCGCTCCTCGACCACGGGACGAAGTCCATCGCCACGCTGCACACCGTGAGCGCGTTCGACCTCGCGAAGGACCCCGGTGAGCTGTCCCCGCGGGCCGTGCAGCCCGGGGGAACCGCCGAGATGCGGGAGGCCCTCTCCAGCACCCTCGGGCGCACGTTCGTCCCCGTGCTGAGCGTTCGTGCGCCCGGGAACAAGCGCTGGCCCGTGGACGGCGCCCTCCAGATCGACATCGGGGTGCCCGTGCGCGCGGCCTGGCAGGGCCTCAACAACCCGGGCGGCGCGGCCGTGAAGGGCAACGTCGTGGAGGCGACGGGCCGCCCGTTGCCCGGCGAGATCTACGTGCTGCCCGAGGTCCCCCTCACGGACGTCCGGCGCGTGGAGGTGCGCTACACCTCGCCGTCAGGGGCGCCGTGGACCACCGAGTGGACCGGCGAGACCGTGTCGCTGCCGGGTCCGGGGGGCCACACCGTCACGGTCGGCATCGATCTGGTCCCCGTGCCCGCGGACGTCGAGGTGCCCACGAGCAACGAGGAGCTCGACGAGCAGCTCCGCACGCTCGGCTACGTCAACGACGACGAGTAGAGGTCGGACAACAGGGGCCGACGGCCGGGTGCCGTCAGCCCTTCGGTGCCGCCAGCGACACGCCCACCGCGAGCACGTAGAGCACGGTGCCGAGCAGGATGACGTTCGTGAAGCCCAGGTTGATGATGGCCGTCATGGCGAACGCGCTGCCCAGCACCGACGAGAGCGTGGTGAGCCCGTAGGTCATCGGCACGCAGGCCCCGCGGCCGGCCTCCACGATCCTGCCCACGCAGTACGGGTAGAACGTGCCGAGCACGATGCCCGCGGGCGCCACGATGATCGCGACACCCACGGCCTTGATCGGCAGGGGCACCGAGAGCAGCGAGCTCGCCGAGAGGTTGGCCAGCACGACACCCCAGATCACGGAGAGCACGACACCCGCGATGAGGTGGACGGGGCTCGCCATGATGCGCTTCTCGTCCTGGAGGGCCGCACCGACGGCGTTGAAGACGAGGAACGTCGCGAGGTTGATGGACACCGCGTAGAGCGGGTTGCCGATGAACAGCTCGGTCTTCGCGATGAGCGGGATCTCGACGCACATGTACCCGATGCCCGTGAGCAGCAGGTAGCCGACCCAGATGGCCGGGACGCGCTGGTCCTTCGTGCCGAGCGCCGCGGCCACGACGGCCACCAGCGCGCTCACGAGAGCGAAGAGCAGCACCGTGAACACCTTGACCCACCCGCTGACGTACGGAGCGTCGTGGTAGCGGTGCTCGTCGGGCAGGAAGGTGAACCCGGCCCAGTCCACCTTGGCCGTGAAGGGCTTGTCGTCGGTGAGGATCTCGAGCTGGTCCAGCGGTGCGGTCATCAGCTCGGCGAAGCGCGGATCGGGCTTCATGCCGGGCTTCACGAGCACCTTGTCCTTGGGCCTCTCGGCCATCATGGCGTCGAGCTTCCGGATGTCCTCGGGGGTGAGGCCACCCCGCTTGAGCACCATGGAGTCGAGCATCGGGTGGCCCGGACCGAAGACGTAGATGGAGTCGGCGGCGTCGCCGAGCCCGCGCTCCTGGAAGATCTTCCGGAAGCTCGGGATCTTCTCCATGACGGGCTGCGCCGTGAAGACCATGATGCCGTCGGGCGCGAGGCGCTCCATGTAGGCGTCCATGGCCTCGTACGTGTCGAGGAACTTCCGGGTGTGGCCCGTGCGTCCGGCATGCACGGCGCCGTTGTTGGCGACGTAGATGAGGTCGTACGTGCCGTCGTCGGTGTTCAGGAAGTCGCGGCCCTCCTCGTTCTCGAGGTGGATGTTGGGCATCGCGTGGAACTTCGGGAGGTTGCCCCAGGCGAGGGCCGGATGGTCGTTCCAGCCGACCACGGTGCGGTTGATCTCCACTCCCGTGATGTCCGCCTTGCCCTTGGCGATCTCGTTGAACGCGATCATGTCGCGGCCGTGGCCGGCGAACACCACCAGGATCTTCTCGGGGTCGACGCCGAGGTCCCAGGCCATGGTGTAGTGGTGGACCCCACGCATGGCGTCGTCGCGGTAGGGCTCGATGAACGGGTTCACCGTGACGTTCGACAGACCGTTGTCCTGCACGATGGCCCACACGGGGCCGTGCTTGCCCTCGACGGGGCCGGCGCGCATGAGGGCCGTGCGGGCGATCTCGTTCCAGCGGAAGTCGACCTCGGTGATGCCGCCGTCCTGGTAGTTGCGCAGGATCGACCGCGCGAGCATCGTGGGGTCGGGCTTCTCGCGGAACACGAGGCCGCCGAGGGCGAGGCCGGTGACCGCGACCCAGGCGACGGCCGCACCGGCCTTGGCGGGCGTGCCGTTGGAGCGCGGCATCATGAAGAGCACGAGCGCCACGAGCAGCGTGGCCACGATGGCCGGCGGGAGGCCGAAGAACGTGAACATCAGCGGGGTGAGCACGCACCCGAGGCCGGCTCCCGCGAGGTCGAAGAAGTAGAGCCGCCCGATCTTGTCGGAGAACGCGCTGAACAGCGTGGCGAAGAGGGCCCCGAACGCCAGGTACGGCGGGAGGAACAGCGCCGAGTACGTGACGACCTTGATGGCCTCGTGGGGCGGCGTGCTGTTCGTGACGTGGATCTCGTAGAAGAACGTGTTCGCCACGGCGAAGACGAGCAGGAACGAGACCACCATCATCGGGAAGATGGCCGTGCACAGACGATCGATGAGCTTCCCGGGGTCGCCCTTGTAGAGGAAGTGCCGGAACATCGAGCCCATCGCGAGGCCGAGGAGCGCGATGGGGATGGCCAGGAAGTCCATGCTGTTGCCCAGGAAGAACGACAGCATCCGCACCTGGGTGAGCTCGTACATGAGGCTCACGACCCCGATGAGGAACGTGATGGCGCCGATGCGGCGGTCGAAGGTCATCGCGTGGGATCCTCGCTACCGGCGGGCGTCGCCGGTGGAAAGCCAGGGCCCGTAACCGCAACCCGCGACGGGGGCCGCCCGGTGGCAGGACGCGCTGGATCCGGGGGGGGGATCCGGCGATGATGCGCGCGTCGCAGGAGGCCGTCGTGGGTTGGTCGGAGCACGTGCTGCCCCATGGGGAGCTTCGGGAGCTGGTGCCAGGGCTCTGGCAGGTGGAGGGCACGCTCTCGCGTGGGCCTCTCCCGCGGAACATGGTCGTCGCGCGGCTCCCGGACGGGCGGCTCTGGCTGCACTCCGTGGTGGCGATGGACGACGCGCGGCAGGCGCAGCTCGAGGCCCTCGGGTCCGTGGCCTTCATCGTCGTCCCGTCCGGCATGCACCGGGCGGACGCCGGGGTGTACGCGGAGCGCTACCCGGACGCGCGGGTGGTGTGCCCTGCCGCCGCGCGCGAGGCCGTGGAGAAGGTCGTCCGCGTGCACGGCACCTGCGAGGACGAGCTCCCGGCGGCGGGGGTGCACTGCGTGAAGCCGGCAGGCCTCAAGCCGGACGAGCTGGTCTACGAGGTGCCCGTGGCAGGCGGGGTCGCCCTGGTGTTCTGCGACGCGCTGTTCAACCTCCCCGACAAGCCGGGCTGCGGGGGCATGATCATGCGGCTGATGGGCTCCTCGGGGTTCTTCGGCACCACCCGGCTCGGCAGGATGCTGATGTCGGACATGGCGGGCTGGAAGGCGTGGTTGCTCGAGACCGCCGAGCGGGACGACCTCCGCGCGCTCTCCGTGGCTCACGGGGATCCCATCGTGGATCGCTGCGGAGACCGTCTGCGCGAGGCCGCCGGGCGACTCTGACACTGCTCGCTCACGGGGCTCGAAGGCGGGGAGGGCCGCGTTACGGATGACATCGGAGGCCGGTATGGATGTGGGCAGGTGCGGGGGTTCGCTTTGACTCCCGTGGAGCGGCGGGACGTGGTCCTCCGCGCGATAAGGCGGGATGCGAGCGGCTTCGTGCCTGCTCGGAGTGCCAGCAACGAGGTGTGGGTGGGGCCGGGCATCGTCCTGCGCATCAACCCGTCCGGCGAGGTCGGACGCCTCGCCCGCGAGGCGCGGTTGGCTGCCCGCCTGCACCCGGACGTCCGCTACCCCGAGGTCCTCGATGGGGGTGTGGTGGAGGTGCCTGACGGAGCTGTGGAGTACGCCGTCACCCGCCGCGTCGCCGGGCGCCCCCTGGCCTGGGCGTGGGCCGGGATGTCCCGCGAGGAGCGCGAAGCGGCCGTGTCCGCCGTGCTGGACGCGCTCGACCACCTGCACGAGACGCCAGCCGAGGGCCTGCCCACCGACGCCGACCTCGACCCTCCCCACCAGCTCCCGCTCGGCTCGCTGCTCCGGGAGCTCGAGGAGGCCCGCGCCGGCCAGCCCGCGAACGCCCTCGCCCTGCTCGACGAGGTGGTCGACTGGGTGCGCGAGCGCTACGCCCGCGTCGAGCCCGAGCGCACGGTCGTGGCCCACGGGGATGCCCACCTCGAGAACGTGCTCTGGGACGGTGAGGTGACCGCGCTGCTGGACCTGGAGTGGAGCCGGTCCACCTGGCGCGAGGTCGACGTGGAGACCCTGCTGGCGTTCTCCGCGATGCCCGCGGGCTTCGTCGCCGAGGGTGTCGATGTGGACGCGTTCGGCGACGTGGCGAGCTGGGTTCGTCAGCGCCGGCCCGGTTGGTTTGCGGAGGACGCCGTGAGCGAGCGGCTCGCGCTGCTCCACATCAGCCGCACGTCGACCCTGCTGCCCGGCTCGCCGGCCACCTGGGACCCCGCGGACCCCGCGGACCGGCGCACGCACCTGCGGTGGGCCCTCGACCACACCGGCCCTCTCTTCGCCTGACCCCGACGTGCTCGTACGCGGGCCGGGCGGGCGTTATCACCCGGCATCGCGGAGGGTCCGGGCATGATGTTTCGGGGCAAGATCCGCCGGGTGCACTTCGTGGGCATCGGCGGCATCGGGATGAGCGGCATCGCCGAGGTGCTGCTCACCGACGGGTTCGAGGTGACGGGGTCCGATCTCAAGGAGGGTCCGACCCTCGATCGCCTCCGGGAGCGGGGGGCCGTCGTGCACATCGGCCACCGGCCCGAGAACATCGGCGAGTCCGACGTGGTGGTGCGCTCCACCGCGGTCGACGAGACCAACCCCGAGGTCGCGGCGGCCCACGAGCAGGGCGTGCCGGTGATCCGGCGGGCCGAGATGCTCGCCGAGCTGATGCGGCTGAAGAACGGCATCGCGGTGGCCGGCACGCACGGCAAGACGACCACCACGAGCATGCTCGCGACCTGCCTCGCCGAGGCGGGGCTCGACCCCACCGTCGTCATCGGTGGGAAGCTCGACAGCCTCGGCGGCACGAACGCGCGGCTCGGGACGGGCGACTTCCTCGTGGCCGAGGCCGACGAGTCGGACGGCACGTTCCTGATGCTCTCGCCGGCCGTGTCGATCATCACGAACATCGACCCCGAGCACCTCGACCACCACAAGAACGTCGAGTCCCTCGAGGCGGCCTTCGTGGAGTTCGCGAACCGCGTGCCGTTCTACGGCTTCTCCACCGTCTGCCTCGACCACCCGCGCGTGCAGAAGCTGATCCCGGCCATCCGGAGGCCCGTGGTCACGTACGGCTTCGCGCGCCAGGCCGACTACCGGGCCGCGAACGTCGCTCCGGACGGGATGTCCACGCGGTTCGACATCCACCACGGCGCCATCACGCTCGGCACCATCCGCCTCGGCATGCCGGGTCGCCACAACGTCCTGAACGCCACGGCGGCCATCGCCACCGCCATGCAGCTCGACGTCCCCTTCGACGTCGCCCAGCGCGCCCTCGAGGGCTTCACGGGCGTGCAGCGCCGGTTCACCGTTCGCCACGAGGTGGGCGGCGTGCTCATCGTGGACGACTACGGTCACCACCCCGTCGAGATCGAGGCCACGCTCGAGGGGGCCGACGAGTCCTTCCCGGATCGCCGCATCCTCGCGGTATTCCAGCCCCACCGGTACTCCCGGGTGGAGAACCATCGGGCGGACTTCGTGAGCGCCTTCACCCGCGCCGACCTCGTGGTCGTCTGCCCGGTGTACGCGGCCGGGGAGTCGCCCATCGAGGGCATCGACCAGAACACCCTGGCGAGCGAGATGCGCGAGAGGGGCCACCGCGGCACCCACGCCGTCGACAGCCTGGAGGGGGCCGCGGACTTCCTCGCGGAGACCGTCCAGCCCGGTGACGTCGTCATCACGCTCGGGGCCGGCTCGGTGAACCAGGTGTGCGACCTCCTGGCGGCCCGCCTGTCGTGAGCCTCTCCGTCCGCTTCCGGGAGCCCCTGTCCCGGCACACCGCCTGGCGTACGGGGGGACCCTGCGACGTCTGGGTGGTCGCCCACGACGACGATGCCGTGGTCGAGGTGCTGGCGGACTGCAAGGCGGCCGGCTGGGACGTGACGGTCGTGGGGTCGGGCAGCCACACACTCGTCCGGGATGGCGGGATCGACGGGGTCGTCCTGCGGCTCGGGCAGGGCTTCTGCGATCTACGATTCCTGGATGACGACCGCGTGGAGGCGGGTGGTGCGCTGCCGGTACCCGCGCTCCTCGCGCTGGCCGGTGCCCAGGGGCTGGCGGCGCCGGAGGCGCTGTACGGTGTGCCCGGGACGTTCGGGGCGAGCGTGCTGCGCGACCCCTGGGACGTCGTGACCATCGATCTGGCCCGGGAGCGGGGAGTACGTACGAAGGCACCGGAGGCGGTCGGCGCACGCACGAAGGGCGTGGTGCTGCGGGCGGTCGTGCAGCTCGAGAGGGTCGGGGTGGCTGCGGCGAGGGCGCGTCTGCACGAGACCTTCCGCAAGCCCACGACGCCGACGGGCGCGTGGTTCGAGGGCGGTCGGGGGTCGATCCGGAAGCTGCTGCGCAAGGCGGCGCTCGACCGCGTCAGGCTCCGGCAGGTCGCCATCCCCGACGGGGCTCCTGAGATGCTCGTGAACCTCGGAGGGGGCACTGCGAGCGACCTGCGCCTCCTCCAGAAGTCGGCGATCGAACGGGTGAAGCGCACACGAGGCGTCGACCTCGTCTCGCCCTTGAAGTGGGTGGGTGGGCGCTAGGGGTTGACCCCGATCCCGGCACGTGATCTGCATGTTGCGCCGAGACGGTGCACACGCGCTGGAGGTGACGGATGACGATCGGGAAGGACACGCGGGTCGGCGTGCTGATGGGTGGGCTCTCCACGGAGCGCAAGGTGTCACTCAAGTCGGGGCACGCGGTGGCGCAGGCGCTGCGCGAGCGCGGCTGGGACGTCGTGGAGGTCGACGTGGGGCGGGACCTGCCTGCCCGGCTGGTGGCAGACGGCGTGGGGGCCGCGTGGATCGCGCTGCACGGGCGCTTCGGCGAGGACGGCTGCGTGCAGGGGCTGCTCGAGGTGATGGGCATCCCGTACACGGGCTGCGGCGTGCGGGCGAGCGCTGTCGCCATGGACAAGATCGCCACCAAGCGGGCGGTCGCGGACGTCGCGGGCGTGCGGATGGCGAGGGACCTCGTCGTCACCGAGCCCGGCGGGGCGCCGCCGTTCCTGCCGTGCGTCGTGAAGCCCGCGGTGGGTGGCAGCACCATCGGCATCGCCATCGCGCGCACGGAGGGCGAGTACACGGCGGCCATCGAGGGGGCCCTGGCTCTCGATCCCTACGTCCTGGTCGAGGAGATGATCGTCGGTGAGGAGATCACGGTGGCCGTTCTCGACGGGGAGGCGCTGCCGGTCGTGCGCATCGTGCCGAAGTCCGGGTTCTTCGACTACGAGGCGAAGTACACGGCGGGGCAGACCGAGTACGAGGTGCCGGGCGCCATCCCGGACGACCAGGCGCGCTCGGCGCAGCGCGCGGCCGAGGCGGTCTACCGGGCCATCGGGTGCCGCGGGCTCTGCCGTGCGGACTTCATGGTGCCGGCGTCCGGCGACCCCGTGTTCCTCGAGATCAACACGATCCCCGGCATGACGGCCACGTCGCTGTCCCCGATGGCGGCCGGCGCCACGGGCGTCTCGTTCGGCGAGCTCTGCGAGCGGCTGCTCGTCGGGGCCACCTGCATGCGGGCCGACGATTGACCGTCTAGCATGGGGGCCCCGGAGGCTCCCATGCTCTTCCTGCTCGCTGCGGCGTCCGCCATCCCCTTCCTCGACTTCGACCAGGACGGGTACGCGTCCTTCGACGACTGCGACGACACGAACCCGTTCATCTACCCCGGCGCCATCGAGATCTGTGATGGCATCGACAACGACTGCGACGGCATCGCGGACGACGGCACGGGCTACGCGGATGCCGACGGGGACAGCTACGGCGTGGGCCCGCCTGTGCCCGGGGCGTGTGGGCTGCCGGGGTTCGCGACGCGCGGGGGCGACTGCAACGACAGCAGCGTTCTCCAGCACCCCAACGCATCCGAGCTGTGCGACGGGGTCGACAACGACTGTGATGGGTTCATCGACGAGGGCGTCGGCACGATGTGGTTCCCGGACGCCGACGGCGACGGGTTCGGCGGCCCGGTCGGGGTGGTGTCGTGCGTCGGGGGGCCCGGCATGGTCACGAACCCGTCGGACTGCAACGACGCCGATTGGACCGTCTACCCCGGCGCGCCCGAGGTCTGCGACGCCCGCGACAACGACTGCGATGGTCAGGTGGACGAGGACGCCGAGGAGACCGCCTGGTATCGGGATGTCGATGGGGACGGGTACGGAGCCGGTGAGCCCGTGCTCAGCTGCTTCCCGCCGAACGCGCGCTGGTCGACGGTGTGGGGCGACTGCGACGACACGAACCCCGCCGCGCACCCCGGGCTCTACGAGGTCCCCGGCAACGGTGTGGACGACGACTGCGACCCCGCCACGTCGGACCAGCTCGGGCCGGACGACACGGGCTCGCCCCCGGTCGACCCGCCACAGCCGCTCGATCGGGACGGTGACGGCTTCGCGCGGGACGAGGACTGCGACGACACCGACCCCACCGTGTATCCCGGGGCCCTCGAGGTCTGTGGTGACCCGATCGACCAGGACTGCGACGGGGTCGTCGAGTGCGAGGACATCGCGGTGCGCGGGTGTGCGGTCGCGCCGGCCGGAGCCCTCGGGATGCTCGGTGGCGTCGTGCTGCTCGCGATGCGTCGGCGTCTCTGACCCCCAGTGCTCGCCCCGCGGGCGTCTCGCGATTCTCGGCGTTCGGATCGGGTTGTCGATCGACGGACGTCAGAGGTGCTCGCGACTGGGTGAAAAAGTCGAACGCCCGCCTTGATGCCGGCGCGTCGAGCCGGTACAACGGATGCATCCCCTCCGGCGTCCCCCGCTGGAGATCCGTCCCCGCACAACCTCCTTCCTCCCTTCCGCTCCATGCGAAACGTGCTGTCGACATACCGGGCCCGCGCGGCTCTGGGCGCCGCCGGTCTGGCTGCGATGATCCTCGGTGTCGCCACCGTCGGGTACGTCGCCAGGCCCGACCTGCTGTACGTCGAGCACATCACGTTCTCGGGCAACGGGCATGCGGCGGCGGGCGAGCTCCGCCACCTCGCGGACGTGCCGAACGGCACGCGGATCTGGGAGGTCGACCCCGAGCGGGTCGCGGCGGATGTCGAGCGTCATCCGTGGGTGCGTCGTGCCGAGGTGCGGCGGGTGTTCCCCGACCGTGTCGAGGTGGTCGTCGAGGAGCACGCTCCTACGGCGCTCCTGCACTTCGATCGCATGCTCTACGTGAATGCGCACGGTGAGGCGTTCCTCGAGGCCAGCCCGCTGGACCTCGACTACCCGAGCATCACGGGCGTCTCGCCGGATCTCGCGCGGGCCCATCCGGATCTGCCGGGTCGGGTCGTGAAGAGCGCGCTCCACCTGCTCGGCGAGCTCGACACGCGTGGGCTCGTCTCGCGTGACCTCGTCGACGAGGTCCACTTCTCACGCACCCGTGGCTTCACGGTGCACACCCGCGGCTCCCGGCTGCTGTTCGCCCTCGAGGGGTTGGATGGTCAGCTCGAGCGTCTCGGGTCCCTCCTCGCTTCGGGAACGGTCGACCTCGACCGTCCCTTCCATGTCGACCTCGGTCCCCGGTCCGTCGCCATCGTGCGGCCGCTGGGGTCCCCCGGGGAAGGCTGACCCCCCCGCGGGGCCCACCCCGGGCCGCGCACTCCACTCCACACCCCGTCCCACCCGCATCCCCCAGCCCGGAGACCCCCATGATCGAGATCGTCCACGAAGAAGAGGACATCACCACTGGCGCCAGCATCAAGGTCATCGGCGTCGGCGGTGGTGGTGGCAACGCCATCAACACCATGATCGGCAGTGGTCTCACCGGCGTCGAGTTCATCGCGATGAACACGGATGCGCAGGACCTGCGGCGCTCGCTGGCTCCGCGGCGGTTCCAGCTCGGCACGCAGCTCACGAAGGGCCTGGGTGCGGGGGCGAACCCCGAGGTCGGTCGCGAGGCGGCGCTGGAGGACCGGGATCGGATCGCGGAGCTCGTGGTGGGTGCGGACATGGTGTTCGTGACGGCTGGCATGGGCGGCGGCACGGGCACGGGCGCGGCGCCGGTCATCGCGCAGGTGGCCCGCGAGTGTGGGGCTCTCACGGTGGCGGTGTGCACGCGTCCGTTCTTCTTCGAGGGCAAGCGGCGTCGCCGGCAGGCCGAGGAGGGCATCGAGGCGCTCAAGGCGGCGGTCGACACGCTCATCACCATCCCGAACCAGCGTCTGGTCGCGATGGCGAGCGAGAAGACCACCATGCAGCACGCGTTCAACATGGCGGACGAGGTGCTCCTGCACGCGGTGAAGGGCGTCAGCGACCTGATCAACTTCAATGGCGTCGTGAACGTGGACTTCGCGGACGTGCGCACGATCATGGGCAGCAAGGGTGTCGCGCTGATGGGTGTGGGCACCGCGTCGGGCGAGCACAAGACGGTGGAGGCGGCCCAGCGGGCCATCTCGAGCCCGCTGCTCGACGATGTGAGCATCGTCGGCGCCACGAGCGTGCTCATCAACATCACGGGCAACCACAACCTCACGATGTACGAGATGCACGAGGCGTCTTCGCTCATCCAGGAGGAGGCGCACGAGGACGCCGAGGTCATCTGGGGCTGGGTCACGGACGAGTCGCTGGGCGACGAGGCCCGCGTGACGGTCATCGCCACGGGCTTCGAGGAGTCCCGTCAGATGCTGCAGCCGCAGAGCGTCGAGCGTCGGGTGAACGAGCGTGTGGTGCACCACGTGGGCGCGCCGCGTCGGTCGCGGGGCCGCGAGCTGCACAGCGGCATCGACCCCATCTACGACGACTACGACATCCCGACGTTCTTCAAGACCGCCGACTGATCCGGTCTTCCAGAGCGCAGGTGTCCCCTGCCTGAACGCAGACGCCGCGGTTCCTTCGAGGGGCCGCGGCGTCGTCGTCTCTGCGGCGTCGAGCCAGCCGGTCAGAGCTCGTCCTCGTGGGGAAGCACGGCGTACGGCGGGATCCCGTCCAGGGAGGGGACCTGCTCGACGTGGAGCAGCCAGTTCGCTCGGCGTCGGCGCATGGCCGTGTCCGAGATCCGGTACCAGGACGCGCGGTAGGCGCCGGGTGCCAGGAGGACGCACGGTTCCATCGCCCAATCGTACGCGTGGGGACCCACCCACCGGTCCGACGCGAACAGCGGCCCGCGCCGCACGGTGAGTGGGAAGATCAGGGGCCCGGCCTCGAGGTCCTCGCGGTCCGCTTCGGTGAGCACATCGACCACCTCCAGGCCGCGGTCTCCGTCCGCCCCCAGCCTCAACCCCACGACGAGCCCCTGCTCCAGCGCTCCCTCCGGTGGCGCCATCGAGGAAGAGGGCGCCCAGCCCTCCAGAGGGTCGAAGAGGAAGAACTGCGCGGCGTCGACGCTGAGCGAGAGCGCGCGGCGAAGGGGCGTCGCCCGGGTGTGGAACGCCCGCGCGAGCTCGTCGTAGACCTCGCCGAAGCGCTCCTGCAGGACGTGCCGCTCGTGCTGCAGGATCACCTCGGGCGCGGCGATCTCCACGAGCCGACGGTGTCGCGTGAACCGCTCCTCCAGTGCGGCCAGGGCGCGGAGAGCCGGCGGTGGGCACATCGAGGCCGGCGGTAGCGGCACCACCGTGAGGATCATCCAGTCCGGACGCGCTCCCTGCTGTTCGATCTCACGGAGGAACGACTCCCCGCGCCCCTCCGGGGACAGATGGCGCAACGAGGTCCGCAGGGACGCCGGATCCCCGGGGGTCAGGTCGCCCGCCGAGGCACCCTGCGCCGGGCCGAGGGCGATGTCGTGGAGCTGATGGCGGGTGAGCCCGAGGAGCGTCTCCAGCACGCTGGACGGATGGGCGAGGCACCCTGGATGGACGATCGGGACAGGGAGCTCGAGGGCGCTCCACCGCGTCAGCGCATTCCACGGTCGCTCGGGTGGGCCGTCGCAGAGAGAGCGCACGGTCTCGGGGGCCAACAGTCGGCCGAACCCCTCCCTTCGGCTCACCGCGTTCGAGGGGACGTAGAAGCGGGTGAGGGGCTCGGGCATGCGTTCCTCCCAGAACAGTCCGCACATCACACCGCCAGGGCGGCGAGTCGACGTTCGACGAAGCGGCGCTCAGGGCCATTGCCGACCGTCTCGAGCGCCGATGCGTACGCCTCCCGCGCGCGCTCGGGGGACCCCGACCGCATCCACAGGGCCCCTCGCGCACAGTGGAAGAGGTGATGGCCCGCGAGCTCGCCCTCCAGGGACTCCAGCACCGCCAGACCCGCGGCGTCCCCGTGCGCCATCGCGATCGCGACCGCATGGTTCAGCGCGACCACGGGGGACGGCACCCTCGCGCGGAGGTGCCGGTAGAGCAGCTCGATCTGCGCCCAGTCGGTGGCCTCGTACGTGGTGGCCTCGGCGTGCACGGCCGCTATCGCCGCTTGCAGCGCGTACGGACCCGGCCGTCCCTCCACGCCGAAGGCAGCGAGCCGGCGTCCCTCCGCGATGGCCGCGCCGTCCCACTGCGAGCGGTCCTGTTCCTCGAGCAACACCACCTCGCCGTCATGGAAGCGCGCGTCCCGCCGGGCGTGCTGGAGCAGCATCAGCGCCAGCAGCCCCGCCACCTCGCGGTTGTCCGGACGCAGGCCGTGGAGCACGCGCCCGAGGTGGATGGCCTCCTCGGCCAGATCGACCCGCAGCCCCTCGTCGCCCGCTGTCGGGCCGTACCCCTCGTTGAAGATCAGGTACACCACCGCGAGCACGCCGGACAGCCGCTCCTCGAGGTGCGCGGGGTCGGGCACGGCGTACGGGATCCCCGCCGCCGCGATCTTCTTCTTCGCCCGCACGAGCCGCTGCTGCATCGTGGTTCGGGAGACCAGGAACGCCCTGGCGATCTCGTCGGAGGTGAGCCCGCCCACCGTGCGCAGGGTGAGCGCCACGCGCGACGGCGCGTCGAGCGCGGGGTGACAACAGGTGAACAGCAGCCGCAGGCGCTCGTCGGGGTAGGCACCCATGGCCTCCTCGGGGTTGGCAGGAGCCCGCAGGGAAGCGAGCTCTCCGAGGACCCGCGACCGCTCGTCGAACCGGCGGCGGCGGCGGATCCGGTCGATGGCGAGGTTCCTGGCAGTGGTGATCACCCAGGCGCGCGGGTCGTCGGGCACGCCCGCCGTCGGCCAGCGCGTGAGGGCCACGACGAGGGCTTCTTGCACGACCTCCTCGGCGAGCCCGAGGTCTCCCGTGATGCGCACCAGGATCGCGAGCACCTGGCCCGACGCGTCGCGGACCAGGCGCTCCAGAGCACGATCGATGGCCTCCCCGTGGGTCAGATGTCGCCCGGGATCACCATCACCGGCCGCACCTCGACGCACCCGGTGGACGCACCGGGGATCTTCGCGGCGAGCTCGATGGCATGGTCCAGATCGCGGCACTCGAGCAGGTAGAAGCCCCCGAGCGCCTCGCGGGTCTCCGCGAACGGTCCGTCGGAGAGCAGGACCTCGCCGTCCCGGACACGAACCGTGGTGGCGGTGGACGTCGGCTCCAGGGCCTCGCCCCCGAGCAACGAGCCTTCCTGGCGGGTGTGGTCGTTGAAGGCGAAGTAGCCGCCCATCATGGCCTCGAAGTCCTCGGGGCTCTGGGGACGGTCCTCCACGTCGTAGATCAGCGCGACGTACTGCATGGGTCTCTCCTCAAGCGCTCGCGGGAGGTTGGATGATGCCGAAGACTCCGCCGGTCGGGTCGGCCACGACGAACATCGCGCCTACACCGGGCACGTCCATCCGCTCGCTCAGGACGTTCCCTCCGGCCTCTCTGATGCGGGCGGCGCGGGCGTCGACGTCGTCGACCATCAGCCACACGAGCCACATCGACGGGGCGCCGGGCTGCATCGCCGTCATGGCGCCGCCCACCATGCGCTCCCCCTGCTTGAGCACGTGGTAGGGGCCCGTGGGCATGGGCATCGTGTCGGAGACGATCCCGAAGGTCGCTTCCAGCCAGGCCAGATCGGCCGCCAGCTCGTGGGAGTGCAGCTCGACCCAGTGGACGCCAGCATCCCCGGGGGCGTCCGTGGAGGCGGGATCCGCCTCGCGGTAGAGGGAGATCGCCGCCCCGGACGGGCTCGTCACGACGCTGAACCGTCCGACGGGCAGGTCCGTGGGGGGCACGAGCACAGCGCCCCCGTTCGTGGTGGCCTTCGCGGTCGCGGCGTCGACGTCCTCGACACGGAGGTAGCTGTCCCAGTGCGAGGGGACTCCGGACTCCGGAGGTGGCCCGAGGTGGGCGCGCGGGACGCCGTCACCCGGGTCGAGCACGGTGGACGTGTCCTGCCCCATCTGCATCGCCTCGGCCCTCCACCCGAGCGCGGTCGTGTAGAACGCGCGCGCTGCCGCGGGGTCGGTGGACACGATGCCGTGCCAGCAGAAGGAGTGATCGGTGTAGGCCATGGTGGGCTCCTCGTCGGCGGAGACGCTCCAGCGCGCCTCTCACCCGGGAAGACGAACGGGCCGACCCGCGATCGACAGGCCCCCGACATCTTCTGCGACTTTCTTCATGGAATCGGTTCGTAGCCGGGTATCAGCGAGCGTGCTTGGTTTCCTCGCTTCGATGTTCAGGTACCCGGGAGCCCGGATGACGAGCTACCAGCCCCTTCCACCACCCCCGCCTCCTTCGCTGACCCCCGAGCTGCTCCAGTTCGTCGATCCGGGGAGCATCTCGGCCATGGCGTGGGCCATCGCGCCGGTGCCCCTCGTCGGGTTGGCCCTGATCTGTTGCGGTGTGGGCCGTTGGCGGGTTCCCGCGATGGTCTACGTCGTGCCGTTCGTCCCGCTCGTCGTCGGCATCGGCCTGTCCGCCCAGCGCCTCTCCGCCGCCCTTGCGAAGGAGGACGTGCTGCGCCTCGTCAGCCTGCTCGGGGCCCTGTCGGACGCGCTCTATCCGGCGCTGCTCGCCCTCCTGGCCTCCGCTCTCGCCGGGGGGCTGTTGTCCTCCTTCGCGGGTCTGGCAGCTCTGCTGACCTCCCGGCCCGCCCCCCGGTCGACCCCCGGGGCCGCCGTCGGGGCTGCGGCCCTTGCCTGTTCCGCACCGTCCCTGTTCCTGCTCACGAGCCCCTGGGTCGCGGCTCCGGGGCTGTTCGCGGGGATCGGTCTGCTGCTCGGCACGCTTCGACTTCCGGCAGCCGATCCGGACTGCCGTCGCGCGCTCGAATACCGGGCCCTCACCGGGATCGCCGCCGCCCACGCGCTCCTCTTCGTCGTCCTCTTCCACGTCGCTCGGGGTGCTCTGGAGGCTGCAGAGCGGACAGGCTGCCGGCTGGGGCCTCCCGAGCCCGCCCCCCTCTGGCCCGTCGCACTCGGTGGAGGGGCTGCTCTCGCGCTGCTCGTCTCGGTCCGGCGTCACCGCGCGACCCCCCTGATCCGCGGGCTCGCGATCTGGGGTCTCGTGGCGCTCGTCCCGGCCGGGTCGTGTGCGGTGGGGTGGCGCTGGAACGCGTCCGGGCTCGCCTTCTGGAGTCGACCCGTGGAGAGCCATCTCCAGCGCCTCCTGGACAGCCGTGGCATCACACCTCCGGAGGTGGCGGAGGCCCAGCCACTCGGCGGCGCCCTTCCTGTCGTGGAAGGCCCACCTCGTCGCCACGTGGGGGAGTGTGGGGCCCGGTCGTTGCGGGCCCATCCGACCCTGATGCTCGTCGATCGGGCTGCCCACATGGAAGCTCGGGACTTCCGCGGCTTCGATGCGCTGCTGGTCCGCACCCCGACCGGGCTGGGCACCTTGGGGCCTCCGCGGCCCTCCACCTCACTCCTGGGGCTGCGCCCAACCGACGATGGGTTGATCGTGCAGAGCTTCGGGGTGGCTTCCCCGGAGATCTCGCCTGAAGAAGTCCCTGCCGTGAACGTGCGCATCGCCAGGGTCTTCGGCCTCCCGGTGACCGGCGTCTCGATCGCTGCAGATCGTCCCCTGCAGGACCACCTGGAGATCTGCCTGAGCCCCTGCTGGCTCCAGGGGCCGCTGGAGCCACCGGTGTCCACCCACGACTTCCGGCAGGACGTGTTCGTCCCTGAGACGCTCACGGCGACGCTGGACAGGAGGCTGGGTGTCGCACGCGGCAGAGCGAGCTCGTGCGCGAGTCGTGCGGGGCTGTCCGGGCCCCGGTGGTCGATGATCGACGTCCTCGTCGACGACCACGAGGTGACCGTGCGTGCTCCCTCGAGGGAGGACGCAGCCTCCCGGTGCATGGCGGAGGCGCTGGTCTCGGCGTTCGACCCGCTCCCCCAGCTCGTGTGGACGGCCCATCGGGGGCTCGGTCGTGCATGGAGGAGGCGGGGGCCGGCGGCTCTCGATCTCCAGCGCAGACATCGTGCTCCAGGACGGACCTGAGATCTTCGTACCTCCGGTGGGAGACGACCTGCGTTCACGCTGCATCCGCCAGGGGATGACCGAGGCGCTCGCGTCGGCGGAGAGGGTCCACGTCCAGCAGCCCCTCGGGTATCCCGTAGCCAGGTATCAGCGAGCGTGCTCGGCGTGGGTGTGTGGAGCGCAGGCCTTCCGAGCTGTTCGTTCGGTGACACGGACGCCCGCTGGCGGTGTCCCGGTTGCATGCTCCTCCTGACCCTCCACGCTTCGGCGGCCCCCACGACACTCGGGCTCCACCTCGCCGACCACTCGGTGGCGCCGCCCTTCGGCAACGTCCTCCCCACCGATCCTCTCCGGCCGGCCGTGACCCTCGAGGTGGAGCGACCCTGGCTGGACGGGCCGCACCTCGCGCTGCATCCGGTCGCCCGGCTCACCGCGCACGCGCACCGCCAGGCCGGCAGCGGCGTCAGGCTCACCGCAGGGCTGACGGGACGGGCGACCAGCGGGATCGGCCTGTTCGCGGAGTCTGGGCTCGAGCTCGGCCTGCAGCACACGTTCTGGGGACGGTCGCTGGCGTTCGACGAGGGGGCCTACGCATCCGGGACGGACCCGGGCCGCCTCGGTGTGGCGGGCGGATTCGTGCTGGGCGCGGGCCTCGACCTCGACAGGCTGGGCGGACCGCCACTGGCGCTCGTGGCGACCTACCGGTGGTTCGTGCACGGCGGCTGGCTGCCCGTCCTCCCTGTCGGTCCGAAGAGCGAGCTGGGCCTGGGCGTCCGGTACGTCTTCGGGGGAGGGGAGACGTGATCCTGTTCCTGCTCGCCTGCCTGCCTCCAGAGGGGCCCGACAGCCGCATCGATTGCGCGCCCGCGCCGGCCCATCCCGCCTCCGCGTCCCTGCAGGACCTCGTGGACGCGAAGGTGGCCCTCGGGCTCCCGGGTCTGACCCTGGGTGTACGCACCCCCGACGGGACGGCCATCGTGTCGGCGGGGTTCGCGGACCTGGAGGACGGCGTGGCCATGAACCCCTGCCACGTGCACCCCATGGCCAGCATCGGGAAGACATGGACCGCAGCGATGGTCATGAGCGAGGTGGAGGCCGGAAGGCTCGCGGTGGACGACCGGGTCGCCGACCACCTCGACGAGGACGTGCTCCGCCGCCTCCCGAACATCGATCGCATCACGCTCCATCACCTCCTCGACCACGGCTCGGGCCTGCCGGACTTCAACGCGGACATCGCCTACATCGGGTCGGAGTTCGACCGGAGCGACGACCACATCGACCCCATGCACGGCATCGACGCCGTTCGCGGAGCGGCGCCGCTGTTCGAGCCCGGCGAGGGGTACGCCTACACGGACACAGCCTACGAGCTCCTGGCCCTCGTGCTCGACGCGTCGACCGGCGACCGCATCGCGGCGACGCAGGCGGAGGTGAACGCCCCGCTCGGCCTCACGCAGACCACCCAACCACGACCGTCGGACCCCGACCCCGCGGGCCGGGTGAACGCGTACTGGGAGATCGGTGGCGGACGGCTGGTGAACATCAGCGACATGCAGTCCAAGTACGACCGGCAGGTCATCGGCGCCGGCAACGTGCGGTCCACGGCTGGCGACGCGCTGGCGTTCATCGACGGCGTCGTCCACGGCGACCTCCTCACCGAGCCCACCCGCCAGGCGATGCGCACACCGAATCCGTTCAGCGAGGACGAAGACGGCCACGGCTACGGCTACGGGCTCGCGCGCACGGAGGTCGACGGGCGCGTC
This sequence comes from Alphaproteobacteria bacterium, assembly GCA_020632885.1. Classification (GTDB taxonomy): domain Bacteria; phylum Myxococcota_A; class UBA796; order UBA796; genus JACKEQ01. The sequence goes on along the minus strand of JACKEQ010000019.1, from coordinate 47,180 downwards.
TTCTACGGGCACACCGGCGGTGACGTGGGCGCGGGGACCTTCCTCATGACCGCGGAGGACGGCCAGCTCTCCATGGTCGGCCTGACGAACGCGGGCATGTTCCTCGGCGGCCCCCTGCAGGACGTCTGGAACGAGGACCTGCTCGCGGAGGTCGTGGCCGCCGCCCTCCCGTGAGCCTCACGACGACCCGGCAGTCGGGCCGGGCAGCTCCAGCACCGCCTCGACGGGACCGGTCGTCGGCGGTGGAGGGACATCCTGCACGGCCCGCACGAGCGCTTCGCACCACGCGGGGTCGGAGGGGGGACCCGTCCGGCTCGCGACCCCGACCTCCACTCCGTCGGGAGACCAGAGCACCCGAAGACCCAGGCCGGCGTCCGGTGGTGGGCGCTCAGCGCAGAAGGCCTCGATGCGCTCGGAGAGCGTCCGGAGCGCACCGGCGAGCGCCTCGACCTCGACCCGGGCGGGCAGCTCGGACTCGGGCGTGAGGAGGTGGATGGCCCCCGTGGAGCGCTCGCTCCGCTCGTGGGGCAGGTAGAGCGTGTGGCCCGTGAAGGGCTCCACGTGTACGTGCTTCACCTCGCCATCGAAGGTGAATGTGGTCGCCCGGCCCGTGATCAGGGCCTCGACGAACCGGTCGTGCTCCTCCGGCGGCAGGGTGATCCCCACGTAGTCCTCGACGAATCCGACCGAACGGGCTTCCTCGCGGCCCAGGAGGAGGCCGTTGAGCGCGAGGGCGCGGCCCGTTCCCACTGGACCGATCGCCGTCGGCGGCAGGCCGGGGTGCCAGACGAAGGTCCCGTGCGACCCGCGGCTCGCCAGCGCGAACAGGCGCAGCATCCCGCCGGGAACGCCCTGCTGGAGTGCCACGAGCTGGCTGGGGTCCGCCACGATGCGCAGGGTGTCGTCGTCCACCCGCGTGACGGTGAGACGGTCGGCGAACAGGGTGGGGATGCCGGCGAGCGTGCCCGGCCCGTCGGCCACGAGGGACTCCCGCTGCGGGTCCGCCCACGGGGTGGTGGGGTAGAAGCGGGACTGGTACCCGAGCCGCGCGAGCAGCCTCAGGGGACCGACTGCGTACGTCAGCTCGGCCTCTTTTGCATCCAGGAGCACCATGAGCGCGGCACTCTCGGTCCCCTCGACCCCCTCCATCGCGAGGGGCTCGGCGTAGAGAATGGCGTAGAACCGTCCGCAGCCGAGGATTCCCGTCCCCGCCGGCACGAGCTGGGAGAGCAGGCCGGGCGTGCAGGGCTTCTGGGCGGTCGCAGGCGCGAGAGCCGCGAACAGCTCCGGGAGCTTCAGGAGGGACGCACCCCGGTCACGCCGGACGGTCAGGGCGAGCTCTCCACCCGGCATGCCCGAGGTCACGACCGTCCAGCACGGGACGTCCGCGAGCGTGTGGGCCGTGACACGCAGGCTCAGTCCACCGCCGAGGGGCCAGACCTCCACGGCTCCATCGACAGCGGGGATCAGGCGCGCGGGCGGGTCGGGCGGCGGCTCTTCGTCGGTGAGCTGGTCCAGCGCCGGGGGCGCGGGGTCGCATCCGGTCAGGACACCGAGACCGAGAGCGACCGCGAGGAACCGGGGTTGCATGTGCACCTCCTGCGCCGCAGCGTACTCCAGGGCCCATCGGGGCCGGTGACCTCCTGTCATGCTCGCGCCCGACCTCACCCGACCTCCCGCGACATCGGGTCACACCCCACCTGTCCCGCCCCGTGTCGACGGGGTCCTCGGAGCTGGCATGCACCTTGCTTCAGTCATCGGGTAGCCATGGAGGCCCGATGTTCCTGCTCCCGATCGCGACCGCCGCTCTGTTCTCCGCATCCGCCGAGGTCCCGCTCGCTCCCCTCGAGCGCACGTGGGGGGGCTCGTCGGAGTGCGACGCGCGCGCCATCCTCGTCGAGGCCGGCGGGACCGCGAAGCTCCCGGAAGCGGGCCGCGACGAGGACCCCGCAGGGTTCGTGCGCCTCAACCAGCATGTCCTGGACGCCTGGGAGCGCGCGCGGCCGTGCTCGACGGTGGCGCGCAGTCTCGAGGGGACGTTCGCGCTGTTCCACGTGGCCCAGGTCCTGGCGGCCTCGGCGCAGACACAGTCGGATCCGGTGCAGAAGGCCGAGGGGGCTCTGGAGGCCTTCGCTGCCGGGAACGACGCGGCGGCGGGCCCGATGGTGGCGACGATGGTGAGTCGGGCGGTCCACATGGAGGCGGTCGGCATCGTGGAGGAGGCCTGGCCCTCGATCGGACCGGACGACCGGCGACGGATCCTCCAGCGGCTTCGGGCGCTCCATGCGGCCCGACCGCCCATGGACCTCGAGTCGGAACGCCTGGCGGTCCGCGAGATCGCCGCGAAGAGCTGGCTCGGGGGCACCTGCATCCAGGCGCATGCGGAGGCGCTCGTCCACGTCGAGGAGGCCCTGCGCACCGGCCCCGACGCGCTCGATCTGGCCCGCGGTGCCACGGTGTCGGAGTGGCTCACGGGCTGCGGGGCCGGCATGGAGCAGGTGACACGGCTGTTCCTGGAGGACGAGGCGCGGATCGCAGCGACCATCGCGTCGCTCCCGGAGCGCTGATCACCGCGGGTGCGGAGCGGCCCGACCGTCGCTAGTACCTCTGCCCTCTCGTGCCTCGGGGGATTCCACCGCCCCAGGCACGCACCGGACTCGCCCGAGAACCTCTCGGATGCGCTCGGCATCCCTCGAGAACCCCGGACGTGCCCGGCACGCACCTGGAGCGACGGCATCCCCCGAGTCACTTCGGGGCAGAGGTACTAGAAGAGCGGATGAACGACGCCTTCCGCGACCACGATCCCTCCGAGACCATGGACACGACCGTCGCGCGGCCCTCGGCTGCGCAGCGGGCCCGGACGTTCATGATCCAGGGCCGCCAGCGCCTCCAGTTCACCCGGACCCTCGGCCGGGGCGGGGAGGGCGTGGTTCGCGCCGCCGTCCAGACGTCCATCGGGCGCGAGGTCGCGGTGAAGTCGCCCCACCTGGACAAGGACGGCATGGTGTCCGGCGTCCTCCAGGAGGCGTGGGCCGCCGGGGTGCTCGAGCACCCGAACATCGTCCCCATCCACGACATCGTCGTCGAGGACGGGCTGCCCCACGTGGTCATGAAGCGCATCGACGGGCGCCCATGGGAACGGCTCATCCGGAATGCGCGCGGCCTCGAGGAGATGCTCGGCGAGTCCGACCTCCAGCGATGGAACCTCGAGGTGCTCGTCCAGGTCTGCCATGCCGTGGAGTACGCCCACGAGCACGGCATCCTCCACCGCGACCTCAAGCCGGCCAACGTGATGATCGGGCGGTTCGGCGAGGTCTGGCTCGTGGACTGGGGGCTCGCCGTGCGGCTCGGCGAGGAGCCGGTGCGGCTGCCTGCCGCCAGGGATGTGGACGCCGTGGTCGGCACCCCGCGCTTCATGGCCCCCGAGATGGCCAACGGAGACGGGCCGAACCTCGGCACGGCCACCGACGTCTACCTGCTCGGCGGCATCCTCCACCTCATCCTGCTCGGGCGTCCCCCCCATGAAGGCAGCACGGTGATGGAGGTGATCGCCTCGTGTGTGGAGCCCGTCACCCTGCCCGACGACGTAGCCCTGCGCGACCTGCTCGCCTCCGCACTGTCGCTCTGGCCCGAGGAGCGCCCGACCGCAGCGGCCTTCCGCAAGGCCCTGCAGGCCCACCTGGCGAGGCGGACGGCGGGCGGTCTGCTCGAGAAGGCGAGCACTGCGCTCGAGTCCCTGAAGGAGCGAGCCACCGACGGAGAGGCCGCCCGAGCCGAGGTGTACGACCTGTACGGCGCCTGTCGCTTCGGGTTCGGAGAGGCCCTCGCCATCGACCCCGATCTGGCCCTGGCGGCGAGCCGCTCGGCGTTCGCGACCCGCGCGATGATCGAGTACGAGCTCGATGCCGGCGACGACCGCGCAGCCGAGCTGTTGCTCACCCACCTCCCTGCCGCCGATCCGCGCCTGTCCGAGCGCATAGAGGCCGTGCGCACCGAGCGTCTCGGACGCCTGGAGCGCCTGGAGGAGCTCGAGGCCTCCGAGGACCCCCGCACGGGCCTGAAGAGCCGGATGCTGCTGCTGACGTCGCTCGGGACGGTGTGGGTGGCGTCCCCGGGTCTGACGGTGGCGCTCGGGTTCGATCAGGGCTTCGCGCGCGAGATCGGGATCTCCGTGGCCGTGAGCCTCTTCACCCTCGTGGTGCTCGTGGTGCTCAGGCGGTCCCTCGCGGCCTCGCGTCTGAACCGCACCCTCCTGTTCATCGTGGTGCTAGCGCCCAACCTGGCCGCCGTGCTCAACCTGGGTGGCTGGCTCTGGGGCTTCTCCTCCGACATCACCGGGACCCTCGAGATCTTCCTGAACCTGGTGCTCGCGATCATGGCGGCGGGCCTGGTGGAGTGGCGGCTCTTCCCGGCCGTGGGCGTGTTCCTGCTCACGTTCCTCGCGGCCATGTGGATGCAGGGCGAGCACACCATCCTGTTGCTCAACATCGGCAACGCGGCCTTGGTGCTGAACGGGCTGGTCGTCTGGACACCGTCGGCCCTCCGGAGCCTGCGCGCCAGCGCGTGACCGTGGAAAGCGTCGGTAAGGGAGCCTGTCCGGGACACCGGGTAGGTCGAGGTCATGCTCCGCCACCCCGCCGACCGCCGCACCCTCGTCGTCCTGGCCCTCCACGTGGCCTCGTTGCTCACGTTCGTGGCGGTGAGCCCGGGCGGCGTGGGGTGGCTGGCGTGGGTCGCGACGCTGACCGCGCAGGTCGTCGTCACGGCCTGCATCGCCCACGACGTCGCCCACGTGCCCCTGTGGAGGCGGGCGCCGCGGGCGGAAGAGGCGACGCGGTTGCTGCTCTCGGCGCTCCAGGGCGTTCCCTTCGGCCTCTACCACCACCACGTCACCGGTCACCACGTCGATCCCCAGGGGCCGCTCGACACGCTCCGCACGACGCGGGTGCCTTTCCGCCATCCGCTCGTGGCGCTCGTGCTGTACATGCCGTCCGTGCTGCTGGGGATGAAGCGGGAGCAACGACGACCGGTCCCCGATCCCCGTGCGCTTCGACGTCAGCGCGGTCTCGTCTGGGGTGGGCTCGCCGTCCTCCTGGCCTGGGATCCATCCGTGGCGGTGGGGGTCTTCGTGGCTCATCAGATCGGCAACCTCCTGTTCACGAGCGTCAACCACCTGCAGCACCACGGGTGCGACGTGTCGCGACCCTTCGCCCACAGCCGCTCCTTCACGGGCCGGTGGCTCAACAGGCTCACCTTCAACGCCGGGTACCATGCAGCCCACCACGAGCGGCCCGGGGTGCACTGGAGCGAGCTTCCCGCCTTCCACGCCGCCATCGAGCCCGAGATCCCGACACACCTCGTGCAGACGTCGCTGGTAGGCTTCCTGGTGCGGTCCTACGTCCTGGGTCGCTGATCACGGAGGGCGCCGCGTGCGGAGGCTCGTTCAGGGGACCGTCGGCATCGGGCTCTTCGGAGCCGGCTTCCTGTTCGGCATGGGGCGCTCGGACTCTCCGGCACCTCCCGTGCCCCCTGCGTCCGTGCCATGTCCCGTCGAGAGGCCTGCGGACCCGCGGGTAGCGGAGCTGGAGGGGGAGATCGCGCGCCTCGACCACGACCGCCAGGCTCTCCAGGGCCGGCTGGACACTCTGATGGGACTCCAGGACGCCTCCATGGAGCCCGTGCCCTTCCCTGCAGGCTGGGGGCCCGACGACCTCGACCGGTGGGTCGCCCGTCGCGAGGAGGTGTGCGGCGGCGACCTGGACGTGCGCGTGGACTGCGAGGAGTTCCCGTGCGTCGGGCTGCTCACGTGGCCGAAGGACTCCGGCGTGGGCTGGGGACAGGCCGCCTGCAGGGAGATCGGGGGTCCACCGGGCGCATCGGGTGCATTCACGGACGCCACGCGCAACGTGATGGGGTCGTTCGTGGTGTTCTCGGCGGACCCCGAGATGCTCTGGACCCCGCGCACCGTGGAGCGCGTGCAGCTCGTCCGTCAGAGCCTGCTGGCCGACGTGCGCTGACGTCGGTCAGTACTCGAAGCCGCTGCCCCCGATGAACTCCCGGAGGATCGAGGTGGGCGGGACGTGGTCCGGGTAGATCGTCACCAGATCGTCGAGCAGCGCGAGCAGCCGGAACGCCGTCACGGTCGACGGATGACCCGATGGGACCTCGAGCAGGTATCGCTGCGCGAACACCTTCAGCACGGAGAGCTCGTAGACCAGCGACGAGTCGAACACGGCGTCCGCGCGCGCCACGTACGGGAAGATCGAGCGACGCTCACCCCGCCGGACCGACGGCCATCGCGCGATGGTCTCCGCAGCACCCTGGCCCCGCGTGTGGCGGTCGCGGACGATGCGCCGGAGCAGGCGGACATCCGAGGCGTGCACGCGGCTCACGGCGTCGAGGGGGAGCTGCTGGAGCGGGCAGACGAAGACACGGTAGACGGCGTCGTCGGGCAGCCTGCCGAGGAGCGCGGGGTTCAGGCCGTGGATGCCCTCCAGCATCAGGATCTGACCGGGCCCGACCGCGAGCTCGGGCCCACCGTCCGGCTGGCTCGCGCCCCGCAGGAAGTCGAAGCGCGCCGTGCGGACGACCTCGCCCGCCAGCACGCGCTCCAGATGCGTGGCGAGCAGGTCGGTCCGCAGGGCCTCGAAGGCCTCGAAGTCGTAGTCACCGGAGGCGTCCCGGGGCGTGTCCTCGCGGTCGCAGAAGTAGTCGTCGAGCGACAGGCCGATCGGCTCGATGCCGTTGACCTGGAGCTGCACCCGGAGGCGCTTGATGAAGGTGGTCTTGCCGGAGCTGCTGGGGCCCGCGATGCACACCACCTTCACGGTGTCCGCCCGCGACGCGATGCCGTCCGCGATGCGCCCGATACGCTTCTCCTGCGCGCCCTCCGAGACGTGGATGATGCCCGCCACGCTTCCGTCGATGCAGTGCTGGTTGAACCGCCCGATGGACTGCAGGTGCAGGGCCCCGAGCCAGGCGTGCCGCGCCTGGAGCCGCAGGGCGGCGTTGCCCGCGATCTCGCGCGCATCCCGTGCCCGCTGGCGCGCCGCCTCCTCGGGGTGGGGAGCATCGGGCGTGCCCTCGCCCGTGCCCCGACGACCATAGAGGAGCACCAGATCGCCGTCGTCGTGGATCAGGCCGAAGTCACCGAGGGCTGCGGTGGTGGGCAGCATGGGGCCGGTGGCCAGCGTGAACACCTCGCCGTACGTGGCCAGACGGACCGTGGCGTGCTGGCGGGTGCGCAGGAGCTCGGCCACGTGGGGACGCCGGGTGCTCCCGAAGTAGGCGGCCGCCTCGTCGCGGGTCCACCACTCCTCGTGCAGCGGCGCGGACACCGCGACCAGCCGCCGCATCTCGGCCTCGATGGCCTCCACGAGCGCCGCGTCCATCGGCTCCGGGCCGTGCACCCGCACCCGGAGCCCGACTCCGATCGAGTGATCGAGGCGGAGGTCGAGCGTCGGGGCCACGGTGGCGGTGGCCTCCAGGAGCAGGGTGCCGAGGCTCTGGCGGTAGATCCGCCGACCCTCCCAGTGGCCGGTGGTGAGCGCGCCCACCGTGCAGTCCGCGGTCAGCGGCGTGCTGAGGGTGACGGCCCGCTGGTCGATCAGGGCCGCCACCACGGGCTCCCCGTCGACCGTGGGCGGCAGGAGCGCGCCTGCGGGCGTCCCCGTGCGCACCCAGCGGGATGCACCCTCCATGCGGGCCTGGATGCGCCGGCGCCGAGGGAGAGAGCGCTCGTGCAGGAGGAGCTGGAGGTCGTCGGTGAGCGAGCGCAGGCGCCGACCCAGTCCCTTCACGAAGTGCCGGGTGAGCCGGAGCGCCACGGCGGGGTGCTGCTCACTCATGCGCTCGAAGGCGGCGTGGCTCAAGCGGGCCACGACGACGGGGGTCTCGGCCACCACGGTCGCGGAACGGGGCCGCTCCTCGACCAACGCGAGCTCGCCGAGCAGCTCGCCGGGGGCGGCGGGCCCGAGGTCCAGGGCGCCACGCCGCATGCGGACCTCCCCTTCCATCACCAGGAAGAGGTCGCGGTCGAGGGCCCCTTCCGCGATGAGGATGGCTCCCGGCTCGAGCGAGAGGACCTCGAGGGCGTCCGCGACGACGGCCCGATCGGCCTCGGAGAGCGCGCCGAGGGTGGGGTGGTCGGCGAGGTGGGCGCGAACGCCGTTCATGGAGTGGACCTCCGGCCACCCAGGATGCCACACCGCCCACGGGCGGATTCTGTGAATTCCGCGTGAGTCGCTGGCGAGCCGGGTCCGGACAGGTTGATGGGCGGCGGGCGCATCGCGCCTTTGCTTGCCCTTTCTTGCCATGGAGGCCGCCATGTCGCGCTCCCTCGTTCTCCTCTCCCTGTGTGCCTGCTCCGGATCCAGCCTGGAGGCGCGGCTCCACAAGGGAGACGGCTTCGATCGTGTCGAGTGCCTGGACGTCGAGGAGGGTGCCGAGGGCGCGTACCTGACCGGCACCGCGACGTCCTCCGAGGAGCGCGCCTCGTGCTCCACGGCCTGGCACGCCATCGGTGGCGCGGCGGGCGCCACGGGCATCCTGCGCGTGGACGGGTGGGGCGCCGACCCCTTCACCATCGAGCAGCGGGACTGGAACGGCGAGGTCCTGGCAGCATTCCCGGGCCTGACGGCCGGCGCGGAGGTCGAGCTCACCTTGCCCTTCTCCGGCGAGCACCCCGTGGTGCTCGTGCCCGAGGACTTCGACGGGGGCGGGCCCTACACGGTGTCGTGGTCCTGCACGTCCGGCTGCGACACCACCTTCAGCCGCTACCCGCTCTTCATGATGCACGGGATGGGCACGCTGGGCCCCGACGATGGGCTGTCCCGGTACACCGCGGTCCTGAAGGCGAACGGCTACGTCGCCCACGCGCCCCGCGTCGATCCATTCCACGGCACGGCCTTCCGGACGGAGCGGTGGCGCGAGCACTTCGACGCCTGGCGGGACGGCGGGACCTTCCGTCGCGTGCACGTGATCGCCCACAGCATGGGGGGCATCGACGCCCGAAACCTGGCTACCCACGGCGACCCGGACCACCGGCTCCAGACCCTCACGACACTCGGTACGCCCCACCGCGGCTCGCCCGTCGCGGACCTCACGCTGGACGTGTTCGAGGCCGGCGTCGGCCAGCAGACGCTCGAGTGGGCCGCGGACCGGCTCGCCGCGCTGCTCACGGACGGCTCGTCCGACGACCAGGATCTCACGACGCAGCTCGTCGATCTCTCGACGTCCGGGATGGAGGCGTTCAACGAGGTGACCCCGGACCGCGACGACGTCGTGTACCGGAGCTGGCTCGGCGTGACGTGCGGTTGGCTGTCGTTCGGCTGCCAGTCGATGTTCTCGGGCGAGGTCGCCAGCTGGGAGCTCCACCCGATCCTGCCGTTCATCGAGGACACCTCGGACGGCCTCGTCACCTTCGACAGCGCCGTGTGGGGCGAGGTCCAGGGCGTGTTCGCCGCGGACCACATGGACCTGAACGGCTCGGGTGGGCCGACGGGCCACTTCGACACGGACGGCTTCATCCTCCGCGAGGCGGCCCGCCTCGTGGCGTGGGAGAACGGCGAGGACGGGCCGAACGAGGAGCAGGCCTTCTCGCTCGCGGAGACGCGCGCCTGGTTCGAGGACTGATGACCGACGCGCTCGACGCCTGTCGACTAGACTGCCGCCATCCCGGAGGTTCGAGATGGTCCGTGTCGTCCCACTGCTGATCCTCGCTGCCGGCTGCAACCCCAGCCTGCGCATCCAGGTCCTGCAGCCCTCCCTGGTCACCTCGCCGCCCGAGATCCAGCAGCTCACCGTGGTGGACCGCAGCCGGGCGAAGAACGTCGGGCAGGGCATCCTCGGAGCCCTCGAGGGCGCGATCACCGGGGAGGCCATCGGAGCCGACACCAACGGGCGTTCTCGCGCCATGACCGCCGTGGTCACCGGCCTGCGCGCGTCGCCGCGCTTCGACGCCGCGGAGACCTGGGCTGCCCGCAAGGACCTCGAGTCGAGCCTGTTCGACAAGGAGCTCTCGTGGGCCGGCGCCCAGCGCATCTGCGAAGACAGCGGCTGCCAGGGCATCGTGGCGCTCGAGGCGTTCGACTCGGACTCCTCCACGGACGTGGACAAGCGCATCGTCGAGCGCGTCGTGGACGGGAAGAAGGTGAAGGAGACGGTGTACGACGCGCAACGGGTCACACGGGTCACGACGGCCTGGCGGTACTACGACGTCGTGCACCAGCAGGTCCTCGACGACCTGCGCACCTTCGACAGCAGCTACACCTGGACGGAGTCGGGGCCCACCGAGCGTGATGCGAGGTCGAAGCTGCCCGACCAGGGCGCGTCGGTCGCGTACGTCGGCACCATCGCCGGCACCGATTACGCGATGCGCATCGCACCCACGTACGTGTGGGTCTCGCGGAGCTACTACGGCGGGGGCCACGACCAGCTCAAGCTGGCGAAGAACCACGTGAAGGCCCTGGACTGGCCGGGCGCCGCGCGGATCTGGACCGAGCTCCACGCCACGAGCCCGGACCCGAAGATCAAGGGCCGGGCTGCCTTCGATCTCGCGCTCGCGGCAGAGGTCCAGGGCGACCTGCAGACCGCCGCCAGCTGGGCGACGGAGGCCGCGACTCTGCTCGGCAACGGCAAGGCGCGAAGCTACCGGATGGCGATCGAGGGTCGCATCGCGGACCAGGCGCGGGTCGAGCACCAGATGCGCACCACGCCGGTCGACGAAGCCCCGCTGGCCATCCCACCCCGTTGAGCCACCGCGACGTCCGTGTCGCGATCTTCCGTCGACCACCGCGCGTAGGGCCCGCCCAGACGGCGTGATCGGGTTGGCACGCGCGTTGCTTGTTGGCGCGCAACCACCCTGGAGGTCCCATGCGTCGCGTCTCTCTCCTCGCCCTGCTCATCGGTACCGGCTGCATCGAACGGACCTACTCGCCGGACCCGACCATGAAGTCCGTGCAGGTGCCCGCCTTCGACCTCTCCGGAGGCACGGTGGACACCTGGGACGGCGGCTCGATGGCCTGGCTGGAGTTCGACGGCGCCAGCCTGGCGGGGGACCTCCCCGAGAAGGGCCGCTTCGATCAGGACGACGGCTACGGCACCGTGTACGTGGACTCCTGGGACGGCGGGACGAGCTTCGGGCTGTCGATCAACGTCGAGGGCGACGGGGGCTGGGCCATGGTCGGCGTGGACCTCGTGGTCGACGAGGACGGTGTCGGGACCTACTGGTCCGACTCGATCATCGGGTGTGACGAGCGCTTCGACGAGGGCGCGCAGGACGCCACGGTGACGATGGAGCCGGTGGAGATCGAGGGCCAGCCGTTCGTGGAGGTCACGGTGAGCGGTGACTTCAGCGGGAACCACGACGCGGTCGGCGTCGTGCTGCTGCCCGCCGCGGAGTGATCACCGCTGCTGCATGACCCGCAGCAAAGCCGTGTGGGTCGGGCCCGAGAAGGGCTCGCCCCGTCCCGTTCTCCGGGCGCGGGCCCACCCGAGCGCCGCCCGGGCCTCGGGGTAGCCGGAGACCGGGAGCTCCCGGCGGAGGGTGCGCTCAGCCTCCTCGTCGCCGAGGCGAGTGGGCGGGAGTCCATCAGGAGGTCGTGGTCCCCTCGACCACCCCGCTGCCGTCCGCGACGAAGCGGCCGCTGTACGACGCGTCCACCAGTGGGATCCCGAGGTCCTGGACGTGGAGCGTGGCGTCCGGCACGTCGAGCGTGACCCGGCCGTCGGAGCTCATCGGTACGTTCCAGGTGGCGGTCGGCATGCACCGGGCCTGCTCTCCGTCCTCGAGGGCGGCGACGGTGATCTCCAGGCTGTCCGCGGTGGGTGCGCCAGGTGACGGCGACCGCGAGCCCGGCGCCGGTGCTCTGCAGCTGCTGCTGGAAGAACGTGCCGACACCGGGAGGATCGGTGAACGTCGCGGTGCTGAAGTCCACCTCGAACACCCGTCCCACCAGACGGTCCGCGACGACCCACGGCTCCACCACGAGCTCGAAATCGCCCTCGATGCTGCCGTCGAAGCCGACCACCTCGATCCATGCGCCCCCGGGACGTCCACGAGCCGGAAGTTGGTGTCGACGCCGCTGTCGTCGTCCGTCGCCTGGTCGGCGTCGCCCCACCACCACGTGCCCATGGTGTCGGTCGTGCCGGTGGTGCTCACCGCGACCGGACCGGGCACGTCCAGGAAGAACCACTGGCTCCCCCCGGCCGCCAGGTGGGCGGACACCGTCCCGAATCCGCCGATCACGACGGCGCTCTCGGAGCCCTCGGGCCCGGGAGGCAGCGGCGGCTCGGGGGTCTCCGGGACCTCCGGCACCTCGGGGACGTCCGGCACCCCGGGGGTGTCGACGCCTACGAGCCCGACCTTCACGACCGTCTGTGCGTCCGTGACCACGTGGGCGGACCAGGAGCCGCTCAGGGGCTCGTCGACCGTGCAGGACGTCGTGCCGGAGCAGAGGGTGAACGTGCCGCGCATCAGGCGGACCTCCTGGGCTCCGGAGGCGCGCACGTGGAGGCTCCGGGTACCCTCGGGCACCTCGAGGGGGAGGGCCCGGGTCGCATCGACCACGGTGTCGACGAGCAGGCTCGCCGGCTGCCAGAACGCGATGAGACGCCCTTCCCCCCATGCTTCGATGGCATGGACACCCGGCGCCGGGAAGGCGAGCTCGCACGAGGCCGCATTGCACACGACCGAGCCACCGGCGGACACCTGCACCCACGGGTCCACGTCCCCCGCGTCGACCACGAGCGTGCCGAGGGCGTCCGGGAGCTCCACGGACGTCGCGAGGTAGCCGTCGAGCGTGCGATCCAGCAGCCGCACGACGGACTGGTCGGCGCCGCCGATCTCCCAGCTCAGCGCCACGTCCGTGGCTCCGAGCTCCGACGTCGCGTGCACGTACCAGGTCCCCGTCTCCGGCCAGGACTGCCAGCACGCCGCGAGACCGTCGTAGACCTCGCTGCTGCACGGATACGACCCTCCCGCTCGAGCCAGAGGTACAGGTCGCCCGAGCCCGCGGTGGCGGTCGCTTCCAGGAAGGTCGCTCCGGCCGGGACGTCCACGGCGTACCAGATCCAGCCGCCGGGCTCGAGGTGGGTCGTCTCGACCGCCGTGCGGAACGAGCCGACCGGAGCCGCGACGTCCGGACGCGCCTGCTCGGCGAGACCACTCGAGGAACAACCGAACAGGGCGAGAGCGAGCAGGGACATGACCACCTCCGCCGCCCTCATCACGTCCACGACCGCCGAGGTCTACGTCACAGTCGCGTTGTGACGTCAGAGCCAGAGGTTGCTGTGCACGTCGTCGCCGAGCCCCTCGGTCCGGCCCTGGCGCCACTCCACGAGCGGCCCGATGGGCTCTGAAGAACGCGGGGACCTCGAACCCGTGCTCGCGAAGCACGGCGTCCAGGGGCCCGTCCGTGGCCGCGAACACCATCAGGCGGTCGTGGCCCCGGTGGGCCACCACGCCGCCACCAGAGGCTCCAGGGCCTCCGGGCAGGCGGGATGGAACCCATCGAAGCTCCAGGCCCCGTCGACCCTCGGACGCAGGACGACCACACCGAGCTCGCTCCCGACGACCTCCACGCGCGGGTCTTCCGCGATCCAGCCCGTCCACGCGGGTCGCCCGTGACCGAAGGACGCCGCGTCGGCCCTCGCCAGGCGTTCCCGGTCCACCGGCCCCAGCTCGCCCTGACCTCCCGGTCCGGGCTCCCGGATGCGCAGCGTGAACCCCTGGCCGGGCTGGAAGCCCAGGAGTCGGATGAGGCGCGCGCTGTCGTTGGTGGTGTGCACGACGAGCCCCACGGCCCCCTGCAGGTGGAGCGCCTGCAGGGTGCGCAGGTAGAGCGGGCGGGCCACCGTCTGGCCCCGGTGGTCCGGGTGGATCACCATCATGTCGAGGTAGCCCACCGGCCCGTCCTGGCCCGGGAACAGGTGAGCCGTGAAGAACCCCGCGAACCGGCCGTCGCGACGGGCCACGAAGCTCGTCTGGCCGGGCTGGGCGTCTCCGAGCTCGAGGTCGGCCCGGACGAACGGCCATTCCTCGCGCCGCAGCAGGGACTCGATGTCGGGCCAGTCCCTGTCGAGGTCCAGGGGCTGCACGTCGACCGCGCCGGGCACGAGCGCGCGGGCGCGCTCCGCGAGGGTGAGGAAGGTGGTGAGGAGGTTCATGGCGAGCTCCTGACGTACGGGGTGAGGTGGACGTTGGCGGCCAGGTGGTCGCCGAGCAGCCCGCGGACGAGGCGGACGGTCTCCGCGTGGTCCGCGGCACGCTGCTCGCGGACGGGCACCCGCGCGTCGAGCTCGCGCGCCCGCGACGCCAGCAGCCCGTGGAGGTGGGCCGCGCGCTCTGCGTAGTCGGCGTCGAGCACGCCCCAGACGTTGGTGTCGGCGGCCCCGTACTCCGCGGCCCCCGCGAGGAAGTGCGCCCGGGCGGCGACCTCCTGGAACCGCTGCACGAGGGCGACGAGCTCGGGGTGATCGAAGCTGTGGTACACGAGCTGGTTGTCGAGCTCGAGGGCCTGGTGGAGGCGCCGGGTGAACGTCTGGTAGCCGTCCAGCTCGGCCGCGGTGACCCGCCCGTCGAGCGCCGTGGCGAGGTGGTGGGCGGCCTGCCAGGCGGTCGCCGTTCCCCCCGTGAGACCGGGGCTGATCAGGGGGTCCACGAAGAACGCGGCGTCCCCGACGGCCAGCCAGCCGTCCCCCACGACCTCCCGCGCGCGCCCGCGGAGGTTCTTGCGCTGCATCCAGGGGCCCTGGGGCCCGAGGTCCGGCACCAGCGTGGCGCCCTCGAGCAGGCTGTCGAGCAGCGGCATGCGACGGCGGGCCTCCGCGAAGGCCTCGTCGGGGTCGCGGGCCACGCCGAGGTCGTCCCGGTCGGACCGCACGACGAGCCCGAGGCTCAGACGCTCGTGGCGCGGGCAGCCGAGGGCCTCGAGCTCCGCGCGGTCCGGCAGGCGTCCCTCCCGGAGGAGCCGGCGGTACGCGCGGTCCAGGTTGCGCTGCGGCGCGTCGGCCCAGCTCACCTGCGGGATCCACCACACCCAGCCCTGCGGGAAGCAGAGGTGCCAGGTGTACTGATCGCGCGGGAACAGCGTGGGGTCCCCGCCGATGCGGCCCTGCAGGGACTTCGCCCCCTCGAAGGCCGCCCACACCGCGTGGCTCTGGAAGGCGATGCCGTCGTCGCTCCAGAGGCCGAGGCTACGGGCGATGCTCGCCTGCGGGCCGGTGGCGTCGACCACCCAGCGGGCCCCGAACCGGCGGGTGGACCGTCCGATGCCCGCCACCACCACGTTCGCCTCGGCGCGCAGGGTGCTGGCGCGCAGATCCACCCGCGCCCCCTGGATCACCGGGATGCCGAGCTGCTCCATGCGGGCGAGGATCAGGCCGTCCAGCACGCGCCGCTCGACCTGGAAGGTCTCGTCGAAGGTCTCGAGCACGTACGTCTCGGCGTCGTGGGCGTGACGCCCCTCGCCCGCCCAGGTGAACCCGAGGCCGTTCTTGGTGGTGAACAGCGCCTGCAGGGCCTCCTGGCGGATGCCGAGGGTCCGCAGGGCCTTGCAGAAGCCCGAGAGCGTGCTCTCGCCGACCTTGTAGGTGGGCTCGTCGCTGGCCTCCAGCACCACGACGCGGGTGGAGGGCCGCTGCTGCTTGAGGAAGCCCGCGGTGAGGCAGCCGATGGGCCCACCGCCGATCACCAGCACGTCGACCTCCTCGTCCACGTCGGTGCGCGCGGGCTCCACCTCCACCGGCGCCCGTCGCGCGTCCAGCAGGTCGCCGAAGAGCGAGAACAGCCCGCCGGCGCCGGGCACCATGCCGAGGAACGGCAGCACCTGGCCGAGGTTGCGGACGCGCTGCAGCAAGCGGTCCGTGAGCACGGCACCCTCGCTGGTGTCGTGCAGCCAGAACACCAGCACCCCGATGTGGAGCAGCCAGAGGCCCCGCGCGAGATCCAGCGCCGCGGGACCCGTCGCGAGGCCCGCGTGCTCGACCCAGGCCGCGAACGTGTCGATGTTGCCGCGCAGGGTGTCGTCCGAGTCCGGATGGAGCGGCGAGAGCGGCGAGCCGGGGTCGATGGCCTCCCGCAGCAGGCCCGTGGCTGCCGAGCGGTGGCCATCCAGGCGGGAGAGCTTCAGGCGCAGGAAGCGCTCGAGGTCGGCCCCGACGTCCCCGCTGGGTCCCTCGACGTCGAACGCGGCGCGGCAGGCTGCGTTGAGCTCGGTGTAGAAGTGCTGGACGATGGCTTCCTTGCCGGCGAAGTGCTGGTAGAGGCCGCTCGCGTTCATCCCGACACGGCGGGCGAGCTCGCGCATCGTGGCCTGGTCGTAGCCCTTCTCCGCCCAGAGCTGGATGGCGGCCTTCAGGATGCGGTCCTTCGGATCCTGGTTCATGGCGGTTCCTCGGTTGTCGTGGGTGTCATGCGGCACGGTGCACCTCCGGGGTGCGGGAAGGGAAGGGTGGGGAGCTCGGGCACGGCCAGCCCGGTGTGGGCGGCCAGCTTCATCGCCGCCCAGCGCAGGCGGGCAGCCGGGTGCGTGGGGCGTGCGCCGCGGGCCTCGAAGGCGGGCAGGAGATGGCGCAGGATCCGGCGGCTGCCGCGGGCCTCTGCGGCCCGGATGGGCGCGTACACCGCGAGGGCCGTGGCCTCGTCACCTGCGAGCACGCAGAGCCCCCGCCAGGTCCAGGTGGCGTGCACCCGCTCGTCCGCGAGGATGGTGGTGACGATCTCCACGACGTCCGGGCGACCCTCGAGCTGCGCGGCCTTCGCAGGGCCGCGAGGTCGGTGATGCTCCGGCTCTCGAGGGCGTGCAGGAAGGCCAGGTACCGCATGGTGAGCTCGGTGGTGAACGGCGCGTCGCGGCCGGCCGCTTTCGCACACGTCGGGCACGCATCCGTGGAGCTGGGTCCACCCCACGTCCTCCGGACCCTCGACGGGGTAGGGCAGGGCGCCCTCGGCAGCCAGCAGGTCCCGGAAGAGCTCGGCGTGGCGGTTCTCGTCGTCGAACTGGCTGCGGAGCTTCCGGGCCCACCGCGGTGCCAGCCGGTCGATCCAGACGCCGAGGGGTGCAGGTCCTCGTAGGCCTCGCCGTGGAAGTACAGGGTCCACAGGTGACGGCGGGCTGCGGGTGCGCCCAGGATGTCGCGGAACCAGCGGACCTTCAGGTGGTGCTGGACGTCGCGGTGCACGAGGTGTCGAGCACGGGGTCGTCCGGACGGGCGATCCGAAGTGCACGGGGTCCACCAGCAGGCCCAGCGCCGAGCGGACGAGGCCTTCGTCGGGCGTCATCCCACGCGCGGCGAGCGGCCCGACGAGGTGGCGCCGCACCTCGGGCAGCCAGGCTGCCGGGACCTGCGGGCGAGGTGGTGCTCCAGGTGGTGGTCCACGTGGCTCCACAGCACCTGGAGCACGGGATGGGCCCGTGTCCATCGGGTCGCTCGCAGGGGGTCACCGGGGACGGCGCCGTGGTGCTCGGTGAGGGCGCAGCACGACCGCGACGGCGAGCCCGGTGAACACAGGGAGCACGACGCTCGTGGCCCACACGAACGGCCCGAGCAACGCGGCGAGGCTCGCGTGCAGCAGGGCGGCGCCAGCCAGGTCCACGGCGATCTGCGCGGGCTCCACGCGTGTGTGGCGGGTGCGCCAGCGGTCGATCGAAGTGGGTCGCCCAGAGGAGCCGCAGGTAGCCCCATCCTTCCGGACGCCCGGCGCGCGGGTCGTAGAACCAGGCCTCGGGGTCGTCCGGCGTGTGGGTGGCCCGATGGTGGTCGAGGTGGAAGGCGCGGTAGGCGCGGCCGCTCACGCCGATGAGGGCGTGGCAGGCCCAGAGCCAGAACGCGTTCCAGCGGCGGCTGTGGGCGGCGAGGCCGTGGGTGGCCTCGTGGCTCCCGGACGAGCACGTCGTGCAGGGGCCGAAGCCCGCCACGAAGGCCACGGCGACGAAACACGCCGGCGGCGGGCAGCGCGGGGAGGTCGGCGGCGGCGTGGTGCGCGAGGGCGCCCAGCAGGGCGATGGCGGTGACGTCGGCCACCACGCGCCATCCGGCCCGTCGGGGACGCAGGGTCAGCGGGCGGACGACGTCGCGGAGGTCGGGAGATCCGGGTCCATGGTGTCCTCTCTTGCAGTAGATAACGCGTTCTACGATCTGAAACGCGTTCTATTCGCATGGAAACCGTTGACGACGATCGTTGTCGGACGCGGACACCGCATGACGTGGCCCCGACCTACGCTGGAGGCCCACGAGGAGGTCCATGCGCCTTTTCCCCATCCTGTCGCTCGCGTGCAGCACGATCCCCGCCGGACCCGCCGTGCCGGAGGTCGTCGAGCTCGCCGTGGAGGGCCGGCAGGTCGCCGGCGAGACGTCGTTCCACCTCGTGAACCGCGGCACGGCCCGGGCGCGCGTCCTGCCCGCTCTGGACGGTTCCACCGAGCAGTGGCGGATCCCGGAAGATCACGGTCGCCTACCGTGACGCTGCGGAGAGCCCGTCGTTCCACGGCCCCGAGTCGCTGCGGGAACATGAACACGTTGAGGCCTGAGCACTGTGACCCTCGAGCCCGGCGAGTCCCTCCCAATCGCTGCGGGCTTCTCGCGCCTCGGGCCTCCGGAGGGGGGCGGTGGAGGCGCAGGTCACCTACGACACCCGTCCGACCCCTCGCTGGACCGCCCGCTGGGGGATTCTGTTCCTGCCCACTTTGCACCGATATGGCTGGCCGATCTGCCGAAGGGCGTGTGGACCTCCCCGTGGACGCCGCTCGGGGGTCCCCTCTCACTCCCGGCGAGCGCGCCGTAGAGCATCGAGCCAGGCGTCGAGCAGGAAACGGAAGTCCGTCGCCGCGGGCGTCGCCAGGAATGTCGGCGCGAGGGCGAGCAGCCGAGGCGTGCGTTCGGGTGACCAGCCCTCCAACGACGCGGACCGGAACACCTCCGCGGCTCGCTCGGGACTGAGCGTCAGGCCGCGGGTGTGGGTCAGGACGAAGCCATACACCATCGCGAAGAGCGACCGGGTGGCGTTCACCTGTACCGTCGGCGGCAGTCCCGCGTCGTCGAGGGCGCCCACCAGCACCTCCACGCGCTGCAGGATCTCGGCCACATTCGTACCTCCGCGTTCCTCAGCGAGGAGCAGGACCGCCCCGGGATGGGCGAGGAGGGCGGAGAACAACCGGTCCGCGATCTGGTCGAGGCGCGCGTCCCACGGCAGGTCCGGATCGGGTGGCGCGATGCCTGCCACCACCCGGAGCGCCATCCCGTCGAACAGAGCCTGCTTGTTCTCGACGTGATGGTAGAGGCTCATGGCCTGGACGCCCAGCCTGGCGGCGACCTTCCGCATGGACACACCGGAAGGCCCGTCGGCGTCCAGGAGCTCCAGCGCCGCGTCGAGGATGCGGTCGCGGGTCAGCGGCTCGGAGCGGGTCGACACGGGATCGTCTACCGGACGCGGACGCGTCGCGCACTCCGAGATGGTTTGCGCGTCTGGCCTTACATGTGTAAGGTCCTCGTGGAGGTCGCCATGGATCCCACCTCGATCGCGGTGTTCACGGTGGTGGGCGCGGGCGGGCTCGCGTCTGGCCGGGCGGGTGTGGTCGGCGGTTGGGTCGGTTTCGCACTGGCCGCATGGGACGGCCGATGGACCCTGGTGGCCCCTGGTCTCGTCGCGTTGGTTCTCGCGCTGGGTCGCCGCCCGCCCGCATTCCTCATGGTCCTCGCGGTGTCCGCGCTGCCGTCGATCTGCTTTCCACTGTTCCGGCTTCCGCCCCCGAGCGGTCCGCACCCCGTGGGCACGCGGAGCCTGGTGGTGCCGACCGGACGCCCCGATCCCTTTCGACCCGAGCCCCGCGTGGTCGCCCTGCAGGTCTGGTACCCGGCGGTGCACGGCGCCGAGGGGCCCCTCGCGCCCTACGTCGAAGACCCCCCCATGCTGGCGGGGTTGCTGGGCCTTCTCGGCCTTCCGCGCTTCGTTCTCGGGCACCTCGACCGGGTGCCCACCGTCGCCGTCCAGAACGCCGCTCCGGCGTCGGGCGCGCATCCCGCAGTCGTGTTCTCCCCAGGTCGTGCGGGCTATCGTCAGGAGGCCACGGGTCTCTGCACCGACCTCGCGTCCCACGGCTTCGTCGTGGTCGCAGTGGACTCGCCCTCCACGTCGTCTGGCGTGCGCCTCCCCGATGGGGTCGTCGGGCTGGACCCGCGCATGGTGGACGCGTCCTTCGTCGACCGGGTCGTCCCCATCGTCGCTGCAGATCTCTCCGACGTGCGCCGGCAGCTGCCCGCGATCCGCGGGGTGGGTGTGGTGGACACCGCGCGGGTCGGGGTCCTGGGCATCTCTCTGGGCGGCGAGGCGGCCGCGGAGGCCTGCCTCGACGACCCTGCTTTCGCGGCGTGCGCGGTGCTGGACCTGTGGGTGTCGGACCGGGTGGCCCGGGCCGGGCTCCGTCGCCCTGTCCTGCTGCTGGCACGCGACGCGGAGACCATGCGGCGGGAAGGGTGGGCTGAGGAAGCCGTGCAGCGAACGCTCCGCACTCTGGATGCGGTCCAGCACCGGTCGGCCGCTCCGGTCTGGGCGGTCACCCGCACAGGGCTCTTCCATGCGGACTTCGGCGACGCCGCGTCGATCTCGCCGCTGGTGCGGCTGCTCGGCATCAGCGGCGTGTCGTCACCCGAGGTCGCCCACGAGGAGGTCGTCCCGTGCGTTCGAGCCTTCTTCGCTCACTTCCTTCAACACGATGCCGGCGCTCTCTGCCGGTCCTGACCTGGAGTCTGCCATGATCCTCCGTACACTGTTCGTGCTCCTCCTCGGCGGATGCGTCGCCCGCAACGACAATCCCGCCATCCCCGTGGCCATGCAGGGGCTGGCGACAGCCTGGGAGGAGGTGGCTGCCGCACAGTCCACCGAGGACCTGGAGGCGGCGGTGGCACATCTCCGTTCCGCCGTGGATGCCGCGCGCAGCGAGTCCTACGAGGGGAGCGCCAAGGGTCAGCGTCTGTACCAGGAGGGCATGGAGGCGTTGGACGCCGCCCTGTCCGAGGTGGAGGGGCGCCTGGAGGACGGAGATCCGGACGGCGCACGCGCTGCCCTGGACGCGGTAGACGAAGTCCACCGGCGCTACCACATCAAGCTGTGGATCTGACGGGAGCGCCTCCCCTCGCTCCCGCGTCGGACCGCCTCCACCGAGTGGGGTCGCTCGCGACCAACAGCAAGCACAGCGCGACGGCCACCGGGAACGTCCGCGCCGGCTCGTAGCCCCATGGGTGGAGGAAGTACGCGAGGTTGCAGGACGCGTGGAACAGCGCCGCCACAGCTACGCTGCGGCGGGCGCGGAGGAAGAACCACACGAGGACGACGCGCACGCACACCGTCACGGCGCAGTGCCAGGCGATCCAGGACGCGTCGTGTCCCATGTGTACGTAGGGGACCACGTGCCATGCCGCCCATGCCACCCCCAGAGCAGCCGCGGCCGGGAGGGGACGGAGGTGTAGGCGCGGCCAGACGAACCCCTGCCACCCGAGCTCCTCGGTCAGCGCACCCAGGCCGACCGCGACACCCAGCCCCACGGCCTGAACGCCAGTCACCGCCGGAGGCGCCGCGTGGACGGGGCCTGCGAGCGTCAGTGTCGCAGGCCAGACTGCGACCGCGAGCAGCAGGAGTGGCCGAGGCGCCCGCCGCAGGTCGAACGCGCGTCGCGCCAGGTGGGTCGAACGGAGCACCACCATCGCGCATGCCGCCGGTAGCAGGGCCATCGCCGCGCTCGCAGGCAGGTCGGCAGGCAGGAGCGGCAGGTCTGCCCACCAATCCGCCGCCCAAAGGGCCCCGGAGGTGCCCAGCAACAGGCACGAGAAGGCCCCGAGCTCGCGTTGGTGACTCACTCCACCGGCAGCGCGAGGATGTGGGCATACACGTCCGCGATCTCCTGGTCCTGGAGCTGCCCCCAGGGCTCCATGTCCGTGCCGTCCACTCCATCGAGGATGAAGGTGATGAACACGGGAGCACGGTAGTAGTGGGCAGCCGTCGTGAAGTCCACGGGCTTGTTGCCGTGGAGCGACCGGTCTGTGCCACGGCCGTCCTCACCGTGGCACTCCTGGCACGCGACCTCGTAGGTCAGCTGGCCGGCGAGCGCATCTCCCTCCAGCTCGGCGATCGTGTTGGCCCGGGGGTTCACGTTGTGACAGGCGATCAGGACGAACGGGACGACGTAGCGGGTCATGGGCACTCCTTACCTACAGTGTAGGTCAGGCGTAACCTACGGTGTTTGTTCCGGCACCACGACCCGCGCGGATAGGTGGGTACGATGGAACGCCGTCGACGCAGCGCAGAACCCCTCACACTCGAGCGCATCGTCGAGGCAGCCCTCGTCGAGCTGGATGCCTCGGGGGCCGATGGAGTCTCCCTCCGCGGGGTCGCCCGCAGGCTGGGGGTCCACGTGACCAGTCTGTACAACCACGTGCCGAGCAAGCCCGCGCTTCTGGACGCGATGGTGGATCGTGCGCTCTCCGGGATCACCCCACCGGACCCCCACGCCCCATGGCAGGAGAGGGTGCGAACGCTGGCCGTGGACTTCTACCAGGCGCTGGCTGCGCATCCAGCGCTGATCCCCGTGTTGGCGTCAGAGCGTGGACGTCCCACCTCACCGGGCCTCTTCGCGGTGATGGAGGCGGCGCTGACCTGTCTCTCGGACGCGGGCCTGTCCCCCTCCCACCAGGTCAGCGCGTTCCGAGGCTTCCTGGCGATGGTGATGGGCCTCGTCATCACCCACACGCGCGGCGCGGAGTCCACCCTGGAGGCTGCCGAGCTGGCGTGGCGAGAAGCGGGGATGGCGGGGCTGTCCACCGAGCGCCAGGCGCTCATGGCGCTGGCGCCGTACTTCCTCAGCACCCGTCCAGCGGCCGACCTCGAGTTCGTGCTCGACACCTGGCTCGCGGGCCTGGGCCACCTCGGCGCCGCCGACACTCCAGCCCGGAAGGATCGGGGCACCTGATGTCCTCTCGCCCGCGTGTCGCCCTCGGCGGGACTCTCGTCGCGGCGCTCGCTCTCGGAGCGGCCGCCTGGCGGGCGTCCTCCGGTCTTCCTGTGCCCACAGAGGCCGAGCACGCGGGCCCCGCGGAGCTCCCGGATGCGGGCGACGTCCCGGCCCCGCGGTCGGAGGAGGTCGTGGGCCCGCCCATCGTCGACCACCTGCTGCCCTACGGCGACGAGCGCACCCGAGCGACCGTGGCCTACCTCCGCTACCACGTGGGCGCCGACTTCCTGACCGGTGACGACCTCGCGGACACCACCCTGGTGCCGCGCGTGATCGTGCTCCACTGGACCGCCGGACCCACCGCCCGGTCCGCCTGGAACGAGTTCGCGAGCGAGCGGACCCGGAAGCCGGGCGTGGAGCCGGAGATGGCGGTGAACACCTCCGCGCACTTCCTGGTCGACCGGGACGGCACGATCTACCGCCTGGTGCCCGAGGACCGCGTGGCCCGGCACGCCATCGGCCTCAACCACGTCGCCATCGGTGTGGAGAACGTCGGGGGGACGCGTCGCTGGCCCCTGACGCCGGCCCAGGTCGACGCGAACATCGCGCTGGTGCGGTACCTCGCGGCCCGCTTCCCGATCACCCACCTCGTGGGCCACTACGAGACCGGCGAGATGCGCGGCGGACCGCTGTACCGCGAGCTCGACCCCGACTACCGGAGCCAGAAGGTGGACCCCGGGCCGGAGTTCATGGGGAGGGTCCGGGAGGGAGTGGCAGATCTGGGTCTGAGAGGCCCGCGCTGACGGAGTGGATCGCCTGTCGCACTGCCATTGCGGGGGCCGGGCGCCCGGCTACGATCCCGGCGGAGGTCCGATGCTCACGCAACCCATCGAGATCCGAGTGGCCCCCGGCAAGGGGCGAGGTCTGTTCGCCTGTGCTCCCATCGCGCGCGGCGATGTCATCGAGCGCGCTCCCACCATCGAGCTGTCCGATCCCGACACCGACGCCATCGTCGGCACCGAGCTGGAGCACTACTACTTCGCGCACCCCGGCCATCCCGACGAGGGCGGGCTGATGGTGCTCGGCATGTCATCCGTCTCCAACCACTCCGACACCCCCAACGCAGCCCGCCGTTGCCTGCAGGTGGAGGGGTTGGGCTGGGTGTTCGAGCTCTACGCGCTGCACGACATCCCCGCTGGCGCGGAGATCCTGCACACGTATGCCTGCGGCCCCTGGTTCGAGGTGGCGGGCTGACGCGCTACACGAAGCGCTTGGCGTACACGACCTTCGCGTCGTCGGGCGCGTAGAAGTCCGGGAACCTCGCGGCCTCACTGTAGCCACAGGCCATGTAGAAGCCGCGGGTGGGCGCGTAGTCGGGGCGGCCGGCGGTGTCGACGTAGATGCCGGCCCCCCCGCACCGCCGCACGTCCGCCTCGACCGCCTCGACCAGCCGTCGACCGATGCCCTGACCCTGCAGCAGGGGGTCCACCGCGATCCAGTACAGGTCCCAGGAAGCCACCGTGCATGGGACACGCCCATAGCAGGCATAGGCGACGAGCCCGTCCTCGCCGTCCTCGAAGAAGAAGCGGTAGTCGCTGGTGTTGCCCTTGGACAACCCGTCCTCGACCAGCTCCACGGCGATGTCGACCTCGTCGGGTCGGAAGAAGCCGGTGGCAGCAGTGAGGGTGCGGACGGCCGCGACATCGGCCTCCATGACGTGGATCCTCATGACAGCATCTCCTCGTGCAGGCCGGTGAGGAAGGCGAGCGCGTGCCGGCCCAGCACGCGCAGCCCGTAGCCGCCCTCCTGGACGACCAGTGTGGGGCGACGCAGCTGCCCGACCGCTCGCCCATTGGCCCGGAAGTCGGCCTCCCGAAGCGACCAGGTGCCCGTGGGGTCGTTCTTCGCGGGGTCGAGCCCCAGACACACCACGAGCACCCCGGGATCGAAGGACCGGACGCGGTCGAGCGCCTTGCGGAGGGGCGCGCAGTACCCTTCACCGTCGAGGTGCTCGGGCAGCGGGATGTTCAGGTTGAACCCTTCACCCTCGGCCTCGCCGGTCTCGTCCGCGAACCCGGCGAAGTAGGGGTAGGCGAACTTCGGGTTGCCGTGCAGGCTCACCGTCAGGACGTCGCTCCGCCTGTAGAAGATGTCCTGCTGCCCGTTGCCGTGATGGTAGTCGAGGTCGAGCATGGCGACCCGCGCGACCCCCTTGGTGCGCAGGTGCTGGGCGGCGATGGCGGCGTTGTTGAAGTAGCAGAAGCCCCCGTACAGAGCGCGTTCCGCGTGGTGTCCAGGCGGGCGCACGAGCGCGTAGGCGACCCTCCGACCGTTCAGGACCTCCTGGGCCGCGGTGAGGGCGGTCTCGGCGGCACCTCTGGCGATGGACGCGACGTCGCGGTGCAGCGGGGTGAAGGTGTCGATGCACCAGTAGCCAGCGCGGATCGCGAGATCCTCCGGCATCCGCGCAGCGTTCCGGACGGGGAAGACATAGGGGTACACGAGATTGCCGGGCTCGAGGGTCTCGGCGACGTTCTCGAGCCAGCTCACGTACTTCGGATCGTGGACGGCGGTGATCGCGGTGCGCGGGAACCGGCGCGGCTCCACCTTCGCGAACCGTCCCGAGCCCTCCAGGACGGCCCGGATGCGATCCACCCGTGCCGGGGCCTCGACGTAGCCGCGCTCCCGGATGTGGTGGGCTCCGTGACCCTCGAAGACGACGAGCGCGATGCGGTCCTCCTCCGCCATGCTCACAGGGTCGGGGAGGGGAGGAGGGGCGTGCCGTGATGGGCGCAGCTGGATGGGGTCGCGGAACGAGTCCACCACCTTCTCGACGTACTCGGGAGGGCAGTAGCCAGCGTACTTCTTCTCCAGGATGGAGCGGGCGACCCGCTGGGCCACCGAGGCAGGCAGGGCGCCCGGCCGGCACAGGGCCACCACGAGGTAGGGCAGGTCGTGATCCCCTTCCTTCACGGGCGTCTCGTAGGCCGTCCCGATGATGGGGCGCGCGCCGTGGCGCTCGTAGAAGGCGAGCCTGCGACGGTTGTCCTTCTGGTGCTCGGGGACCCGGCCCCGGCTGTCGGGCTCGTCTGGCAGGCACTCGAGGAACACGCCGACCGCCTCGAGGCGCGCGGCATCGTCGAACACGCGACCCCACAGCGCCGCACCCACGCCGCCGGTCTCGCCCACGGCGCTCGCGAGCCAGTCCAGGTAGACGTACCCGACGCCGGGGTCGTGCTGGACCACCGCACAGCCGCGCAGCTGGCCCCGGTGGTCCTCGGCGACGTAGAGCAGCGTGCGGAGCTGGCGCCGCAGAGGGTCGCGCAGCGAGGGGCCCAGCTTCGCGAACTCCCCGGCGGGTGCGTCCGGGAAGCGGCCCTCGAGCAGGGTGACCGCGGCGGTCAGCGATCGGGCGTCCCGGGGGAGGGTGTCGTCGATGACGCGGTGGATGCGGATCAAGGGTGGGCTCCAGCGGCACGGAGGATGGCGAGCACGACGTCGCGCTCGGCGAGCCCGGCCTGGCCGGCGGCGGCCATGAAGCCGGCGTCGGGAGAGAGGCAGGGGTTGGCGTTGAGCTCGAGCACGACGGGAGGTCCGTCGGCCGGCACCCTCCAGTCCACCCTCGCGTACCCGCGCAGGCCTGCGGCCTCCCACGCGCGCAGGGAGCCCGTGTGCAGGGCGTCTACGTCGAGCCCGCCGAGATCGAAGCTCCGCGGCGTGCCGAGCGCTTCGGGGGAGTCCGCCTCCCACTTCGCCCGGTAGCCGACGATGGCGTCCTGCCCGGCCGGGAGGTCGAAGGCGATGCGGGCCATCGGGAGAACACGCGGGACGCCGTCGATCTCGAGGATCGCGACGTTCACCTCTTCACCCTGCACGAAGGTCTCGACGACCACCTCGCCCCCCAGGCGCGGAGCGAGCCGATGGGCGGCCGCCGGCAGGTCCGCGGCGGACACGATGCAGTCCGCCTCCAGGCCGAGCGAGGCGTCCTCCCAGCGGGACTTCACGATCCAGCGTGGCCCCCCTTCGGGCCAGGATGCCGGCACGGCGAGCCCGGCGGCCGCGAGCACGGCCTTGGTGAGCTCCTTGTCGCCGGTCAGGGCGAGGACGGCAGCATCGTTGCCGGTGTAGCGGACCCCGCACGCGCCGAGCATGGCGGCCGCCATGTGCCCGCGCCGCCCGTCCCCGTCGATCGACTCCACGAGGTTCACGACGACGTCCGCCGCCAGCGCACGGGGCACGACCGCGGGTCCGAAGGGCGCGATGCGCACACGGCAGTCCGGGAGCGCGCGCCGGAACACCTCGGCCTGCTCGAGCGCGTCGAGCTGATCGGGCGGCCCATCCTCCGCGACGGCGTCGTGGAGGACGAGGACGTCGAGGGCCATCACGCGCCCCGGCGGGCCAGAGCGGCGTCCACGATCCGGCCCACGAGGTCGACGTACGTCACTCCGACACGCGCGCAGATCATCGGGAGGTCGCTGTGGAACTCGTGCATCCCGGGAAGCGGGTTGGCCTCCATGACCATCAGCGTGCCGGAGGCGTCCGCCCGGAGGTCGACGCGCCCGGCATCCCGGCAGCCCAGCGCCCTCCAGGCGGCGAGGGCGACACGCGCGCAGTCCTCGGCGTCCGTGCCCGTGGCCAGAGGGAAGTCGCAGCGCTCCTCCGACTCCTCCTTGTTCAGGTAGGTGTAGGCGTGCTGCTCGGCGAGCCCGGGCAGGAGGATCACCTCCATCGTGCCGACGACCTCGGCCGTGTCTCCCTCTCCGACGATCGCGGTGGTGAACTCGCGGCCCGGCAGGAAGGGCTCGACGAGCACCAGCTGGCGGTACTGGGCGAGCAGGCGCCCGCACACCTCGCGCAGGGCGTCCCGATCGAGCACCCGGCTCGTGGGGTGGATCCCCTTGGCGGTGCCCTCGGCGACCGGCTTGCAGAACAGCGGGAACGGGAGGTCTACCGCTTCGATGTCCTCGAGCCGGCTCACGAGCACGAACGGCGTTGTCGGCACGCCCGCGTCACGCAGCACCCGCTTCGCCATACCCTTGTGGAGGGTCAGCGACGCGGTGAGCGGATCGGCGAACGTGCAGGGGATCCCGTACGCCTCGAGGAGCGCTGGGACCTGCGCCTCACGACCGTAGCCGCGCACGCCCTCGCAGATGTTCAGCACGGCGTCCCAGCGCTCGCCGGCGGCCAGCGCGGCCACGAGCGCCCGGACGTTGCCGATGCGCACAGGCGTGTGCCCGAGGGTGCGAAGTGCGGCCTCGAGCTGGTCGATGGTCTCGCCGCGGTCGAACTCCGCGGTCTCCTCCTCTCCCATCCCCATGGCGAGGTACTCGGAGCGGAGGTCGTAGGTCATGCCGATCTTCACAGCGTCATCCCGACGGTGCTCTCGGGGTCGTGGTAGCGGTACGTGCCGCCCTCGAAGTTCCGGAGCAGGATGTCGTCGCCATCACGACCGATGATGGCGTCGGGGAGGAGCTGGATCTTGCCGCCGCCGCCGGGTGCGTCCACGACGTATGCGGGCACCGCGTAGCCCGTGGTGTGCCCGCGAAGGCCCGAGATGATCTCGAGGCCCTTGCTGACGGTGGTGCGGAGGTGCGCGGATCCGTGGATCGGGTCGCACTGGTAGATGTAGTACGGGCGGATCCGGCAGGTCAGCAGCCCCTGCATCAGGGACTTCATCACCGGGAGCTCGTCGTTCACGCCCTCGAGCAGGACGGTCTGCGAGCCCATCGGCACGCCGCCATCCGCCACGCGATCGGCCATGGCGCGGAACTCGGGCGTGAGCTCGCGGGGGTGCATGGCGTGGAGCGAGAGCCACGCGCGGTGCTTGCGGAGCACGCGCACGAGCTCGGTGGTCACCCGCTGGGGCATGACGGCCGGGACCTTGGATCCCACGCGCACGAACTCGACGTGTGGGATGGCACGGAGGGCCCCGAGGAGCTGATCGAGCTTGTCGTCGGCCATGGTCAGGGGGTCGCCGCCGCTGATCAGCACGTCCCGGATCTCCGGGTGCGCGGCGATGTAGTCGATGGCGGCCTTGTGCTGCGTCAGGCTGAAGTGGAACTCGCCCGTGTGCCCGACCAGCCGCGCGCGGGTGCAGTAGCGGCAGTACACCGCACAGAAGTTCGTCACCAGGAACAGCACGCGGTCCGGGTAGCGGTGGACGAGCCCGGGGACGGCGCTGTCGTGGTCCTCGCCGAGCGGATCGACGTACTCACCGGGCCCCACGAGGAGCTCGGAGGCGAGGGGGATGACGGTCTTGCGGATCGGGTCGTCGGGGTCGGTGGGGTCGATGAGGGAGGCGTAGTACGGCGTGATGCCCACCGGGAGCCTGCCCCCGATGCGTGCGACCACCTCGCGCTCGGCGTCGGTGAGCGTGAACACCCGCTCCAGGCCGGCCAGGTCACGGATCCGGTTCCGGAGCTGCCACTTCCAATCGTCCCATTGGGCGGCGGAAGCACCGTAGGCGGCCCAGGGGCCGCTGGAGGGAGGGCGCTCGTCGTCGGTGACGACGAGAGTATCGATGACTTCGACCATGTACACGTCTCCGGGTGGACCCAGCCTGTGGGCCGCGTCCGGGTCCGGAGACGCGCCCTGCGCATCGCGTTTGGAGACCGGGCGCTCGTTCGCGCTCGGGCCTGGCGACGGGGACGCCCATTCCGCACCATCGTGCCTGGGGACGCCCCTACGCTTCAGCGTCGATCCGCTATCTCGGGCCAGACCGCGTGCAATCCGATCTTCTCAGGAAAATTGTTCGGCCTGGAAAGCCTGTTATTGCTGCCTCATCTCGGGCCGGTCACGCCGAAGGGCACGGCCTCGCTCTCGGCACCCCGCCGGTCGACCGCGCCCACCGCCCACGTCCCGGGCCCCAGGTCCAGGAGGCCGTCTCCATCGGCCGGCAGGATCGAGCTGCACGTCCACCCGTCGTCGTCGGAGCGGTAGACCACGTAGGACCGGAGGGGGTCGTCGTGGCCGAGCTGCACGGTGGAGCCGTCGATCGCGACCCGAGGCGGACCCGGTGCGTCCCGGGTGCCGTGGACAGGCGGCAGCACCGTGGTGGGGTAGAGCTCGGCGAACATGGCGCGCACGCTCTCGCGGTCCTCGAGCAGGGGACGCCCGCTGAACCAGATGTTCCCGCCCACGTTCGGGTGCTGCCTCGCGAGGGCGTGCTGGGTGCGCAGCTCGTCCACGCTCCACGCGGGCGTCGCGCCGACCTGGGAGAGGTAGTTCCCGATGTAGAGCGTGGTCCGGTCGGCCACCGCCTCTGCCCACCAGTCCATGAGAGGCCCGTGGGCCTGGGGCTTCTGCGTGGTGGGCCAGTAGAGCTGGGGGGCGAGGTAGTCCACCCAGCCCTCGTCCACCCACCGCAGCGGGTCCGCGTAGATCGAGGCGTACTGGTCGAGCCCCCGGATCCCCTCGGGCTGGCCGGGCCGGTAGATGCCGAACGGGCTCACGCCGAACGCCACCCAGGGCTTGGTCTCCCGGATGGCCGCGGACACGTCGCGCACCAGGGCGTGGACGTTCTCCCGGCGCCAGTCGTCCACCGCCAGGGTGCCGCCGCCGTCGAGGTAGGCCGCGTACGTCGGGCCGTCCGGGAACGGCGAGCCGTTGGGGTAGGGGTAGAAGTAGTCGTCGAAGTGGACACCATCGACGTCGTAGCGGCTGACGACATCGCGCACGACGGCCACCGTGCGCTCGCGCACGGCGGGCTGACCGGGGTCCATCCAGAGCAGCGCGCCGTACGGGACGGTGAGGTCGGGGGCCACCACCGAGACGTGCGGCGCCACGGCGGCGGTCTTCTTCGCGGACTTCGCGCGGTACGGGTTGAACCACGCGTGCACGGCGATCCCCCGCGCGTGGGCCTCGCGGACGAGCGTCTCCAGCGGGTCGTAGCCGGGGTCACCGCCCTGGACGCCCGTGAGGTAGCGGCTCCAGGGCTCGAGCTCGCTGGCGTAGAACGCGTCGCCTTCGGGCCGTACCTGGAAGAACACGGCGTTGAGGTTGAGGCTCCGGAACAGGTCGAGCATCCCGACGAGCTCGGCCTGCTGGGCCTCGGCGGACAGTCCGGGCCGGCTCGGGAAGTCGATGTTCGCGACCGTCGCGACCCAGACGCCGCGGAGCTCCCGGGGGGTCGGGATGCCGACGGTGGTGCGCTCGGGTGGCGGCGAAAAGGGCGGCTCCGGCGGGGTGCACCCGACGTGGAACGCCAAGGACATCCAGGGGATCACGCGCTGTCTCACTCCCACGGGAGATGTATCGCGCTGCTCAAGCGAGCAACAGCAGACGTGGACCTCCAGAGGGCGCACGATGCACACACGGCGGTCCGGGGGCCCCGGGCCAGTCCACGGCCAGCCGCCAGAGCTCACCGACGCCGAGCGGGACGGGCAGGGCACCCTCCCGGGGCTCGAAGTGCAGGTCGAAGGAACCGTCGCGCAGCCAGGCCTCGAACGTGGGGCCCTCCGCGAGTCCCGAGGCCGCGAGGAGCCCGGCGCGACGGGCTGGATCGTCGATCCTCCTGCGGGCGTCCGCGGGTGCGAGGAGCTCGGTGCACGGCCCGATGTAGGTGCAGATCCACGTGTCCAGCTCGCCGTCCGCGCGGTCTGCGTGGAACGAGCACACGTCCGTCGGCACCGCCAGCCCGCGCTCGTCGCGGGCGTAGGACACGATGCAGTCGAGCTGCGGCTCCAGGCCCAGGTCCTCCAGGAGCTCGACGTCGTCGAGGATCTCGCGTACGGCGCGACGCCCTCCGGGTCCGAGATCCAGGTCGGGCAGGTCGTGCGGGTCGATCTCCACGCGGCCCTCACGTGGTGCGAGGTGCGCCAGGAGCTCGCCGAAGTCGCCGGCCAGCCGACGTCGCAGGCCGAGGGCCACGAAGTCGACGGAGAACCGTCCGGCCAGGAGGTCCTCCCGATGGTCTACGAGAGCCCGCCAGCTCAACGCGAGAGCAGGAACGCCTCGAGGGCGTCGAGGTCCTCGTCGGTGAGCATGCTGGTGTCGCCCATGAACCCGGGCTCCCGGGCGCGCTCGAGCACATCGCGGACCGTGCGGCTGGAGCCGTCCGACATGTACGGCCCGCTGCCCGCGAGGCCGAGGAGCGACGGGGTGTCGCGGACCTTGCCGTTCACCACGTGCACCTCCCGGTCGGTGAGCTGGTCGCCGCCGTGGCACCCGTAGCACCCCACGTCGGACCGGACGAACAGGGCGTAGCCGCGGGCCACGAGGTCTGCGTCGACCGTCGCAGGGGCTGCGAGCGGCGTGGAGTCGACGTAGGCCGCGATGGACTGGAGCTGGTCGTCGGTGAGCCCGGAGCCGCCCATCCGGCCACGGGTCGTGATGTCCGCCTCGTCGGCGACGGAGGCGACCTGGCCGGACCAGGTGACCGGTGCGGTCGTGCTCACCACACCCGCGAGGGAGGGGGTCTGCCGGGTGTCGGTCTCGAACGTCCAGGTGAGACCGTCCGTGCGGCCCTCGAAGTGGCACGTGCTGCAGGAGACACCGCCGACGCCCATGGCGCTGTTCGTTGCGCTGTAGAACAGCCGCTTCCCGGCCAGGACCTCGGGGGCGAGGGGGCTCGTGGTGAAGCGATGGCGCCGCGGGACCGGCGTGAGGAGCTGGGTGTCGTGGGCCTCGTCGGGTGCGTCGGGCTCGAAGATGTCGACCACGCCATCCAGGGCGCCGAGCACGAGCAGCTCATCACCACGCCAGACAGCGGAGGAGGCGCCCGCCGCGGCACGCAGACCGTGCTGCACGGCGACGCGCATCCCTGACATCCACGGGCTTCCGGGGGCGGACGGGCAGGGACACGGTGCAGCCGGAGGCGAGCAGGAGCAGCGATCGGAACATGGAGATCTCCCGGCACATCGGTCAGGCTGCCAGAAGGACGCGCGACCTGCAACGTTTGCAGGGGTCAGATGGTGAACGCGTGCCCCACGAACATCTCCTCCTCCGCACCGGGTACGCCGCTGTAGAGGCCCCGGGCTGCGACGTTGTCGGGCTCGGTGCCCAACCACACCTCGCTGCAGTGGTGTCGTGCGGCGATCGCCAGCAATGTGGTCATCATGGCCTTCGCGACCCCGCGGCGCCGATGATCCAGGGCCGTGTCGACCTCGTCCACGTAGAGCCAGGGTGCTGCCGCATAGGGCTTCCGACGCACCGAGGCGCTCGCGATGCCCAGCACCTCGCACCCGCGATGGCAGACCACCATGACGTTCGTGGGATCCGCGAGGTAGGCCCGCAGGCTGGCCTCGGTGTGGGTGCCCTCCCCGTCGTCCCCCCAGCGGGCGGCTTCGATGGCGCCCGCCCACCTCGCCAGGTCGTCGTCTCCGGTGAGCTCGAACACGTGCATGGGAGCCCCTGTGTATGCTGTGCGCAAGGAGGTGAGGATGAAGGCAGGTATCTCGATGGCGGCACTGGTGGCGATCGGGTGCGGTGGCGCGGGACCCACCAGCGATCCCACCTGCGAGCCCGAGGCCTGGACGGAGCCCGGACTCCTGGTCACGCTCCAGTCCGAGCCCGAGAAGACCTGGCTGGTGCCCGTGGGGGCAGGGGGGCTGGGCACACGCCAACCCGTCTTCGACGGCGTCGATGGCGAGGCGCTTCGCCAGCCCATGCTGCTGGACATCGATGGGGACGGCTCCCTCGACGTGGTCGGCCACCGAGACGGCGTGTGGGTCGCGCGGCACACGACCTGCGGGTGGGAGCCCACGCGCGTCTCGGACGGCGGGTTCCGGGTGGCCACACCCATCGATGCCGACGGAGACGGCGACTTCGACCTCGTCACGTTCCAGGTCGACACGGGCGTGGGCCCACTGCTCGTCAACGATGGGGATGGCGGCTTCACCGAGAGCCCGGAGGCGTACGACCTCGGTACGGCGTTCGGGGGCTACCGTGTGTTGCCTGCGCAACGTGCTGCCGATGTGGACGGGGACGGTCACCCGGACTTCGCGGTGGTGGCGTACGACACCGGGGGCGGGGATCAGGGAGCGCGGATCTACGTCGTGAAGGGCAATGGCGACGGGACCTTCCAGCTGCCGGAGCAGGTCGGCACGACGCCCTTCCCGTCCTCGGGCCTCGATCTCGGCGATGTGGACGGGGACGGGGACGCCGACCTCGTCGCGGGTTTGGACGACGACGGGGACCCCGGGCAGATCTGGCTCCTCCGCAACGACGGGACCGGCGCGTTCTCGCCCGCGGAGGAGCTCGTGGACGTGGCGCCCGAGGTGGAGGCCCAGGACGACGGGCCGGGCTTCGGGCGCGTCCATCTCGTGGACCTCGACGCGGACGGCGGTCTCGAGCTGGTGGCGGCATGGGATGCCGAGTCCGGGGCCGATCAGGTGACCATCGAGCGGTACGGCCTGGACCCGAGCGGCGTCACCGGACCCACGGTGTTGTTCGGACCGACCGAAGGCGCCTACACCTGGGTGGGGCTGACGCACGTGCTCCCCTGAGCCTCCTCGAGAGGCCCGAGCCCGATCGTCTGCATGTTGAGCAGCGCGACCGCCTCAGTGCTCGGTGAGGCCGCCACGATCGATCGCACCGACCGGTAGAGCTCGCGTTGCAGAGCCCGGATGCGGGCGAGGTCCGCGTGGCTGACGGCGAACACGTTGTAGGAGATGACGTCGTCGGGGCGTGGGGCTTCGATGCGGTCCAGCACCACGCGGGTCCAGTGGGAGCGGAGGCGCGCCCGGGTGCGTTCGTCTGCCCGGGTGTCCAGAGTGAGATCTCCGACGGCGGTGTAGTGGTGCCCTCGCCGGACCAGGCCCGAGGCCTCCAGCGCACCCAGGCACGACCGTACGTCCGCGGCGGAGATGCCCGACCAGGCCGCGAGCACGGCGTCGTCGTGGGCCGGGAGGGCCGCGTAGGCGGGGGTCTGCAGGAGCATGAGCACCGCGAGGCTCCACGGATGCTCGAGCCCGACCGTACGGGACGCCAGGAGCTCGGCGTGCCGGGCCTGCACGCTGGGGAGCTCGCGAACGTCGACGAGGCCCGCCAGGAGGTCGGTGACGCGGCCGGTGAGGGCGTCCACGAGGGCCAGGAAGTCCGGTAGCCGCGGCTCCGCGCGGCCCGAGAGCCACCGCCAGACCGCCTGGCGATCGCGCCCGACCTGCTCTGCGACCTCACGAAGCGCCCGACCCCCGCGGAGCCACGCGAGCCAACCGGCCACCCCCGCGGCGCCACCGTCGCCCCACACCTCCGCGGAGCCCGTCTGGAAGGCCTCGAGCGCACCCGTGACGTCCACTCCCACCACGCTGGCGATGCGAAGGGCCTCGGCGGCCGTGGGAGCGCGCCGCCCCTGCTCCCAGTCGGCCGCCACGTTGCTGCGGTACCCGAGACGGCGGGCGAACGCGATCTGGGACCGCGTGCCGCGCAGGGCGCGGAGCAGCTCGCTTGCGGTGGTCTCCATCGTATACCCCGGAAATGAGACAGCAGACTCACTGTTGGGAGACGATATCTCACTTCCGAGATGGCTGGGTGGACGTCGCCGTGGCACGTTGTCTCCAGAGAAGGAGACCATCATGCGAACCCTGCTTCTGTCGCTCTGGGCCTGCGCGCCCACCCAGCCCGTCGTGGAGGGCACCCAGGCGGGCGACGAGGGGGACGAGGACCTCTGCCTGCACGAAACGGCCGTGGTGGACGACCTCGATGCGCACCACGGAACGGTGCCGATGACGCCGGCCGAGTTCCTGGCCGTCGTGCAGACCCCCGTCTCGGGTCCGATCGACCTCCCGGGAGGCCCCGAGACCCTGTCGCTCGCGATGACGGTGACCGGCGACGTGGTGCACCACTTCGACAGCCCGGGTCCGCGTGCCGAGCCGGGGAGCTGTACGTCCCAGAGCTTCACGGTGCCCGTCACCACGCACCTGCAGGCCGGCAGCCAGCTCGACATCACGTTCACGGACGACGCGTGGGGCTTCCAGGCCGGTCACGCCTTCACGGGGGTGGAGATGCCGCTGCAGGACGTGGTGGGCACGCTGGCGCCGCAGGTGCTCGACCCCGACGCGTACGACACTGTCGTGTTGCGGGCGTTCGGCGGGAGCACGGACGGGGTCTGGTCCTTCAACATGGACTGGCGGGCAGACGGCCCGGGGACCGCCTCCGAGGAGGAGGACATCGCGCGCGTGGAGCTCCTCCAGGAGTGACCTCACGGCCGATCGCGTCCAAGGGTTCGCGGCGCTCGCGACAAGAACGGGTCATGGAGTGTCCGTGTCCCTGACCCAGCCCGATCGCTTCGACGCCTTCTACCGCGAGAACATCCGCACCGTGCTCCGGTGGGTCATCCGGCTCGGCGGGCCGCTCCTGCAGCCCGAGGATGTCGCGCAGGACGTGTTCGCCATGGCCTTCCGCAAGGCCCACACCTTCCGGGAGGACCAGAGCGAGGTCGCCTGGCTCTACGGCATCACCCGGCGTGTGGTGGCCAACGCGCGCCGACGGGCCCGGTTCCGCGTCATGCTCGGGCTCGACAGCGCGCCTCCCGCCCTCTCCACCGAGCCCGGCGCGGACGCCCAGCTCGAGGTGCTCCGCCGTCGCCGCATCGTGCAGGACGCCCTCGAGACCCTCAACGCCGCCCACCGCGAGGCCATCGTGCTCGTGGACCTCGAGGAGCGCACGGCCGTCGAGGTGGCCGCCATGCTCGGCGTGGCGGTCGGCACGCTGTACAGCCGCCTCCACCACGCCCGGAAGGCCTTCGCGGCCGCCCTGGAGCCCCGCTCCGCGGA
The DNA here is from genome assembly GCA_020632885.1 of Alphaproteobacteria bacterium. Classification (GTDB taxonomy): domain Bacteria; phylum Myxococcota_A; class UBA796; order UBA796; genus JACKEQ01. The sequence goes on along the minus strand of JACKEQ010000019.1, from coordinate 10,525 downwards.
GATCCGCAGCAGCCTCGTGCGCGGCGAGCTCGCCGGAGGCCGGCGATGAGCTGGATGCGCGACGCCACCGAGCCCACCGGCAGCGAGCTGGAGGCCCTGGTGCGCCTGACGCCCGGCCTCGCCGACCTGGCGCGCGACGCGACCGAGCCCCTGCCCGACGAGCTCCTCGCGGTGCGGCCGGTCGCCGTGGCCCGGCCCTTCCGATGGCGCCCCGCGGCCCTCGCCGTCGCCGTGGCCCTCGTCCTGCTCGGCTGGCTGGCGCTCCCGGACGCGATGCCGCCCCCCTTCACCACCACCGGCGACGCGGCCTTCACCGCCAGCGACGACGGTACGTCGATCCGCGTGCTGCAGGCGGACGGCGCGCGCACCTACGACGTCCTGCCCGTGCGGCCCTCGGGCACGTTCTCCGTGTGGGTGCGCGACGTGCGGGTCACCGTGCTCGGCACCCGGTTCACCGTCACGCTGGACGGTCCGGAGGTGACCGTGGGGGTCGACGAGGGTCGTGTGCTCGTCGAGCACCCTTGGGGTCGGGACGTGCTCGTCAGCGGCGACCTGTGGTCCCGCGCGGCGGCCCGTCCCCCGATGCAGCTCGCCGCGGCCGGTCCCCTCGTGCGTCCGGAGCGTGACGAGGTCGGGGAGCCGGTGCCCGTGCTTCGGCCCGTGCCGCCGAAGCCTGCCGCGCCCGCGCCCGCGCCCGCCACCGAGGCCACGGAGCCCGCCGAACCGGTGGTCGCGAGCCTCCCGCCTGCCCGGCGGTTCGCCGCGCTCCTCGGCCGGGTGGAGTCGGGCGAGCGCACATCCGCATTGCTGTCCGACCTCGCTGCCTTCATGGAGTCCGGGCCTCCCGACGCCTTGCGCCACGAGGCGGAGGTGGTCGCGCTGCTCGTCGGTGCCGAGACCTGGCCCGCCCGGGCCGCGCTCAACGCCCTGGACGCGTGGCTGGCGCAGAACCCCCGCCACCCCGACCAGATCCGCGTGCTGGTCGCGCGGGGTGACGTGGCCGCCGAGCGGCTCGGGCTCTGCGAGCTCGCCGTGCCCACGTGGGAGCGCATCGCGGAGGGGGCGACGGGCGAGGTGGCCCGCACCGCCCGGGCCCGCGCGGACCTCTGCCTGTCCGCGATGGAGTGGAGGCCGTGAGCGACGGATGGGCCTCGGGAGGCGGCCTGTTCCACGGGCCCCCGCCCCCGTGCGAGGAGGTGGACACGGCGGACACGGGCACGTCGGACACCGGCGGGATCCCGACCCTGAGCGGCGGGGGCGGCTGCGCGCACGTCCAGGGTCCCGGACCGTTCCTGCTGGCCCTCACGGCCTGGCTGCTCACCCGGACCCGACGACGATGATGCTCCTGGCTGTCGCCCTCGCCGTGCCGCTGGTGGTGCACGACCCCACCGAGCACGCCGCCTACACGGAGGCGGTGGCGGTGATCTGGCCGGACGGTGGGCTCGCGGTGACGGCCGCGGACACGGAGGTCCCGCGCTTCGAGGTCCACCAGGGCACGGTCTCGTGGGTGACGGACCGTGGGACCGCCGTGCGTGAGGTCGGGTCCCCGGAGGACGCGGTCGTCCTGATGCGCTCGTGGAGCCTCTCGCCCGACCGGGCGGCCGGCTGGCTCGTGGCCCCGGTGCCCGAGGAGGTGCCGGAGCCCCTCGACGCCGCGTTCGTCGACCACTCCATCGTGGCATCGCGCGCGCGCCGGCGTCGCGGTCTGCTCGACGGTGAGCTCGCCGTGGTCCTCCGCCTCGGGGGCCCCGTGGCGCACGCGCTGCCCGGGGTCGCGCTCGAGGCCGGGCTCCGCCGTGGCCCCATCGTCGGCCGCACGACCCTCGGCGCCAGCTCCTTCGGTCGGCTCTCGCGCAACGGCACGTCCACGTTCGGGGCCGGGTTCCACTTCGGCGTCGCTCCCCGCATTCTGCGCGCACCCACCTGGTACGTGGAGGGCTTCCTGCTCTCCGGTGTGGAGGTCCAGCGTCGCGTCTCGACCGGAGGGACGTCGTACGCCACGGCCCACGCGAGCGGGGTGCTGGGCGCCCAGGTCCTCACGGATGGCGCGGGCATCCGGCTGGAGGCGGAGGTCCTCCTCGGCGTCGATCGGATCGTGCGTGCCGCGCTGGGTCCGGTCGGGCGTTTCTGAAGGATCCGGCGGGCTCGCGACAAGGAGAGGGCAGGAGGCCCTCCATGGTCCGCTCGCTCTCGTTGCTCCTCGCGCTCACGGCCACCGCCCGGGCCGGCGAGGTGCACGGCCTGGTGCTCCTCGGCGACGACTTCACGAGCCTCCGGTCGGTCGCCCTCGGTGCGCCGGGGTCCGGCTCCTTCGCCTGGAGCACCGACGTCGCCACCTCACCCCTCGCGCTGCGCACGGGGGGCTCGCGACGGGCTCTGGTCCGGGCGCTGTCGACCACCCGGTTCGCCGGCTCGCTCGCCGTCCACAGGAATGTCACGCTCGGGCTCTCCAGCTCGCTCGGGGTCGCCGTGATCGAGGGCGACGTCCAGGCCGGGCCGGGCGAGCTCTCCGTGCAGGCCCGGATCGGCGATCCGGATGTGCCGCTCGCCATCCTCGCCGAGCTCGACCGCGCGCTGCCCGGGGCCGTGCATCCCTTCGCGTCCCACAGCCTGGCGGGCGGGGTGGGCCTCCGGGGCGGGGCCTTCGGGGCACAGGTGCTCGCAAGGGTGCAGCCGGACGACGAGCTGGACGGGACGGTCGTCGGCAGCCGGCTGGAGGGGGCCTTCGGGGTCGGCGGTCGCGTGGTGCCCGGCGTGCGCGGCACGCTGGAGGTGTTCGGGAGCACCCCGATGCACCTGCCCAAGCGGTCCCTCGACGTGCCGCTCGAGCTCCTCGCCTCCGTGGAGCGGGACACCGGTTCGACGCGGATCCGGGGTGCCCTGGGGCTCGGGCTCACCGACGGCCTGGGGACGCCAGCGGCGCGCTTCGCCCTCCAGGTGCGCCACGGGTGGGAGGAGCCCGGTGACCCCGATGGAGACGGGCTCCACGGTCCCCGGGACCTGTGTCCGCACCGGCCCGAGGACACGGACGGCCACCACGACCGCGACGGGTGTCCGGACCCCGACAACGACGGGGACGGCGTCCTGGACGCGGACGACGCCTGCCCGGATGCCCCCGAGACGCCGAACGGGTTCCGCGACGACGACGGCTGTCCGGACGCGCCGGCGCGCTGGACCGTCGAGGTGGTGGGGCCCGAGCAGTGGACCCTGCACCACGCGGACGCGAGCTTCCACGGGCTGGGCCGGGACGTCTGGAGCTGGGAGGGCGAGGCCGGCCACCACGGTCTTCACGTCGTGGCGGACGGCTTCCGAACCGGCGGCGCGGACGTCGAGCTGGAGGAGGGCGCCGACGTGCACACCCTCGTCGTCCTGGAGCGCCCCCACCTCGGCACCCTGGAGGTGCGGGTCCGCGACGTCGACGGTGTGCCGCTGGAGGCCCTGGTGTTCGTGGAGGGTGTGCCCCACGCGGTCGATGGCGACGCGCTCGTCATGACCCAGGAGGTCGGGGCGCCCCTCGTGCGCGTGGTCGCCCCGGGTCACCGGGCGTTCGAGACCCTCGCGGATGTGCTCGATGGCGAGAGAACCGTGGTCGACGCGGTCCTCACTCCGGAGGCGGTGGTCCTCGAGGGCAACCGCCTGCACACCTCGGGCACCCCGCTGTTCGAGGTCGACCGCCACACGCTGGCGGACGAGGAGGCCCTGGACGGCCTGGCTGCCTGGCTCCTCGCGCATCCGGAGGTGCTCCTCCTGCGGGTCGAGGGGCACGCCGACCCGCTCGGACCCTCAGCGTACAACTACGCGCTGTCGGTACGGCGTGCCGAGGGTGTCGCGGCGGGCCTCGTGTCCCGCGGCGTGGACGCCGGACGGCTCCAGGTGGTGGGGGCCGGAGAGGCCCTCGCGGGCGAGGGGCCCGTGCGGGCCGTGGGTTTCACGGTGATCGTGTGGGCCGAACGACCCGTCAGGGGACGGTGGTGCAGTTGTTCGTCTGCCAGTCCGACGGGCAGGGGTCGAAGCCCACCGCGCGGGTCGTGCACCACGCCTTCGCCTGGGCCTCCGAGCACTTCGGGGCGATCTTCACGTCGTCGAAGAACAGGTCGATCTCCGCGAGCCAGCAGATGTCCTCGCTCGCCACGGGCGTGCCGCTGCAGACCGTCGGTTGGCCGGGTGTCTGCACGTAGTACTTCGCGCAGCAGCCGTCCCTCACGGTGGTCGGGTCGGCGTCCGGGCTCGTGTGGTAGGCGTTCACCCAGCACGCCGCCACGAGGTCCTGCGCTTCGTACTGCCGCATGTCGGGGATCTGGGTGGGGTCGGTGGTGCAGGTGCCCGTGACGCCCGCCGCGATCATGTGGTTCGTGCCCATGTACGGTGTGGGCTTCGCGCCGGGCTGGATGGTCACGAGCCCCGTCTGCAGGACCTCCATGGGGACGATGGCGCTGGGGTCGGGCTGGAGCTGCTCCTTGAAGGCCACGCGGAACCACGCGGGGGCCTGCGGATCGTAGAGCGGCGAGCCGCCCACGAGGAGCGGCAGGGTCTGGGACGCGCCCTGGGTGGACGGCGGCTGCGTCAGCAGGCTGATCATGCTCGGGATGTAGGTGGCACCGAGGGATTCGTTCGAGAAGTAGGTGCTGGCCAGCATGATCGGGAAGTAGTCGTTGTTGTACTCGGACTCGCCTGAACCGGGTGCCGCGATGGGGTTCACGTCGAGCACGGTCTTGTAGAAGGACGCCTGGTCGCTCGGGATGCCCGTGGCACCGAGGAGCCGTACCCACCGGTCCAGGGTCATGTTGTCGAGGTAGTCGACCTCCTGCAGCGAGACCCACGGCGGGTAGTGCATGAGCAGCAGCGACCGGTGGTTGAGGAGGCCCATGCCGAGCGGCAGGTACGGGTTCCACTTGCTGGCACCGTCGCTCGCGTTCGTGTTCACGGGGTAGCCCGCCATGGGGTTCCAGCATCCCCCGATGGTCTTGCACACCGCCGAGCCCCAGAGGGCCAGGCCGCCGTGCGCGTCGTCGAGGAACTGCACGTGGCGGGCGGCGAACGCGGACACACCGTCCTTGTCGGTGGTGGTCACACCCACGTAGAACCCGACGGGCAGCTCGACGACCTCGACGCGGGTGAAGGCGAGCTGGTCCTGCTGGAGCGACTGTTCCGTGAAGTGCCGGACGACGTCCGCCTGCGACGCGATGCCGTACTTCGCGCGGGCCTCCGCGCTCACGTACCCGAACGGCGGATAGAGCTGGCGTTGGTACTCGAGGTCGCCGGGGAGGGCCCAGGCCACTCCGTCCGCTGTGATCTCGACGTCGGTGGCGGGCGCCACGGGACGGGCGGGGAGCGCGAGGCCTGCCGCGACGGGCGGGGTCTTGGGCCCGCACGCGAGAGCCAGGAAGAACAGCATGGGGGTCACCTCGGAAGAGGCGGACCCTACCTCGCGGCGACCGGCGGGGTCGAGCGTCGGGCGAGCCAACGGAGCGGGAGCCCCGCCGTGCCGGGCGTCTCGCAGGCGAGCCCGAGCCGCACCGATTCGTCCGGCGTCCCGGTGTCCGCTGGGAGGAGGGGAGCGTCCTGCCCGTCGCAGTCCTGGTCGACTCCGTCGCCGTCCGTGTCGGTTGCGGTGGGGTGGACGCGCGGGTCGTTGTCGTCGCAGTCGCCCGGCACCCGCGAGCCCAGCGGCTGGCAGGAGGGCGGGGTGGGGGTCGAGCCCACACCGTCTCCATCGGCGTCCACGAACCAGACGCGGGGCTCGCAGGCCACGCGGCAGACGTGGGGCCACGCGTCGTTCTCGCAGTCCCGGTCGCCGTAGCCGGGTGCGCCCTCCACCCAGATCACCACGCACCCGTGCGTGGTGGTGTTCGGCTGGTCCGGGCGCCACGGCAGGTAGTCGGCGGGACGACCGTCCCAGGTGCGCCAGTCGCGCTCGTCACCGGGGGCGGTGTCGTGCACGCCCACCCAGTGCCTGCCGGCGCCATCGAGCACCTGCGCCAGCGCGCCCAGCTCTGAGGGCCCTTCCAGCACGCCGGGCTCGTAGCCCCGCGCGTCGCACGCCTCCTCCAGGGAGGCCCACGCCACCGGGTCCTCGCACACCTGGAAGGTCGCGTCGCTTGCGTCCACGGTGACGCATCCGTCGCACCCGTCCTCGTCGACCTGCCCATCACAGTCGTCGTCGCGACCGTCGCAGCTCTCGACCGCCAGCGGGTGGCGTGCGGGGTCCGCGTCGTCGCAGTCGCTCGCCAGGGGCGCCCAGCCCGCCGGGATCTCTGCACAGGACGCGATCTGGCGCGGCTGGCCAGGGTCTCCCGCCGCGTCTCCGTCCGCGTCGCGGAACACGAGCACCGGCCCCTCGTCGACCTGCCCGTCGTCGTCGTCGGACACGCCGTTGCAGAGCTCCGGGGCGGCCAGGGCTGCGAGCAGGAGGGCGATCATGCTCGCACCCTATCCGACGTCAGCGCCCCCGGAGCATCTTGCCGAGGTCGTGGGCGGGGACCTTGGTGAGGTCCTTCGCCAGGGTGCTCGCCACCTTCCGCTCCACCGAGCCGTCCAGGGCCTTGCGGAGCTGACCCAGGAACTTCGGTGGGGCCGCGATGTGCAGGCGCTCGAAGGTCCCCGCGCGGGACGCTGCCTCCTGTGCGACCGACCGGGCGAACTGCTCCGCCGCGATCTCCTTGCGGTCCGACGGCGTGGAGGCGCCCGCGCCACGACCGGGGTCGCCCTCGTAGATGTCGCCGGCGCGCATGCGGGCCTCGGGGTGCACGAGGTCGCAGACCTCGCCGGTGATGTCGAGCTCGTCGTCGAGCGTGTAGAAGCGGGCGCGGGCGGCGTCCGCCACGATCAGGAGCTGCATGTTCCCTCCAGGTGCCACGAGCATCGCACGGGGCCGTCCCTCAGCGGCACGCCCGGATCACCCCGCTGCCCACGGGGATGCGGACAGCGTTCTTCTTCAGGCGATCGCGGTAGGGCTTGATGTGCGCGGCGACCGCGTGCTCGCTGGTCCGGCTCTCGCCCCTGGCGCGGTGGATGTGCACGACCCAGTGCGAGAAACCGTCGAAGCGCTGCCCGACCTTCAGGTGCACCGTGTACTCCGACGTGTCACCGCCGGACTGCCGCTCTGTCACCGTGCGGAAGGTCGAGACGTACCGCACCTGGGCGAGCTGGGCGTCGAGCAGGAGCTCCAGGCCCCGTCCGGTGATCTCGCTGGTCGCGCGGGCGAGGGTGTCGCTGCATGCGGCCTGCCGGGTCGCCTCACACGACGCGCCGCCGTTCTGGGCTGCCCATTCGAGGGCCTGCGTGATCGTCCAACCCGCGGCTGCCCCGGACGTCAGCAGCTCGCCCGCGGCCTGCTTCGAGAGGTGCGTCAACACCGTCTGGACCTGCGTGATGCTCGGCTTCAGCGGGGTCTGCAGCAGGAGGGCGGCCCACTCGGTGCCGAGGGCGCCGATCAGGTCCACGAGCGCGTCGGGGGTCCGCATGTGGGGCGCGAACACCGAGAGCCGCTCCAGAACGCCCGGCACCTGCTCGGTGGGCAGACCGCCGAGGATGTCCTTGATCTTGGACTGGTTGCGGGCGATCTCGCCGACGCCGTGCCGTCCGAGGGCCTGGAACACGTCCTCGTCGATGGCCTTGTGGAGCTTCGAGAGGTCCTTCCCGAGGTCCTCCCAGAGCGTGCGGAGGGTGTCGGGCGCGAACCGTTCGGCGAGCTTCGCCCAGCTCCCTCCGAGCGCCTTGCTGGTGTCGAGGAGGCCGTGGACCCCGAAGGCCTCGTGCAGCCCGTGCAGGTCGGGCACCCGCAGGCGCTCCAGCACGGCGCGGTCGCCCTTCGAGACCTTCCAGAGGTAGGCGAGGCGGTCCGTGTCGAGGGCCAGGAATCCGGCGTGCCCGAGGGCCTCGCAGAGCGTCGTGGCCGCCTCGGGGTCCAGGCTCGCGAGCCGCTCGTCGACCGCCTCCCGCTCCTCGGTCGCGTAGAGGGCCAGGAGTCGGGCGTTCATGCTCACCGCGCGCTCGGCTGCCTTCTGGCCGAACGTCTCCAGGCCGGTCTGGATCCTCGTGTTCAGCTCGCGGATGGCCTTCTTGCTGAGGGGCTTCTCCTTGGGGGTCAGGCTCGCCCGCTTCGCCTCCACCGCGAGGCGCTCGGCCTCCTCGACCTTGTCGGCGATGGTCTTCAGCCGGTCGCGGTCGAAGCCCACCTGGGCGAGGAGGTCGATGCGCGCGTCCGCGGCCTCCGCGTCACCGCCGACCTCCTCGAGGACCCGGAGCACCTCTTCGGCGTCCATGCCGGGACGTGCGATCATCACGGCGTGGGCGGCCGCCGCGACGTCCGCGGTGACCCCGGCCCGGACGAGGTCCACCACACGGTCGATCCCGACGTCGTCGGTCATCTCGACGCGCTGGAAGGCGCGGAACAGCTCGGTGGTGAGCGGTGCGTCGGGCACCTCGTAGACGATGCGCTCGAGGAGCACCTGCCTGTCGAGGTCGTCGCCGCAGAGCTGCTGGAGCTCGAGGGCCAGGGTGGGGGAGAGGGAGGACGCCTCGAACACCTGCCGGGTGCCTTCGCCCATGCCCTTCCAGCGCTCGTCCTGCAGGTCGGCCTCGACGACCTCCGCGCGGTTCAGGAGGGCCTCCGTGCGGGACCCGCCGAGCCCCATCTGCACGAGGGTCTCCAGCACCGAGATGACCTGCAGCAGGTCGCCGTGCACGGCCCAACGGGTGGTGAGCGGGTCCTTGCGCTCGGCGAACCAGCTGATGAGGTGCTCGCAGCGGTCGAGCTCCAGCGTGGGGTCCGGCGGGTGGGCGAGCACGACGATCTTCAGCTCGCCGAGCCGCTTCTCGAGGCCGTCGCGGAGCTTGTCGACGCGCTCCAGGAACAGGGAGAGGTGCCCCTCCATCCCCTTGATCACCTCGATGATGGCGGGGTCGTCCTCCCGGTTGCGGGCCTTCGAGGCCTGGACGAGCATCTGGGCGGCCTCCGCGAGGTCCTCCTCCATGTCCTCCACGAGGTCCTCGATGGGCAGGCGGTCGGCGAGGGTGGGGTCGACGAAGTCACCGGCGCGGCTGCGGTGCTCGCGGGCCATCGCCTTCAGGTTCGCGAGCACGCTCTCCACGCGCCTCTTCCAGCGGGCCAGCGCCTTGCCGTCGGTGGCGGCGACGTTCGTGAGCGAGCCGTCCACGGGCTCGTCGTCGCGGGCCTCCACGACGATCTTCGCGTCCGCGAGCGCCTTCACCTTCTTGAACCAGGTGCGGAGGTGCTTCTCGAAGGGCTTGTACTCCTTGTTGCTCTTGAGCTGGAGCACGTCCTCCTCGGGATCGAGCTCGACGGTGCCGTGCACGAAGTGCTTCTTCTTCGCGGCGAGCCGGACCTCCTTCGCCTCCTCCTTGATGCGACGCCCGATGAGGAGCACGGGGTCGCCGTCGGCGCCCTCCTGGCAGTAGAAGAACTTCATCGGCTTCTTCTTGGCGAGTCGGCACGCGCCCCGCAGGCGCTCGATGTCTTCCTTCTCCAGCGGCATCCATTCCTCCTGTGCTCGAAGGGGAGTACGCGAACGGTCCTCTGGAGGGCTCGTGGATTCTCTGGTCACCCCTCGTTGCGGGTGAAGTCCACGGGTCCGGCATCGGCGCCGAGGCCGAGGACGTCGATGGGCGCGAGGGTGCCGGGCCGCACGGGCGCGAGGCCGTGGCCGCGGACCCTCACCCAGAGCATGCCGTCCCAGAACGCACCGTCCGGTTCCAGGAGCTGCCCGCACGACCAGGTGGTCGTCGTGTGCGTCAGCCGGATCACCTCGCTGAACCCCACCACACCGAACCCCTCCGGCGACGCGATCAGCCCGACACGGTCGAGCACCCGGTGGATGGGTCGCCCGCGCACGACCCCCTGGAGCACGCCGTGTCCGCCGGGGTGCTCCGAGTGCACGAGCCAACCGTCCGGCCCACCCACGACCGCTGTGGCGAACCCCGGTACGACGGTCTCGAGGGCACCCCGGAAGCGGGTCTGACCGTACTCCATGCCGAGATCCACGGCGATCCGGCCGTTCACCGTCCATGCGGTGGGTTCCGGCAGGTCCGCGAGCTCCCAGGCCGGCTGGGCGTGCTCGTCGTACACCCGGACGCGGTCCGGGCCGACGATGGCGATCTCGTCGGCGATCACGAGGGTCTGTCCGAGCTGCTCGGGCAGCACGAGCTGGATTTCGCCCTCCGTGTCCAGCACGTGGAGGGCCTCGTCACGGACGACGACGATCCACCGTGGGGAGGTGGCGTACAGGCGACCCGGGACCTGCCAGCGTTCGCCCTGGACGTCGCGGACGCGGACGTACCCGTCGATCTCCCGAGCCAGCAGGGGCCCGGCGACGCTGCCCCTGCTCCACTCGACATCCTCGCAGAGCACGCGGCCGGCCGCCAGGTTCACCGCGACCGTCCGCCAGCGCGTCGTGAGGGACGTGTCGGAGACGGGCACGGAGACCCAGGCCATGCCTTCGTGCACACCGAGGAGGGCGGCGCGGTCGCCGAGCAGCAGGTAGCCGTCCATCCGGTGAGCGTAGCC
>JACKEQ010000018.1 GCA_020632885.1 Alphaproteobacteria bacterium | reverse complement strand
CCTGCGCAGGGCCCAGGACCGCAAGATGGGCTTCGGGGCGGCGACGGTGGCCTTCGGCGCCATGGGCGGGCTCTGCATCGCCGGGGAGCTGGCGTTCTGATGGAGGCTCTCGTCGTCGTGGAGAGCTACAGCGAGCTGGACATCTCGAAGCGCAAGGGCATCGAGAAGGTGCATGCCTACGCGACCCTCCGCATCGAGGACGCCGATCCGGCGCTGGTGGCCCACGCCCGCGCGTCGGGCGCGCTGGAGGCCGGTGCGGCCGCAGGGCACGCGGAGCCCAGGAACACGAGGGGGTCGCCGAAGCCGTCGCCATCGGCGTCCGCGTAGTGGTCCACGGCGATCAGCGAGGGGTCGCCAGTGGGCTGGTCGATCACGCCGTCACAGTCGTCGTCGACGCCGTTGCAGAACTCGATGGCCCCCGAGAACACGTCCTCATCGGTGTCGTCGCAGTCCAGCGCGTCGGACGACCACGGCCCACCGGCCGGCGGACCGTCGCAGGTCATGGCGTCCGGCGGCGTGGAGGCGAACGTGGCGTCGACGGGCGCACCGTCGCCACCGAGCGTGACGTGGAGGTCGAAGTCGCCGCACACCGCCGAGCCGGGCTGCCAGTAGCCCACGTGGACCAGGACCTCCTGACCGGCCTCCAGGTCGACCAGGAACGCGGGGTCCAGGCCGTCCCAGTCGTCGACGGACGACAGCACCGTGGTGCACCCCTCCACGGAGAGCTCGAGCTCCGTGTCGAAGCCGTAGGTGTCGAAGGTCCCCTGCGTGTCGATGCGGTACGAGCCCGCCACCGGTGCGCGCCAGACGAAGCTCGCCTCCTCGAGCCCGATGAGCGTGGAGGCGTAGTCGTCCCCCGCCCCGCACGTGGTGCCGCCCGTGACGACGTCGCCGAGCGCGGTGCCCAGATCCACCACGGCCGGGCAGGCCCCGAGGTCCACCCATGCGCCCCCGTCGCCCTGTCCGTCCCCGTCGGCGTCGATCCACCAGGGTACGAGCCCGGCGCCGTCGTCCACGACGGTGTCGCAGTCCTGATCGATGCCGTCGCAGATCTCCGTGGCGGTCGGGCTGCGCGTGGGGTCGGCGTCGTCGCAGTCCTCCGGGGCCGCGGTGTAGCCGAGGTCCGCGGGCAGGTAGCAGGTCGTGAGCGGGTTGGTGGAGCCGCCCGCACCATCGCCGTCGCGGTCCGGGTAGCCGACCACCGACGGGAGCCCCACGCCGCTGTCCGCGGGATCGCAGTCGCGGCAGTCCGGGACCCCGTCACCGTCGCTGTCACCGACGGAGCTGCACGGCGACAGGAGGAACGTGCTGCCGGAGAGCACGTCGGCCCGGGGGTGGCGAAGGAAGGTCGCCGTGCTGTCTGCCGTGGCGAGGCCCACGCGCACGTCACCCGAGGTGGGCGCGGAGACGGTGTCGTAGGCCAACGTGGCGGTGCCCGGGAAGGCCGCGACGTCGTGGTAGAGGGTGAGCTGGAAGGTCGCAGCACCACCGCCGGCAGCGAAGGGCACGGCCTCCCAGTGGACCGTGGTGGTGAAGGCGTCGGTGAACACCCACACCTGCCCGCCCACGGAGGGGTCCAGGTCGTCCTGGAGGGCCGCGATCGACCGCGGCAGGAGGGTGGAGGGGGCACCCGCACACGGGAGGGAGGGGGTGTCGTCCAGCGTGCCGAGCAGGCCGTCGGTGCCGGCCGCCGTGGGGACCTCGAAGGAGACGACACCGTTGGCACAGACCTGGACCCAGGTCACCTCCTTCCCGAAGGCGTCGAACGTGCCGCCGAGCGGGAACACCGCCACCGCGTCGTCCGACGCGGGGAGCTGGAGGGCCGTGCCGCCGCCCGTCGCGAGCGTGGCGAGGGGGACGAACGCGTGGCCCGGGTGGTCGGCGTCGGCGCTCTGGGCGCTGTGAGACCAGCGCACACGGCCGTCTGGGGTGGACCCCGTCCAGCCCACAGCAGCGGACGGGACGAGGAGAGCGAGGAGGAGGGGGAGGCGGGGGGTGGACATGCCCCCCTGCTATCCCCCCGTTCAACCTTCGTCGTCGACCTGGTCCCCGCGCATCCGGTGGTAGCCGTCGCGAATCTCCGCGAGCAGCTCCCGCGCGACCTCGTCGAAGGACTGGGCGAGGGCCTCGGCGGTGGGCTCCACGTCGTGGGCCATCAGGTACTTCCAACGGGACTCCATCCGCTGCCACTCGTCGGACATCTCCATCTGCCCGAGATGCAGCTGGACCCGGATCTCGTCGCGCAGTCGGGCCAGCACGCTGGCCTCCTCCTGGTGCGGGCCTCCGGCGCTGGGCCGCTTGACCTCCCGCTCCGCGAGCCACGCCTGCAGGCGGAGCTCGTCCACGAGCTCACCGACGACGCCTGTTTCCTTCCGGTCTCCCATCTCTCCTCCGGTCTCTGTGTAGCGTACGCTTCTGATAGCCTCTGGCGATGCCGAACACCGAGCTCACCGTCCACCCCGGCCTGTCCTCCTTCCGCAAGATCGCGCTGGGGACGTGGCGCACCGCGAAGGACCCCAGCGTGTACGGGTCCCTCGCCCTCGATGTGGGACCGATGCTCGCCTACATCGACGCCTTCCGCAAGCAGACCGGGAAGCGCATCACGCTCACGCACGTGATGGCCAAGGCCGTGGGGCTCTGCCTGGCGGACATGCCGGACGCCAACGCGTTCCTGCGGCTCGGGAACATCTACCTGCGGAAGGACGCCGATGTGTTCTTCCAGGTGGTGATGGAGGACCCCGCCACGGGCCAGATCGACCTGTCGGGCCTGACGATCCGGAACGCGGACACCAAGCCCCTGGCGGACATCGTGGACGAGTTCGTGCGGGTCGCGGACCGCGTCCGGAAGGGGAAGGACGAGGAGAAGGAGAGCACACGCCAGACGTTCAAGCGCATGCCGGCGTGGATCACGGGCTGGGCGCTGAACGCCGTCAGCTTCCTGCTCTACACGCTCAACCTCGACATGCGGTGGGCAGGCCTTCCGCGCGACCCGTTCGGGTCCGCGATGGTCACGAACATCGGCTCGCTGGGGCTCGAGGAGGCGTACGTCCCGCTGGTGCCGTACAGCCGCGTGCCGCTGCTCCTCGCGATGGGCGAGGTGCGGAAGGTGTTCGTGGTGGGCGACGACGACCAGCCGGTGGTGCAGCAGCAGATGCGGGTGTTCGCCACCTTCGACCACCGCATCCTCGACGGTGCCCACGCGGCCCGGATGTCCCGCAAGCTCCGGGCGGTCTTCGCGGATCCCGAGGCCCACCTGGGCGCCATCCCCGAAGACGCGTAGGCCGTCAGAGTCGGATGGGGCTGTCCGGTCCCACCGGGATGCCGAGCAGGTACCAGCCCACGAGCAGGAGCAGCCAGCCGACCATCAGGAAGCCCGCGTACGGAACGAGGAACGAGAGCACCGTGCCCACGCGCGCACGCTCCTCGTCCACCTCCGCCACCCAACCCAGCAGGATCGGGAAGAACGGGTAGAGCGGGCTCACGCAGTTCGTGATGGAGTCGCCCACCCGGTAGAGGAGCTGGGTGAACGCGGGATGCAGGCCGAGACCCATGAACATGGGCACGAAGATCGGCGCGAAGATCGCCCACTTCGCGCTGGCGCTGCCCATGAACAGGTTGGCCACCGCCACGATCAGGATGAACGTGACGAAGAACGGGATCGGCATCTGCTCCATGCCCAGCGAGCGCAGCACGTCGGCACCGCCCACCGCGATCACCCGGTCGAGCCGGGCCCACTGGAAGGCCCGGATGAACTGGCTGATCACGAGGATCAACACGATGTACGGACCCATCCGCCGCATGGCGTCCACCATCCAGGTCACCACGTCGTCCGGCTTCTCCAGGGTCTTCGCCACCAGCCCATAGGCCACGCCCCCGCCCGCGAACAGCGTGAACAGGATGGGCACCAGACCCTTGAAGAACGGCGACCGCCACACGAGCGCGGGGTCGGGGTCCGGGTTGCGCAGCAGCCCGTTGGACGGGACGATCGTGCCGAGCCAGAGCACGGTGAGCACCGCGACCGCGCCCAGCCCCACGGCCAGCGCCCGCCGCTCGACCGGCGAGATGCCCTCGACCTCCACGTCCTCGGGCGCCCCGTGCTCCAGGCGCGGCAGGGTGTAGCGGAAGGTCACCCAGGTGCCCACGAGCGACAGGTACACCACCGACACGCTCATGAAGTACCAGTTCGCGAAGACGTTGATCTCGGGCTTCCCGCCCGTGGCCGCGTTGGTCAGCGACATCGCGAGCACGTCGGTCCCGGCAGGCAGGAGGTTGGCCGTGAACCCCGCCGTCGCCCCGACGTACCCGACGAGCAGCCCGGCGATCGGGCTCCTGCCCATCTGCCGGAACACCGCGGCCGCGAGCGGCGGGATGACCACGATCCCCGCGTCGCTGCCGATGTTCCCGCAGGCACCCAGCGCGAAGAGCACGGGCACGATGAGCTGCCGGGGCACCGAGAGCGCGATGGCCCGCATGGCCGTGGGCACGAGCCCGCTCCCCTCGGCGACCGCGACGCCCATGAGCATCACGAGCACCAGCCCGAGCGGCTCGAAGTGGGCGAAGTTCTCCACCATGTTCAGCACGAACCAGGCGAGCCCCTCGCGCGACAGCAGCGACCGGACGGCCACGGTCTCGGCGGGCTTGTCGCCGATGGCCGGGCTCGTGACCTCCAGGCCGAGCGCCTCGAGGCCCGCGGAGGCCAGCACGACCCCCACGAACAGCCCACAGAACAGCCAGAACGGGTGCGGCAGGCGGTTCCCGAGCCACTCGACCGCGTCGAGCGCCCGCATCGCCAGCGTCTTCTCCTCATCGACCGTCACGGCACCTCCGGGCGGCATCCTACGCCGCCCGGAGCGCAGAGGGCTCAGAGCAGGTCGACGTCGATGTCGACCACCGCACCCTTCCCGGCCTTCACCTTCTGGGCGTACATGGCGGCCTCGGGGAGCACGAGCTCCATGTAGTACCGCGCGAGCTGGAGCTTGCTCCGGCGCTGCGGGTCGTCCTCGGGACGGTCGATCACGGCCTTGGCCTGACGGGCCCACACGTAGGCGAGCGTGACCAGGGCGAACTGGTTGAGGTACGCGCTGGCCACGGCCCCCATGACCTCGTGGTCCGCGGACGCCATGCCGCCCATCTCCATGGTGGTGGCGTTCAGGCGCTTGCTCTCGGCCTTCAGCGGCTCCACGAAGGGCGCCATGCGGGCGTCGTCCGCGCAGGACTTGATGAGGTCCGTGATCTCACCCGCGAACACGCGCATCAGGCGACCACCGCCCATCATGAGCTTCCGGCCGACGAGGTCGAGAGCCTGGATGTGGTTGGTGCCCTCGTAGATCATCGCGATGCGCACGTCGCGCAGGTAGTGCTCCACCGGCCAGTCGGCCGTGTAGCCGGCTCCGCCCATGACCTGCATGGCCGTGCTGACGTTGAAGAAGCCCCGCTCGGAGCCGAAGGACTTGATGATCGGCGTGAGCAGCGCGACCAGATCCTCGGCCTTCTGCTGCACCGCCTCGTCCGTGGAGTGGTGCATGACGTCGTAGTTCAGCGCGATCCACGCCACGAGGCCGCGGAGGCCCTCGGTGGTGGACTTCACGTCGAGCAGCATGCGCCGCACGTCCGGGTGCACGAGGATGTTGTCGGCCGCATGCTCGCGGTCCTGCTTCTTCGCGTCGAGCGCGCGCGACTGCCGGCGGTCCTTCGCGAACTTCAGGGACGCCTGGTACGCGGCCTCAGCGAGGGCGACGCCCTCGATGCCGACGTTGAGCCGGGCCGCGTTCATCATCACGAACATCGACCGCATGCCCTTGTGGGGCTCGCCCACGAGCCAGCCCTTCGCGCCCTCGAGGTTGATGACACACGTGGGGGACGCGTGGATGCCCATCTTGTGGTCGGTGCCGCCGCAGAACACGGGGTTGCGCGAGCCGTCCTCGAGGAACTTCGGCACGAGGAACGCGCTGATGCCCTTGATGCCGCGGGGGGCGTCGGGGAGCCGCGCGAGCACGAGGTGCACGATGTTCTCGGTGAGGTCGTGCTCACCGAACGTGATCCAGATCTTGGTGCCGGTGAGCTCGAAGTGGTCGCCGACCGGAGTGGCCACCGTGGACACGAGCCCGAGGTCGGTGCCGCACTGCGGCTCGGTGAGGCACATGGTGCCCGACCACTCGCCGCTGATGAGCTTGGAGAGGTAGACCTCCTTCTGCGCGGGCGTGCCGTACGCCTCCAGGGCATCGATGAGGCCGGCGGTGAGGCCCGGGCACATCGAGAACGCCTTGTTGCACGCGATCATCACCTCGGAGGCGAGCGTGGAGAGCGCGAACGGCGCGCCCATCCCGCCGTGCTCGGCGTTCCAGGGGATCGAGCCGAAGCCGTTCTCGCAGTAGCCGGCGTAGGCCTCCTTGAAGCCCTCCGGCATGGTCACCGAGCTGTCTGCGGGGTCGAACCTCACGCCCGTGGTGTCGCCCGACTTGTTCAGCGGGTGGAGCACCTCGACGCAGTACTTCGAGTACTCCTCGAGCAGGGACATGGCGGTCTCGAGGTCGAAGTCGGCGAAGGCCGGCAGCGAAGCGACGTCCTGCTCGTAGCCGAACACCTCGAGGTTGAAGCGGATGTCGGCGATCGGCGGCGTGTACAGGTCCACGGTCCCTCCTCTGGGGCGTTGAATGAATCCTCATTCATTATCCTGATCCTCCGGGAAGGCACGCGACGATCGCTTTCTGCACACGACAGTTGCGGGTCGCTGGGAGTACGGGTATTCAGAACGGCGCGCAGTTGATTGTTCGCGCTTTTCATTTGAGGTTTGTGATGACTCTTGTCGGAGTCCTGCTTCTCGCAGGATGTTCAGAAGATGTGCCCGCCGACGCCGACGTGAACGGCGAAGACCCAGGTTTGAACGGGGCTCCCTCCGCTCTCACCGCCGGCGCGAGGCTCTCGATCTCCGCACCCGGTCCGGCGTCGTACCTGGCGACCGGTCCCTCGACGGCGTCCGGCGACGCCGTACAGATCGGGTCGGTCACGGTGAACGGCGATGCCGCCACCGTCTCGGGCGACGCCTGGGAGGCCCAGGTGACCCTGGCCCGCGGGCTCAACGTGCTGGAGGTCCTCGGCACCGAGGCCGACGGCACCCACCGCGCGGTCCGGTCCGCGCTCGCCGGGGAGTTCGAGGCTCCCACCGGCTTCGTGGACGGCGCCGTGCAGCTCCACCTCGCCACGTCCGTGCTGGACCAGCTGGCGCCGCTCGCCGAGCAGATGCTCGATCCGGTCGGTCTCAGCGCGCAGGTGACGGCCAACAACCCCGTCCTCGTCGACGGTTCCATGGAGGTCAGCGCGCTGGCCGTCGAGTTCAGCGGTGCGGACGTGAGCCTCGTGCCCACGGACGGCTCGCTGCAGCTCACGGTGACGATCAGCGACTTCCACATCCCGCTGTCCATCATCGGCGCGCCGCTGGACTTCGACGCCGGTGACATGACCGCCGACGCCCTCACCATCACGTCGGGCATCACGATCGCCGCCGTGGACGGCGAGCTCGACGTGCAGCTCGTGTCGCCCGCGGCCGCCTTCACGGCCTTCGACGTCGAGGTGAACAACGTCCTCGCCAACCTGTTCATCGACCCCGCGGACATGGAGGGTGACGTCCTCGCGCAGCTCGACCCCCTCCTCCAGTCCACCATCCCGGGCATGATCAGCGGCTTCCTCGACGATCTCGACCTCACCGTGGAGACCGAGGTGCTCGGCCAGCCCCTCACGGTGCTGCCGCGCTTCGCGTCTGTGGCCATCTCCCCCGCAGGCATCGGCCTCGGGGTGGACGTGGATCTCGACGCGCCCGGCGTGCTCGCGACCGGTGCGGGCTACCTGCACGCGGGTCCCCCGGCCGCCACGACCGGTGACGGCGTGCTCGTCCAGGTCGCGGACGACCTCGCGAACCGCGCGCTCCACGAGCTCTGGGGTGCGGGCGTGCTCGACCTCGAGATCCCGGTGGCGCCCGGCGACCTCACCGCGTTCCTGCTGGGCGCGGTCGGCGGCGTGAACGGCACGGGCGGCAGCCTCGGCCTGTCTCCCCGTCTGCCCCCGGTGCTCGTGGAGACCTCCGCGGGCGCGCGCCTCCAGCTCGGCGAGGTCGACCTCACGCTCGGCACCCCGGGCGGGGCGTTCGGCGACGAGGTGCTGTTCACCGTGACCATCGACGCGGCCGCGGACCTCGTCCTCGCCGACGGCGCCGCGGGCATCGTGCTCTCCGACGCCCACGTGACGGCCGTTCCGCGCGGGGCCAGCGCGTCCATCCCCGAGGTGCTCGACACCGTCGACGCCGTCGAGGCCGCGCTCCAGCTCGGCATGGGCACCATCAACGACATGCTGTCGTTCCCGCTCGGTGAGGTCACCCTCCCGGCGCTCACGATCACGCGTGACGCCAGCGGGCTCGCCACCGACGCGTCCCTCTCGGCCGAGGCCCTGCTCGGGCTGCTCGAGGGCGTCGAGGTCCCACTGCCCACGCCGCCCGAGGACCCCGTCGTCACCGACCCGCCCGAGGACCCCGTCGTCACCGACCCGCCCGAGGACCCCGTCGTCACCGACCCGCCCGAGGACCCCGTCGTCACCGACCCGCCCGAGGACCCCGTCGTCACCGACCCGCCCGAGGACCCCGTCGTCACCGACCCGCCCGAGGACCCCGTCGTCACCGACCCGCCCGAGGACCCCGTCGTCACCGACCCGCCCGAGGACCCCGTCGTCACCGACCCGCCCGAGGACCCCGTCGTGATGCCGCCCCCGCCGCTGTGGGGCCAGCCCTACGAGGTGTCCGTGCCCTCCGACGCCACCGTCTACGACGACGACTGGGCCGTCGACATCGACGACCACACCGCCTGGGTGTGCGGCTTCGACGATGTGGTCGCGTACGGCGACTACGGCACCTGGTACCTGAACCGCTACGCGGACCTCGACCTGCACGGGTCGGGCAACATCGTGTACGCCCGTCGCGGCGCGGACGTGAAGCTCTACGGCACCGACAACATCGTCTACGCGGACGACGACGCCGACATCGACGACTACGTGGGCGGGAACACGATCTACATCGTGGACCCCCTGACCTTCGACACCTCCGACGCCCCCGACGACGGCTGCTGAGGCACCCGAAGGTCACAACTCGCTTGTGACATGGCTCCAGGGTGCCCCCCACGCGACATGGGGGGCACCTGTTCTGTTCTCTGGAGCCTGTTGTGACCCGCCTCCTCGCTCTCTCTGCCGTCGCCCTCCTCTCCCTCGCCGCCTGTGACGACTCCGGTCTCCAGGGTGCCGCCTTCCAGCCGCGCGGCGCCGAGACCGCCACGCCCCTCGACGACCAGTCGCGCCTCGCCGTGAGCCTCATCGAAGGCGAGACGGCGCAGTTCCCCATCGAGGTCCCCGCCGGCATGGGCATGCTGGACGTCGAGCTGCTCGGCGACCCCGGCGCCTCCATCACCCTCTACGCGGGCGGCGTCCCGGTCTGCATCTCCGGCGACAGCCCGCGCTGCACGGTCTCCTGGCCTGCCCCCGGCACCTGGACCGTCTCCGTGGACGCCGACCAGCCGAGCGACGACGCCGAGCTCACGTGGCGCTTCTCGACCTCCCCGCCTGCTACGGAGACCCCGGCTCCCCAGGCTCCGCCGACGGGCTCCAGCAGCGGCTCCACCCCGCCGTCCACGGCCCCCCAGGCGCCCGCCGAGGACGACCTCGTCTGCGACGTGGACCCCGCCTCCATGCCCGAGCCGGACGGCTGCGTCACCCAGTACGTGCAGTGCGGTGACGTGATCGAAGGCACCCTCGAGGGCGGCTCGAACGTCTACGGCTACCAGGACTGGGCCGACCGCCAGATGATCGGCGGGCTCACCAACGACTGGCAGGCCGTCGAGGGCCCCGAGCGCGTCTTCGTCGTCACCGACCTCCAGCCCGGCCAGCACGTCACGGCCATCGTGGAGTCCTGCGACGACGTGTGGGCGAGCTGGACCGTGCACGGCGACATGACCGACGTGTGCGAGATGGGCTGGGGTCCCGCGGGCCACTTCGAGTCCGACCTCGGGCGCGTCGAGCAGCACGCCACGGTGCTCAACACGGCGAGCGGCGACTGGGACGTCGAGCTCATCGTGGACGGCCACCCTGGCGCGACGACGAGCTTCCGGCTCACCGTCACCTGCGGTTGAGAGGTACAACCCCGGTATGGCCGACGCCTTCCGGGTCCCCGCCGAGCTCGAGCCGCTCTTCCAGCGCGCGCAGGCCTACGTGCGCGAGTACTTCGGGGAGCTCTCCGCAGATCCCGCCGAGGGTGCGGTGCGCTTCCACGGCGAGCGCTACATCCGCGTGCGCGCCGCCAGCATCTCCATCGGCTTCTTCGACATCGTGCGCACGGTGTACCGGGGTCACCGCGATCCCGACGAGGTGGCCGCGGCCCTCCTCTACGACGTCGCCCACGCGCTCGGGGCCTCGGACGCGCGCCGGTTCGCGGACGCCATGGGGGTGTCCGAGCCTCTGGAGGTCCTCTCCGCCGGCCCGGTGCACTTCGCGTTCGCCGGCTGGGCGCTCGTCGACCTCCACCCGGACTCCCGGCCCGTGCCGGACAGCTCGTTCCTCCTCGCCTACGACCACCCCAACTCCTTCGAGGCCGAGGCCTGGATGGACGCCGGACGGAAGGCCACGCGCCCGGTCTGCGTGATGAACGCGGGGTACAGCAGCGGGTGGTGCGAGGCGGCCTTCGGCCTCCCGCTCGTGGCGCGCGAGGTCGAGTGTCGGGCGCGCGGGCACGCCGCCTGCCGGTTCGTCATGGCGACGCCGGAGCGCATCGACGAGCGGGTCCGCGAGCGCCACGGCCCGCTCGCGCCCTCCGCGTTGCCGGGGATCTTCGAGCTCGTGCGACGGCACGAGGAGGAGCTGGCCCGCGCGCACCGCATGGAGACGGTCGGCCGGTTCGCGGGGGCCGTGGCCCACGACTTCAACAACCTCCTCACCGTGATGTCCGGCCACGCCCAGCAGCTCGCAGACGCCCTGCCGTCCGGTTCGGAGGGAGCGCGCAGCGCGGCCGCGATCCTCGACGCCGCGGACCGGGCGACCGCGCTGACCGCCCGGCTCCTGTCCCTGGCGGACCCCAGCAGCATCGAGCCCGTCCCCATCGACCTCGCGGACCTCGTGCGCGACCTCACGCCCGTCCTGAACGGGCTCGTGGGCGACACCATCGCCCTGCTCACGCGGGTGCCGAAGGAGGCCTGGGCGCTCGGGAGCCCCGCCGTCGAGCGCGTCGTGATCGAGCTCGTGATGAGTGCCCGGGAGGCGCTGCGGGACGGCGGGCAGATGAGCGTGCGCGTGCTCCGGGAGGCCGACCGCTGGGCGGTGCAGGTCGAGGACGACGGGAACAGCAGCAGCCGCGAGCCGTGGGCGGGGATCGCCACACCCCGTGCTGGCGCGCTGGGGTTCGGGCTCGCCAGCGCGGCCCGTCTGGCGCAGAAGCTCGGCGGAGAGCTGGTGCTCACGACCCTCACGGGCGGCGGGAACCGCGCCGTCCTGCTCCTCCCCGCCACGCGGCCTCCCGCGCCTCCGCGCCCCCCCTCACCGCTCGGAGACGCCCACCTGCTGGTGGTGGAGGACGACGCCCTGGTCGGCGAGATGCTGCTGTCCTACCTCCAGCTCCGGGGCGTCCGGGTGACCCTGGCCCGGGACGTCGGATCGGCCGCGGAAGCAGCGCGCGCGGACCGCGTGGACCTCGTGCTCTCCGACGTGATCCTGGGCCGGGCCCGCGGTCCGGACGCGGTGGACGCGGTGAAGGCGCTGCACCCCGGCATCGGTGTGCTCTACATGACCGGCTACGACGACGGCGGCCTGCCGCCGGGGGCCAGGGTGCTGCGCAAGCCGTTCGACCTCGACACCCTCCTGGCCACCCTGCGCGAGCTCCTCTGATCCCGCAACACCCGGGTGCACCCCCCATCCCGGGCTGTCGGCTACATTCTTGAACACGTTCAAGTTTGTCGGAGGTCGCCATGGTCGTCGAAGGTCCCCGCTCCCGTCTCGTGAGCTCCCTGTCCATCCTGCGCGCACCCGACACCACGTACGCGCGCTGGGAGGCCCGCTACGGCCGGACCTACCGCGTGCGGGCGGTGAACGGTGACGTGATCTGCACATCCGACACCGACGTCATCCGCGACCTCTTCAGGGCCAAGGACGACGAGGTGGAGGCCTTCCGCCCCGACCTCGCCGCGTCGTTCCTCGGCGACCGCTCGGTGCTGGCGCTCTCCGGCGAGGCCCACCGCCGTGAGCGCAAGCTCCTGATGCCTCCGTTCCATGGCGAGCGCATGCGGGCGTACGGCGAGCACATCCAGCGCGCGACCCTCGAGGCCGTGGCGGGGTGGTCGGCGGGCGACCGCGTGGTGATGGCCGACACGATGCTCGCCGTCTCCCTCGCGGTCATCGCGCGGGCCGTGTTCGGGGCGACGGACCGGGAGACCCACGACGCCTGGGTCCAGGACCTGCGCCACTACATCGAGGCCTTCAGCCCGCTCACGTTGTTCGTCCCCGCGCTGCAGACCGGGCTCAACCCGTGGTGGCGGCGCTTCGAGCGGGCCCGCGACGTGCTGGACGCCCGGATCCTCGACGCCATCGCCGCCCGTCGGCGCGAGCCCCCCGGCGACGACGTGCTCTCCATGCTCGCGCACGCCACCTACGAGGACGGCAGCCCGATGCCGGACCGCGCAGCCCTCGACGAGCTCAAGACCCTCCTGTTCGCCGGCCACGAGACCACGCAGATCAGCATGGCGTGGGCGATCTACCAGCTCCATCGCACCCCGGACGCCCTGGCGCGCCTCCAGGCCGAGCTGGACGCCGCGGACGGCGCCCCGGACACCCTGGCCGCCCTGCCCTACCTCGACGGCGTGGTCCAGGAGACCCTGCGCATCGATCCCATCGTGCCCGACGTGCTCCGCACGCTCACGGTGCCCCTGAGGCTCGGCTCCTTCGACCTCCCGGCGGGCACCCACCTCGCCCCGCTGGCCGCCCGGGTGCACGCGGACCCCGCGATCTACCCGAACCCGCGGGCCTTCGACCCGTCCCGGTTCGTGGATCACCGCTTCCGGCCCTGGGAGTTCCTGCCCTTCGGTGGGGGCACGCGGCGCTGCCTCGGAGCGGCTCTCGCGACCTACGAGATGCGCATCGTGCTCGGCACCCTCCTGAAGCACGTGGAGCTCGCGCTGGACGGCGACGACCGCATGGTCCGACGCACCGTGACGCTCGCGCCGGAGCACGGCGTCCGCATGAGGGTCACGCGGATCCGCGCGGACGCATGAGGTCCAGCACCTCCCCGAGCATCTGCCGCAGCGCCTGCAGGGCGGGTGCGGGCTCGGGGGCCTCCTGGCGCAGCAGGGGCACCACAACGCCGATGTACGTGTCGAAGCAGAGGCGAGCGGCGAGGGCGGGCGGGACGTCGTCGCGGAGCTCGCCCGACCGGCGGATGAGGTCGGCCAGCTCGGCCACGAAGCGCATCGTGACCTCCATGTACAGCGCGAAGGCCGTGTCGGGCGCGAACACGGCCACCGTGACGTACGTGCGGCTCAGGGCGGGCCGGGCCGCGTAGAGCGCGAAGAACCCGCCGAAGTAGTGCAGCAGCCGGTCCAGGAGCGGGCCGTCCGGGAGGGTGACCCGCCGGGACGCGATGACCCCCTCGAGGTCGTCCACGAACAGCACGACCACGAGCTCCGCCCGGCTGCCGACGTAGTTGTGCACGGTGCCGAGCGAGACGTCCGCCCGCGCCGCGATCGCGCGCATCGTGGTGGCCTCCGCCCCCCGCTCCTCGAGCAGGGCGCGGGCCGACTCCAGGATCCGACGGCGGGTCTCCGCCTTCCGCTCGTCGCGCGTGCCCACGGGTGCGGGTATCACGCCGTCCGGTAGGATCGGGCATGCCACCACGCCTCCCGCGCTTCATCGGCGACGGCCGCCTCTCGAAGGCCCTGCTCGGACCCGAGCTCCGGGCCGCCGTGGAGGGTCTGCCCATCGCGGACGCCGGCCACGGGGTCGACCGGTTCGGGCTGTCGCGCTCCGGGGCCGCCCGGGGGATCGCGCTGACCCGGTTCCTCTACGAGCACTGGTTCCGCGTGGTGTCCCACGACATCGAGCACGTGCCGGCCAGCGGCGCGGCCGTGCTCGCCGCGAACCACAGCGGCACGCTCCCGGTCGACGCCCTGATGCTCGCCCACGACCTCGTGCGGAACCGCGGGCGGGTGGCGCGGATCGCGATGGACTGGTTCGTGCCGGGCCTCCCGTGGGTGAACCTCGTGTTCATCCGCGGCGGCGGGTTCAGCGGCACGCGCGGGAACTTCCACGCCCTGCTCGAGGCGGGCGAGCTCCTCCTCGCGTTCCCCGAGGGTGTGCCGGGCATCGGCAAGCCCTTCGCGGAGCGCTACACGCTGCAGACCTGGCGTCGCGGGCATGCCGAGCTCGCCATCCGCCACGGCGCCCCCATCGTGCCGGTGGGCGTGGTGGGCGCCGAGGAGCAGATGCCGCAGATCGCCCGCATCGAGGGGTTCCACGTGATGGGCGCACCCTACCTGCCCATCCCCGCCACGCCGGTCCCCCTGCCCGTCCGCATCCACCTCTGGTACGGCGAGCCCATCCCGATCCCGAGCCTCTACCGGCCCGAGCACGCCCACGACGCGGTGGCGGTGGACGAGGCCGCCGAGCGCGTGAAGCTCGCCGTGCGCGGCCTGTTGGCGCGTGGGCTGGCCGAGCGGCGCGGGGTGTTCCGGTGAACGCGCTGGTCACCGGGGCCACCACGCCGCTCGGACGGGCGCTCGTCGACCGCCTGGTGGTCCACGGGCCCGTGCTGGCCGTGGGTCTCGAGGAGGACGGCCGCTTCGACCATCCCGACGTGCGGTACGTCGCCGCGGATCTCACGCGGGCCCGGTCGGTGCGCGAGCTGATCTACGGACCGGCCACCGAGCACGGCACGGACGTCCTGGTGCACCTCGCGTTCCACCGGCGCGCAGGCCGGGCCCGGTCCGCGGCCCTGCACATCGAGGCCACCCGCCTGCTCCTCCGGCTCGCCGAGGAGAGCCCGGTGCTGAAGCGCTTCGTGCACCGGTCCACCGCGGAGGTGTACGCCGTGCGCCTCGACCGGCCGGACATCCTGCGCGAGGACCACCCGCTGGAGCTCGCGCCGACCGCACCCGCCTGGGTGCGCGAGCGCGTGGCGGCCGACCTGGCGGCCTGTACGCGGATGGGCATGAGCCCGATCGACATCGTGGTGCTGCGCTGCGCAGAGATCCTGGCGCCGGACATGGGCAGCCAGCTGCACGACTGGCTCAGCGCCTCGGTGTGCTTCCGCCCCATGGGGTACGACCCGCTCGTGAACGTGCTGTCGTTGGAGGACGCCTCGCGGGCCTTCGAGCTCGCCGCCCTCGGCTCGGGGTCCGGGGTCTACAACATCCCTGGCGCCGACACCCTGCCCCTCACCGCCCTCGTCCGGGAGTCCGGGAGAGACGCCATCGGGCTGCCGGGCCCTCTCCTCGGCCCCTTGTACGCCGCCCGGAGACGCCTGACCGGCGCCCGCTTCCGCTACCGGGACAACGCCTGGCGCTTCCACTTCAACGGCGTGCTCGACGGGTCGCGGGCGGCCCGCGATCTCGGGTTTCGTCCGTCTTGCAGGTTGTCGCTGGGGTAGACTGGCGCGCAGAGGACCCCATGCGCTTCCCCGTCTCCGGAACCCAGTGCAGGCCCGCCGGCCTGCCGCTCTTCGTGATGTCGAGCAACAACCTGAATCCGCGCGTGGAGGCCACCGACGCGGCCCTCCTGGTCAAGGTCGTCACCACGACCCCGCTCCCCTGGAGCATGATCCGCAACGTCCACCGTCGGAAGGCCCTGTGGACGCACGTCCTGGCCGTCACCTGCGGGAGCTGGGAGTACCTGCTGCACTTCCGCGACGAGGCGAGGCTCGCGGAGCTGGAGGCCCTGCTCGCCGACCGGTGCTGAGGTGATCCGCCACACCTGGTCCTTCGAGATCCCCCGTTCACCCACCGAGATCTGGCCGGTTGTGTCGGACACCGACCGCCTGAACCGGTCGCTCGGGCTCGGTCTGTCCTTCGAGGAGTCCCGCGGACCCGACGGCAGCCTGCATCGTGCGGGCTCCATCGCGCGGTTCGGGCTCACGGTGAGGTGGTCCGAGCGCGACTTCGCGTTCGTGGCCCCCGAGCGCTTCGCCCAGGAGCGCGTCTACGACAACGGGCCCGTGAAGCGCACGGCGGTGTCGTGTGTCCTGGTACCCTCGAGCGCAGGCACCACCGTCACGTTCGTGCTGGAGGTCGAGGCGCGCTCGTTCCTGGTCCGCCCCATCGTCGCCGCCGACACCCGGCTCTCCACCCGTCCGGCCTTCGACCGCAGCCTCGCGGAGCTCGAGCGTCTCCTGAACGGCCAGCCCAATGCCTACGACCCCGCACCGCCGGATCTGAAGCCCGGTGGCCTCGCTCGGCTGGACCGCGGGCTCGCGGAGGTGCCCCAGGCCGTCGCGGAGGCCCTGCGCGGCCAGATCCTGAAGGCCCGCCTGCCCGATCAGGCCCGGCTGCGGCCCCTGAAGCTCGCCCGGGAGCTGGAGCTCGACGACGAGGAGGTCGTGCTCGCCTTCCTCCGGGGCGTGCGGGACGGCGCGCTCGAGGTGGGATTCGAGATCCTCTGTCCTTCGTGCAAGGCGCCCAAGGGCGCGGCCTCCACGCTCTCCCTGGACCTCGGGACCCACTGCACGTCGTGCGACGTGGCCTACGACGCGACCTTCCCGGACGCCGTGGACGTGGTGTTCCGCCCCCACCGGGACATCCGCGAGGTGGAGCTGGACGTCGCCTGCCTGCTCTCGCCCGCGCGCACGCCCCACGTGCTCCTGCAGGACCTCGTCCCCGCCGGAGCCACCGTGCAGCTCGCGCTGGACCTGGCACCCGGGGGCCACCGAGCCGACACCGACCCGTGGTTCGGCGGTGCGAGCCTCGAGGTGCGGGACGGCCTGCGGGCCACCCGGGCGACCGTCGACCTCACCGAGGACGGCCTCCGGCCCGCCACGTTCCGCCTGAAGCCCGGACGGGTCACGCTGGTCGTGCGCAACCGCCTCGATCGCGACGCCACCGTGCGGGTCCAGCGCGTCGAGCGGCCTCCGTTCACCCTCACGGCCGGCCGCCTCTTCGACATCCCCTCGGCCCGCGACCTGCTGCCCGCGACGAGCGTGGCGCCCGGGGTCTCCGTGTCCACCCTCGCGCGCGTGGTGGTCGCCCTGCGGCGCTTCACGGACGGCGAGGCGGAGGCCACCCACCTGCGGACCTTCGCGTCGCCCTCCGAGGCCCTGGCCCTCCTGCGCACCTGGAACGGTGACCCCTGCATCGGCCTCGCGGCGGCCGTCGGTCCGGTGTCGCTCGTGGAGGAGGGCGACCGCGAGCTCCCCACCGGTCGCACCGTGGAGCGCGCCCTCGACCTCCTGCGCGAGGCCGGCGGAGGCCACGTGCGGGTGGACGCCGCCCTCGACTTCGGGAGCGCCCTGGACGGCCTGGCAACCCCGGTCCCGGGTCCCGGTTGGTACGACCTCTCGTTCGACGCCCTGGAGGACCTCCGCGCCGAGCAGGTCGGCGCACCCGAGCGCATCCGCATCGCCGCACCCCGACGGCTCGGTGCGTTCGAGCTGCACGGCGAGCTCGGCCGCGGAGCCATGGGCTGCGTGTACGACGCGCTCGGTCCCGGTGGGCGCGCCGTCGTCGTGAAGACCCTCCTCCCGGTCTGGTCCACCCAGCCCGACCACGTGCAGCGGTTCTACAACGAGGCCGCCATCACCGCGTCGATCCGGCACCCCAACGTCGTCGCGGTGATCGACTGGGGCACGGCGGCGGACGGCACGGTGTTCATGGCGCTGGAGAAGGTCCCGGGCGAGGATCTGGGCGCGCGCATCGCCCGCGGACGTCTGCCGCCCGAGCTCGCCGTGCGCGTGGGCCTCCAGGCGCTCCACGCGCTGCAGGTGGCCCACGACCAGGGCGTGGTTCACCGCGACGTGAAGCCCGCGAACCTCCTCCTGCTCCCGAACGGCGACGTGAAGGTCATCGACTTCGGGATCGCCCTCGAGGTGGGAGAGGACGACGCGATGGCGAGGCGCGGGCTGATCCTGGGCTCGCCGCGCTACATGAGCCCCGAGCAGGTGCTCCGCAAGCCGTTGGACGGCAGGAGCGACCAGTTCGCGCTGGCGGTGGTGTTGTTCGAGAGCCTCTCGGGAGACGTCCCCTTCGACGGGAACGACGCGCGGTCCATGGCGATGGCCCGGGTCTACGGGTCTGCCCACACCCTCGCGGAGCGCGGGGCCCGCGACGTGCCGTCCGCGCTCGAGCGCGTGCTGACGCGCGCGATGGACCCCTCCCCCGACGAGCGCTTCCCGGACTGCATGTCGATGGCGTCCGCGCTGGAGGCGTCGGTTTGAGCCCCGCGGCCGGACGCGCGTGGGTGGCGCTCGCGGTGCTCTGCCTCCTCGCCTTCTCGGCGTGGGGTGCACACCTCGTGGTCGGCGTGCGCGGCGAGCGCGCGGAGGTCGCGGCCCGCGTGCAGGCCCTCGCCGCCCTGGACGCCCTCGAGAACGGCCATCCGGCGCCCCTCCCCGACCTGGTCACCGCACGCCCGGACGGAACGGCGCTGAAGGCGGCCCTCGACGCTCACGACGTGCGGGAGGCCCGGGAGCACGTGCGCGCGCTGGAGGCCGCGCTGCGGGCGGAGAACGGCGTGCTCTCCGCGCGGTTGGGCGAACGCCTCCGCAACCTGGGCTTCCTGGTCGCGCTGAGTGTGGGCCTGGGGTTCGTGGTCACAGGCCTGCTGGCCCACACCGTCACCCGGGAGCGCGCGCTGGCCGAAGCCCTCGCGACGGCCGCTCGCGAGCGGGAGCGGGCCCTGATCGCCGACGGGCTCAAGGACCGGCTGCTCGCCAACGTGGCCCACGAGCTCCGGTCGCCCCTCGCCCGCATGCTGGGCCTCGTGGAGCTCGCCCGCCTCAGCCGCCGCGACAGCGACCTCGAGGAGGCCATGCGGCACGGCCGCGAGCTCGGGCGCCTGCTCGGCGATCTGCTCGATCTCGCCGCCCTCGAGGCGGGCGCCATCACCTTCCGGCCCGCTCCCACCGACGTCGCTGCGCTCATCGAGGACGTCGTGGGCCAGGCGCGGGCCAAGGGCGCCGAGATGCGGGTGGAGACCTCGCTACCCCCGCTGTTGAGCCTCGATCCTGTTCGCCTCAAGCAGCTCGTGCGCAACCTCGTGCAGAACGCCGTGCGCCACGGCGCCGGCCGTCCCGTGGAGGTGCACGCCGGCCACGAGGGCACCGAGCTCGTCCTGCGGGTGCGCGACCATGGCGACGGGCTGCCCGAGGGTGCCGACCTCTTCCGGGCCTTCGAGCGCGGAGGTGTGGAGGGGCGTGGGGGCCTCGGGGTGGGGCTCGCCATCGTCGGCGAGATCGTGGAGCAGTGGGGCGGCACGATCCGCCTGGAGGACGCCGAAGGCGGCGGGGCCCTCGCGGAGGTCCGGGTGCGCGCCATCCTGGCCGTGGCGCCGGAGGCGTCCGCCGCGCCGCCGTCCATCGGACGCGTGCTGGTGGTGGAGGACGATCCCACGCTGCTCGTGGTGACCCGCGCCGTGCTCTCGAGCCGGGGGTTCACAGTGGAGGCCGCCACCACCGGCGAGGACGCCCTGGAGCGATTGGAGCGACAGCCCGACGCCGACGTGGTCCTCGTGGACTGGCAGCTCCCGGGGCTCCAGGGGCCCGACGTCGCGCGACGCCTGCGCGAGAGTGGGTCCGTCCTGCCGCTCGTCGCCATCACGGCCCGCGCGCGCCCCCAGGACGTCGAGGCGTGCAGGGACGCCGGCTTCGACGCCCACATGGCCAAGCCCGTGGACTGGGATGCCCTCGTCGGGCTGCTCGACAGACTCCTGGAGGAACGGCGGTCCGCCTGAGCGACAATCCGCCCACCATGCCCCGCCGTCTCCCCGACGCGCACCGGCTCCTCCCCCCGGAGCTCCGCGGTGCCACCGACGAAGTCGCCCGACGGGCCGAGCTGGTCGTCGCTTTCGCGGTGTTCACGGGCTGCATGCAGCTGCTCGCGGCCGTGGTGAGCTTCGCCGTCCGGGGCCCCAATCCGCTCGCGTTCGTGCTCGCGCCCGCCGCCATCTCCTGCCTGCTCGCCATCCCTGCGCTCTGGCGCGATCCCCGCGGTCCCTCCGCGGTCGTCTGGCTGATGGTGACGCTGTTCGTGAACAACAGCGCCGTGGCCTGGCTCGGGTACGGCTTCCGATCGCCCACGCTCCACGTGTTCGTGCTCTTCCCGGTCGTCGCCATCGCGCTCGCCGGCAGGCGGCTCGGTGTGGGGTTCGCCGCCCTGGCCGTCGGCGAGCTCGCGCTGCTCTTCGCCCTCGACCGCAGCGGCCACGCGTTCCCGCTCGCGGCCTCGGGCGACGGGTTCCACCTCTTCCACTTCCTCGTGCAGGCCGGCAACCTCGTGATGCTCACGGCCATCCTGTCCATCTACGACACGAGCTGGCGCAGGGCGCGCGAGGAGGCCGAGAAGGCGCGGGCCGCCGTAGAGGCCGCCGACCGGGCCAAGAGCGAGTTCCTGGCGCACATGTCCCACGAGCTCCGCACGCCGCTCAACGCCGTGCTCGGCTACGTGGAGCTGCTCGCGGAGGACGCCCGGGACGACCAGATCGAGGACCTCGGGCGCGTGCGCACCGCCGGGAAGCACCTGCTGGACCTCGTCGACCAGGTGCTCGACCTCGCGCGCATCGAGGCAGGTCGTGTGGAGCTCGAGCTCGTCGAGGTGGACCTCGGCCCGCTCGTGTCCGCCGCCCTCGACGAGCTCCGACCGCTGGCCGAGGACGGCGGGAACCACTTCGGACCGGCGCCGGTCGCGCGGGTCGTCGTGCACGCGGACACGCTCCGGGTCCGCCAGGTCGTCCTGAACCTCCTGTCCAACGCCTGCAAGTTCACCCGCGGGGGCGTGGTGTCCGTGGAGCTCGGTGTGGACGGGCCGTTCGCCCGCCTTCGGGTCACGGATACCGGCGTGGGCATGGAGCCCGAGGAGCTCGAGCGGTGCTTCCGGCCCTTCGAGCAGGGAGAGGCCGGGCGAGGCCAGGGCACGGGCCTCGGGCTCCCGATCAGCCGCAGGCTCTGCGAGGCCATGGGTGGCGGGCTCACGGCCAGCAGCACGCCGGGCGTGGGCACCACCTTCGAGGTGCGGCTACCGCTGCGTCAGGGACCGCAGGCGTCCGCGTCGCACGTGAAGGACGCGTCCACGCCGGGGTCGTAGAGGATCTCGCCCCCGAAGCCGTCGATGGCGATGTGGACCTGGCCGGTGTCACCGCCGAGGAGAGCGGAGTCGAAGCTGCAGGTGCTCGCGAGCACCACGTCGCTCCCCGACGAGTGGAAGCCCGCGTAGACCGCCGCGCCCCATCGGGCCTCGTTGCCGCCCAGATCGGAGTCCGCGCAGTCCAGCGAGCTGTCCGCCAGGTACACGCCTCCGCCGTACCCGCCGAAGTTGCTCACCTGGCCGCCCACGAAGCTCACGGCGGCGTTCGCGGTGAGCGCGCTCGAGCGCAGGACCACGTCGCTCTCCGTGGCGTACACGGCCCCCCCGCGGCTGGAGGCGTGGGCACCCGTGACCGTCGTGCCCAGGAGGGCCAGCGAGCCGCGCTGCACCGCGAGCGCTCCGCCGAACGTGGCCTCTTCGCCCCCTCCGTCCACGGTGACGTCCTGGAGGGTCGCATCCGAGACCTCGAGGTGCAGGAGCCCACCCGAGGCGGCCTTGTTCGAGGTGGCGGTGGAGCCCTGTAGCCCGATCGTGGACTCCAGGCCGAAGATCCCGCCACCACGGAAGGCCACGTTGCTCGCGAAGCTGCCGCCCGTCACCGTGAGGCTGGTCTGGTCGACGGCGACGCCTCCGCCGTCCGCCGTGGCCGTGCACCCCTCGACCAGCACGTCGGTGAGCACGGTGGGGCCGCGGACGTGCAGGCAGCCGCCGTTCTCCGCCGTCCCGTTGCGCAGGCGCACCCGGGTGGCCACGAGCCCCGCCTCGGCGCGCACGTCGCCTCCGAGGTCCGCGGAACCCCCGACCACGGCGAGGTCCTCGAGGGTGAGAGGTGCGGTGGCCGTGACCACGCCACGGCCGCCCTCGCCATCGGGATCGCCCACCAGCCGAGCCCCCCCGTGACCCCGGACGATCGCCCCGGCCCGGACATCCAGCGCTGCCGGCCAGTCGCCCGCGCAGAGCTCGAGGGTGCCGGGCCGGTCCAGCACCACGGTGCCCGTCATCGCGCCGGACCAGTCCTCGGGCGGGCCGTCGTTCGGGGTGAAGGTCGCGCGTCCACGGTCTTCGTCGAAGGCCACGCTGCAGTCGGTCTGCCGGCCGTCACAGAGCTCGGGCGCCCCGGGGAAGACGGTGGGGTCGCCGTCGTCGCAGTCCTCCGGCGTGAACGACCCGTCGGCGTCGGCATCCGTGGGGACGTCCGGCGGGGGTGGGGGTGGCGTGGGCCCGTCCGAGGGCCCCGTGGCCCGGTCGCCGCAGGCGAGCAGGACGAAGGCGAGGTGCATGCTGTCTCCTCCCCCATCCTACACGGGCGATGTGGCATGCTGCGCCCAGAGGGAGGTGGGATGCGCTGGGTGGTCCTGGGTTCGTTGCTCGCGGGATGCGGAGGGGACGGCACGTCGCTGACCTTCCAGTGGACCGTGCTGGACGGCAGCACGGCGGTCCCGTGCCCCGACGGCTCGGAGGTCGAGGTGAGCCTTCCCGTGGCCTACGAGGTCTGGTCCTGCGCCGACGGGTCGGGCACCCTCACGGGCCTCCCGGACGGCCAGCACCGCGCGGAGCTCGCCCTGCTCGACTCCAGCGCCAACGTCATCGCCACGTTCTCCCGCATCGTGGCCCTCGCCGGCGAGCCCGTCGAGGAGCCCGCCGTGTTCGTGCTCCCATGATGTCGACCACCAAGGAAGGCGTCGTGGGCGGGCTCTACGTGATGTGGCGGGGCAACCCGCACATGTCCCTGGGC
Source organism: Alphaproteobacteria bacterium (assembly GCA_020632885.1). Taxonomy (GTDB): domain Bacteria; phylum Myxococcota_A; class UBA796; order UBA796; genus JACKEQ01. The sequence goes on along the minus strand of JACKEQ010000018.1, from coordinate 98,165 downwards.
AAGCTCGTGGAGACGTTCGCGGGTGCGGAGGGCTTCGAGGTCGGCGAGATCCCGGACAGCGAGTGGCCCCAGCGGGAGTGGCGGTTCTGCCCGTGGTGCGGCGGCGAGGACCTCGCCACCTGTATGGATCCCGAGAACGAGGACGGCTGCCTGCACGCCCTCTGGGAGTAGGCTGCACCAGGAGGTCCCCATGCTGCTGCTCGCCCTCGCCGCCCACGCCGACGTGCCGCCACCACCCGGCATCAAGCGCGTGCCCTACATCGCGAAGGTGGAGGGCATGACGGCCGACCGCGACCCCGCCGTCGTGGTGTTCCCCTGGAGCGACTCCAACGGCGCACCCACGTCCGAGGTCGGCGTGATCGGGCCCATGGGGCTCCAGTTCGGCCGCCGGGTCGGCGGCACGCCCGCCTTCTGGCTCGTGCCGCGCGCGAAGCTCGCAGAGGCCGCGCAGCTCGAGGGCGACGCCGCAGAGGCGTGGATGGCGGCCAACGGCGAGAGGTGCGAGGGATCGATGAACCGGGTGTCCGAGGTCCCGGAGGGCGGCCCCGACGCCTTCGTCGAGACCTTCCGGCTCGCCACCGGGCCGTGTCGCCTCGAGGCCGTACCCGCGGTCGCGGAGCCCACGACGGCCCCGGTAGAGCCGAAGAGCGGCGGGTGCTCGACGCTACCCGCCCCCTTCGCCCTCGGGGCCCTCGGGATGCTGGCCCCCCTCGCCCTCCGCCGTCGACGGTGAGCTCTCATCGCGGACGGGGCCTCACCGACCCGTACGACCCGAAGCTCCCGGCAGAGGCGCCGTTGCGGCGACCCTGGTAGGCGCGGGTCGAGAGGTCCACGAGGCCGCTGCGCTCCACGGTGCCCTGCTCGACCTGCTGCTGGAGCCGCGCCGCCTCCGCGAGGTTGTCGGTGACCGCCGCGGACTGCACCACCTCGTTCATGGCGAAGTTCCGGGCCTGGTAGGCAGACAGCTCGTCGACGGCGGCCTGCCGGTCCCCACGGCCCACGGCGGCCGTGACCTTCGAGAGCACCTTGTTGTACTCGTCGTTCACCACGCTCTTCGACCAGCCCTCCTTGTCCACGTTCTGGGCGACCACGCGGGTGTCGCGGGTCACGCCCACCGACCCGGCCGCAGCGACCTGGGCGCCAGGGAGCCCGTCCCTGCCGGTCCAGGTGAGCTCGAAGCGCCCGAGATCCAGGTCGCCCGAGGACGCGGGGTCCACCCGGAGCGTCACCCAGACCGAGCGGCGCTGGCCCGCGAAGAGCTGCCCGAGGGCCACCGACGCGCCGTCCGAGGGCAGACCGCCCCAGTCCACGACCTGCACGCCGTCCGGACCCCGCCAGGACAGCGCGGTGGTGCGGGTGACCGCGGTGCGCGAGCTCTGGAACTCCGCGGCGAACACGGCGTCCAGCGGGCTCCCGGGGCTCGCCCAGTAGTGGTTGCCCGTGCCGGCGTCCGCGAGCTGCTGCAGGAGCACGGGATCGTAGTCCGTCCCGATGCCGACGGTCGTGAGCGGGGCCTCGAGGGTCGCGGCGCGCTGGCCGCGCTCCACCACGCCCGCCTGCGTGTTCGGGCGGCCGTCCGTGAGCACGATGACCCGGCGGTTGCGACCCGGGGTGGGCTCCTGGATCTGCGAGAGCCCCACATCGATGCCCGCCTGGAGCTCGGTGCCCCCGCCGGACCGGAGGCGCCGCACGCTCGTGTAGGACGCAGGCCCCACGGGCGAGAGCGCGAGATCCACGGTGACGTCGGAGGCGAAGGAGACCAGGGACACACGGTCGTCCGGGCCCAGGGCCCCGATCAGGCTCTCGGCGGCGCTGCGGGCCTCGGCGATCTTCCCGCCGTTCATGGAGCCCGAGCGGTCCACGACGAGCACGACGTCGGTGGGCAGGGCGGGCGCCTCGTCGGTGACCTCCGGGGCCACGAGGGTGAGCTCGGCCCGCACGACGTCACCGGCCAGGGCAGCCGACCGATCGAGCCGCACGTGCAGCTGCGGAGCGTCGCTCGCCAGGATCGGCGTGGACGGGTCGGCCGGAGCCTCCGGGTCGGCCGGGGTCTCTGGCGGTGCGGCTGGGACGGCGGTGGAGGCCGCGAGCAGCCGCGGGGCCACGAGGGCGGCGAGCAGGGCGGACACGGCGAGCATCGGGGTGAGGTAGGGACGCATGGGGCAACTCCTTGTCGAGACACCCTGTTCCTACGCCGCCGATCGCGCGCTCACGGCAACCGTTCCGTAAGCGGGGACGAGCGTCCGCTTACAGTGCGTTTACGGACGCGGACCCCGAGACGTGGGAGGTTGGCCGCATGAAGACGAAGGTGCTGGTCGTGGAGGACGAGGCCGCCATCCGGATGGGCCTGTGCGACGTGCTCGCGTACCACGGGCTCGACCCCGTGGGCGCGGCGGACGGGCGCGCCGGGCTGGACCTCGCGCTCGGCGGGGAGTTCGGGCTGGTGCTCCTGGACGTGATGATGCCCGGCCTGGACGGGTTCACCGTGTGCGAGCGCCTCCGGGAGGCCCGTCCCGCGCAGGCCATCCTGATGCTCACGGCCAAGGGTGCCGAGTCCGACGTGCTCCGCGGCTTCGAGGTCGGTGCCGACGACTACGTCACCAAGCCGTTCTCGGTGGCCCAGCTCATGGCGCGGGTCCAGGCCCTCCTGCGCCGCTCAGGCTCGGTCGTGCGGCGCTTCCGCATCGCGGGCATCGAGGTGGACCCCGACCGGCTCACGGCCGAGGGGTCCCAGGGCAGCACCGAGCTGTCCACGCGGGACGTCGAGCTGCTCGCCTACCTCGCGAGCCAGCCGGGACGGCCGATCTCGCGGGAGGAGCTGCTCAAGGAGGTCTGGGGGTACGCTCGGGTCGACCGCGTCGAGACCCGGTGCGTCGACATGGCCGTGGTCAAGCTCCGCCGTCGGCTCGCGGACGTCGACCCCGCCGAGGTCATCGAGACCGTGCGGGGCGTGGGGTACCGGTGCGGCGGCTGAGGCTCCCGCTGCTCGCGGCCGTGCTGGCGGGCCTCGTGCTCTCCGGCACCCTGGGGCTGGCGGCCTGGGCGGTCATGGGCGCGTCACGCGCCGAGGCCGCGCGGCATCGCGAGGTCGCCGAGCGCCTCGTGGACGCCATGGAGGCCGAGCTCTCCGACCTCGTGGCCCGGGAGGAGTCGCGCTCGTTCCTCGAGTACCGTGCGTACTACCTGCCCGAGCAGAACACCCGCCTCGGGACCCTCGTGCGCAGCCCGCTCACCGAGACCCCGCCCGACCCGATGATCGAGGGCTACTTCCAGCGCGACGCGGACGGCACGATCACGTCCCCGCTGTTCCTGCGCGACAACGAGCAGGGCCTCGCGGTCGCCGAGGGCTGGACGCCCGCACCGACCGCCGGGGGCGAGCTGGAGCGCCTGCTGGGCTCGGTGTCCCAGGTGCTGCCCGCCACCAACGAGGGGAGCTACCTCCCCTCCCCCAGGCCCGTGCCCGCGCAGGAGCCCGTGGGGTCGCTCTCCAAGCTCACCAACCTGGGCTCGTCGCGCCGTCAGGGTCGCGCGCCCGTGGAGCTCCGCACGCAGCAGAACGCCCTGGACGTCTACAACAAGGGCACCGAGCTGAACGTCCAGGTGCCCGCGGCCCTCGACGAGCAGGACGTCCGGGTGTCGCCGCTCGTGGGCCAGCGACGCGCGAACGACCTCGTGCTCTACCGGAAGGTCGGGCTGCGCGGGGAGACCCTCGTGCAGGGGCTGGTCATCGACGTCGACCGGCTGGGCACGACGCTCCGGGAGCGCGTGATCGACGCGGCGGGGCTCGAGGACCACGTGCGGCTCGCGTGGGACGGCACCCCACCGGCGGGTCGCTGGACGTACGCCCACCGCCTCGCGCCGCCCTTCGAGTCCATCACGCTCGAGGTCGGCATGGACCGCATCCCGGGCGTGGCGAGCGCGGAGACCAGCCTGCTCGGGGTGCTCGCTGCCGGGCTGATCGGCCTGCTGGCCCTCGTGGGGCTCGCGCTGGCGTGGGCGGTGCGGTCGGAGCTGGTGTACGCCAGACGGCGGTCGGACTTCGTGGCCGCGGTGACCCACGAGCTCAAGACCCCGCTGACGAGCATCCGGATGTATGCCGAGATGCTCCGGGACGGCATGGTGCCCGACCCCGAACGGCAGCGCGTGTACCACGCGACCATCACGGCGGAGTCCGAGCGGCTGACCCGCCTCATCGACAACGTGCTCGAGCTCTCGCGCCTGGAGCGCCGTGGGCCGCGCCCGGCACCGGTGGCCGGCGATGTGCGACCGTCCCTCGAGGAGGCCGTGGCCATGCTGCGTCCCCACGCGTCCCAGCAGGGCGTGGAGCTCGTGGTCGAGGTCCCGGACGCGCTGCCGCCCGTGCTCGTCGACCCGGACGCGCTCGTGCAGGTCGTGATGAACCTCGTCGACAACGCCGTGAAGTTCGGTGGTCCGGGCACGGTGCGTGTGGTCGCGGAGCCCGAGGGTCCCGGCGTGCGCCTCGTGGTGCGCGACGGGGGGCCGGGGGTCCCACGCAGCCAGCTCGGCCAGATCTTCGACCCGTTCTACCGGGGCGAGCGGGAGCTCACCCGCACCACGAAGGGCACGGGCATCGGGCTGTCGTTGGTGCGTGGGCTCGTGCAGCACATGGGGGGCACGGTGCAGGCCCGGAACCATCCCGAGGGCGGGTTCGAGGTCGCGCTGCACCTGCGTCCCGCGTGAGCCTCAGGTGCCGGCGAGCAGGGACCGTGCTCGGCGGAGCGGCACACGGTCGATCGGCTTGCCGTCCGTGCTGCTGATCGGCACCACGAGGAGCTCGGCGGGCGCGTACACCGACAGCTCCACGGGGACGTCACCCACGGCGAACCGGTAGTGCACGTAAGTGCGCAGCGTGCCGTCCTTCACGACGGGCCGCTCATGGCGCTCGGCGTGGTGGCCGGCGGCGAGCAGGGCGAGCTCGAGGGCCCCGTGGTCCACGGTGAAGACGTGGAGGTCCACGTCCGACTCCGCGTGCACGTCGCCCTTCGCGACGGACCCGATGAGCCGGGGCTCGAAGCGCAGCAGGGCCTCCATGACCTCGACGGCCACGGTGCGGAGCCGACGGAGGTGCCGGAGACGCGCGTCCCTGTCGAGGCGCGTGATGGCGAGCATGGCGTGCCGGATCTCCCGGTTGGACGGCAGCGTCACCCGCTCGACGCGTCCACCCGTGAGGCGCTCGGCGGCGAGGTGCTTCGCCTCGTAGTACTCGGGCACCCCCTCCTCCAGGAGGATGCGCCCCGCCTCGAAGGCCAGGGCTGCCCGGTCGGGCCCACGGCGCCTCATGGCGTGGGGAGCACGATCTCCCGGAGGCTCTCGACGGCCTCTACGACCGGCACGACGTACGCGTGCGGGTCGCGTCCCCCGACGTCCCAGCGCCGGAGGTGCTCCAGATCCGCCAGCCGGCGGGTCCCGCGGAGCTTCCTCCGCGTGCGTCGCGGCTGGCGGAGGAGATCGAGGTGGTGGGCCACCAACCACACGACGCGATCCGGGACGAACCCGCGCAGCAGGGCGGCTCCGGTGGCGTCGTGATCACCGGGCAGCCCCTTCCCCACGTCGTGGAGCAGGGCTGCCGCCCAGAGCTCCCGATCCGGGGACGCACGTCGGGCCAGCGCCCAGACCTGCAGGGAGTGGAACAGGGCGTCCCCTTCGGGATGCCAGACCGGGTCCTGCTCGACGCCATCGAGGTCGTCGAGCATCCCGGCCAACGTGGCGAGCGTGGCGCTCGCGCTGGATGTGCTCAAGGGTCACCGCGAGCGGACCGCTTGTGTCAGACCGTCGCTTCGTTGGCGGGTAACCTCGATTGCCGTCGTCGTCACGGCTGGAGGGCCTGGAGCGCCTCTTGGCCGATTCCGGGATCGAGACCGCGGCTCCACTACGGTGCCAGCTGGCACTGACCGGTCGGTCCACCGGTGTCGCCGGTCGGCATGGGCGGGGTGACCGGGGTGGGCGTCGGAGGCGGAGTCACCGGGGCGGAGGGCCGGCACGCGAACAACAGCATCCACATCGCTCACTCCAGGACGAAACACCCGGAACCCACGCAGGCTCCGGTCTCGCCGCGCCACCGCTCGGGTCTCATGGCTCGGAACACGGAAAGAGCTCTTCATCCATCCAGAGCGCACCTTGCGCGTGCCCGCCCTCGCTGCAGCAGTACTCCCTCACATAGCTTATGCCGCCCGCCCGCCAGGCGAGCGTGGCGACATGGCCGTGCGCGCTGTAGAAGAGGCCGATGGCATCGACGAGGTCCGGGGGATCGCCTTCGACGGGCTGGACGGGAAACACCCGCTGCGCCCAGCGCACGACGATTCCATTCCGCTCGAGCTCGCCCAGGTCCTCCCACCCAGCCGCGATCGCCTCCTGGAAGGAGCCCGGACAGTCGTCTCCCAGGAAGAGCCCACATCCCTCGGCAGCCGATGCTGGAGCCACACAGATGGGCACCGTGTTCCCCAATGTGCGCAGCTCGACTCGACCTTCGATAGTACCGATACCTGGATTGGGACTACAACCTGGCCGGAGTTCCAGTGGGCACTGCCCGGTCGGCCGACCGGTGTCGCCGGTCGGCATGGGCGGGGTGACCGCGGTGGGCGTCGGAGGCGGAGTCACCGGGGCGGAGGGGCGGCACGCGAACAACAGCATCCACATCGCTCACTCCAGGACGAAACGCCCGGAACCCACGCAGGCTCCGGGCTCGCCGCGCCACCGCTCGGGTATCATGGCTCGGAACACGGGAAGAGCTCTTCATCCATCCAGAGCGCACCCTGGGCGCTCCCGCCCTCGCTGCAACAGTAGTCCCGTCCATAGCTGATGCTGCCCGCCCGCCAGGCGAGCGTGGCGATGTGGCCGTGCTCACTGTAGAAGAGACCGATGGCATCGACGAGGTCCGGGGGGTCGCCTTCGACGGGCTGGACGGGAAACCGCCGCTGCGCCCAGAGAACGACGATTCCGTTCCGCTCGAGCTCGCCCAGGTCCTCCCACCCAGCCGCGATCGCCTCCTGGAAGGAGCCAGGACAGGCGTCTCCCAGGAAGAGCCCACATCCCTCGGCAGCCGATGCCGGAGCCACACAGATGGGCACGGTGTTCCCCAATGTGCGCAGCTCGACCCGGCCTTCGATGGTACCGACTCCGGGATCAGGACTGCAGCTGATCTGCGGCGCCAGCGGGCACTCACCAGTGGGTCCACCGGTGTCGCCGGTCGGCATGGGCGGGGTGACCGCGGTGGGCGTCGGAGGCGGAGTCACCGGGACGGAGGGCCGGCACGCGAACAACAGCACCCACATCGCTCACTTTGGGAAATCGGGTTGGCCGAGGCACTCCCAGAACGGGATGTCCGCCCATAGGACGCGACGCGAAACACCGCCGTTGGAGCAGCACGGATACTCCCACCCGGAGGCGAGTAGAGGCATGTAGTAGTCCTTCACGGCCACCAGCCGGCCGTCATCGTAGTAGAGCTGGACATCGTGGTACTGATAGTCCTCAGCGCCCAACTCACCGACTGCTGGCACAGCGCAGGCGATCGATCTGAGTGGCCGTCCGTCGACAACCGACTCTCCGAAGTCCTCGCAGAAGAACTGATGGAGCGCGAGCGCCTCCTCAGCGGTCTGCGGACAGGTTCCGAAGAACCGCTGGCAGCCTTCCTCCGCTGTCGCGGTCGCAACACATACGATGAAACCAAGGCCAGTGACGGCATCCGTCCTCTCTTCGACGCGTCCGTCGACCGGGAAGAACTGCTGGGTGCACGCCGTCTGGGTGGCAACGGGGCACTGGCCGGTATCCATCGGTGGCCCGGTATCCGATGTGTCCTGGGCCATCGGACTCGGGGGCGAGGGGTGACATGCGATCTGTATCCACCAGAGCATCGTCTACTCCACCGCATGCCAGTTGGGGTCACCGAAGCGAGACGGCTGACTCCGCCAGCGCCACGCCCGGAAAGGATTGCCCCCCCAGATGTACGGGAACTCCTCGGAGCTCATCAGGGTGGCGTTCGGGGCGAAACAACACCAGTTGTCGCGCACGCAGGAGTACCGCTGAACCATCGCGAGGAAGAAGGTCGTCGCAGCCATGTTCTGGAGGGCCCAGCAGGAGAACCCGTCGTTCTCGCCATCCACGCAGAGGTGCATGAGCTCGTGCACGAGCACCTTCGTGGCCGCGATGGCGGCGCACAGGCCGGTCGGGCCGCCGGCCTGGACAGCGAGACCACGGTCGCCCCAGAACGGGCCGAAGAGCATCGGGAGCACCACACCAGGTCTGCCACCGTCCACGTTGAAGGCATCTCGAAACAAGCCGGTCGCCCCACCGGTCCCGTCCTGCCAAGGCTTGTTCGGCTCGCCGTACAGCCTGAAGCCGACAAAGGGATAGATCGCGTCGACGCAGAGGTGCAGCTCGCGTCGCGAGTCGCCCGGAATCAAAACGCACACTCCAAGAAGTCTATCTCCGCCCACAGGATCCACCGGGACACACCACCGTCCGAACAACAGGGGTACTCCGACCCGCCAGGCGGAGGCATGAAATAGTCGGTCACGGCCACCAAATGCCCCTCATCGAACAGAAGCCAGATCGAGTGATACTGATAGTCCTCCGGCGAGCCAAGGTCCCCGACCTCCGGAACGGAGCACGCTACCCGCGTGAGCAATCGACCCCCGACCAGGAAGTCGTCCAGCAAACGACAGTACAGATCCTCCCGTGCCAAAGCCGAGTCGACCGATTCGGGGCAATTGCCGAACAGACGGTTGCAGCCGGCTGTCGTGCTCGCGTTCGCGACGCAGACAGCGATGTCCACGTTATCGTTCAGTGCGCGCCACTCCACGCGCCCTTCGACGGGGAACACGTTCCACAGACACTCACGCTGTGGAGCGAAGGGACAGGCGTCGGGTCCACCGGTGTCGCCGGTCGGCATGGGCGGGGTGACCGCGGTGGGCGTCGGAGGCGGAGTCACCGGGGCGGAGGGGCGGCACGCGAACAACAGCATCCACATCGCTCACTCCAGGAGGAAACACCCGGAACCCACGCAGGCTCCGGGCTCGCCGCGCCACCGCTCGGGTATCATGGCTCGGCACACGGAAAGAGCTCTGCATCCATCCAGAGCGCACCCTGGGCGCTCCCACCCTCGCTGCAACAGTAGTCCCGTCCATAGCTGACGCCGCCCGCTCGCCAGGCGCGCGTGGCGATGAGGCCCTGCTCACGGTAGAACAGACCGATGTCGTCGACCAGGCCCGGGGGGTCGCCGTCGACGGGCTGGACGGGAAACGCGTGGAGCGCCCAGCGCACCAGGAACCCACCCCGGTCCTCTTCACCCCGGTCCTCCCATCCAGCCGCGATCGCCTCCTCGAAGGTGCCGGGACAGGCGTCCCCCAAGAAGAGCCTGCATCCCTCGGCCGCGGAGGCGGGGGCCACGCAGAACGGACTTACGGAGCCTCTCGGCCCCCAGGATCGGCTCTCCACCCGGCCTTCGATCGTACCGATTCCGGGATCAGGGCTGCAGCTGATCTGCGGCGCCAGCGGGCACTCACCATTCGCTCCACCAGTGTCGCCGGTCGGCATGGGCGGGGTGACCGCGGTGGGCGTCGGAGGCGGAGTCACCGGGGCGGAGGGGCGGCACGCGAACAACAGCATCCACATCGCTCACTCCAGGACGAAACGCCCGGAACCCACGCAGGCTCCAGGCTCGCTCAGCCACCGCTCGATCCTCAGGGGATCCCCTCCGAACGCGTAGGGTCCAGGCTCGGAGCTCATGACGGTGGCGACGGGCGCGTTGCAGCACCAGTTGTTCTTGATGCAGGGGTACCGCTCCTCCATCAGAACGAAGAAGGTGGTGGCCGCCATGTTCTGCAGGGCCCAGCACTGGAACGCGTCGTCTTCCCCGGCGACACAGAGGTGCATAAGCTCGTGGATCAGCACCTTGGCGATGCCGATCGCCGCGCAGAGCCCGGTGGAGCCGCCGGCTTCGATGGCCAGGCCGTAGTACACCCAGTAGTTCGGGTAGAACACCGGCAGCACGACGCCAGGGCGGCCGCCATCATCGGTGAACGGCTGCTGATTCTGGCCTGTGGCGGCTCCGGTCGCGCCCCAGTAGTCGCACCTCGGCACGGACGGCTCCGTGTTCCAGAACCGGCGGCCCTGGTAGGCGTAGATCGGAAAGCCGTCGCGCACGAAGTCGACGATGCAGGGCCGGATCCGTCCGGTGTTGAAGGGGTGTGGCACGTCCGAGCGGGGGGCGTGCACAGACCACTCGTCCAGCACGCACACGATCCACTCCAGGATGTCCAGGTTGTCCTGCATGATGGCCGAGGCAGCCATCATCGCCTCCCACTGGGGACCGAAGCCCATGGCGATCGCGTCCGCACGGCTCACCGGCAACGGGGTGGACCCGGTGGGCGCCTGCGGCAGGCTCACGTCGCAGCAGCACTCGGCCTGGGTCGCAACCCCGGTAGATTCCCGCCTCCACGACGTGGGTGCGAGGAACAGCGGGTTCCGGTCGGCGGCCTGCTGCCGACGCGCAGGGCTCGGCGGCTCGCACACCTGGGGTCGAGCGTCCAGACAGGGGGGTGTACAGGTCGTCGGGGGCCAGTCGTAGAACCCGGCGCGGTGGAAGCAGTTCCGCGTCTGCCAGTGTGCCTCCGAGAAAGGCGGCAGAGCGACCCGCGTACCTCCGACACACACCTGTGGAAGGGTGTCGAAGCGCGGCGGCGCTGCCGGGCGGAGCAGGTCCGGAGCGGGACGAAACGGCGACCACCCTGGTGGCGCGGGCAGCTCCTGCGGCTGGAACCGCTGCCCGGGAGGCGGCAGCGCCCCCGTGAACACGGCCGATTGCGCCGACGGTACAGCATCCCCGGGTAGCGCCGGGACCGACGGTTGGGCCGGGATGGCGGACGCAACCGCGAGGGGCCGCGCGCCCGCACCCGAGAAGCTCTGGTCCCCGGAGGGCAACCAGCGATCGAAGAACCCAGACATCCGCGCCGCCTACATCACGATACACGCGACGTCCGCCGTCGCGTTCTCGGGGTTGGACCCGGTGTACGTCACGGACAGCCCGAGCTGACCCCAGATGCGCGTGGGGGACACCCCGTTCTTGCCGGTGTTGAAGCCCTCGTTCTGGTTGGTCACCGTGATCACCGAGCTGGCGGCCTCCCACGTCGTCGGGAGCGCGCGATCGTTCGCCCACCTGACCAGGAGCTGTACCTCCATCCCATACAGTCGATTGGTGATCTGCACCGCCGACTTCACCGCACTCACGCCCACCGCCGCGAACCAGTCTGTGACGGGCAGGACCATGGGCTTCTCCACGGGCAGGAGATTGAGCGAGGTGTTGCCCGCTATCCGCCCGTTCGTCACGTAGTGGGTGTCGAGCTGCACGTCCGCCTGCGCCACCGAGGTGTTGGAGGACGAATAGAAGACCCCCGGCCGCCAGAAGAACGAGCTGTCCACGTTGGGCGGCGTGCCCACCACGCGCGTCCACCCCTCTGCAGTGACCAGGGAGCCGAAGACCACCGGAACGGAGGACTCGTCCGGCCGCACAGCGGCGAGCTGATACCCCGGACGCGCACGGAAGTTCCCGACCTTCGCGCTGATCAACAGGTTGTACTCCAGCGCATCGAAGGGTGTGGCGGGCATCCAGCTCCCGGTGGGGTGAAACCGCTCGGTGTTCTGGTAGCAGCTGAGGCGGAGCGGCGAACCGGGCGTGGACTTCTGACACATGCGGGTCTCCAGGAAGAAGGTTCCTGGTACCCAAACTACAGCCCGGGGGGGGGGGGGCCGCTACCCTCGGGTCGTCACGAGATGTCACGACCCCGCTTCATGGTGCTTGCGGCGTCTCCGCTGGTAGAACCAGCCTGGGCCAGCGCTCCACCACCATGCGCTCGTCCTCCCGCCACACCACTGCGAACCCGCCGTCCGCGAGCCGCACCAGCCGATCCGGGTAGCCGCCGTCCTGCACGTCCCGCGAGCCCAGCTCCTCGAGCCCGGGCACCGTGACCAACGACAGCGTGCCCTTCGCCAGGCTGGCCACCAGACCGCCCGGTAGGGCCAGCACGCGCGCGTAGGGCCCCGGTGACGCCAGCACCCGCGTGGAGGCCGTCAGCCCGCCCGTCGCGACGTCCAGCGTCCAGAGCGACTGCCAGGCCGGCCCGCCCGCCTCGTCACGGCCACGCAGGTCGACCAGGACGTGCTCGCCCGCCGCCAGCACCCTCGCGTCGCACCGCGGCGGGAGCGCGTGGGTCCAGACCACCCCGCCGTCCGTGACCCGCGACACCGCCGCACCGTCCGCCTGCACCCGCCCGCCGTCCGCGAGCCCGTAGCCCTCGGACCACCCGTCCAGCACGGGGTCTGTGACCACATTGCCCCGCACGGCCGCCAGCGGACCCACCGTCGGCGTGCCCGTGACCGTGCGCCGCAGCGCGGCCTTCGACCCCACCGCCAGGGTCACGCCCGCAGCGTCCACGGCCAGCACCCGCAGGCCCGTCCGCCAGCCCCAGCCCTCCTCCACCCTGCCGTCCGGGGTGGCTTGCAGCCAGAGCCCGTCGGTGTCCAGCAACACACCCTTGGCCCCGCAACGGAACCGTGTGGGCCGCCCTTCCCCGAGGGCCGTGCGCCTCACGTCGCCGCCCGGTCCGATCCACACGAGGCCCTCGCCCCCATCCCCGGCCGTCCCGCCCACCAGCCGGTCACCGACCGCGCACAACCCCCGCCCCTCGCCCGTGTCGGTGTGCTCCACGAGCCGCTCGCCGTCCCGGGCGACCGCCCGCCAGCGGTGCCCCGCGGCGTCGTCGAACCGAGCGGCCGTCCAGCGCGGCCCGAGCACCCCACCCGTGGCGACCGCGCCCTCCCAGGAGATCTCGAGCCGCGTGGGCTCCATCTCGAGGGTCGCGGGGTCCAGACGGCGGGGCACGGGGTCGCCGCAGAGGATCGCCGTGCCGTCGCCATCGAGCACCCGGCAGTCCACGGGCAGCGTGTCGGCCCCCTCCAGCGTCTCCCAGGCGAGGGGCAGCACGAAGCGCCCGAACTGTCGATCGGACCCGTACAGCACGGCCTGATCGGGGGTGTCGAGCCCCGCGAGCACGACCTCCTGGTACCCGTGCAGCCACCGCTCCCGGAGGTCCTCCCCCGGACGCCAGGCCACGACGCGGAGCTGGGGCCGATCGACCACCATCCAGAGCGTGCCCGACCCGTCCAGCACGGGCTCACCGACCGGATCCGGCAGGTCGAGGGTGGCCCGCGCCACGGGCTCCCGGTCGCGTCCCCGCACCACCACGCGCAGCCCGTCGTCACGACGGCCGGTGCACACGACCCGCTCGGCGTCGAGGGACGGCGTGCACCCGTCCAGCACGGGCGCCAGCGGCACCTCCGTGCGCGCGGGCTCCGGCAGGGTCGCCATGGCGGCAGCGAGCAACATCACGCCCGCTCCGTATCCCAGTCCTCGCGGGGGTCAGCTCACGACGGCCGTGGACCCCGCCAGCGCGTCGCCCACGGGCTGGGCGCGCCCACCCAGATGCTCCGCGAGGAAGCCCTCGGCCAGCGCGTAGAACGCCAGCCGGTTGGCGAGCCCGGAGAACCCGTGCCCCTCGTCCGGGAACAGCACGTAGGTCACCGGGATGCCGCGCTCCTGCATGGCGGCCACGATCTGGTCGCTCTCGGACTGCTTCACCCGCGGGTCGTTGGCCCCCTGACCGATCAGGAGCGGCCGCACGATGGCCTGGACGCGCGACAGCGGCGAGCGCGCCACGAGGTCCGCCCGCCCCTCCTCGGTCTCGTTGGTGCCCATGCGGTTGTGGAACTGCGCGATCATCGGCGTCCAGTAGGGCGGGATGGTCTCGAGGAGCGTGACGAGGTTGCTCGGCCCCACGATGTCCACGCCGCACGCGAAGACCTCCGGGGTGAACGTCAGCCCCACGAGCGTGGCGTATCCCCCGTACGACCCGCCCATGATGGCGACCCGGTCGCGCTGGGCGATGCCCTGCTCCACGGCCCAGTCCACGGCGTCCAGGAGGTCGTCGTGCATCTTGCCGGCCCACTCGAAGTCGCCGGCGTTCACGAAGGCCTTCCCGAACCCCGTGCTCCCCCGGAAGTTCACCGAGAGCACCGCGTAGCCGCGGTTGGCGAAGATCTGGTGGAGCGGGCTCAGGCCCCAGGAGTCCCGCGCCCACGGGCCCCCGTGCACCAGGAGCACCATCGGGAGCGGCCGGCTCGGACGTCCATCGTGGTCGTCCCAGCGGGGCAGCGAGAGGTACGAGGGCAGCGGCAGCCCGTCGCGCGCGGTGAGGGTGACGCTGTGCATGGCCGTGAGCGGGAGGTCCGCCAGGCCCGGCTGGCTGGAGAAGAGGTCCACGATCCCGCCTTCCCGCCGGTCGTACCGGGCGTAGCGCACCGGCCCGTCCGCCCGGGTGTACGCGATGATCCAGGTCTGGTCGTCCGCCGTGCGCGACACGACCTGGATCTCGCCGTCGTCGAAGGCCGCGAGCCGATCGACGTCCACCTGGACGTCCGGGTCGAGCACCACGAGCTCCCTGCGGCCCCACGCCGTGACGACCGCCTGGATGGCGTGGGTCTGCGGGTGCACCCACGCGTCCACGAGGTCGGCCTGCGGGTCCGCGAACACCTCGGTGCGCTCGCCCGTGGTGAGGTCGAGCCGGACCAGGGCGCCGGTGTCGCGCCCGCGGCTGTCGAGCATCCAGAGGGCCCCGTCGCGCCCGAACACGAGCGGGGACGTGGTGAGGCTGTCCTCGGCGGGGATGGTGAGCACCGGCTCCAGGGAGGGGATGCCGAGCACGGCCAGCCCGCCGTCGGGCTGCATGGCCACCCCGAGCCGCGGCTCGAGGTCGAAGCCGAACACGCCGCCCACGAGCCCCGGGTTCTCGAAGAGCAGCTCGCGCTCGCCGGTCTCCACGTCCACGGCGATCCAGTCGTGGACCTGGGGCTGGCGGGCGTTCAGCCCGATCACGACGCGCGTGGGGTGGTCCGGGCTGTCGAACATGAGCTGGGCCTGCACGCCCGCCTCGGGCGTGAGGTCGACGGTCTCGCCGCTCACGGGGTCCGTGGAGAACACGTGCCAGTTCTCGTCGCCACCGGCGTCCTGGATGTAGAGCAGCCGTGTGGAGGACCGGGCCCACTCGTACATCCGGATGTCGCGCACCGCGTCGGCGGTGACGGCCCGCGCGTCCTGGAGCCGGTCGGCGGGCGCCACGAACACGTTCTTCACGCCGCCCACGGGCGAGAGCCACGCGAGCCAGCGGCCGTCCGGGCTGATCCGCGCCTGGATGCGGTCGGGGTTGCCGAACAGGGCGTCGCGGGGGATCAGCGCGTCCATCAGGCGGGCACCGAGCGCACGATCAGCACGGGGCACGGGCTGTGGCGCGCGACCCGCTCGGCCACCGATCCCAGCAGCACCCGCGAGAGCCCCGTGCGCCCGTGGGACGCCAGCACGACGAGGTCCGCACCCAGGGAGCTCGCGAGCTCGGTGATGGAGAGGCCCTCGTCGCCGATCGTGCAGTGGGCGTGGGCCGCCGAGAGGCCGCGCACGGCGAGGTGCTCGCGGAGGTGCTCCTCCACGTGGGCGATGCGGCGCCCGTCGTCGACCGCACCCCAGAGCATGCCCGGCTCGGCGGGGTGGATCGGGTGGAGGACGTGCAGCACGTGCAGGTGGGCGGGGTCGTCCACGATGGCGCGGGCCTCGTCCAGGGCCGCGAGCGAGGCGTCCGAGAAGTCGGTGGGCACGAGGACGCAGGTACGGGTCCAGCTCATGGGGTCTCCGGGGCTCGAGGCGGTCCAGTAGACCACAACGGGCTCTGCTACGCTCGCGCGCGGAGGTCCGCCATGGTCCCGTTCCTGCTCGCCTGCTCGTCGCCCCCCACACCGGTCCCCGCTCCTCCGCCCGTCACGCAGCCAGCCCCCGCGCCGGCAGCCGCACCCGCACCCGAGGCCCCACCGGAGCGTCCACCCGCGATGTACGGGATGAAGGCGGTGGACTACGCGTGCGCGCCGTGCGGGGAGATGCGGAGCCAGATGGCGGTGGACCTGGTGGCGACCGCGAGCTCCTCGCTGCCGAAGCACCCGCCGGCGAACGTGCTGAGCCCGGACATGGCGCTCGCCTGGTGCGAAGGAGCCGATGGAGACGGCCTGGGCACGACCCTGGAGATCGATCTGGGCCGGCCCCTCCTGGTGCACGGGCTGGCGGTGTGGGGCGGCTACTTCAAGTCCGCCGACCTGCTCGCGGCGAACGCCCGGGTGAAGAAGGTGCGCGTGCGCACCGACACGGGCGTGGACGAGGTCGTGGAGCTCGAGGACCCCTCGGTCGCGAAGGCCACCGACCCCAGCTCGGGGGCCGCGGTGTCCGACTGGTTCGCCCACATGGTCGAGGCGGAGCCCCCGTGGCGGGTGCTGGACTCCGCGGAGGGCAAGCCCCCCGCACAGAAGGTGTCCATCGAGCTCCTCGAGGTCTGGCCGGGCAAGAAGTACCAGGACACCTGCGTGAGCCGCGTGGACATCATGACCATCGACCCGGAGGAGCTGTGAACGACGTCTGGGACTGGCTGCTGTCCGAGGAGGCCCGGGGCCTGCTGGCGACGGGCCTGGTGGCCGGTCTGGCCGAGCGTCTGGCAGATCGGGTGCCCATCGAGCGCATGGCCACCGGCCTCCGCACGCTGCACCCCGAGATCGCGGTCGTCTCCATCGTCTGGACCCCCGAAGGAGGCGCGACAGCAGAGGACCTCCCGCACTCGGCCGTGGAGTCCGCGCTGCGGACGTCCCCGATCACCGCCCTCCGCGAGCAGCGCCGGGACTTCATGCGCGTGAAGCTCGATGTTCCCGCGCCCTTCCCGCTGTTGGAGTCCTTCCGGGAGGGCGGGAGCACGGACTACCTGCTGATGCGCCTGCCGGCCCTCTCGCGCGACCAGATGTTCTCGGTGACCACACGGCAGCCCGGCGGCTTCACCGACGCCCAGGTCGAGCTCCTGCTCGGCCTCCGCATGCCCCTGTCCCTGCGGCTCGAGCTCTCGATGACGCGCCACGTGACGCGCTCGCTCCTCCGCGCCTACCTGGGGGGACGGCCCACCCAGCGCGTGCTCCACGGCGACCACCGCCGGCAGAACGGCGAGCGCATGGAGGCCGTGGTGTTCACGTGCGACCTGCGCGGGTTCACGAGCCGCGTGGACCACCGGCCCTCGGAGGAGGTGCTCGAGGACCTCGACCGCTACTTCGAGTGCGCGGCGGACCCGTGGGTCGAGCGCGGCGGGGACGTGTTGAAGTTCATCGGGGACGCCGTGCTCGGCATCTTGCCCCTCGACCGCCCCGACGCGGCCGACGTGGCCCTGGAGGCCGCCCAGGCGGCCTTCGTGCGGCTCGCCGAGGCCAACGCGTCCCTGCCGGCAGACCGTCCGCCTCTCGAGATGGGGTACGTCCTGCACGCCGGGCCCGTGGTCTTCGGCAACATCGGATCCCGCCAGCGCATCGACTTCACGGTCATCGGGCCGGTGGTGAACGAGGCCAGCCGCATCGAGAAGCTCACGAAGGAGCTCGCTCCCCTCCTGCTCACCGACACGTTCGTGGGCCACCTCGCCGACCCCTCCGCCACGCGGGAGGTCGGTCGGGAGACGCTTCGCGGGGTGACCCGGGAGGTCGTGCTCTACACCGCCTGACTCACGGGAACGCCGGGAGCAGCGGGCCGTCCGCGGGCAGGTCGCGCAGCTTCCAGGTGAGCCCTCCGGGACCCATCACGCACGTGGCGTGGTCGACCTTGGACGCCACCCCGAGGGTCTCGCCGTGCCCGAGCTTCACCGGGCTGGTGGCGATCAGGCGCTCCTGGCCCGCGCCGTCGTCACTGTCGCTGTACACGACGGTGATGCCGTTCACGTCGGGGGCCACACCCGTGATCCGCACGCGCCACACGGCCTCTTCGCGGGACACCTGCACCGCGAGCGGCGCGGGCTCGCCGAACGCCGGGTAGACCGTGCCGTCGAGCCCGATGCCCCACTGCTGGGCCGCGCGCTTCGACACGCACTCGGGCTCGAACCGCGACACCGAGGACGTCCAGATCTCCAGGTGGTCCGCCTTGATCCAGGACTTCGCGGTAGGCACCCAGGTGTCGTCGCGCACCTCCACCACCAGCGCGTCGCCGATGAACGCAGCCTTCAAGGCACCGTCGGTGGCGGCACCGGGCTTCCCGTGCACGACAGCCTCGACGGTGGAGGCGTCCACGGCCACGGCGCAGGCTCCCAGCGCCGTGGTGTTCCAGGAATAGCCTTCGATCTCCGGGAGCACCGGCAGCACGGGCCCCGAGACGTCCACCTGCTCCTCGTCCTGCCCGCAGCGCGTGAAGGTCTCGGTGAACCGGCCCCTCCCGGCCTTGTAGTCCCACTCCGAGCCCATGCCGATGAGGCCCATGTAGTGGTTGTAGCCGGAGGAGGCGACCCAGGCGGGCGGGAACAGCGCGATGGAACGGCTGTTCGTCCAGCGCCACGCGCTCCCCCCGTACTGCGAGTGGGTGAACACGCCGTCCTTCACGGAGACGTCGTCCTCCCCCACCCCGCTCGCCCCGTAGCCGTCGTTGCAGACCTCGAGGATCGGACGGGTCTTCGCACCGTCCACCATCCACCACGCGTGCCGGTTGCAGGCGCCGGGCTCGCCGTACAGGGGCTCCCCGACGTTCGTGGGCACGTCGGCCTTCTTCATGTAGGCGACGTGCACGACCTCCCGGTCCTTCCCGACCGGCGTGCGCTCGAGCACGGTGCAGGGGTCGATGCCGGCGCAGGGATCTGCGGCGAGCGCGAGATGGACGAGGAACATCGCGACCTCCAGCGAGGAGCGTAGCTGCTCACATCCCGATGAGCACCCGCCGTGCGGCCTCGGCCACCCGGACGTCCCGGGACTCCCGGAGCGCACGGGCCCGCAGGATGGCGTCGGGGCTGGGGTCCACCGCGAGCAACAGCAGGGCGCCTTCGAGCTCTTCGGGACGGATGGGACGGCGCCAGAACTGCCAGCCCCGCGGGCGCAGCAGGTCGAGCAGCGGAGCCTCCACCCGGCCGTCCGCCGACGCGAGCAGCGCGCGGAGACCGGGCAGATCGTCCATCCAGGTGGGCTCCTTCAGGCGGGCGCGCACCTCCTTCTCGACGTCCCGCGCGGGCCGGACGGGAGTCGGGATGTCCGGCAGCTCGCGCTCCAGGAACGCCACGGACTCCCACTCGTCGTGCTCGTTCGGCGCGAAGAACGAGCGGTCGGGGATGCGGGCGGCAGCGAGGGCCGCCAGATCGCCGTCCATGTCGGGGTGGAGCGCGATCTGCGCGAGCCGCGCGACCGCGTCCACGAGCAGGGGCCGCTCCATGGGGTCGAAGCGCATCATCGACCGCAGCAGGCTGACCAGCGCGGGCCCGACCCCCGCCGGCAGGTCGAGCTCGACGATGCGCGCCAGGCCCTCGGCGACCTGGTCGTCGTGGCGCTCGGGGTTCCGGGTCACCACGAGCGGCAGGCCCACGAGGCACTCGAAGAGCACGAGCCCGAGGGCGTAGATGTCGACGGCGGGCAGGTCCGCTCCGGTCAGCGGCTGGGGTGGCGAGTACCCCGGTGTCCCGCGCAGCTCTCCCGCCTCGAGCGGCGTCAGCCGGCTGCATGCCATCCCGAAGTCCACCACCTTCACGGTGCCGCCCCGGGTGAGGAGGACGTTCCCGGGCTTCAGGTCGCGGTGGACCACCTCGAGGGGACGACCGTCGACCGGGCTCGGCGTCGCGAACGCGGCGTCCAGCGCGATGGCCACCTGCAGGGCGACCGCCACGGCGTCCTGTGGCGTGAGGCGCCCGGCGCGCAGGGCCCGATCGAGCCCCACACCGTCGACGAGCTCGGACTCCACCACCACGCGGCCGTGGTAGTCCAGCAGCCGGTGCACGTGGAGGAGGTTGGGGTGCCGGAGCTGGCGGAGCGTGGCCGCTTCGTTGGCTGCTCGCGCGCACTGCCGCGGGTCGGAGGCACCCTCGCGCAGCACCTTGAGCGCGAGACCCCGACCGGGGTCGCCCACGCGGGTCGCCTGCACCACCACGGCGGTCGCGCCCTGCCCGAGGATGCGCTCGATGCGAAACAGACCGCTCAGCAGGCCCTCCCAAGCCGTACTAACCGCTCGTCGCGGCCTTTCGCGCTATCCTGCCGCCGTGCTGTTCCTCGCCCCCACGCTGTCCTGGGCCGACGATGTGGTCGCCCGCCCCACCGACGACCTCGACGCGATCATCGCCGACACGCCCGACAGTATCCTGGCCCCCTGGGCCCACACGATCTGGCTCGTCCCCGGTGACTACGTTGGCGCATTCGTGGTGGACGACGAGGTGCTCACGCTCCGCGCCGTGGTCCCCGGAACGGTGTTCCTCCGCGCAGCGCCCGGCCAGACCGAGCCCGTCGTGCGCGTGCAGGGCGGCTCCCACCTCGCCCTCGAGGGTGTGGTGGTGTCTCCCGGCCCGTACAGCATCGGCGTGGACGTGGAGGCGTCGGCGGCCCTCACCCTCCTGAGGATGGCGTTCTACACGACCGAGGCCTCGCCGACGCTGCTGAGCACCGCGTCCACCCGCGACCTCCAGATCGCGGGCTCCAGGTTCATCGGCGGCAGCGCCACGACCGAAGGCGGGCACATCCTCCACACGGGCAGCGGCACCCTGATGCTCGAGCGGGTCCACTTCGAGGGGGGCAGCGCGACGAGCGGCGGCTGCATCCGCTCCACCGGCGGGCCCATCAGCGTCGACCGCACCCTGTTCGACGGTTGCACCGCGGCGGTGGACGGGGGTGCCATCCACAAGGACGCCGGCGGACGCGTGGACATCGTGCGCTCGGCCTTCCGCGACAGCACCGCAGGGGGCTGGGGCGGCGCGCTGTACGTGCACGTGGACGCCGACATCAGCCTCAGCACCGTCTGTCAGAACACCGCAGGGCACGCCGGAGGGGGCCTCGACTGGTACGGGCCGCTGGCGAACGCGCTCACCATCACGAACACCGCCTTCCTCGACAACCAGGCGCTCACCGCCAACGACTGGGGTGCGGCGATCCGCGCGGCCACCGACCGGAACGTCGCCATCGCGGTCCGCTCGTCGTCGTTCGCGCGCAACAGCGGCAGCGACGTCGGCACGTTCTACAGCAGCGCCAACCCGCCGGGCTCCGTGACCCTGGAGGGCCTGGAGGTGGAGACGTCGACCACCACGCTCTACGACCTCGCCAGCCAGGCCTCCACGCCCGTGACCTTCACGACCAGCAACTTCTGGCCGGACCCGTACGTCGGGAGCCCGTTCTGGCCGGGCGGCACGAGCATCACGAACGACCCGCGGGCCTACACCACCGCCCAGGGCACGTGCGACCTGGGCTCCGTGGACGTCGGAACGGGGGCGTTCGGCGCCGGAGGGCTGGAGGACTCCGACGGTGACGGTTACTACGTCCCGTTCGACTGCGACGACACGTCGAGCGCGGTGCACCCCGGCGTGCTCCAGGACGTCGGATGCGACGGCAGGGACGACGACTGCGACGGGCTCGTGGACGAGGACTCCACCGGGACCCCCCTCTTCCTCGACGCCGACGGTGACGGGCTGGGCGACGACACCTGGATCCTGGACATCTGCACGGCCGAGGGTCCGCTCCTCGTCGACGTCGCCGGCGACTGCGACGACACGGACGCCGACGTACTCGGGGTGCGGCCCTTCTACGTCGATGCCGATGGGGACGGGCTCACCGTAGGGCCCGTCATGGCGTGCGATCCGCCGACCGGGGCCGCCCCGCAGTCCCCCGAGCCGGACTGCGACGACACGACCGACCTGATCGGCGGGCCCACACCCTGGTACACCGACGCCGACGCGGACGGGTTCGGCGTGAATCCCCCCGCAGAATTCGCCTGTGCTCCACCCCAGGGGCTGGTGGCCATGGGCGGCGACTGCGACGACGCCGCCCCCGGCATCCGCCCCGGCGCCGACGACAGCGCGTGCAACGGGGTCGACGACAACTGCGACGGCATCATCGACGAGGGCGGCCCCCTCGTGCTCTTCGCGGACGACGACGGCGACCACTTCGGCGGGGAGGCCGCGGGGACCGGGTGCCTGGCGCTGGGCGTGGTGGAGGAGGGCGGCGACTGCGACGATGCGGATGCCTCCATCCACCCCGGGGCCCCGGAGACCGAGTGCAACGGCACCGACAACGACTGCGACGGCCTCCTGGACGAGGACGCCGAAGGCCCGGGGGGCCTCTACGCGGACCTCGATGGCGACGGATACGGCGCAGGCGCGGAGCTGATGGGATGCGACCCCGAGGGGGTGCCGCGCACCGGAGACTGCGACGACGGTGACGCTCTGGTGAACCCGGCGGCCCCCGACCGCGACTGCGACGGCGTGGACGACGACTGCGACGGGACGGTGGACGAAGGGGCCCCCGTCTGGGTGGACCTGGACGGCGACGGCGCGTGGACCGTTGTGGGTGAGCCCTGCGGCGCCGCACCCGGGCCCCGGGACTGCGACGACGGCGACAGCACCGTGTTCCCCGGCGCCACCGAGACCTGCGAGGACGAGCGGGACCTCGACTGCGACGGCCTCCCGGGGTCGAGAGCGCCGACCTGCCAGGACGTGGAGGTCACCCTGCCGGGCGAGGTCGGCTGCGGGTGCAGCGGTGCGGGTGCCGGGCCCTCCGGGTGGCTCTGGCTCCTCACGCGGAGAAGCGGGCCCGCCACGCCGCCGGGCTGACGCCCACGACCCGCGCGAACGTGCGGCGGAACGTGGTGGCCGTGCCGAAGCCGAGCCCCTCCGCGATGCGCTCGACGGGCTCGTCGCCGAGCTGGAGGGAACGCTGGGCGGCCTCCACGCGGACGCGCGCGACGAAGGCCGCCGGGGTCTCGCCCAGCTCGGCGCGGAACACGCGCGCGAAGTTCCGGGGGCTCATGCCCACGCGGGCGGCCAGCACGTCCACCCGGTGGTCGTCCCCCGGGCGCTGCACGACGTGGTCCACGAGGTCGCGGAGACGCCCGTCCAGGTCGTGACGCACCCGGACGGCGCTGCCGAACTGCGACTGCCCGCCAGGCCGGTGGGCGAACACGACGAGCAGGCGGGCCACCGTCACGGCCAGACGGGGGCCACCGTCGCGGGACACCAGGTGCAGCCCGAGGTCGATGCCCGCCGAGGCCCCGGCCGACGTGAGCACCCGACCGTCCTCCGTGTACAGCGCGTCCGGCTCGACGCGGGCGGCCGGGAAGCGCGCCCTCAGCGCCTCCACGCCCAGCCAGTGTGTCGTGCACGAGCGACCGTCGAGCCACCCCAGGGCCCCGAGCACGAAGGCGCCCGTGCACACCGAGACCACCCGCTCCGCCGTCGAGGCCATGGCGTCGGCGACCTCGAGCAGCCGGGGCTCCGGAGGACCGTCGATCAGGGCGAGCGCCCCACCCACCACGAACGTGTGTGGCTCGCGGGGCTCCGCGGGCGCCGTCCGCACGATGGGCCCGATGGACGTGGGGGTCTCGGGGTCGATCCCCACGACCCGCACGTCGTAGAGCGGCGCTCGACCGGCATGGACGCGCACGCGGTTGGCGGTGTCGAGCACCTCCACGAGCCCCAGGGTGCCCACGACCTGACCGCCCGCCGGGAGGAGCACGTCCACCTGGCGCACATCTGGCTGAAATCGTTCGCTCGATGTCATTTCAGACGACCCTAGCCCGGGTGACCCTCGGGGTGGAGGTTCGAATGCACACTCTCTTCTCGTTCCCGTTCAGCTGCGCCCTCGCCGTGGAGCTCGAGCTCACCCGCCACGGCCTGCCCTACGAGGTCCGCCACGTGACCCGCGGCCGCGCCACCCGCGTCGACGGCGAAGCGTTCGCGGAGGTCAACCCCAAGCGCAAGGTGCCCGTGCTCGTGCTGCCGGACGGCGAGCGGCTCACCGAGATCGTCGGGATCCTGACGCACCTCGACACGGTCCACGGCCCCGACCGCACGGCCGCCGAGCGTCGCCGGGTGCTCGAGGACGTGGCGTTCGTGGCCACCGAGCTCCACCAGGCCGTCCTGGGGCCCCTCTTCGACCCCTCTGCCCCCGACGCCACCCGCGCGGACGTCGTGGAGCGTCTCCTCCCGCCGCTGGTGGACATCCTGGAGACCCGGGTGGCCGACGGCTGGATCGGAGCCACCCGCGGGCCCGCGGACGCCTACCTCCTCTGGGGGCTCCTCCTGCTCCGCCACGGCGCGAAGGGCACCACCGACCGGCCGCACCTGGACGCGTTCGTCGCGCGCCACCTCGACGAGCCGGACGTGCAGCGCGTGCTCGCCCGCGCACGTCGCACCCTCGGGTGAGGGCTGGCGGAATACGTTGTGCACAGGAGGTGCGCGATGCGCGCGATCGCCCTCATGTGCCACGCCCCCATCGTGATCCCGGCCATCGGCCGGGCCCGTGCGGCGGACTGCGCCACCACCACCGCGGCGATGCGGAGGGTGGCACGAGCCGTGGTGGACACCGGTCCCGAGGTGCTGGTGGTGCTCTCGCCCCACACGCCGCGCGACCGCCACCGCTGGGGTCTGGTGGACGGTGAGCAGCTCGAGGGGACCTTCGCGCGGTTCGGATGCCCGGAGGTGGGGCTGGCCCTGCCGAACGCCGCACCGGCCGTGCGCGACGCCCTCGGCGACCTCCCGCTCGCGCCCGTGGCCGCCCAACCCCTCGACCACGGGGCCCTCGTGCCCCTCTGGTTCCTCGTGGAGGCCGGCTGGAGCGGGCCCACGGCGGTGCTCGGCGTCCCGTGGAACAACCGCGACGCGGGCGCCATCGGCGAGCGGCTCCGGTCGCGGGTCCCCTGGGGGCTCGTGGCGAGCGGCGACATGTCCCACCGGCTCCAGCCCGGCGCGCCCGCGGGGTTCGACCCCCGCGCGCACACCTTCGACGAGGGCTTCGTGCGGTCCCTGCGGGAGGGCGACCTGCTCGGTGCCGTGTCGGTCGCGCGGGAGCTCCGGGAGCGCGCCGCCGAGGACGTCGTGGACACCACGGAGGTCCTGCTCGGCGCCCTGGGGCCCACCGTGCCGAACGACCCCGTGCTCGCCTACGAGGGCCCGTTCGGCGTGGGCTACTGCGAGGCCCTGTTCGTGCCGGCGGTGGCCCATGCCTGATCCGCTCGTCACCATCGCGCGCGAAGCGCTGTCGGCTGCCGTGCGCGGCGAGCCCTACGCACCCCCCGCGCTGGACGCGCCTCTCGATCGGTCGCGGGGAGTGTTCGTCACGCTCGAGAAGGCGGGCGACCTCCGCGGGTGCATCGGTCACCTGGCCCCCACCCTGCCCACGCTGGCCGAGGAGGTCGCCACGGTGGCCGTGCTGGCGGGCACCCGCGACTCCCGCTTCCCGCCCGTCTCCCCCGAGGAGCTCGGGTCGCTGCAGACGTCCATCAGCCTCCTCTCGGTCCCGGAGCCCACCACCGAGGACGCGCTGGACGCCCGTCGCTACGGGGTCATCGTCACCAGCGGTCACCGCAGGGGCGTGCTCCTGCCGGACCTCGAAGGGGTCGACACCCCTGCCGACCAGATCCGGATCTGCCGACGCAAGGCGGGCATCCCGCCCCACGCGCCGGTGACGCTCGAGCGGTTCACCGTCGAGAAGCGCACGTGACGCGCTGGTGGACCCCGGTGGACGGCAGGTTCCGCTGCGACCTCTGCCCCCGGGAGTGCACCCTGTCGCCTGGCCAGCGGGGCTTCTGCTTCGTGCGCCAGGCCACCGACGACGGCATCGAGCTCACGACCTACGGCCGCTCCTCGGGATTCTGCGTGGACCCCATCGAGAAGAAGCCCCTGGCGCACTTCCTCCCGGGGACACCCGTGCTCTCGTTCGGGACGGCCGGCTGCAACCTGGGCTGCCGGTTCTGCCAGAACTGGGACATCAGCAAGGCCCGGCGGGACGACCGCCTGCAGGACACCGCGACCCCGGAAGCCATCGCGGCCGAGGCGGAGCGCCTGGGGTGCCGCAGCGTGGCGTACACCTACAACGACCCCGTCATCTTCGCGGAGTACGCGATCGACACGGCCGAGGCGTGCCGGGAGCGCGGCATGCGCAGCGTGGCCGTCACGGCGGGCTACATCCGCCCGCCCGCCCGCGACGCGTTCTTCGGCGCCATGGACGCCGCGAACATCGACCTGAAGGCGTTCACCGACGGCTTCTACGAGAAGCTCTGCTTCGCGCGCCTCCCGGAGGTGCTCGAGACCATCGCGTACGCCGTGAACGAGACGTCCTGCTGGGTGGAGCTCACCACCCTCCTGATCCCGGGAGCGAACGACTCGGAGGCGGAGATCGACCGGATGACCTCCTGGATCGCCGACACCCTGGGGCCGGACGTGCCCCTGCACCTCACGGCCTTCCACCCGGACTTCAAGCTGGACGACCGGGGCCGAACGCCCCTCGACACGCTGCTGCGGTCCTGGCGCATCGCGAAGGCCAACGGGCTCCACCACGTGTACACGGGCAACGTGCGTCACCCGGCCACGGCGGCCACCCGTTGCGCCTCGTGCGGCGAGGAGGTCATCGGTCGCGACGGCTACGTCGTCACGCGCTGGAACCTCGCAGGAGGCGCGTGCGGCGCGTGTGGCGCGCCACTCGCCGGGGTGTTCGAGGACCGGCCGGGCTCCTGGGGCTCCAGGCGCCTGCCGGTGCGGATCCCCGCTCTCTGAAGGGCCTCAGAGACGGTCGATGTAGTACGGGAACGTGAAGTAGTACCCGTCGTTGAGCTCGCCGTCCGGCGCCAGGTGCGCGGCGTTCAGGCTGCCCTGGTAGCAGGTGGGGGTGGCGGTGTGGTAGCCGTAGCCCCGCTCCTGGCCGAACAGGCCGTCCTGGCTCCAGAACATCCCGAACACGAACTGCCCCTGGTTGGCCCAGATGTCCTCGCCGAACCCGGCGCGCAGGGGGTCGACGAGGTCCGTGAGGTCGCCGACCGAGAACGACCAGTCGTACTGCTCGACGAAGTTGCGGAGGTCCTGGTAGCCCGTGATGGTGGGGTCGATCCGCCCGCAGGTGCTCTCGCCGTTGAACAGGGAGATGCGGAAGGTGGCGTACTGCTCGGCCTCGCTGTCGAGGATGAGCGGCGGACGCTTGGCGGCGTCGCTGGCGTCGTAGCGGATCGTGCAGACCCTCTGGAAGTCCTCGTCGTAGAAGTCGAAGTACATCTCGGCGCTGCGCAGCTCGCCGGTGTCGATGTCGCGGTAGTCGCGGATGCCGTCGTCGATGATGCCGTTGAAGCCGTAGCCGTAGAACGCGGGCTGACGCGGGGAGTCGAACTCCGGTGGCGGCGTGGCCTCGATCGGCACGTCCAGGAAGTCGCCGCACACCGAGCCGGTCCAGCCGGCCCCGGAGAGCGTGAGCACGTCGAGCTCGTTGCCGGCCACGTCCAGCGAGTCCGTGGTGACGGCCGCCAGGCCGATCTCGACCTTCTCGGCCGGCCCGAGGCCCAGCTCGAACGGATTGAGCGTGTAGGACCCGGTGTCCGGCACGCGCACGAGCCGCCGGGAGAACTCGCCCTGGGCCCAGAGCCAGATCTCTCGCCCGCCGAGGCTGTCCCACTCGAAGGTGACGGGCGGCCCCGAGAGGTCCAGACGCTGGTCGACGGCGAGGTCGGGTGCGGTGACCTCGAAGTCCGGCAGCAGGAAGCCCATCGCGGCGTCCAGGTCGGTCCACTCGCCGCCCAGCCGCACGCGCACGCTGCCCGTGGGCCGCTGCTCTCCGCCGCCCCGGTAGGCCGCGAGGCCGCTCTCGGGGTCGTGCACGAAGTCTGCGATCGACGACCCGATGAGCATCTCGTCGCCCACCCAGGTGTAGGCGGTGGCGTCCGGCCAGAAGCGCGTGTTGGAGAGGAACGCCACCTCGCCGTACGGCAGGCGCGGGCCCCCGACACAGGGCATGAAGTCCTGGGCGCACGCAGCCGCGTTGTCGAACCCCTGCAGGTCGTCTCCGAACACCGCGAACACGTCCACCCGCGGGTTCTCCGGACGGTCGAGCCGCGAGACGACGATGTTCCCCTGCTCGCCGTCCACCTGGTAGGGCTTGGGCGCCGGCCACTGGATGGTGGCCCCGGTGGGCTCGGGCTCGCCGGAACAACCCATGAGGGTCACCGCAAGAAGGCCCTTCACCGCTGTCCTCATCCTGTTCCTCACTCCGCGCCACCCAGAACATAGCTCGTGGATCGGTGACCGACAGGAACGGGTTGTTCACTCCTCGAGGTCGATCTCCTGCAGACGGGCGCGGATCCCCCGTCGCTTCTTCTCGATGAACCAGGGGTCGAAGCCGTCGGTCTCGAGCTGCTTGCGCGTTCGGTGCACCAGCACGTTGAGCCCGCTCTTCGTCCCGCGCCCGCGGCCCCAGACGCCGGTGCGCACGTCCTCGTCGGACACCCAGCCCTCTTCGTCCTCGTCGACACGGGCCTCGCGGTCGCGCGCCAGGGCCCGGGCCAGCAGCAGCAGCAGGATCGCCCGGTTGCCGTCGCACTGGTGCCGCTCGCCCGCCGGCCCCGACAGGAAGGCCTCGGGACCGCGCGGCCCGTTCGCGATCAGCCGCGCGGTGTAGGGGTACTTCACGAGGCTGTGCTCGACCGTGGGCACGTGGTCGACCCGCGCCTCCACGATGCGCATCGTGCGACCCGCCACCACGAACGGCTCGTCCACGGCGACCTGGAACTCCTCGTCGGCCGTGCCGACCCAGATCTCGTCCTCGTGGATGAGGAGCGTCGCGGCGCGCGCGGGAGCCCCCTCGATGCGCAGGTGGGCGTCCGGAGCCGACCCGATGTGGAAGCGGTTGCTCTGCAGCATGAACTGCAGGCCGGTGGCCATCTCCTCGAGCTTGAGCACGGCCGCGAGGGGCTCATCCTCGCCGAACGGCACGCGCAGCCCGGCCTTCTGGTGCAGCCCGAACCGCAGCACGTCACCGGGCTCGACTGGCTGGGCACCGCGCACCGCACCCTCGTTGACCCAGGTTCCGTTGCGGCTCCCGAGGTCGCGGATCCACACCCGGCCGCCCTCGACCCACACCTGCGCGTGGTTCCACGACACGGTGTCGTCGGTGATCACCACGTGGTTCGCGGGACCCCGCCCGAGCTGCAGGGGCGCCTCGGTGAGCGGCACCGCCTGCCCGCTGGACGTCAGCACGAGCTCGACTCTCACGTTCCCTCCGGGTCCGCCGAGGATAGCTCAGCGACCGGGGGTCTCGATCCGCACGAGGTGGAACGGCTCTCGCGAGGCCCCTTCCGCGTACTCGCCGTCCAGACGATCGGGGACCTCCAACAGGGCCCGGTAGCGTCCCCCGTCCGGCCCCACCTCGAGGAGGAGCACGCCCCCGTCGAGCACGCCCCGCACCGCGAGGGTTCGCTCGTCTCCGGCGCGACGGAGGCGAACCTCGCCGTGCAGCAGGCTGTGGGGTCCCTCGAGCACCAGCTCGGCTTCGTGTGTGCCGTGGATGCCGCGCCAGGTTCCCGCGAGCGGGCTCTTCAGGGCGACCCGCTGCGCCTGCTGCTCCGCGATCCAGTGGTCGAGGGACATCCGTCCCCCCACGGCCACCACGACGCCGAGCAGGGTGACCCCGAGCGCCAGGCTCCACCGGCGCATGTTCCGCGAGGACCTCTGGCGGGCCGCCGCCTGCTCGGCCAGGAGCTCGCGCAGGCCCTCGTTCTCGAGGGCGTGGGCGTGGTGATCGTGCACGCGCCGCTCGGGCACCACGGCCGTCTCCACCCGGTCCGGGGAGCCCACGTACACGGGCGTGGTCGCGTCGAGGGCGTCGTCCGACGCGAGCGGCAGGCACCGCCGCAGCGCCTCGGACATCTCCACGGCCGTCTGGAAGCGCCGGGAAGGGTCGGCGTGGGTGCACTGGCGCACGAGCTCCACGAGGCCCTCGGGCAGCCCCGCGAACCGCGGCGACGACGGGGACGCGAGGAACAGGTCCACCGGCGTGGCCCCCGTGAGCAGGAAGTACAGCGTGGCCCCGGACGCGTAGAGATCACTGCGGGGTCCGGCGGCGTGGGCGTCCACCCGCTGCTCGGGCGACATGTAGGGCAGGCTGCCCATCGCGAAGCCGGACGCCGTCGTGCGGGTCTGCTGATCGACGAGCGCGATGCCGAAGTCGGCGAGCTTGCACGTGCCGTCGTCGAGCACCAGGACGTTCTCGGGCTTGACGTCCCGGTGCACGACCCCGGCCGCGTGCACGGCCTCCAGTCCGGCCAGGATCTGGAGCACCACCTGGAGCGCCCGACGTGGCGAGAGAGGCCCCTCGCGCTCGACCAGGTCCGCCAGGGTGCCGCCCGGCACGAGCTCCATCGCGATCCAGGGGCTGCCGCCCTCCTCGCCCACCTCGAACACCTGCACGACGTTCGGGTGGGCGAGCCGCGTGAGCGTCTCCGCCTCCCGACGCAGCCGCGCCGCGAGCCGTTCCCGGTCGGGCCCGTCGAGCCGGAGCACCTTGAGCGCGCAGACCCGCCCGTGCACCAGATCGTCAGCCCGGTAGACCGTGGCCGTCGCGCCGGAGCCGAGGGGCTCGAGCAGCCGGTAGCGACCGCCGACCACGCTCATCTCAGGGCAGCGCGATGCGCTTCTTCACGTCCGCCGACGACAGGCCGAGCTTGGCGCCCACCCGCTCCATGAACACGACCTCGGCGTCGCGGATGTGGCCGTCTGCCTGGGCCACCTGGACCAGGAGGTCCACGAGGGCCTGGCGCTGCTCCTCGCTGCTCAGGGCGCGCAGCCCCTCGATGGCGTTCTCGACCTGGATCGGGTTGTCGAGGCTGCCCTCGGCCCGCGCGAGCGCCAGCTCTGCGCCGTGCTCGTCGAGGTCGCGGCCCTCGGCGAGGATGAAGCGCCGCACCGCCTCGCGCTCGACGTCCACGATCTCGCCGTCCACCTGGGCCATCTTGAGCGCGAGCAGAGCGCCCTGGTCGATCACGAACCGACGCGCGACGCGCTCCGGAGCCTTGTTGCGCGGCCCCATCATCACGGGCGTGACCGTCTCGCTCGCCCACGCGCGGGGCGGCGGCTGCTCGGAGGAGCCGGCTGCGCCGCGCCCCGAAGCGAACCACCAGGCGGCCGCGACAGCGACCGCCAACAGCAAGAGACCGAAGAGGAAGAGCTCCATCGGCATCAAGATACCGGAAGCCGTGACCACATCCCACCCCCACCTGGCATTCCGCGACCGGGGCGCTACTAGGCCCGTGGAGGAACGCGTGCTGCACCTATTCGACAGGCGGGTCGCGCTGGTCACGGGGAAGGGCGGCGTGGGCCGCACCACCCTGTCGGCCGGGCTCGCCCTCGCTGCCGCCGCCAGCGGGAAGCGGGTCCTTCTCACGGAGATCGGCGAGCCGGACGGTGACTACACACCGCTCGCCAGGATGTTCGGCCGCGACACCCTCCCGGCCGACCCCGTGCACCTCCGCGCCCCGAAGGACCTCGACGTGGGCGATCGCCTGCACGGCTGCGTGCTCTGGCCGCGCAACGGGCACGAGGCCTTCTTCCGCACCGTGATCCCCGTGGGCGCGGTCGTGAAGGCGGCCATGGGGTCGTCCGCGCTCCACAAGCTGCTCGACACCGCGCCATCCTTCAGGGAGATGGGGATCTTCTACCACATCTTCACCCTGCTCGAGGCGAAGCTCCCCGACGGTTCGGACCGCTTCGACCTCGTCATCGTGGACATGCCGGCCTCCGGGCACACCCTCGGGCTCACGGGGCTCCCCGAGCGCCTGCTGGCCCTCATGCCCACCGGGCCGATCGCCGAGGCCATGCACAAGGGTCGCCCCTACTTCACGGACCCCGAGAAGTGCGCGGCGTGGATCGTCACCCTGCCCGAGGTCCTGCCGATCACGGAGTCGGAGGAGCTGCTCGACGGCCTGCGCGAGACCGCTACGCCCGTGGGCGGTATCCTCATGAACCGCGTGCTGACCGACCCGTTCACCGAGGAGGAGCGCGCGGCCCTCGAGCCCGTGCTCACCGACGCGCACTTCGGTCACGAGCGGTTCGTGGGGGTGGTGTCCTCCACGCGCGCCCTCGACGACCTCGAGGCGCGAAAGCGGTCGCTGGATGGCGGTCGGGGCGTGGAGATCCTGGAGATCGAGGAGATGCCGCTGCAGGACGACGCCCTGCTGAGCGCGATCGCGCGGCGCCTCCAGGAAGCCGGAGGTGCACGATGAGCGTGGACATGGAGGAGCTCATCACCAACCGCCGGGTGATCGTGTGCGCGGGCTCCGGTGGGGTCGGGAAGACCACGACCGCCACGGCCATCGCGCTCGCGGCAGCCCGTCGTGGGCGGAAGGTGCTCGCCCTCACGGTCGACCCCAGCAAGCGTCTCGCGCAGACCCTCGGGGTGGACCGCAACAACGACCGGCCGGTGCCGATCCCGGCGTCGCACCGCGCGGACGCAGGCATCGAGGGCGACAACCTCGAGGCCTGGATGCTGGACCCCAGCGTGGTGGCCGACCAGTTCGTGAACCGGTTCGCCGACAGCCCCGAGGAGGCCCAGCGGCTCCTGAACAACCGCCTGTACCGGCAGATCAGCCGCATGGTGGCGGGAATGCAGGAGTACATGGCCATGGAGGCCCTCTACGGCTTCCTGCGCGAGGACCGCTACGACCTCGTGGTGCTCGACACCCCGCCGTCGCGCAACGCGCTCGACTTCCTGTACGGTCCGAGCCGCCTCTCGAGCTTCCTGGACGGGCGGATCTTCAAGCTCTTCCTGCCCGAGGAGGAGGGACGCCGGAGCTTCCTGCGGCGCGCGGCCTCGCGGCTCGTGAACGGCGTGAACGCCGCGGTGTTCGGTGCCGAGTACTACCTGGAGCTCCAGGAGTTCTTCGGATCGTTCTCCGGCATCTTCCGCTCCATGAACAAGAACGCCGCCGACGGGCTCTCGCGCCTCCGCGACCCCGAGAACGTCGCGTTCCTGCTGGTGACGAGCCCCGCCAGCACCTCGCTCACCGACGCCTTCTTCTTCCGCCGCAAGACCGTGGAGCTCGAGCTGCCCTTCCGTGGCTTCGTGCTCAACCGGAGCCAGGCGGCCGCGGGAGACCGCGTGTTCCCCGACGCGTCGATGTTCGGCGGCACCCCCACCGCCGTGCAGGCCTCCGCCCTCGAGAAGCTCGTGCGCCTCGCCAAGGTCGAGCAGGCCGCCATGGCCCGCGACCGCCAGCTGCTCGCGCGCCTGGAGGAGGACGCCGGCGGTGGGCTCGCCGTGGCGCTGCCGAACATCCCGAGCGGAGCGGACTCCATGCCGGCCCTCGTCCACCTGGGCGACGTCCTGATGGATGCGTGAGGCCACCCGGGACGACGACGACGCCACCCGCCAGGTGATCGCGGACGCGCTCACCGAGCGCGGCGACCCCCGGGGCGAGCTCATCGCCCTCGACCTGCGCCTGAAGGCCGACGGGTCACGCGGCCCCCTGCTGGAGCGCGCCCGCGAGCTCCGGTCCCTGCACCTCGCGCACCTGCTGGGCCCCCTCGCCCCGCTCGTGCAGGACGCGACCTGGGACCGCGGGTACGCCGAGCACGTCGTGCTGGCCGTGAAGCACGACCCCGACCTCGTCGCGGCCACCGGGAGCCCGCTGTGGCGCACGGTCCGGTCGATCGACGTCGTGCGTCATCACCGCCGCCATGATGGGCACCTCACCCACCTCCTGGCCCACGACGTCCTGTTCGGGCTCCGTTCCCTCCGGGGTCACCTGCCCGACAGCCTGCTCGTGCAGCTCGCCCGGGGTCCCGCCCGTCCGCTGGAGACGCTGGTGTGCGGTCGGGGCTCCCTCGGGCCCCACCAGGACGACGCCGTTACCCGCGAGCTCTTCGATGGGCCCGGCCTGGCAGGGCTACGCACCCTCGCCTTCGACGAGCCCCTGGAGGACGGCGCGACCCTGGCGTGGATCGGCGAGACGCCCGTGGGCGCGGGCCTCACGTCCCTCGACGTGTCGGCGCCCTTCGAGGACCTGCCGGCCTGGATGCACGCGTTCGTGGGTCCCCTCGCCCACCTCGACCGCCTGCGGATCGGGAGCATGCTCGGCACCAACGTCTGGGTCCTCGAGCGGGGTGGGGCCCGCCCGCACCTCACGGCCCAGGTCCGGCTCGCGCTCCTCACCGTCTGGCGGCGCGCCATCCGCTCCGACCTCGCGGTGGCCGAGGTGCTCGACACGCTGCCCGCGGGCTCCCTCGACCGCGTGGACGTCCAGATCGGCGGGGGCCACCGGGCCACCCGCAGCTCCGGTCAGGCGCTGGACGACGCCATCCAGCGCGTCACCCGCTGACTACATCTCCATGCCGGCCATGCAGTGGGCCTCGCCCTCCATCATGGTCTCGTCCTGCATGCACTCCTGCCCCGCCGCGACGCAGTCGATCGTGACGGTCCACTTCCCGTCCACGCACTCCTGCACGTTGGAGTCGGTGCAGCGCGTCTCCCCCTCGGTCGTGCAGGGGTCGCCACCATCGCAGCCCGCCGCGACGAGCGCGAGCGCCAGGAACATCTTCTTCATGGGTCACCTCCTGCCCGCAGCGTAGCCGCTGGGAGGCGGGGACACAGCGGGGTCACCGGCGCAGGAGCCCGTTGTCGTCCAGGGCCTTCAACGCCCCTTCTCGCGTCTTGAACACCGCGATGAACCGGTTCCTGTGACAAAACACCGCACCCGGGATGCCCGTCACCGCCTCGAGATCGGCGTCCGTGAGGCCCGCCCAGGCCTCCGGGAGCGGCTGCTTCTGGGCGAACGAGCCCTCCACGGGCGGGATGGCCACGATGCGCCAGGAGCCGTCCAGCCCCGGGAAGAGCACGAAGCTCGTGGGGTGGCCCTCGCCTCCGTGGGCGAAGTAGGGCGCCTTCCAGCTCACGTAGTCGTCGAGGAACAGCACGTTCCGGCTGGCCCCCCGGGCCTCGTCCATCGCCGCGACCACGATGGCCTCCGCCTCGCGGACGCGCCGATCGCCTGCCACGAGCCCCTCGAGGAAGGCGCGCCCCACGTCCACGGCGCGCGCGAAGGCCCGATCGAGCTCCTCGCGGGTCTCACCCGTCTCCGCGAGGGCGCTCACGATGCGCGGAAAGCAGGGCACGCGCGGGTCGGGCGCGAGCCGGCCGTTGTCGACGTCGTCGAGGTAGTCCACGACCCCCTCGCGCAGGCTCCGGGCCAGGGAGGGCTCCAGGCGGGGCTCCAGCCAGTCCAGCACCATGCCGGCCGAGGACCGCGAGCCCGTGTAGGCGGCCTGATGGTGGTCGAAGCGGCGAGCCTCGGCGTCGAACACGCCCCCCACGTCCACCACGACGTCGGCGGCGTCCCAACGCGCGGGGTCACGGCTCCGGTCGACCGTGGCCTCTGGGTCCACGAAGGTCTTCAGGAGCGCGACGGCCATGACGTCGTCGGCGTGGAAGGGCCCATCGTGTGTCGCGATCGAAAGTGCCATGCGGCCTCCGGGTCCGCCAACCTATCGACTCCTGTGCGATGCTGCGCCGATGAGCGAGATCCTGTTCCACGAGCGGCTCGGGCGCGGCGGGTACGGCGAGGTGTACCGGGCCAGCCTGGCCCTGCCCGACGGCGGGGAGCGCGTCGTCGCCGTGAAGCTCCTCAACTCGACGGTCCAGAAGGGATCGGACGCCCAGCGGCGGCTCCGTGACGAGGCCCGCCTGCTCGGCGCGATCCACCATCCCAACATCCTCCGGGTCTTCGACCTCACCGAGATCGAGGGCCACGTGGCGATGGTGGCCGAGTACGTGCCCGGCGAGGACCTCGATCGCTGCGTGCTCGACGGGATGCCGGCCCGGGCGTTGCTCGAGGTGCTGACCCAGGTGGCCTCCGCGCTGTCGGAGGCGTGGAACGCCCCGAGCAAGGACACCCACAAGCCCATGCGGCTCGTGCACCGCGACATCAAGCCCGAGAACCTCCGCGTCCGGCCCGACGGGAGCGTGAAGATCCTCGACTTCGGCGTGGCGCTCGCCACCGAGATGCGGCGTGAGGCCCACACGGCCACCAACACGGTGATGGGCTCCTACCGCTACATGGCGCCCGAGCGCTTCGACAGCGAGCTCGTTCCCCACCCGTCCGTCGACGTGTTCGCGATGGGCTGCATCCTCTACGAGGGGCTCGCCTACCGTCGGCTCTTCGAGCACCTCTCCATGCGCGAGATGATGCTGCTGTCGATCCCCGGGAACGACCGCTATGCGGCGTACATCGCCGAGCGTCTCGAGGAGCTCCCCGACACGACCGACGCCAAGACGATGAACCTGATCCACAAGCTCGTGGACCGGGACCCCGCCCGGCGCCCGACGCCCGAGGACGTGGCGGCCCTCTGCCAGGCCCTCGCGGACCACATCGGGGGCGCCTCCCTGAAGGACTGGGCTCGCACGCGGGAGTGGGCCGTGGTGCACCCCGGCGAGGGCGACTGGACCGGGCGTCGCGTGGACGTGCCGGTGCGCCCCGAGGCCCTCGTGGTGGAAGACGACGACATCACACCCGAGCGCATCCAGGTGGCGCCGCGCAGCGACTACTCGGCACCCTTCACGCGCGACGAGCTCATGGAGACCGAGGTCACCGTGCCGCCGCCCGTCCCCCTGCCCGAACGGCGCGGTGCCCCCGGGCCGGACGACGTGACCCTCCACGAGGCCATCGACTCCCTGAACGCGGCGACGTCCACGCCCACCGGCAGCGACGAGCGCATCGTGGCGCCACCGGCGGACGCCCCCACCGAGCCCACGAATCCCCCGCCCGTGGCGCCCCCGTCAGCCCCGGCGCCCCCCGACGACGAGGAGGCGGACGCCCGCACGACCGAGCCCACCCTCCCGATCGACCTCGACGAGCTGCGGCGGGCCATCGGCATCGACACCCGGGCGTCCCAGGTCCCCGCAGCCCCCCGCGACTCGGCTCCCCGCCCGGCCGGCCCCAGCGCCGACGATCGGGGTGCCATCTACGCCAACGTGCTGCTGCTCGTGCTGCTCACCGTCATCGGCGGCATCGCGCTCGGCCTGGCGGCGCTCATCGCCCTCCGATGAACAGCGTGGTGCTCGAGCCGAACGGCGGGTCCTCGCCCGTGAACAGCGGCTCCACGCTGGCGTCCCCCACGATGTGGCGCTGGAAGGCCACCACCCAGGCCCCGAGCACGGACCAGGCGGTCTCCGGGTAGACGTCCGGGAGGCCATCGGGCGCGAAGTCCGTGAAGGCGAGGTGGCCGTAGTCGTCGAGGTGCGCGCGGAAGTCGCCCTGCCTGTCGAGCCCCGACCACTGGAGATCGCCCTGCTGCACGTCGTCGAGGCCTCCGGTGAGCAGGAACACGGGCACACCGATGGCACCGAGCCCGCTGGTCTCGAAGAGGCGGAAGTCGCCCGGGGCCATCGCGAGGAGCGCGTCGACACGGTCGTCGTGGAAGCCCGCCACGAAGCGGGCCTCCTGGTCGGGCGTCATCGTGGAGCAGAACGGGCTGTCCTCCCCCGCCGCGCAGGCCGGGAAGAGCGTGGACGTGGCGTACGTGGCGCCCGTCACGGCCTCCATCGTGTAGCCACCGAAGCTGTGCCCGAGACCGAGGATCGGCGCGTCCGAGAGGGAGCCCGCGAGCGGGAAGTCCGTGGAGAGCACGTGGTCCAGGGTGGCCGAGATGTCGGCGGGGCGCTTCCAGTAGATGTCGGTGGTGCGATCGCCGCTGAACGTCGTGTTGCCGAGGTGCTCGGGGGCCACCACGACCATGCCGTGGGACACGGCGCGCGCCAGGATGTTCGAGGAGGCCTCCGCATAGCCCTGGTGGCCGTGGGAGTAGATGGCCAGCGGGAAGGTGCCGGCCGCCACGGCCCCGTCGACCGCGACCTCACCGGCGGGCCAGATGCCGTCGTACCGGAAGCCCGGGAGCTCCGGTGCGTCGCTCGGGTACCAGACGGCCAGCCGGATCTCCCGCGGGCCATCGCCGGGATCGTAGGTGATCGACCGCTCGGTGTAGCCCGCGGAGTACGGGCCGTGCTCGAGGAGCGCGTCCAGCGGCTCCTCGATGGGCTCGAGGGGCGCCTTGCAGGCGGAGGCCAGGAGGAGGAGGACGACAGCGCGCATGGCCGCATGGTATCCCATCTCCATGCCGCCGTTGCACCGACCTCCGCCCGGGCCGCCGCCGATCCGACCGCGCATGGCGGGCGACACGTCCACCCGCGGGATGCCGACGGACGACGGCATGCTCTGGGCGCTGCTGGCCCACGCGTCCCCGATCCTCACGAGCTTCGTGGGCCCGCTGTGCATCTGGCTCGTGAAGCGCAGGTCCGACGAGTTCGCCGCCTACCACGCGGCCCAGGCGTTCTGGTACGCCTGGATCACGCTCCTGGTCATCAGCCTCTCGTGCGGCATGGGTGGCCTGCTCCTGCCGTTCTTCTGGCTGTACGGGCTCTACGTGGGGCTGCGCGCCCGCGAGGGCGAGTGGTCCGGCTACCCGTTCATCTCGGGCTTCGGGTTCAACGGGAAGCTCGTCTGAGGCCCGGAGAGGTGTAGAGGGCGTGGGCCAGGGCCAGGGCGCGCGGGCTGCGCAGCCGGTGGTCCATGCGGTTCATGGTGTACCCGAACCCGATGCCGGCGTCCGGGTCGGCGAAGCCCAGCGTGCCGCCCGCGCCGGGATGCCCGAAGGTGTGCGGGTTCGGGCTGAACAGGTGGGGCTCGTCCTTCACGAAGCCGAGCGAGAACCCGATGGGCTTGCAGAGCACGCGGTCCCAGGCCCACGAGCGCCGCGCGGCGACGGACGCCACGGCGCCCGGCGAGACGAGCCCGCCCGACGCCAGGGCCGCGTAGACCCGCGCCAGGCCGTCCGCGCTGCCGACCCCCGACGCCCAGGGCAGCTCCATCGCCCGCACGCGTGCCGTGTCGAAGTTGCGGACGCCGCGCACGCCGAGCGCAGCGGGGTTCGCGAACGCCCGGCGGGTCAGGCTCCGGGGGTCGAGGAAGCGCCTGTAGATCCGACCCTCCACCGACGAGCCAGCGACGACCGCAGGCAGGATGGATCTGAAGAACGCGGCCGGCCCATTGGGGTAGAGCGTGGCCACGCGCCGCTCCTGGCTGGCCGGGAGCCCGAGCCACACGTCCGCTCCGAGGGGACCGGCCACCTCGCGGCGCAGGAAGCTCCCGACGGTCTCGCCCGCGAGCCGCTTGAAGAGCTCACCCGCGAACAGGCCGTAGGAGATGGCGTGGTAGCCCTGGGACGTGCCCGGCTCCCACACGGGTGCCTGGCTCTCGAGGGCGTCGAGCACCCGGCCGGGCGAGCGGTCGGTGGACCAGCCCTCCAGATCGTCGAGGGACAGCGGGCGGTCGATGGCCACGAGACCCGCGGTGTGATCGAGGATCTGGGCGATGGTGATGCCCTCCTTGCCCGCGGCGCCGAAGCCCGACCACACCGAGGCGACGGGGGCGTCGAGGTCGAACCCGACGCGGTCGCGGAGCACGAGGAAGCAGGTGGCGACGAGGCCCTTCGTCGCGCTGAAGAGGATCTGGAGCGTCTGGTCGTCCCACGGAGCCCGCGCGGTGCGGTCGCGCACGCCGCCGTGCAGATCCACGACCTTCTCGCCGCCCACGTAGACGACCACACTCGCGCCGGTCTCGTCACGCTTGGCGAAGTTCTCGCGGAAGGCCGCGAGCACGGGCTCGTAGCCGGGTGCCACCACGCCGCCGAGCCCGCTCACCGCTGCTCCAGGATGTGGAACTCCACGCGCCGGTTGAGCAGCATGTTCTCCTCCGAGTCGTTGGGGACCAGCGGCGAGAACTCGCCGAAGCCCTCGGCCTCCAGGCGGGACGGCTCCACGCCGCGCTGGACGAGGAAGTCGCGGATGGCGTTCGCCCGCTTGGTGGACAGGTCGAGGTTGTAGGCGTTGCT
Source organism: Alphaproteobacteria bacterium (assembly GCA_020632885.1). Taxonomy (GTDB): domain Bacteria; phylum Myxococcota_A; class UBA796; order UBA796; genus JACKEQ01. The sequence goes on along the minus strand of JACKEQ010000018.1, from coordinate 58,398 downwards.
CCCGCGGCTGTCGGTGTGCCCCTCGATCTTCACGCGCAGGATCTCGGGGTGGTCCACGAGGATCTGCAGCACGGCCTCGAGCAGCGGGTGGCTGGACTCGATGATCACGGCCTTCCCGGTGATGAAGTTCACCTGCTCGTGGATGATGATCTGCTCGGCGGTCAGGGTGACCAGCGCCGTGTCCGGGCAGCCGTCCTCGTCCTGGAAGCCGTTCACGGTCTCGGGCTCGAGCGGGCAGAGGTCGATGGTGTCGGGGATGTAGTCGACGTCGTTGTCGGGGTCCGGACAGCCGTCCGTGTCGAGGAAGCCGTCGTAGTCCTCGGGACGCGAGATGCAGTTGTCGAGCTGGTCCTGCACGCCGTCCCCGTCGGTGTCCACGACCATCGTCGCGTAGTCCGGGCAGCCGTCGAAGTCGTCGACCCCATCGACGTCCTCGGGCTGCATGGGGCAGCCGTCCGCGCCGTCCGGGATGCCGTCGAGGTCGTTGTCGGGCTCGGGACAGCCGTCGGTGTCCTGGTAGCTGTCGAAGTCCTCGGGCTCCATCGGGCAGCGGTCGCGGCGATCGGGGATGGTGTCGGCGTCGTTGTCGGGGTCCGGGCAGCCGTCCTCGTCCTGGAAGCCGTCCGGGTCCTCGGGCTGCTCCTCGCAGCCGTCGAACCGGTCGAGGAACCCGTCGCCGTCGGAGTCGCGGTCGGGTGGCGTGCGCCAGCCGAGCCCCACGAAGGCCCGGAAGGTGGGCGTGCCCACGGCGGGCGACAGGCCGGGGCCGCCACCGAACACCAGCGACACGCCGTTGTCGAGGTCCACCCGCGCGTCGCCGAGCAGCTCGAGGGGCGCGTGCAGAGCCCCCTGGATCGGGCTCGGGTTCGCGAGCTGCCGGGCCTTCCCCACCACCTGCGACCCCACGACCTCCACGTTGAAGCGCGCGCGGTCCGGGAGCAGCGTGAACCCGAGCCCCCCGCCGTACAGGACCTCGTCGTCGATGCCCACCGTCGTGTCGAGGTAGCCGCCGGTGCGCACCACGCGGTAGCCCACGTTCGCCGCGACGTGCACGGGCTCGACGGCCTTGGAGACCACGAGGCGCCCGCCGAACGTGGGCTCGCTGAACGACAGGAACGCGCCCGCGGAGCCCGAGGGCAGCGTGGCGAACGGCACCAGCGCGACGCCGACGGCCGCCTCCGAGAGCGGCCGCACCGACGCCGAGAGACAGAGGTCGCCCGTGGCCAGGATGGTGCTCTGCCCCCCGAGGTCCAGGATGGCCTGATCCGTCGAGGTCACCTGGAGGAACGGCGCGTCCACGGCCAGCTCCAGGAAGTCCGTGACGCCGTAGGCCGCGCGGGCATGGAAGGCGAACAGCGAGTCGATGGCGCCGGCGTCCCGCTGGAGCACGCCGTCGACGAGGGCGGAGCGCTGCAGGGGCCGGTGCGCGTAGTCCGCGATGGCCTCGAAGGCGCCGCCCCTGCCGCGGAGCTGGCGCGCGCTCGGCACGCTGGCGAAGCCCTGGGCCGCACCCGTGGGGCCGAAGTGCTGCACGTTCGCCGTGGTCTGGGCAGAGGCGACGGTGAGCAGGCCGATCACCGCGCGCGCCTCCCGAGCAGCCGCACGGGCGCGAGGAGCCCCTCGAGACCCCCGGTGTCGTCGCACCCGGACGTGCAGCCCCCCGTGGGCAGGTACACGACGTCCGGCTGCTCGGGGACCGGCGGCGGGCGGGGCTCCTCGGGCACGAGGGGGTCCAGCACGTCGATGATGCCGTCGCCGTCCTCGTCGTCGAGGCCGTCCGGGCCGTCCAGGATGCCGTCGCCATCGGTGTCGGGGTTGAACGGGTTGGCCCCCACGCCCACCTCGGTGCCGTCGTCCATGCCGTCGTCGTCGGTGTCGGGGTCGAGCGGGTTCGTGCCCACGTCGTTCACCTCGGCGCCGTCGAACAGGGTGTCGTCGTCGGAGTCCGAGTCCGTCGGGTTCGTGCCCGCTTCGACCTCCGCGCCGTCCAGGAGGCCGTCGCCGTCGGTGTCGGGGTCCATGGGCAGCGTCGGGGGCACGGTGGGGCTGCCGCTCACCTCGGCGCCGTCCGAGAGCCCGTCGCCGTCGGAGTCCGGCAGCCGGGGGTCCGTGCCCCAGTCGAAGACCTCGGTGCCGTCCTCGATGCCGTCGTCGTCGGTGTCCGCGTCCAGGGGGTCCGTGCCCTGCCCGTTCACCTCGCCGCCATCGATCAACCGGTCGTTGTCCGTGTCCGCGTCCAGCGGGTCCGTGCCGTGGAGGATGACCTCCGCACCGTCGCCCAGGCCGTCGAGGTCGGTGTCGGGGTCGTTGGGGTCGGTGCCGTAGATGTTGGTCTCGTCGGCGTCCGTGAGCCCGTCACCGTCGGTGTCGTCCGCCGAGGTGTCGATGAGGTCCTGCCCGTTGCAGTCCTGGTCGACGCCGTCGTTGGGGATCTCGGTGCTGCCCGGGTGCACGGTGCTCTGCGTGTCGTCGCAGTCGTCGTCGTTGGAGGCCTCGCCCGGATCGGTGCAGTCGGCGTCCGCGCTGTCCGTCGACAGCGTGCTGCCGTAGCCGTCGCCGTCGAGGTCCTGGAAGCAGTCGTACGTGACGAGGTCCTGGCCGTCGCAGTCCTGATCCACACCGTCGTTTGCGACCTCGGTGCCGCCCGGGTGCGCGGCCGGATCGAAGTCGTCGCAGTCGTCACCCCCGAAGTAGGGGTCGTAGTGGCCGTCCTGGTCGAAGTCGGGCTCGTTGCACACGGAGCGCCCGAAGACGTACCGGCTCCCGGCGAGCTCGTGGGTGGTGGCGTAGGTGACCACGACCCCGCGCCCGATGATCTCGCCCGGCGAGAAGACGTTCTCGCGCGCCCGCCAGTGGATGCTGTAGTCCTGCACGGCCCCCTCGAGGTCGAGGTACACGCCGTCGGCGTCGCTGTAGAAGGCCGTGTGGCCGAGCTCGTCCAGGCCGGGGTCGCAGGCACCGAAGCCGAACGTGAGCCCGCTGTAGTACCCGGCGCTGTACACGTAGTCCTTCAGCCCGTCGGTGTCGGCATCGATCGTGTCGTCGACCTCGTGGTAGCTGCAGGCCGATCCGGGCGTGTCGCACATGGACTCGCCGTAGGGCCCGACGTCCTGGTCGGGGTCGGCCGCCACCTGCATCCGGAAGTTGTTGAGCGTGCCGGTGCCCGTGTTCTCCGCGACGATGAACACCGTCATCGCCTGGCCGGACGTGCTCCACGTCTCGGTGCGCGTGATCCGCACGGGGCCCGCGAGCCAGACGATCTGGACCTCCTTGCGGTTGCCGTACGACGTCTCCTGAAGGGACACCGTGGTGAGCTGGTTGATCGGGGTGTACGTGTCGACCTTGTACTTCTGCGGTCCCGCGGCGCTGTCGAACTCCACGGTGAACGCGACCCACGGCGTGATCGGCCACGTCACGTCGATCCAGGTGTTCGTCGCGGGGTCGCGCACCTCGAACCCGCTCTGCTGGACGTCCCAGTTCCAGAGCCCGTCGTCGTCGTACGCGACGCGGATGTCGTCGCCCGAGACCACGACGCCACCGAAGGCGAGCCGGACGAGCAGGGGGTACATCGGGACCTCGGGGTGGGTGGCTCCCGATAGCGATTATCCGCGAGCGCGCAACGGGTGGCCACCCGAACGGCGTCGATGGGCCCGTGTGGCGCGGATCGAGACACATCCCAGGTGGAATTCCGCCCGTCGAGCGACGATGGTCGTGCCGTGAGCACCGGCGACCGACGACGCGAGCAGCTGTTCGAGCGCGCCTGCATGGCGTTCCTCGCGATGAGCCCGATCTTCTTCGCCACGGGGCTCCTCCAGGACCGGTGGGACTTCACCGTGCTGGTGTTCGCCATCACCTCCGTCTGCGCGGGCCTCGCGGGCGTAGGGCTCGTGCTGTCGCGCCGTGGCAGGCTCCCGCTGGCCATCGATCTGTTCTGCGTGCTCAGCGCGCTCCTGATCGTGGGCGGCACCTCCTACGCGGGCCGCGCGGGGCCTGTGTCGTGGATGCTCGCCGCGATGATCGTCTTCGCCTCCATGCACCGCGACGCGCGCAGGATCCTCGTCTTGCTGGGCGTCGCAGCGGTCTCCTTCGTCTACATGTGGGCCACGCTCACCCCGATGCATCCCGCCCAGTTCCCCACGATGGGCGGGTTGTTGGTGATCGTCGCCAGCGTCACCTTCTTCAACTCCCGCCTCGATCGTGCCATCCAGGCCGAGGTGGAGCGGGCGAACGAGGACCTGAGGGAGGCCAACCGACAGCTCCTGGTGGAGCGCAACCGCGCCGAGGCGGCCAACGAGGCCAAGACGATCTTCCTGGCCACCATGTCCCACGAGCTCCGCACGCCGCTCAACGCGGTCATCGGCTACACCGGGATGCTCCGCGACGCGCTGTTCGAGGACACCTTCGACGCCGACGAAGCGCAGGAGGACCTCGCGGCCATCGAGGACGCCGGCGGCCGCCTGCTCGCCCAGGTGGAGCGCATCCTCGAGCTCGCGCGCATCGACGCCGGCATGCGCGCGGAGGCCGAGCCCGTGCACCTGGGCGAGCTCCTCACCGTCGTGGCGGAGGCCCACCGCGCCGCAGCGAGCGCCAAGGGTCTGTCGCTCACCGTGGAGGACGCCAGCGCCGGGACCGTGACCCACACCCATCGGGGGAACGTGGAGCGCATCCTGAACGACCTCGTGGACAACGCGGTGCGGTTCACGGAGACGGGTGGGATCACGCTGCGCGCGGAGCGTGGAGCCGAGGGTCCCCAGATCGCCGTGAGCGACACGGGAATCGGCATCGCCGCCGTCGATCAGGCCCTGGTGTTCGACCTCTTCACCCAGGTGGACGGCTCGTACACACGCAAGGTGGGGGGCGTGGGTCTCGGGCTCGCACTCTGCCGGCGGCTCGCCGACTCGCTGGGAGCACGGCTGGAGATGGACTCGGAGGTGGGACGGGGGACCACCGTGAGGCTGCGGCTGCCGGACGACAACCGCTGACATCGGCGGACGCGCTCCGACGAATCGACCGGCGATCGGGCCCGTCGGAGTGGGCGTTCAACACGATGGAGCCCACGATGACCGCCCTCCGCACCCTCGCCTTCGCCGCCCTGACCTTCGCCATGACCGGCTGCGCGCACAAGGTGAACGTCAGCTACCTCGAGGCCGCCCGCATCGACGTGGATCAGGACATCCGCACGGTGCTCGTGATCGACCGCAGCCGCGCCCGGGGTGCCGAGCACGTGCTCTCCGCCGCGGAAGGAGCGGCCACCGGCGAGACCTACATGCTGGACGCGGACAGCGCGGCCATCGCCCTCGAGGCCCTGGAGGACGTGCTCGACGACGGCCAGCGCTTCGAGGTCGTGAGCTTCCACGTGGACGGACGCGCCGTGGACACGAGCATCTGGGACCGCGAGATGGCGGCCCGCAAGGTGCGCCAGCTCTGCCGTCAGGCCCACTGTGACGCCGTGATCGCGCTCGACGCCTTCGACAGCGACACGACGACCGCGGTGAAGCCCCGCAAGGACGAGAAGGACGTCGACTTCCAGGCGACCCAGGACACCGACGTGGTGGCGACGTTCCGCATGTACGACGGCGACACCGGCCGCGTGATCGACGAGAGCCGCGTGACAGCGGGGTCGAGCGCTGCGTCGAGCACCCGGGACACGCCCGTCCAGGCCCTGAACGATCTGCCGTACGAGGCCGCCGTGTTCGACGGGGCCGCGGCCCTCGGGGCCGGCTACGGCGCCCGCATCAGCCCGCACACCGTGGTGGACTCCCGCACCCTGTACAGCGGGGGGAGCGACGTGATGCGCAAGGCCCACCGGGCCGCGAAGCGCGGGGACCTCCAGCGCGCCGTGGACCTCTGGGCCGCCGAGGCCAACAGCGGCGACCCGGGCGTGCGGGCGAAGGCGCTGTACAACCTCGCCGTCGCGGCCGAAGCGGACGGGAACCTGCGCCGGGCCGCGCGCCTCGCGAGGGATGCCAGCCTGGCGGGCGGGAAGAAGCGGATGCGGACCTACGTGGCGGTGCTCGAGGATCGGCAGGACAACGCGAGCCGGGTGCGCTCGCAGCTCGGCCGGTCGGTGGCCCGCCGCTGACCGCGCGGGGTTACCCGTCCGCATGCTGATCTTGATCGCCGCCTGCTCGAAGCCCGCACCCGTTCCCGAGCCCGCCGCCGCCGAGCCGGCCCGGGAGGCCCCCGCGCCCTCCTGGGCGGGCGAGTGGCACAGCGCGTCGTGCGGCGAGCGGACCTACCCGCGCAACCTCATCCTGCAGGACGGAGGGGCGGCGACCCTCGAGGAGCTGATCTCCCCCTGCCCCCCTGGCGCCCAGTGCGTGTGGTCGGGGGTGCACGTGATCGAGGGCACCTGGTCGGTGGACGGCGACACCGTGAAGCTCGACGTCTCCGCACCCAGCGGCGGCCCTCCGGCCATCGGGCTCCCCAGCGTGCTCACCTGGAAGGGCGCGCCGGCCCAGGGCGACTGCGTTTACGAGGCCGGGCTCGCGAAGTAGTCAGAGCGGCGCGCGGGTCAGCCCGGCGCCGCCGCGGTCGCCGTCGTACGTGAGGCGCACGCCCGGTGAGCCCAGCACCAGCCGGGGTACCGCGCCCTCGGGGCGGTTGCGGCCCTGCATGTGCCAGGGGACCCCGACGAGGCCCGATCCGTCGAGGCGGAGGGCGAGCCCGGTGAAGCTCGACACCGCGGGCAGCTCACACGCCAGCAGCCCACCCTCCATCCGGGTGGCCGCCAGGCGGACCTCGGCGTCGTGGGGCTCGGGGTCGTCGCAGGACGTGTAGGACGCGTGGTCGAAGGCCAGCGCCACCCCGTCCGCCGTGGGCTCCCAGCGACCCCAGAACGCGTGGAGGCCCTGGTCGGCGTCGTCGCTCCTGGACGCACCTCCCGGGGCGTACGCGCTGATGCGGCTCGCCGAGCGGGTGGACCACCGCACGCACATCCGGGCGGCGCCATCGGGCCCGAGGACCAGCGTGGCCTCCCCGTCGTCCGCGCGATCCTCGGTGTGCTCACGCGTGATGAACGCGAGCCGGTGGTACGCGTACTTCGCGGACCACGTGCCCTGCCCGACCGGCTCGGCCGCCATGCTGCCTCCGAGGAGTGCGAGGATCACGGGTACCTCCCGCCCGATTGTACCGCGACCGGACCGCTGGACACGCGCCAGGCGCGGTGGCAGGGTGGATTGTGCTCTTCCTGCTGGCCGGATGTCGTGCCCCGCCCTGCGGCGACCCCGCGGAGCTGGCCGTGGGCATCGAAGACACCGAGACCCTCGAGTCCGCGGTCGTGGACTTCATGGCCTGGAGCGGCCGGGACGTGTGCGTGGAGGGCCTGCAGCCCGGCGGAGAGCCCGACGGCCCGCTGGACATCCGCATCGACCCCGACGCGGACCTCCGGGAGCAGGTGTTCGACGGGCTCTGCCGCGCCCTCGACGTTCACGAGCAGGTCGCCGATCCGGCGATCTTCGACGGCCGGTCGGTGCCCGCGGACCTGTCGGACGAGGAGCGGTCCCGGATCGACCTCGGACGTGCGTGCGCGCGGGTGGCCTCGCTGCTGCCGTGGCGCCGGGTGGCGAACCCCTGCGAGTCGCTGGACACACCCCGCGATCATGCGCTCATGGCGCTGTTCCCGGAGGCTCCGTTCGCGTTCGGTGAGCCCGTGGTGGAGGGCCCGCGGCACCGGCTCGCGTCGGACCGCACATACGTCGCCTGGTCGGCGGCCGCGGCGGACGGGCTGGTCGTCCGGGTGCGGCTGGACGTGTACGACGACGGCTCCCAGACCCTGGAGGTCTACGATGTCGCGGAGGGCCTGCTCTACACGCGCCCTCTGGAGGGGACCAGCGGCCTCCACAGGGTCCGCGGGGGCCTGACGTCCGTGATCCTGGTGGCCGGGGACGGCCAGACCTCCCGCGTCACCCGCGACGGGCTCGCCCCGCTCGCGTCGCTCCCCGACGGCTACCTGGGGCTCGCGGAGGACGCGTGGGGGTGGTGGCGGATCGGACGGGAGGACGGTGTGGCCTGGCGGCGCTGGGACCCCGAGACCGGTGGCTTCGGACCGGTGGTCCGGCCCGACGCCGCCAGCGAGCAGCCCGCGATCTCGGCGCCGGAGGGCGTGTGGTTCCTGGACGGCCGCGGCCAGCTCGTCCAGCACGGGACGGACGCACGACTGGGAATCGCAGGCGCGCCGGTGGAGACCGTGCTGGACGGCGTCGGGCTCTTCACGAGCGAAGTGCACTACGCGACGCGCGAGGACGGCGTCACGGCCCATCCCGGAGACTGCGTCTACCGGGTGGACAACGTGGTGGGGCACCGCACCTGGGTCGCGATGGACGACCGCCACCTCTGGACGCGCTCGCTTCCCGTCACAGAGACCACCACGTCCGACCGTTGACGCCGATCGACAGCACATGGCCTGCCGCCACGAAGGCCGTGGCGCAGGGGGCGTCCGCCACGAGCAGCGAGCCGTCGGGCTGCAGGCGACCGACCAGGTCACGGAGCCCGCCCACACGGACGGTCACGAGGAGCTCGCCCTCGGGCCCCCTGCCGAGCGGGAGGACCATCGGCTCACCCATGGACCACCGCCACCGCCGGATCTCCGTGATCTCGCCGGTCTCGGGACGCACACGCAGGAGCGCCGAGAAGTCGGTGAGCTCGGCCTCCGGCTGCAGGGCGCGGGAGGTGGTGACCCCGACGATCAGGCCCCCGCCGTCATCGACGGCCCCGGTGATCCAGGCGGCCGGGAGGTCGAGGGTGCCCCCTTCCCCGGTGTCGACCCGCGCCCACCGCAACGGGTCCCGGGCGAAGTCCAGCAGGTACGGGCCCACCATGCGTGGGCTCTGCCAGTCCCCGAGGACCGCCCGCTGCCCGCCCGTCCACCCCAGCACGTCCAGGCGCTTCTCCCGCTCACCACCGACCAGCAGGTGGGTGGAGGTCGCGTCCAGCCCCCAGGTCCCGTCAGGCAGCTCATGCGACGCGAGCAGGCCATCGGGACCGTGGATCTCGCAGGTCCGCCGCTCGCAACTGAGGATCCCCGCGCTCGTCACCCACCCGCTGGCGGGCGCCGTGGCGCCCTCAGTGAGCACGAGGCCCCCCCGGACGTCCGCCCGCGCCCCGGGGAACAGCGTGTCTCTCACGGCGTCGGTGGCCGGGTCGCGCACGATCGGGCACCGGGAGCCCACCCGGATCGCCTGGAGGTCGTCGGGCGGGGGCCCCTGGATGCAGCGGGCCCGCAGGATCTCCTCCGGCGTGCCGCCCCAGTCGGCCACGGCGTCCAGGAGGTCGTCGTCCCGCAGCGCGCCGGTCTCCTCGAGGAGCGCGTCACACAGGGGCTCGAGCAGCTCCTCTCCGTTCAGGCCACCCGCGACGTGCCAGCCGTCGTCCTCCCGCCAGGCCGCGGGCACGGCGTCTTCCACGACCACCACCTCCGCGAGGCAGAAAGGTGTGGCCGCCCGCTCGAAGCCCTCGACGATGGGCCACACGCCCTGGCGGGTCACACTGTCCGAGGGGGTCTGGTCTACGTGCCGTGCGACCGCTGGGCAGTCCGGAGCTCCACACGCGAGGACGAACGCGAGCATCATGCGGACGAGCCTACCGCACGCGGCAGCCGGTTAGAGCACCGCATGGTCCGCCTCCTCGCCCTCGCCGCCGTCGCGTGCGCCGAGCCTCCGCCCGCCGTGCCCGACACGGCTCCCGAGCCCGTCGCACCCGAGCCCGTGGTGCCGCAGCCTCCGCCGCCTCCGGAGTTCACGTCGAGCGTGCGCCCACTGAACGACGCGGAGCGCACCGCGATGACCGGTATCACCTGGAGGCCCGGCTGCCCGGTGCCCCTCGACGACCTCGTGCGCGTCGAGGTCTCCCACCACGACTTCGAGGGCGGCGTGCGCCAGGGGGCCCTCGTGGTGCGCGCAGACACCGCGGACGCCATCGTGGCCGCCCTCGCCGCGGCCTTCGCGGAGGGCTTCCCCATCGAGCGCATGGAGCCCATCGTGGCCTTCGGCGGCTCGGACGACGCGAGCATGGACGCGAACAACACGAGCGCCTTCAACTGCCGGGCGGTCACCGGAGGCACCCGGTACTCCGAGCACAGCTACGGTCACGCGGTGGACGTGAACCCCGCGCAGAACCCGTACATCTCCTCCTCGGGCCGCACCGTCCTGCCCGCCGCGGCGGCGGACTTCGTCGACCGCGAGGACCACCGGCCCGGGATGCTCTTCGCGGACTCGGCCCTGGTCGCGTCCCTCGTGGGTGCAGGCTGGGGCTGGGGTGGCGCCTGGTCGAGCACCCGCGACTTCCAGCACCTCTCGGCGAACGGACGATGACCGACAAGACCGACCTCGTGGGCCTCCCCCTCGCCGACCTCGAGGCGCTGTTCGCGTCGTGGGGCGAGAAGCGCTTCCGGGCGAAGCAGGTCCACAAGTGGCTCCACGAGCGGGGGGCCACGTCCTTCGACGCCATGACCGACCTGCCGAAGGCCCTGCGCGAGCGACTCGAGCAGGAGGCCACCCTCACGGGCCTCGCCGTGGCCCGCGAGCAGACGAGCCGCGACGGCACGGTGAAGCGCCTGTACCGCCTCGCCGACGGGCAGCTCGTGGAGACGGTGCTGATGCCCTACAAGGACGGGCGTCGCACCGCGTGCATCTCGTCCCAGGCGGGTTGCGCGATGGGATGCGTGTTCTGCGCCACCGGCCAGATGGGCTTCAAGCGTCACCTCACGGCCGCCGAGATCTTCGGCCAGGTCTGGCGGGCCCACGCCGAGTGCCGCGCGAGGGGCGAGCGTCTCTCGAACGTCGTGCTCATGGGCATGGGCGAGCCCCTGCACAACTACGGGCCCGTCCTGGAGGCCGTGCGGCGCATGCAGGCCGATCTGGGCATCGGCGCCCGGCACATCACCCTCTCCACCGTGGGCCTGGCCCCCCAGATCCGGCGCTTCGCCGACGAGGGCCTCCAGGTGACCCTCGCGATCAGCCTGCACGCCGCGGACGACGCGACCCGACGCGCGCTCATGCCGGTGAACAAGCGCTACCCTCTCGACGAGCTCCTCGATGCGGTGCGGTACTACGTGGAGCGCACGAAGCGCCGCGTGACCTTCGAGTGGGCCCTCATCGAGGGCGAGAACGACACCCCGGAGCGCGCCGCGGAGCTCGGGCGCCTCCTGCGCGGCCTGCCGTGCCACGTGAACCTCATCCCCCTCAACCCCACCGGGGGCTACGCGGGCCGCCCGAGCGACCCCGAGCGCGTGGCGGCCTTCGTGCAGGGACTCGCGGACCACGGGATCCCGGCGACCGTGCGCGTGCGCCGCGGGATCGACATCGACGCCGGGTGCGGGCAGCTCCGCGAGCGCTACCTGGACGTCTGACTACTGGATGCTGCTCTGCGCCGCGATGCCGGACTCGACGGCATGGCGGGCGAGCTGCACCGTGCGCGCCGCGCCCCAGAACGTGAGGTCGCCGAGCTTGCGGCGGGCCACGAAGCCGGGCGCCAGACCGCCGTCCAGCCGGAAGATCGTGAGCTTGTCGTCGGAGTCGACGACCTCACCGAGCTTGAACACCCCGAACAGCGGTGGCGGCAGGACGTCGCCCCCGACACTCGCGAGCAGCACGGTGCCCGCGGCCTTGTTCGTGAACCCCTCGACCCCGTCGAGCGCGCCGAGGAGCCGGGAGGACCGGTAGCCCGCCGGGACGTCGACCCGCGGGTTCTCGAGCCCCTGGGGCCAGCCCATGGACTCGGCGAGCATCATGGGCTTGCTGCGCGCGTCCTGGAGCACCGAGGCCGCGTGGTCCTCCTTGAGGTAGGGCAGGTCCAGGAGAGGATCGCTCGCCCCCGTGAGCAGGGCGGACTCCATCCGCAGCCGCCGCACCTCGGGGTCCTTCAGGGACGGCGTGAGGGGCTCCAGGGCATGGGTGGACCACAGCGCGTCCGAGGTGGCCTTGTAGAGCTCCACGAGGGCGTGGTCGTCCTTGTGCTCACGCGCGAGCCACGCGGCGTCACGGCGGGCCTCCAGCGCGTCTCCCGCCTCGTCCTCCATGCGGAAGCGCTCGTGGAGGAGGTCTGCGTTGGTGAGCACGTCGACGTCGCGGTACCGCAGGAAGGCGTAGCGCTGCTCGGGCAGCATGAAGCTCTGCGCCTTCTCGAACGTGATCGGGACCTCCTGGCGGCTGTCGGTGACGCTGTACCCCACGCGCCGCTTCGCGAGCTGCATGAGGTCCCAGTCGCCGAGGAGCGTAGCGAGGAAAGCCAGAGGGACGCCCGTGGTGGTGGCGTCCTTCTTCAGGTCCGACGCACGGCGCATCGCGTAGGCCGCGGTGTGGAGGTCGCCCGCCAGCAGCGCCGCGTCCGAGGCCTCGGTCCACAGCGCCACGTTGTCCTGCTCCACCGCCGCCGCGAGCATGGCCCACCGCCGGGCCGCGCGGGTCTCTCCCCTGCGTGTGAAGGTGCGCACGGCCGTGCGCATCACGGTGACGTCGAACCGGCTGCGCAGGATGAGCTCCTCGAGGGACATCGGCCCGGCAGGCTCCCCGACACACGCGCGCCACTCCTCGAGCACCGCCATGGCCGCGGGGTCCGTGCCGCGTGCCGCCGCGCGCTGGATGCGCACACCCGCCTCGTCGCAGGCGTCCTTGGCGAGGAGGCGCTCGGCCAGCGCCACATCGACGGACGCCAGCCCCGCGCCGGGGAAGGACTCGTCAGCGAGCTTCTCGGCGCGGGCCAGGAGGAGTGCGGGCTCCCGCCAGCTCTTGTGGCCCGCCTCGTCCTCCGTGGCCGGCGGGCGCGGCCCCTGGGTGCGGGCCCACGCCACCAGGGCGGCGATGCGGATGGCGGGATCGTCGCTCGCCACGAGCTGATTCGCTCGCCGCCAGGCCTCCCTGAGCTCGTTCTTCCGCTCGAGGGCCTCCACGATGGCGAGCCGGTCGTGGTCCGTGCCCACCGCGTTCCAGAGGAGCGCCCAGCCGCGGTGCTCTCCCCGCGGCGAGTAGCGGCGCATGGCGTCCGCCACGCTCCGGACACGCCCCGTGCGCACGGCCTTGTGGATGGCCCTGTCGGCCTCCTCGAGCCGCTCCTCCTCGAGCAGATCCTCGGCCTGCAGCCAGAGCAGGGCCTCGAGCACCCGGGTGTCCGCCGTGCTGTCCTCCTTGAGGAGGGCGCGGATGGCCTCCCGGTCGAGGCGTGGGAACAGCACGAGCTCCGGGCCGCGGAGGGAGGCCTCCTCGAGGACCTGGAGGGTCGCCTGAGCGCGTGGGCTCGCACGCCAGGGCCGGAGCACGAGGGTCTCGAGACGCGCCTTGCGGTCGGTCCACTCCGTCGAGCGACCGAGGATCGCGTCCGGATCGACGGGGTCCTCGACGGGGCGGACCCCGTAGAGGTGCATGCCCTCCGAACCCACGAACGAGACGCGCTCCTTGATCTCGATGTTGGGCGGCAACACCCGGGCGAGCTGCGGGGCCAGGACCGGCGGGATGGCCCCCGCGAGCCCGTACCCGACGGGCCGGAACGAGGACTCGACGTCGAACTCGAAGGAGATGACGAGCGGCTGGTTGGGGTCGTCCACGCCGTAGAGCTGGAACCGGAGGTCCTCGAGGCCCGGACGGACGTAGCGGAGGAGGTCCGACAGCCACTGCTGACGGCGGGACTTCGGGAGGGGACCGAGCACATCGCGCACGGCCTGCCCGGCCCCGTCGATGGCCTTCACACCAGCGGCGATCTCGAGGGACCCGTCGTCCTTGAGGGTGGCCGTGGCCTCGATCTCCAGGGTGCCGTCCGGGACCATGCGGTCGTACAGGCGGTAGGGTTGGTCGCCGGGCTCGAGCACGATGGACCCGCGGAGCTCGCGGGGCACGCTGTCGGGTGTGCTGTACGGTGAGGCGGGGTCGAGCCAGATGTCCGGGGCGTTCGGGCGCCGCACGTGCACGGCGATGCGGGTGAAGAGCGCGTAGCCGGGCACGATGAGCGGGATGTCCGCGGCGTCGGCCGTGCGGACGAGCACCGGATCGGCGTCGTACCCGGCCGCCCGGAGGAGGGACAGCAGCACGATCGCCCGCTCGGCCGCGCTCCCACGGCCCTTCTTCAGCGTCGTGGCCGCATTGGCGGCAGAGCGCCAGTCCGGCCCCACCGTGTCGAGGGCCACCGCCTTGCTGACGCGCGCCACGATGTCCGACGGGGTGAGGCTGTCGGCGTTGTCCGCGAGCTCGCCGAGGGCGAAGCGGTTGGCGAGCTTTCCGTCGATCGTCTGGCGCAGACGGTCGCCGACGGTCCACCAGTCCTTCTCGGACGACCAGACGAGCCGCCCGCCTCCCGGGAACACGGCGCGGTAGACCTGGTCGCGCGGGGCGTCCACCGAGACCTGCCCCTCCGGCGACGCCCAGACGTTCAGACGGGCCGTCGCGGGGGCCGTGATCTGCACGGACATCACGCCCACCGGGAAGGCGGGCTTGAGCACCTCGGCCGAGTGCGGACCCTTGCCGAGATCGCCGCTGAGCCGCACGCGCAGCACGTCGCCCGGCCGCCACTGGGACTTCCGCAGGAGCCGACCGTCGGCGACCCGCAGGTCGGAGTCGGCGACCACCGCGCCGTCGAGGGCCCGCGGGAGCTCGATGTGGGAGCAGTCCCCGTCCGGCACGCTGAAGCGGTAGGTGTCCTCGGTCGTCGCCACGCTGGTGGACGCGATGTCCACGACGTGACGGAACTCGTCGATGGCCGGCGCACACGCCACGTTGGCGGCGCGCGCGACCGCGCTGACCCAGACGACCCACATGGCGGCGAGCCTATCCCGCGGCGTGGGCCTCGGCGAAGGTCAGTCCGAACCTGTCCAGGTACTTCCGAAGCCGATCCGCGTCGTTCGTGGACGCCCGGCGCTCGCGGCTCCGCGCGAACAGCACGCGTCCGGCGGCGGAGAGGGAGGCGCTGGAGGCACACACGGCGAGCACGTCCTCGAGCTGCACGCGGTCGAAGCGGTCGAGCTCCGCGGCGCGATCGCCGAGCAGCGCCTCCACGCGCCCTCCCGGCTCCCGCTGGCCCCAGGAGCGCCGCAGGCGCACGATCTCCTCGTCCACGTCGGGTCCCCTCACCCGTCCGCCCGACGCGAGCGTGCCCATGCGGACGACCGCCGCGTGCAGGTCGCGGAAGTTCCCGCGCCACGCCGCGTCCGGCCCGGTGGCGAAGGCCAGGAAGCGGGCCCGCGCGTCCGCGCTCATCCGCACGCTCCTCTGGCTCGCGTCCGCGAAGGTCTGGAGCTCCCAGTCCAGGTTGGGCTCCACGTCCTCCGGGCGGTCCGCGAGCCCGGGCAGATCGAAGTGCCAGAGGTCGATCCGCGCGAGGAGGTCCTCCCGGAACCGACCGTCTGCGACGCGCTCGTGCAGGTCGGCGCAGGTGCCGGCGATGAGCTGGAAGTGGCTCTCGACCTCCCGGTCGCTACCCACGGGGAGGAACGTGTGCTCTTCGATGGCCCGCAGGAGCATGGCCTGCTCGTCGAGGCCGAGCTCGGCGATCTCGTCGAGGAACAGCAGCCCGCGATCCGCCCGGCGCAGCAGGCCCTCCCGATCGGCCACCGCCCCCGTGAACGCGCCGCGCACGTGGCCGAACAGCGCGGCCATCGCCCCGTCGCCGCGGAGAGTCGCGCAGTTCATCTCCACCATCGGACCTGGCAGGAGCCCACGGCGGTGGCGGAGCGCGTAGATCCTCCGTGCCAGACGGGTCTTCCCCGCACCCGTGGGGCCGGTGAGGAGCAGGGGCTCCCGGGAGCGCACGGCCACCCGTTCGATGCGGTCCATCAACAGGTTGAACGCCGCGTTGCGGGTCTCGATGCCCTGCTTCAGGAAGGCGCTGCCGTCCTCGGCGACGCGCTCGAGCCGCTGGGCGATGCGGTCGTAGCGGGCCAGATCGAGGTCGATGACGGACCAGGGCGGTGTGGCCGAGCCCGCGCGGGGCGGAGACGTCTGGAGGAGCCGGCCCGGGAG
Source organism: Alphaproteobacteria bacterium (assembly GCA_020632885.1). GTDB lineage: Bacteria > Myxococcota_A > UBA796 > UBA796 > JACKEQ01. The sequence goes on along the minus strand of JACKEQ010000018.1, from coordinate 42,457 downwards.
GAAGCGGGCCTCGGTGAGGAGGAACAGACAGATCTGGGCGACGTGGGACCCCGGGGTGATGTGCACCAGGAGGTCGGTCCCGTCGGGCCAGACGCGGGACTGCGCGAAGTCGAGCAGGGCGCCGTAGACCTCCTCGAAGTCCCAGGGGTCCTCCAGGGGGAACGGGACGGGCTCGAGCACCGTGGTGGGCGCGAGCCTCCGGATGTCGTCGAGCAGCACGGACGCCGCAGCGGCGAAGCGCGGGTGCACGAGCAGGACCAGCCGGTCGACCGCGAGATCCTCCGCCTGGAACAGGGACACCGTCGGCCGCCAGCGCTCCCAGCGCCTGTCGGTGCGGCCACCGTCCACCACCGACCCGTAGAACCCCACGACCACCGTCTCGGACACGCGCTCTCCAGATAATCTCGTATATCGATGTATCGCAAATCATGGACCCGGGCCGCGACGCGACCTCGGCGACCAGGAGAAAGACCTTCTTTCAAACTGCTTCATCGTTCCATCACGCAGTCTTGGCACGCCCGTCGCAATGGACCGGGTACCAACGAACAGGAGGCCGACATGACGACGTACGAGACGATGCAGCGCGGCGAGGGCGTCCCCGTGAAGATGTGGACGCGTGGGCTCCCCGTGGAGGAAGCCGCCAGGAAGCAGCTCGCGAACATCGCCACGATGCCCTTCGTGCACCGGTGGATCGCGGCCATGCCGGACGTCCACCTGGGCAAGGGTGCCACCGTGGGGAGCGTGATCCCCACGAAGGGCGCCATCATCCCGGCGGCGGTCGGTGTCGACATCGGCTGCGGCATGATGGCGGCCCAGACGAGCCTCACCGCGAACGACCTCCCGGACGACCTGAAGGCCGTGCGCGCCCAGATCGAGCGCGACGTGCCGCACGGTCGCACGAGCGGCAAGCGCGGCGACAAGGGCTCCTGGCGCTCGGAGGACGTGCCCGACCTCAACGGGCGCGTGTGGTCCGAGCTGCTCGAGGCGCGGTTCCGCACCATCGCGGACAAGCACCCGAAGGTCGCCCAGAGCAACAACGTCGTGCACCTCGGCACCCTCGGCACGGGCAACCACTTCATCGAGATCTGCCTCGACGAGGCCGACCGCGTCTGGGTCATGCTGCACAGCGGGTCCCGCGGGGTGGGCAACCGGATCGGGAGCTACTTCATCGAGCTCGCCCAGCGCGACATGGGCGTGCACCTGAAGACGCTGCCGGACCGCGACCTCGCGTACCTCAGCGAGGGCACGCAGCACTTCGACGACTACGTGGAGGCCGTGGGCTGGGCCCAGGACTTCGCGAAGTGCAACCGTCACCTCATGATGCAGCGCACCGTCGCGGCCATGAAGCGGGTGCTCGGTGACTTCGACGCCGAGGTCCAGGCCGTGAACTGCCACCACAACTACGTCTCGCGCGAGCACCACTACGGGGCCGACGTGTTCGTGACCCGCAAGGGTGCCGTGCGCGCCGGGGTCGGCGAGCTGGGCATCATCCCGGGCTCGATGGGCACGCGGTCGTACATCGTGCGCGGTCGGGGCAACCCGGAGTCCTTCTGCTCGTGCAGCCACGGTGCCGGGCGGGCGATGTCGCGCACGGCGGCTCGCAAGAAGTTCACGCTCGCGGACCACATCCGCATGACGGCGGGGGTGGAGTGCCGGAAGGACGAGGGCGTCATCGACGAGACGCCCGCGGCCTACAAGCCGATCGAGGCCGTGATGGAGGCCCAGTCGGACCTCGTGGACATCGTGCACACGCTCCGCCAGGTCGTGTGCGTGAAGGGATGACGCCATGATCACGATCGACGGGTCCATGGGCGAAGGCGGCGGCCAGGTCCTGCGCAGCAGCCTCGCCCTCTCGATGATCACCGGTCAGCCCGTGCACATCGTGGGCATCCGCGCCGGCCGGAAGAAGCCCGGGCTCCTCCGGCAGCACCTCACGGGCCTGCGGGCGGCCGTGGCGATCTCGGATGCGGAGGTCGAGGGAGACGCCCTCGGCAGCCGCGAGGTCACCTTCCGTCCCCGCGCGGTCCGCGGGGGGCGGCACCGGTTCGCCGTGGGCTCGGCGGGCAGCGCGAACCTCGTGCTGCAGACGGTCCTGCCCGCGCTCATCGCGGCCGGCGAGACGTCGGAGCTCACCCTCGAGGGCGGCACGCACAACCCGAAGTCCCCCACGTTCCACTTCCTCGTGCAGACGTTCCTGCCGCTGCTCGCGCGGCTCGGTCCGTCCGTCGAGCTCACCCTCGACCGCTGGGGCTTCTACCCCGCCGGTGGAGGCGCCATGACGGCACGGATCCACCCCGCTCGCCCGTCTGGACGCCTGTCCCTCCGGAAGCGCGGCGAGGTCCGCCTGGAGGCGGTGGCCGTCGTGTGCAACATCCCCGACAGCGTGGGCTCGCGGGAGCTGAAGGTGCTCGGGCGCTCGCTGGACCTCGCGTCGGCCGAGGTGCTGAAGGTCTCCGGTCCGGGTCCGGGCAACGTGCTGCAGGTCACCGCACGCACCGACGACGTGGTGGAGACCTTCACGGCGTTCGGCGAGAAGAGCGTGCGCGCCGAGGAGGTCGCGAAGTCGCTCGCCCGCGAGGTGAAGGCCTGGCTGGCGGCGGACGTCCCGGTCGGCGAGCACCTCGCGGACCAGCTGCTCCTGCCGCTCGCGATGGCCGGCGGGGGCTCCTTCGCGACGGTCGCGCCGTCGTTGCACACCCTGACCAACATGGCGGTCGTGGAGCGCTTCCTGCCCGTGTCGTTCGCGTCGACGGAGCCCGTGCCCGGACGCTGGGAGGTCGCCTTGCAGCCACGCTGACCGAAGTCAGCGTGGCTGCGGGCAACCACACCGGTTTTCACCGATGGGAAGGCGGGAAGGGGAAAAGGGGGGGGAATCTGCCCGCCTGCCACTGTCAACATCGCGCCACGGGACCCCGTGGGCAATCACACTGCTGTCACACTTCCACAGTGTTCAGGAGGGAGAGGTTTCTACGCCACAGATCGCCCCGATGAGGTCTGGGATGGCCATCGGGAGCGCGTCGATGGCCGTGGAGGCGAGCAGCACGACGGGGACCTTCCAGTCCGGCTCCACACGCATCCCCGCGTCGGCGAGGTCGGTGGCGTCGAGCGCCCGAGGCCGCACGCCCTCGAACACCGTCAGGTCCTCCCAGGCCTCGACGAGGCGGCGGAGACGGGCGGCCTGCTGTGCGGTGCGCACCTCCCGTCCCAGGAGCCGGGCCACCGAACGCTCCGCAGCGAGCCCCACGAAGGCATCGAAGAGCACCTCCCGGCTGCCCGTGGCCGGCGGCTGGACCGCGAGCACCTCGATGAGGGACTGGAGCCCGCGCAGGCTGTGGTTCCGCACGGGCCAGGTGTTCACCCGCGGGTTCCCGGAGAGGTGGGCCATGGACGCGATGGCGAGCCAGAAGGCGCAGAGGGCGCGGTCGGATCCCAGCGCCGCGACGCGCTCGTCGAAGCCCGAGAGCCACTTGTTCCGGTCGCGCAGCGGCTCGTAGCCCCGGTGTTCCACGGCCTTTCGCACCCCCTCCAGGAGGAAGCGCTCGCCGTCCCTCACCCAGCCCTCGTCCTCGTGCTCGGGGTCGCGGAGCCCGGCGGCCAGGGCCCCGAGCCAGCTGGTGGCCTCGCGCGGCCCGATGACAGGCCGACAGGAGAGCCGCCCGAGAGCGCGGAAGAGGAGGGCGCGCACCGGCTCGGCCTGGGACGGCACCTCCACCTCGGCCTCGAGGTCCACCTCCAGGGCCTCGCGGAGACGACGCTCGGCGAACCCCTGCACGGCGCGCTCCGCGGCGGTCCTGGCGGCGTACGCCATCGCCCTGCCCCATCGCTCGGCGTCCTCGGTCTGGGCGGAGACCACCAGCGCCAGGAACTGCACCACGCGGCCGATGGAGTAGGCCTCGAGGCGCTGCAGGGCCACGGGGTCGGCGAGCCAGGCCTCGACCTGCTCGCGACCATAGCCGTCGATCATGTGCGCCAGCGGCATCGTGGGGAGCTCGAGCGGCATGGCCCAGGCCAGCAGGGGGTCGCCCATGCAGGCGAACTCCCAGTCCACCACCCCCGTCACCTCGTAGGTGGGCAGGGCGTCCTTCCCCACCCCCGGCGTGACGTCGAGCACGAGGTTCGCCGGGCGGAGGTCGCCATGCACGAGACACGCCGACCGCGCGGCGTTGAGCGCCGGGAGCAGGGACTCCAGGCGCTGCAGGAGGAACCCGAGCAGCGGACCGAGATCCGCGCCGACGGCGTGGGCGCGGGTGTACCAGTCCGCCACCATCGCGTAGTACTCGAGGGCCCAGTTCGTCCGGATGGGGACGAACCGCCCCTCGACCACGGACGTCCCGTACGGCCCGCTGGTCTGCTGCTCCACGAGCGCGAGCAGCTGACCGGACGTGAAGCAGAGATCCGCGAGCAGCCCGGGGTGCACGTCCAGCACGCCTGCACCGGCGGATCCGCGCACCCACGTCGACAGGGAGGCCGGCTTGCCGAGCAGGTCGTCGGGGAGGAGCTCGTACGCGTCCACCCGGGGCACGTCGGTGCCCTGGAGCTTCGCGAAGGCCGCCGCCTCGTGCGCCAGGCTGGCGTGGCCATCCGGGGCCACCGAGAGGCGCAGCAGCAGCTCGGATCCGTCCTTGAGCTCCACCCGCCAGTTGTGGTGCCGCCGACTCCGGCTCACCGGCACGAGCTCGGCGATCCCCGGGCGGCCCAGACGGCGCAGCCAGGCGTCGAGAGCCTCCTGCATCAGTCGATTTCGACGAGCACGGACTCCGCGGGAGCCCCGTCCAGCACGGCCTGGAGCCGGTCCACGTGGAGCTCGACCGTCCCCACCACGACCTGGAGCAGGGCCCGCACACCGGCGTCCTCGAACAGCACGCCCGCGGTGAGCACGGTGTGGCGGAAGTACAGCTCACCCGCCTCCATGTTCAGCACCCAGGCGCCGAGGAAGGTGCGAGCGTTGAGCAGGTTGCACGCGCGGGCCAGCTCCGCGCGGCGGGCGGGCGGGACCACACCCGGGAGCGGGTAGGCGACGGTGGCCATCCCCCGCTCCGGCCAGGGCACGAAACGCACGGCCCACCCTTCGGAGCCCGGACGCGGCACACCGATCTGGCCGAGCTTCTCGTTGTGCACGTGCTCGATGCCGGCGCGCTCGAGGAACGTCTTGAAGCCGTCGAGGTCGAGGGGGAACGAGGCCATGGGGGTGCTCCGGGGGAAGAGCGGGGACTATCCCGCGACGCCCTCAGCCGCCCCACTCGGGCAGGAGGCCGTCGCCACCGCCCTTCCCGTCGCCCTCCTCCTTCGAGGCCGTGGCGTCGGCCTTCTCGGCGTCCGCCTGCGCGTTCCCGGCGGCCTGGATGGACGCATCGACGTCGTCTGCCGCGGCCTCGACCTCCTTCTCGTCTCCCGAGGCCAGCCCGGCCTCGAGCTCCTGGGCGCGATCCTCGACGGCGGCCGTCTTCGTGTCGGCCTGGTTCGCCTTGTCGTCCGCCTCCGATGCCTTGTCGTTCGCGCCAGAGTCCTTCGCGGCGTTCCCGGAGTCCTGCCGGTCCGCCAGGAAGCTGTCGTCCTGCTTGTTCCCCCAGCTCCCCGAGGCGCCACCACCGCCGAACGAGACGTTGCGCTTCGAGCTGTTGGACTTCCCGCCGCGCGAGCTGCCGCCGAGGGACGAGCCGCCCGAGGAGCCCCAGCCCCCGCCGAACCCGAGCAGCTTGGCCGCGAAGTTCAGCAGGCCGAGGCCGAAGCCGAAGATCCCGCCGCCCTTGTTCTTGTTGGAGAACCCGGAGTTGTTCCCGCTCGACAGGATCCCCGAGTTGTTCCCGCTCGACAGGATCCCCGAGTTGTTCCCGCTCGACAGGATCCCCGAGTTGTTCCCGCTCGACAGGATCCCCGAGTTGTTCCCGCTCGACAGGATCCCCGAGTTGTTCCCGCTCGACAGGATCCCGCGTGGATTGCGAGAGAAGCCTTTCATGGGTGACTCCAACACAGAAGGACCGGCAGACGGCCGGGAGCGGCGCGGAGGAATCGCGCGACTCGACCATACCACATCCTGTCGAGCGCCTTCACCTGCTACGTTCCCCCGATGTCCATCGGCGCGCTCCAGCTCCACGACGCCAACCTCGTCGGCCTGCTCCTCGCCCTGATCCCGATGATCCTGAACGCGGGGATCTTCGTGTACGCGGTGCGGCGCCTGCCGCGCGACCAGCTCACGGGCATGTTCCTGGTCTACATCGTGGGGGCGATGCTCTGGCAGGGCTTCGACTGTGGCGTCCGGCTCGCCGCCACCCCGGAGACCGCCCGCTTCCTCCGTGGGTACTTCCGGATCGGCCAGATCTACGGCGTGTTCGTGGGTCTCCACTTCGCCCTGCTCTACGCGGAGCGCGAGCGCCTCGCGAACGCCTGGTGGTTCTGGCTCCTCCTCTACCTCCCACCCACCCTCCAGCTCGGCGGGTACATGGGAGGCCACTGGGAAGAGCACCTCGTCTACCACGAGGGCTGGGGCTACCTCGCGGACGCCAGCAAGATGGGCGTGGCCTACCAGGCCCACCTGGCGTGGGGCTCGGTGGCCGCGGTCTCCACGCTGGGGGTGCTCATCTGGAACACCTGGCGGGTGCGCGGCGAGCGCGAGCGCTTCAACGCCTCCCTGCTCCTCACGGTGGGGCTCTCGATCGCCGTCGTGCTCGGCGTGCTCTTCGAGGCCGGCCTCCCCATCCTCGGGTTCCACCAGTACCCGATCACGAGCACGGTCACGCTGGCGTACTCGCTCGCCACCGTGATCGGCCTCACGCGCTACCGGCTGTTCCGCGTGAGCACCCCCGCCGCCGCCAAGGCCATGGTGGAGGCGCTCACGGACCCCCTGATCATCGCGGCGGCCGACGGCAGGCTCCTCTACGCCAACGAGCGTGCGGGCACCGTGTTCGGGCTCGACCGCGAGCACATCCGTCAGAGCCACCTGCGCGCCCTGTTCCCCAACGAGGGCGACGCCATGGCCTTCTTCGCGGGCAGGTGGCGCGAGAGCCTCGCCGGGGCCAGGGCCAACGGCCTCGAAGCGCGCTTCCGCCTCGCCGACGGGGAGGCAGCCCCGTTCCTCGTGAGCCTCGCCCCCATCCCGCTGAGCCGGGACGGCGACCTCGGCGTCGCCGTCGTGGCCCACGACGTCACCCGCCTGAAGGCCGTGGAGAGCGACCTCGTGGAGGCCCGCGACCAGGCCGAGTTCGCCAACCGCACGAAGAGCGAGTTCCTGGCCAACATGAGCCACGAGCTGCGCACGCCCCTCAACGCGATCATCGGCTACGCGGAGCTGCTCGTGGAGGACGTCGACGATCCGGAGGTCGCGGAGGACCTCGAGCGCATCCGCCGCTCGGGGCGCTACCTGCTCGACCTGATCAACGACGTGCTCGACCTCTCCAAGGTGGAGTCCGGTCGCCTCGAGCTCCAGCCGGAGCCCGTGTCCGTGCGCGACACCCTCGCCGCCCTGCGGCCCACGTTCGACCAGCTCATGTCGCGCAACGGCAACACGCTCGTGATCGAGGCGCTCACCGGCCCCCACGTGGTGATGGCCGACCCCACGCGCCTGCGGCAGGTGCTCCTCAACCTCGTGTCCAACGCCGCGAAGTTCACGGAGAAGGGAACCGTGACCGTGCGGATCGGCGAGGAGGGCGGCACCACGCGGATCGACGTCGAGGACGACGGGATCGGGATGACCGAGGAGAGCGTCTCCCGGCTCTTCGGGATGTTCACGCAGGTCCACCAGATCGACCGCGAGAAGTACGGCGGCACCGGGCTCGGGCTCGCCCTCTCGCGACGCCTGTGCAACCTGATGGGCGGCGACGTGCTCGTGCTGCACAGCGAGCCCGGGGTGGGCAGCACCTTCCGCATCGAGCTGCCGTCCACGGACGCCACCTCCGGTTAGACGGACCGCTCGGAGGTCCCGTGTACAACATCGCCCTCTCGTTCGTGGCCGGGTTCGCGGTCTTCCTGCTCACGAGCCTCTGGCTCGGGCCCATCCCGGCGGTGGTCCCGGGGCTCCTGGTCACCGGCGTCACGCTCTACCTGCTCGCGCGCCGCATCGGGCAGCTCGTGGAGGCCGAGATGGCCGCCCTCGTCCCGCTCATGCAGGAGCGGAAGGTGGACGAGGCGAAGGCGAAGCTCGAGGCCATCAAGCAGCAGTACGGTCGCTGGCAGCTCCTGCTCGAGGGCCAGATGGACGCCCAGGTGGGCATGATCGACTACCTCCAGATGAAGTTCGACGAGGCGCTCCCGCGCCTGGAGAAGGGCCGCTACCGGAACTGGACCGCCCTCGCGTGCATCGGCTGCATCCACTGGCGCAAGGGCCGGAAGGACGACGCCTGGAAGGCGTTCGAGGAGGCTCACGCCGCCGGTCCGAAGGACCCCATCTTCTACCTGCTCTGGGCCACCCTCCTGCACCGCGACGGCAAGCGTACCGAGGCCCTCCAGGCCCTCGATCACGGTCTCAAGGCGATGCCGGGCAACCAGACCCTGCTGGACCTCCAGCGCACCATCGCCAACAAGAAGCAGGTCAGCACCAAGCACTTCCCGCAGACGTGGTACCAGTTCTTCCCGGAGGACATGGCGAAGCAGATGATCATGCGTGGGAGGAAGGGACCGATGCCGGAGGGAGCGCCCCAGATGCCGCAGCAGCCGCGCATCGGGGCGAGCAGGGCGCCGCGCCGCTGATGGACGACCTGCTCGCCATGCCGGCACGCTCGGTGTCCATCGCGGTGATGGACCTCGAGATGACCGGCCTGCGGGCCGACAGCGACCGGGTGGTCGAGATCGCCGTGGTGCGGGCGGACGGCTCCGAGGTCGTCATCGAGTACCAGACCCTCGTGAAGCCGCCCGTGGAGATGAGCGCGGGAGCCGTCCGGGTCAGCGGCATCACACCGGAGATGCTCCAGGACGCGCCGCGGTTCCCGGAGGTGGTGCACGCCGTGCAGGGCGTGCTCGACAAGGCCGTGCTCGTCGCCCACAACGCGCCCCACGACATCGCCTTCCTCCGCCGCGAGATGTCCGGGTGCGGCGTGGACCTGGGACTCCCGGTGGCCCTCGACACGCTCGAGATGTCCCGTCGGTTCTTCGCCTTCCCGCGCAACAGCCTGTCCGAGGTGTGCGACCGGCTCGGCATCGAGCTCCAGACGCACCACCGGGCGCTCTCCGACGCGCGGGCGACCTTCGCGGCCTACCACACCATGCTCGACATCCTCGACCCGGACGGCCGGCTGACCGTGGGGGAGCTCGACGACCTCATGGCCGCCCTGGCCCCCAACAGCAACCTGCGCCGCCGCCAGGAGCGCGTGCTCAAGGAGGCCTTCCGCGCCAGGAAGTCCGTGTGGATCGAGTACATCAACGCCACGGACCCGCGGGCCGGGCTCAGCCGCCGCGAGGTGGCCATCTGGAAGCTCAAGATGCCGCGGATCCAGGGGTTCTGCTACCTGCGCGGCGACGAGCGCGTGTTCCGGCTCGACCGGATGCGCGAGGTCACCCCGGGCGACCGTGACGTGGAGATACCGGCCTTCAAGGCCAGGATCTAGTCACTTCTCGAGCAGCCCGAGCATCGCGTCCACGTCGGTGAGCTTCACCCGCGGACGACCTCGGGCCTCCCCCGCCGCCACCTCGTGGGCGTCGAGGCGCTCCCAGTCCGCCCAGGTGACCACCCGCGTGCGCCCGCCAAGCACGTCCAGGGGGTCGACCCCGCTGGACGCACGCACCACGGGGGTGGCCAGCATCCGCTCCACGACGGCCACGCTGTCGGCGCGGTTGTGCCCGATGAGCCCGCTCGGACCGCGCTTCGCCCACCCCACCACGAACAGGTCGGGCACCCCGGCTGACCCGTCCAGCACGGCGCCTCCGTCGTTGGGCACGATGCCCGCGTCGGCGTCGAAGGGCACGCCGGGGATCGGGACGGACCGGTAGCCCACGGCCAGGAAGGCCGCCTGGCACGGGATCTCCTCGAACACCCCGGTGGGACGGCACGCGATGCGGTCGCCGCGGTCCACCAGCGTGTTCCGCTCGACCCGCACGGCCTCGAGCCTCCCCTCGCCCAGGAAGGCCACCGGCGACACGAGGAACCGCAGCCAGACCTCCATCCTCCGCCGCCCGTGCTCCCCGTGCACCGCGCCGGCCACCATGTCCACGTTCGCCTGCTCCGACCGCCCGCCGTGCTCCGCGAGCCACGCGGCCGACACGGGGTCGACGGCCGCCTCCACGGCCCGCGCGCACACCTGGACGCCATCCAGGGCGGCGATCTCCTGGGCCTCCTTCGGGGTGAAGGCGGCCTGGACGGGCCCACGACGGCCCAGCACGTGGATCCGCCGGCGGGTGCCGTGCCTGAGCCGCTGCAGTGCGCGGTCGGTGATGTCGGTGGTGTCGAGACGGCCGGGCGCGCTCGCCAGGATGCGGGTGACGTCCATGGCCACGTTGCCCATCCCCACGACCACGACGTCGTGGGCATCGAGGTCGAACCGGAGGTCCTGGTGGTCGGGGTGGCCGTTGTACCAGCCCACGAAGTCCGTGGCCGTGTGCACGCCGGGGAGGTCCTCGCCAGGCACCCCGAGCGTGCGGCCACGGGGCGCGCCCACCGCCAGGATCACCTGGTCGTACAGGCCCTGGAGCTCCTCGAGGGTGACGTGACGTCCGAGCTCCACGTTCCCCAGGAACCGGAAGCCCGGGAGCGCCGCGGTGCAGCCGAAGGCCCGCACCACGGTCTTCACCTTCTGGTGGTCCGGGGCGACGCCGCCGCGCACGAGGCCGTAGGGGGTGGGCAGCCGATCGAGCACGTCCACACGCGCGTCCGGCTCCTGCTTGAGCACCGCCGCGGCCGCGTAGAAACCCGACGGTCCCGAGCCCACCACCGCAACCGAACGCGCCACGCTGCCTCCTGCGGACCAGACTAACGGTCGGCCCCTTTGCGGGCCCGGTCCGATGGGCATACGCTCCTCGCCGGAGATCCGGATGCCACGCTCGCTCCTGCTGCTGCTCGCCGTCGCCTGCCACCCGTTCGAGGCGGGCCAGGAGCCCGTCGGCGACCCCCTCCCCGAGACCCTCCGCCAGTCGTCGTACGTGCGCGTGGCGACGTGGAACATCGAGGACGCCGGGGCTCCGTGGAGCGACCAGTACGCGGCCGCCCTCGACGTGCTCGGTCGCATCGACGCGGATGTCGTCACCCTGCTCGAGGTCGAGGGCGACCAGGACGAGTCGTGGATGCGCCAGCTCGCCGCCGACGCCGGCTACCCGCACGTCATCGTGGCCTGGGACATCGGGTTCGGCGAGGACCGCGCGGCCGTGCTCTCGCGGATCCCGTTCACGTCCTCCACGGTCCACGACGCCTTCTCGCTCTCGGGAGACTCGTCCGCGAAGGACCTCACCCGCGCCATCCCGCGCGTCACGATCGACACGCCCACCCCGCTCACCATCCTGCCCGTGCACCTGAAGTCCGGGAGCTGGGGCGACGAGCAGCTCTTCCGGCGCGCCGTGGACGGCGAGCGCATGGCCCAGGCCGCCGTACGGGGCATCCCGGGCTTCGACGCCGCCCAGCACGCCGTGGTGGTCACCGGCGACTTCAACGCGGAGATCATCGACCCCGAGGGGCGCTCGCTCTGGCGGAGCCTGCCGTTCGGGCTCCCGTCCAGCTACGACCTGGGCAACGACCTCCGCAGCCGGATGGCGTCCAGCGGCCTCCGCGGCCACCCCTTCGTCCCGCTCGAGGATCTCGGCTTCTCCGACGCGCAGGCCCGGCAGATCGACGGTCGCTGGTGGACCCGCGAGGTCTCCCGGCGGCGCCTGGACTACCTCATGAGCACGCCCGCAGCCGCGCTCGTGGCGGCCGAGGTGTTCAACTGCGACCTCGAGAACCGCACGGGCGGCCTCGAGAAGGCGGGGAACACGCTCGCAGCCGACACGTGCGAGCGCGCGGCGGACCACCTGCCGGTGTTCGCCGACTACGACGTCGGGCGCTACGGCGGCGGCGAGTCGGACGCGGACGCGGACGCCGACAGCGACAGTGACGCGGACAGCGATGCGGACGCCGACAGCGACGCCGACACCGACGTCGGGCCCTTCCAGCTCGTGATCAACGAGATCCACGCGGACCCGAACGCCTCCACCGGTGACGCGAACTGCGACGGTGTGGTCGACACGGCCGCCGACGAGTTCGTGGAGATCGTGAACCTCGGTCCGAACGCCGCCGACCTCCAGGACCTCCGGGTCGAGGACGCGGCCACGGTGCGCCATGTCTTCCCGGCCGGTACGGTGCTCGCGGCCGGCGAGGGCATCGTCGTGTACGGCGGCGGCGTCCCGTCGTGCGGGGTGTTCGCGCAGACCGCCTCCACCGGGGCCCTCGGGCTCTCCAACGGCGGCGACACCGTGTCGATCGTGGACCCCGACACCTTCGACACCCTGGTGAGCGTCACGTTCGGCGGAGAGGGCGGCAACGACGTCGCCCTCACGCTCGACCCGCAGCTCGACCCTGCTGGCCTCATGGTGCTCCACGACACCCTGGCGTCCACGGACTTCAGCCCCGGCACCCTCGCGGACGGCTCGCCGTTCCCGCTCGGCGAGGCGGACACCGACACGGACGCGGACACCGACAGCGACACGGATGCCGATACGGACGCCGACACCGACAGCGACACGGACGCAGACACCGACAGCGACACGGACGCAGACACCGACAGCGACACGGATGCCGACACCGACACCGGCTCGAGCGCGGTGGTCATCCTGCACGAGGTCCTCGCAGACCCCGCCTCCACCGCCGACACGAACTGCGACGGTGTGGCGAGCACGCTCCAGGACGAGCTCGTCGAGATCGCCAACCTCGGGCCCGGTGTGGCGGACCTCTCCTTCGCGACCCTCGCGGACGCCGTGTCCATCCGTCACATGTTCCCGGCCGGCACCACCATCCAGCCGGGCGGCCTGCTGGTCGTCTACAGCGGCGGCAGCCCGTCGTGCGCCGTGGGCGGTCAGGTCGCGAGCACGGGCACCCTCGGCCTCTCGAACAGCGGCGACACCGTCACCCTCGCCACGTCGGGCGGCGTGATCCTCGACAGCGTCACCTGGGGTGCAGAGGGCGGGCAGGACACCGCCCTCACGCGCGACCCCCAGATGGATGCCGCGGGGGTCTGGGTCCTCCACACCGCGATCTCCCCGGAGGTCACGAGCCCCGGCACGGTCGCGAACGCCCCGGCACCGGGCGGCGGCGCGCTCGTGCTCAACGAGATCCTCGCAGACCCCGGCCCCACCGACGGCGACAGCAACTGCGACGGCACGGTGAGCACCACCCAGGACGAGATGGTGGAGCTCTACAACGCCGGCACGGGCCCAGAGGACCTCTCGGGCTACACGATCGAGGACGCCACCGGGCTGCGCCACGCGTTCGCCCCCGGCACCGTCGTCCCGGCGGGCGGCCGGTACGTGGTGTACGGCGGCGGTGTGCCGTCCTGCGCGGGCTTCGCGGCCACCACGGCCAGCACGGGCAGCCTCGGCCTCAACAACGGCTCCGACACCGTGTCGCTGTACGACGGCACGGGCACGCTCGTGGACGCCCACGCCTGGTCGGCCTCGCCGGCGGACACCTCGATGGTGCGCGACCCCGAGGGCGACCCCGCGTCGGCCTGGGTGGAGCACGCGTCGATCTCGACCCAGCCCCACAGCGCGGGCCTCCCGACGCCCTGAGCAGGTCGCGGCCCCCGGCTACAGCCCCTTCACGAGCTCCGCGTAGGGGTCGCCCTCCTCCGCCAGCATCGCGTACAGGTCGTCGTCGTCCTCCCCCTCCTCGGGGTCGAACCCGAGCGTGCTCCGGAACCCGGCCGCCTTCAGTGCGTCGGGCGGCATCGCGTCCAGGGCCGCCCAGAGCTCGCCGTCGGTGCCCGCGAAGCCGTGCTGGATGCCGTGCCCCACGATCTCCAGCGTGCCCGCCACGAACACCAGCGCGCTGTCCCAGCCGCCGTAGAAGTCCCAGGCGCGTCCGTCGTCCGACCGGATCTCCGCATGCTGGACGGCGAATTCGTCCACCAGCACGCCGGGGGCACCGTCCGCGCCGGTCATGAACCGCACCAGGGCCTGCACCTGCCTCGCGTGGCCGGTGAGCTCCGTCACCTCGGTCACGGGTCCGATCGTCAGCTCCAAGGTCACCTCCACGGGCGACCTTACCTGGCGTAGCGTCCCGGTGGAGGTCCGATGTCCCAGCTCGTCCCCATCGCCGACGCCCTGCGCGAGGGTCGCTCCGAAGACGCCCTGCGCGCCGCCATCTCCGTCTGGCACGCCGTCCCCGACCCCGATCTGGCGCGCCTCTGCGCCGCCCTCGGCGCGACGATCCCCGCCGATGCCCCGGACGACCCGTGGGGCGCCGAGAAGCGCGCGACCGGCAGCGTGGACGTCGGGGTGTTGTGCGGCGCCCTGCTACCCGCCGCCACGAGCGCCCAGCTCCTCCAGCGCGTGGAGACGCTGGTGGCCCGACCCGTGGATCCCCGCATCGGTGTCGCGATCGAGGGCCTGCTGCGCGCCGTCCCGTTCACCAGCAACGGCGCTCGCGGCAACCTCGCCACGATCTTCGACGCCGTCGGGCGCCTGGCGTTCCGCGACCCGCGGTTCGTGGGCCTCGTCGCCACCCTCGACACCGACTGGGACGTGCGGCCCGCCCAGAAGGAGTGGATGTTCAAGCGCTGGGCGAAGGTCCAGGAGGCCATCGACCGCCACTGGCCCACGGTGCCCCGGGTGGACGATCGGTCCACGCTGGCCGAGCTCCTGGCGAGCCTGGAGGACGAGCCGGCCGCTCCCGACACCGTCGACGACCTCATCGCTCGCGTGCTCGCCGACCCCCACGAGGACGCACCCCGACTCGTGCTCCTCGACGCCCTGCTCGAGGCCCAGGATCCCCGCGGCGAGCTCATGGCGCTCCAGCTCCGTGGGGTCGATCGGGAGCGGCAGGACGCCCTGATCGCGGAGCACGGCACCACCTGGCTGGGCGACATCGCGCCCTTCGTGCGGGTGACACGCTGGCGGCTCGGGTTCCCCGACGCCGGCGAGGTGGAGGTCCGCCACCCCCGCGACCTGACCCGAATCGCGACCCACCCGCTCTGGCGGGCGTTCTCGGAGATCCAGGTGGACGGCGACAAGGTCGACGTCCTGGGTCCCCTGTTCGACCACGTGGCCCCCACCCTGCGCGGGCTGGGCTCGTTCGGACCCCTCCTGGCCACGATGGTGCCGGGACGGCCCTGGCCGGCGCTCCGTCGGCTCGAGGTGCGCGTCACCGCCCGCCTGGCCGCGGAGGCCCTCGCGGCCCACCCGCTCCCGGCGCTCCAGGTGCTGAGCGTGTTCGGCGACGACCTGACCTGGCTCTCCCAGGCCGTCTGGCTCCCGCATCTCCGCACCCTCCGGATCCCGCGCGGCGGTGTGGACCGCCTCACGACCCTCTGGCCCGTGCTCGCCGAGCTCCCCGGCCTCGAGACCGCCTCGTGCGCGCGGGCCACGCTACGCCGCGGGACGGACGGGCGGATGACCCACCTCGAGCTCCACGGCCCCACCCAGCTGCGCAGCGACCCCGACCTCGAGTACGGCCGCTCACGGCTCCCGGCGGCGCTGGAGGCCCTCCCCGACGGCGCCCTCACCGAGCTCACGGTCACCGGCGACGCGCCGTCCGGCTGGCCCGAGCAGGCACAGGCGCTCCTCGACCGGTCCACCCGGCTCCGGCACGCGAGCCTGGTCGGGATGCAGGTGGCCTACGCCCGGGACGGCGTGCTGGAGCTCACCCGGCCCCTCCCGGCGCTCCGCAAGCCCACGCTGGTCGCTGTCGGGGCCGACGGCACGTTCGTGGCGCAGGACAACGACATCCTCCGCGTCGACCCCGCCACCGCCGAGGTCCTGGAGGCCATCGAGGCCGGCTCCGTCGGGGTCCTGACCGCAGGAGGTCCCGGGGAGCTCGCGTGGAACGGGGGCGGGAGCACCACCTGGCGCGACCGGTTCCAGCACGCCGGCTACCCCCGCTTCCTCCGCTTCGGCCCGCCGGGGCTGATGCTCGCGGGCCATGGCGTGGAGATCCTGGCTGCCGACGGGTCCGTCGTCACCGCGCACAAGGTGGGCAACCTCGTGTTCCACGCGGGAGCCTTCGCCCCGGACGGCGAGCGCTACGCGGTCGTCGGGTGGCAGACGCGCCTGCGGATCCTGAGCGTCTCCGGTGGAAAGCCGAAGATGCTCGGGACGAGCAAGCAGACCAAGGCCGTGGCGTGGACGGAGGCCGGGATCTGGCTCGCGGCCCACGAGCTCCCGCTGCAGCTCCTGGGCGAGAAGGGCGAGGTGCTGCGCGAGGTGGACTGCGCACCGTTCGATCTGCGCGCCTGGCAGGGCGGCGTGGTGGCGTGCGACGGCAAGGAGGCCGTCGTCGTCGACGCGCAGGGTGGTGAGGTCTACCGCACGCCCGCCTGGCGGGCCTGGCCGACGGACGCGGGGCTCGTCGTGCAGACGGCGGAGGCGCCCTGGCTCCACCTGCACGCCTGGAGCGTCACCAGAGGCGGGTGAGGTAGGCGACGACCTCGTTGCCGTCGAGCCCGAGCACGCTGGCGGCGTCCTTGAGCACGCGCATCTCGCGCGCGTCCAGGTTGCCGTCGGCGTGGCAGACACTGAAGAACAGCCCGACCATCGCGAGCTTGTCGTGGTGCCCGAGGAGGGCCGGGAGCTGCTCCATGGCCTCGCCCAGCGCGACCTGACGGGCCTCGTGGTCGCTCATGCCCATGGACTCCATCACGTCCGGCGGGAAGACGCGCGACATGAACTCGCGCTCGTCGGCGTGGATGACGCCGTCCGCCTCCATGATCGCCTTGGAGTAGTGGTGGGCGAACGCGATGCGCATCCGCTCCATGCGCCAGTCCTCGTCGCGGACCCGCCGACGGCCGGCCACCACGTGCTTCATGTAGGGCAGGAAGTCCGCCGTGGTGACGGCGTCCTCGGAGGCCCCGACGATCGACAGGCGGTCGCCCGCCATCTTCATGCGCAGGTAGCGCGGGCGCCCCTCGATGCTCGACCAGAGCTGGTACATCTTGCCGGACTTCACGCACAGCGACGGGAACGCGTCCTGCGGCATGGACTCCATGGCGCCCACCGACCACTGCACCGGCGAGCGCTTGAACACGGCCTCGATGAGCTGGAGGTCCGACGACGACGCCGGCCCGTCCATCACGAACATCAGGAGCAGCTGGCTCACGGTGTGGTTGCGACGGTCGAGCCACGACCTACGACCGAAGTAGGCGACGCAGTCGATCCCGCAGGAGCTGTAGAACTGCTCCAGTGCCGACCATGCCGTGCGCTGGAGCGCGGTCCAGCCCTCGTCCATCGCCTGGGCGGCCGGGGCCGCGTACAGCACGCAGTTGGGGTTGGTCGGCAGGGCGATCTCGCCCTGGATCGGAACTGGCACGTCCGGGAACCTCCGGCGCCACCCTACACCAACCGGGAACCGATCGGGCACAATGGCGCCCTGGAGTCTCCATGCGCCTGTCGCCCCTGCTCGCCCTCGCTCTGCTGGTGCCCGCCAGCGCCTTCGCACAAGGCATCCCGGACTCGGACGGGGATGGTCTGGACGACGTCACCGAAGGTCTCATCGGCACCGATCCGTTCGACCCCGACACCGACGGCGACGGGCTGAACGACGGAGCCGAGATCCAGCGGTTCACCAACCCCCTCGATCCGGACACCGACAACGGCGGCGCCTCGGACGGCGTGGAGGTGGCGGCCGGCACCGACCCCCTCCTCCCCTTCGACGACTTCCTCGCCAACTTCGACATCGACAACGACGGGCTCCCCGACTTCGCCGAGATCACCGTTTGGGGGACGAGCCCGCTCGACCCCGACAGCGACGACGACGGGCTGCTGGACGGCGAGGAGGTCAACGTCTTCGGCACCTCGCCCAACCACGAGGACACCGACGGCGGCGGGGTGAACGACGGGGAGGAGGTGGCCGCCGGCACGGACCCCCTGGACCCCAGCGACGACCTCGCGGGCTTCGACAGCGACTCCGACGGCCTCACCGACGGCGACGAGCTGAACATCTGGGGGACCGACCCCTTCGACCCCGACACCGACGGCGACCTGATCCTCGACGGCGAGGAGGTCTTCGTCTTCGGCACCGACCCCGCCGACCCCGACACCGACCACGGCGGCGTGCCCGACGGCGACGAGGTCTTCTTCTTCGGCACCGATCCGCTCGACCCGAACGACGACTTCGCCACGCTGGACTCCGACGGCGACGGGCTCACCGACGGCGACGAGCTCTTCGGGTTCGGCACGGACCCCTTCGACCCCGACACCGACGACGACGGGCTCCTGGACGGTGACGAGATCTTCTTCTTCGGCACGGACCCGCTGGACCCCGACACCGACGGCGGCGGGGCCAGCGATGGCCTCGAGGTCCTCTTCCAGGGCACGAACCCCCTCAACCCCTTCGACGACTTCCCGGGGCCCTTCGACTCCGACGGCGACGGGCTCGGAGACGACGAGGAGGTGCTGATCTGGGGCACCGACCCGTTCGACCCCGACACCGATGGCGACGGGCTCCTGGACGGCGAGGAGGTCTTCGCGTTCGGCACCGACCCGCTGGACCCCGACACCGACGGCGGCGGGGCGAGCGACGGCGCGGAGGTGTTCGGGCAGGGCACCGATCCCCTCGACCCGTCCGACGACTTCGTGGGGCCCCAGGACTCCGACGGCGACGGGCTGCTCGACCTCGACGAGATCCAGATCTGGGGCACGGACCCCTTCGACCCCGACACCGACCGCGACCTCCTCTTCGACGGTGAGGAGGTGTTCGGCGTGTTCGGCTTCTTCACCGATCCGCTCGACCCCGACACCGACGGGGGCGGCGTGGAGGACGGCGAGGAGATCTTCTTCCAGGGCACGAACCCCCTCGATCCGTCCGACGACTTCGGCAACGGCGACAGCGACGGCGACGGGCTCTCGGACCTCGAGGAGCTCCAGATCGGCACGGACCCGTTCGACCGCGACACGGACGACGACCTGCTCGACGACTTCACGGAGTTCGTGATCTTCGGCACCGATCCGCTCGACCCCGACACCGACGGGGGCGGCGTGGACGACGGTCTCGAGCTGCTCGGCCAGGGCACCGACCCCTTCGACCCCAGCGACGACCTCCTGCCCTTCGACAGCGACGGTGACGGGCTCGACGACTTCGAGGAGACCGCCATCTGGGGCACCGACCCCTTCGACCCCGACACCGACGACGACGGGCTCGGCGACGGCGAGGAGGTGCTCCTCGTGGGGACCTCGCCCACGAGCTTCGACACCGACAACGGTGGCGTCGGCGACGGCGAGGAGGTCGATCGGGGCACGAACCCGTTCGACCCCTTCGACGACGCGAGCAACGGCCAGGACTCCGACGGAGACGGGCTCTCCGACAGCGACGAGATCTTCGTGTGGGGCACCGACCCCTTCGACCCCGACACCGACGGCGACCTCCTCTTCGACGGTGACGAGGTGTTCGGGTTCGGCACCGACCCCACCGACCCCGACACGGACGGCGGCGGCGTGATGGACGGCGTGGAGGTCTTCTTCGACGGCACCGACCCCCTGTTCCCCTTCGACGACGCGTTCGGCCAGGACTCCGACGGAGACGGGCTCACCGACGCCGAGGAGCTCCAGGTGTGGGGCACCGACCCCTTCGACCCCGACACCGATGGGGGCGGCGCACCGGACGGCCTGGAGGTGTTCACCGGGCGCGACCCGCTCAACCCGTTCGACGACTTCAACGCCGGCGACAGCGACGCGGACGGCCTGCCGGACGTCGACGAGCTGCAGGTCTGGGGAACCGACCCCTTCGACCCCGACACCGACAACGACGGGCTCATCGACGGTGAGGAGGTGTTCAGCTTCGGCACCAACCCCCTCGCCTTCGACTCGGACGGCGACTTCCTCTCCGACGGCGACGAGATCTTCGGCGGCTTCGGCTGGGTGCTGGACCCCAACGACCCCGACACCGATGGCGGCGGCACGCCCGATGGGGTCGAGGTGTTCTTCGACGGCACCGACCCCACGAACCCGTTCGACGACCAGGACAACGGCTTCGACAGCGACGGCGACCAGCTCTCGGACTTCGACGAGCTCGTGCTCTGGGGCACCGACCCCTTCGACCCCGACACCGACGGCGACGGCCTCCTGGACGGCGACGAGGTGCTCTTCTGGGGCACCAGCCCCACCAACGCGGACACCGACGGAGGCGGGATCACGGACCTCTCGGAGATCCTCAACGGCACCGACCCGCTCGACCCCACGGACGACCTCGCGAACGGCGGCGACTCCGACAACGACGGGCTCCCCGACACGTTCGAGAACAGCATCGGCACCGACCCCTTCGACCCCGACACCGACGACGACGGGCTTCTCGATGGGGCCGAGGTGTTCGGGTACGGCACCGATCCCCTGCTCGCGGACACCGACGGCGGCGGCATGCCCGACGGCATCGAGATCAGCACGGGCCGCAACCCCTTCGATCCGTCCGACGACGGCGGCACCACCGACAGCGACGGCGACGGCCTGACCGACGCCCGCGAGGCCCTCCTGGGCACCGACCCCTTCGACCCCGACACCGACTCCGACGGGCTCTTCGACGGCGACGAGGTCGACTTCTGGGGCACCGACCCCCTGCGCACCGACTCCGACGGCGACCTCCTCGAGGACTTCGAGGAGGTCGTGCTCTGGGGGACGGACCCCAACGACCCCGACACCGACGACGGCGGCGTGCGCGATGGGGCGGAGGTCCTCGGCGGCACCGACCCGCTCGTGCCCTTCGACGACTTCCTGAACGCGGACAACGACGGCGACGGGCTCACCAACGACGAGGAGCTCGCCATCGGGACGAACCCGAACCTCGCCGACACCGACAACGGCGGGGTCGACGACGGCACGGAGGTCCTGCTCAACGGCACCGACCCGCTGGACCCCCTCGACGACGCGCCCCCCGGAGACTCCGACGGCGACGGGCTCCCCGACCCCACCGAGCTCTCGCTCGGCACGAACCCCTTCGACGCGGACACCGACGACGACGGGCTGGACGACGGCCTCGAGGTGCTGGTCGCGCAGACCAACCCGCTGTCCGGAGACACCGACGTGGACGGCCTGTCCGACGGTGACGAGTGGAACCTGTACGGCACCGACCCCACCGACCCGGACACCGATGGCGGCGGCATCCCGGACGGCGCGGAGGTCGAGGCCGGCACCGACCCGCTGGACGCCTCCGACGACGGCGACTTCGACGACCCCGACCAGGACGGGCTCTCCACGGAGGTCGAGCTCCTCATCGGCACGAACCCCAACGACCCCGACTCCGACGACGACTCGCTCCTCGACGGTGCGGAGGTCTACGTGTGGGGCACGGATCCCCTGGCGGCGGACTCGGACGGCGGCGGGGTCCCGGACGGCCAGGAGATCCTGCTGGACGGCACCGACCCGAACGACCCCTCCGACGACGGTGACGTGCCCTTCCCCGGCCGCGACAGCGACGGCGACGGTCTCACGGACGCCGAGGAGGCCGAGCTCGGCACGGACCGCCTGGTGGCCGACAGCGATGGTGACGGGCTCGACGACGGTGCGGAGGTGCTCGAGGTGGGCACGGACCCCCTGGACCCCGACACGGACGGCGGCGGCACGCTCGACGGCCAGGAGCTCTCGGACGGCACCGACCCGCTGGACCCCATGGACGACGTGCGCCCCGTGACCCCCACCAACGGTGTGGTCGGTGGCGGAGCGGGCTGCTCGAGCACCGGGGGCGCGCCCCTCGGCGGCCTGCTCGGGCTCTTCGCGCCCCTCCTCGCCCTGCGCAGGGGTGCACGTCGACGCGGGTGAACCCCCGACGCGCGCGCACGCTTCCAGCGTCGTGCAGGTCCTGTGCACCACCTCACCGATTCTCGGGCACCGTTCCTGCCGGGGTTGACCCCGACAACCGGAGCCCGATAGCCTCCGCATGTTCGCGCTTGACGCGTTCATGGAGGAGAGATGCGCAAGCTGATGGTTCTGGCCCTCATGGGGGCCCTCGGTACGAGCGCTGTGGTCGTCCCGGTCTACGATGCTCACGCCAAGCCCAAGAAGGGCGACACCGAGGCCACGCCGGCCGAGGGTGAGGAGGAGGTCACCGACGTCGTCATGGTCGCCACGGGCAGTGACGCGCTCGACTCGATCTTCAAGAAGTCGGAGGGCCCCATCGAGACCATGGCCACCCTCCGCGACGAGATCCGCGGTGTGAACACCAAGCTCGTCGAGAGCCTGGGGCTCACCCAGGGCACGCCCTTCAAGGACGCGCTCATGGACCTCCAGACCAAGGCCGAGGGCAAGATCAACGTGTCCTTCGCCGAGAACAAGTGGCCCACGTTCAGCGCGGCCGAGGGCTGCCCCGAGAACGTGAAGGCCTCGATCTCCACGCTCAACTCGTCCATGGTCGAGCTCACGAGCGCCGAGGACAAGCTCAAGGACGTCGGCAAGCAGATGGGTGTGGTGGCCGAGGAGGCCGCCGACCTCGCGGCCGAGCCGAAGAACCTCGGTCTGTCCGCCACCCAGGCGCCCAAGGCCGTCCTGAAGTCCAAGAAGAACATCAAGGCGCTGAACATGGGCGTGGATGTCACCAAGGACCTCGTGAAGGAGCTCGGGATGCTCGTCTCCGACGTGCAGTCCGTCTTCAAGGCCTCCGAGGAGCCCGCCGAGTAGCGTGCTGCTTGGCTCGGGCCGTCAGTACGGCTCGAGCCGCTCCGGTGTGCACTTCGTGTTCGTGTGCACCGGATTGCACCTCGCCGGCCCGTCCCCCACGCTGACCACGAAGCCGGTCGTGGGGTGCGGCACCGGGAAGTCCGTGGACACGAAGGTCGCGCCCGAAGCGAGCGCCGTGTCGCGCCGCGTGGTGTCGTTCAGCTCGGGCTCGATGACGTCCGCGTCCGAGCGTGTGCGCACGAGGTGCCCGGCCGCGACGACCTCCGCGATGTGGGGGTCCTCCGGCTCGTTCATCGAGTGGATGGCGGCGCGCGGGTCCTCGAGATCTCCGTGCACGTCCACGAAGAGCGGTGAGGCGTCGTCGACGTAGCCCACCCAGCCACGGCTGTGGACCGCCGCGATGATGCGCCCGCGCTGGCCTTCGAGGACCGGCCACCCGTCCGCCATGGCGTCCTGCAGGGTGGCCGCATCGCCCTGGAGGTCCGCGGGCGTCAGCAGCCCCTCGAGCCCGATGGAGGCGAGCACGGCGTCCTCGAGCGCCGCCATGGCCACGTCCGCGTCGGCCTCGGGGTCGGTCTTCAGCTCGAGGAGCACGAGGATCGGCAGGTGGTCCGGCACCTGCTCGCTGCCCCGCTCGAGGTCCGCCAGACAGGCCTCCATGTCCACACAGTTGGTCCCGTCGTCGAGATCCGCGATGTGGTAGACGGGCCATCCGCCGTCCTCCCAGGCCCCGTCCAGCTCGAACTGCCGGATCCCCGTCACCACCTGCTCGTCGAGCGGGGGATGGGTGTAGTTCCAGGGTTGGAAGTCCACGATGTTGACGTGGTAGCTGTTGTGGGTGCCGACGACCTGGGCATCCGCCATGGAGAGCAGCGCGTCGGTGGGCGTGCACGCCAGCAGGAGCGCCAGCACCTAGAGGCCGGACACGACGCGGTTCCGGCCCTGCTGCTTGGCGAGGAACAGGTTGCTGCTCGCCTCCGTCAGCAGGCTCGCGCCGTCGAGCAGCTCCTGGCCCTCGTGGGTGGCGACTCCCACGGACACGCTCACGCGCGCCTTGCGGCCGTTGAGCGAGAACGCGTGCCGCCCGATGCTCTCGCGGAAGCTCTCGGCGAGCTCGTGGGCGCTCTCGAGGTCGGTGTGGCGGAGCACGATGACGAACTCCTCCCCGCCGTAGCGGGCCACGATGTCCTCGGTGCGGGTCTCCTCGAGCAGGACGTCCGCCACGCCCCGGAGCACGACGTCGCCCCACTGCATGCCGAACGTGTCGTTCACGGCCGTGAGCAGATCGATGTCCACGAACAGCAGCGAGAGCGGGAGGTCGTGCCGCTGGTGCCAGGCGACCTCGATGGCCAGGAGGTCCGCGAACATGCGGCGGTTGCGGAGGCCCGTGAGGGGGTCGCGGGTGGCGGCGCGGTAGAGCCGGTCGACGAAGGTGCGCTCGAGCTCCTCCATCCCCCCGAACCGCAGCAGGATGTCGCTCCCGCAGCGGATGCGGTCGCCAGGGTGGATCATGAGCGGGGTGTCGCCCACCCGGCGCTCGGCCACGAAGGTGCCGTTGGTGGACCCCAGATCGCGCACGACCCACCGCCCGTCCTCGATCATGATCATCGCGTGGACGCGGGAGATCCCGTCGTCGTCGAGCACGATGTCCACGTCGCTCGCCCGGCCGATCACCGTGCCCTTGGGCTCGAGCGGGAACACCTCGCCCACCCGGCTGCCCGTGAGCACGACGATGGCCGGGGTTCCGGCGACACCGACACCGCTGGGCTCGGGACGCGTGAACGCGGTGGTGTGGGGGTCCTCTCTCATGCTCGCCCGTTATACCCGGCGCCGCACCCCAGGGGCCAGGAGTCCTCGCGTGAAGCTGCACCTCATCGACGGAACCTACGAGCTCTTCCGCCAGTTCTTCGGTCGCCCCGGCGTGACGGGCCCCGATGGCATGGAGGTCGGAGCCGTCCAGGGCATGCTCCGCACGATGCTCTCCCTCGTGACCACCGAGGGCGCGACCCACGTGGGCGTGGCGTTCGACGAGGTCATCGAGTCCTTCCGGAACGATCTGTTCGCCGGCTACAAGACGGGCGCCGGCCTGGACCCCATCCTCTGGGACCAGCACCCGCTGGCCATCGAGGCCTCGTTCGCCATGGGCTTCGTGACCTGGCCGATGGTGCGCTACGAGACCGACGACGCCCTGGCCTCGGCGGCCCACCAGCTGGCCGCCGGGTTCGACCAGGTGCTCATCGGCTCGCCCGACAAGGACTTCGCGCAGTGCGTGGTGTCCGACAGGGTCGTGCTGCTCGACCGCCGCAGGGAGCTCGTGCTCGACGAGCCCGCCGTGGTCGAGAAGTGGGGGGTGCCGCCCTCCGCGATCCCGGACTGGCTGGCGCTCGTGGGCGACAGCGCCGACGGCATCCCCGGCATCCCGAAGTGGGGGGCGAAGTCCGCGGCCACCGCCCTCGCCCGCTACGGGTCCATCGAGGCCATCCCGGACGATGCGTCCGCCTGGGACGTGAAGATCCGCGGAGCGGCCTCCCTGGCCGCGAGCCTCGCGGGCATGCGGGAGGAGGCGGCCCTCTACAAGGTCCTCGCCACCCTGGTCACCGACGTGGAGCTCGGCGTGGACGGCCCGGACGCGATGGTCTGGCGCGGCGCCGACCGTCCGCGCCTCGAGGCGCTGTGCGCGAGGATCGGCTTCGAGCGCTTCGTGGAGCGCGTCCCCCGCTTCCGCTGAGGGCCGGTAGCGCGGGTCGCGACGCGAGGGGGTAGGCTCACGGCTCACACCCGGAGCGTCCCGTGATCCCTACCCTGCTGTACCTGATGGGCTGCTTCGGCTACCAACCGGTCTGGCCGCCGGGCGGCGGCGGGGGTGACGCGGACACGGACGCCGACAGCGACACGGACGCGGACGGCGATGCGGACGCCGACAGCGACGCGGATGCGGACGCCGACAGCGACGCGGATGCCGACAGCGACGCGGACGCCGACAGCGACGCGGACGCCGACAGCGACGCGGACGCCGACAGCGATGCGGACGCGGACGCGGACGCCGACAGCGACGCGGACACCGACCCCGGATGTCCCGTGGACGTCCTGGAGCCCGACGACAACGCGGCCAACGCCACCTCGGTCGTCGCGGACACCACATTCTCCAACCACACCGTCAGCCCGGGTGACCCCGACTGGTCGGTCTTCCAGCTGGCACCCGGCGCCCGGATGGACGTCACGGTGAGCGCGCCTCCCGGGCTCCGCGTGGAGATCCGGGACGCTCTGGGCGGCACCATCGCCAGCGACACGTCTCCCCCGTACAGCGTGAGCGCGGCGAACGGGTCCACGAACACCCGCGGCTACCACCTCGTGGTGTCCTCCGTCGGCGCGTGCATCACGTACGGCGCGACGTTCGACTTCACGGTGGACGTGGCCTGCGAGCCCGATGCGTACGAGGAGAACGACGCGTTCAACCAGTCCACGCTGCTGGCTCCGGGTGTCTCCCTCCTCGCCAATGTGGAGAGCACCGACCCCGACTGGTACCGCATCACCGTCGGTGCCGACGAGCTCCTGGAGGTCGCCCTGGAGGACCTCGATGGCACGTCGGGACTCCAGCTCACGGCCTACGACACGGCGGGCATCGAGGTCGACAGCGACGGCTTCCCACCGTACAACCTCGAGGTCCCCAACATCACCGGGGTCGACCAGACCTACCGGATCGAGGTCACGTCCAACATCTGCCGCGAGTACTCGCTGCTCGCGGCCGTGACGAGCTGCGACTCCCCCGATGACCCCTTCGAGCCGAACGACTCCATCGCCGAGGCGCTCCCGACGAACGGGGGGTCGGACCTGGTGGTGACCGGGACGAGTGACGACTGGTGGGACGTCGGGGTGCTCCCCGCCGGGGCCACCTTCGTCGCGGACCTCTTCTTCGAGCACAGCTTCGGCGACATCGACGTGCGGCTGGTCGACGCCACGTCCACCAACCTCGACACCAGCCAGAGCACCCAGGACACCGAGCGCATCGAGTGGACCAACCCGGGTCCCGGGCCGCGCCAGCTCTACCTGCGCGTCTACCACTACGCGCCGCAGCCCTGCGACTCCAACTCCTACGAGCTCGTCCTCCAGGGCGGCGGAGGCGACGCGGACACCGACACGGACTCCGACAGCGACGCGGACGCGGACGCGGACGCCGACAGCGATGCGGACGCCGACAGCGACGCGGACACCGACACGGACTGCCCGAACGACAACCGCGAGCCGAACGACACCCAGACCCAGCCCACCATCCTCTCCGGGACGATCCCGAACCTGCTCACGGGCCCGTCGGACCCCGACTGGTTCCTCTACCTGACGTTCCCCGGCGAGCAGCAGGTCATCGCGGTGAACACGGGCGACGCGGTCACCGTGGACGCGCGGGACATCTTCGGGAACACGGTGGCCATCGACACCACCCCGCCGTACTCCGTCACCGTCACGAACACCTCGACCAACCTGCCGATGCCGTTCCTGGTGCGGGTGCGGGGTGACGAGTGCGCGTCGTACAGCATCGTTCCCGGCGGGGGCGGAGGCGACGCGGACACCGACACCGACGCCGACAGCGACGCGGACGCCGACGCGGACGCCGACAGCGATGCCGATGCGGACACCGACGCCGACAGCGATGCGGATGCCGATGCCGACAGCGATGCGGACGCGGATGCCGACAGCGATGCGGACGCGGATGCCGACACCGACGCGGACACCGACACCGGCTTCCCCTGCCTGGACGACCCCTTCGAGGACAACGACGGCTTCGCCACCGCCCAGCCCCTCCCGGCGAACGCGGGCGACCTCGTCGTGCGGAACGTCGACGAGGACTTCTGGAGCATCGTCGTCCCCGAGAACACCCGGATGACGATCGACGTCCTCCACAGCGTGGCGCTCGGCGACATCGACGTGGAGCTCTACCTGGACGGGGTGGAGGTCGACGCGGGCGCCACCGGCTCCGACGACGAGACGGTGGAGCTGGCCAACTTCAGCGACGTGCCCGTCGTGGCGGTGATGCGCGTGTTCCTCTGGGCGCCCGTGCCTCCGAGCAGCGACCCCTGCAACACGTACGACGTCGTGCTCACCCCCACCCCCCTGCCCGTGTGCGGCGGCGACCCCTTCGAGCCCAACGACTCGCTGGACCTGGCGGCGTTCGTGTTCCCTGGCGTGCTGAGCGGCATCGCCAACCCCATGGACCCCGACTTCTTCGCGTTCGAGGTGCCCGAGGGCGGCGCCGTGCTCGCGGACCTCGACCTCTCGACGACCCCGGGAACGTCGCTCACCCTCTACGACCCCTCCGGGAACGTCGTCGATGTCGACTTCTTCGCGGCCTACGACGTCGAGACGTCCAACGCAGCCGAGGGGGTCTGGACGATCGGCGTCGAGGTCGGTGACTGCGTGTTCTACGATCTCGACCTCGAGGTCATCGGGCCGCCGAGTTGCTTCGACGACGCCTTCGAGCCCAACGACGTCCGGGCGGGGTCTCCCCTGCTCGCGGAGGGGACCGTCTCCGGGATCTCCACCGGTCCCACCGACCCCGACTTCTTCCGCATCCGCGTGCCCCCGGGGCGCCTGGTCACCGTGGAGGTCACCGCGGCCACGCCGTTCCAGCAGGTCGATGCGCAGCTCACGAACAACAACGGCACCGTCCTGCTCGATGCGGGCTCCGGGGCCACCCTCGCCTTGTCGTGGCTCAACGAGAGCGCCCAGACCCGCACCGTGTCGCTCGTCCTGGACGCCCTGTCGTGCGCCGAGAGCACCGTCACCGTCGGGTTCGTGGACGTGGACTGCAGTCAGCCCGACGCCGCCGAGCCCAACGGGGTGTTCGGGAACGCCACCCTCCTCGGGCCCCTCGGGAGCATGGGGGGCTTGAACGTCTCGCCGTCCGACCGTGACCTCTACCGACTCGACGTGCCCGAGAACCATCGGGTCACGGCGATCGTCACGGTGCCGGACAGCCTGCCGTTCACGCCGACCGTGAGCCTCTACGACGGCCCCAACGGGAACATCGTGGACTCCGACAGCTTCGGCCCCGCGTACGACGTGGCGGACGTGAACGCCACGGGCTCCGACCAGACGTACTTCGTCGAGGTCGGGGGTCCGGACGGGTGCACCACGTACGACATGTCGTGGAGCGTGCAGTCCTGCAGCCTCGACGATGCCCTCGAGCCCAACGACAGCCCGAGCCAGCTCGTGACGGTCGTGGCCGGCGACGACCTCGTCGTGAACGACCAGTCCGACGACTACTTCTTCGTGGGTGTCGTCCAGCCCTTCCAGACGGTCACCGCACACCTCACGTTCACCCACGCGCTGGGTGACATCGACGCCGACCTGGAGGACCCCAACGGGGTCGACCTGCCCGGCACCACGGGCGGAGCCAGCGTGTCCAACGAGGAGAACGTGGTGTGGACGAACAACTCGGCGGTACCCCAGCCGGTCGTGCTCCACGTGTTCCTGTTCGGGTTCCAGGGCTGCCGGGTGAACAGCTACGACTTCGACGTGACGTTCAGCCCCGGCCCCATGCCCTGAGGCTCACGTCAGAGCGGCACCACGGCGCCGTCCTTCGTGACGACGCCCTGGTAGCCGTCCGCCACGAGGTTCCACTTGGGCCCGTACACGTGCACCTGGCGCGTGGATCTGCCCTCGCGATCCACGAGCGCCCCCCCCGCGTGAGTCCAGGAGAGCAGGCTGCCCTCCAGGTTGAGCACGTCGGAGTAGCCCTGATCGCGGAGCTCCTTCGCCTTCGCGCCGCTCCGGGCGCCGATGGTGCAGAAGACCACGATCGTACGCCCCCGATCGCGCGCGGGATCCAGCGCGGAGTCCGCGATCGCCCCGGGAATCGTGGCCACGTCGCGCTCCTCGGCCGGCCGCACGTCGACGAGCAACAGGTCGTCACCCCGCTCCAGGCGGCCGCGCAGGGTGGCCGCGTCGATCTCCGGCACGTCCGCGAACGCCTTCCTGTACGTGGCGTACATGGCGTCGATGCGCTCCTTCCGTCCCTCGTCGTCGGGCGGCGCCGCGAGCACCGGGAACGGGAGCAGGAAGGCCAGCGATCTCAAGGCGTTCCGCAGCATCCGCCCTCCATGCGTGGTCCCTATCCCTCTGCTCACCCCTTTCCGGAAGGGATCTTTCACTGCTCTTTCACCTGGTTGTTGACCCCCGACCCCAAACACGTGCACAATGTCGTCATGGCGAAGATTTTTCGTCAGCCCCCCGAGGACCTTCCATGACCCTGCTGCTCGCCCTCGCTGCCTGCACCAGCGAAGAGCCCACCGCGCCGCCGATCGTGGTGGAGCCGGAACCCACGGAGCGCCCGTGGGTCGACACGGGGATCTTCCGCCCGCAGGACACCGCGCAGGTCACGCTGGGCGACGACGTGCCGGCGAACATCCTCTCCATCGAGCACACCGGCTACTGGGAGCGCTCGGGCACCCCTTACGACGCGTTCGTCGGGCGCCTCGAGGTCCAGGAGCGCGTCAACGGCTACGTGCCCGACACGGCGGACACCGGAGACGAGCTCGACTGCGACGTCGGCTACTTCCTCACCGCCACCCCGGACCCCGTCCCCGCGACCTGCCCGGGCTGTGGGCCCATGTGGCTCGTCACCTACACGTACGACATCGACAGTGTCTCCCCTCTCTCCGGCTGCCGGGACCCCGAGCTGCCCCACGACGGCGAGACCTGGGCGATGGCCCTCAACCCTGCGGAAGGCATGATCTACTTCAACTACTACGGATCGGGGGTGTGGCTGCCGTGGTGGCCGGCCGCCGAGACCGGTGACCGCGTGGACTTCGGCTGGATCGGGCTGCTCGCCATCGACCTCGGCGAGGAGGACGCCACATGACGCCCGCCCTGCTCTTCGCTCTGCTCTCGTGCACCCCGGAGCCCACGCCCGTCCCCACGCCCGTGCGCGCCGAGATCCCCACGCCCCTCGACCTGCCCGACACCACGGGCGTCGACTTCGAGGCCGCCTTCCGGCAGGGGATCGACCTCGCGATGACGGTGAACGCGCGCACGCTCTTCGACAGCCACCGCATGGCCACGCAGGCGTTCGTCCCCGGGTGCCCGGACGTCTACATCGGCCTGCCGCCCGAGGACGTCGCCGACCTCCGACTGGGCATGGACGCGCCCGGCGTCACCTGGGCGGACCACTGCGCGCAGGACGAGGCGTCGGTGTTCTACTCCGGGTACGGCTACTGGGAGGGCGACGTGCGCGTCTCCGGAGTGGCCGGCACGCCCGAGGGCCTCACGATCGACGGCGACCGGATGCTCGTCGCGGACGGCGTCATGGGCGATGCCGACGGGGTCGTGTTCGAGTTCGACGGCGAAGCCAGCGACGCCATGCAGAACACGGTCGCCACCGACTACTCGAGCTTCCGCTACTCCAGCCTCGTGGACGGCACGTCCACCGGGAGCCATCCGTTCCCCGCGGGGTCGCCGACCCCCGAGGGCTGGCGCGCCGACCTCTACGTCGAGGTCACCGGCGGAGACGTCGAGAGCATCGAGCTCCGCGGCAACGCGTACTTCTTCACGGGCACGCTGGCGCAGCGGTTCGACTCCATCGCCGTCGACCTCTCCTTCACGGGCGAGCTCGGCGCCGGTCCCGACGACTGCACCCTCGAGCCCCTCGGCTGGATCGGTCTGCGCGACCCCGACGCGGTCTGGTACGACCTCGTGTTCCTGCCGCGGTCCGAGAACGACATCACCGGGCAGCCCTACCCCAACGACCCCCTGCAGCAGTGCGACGGCTGCGGCACCCTGTACATCCGGGGCGTCGAGCAGGGCACGGTCTGCCCCGACTTCACGGGAGTCTTCGACCTCACGCCACCCACGGTGGACGAGTTCGTGCTCTCCGTCCGCGAGCTGCCCATCGGAGGTGCACCATGAGAGCTTCCCTCGTCCTGCTGGCCCTGGTGGGCTGCGGACCCGAAGAGGAACCGAGCCCCTTCGAGGCGCTGGCCCCCCGCCAGCAGCTCATCCGGCTCTCGGTCGACCTGCGCGGCGTGCACCCGAGCGAGGCCGAGCTCCTGACCATGCAGGAGACCGACGCCAACTACGAGCAGTACGTCGACCTCTGGCTCCAGGACCCCCGTTTCGTCGGGCGGATGAAGGAGCTCTTCAACCTCCGGTTCCTGACGCGCACGGGGGCCACCTACTACGACCCGGGTGACCGGGGGATCGAGGTGGACCGTCGCGTGATGGGCGACATCATCGCCGAGGAGCCGCTGGCGCTGCTCGAGCACATCCTGAACAACGACCTGCCCTACAGCACGGTGGTCACGGCCCAGCACTCCATGGCCAACCCCGCCCTCGCGGCCATGTGGCAGATGCGGTACCCCGACGGCGCCGAGGGGTGGCAGCCGTCCACCTACAAGGACGGGCGGCCCCACGCGGGCATGCTCTCGATGACCACCATCTGGTCGCGGTACCCGTCCATGGGCGGGAACGCCAACCGGCACCGCGCCAACGCGATCAGCAAGATGTTCCTGTGCGACGACTACCTCGCCCGGCCCATCGTGCTGAACCGGACGGCGGTCGACCAGCTCACGCTCGACCCCGAGAACGCCATCCGCACCAACGCGACGTGCCAGGCCTGCCACAGCTCGCTCGACCCGCTCTCGGCGAACCTCTTCGGGTTCTTCACCTACGACGACGAAGACGGCATCGAGCGCACCACCTACCTCCCCGAGAACGAGGAGGCCTGGCGCTACTACGCGGGCAAGGCGCCCGGCTACTACGGCCGGCCCACCGAGAGCCTCGTGGACCTCGGGCAGTCCATCGCCCACGACCAGCGCTTCGTGGACTGCGCCGTGCAGACCGTGTTCGAGGGGCTGACGCAGCGCGAGGTCTCTCAGGACGACTGGACCGAGCTCTCGCCGCACGCGAACACCTTCGTGGAGAACGGGCAGAACCTCAAGGCGCTCGTGAAGAGCGTGGTGATGAGCGAGGCCTACCGCGCGGGTGCCGTGCTCGACCCCGTGCTCGACGAGCGCGTCGCCACCGTGAAGACCGCGAGCCCCGCCCAGCTCGAGAGCATCGTGCAGGGCGTCACCGGGTTCACCTGGACCTTCGGCGGCCGTCCGGGGCTGTCCACCAACGACCGTGGGTTGAACGTCCTGCTCGGTGGGATCGACAGCCAGTTCATCGTCGAGCCCAGCTACACGCCGAGCGTCGGCGGGGTGTTCACCCAGGAGCGGCTCGCCCAGGCGGCCGGCCACTGGGTCGCCCAGCACGACCTCGACCCTGCGCGCGAGGGTGACGCCCGGCTGCTCAAGTACGTCACGATCGAGGACACCCCCGAGTCCGCACCGGACGCCTTCAGGGGCCAGATCCAGCAGCTCTACCTCGACATCACCGGTGTGCCGCTGCCTCTCGACGCCAACGAGCCCGACCAGCTCATGGCGCTCTGGAAGTACCAGCACAGCGTGGAAGCCGATCCCGTGCGGGCCTGGGGCAGCGTCGTCAGCGCTGTCCTCCGCGATCCCCTCGTCCTGTTCTACTGAGAGGCGGCCGATGAATCTCCAGGACAAGCTGTTCATCCGAAAGGTCCGGGCCGCCCACACGCGCCGGGACTTCCTCGCAGGAGCCGCGGCGGGCCTCGGTGCCTTCGGGCTCGGGGGTCTGCCCGCCTTCGCACAGGACATGCCGCGCGAGCGCAAGTTCCTGTTCTTCTGGGCGGGGGGTGGCTGGGACACCACCGCCATCTGGGACCCCCACTACGACGTCACCGGCGTGGACATGGAGCCCGACAGTGTGCTCGGGAACATCCAGGGGCTCCAGTTCACGAGCGGGCCGGCGCGCCTCCAGGCCGAGCGGTTCTTCCGTCGCTGGGGTCGCTACACGGCCATCGTGAACGGCATGGACGTGCACTCCGTCGGGCACGACAGCGCCACGCAGTTCGTGCTCACCGGCACCTCTGCGAGCAGCTTCGGCGACTGGCCGACCCTCCTCGCGGCGAACGCGCGCTACGAGTACCCCCTGCCCCACGTCGTGTTCTCCGGTCCCACCTTCCCCGGGACCAACGGCGCAGCGGTCGTGCGTGCCGGTGGCGGCACGCTGCTCGAGCTCATCGACGGGTCCATCCTCGGCCGGGCCGACCAGCGCGCCCCCGTGCCTGCGCAGCCCGCCGACAGCCAGGTCGACGCGTTCGTGCACCAGCGCATCGCGAAGTACGCCGCCGAGCAGACCGGTCTGGGCAAGGCCCGGGCCGACAGCCTCCTGTCGAACATGGAGCGCACGATGGAGCTCGAGGGCCGGCGGTTCGAAGCCGGGCTCGACGACCTCGGCAACAACGTGCTCGATCAGGCCGTGAAGGCCGTGGAGCTCTTCCGTCTCGGGCTCGCGCGCTGCGCCATGATCCGGATCCCCGGTGGGTACGACACCCACGGCAGCCAGCTCCCCCAGGGTGTGATGCAGGACAACTTCCTGGGCGTGCTGGACGAGCTCTTCGACCACCTCGCGCGCACGCCGGGGCAGACCGCGCCGTACCTCATCGACGAGGTCGTCGTGGTCGCCACCTCCGAGTTCGGCCGCACGCCGAAGCTCAACGGGGGTGGTGGGAAGGACCACTGGCCGTACGGCTCCGCGCTGGTCGCGGGGGCGGGCGTGAACGGCGGGCGGATGATCGGCAAGACCGACGACCGGCTCATCGCCGAGCCCATCGACTACGCCACCGGGCTCCCGTCGGGCTCCGGCGACATCCTGAACGTCGAGTCCTTCGGGCTCGGTCTGCTGGAGCTCGGTGGGCTCACGCCCGCGGACTTCCTGCCGGACGTGCAGGTGTTGCGGTCCCTCATCCGGAATCCCCGTTGAGGTGGATGGCTCTGGGCCTGCTGCTCGTCGCCTGTGACGATGGCGAGGTCGAGGAGGACCCGTGTCCGACGGTCCCTGCGTTGTCGTGGGAGAACTTCGGCAAGGGTCACCTCGACAAGCACTGCAATGGCTGCCACAGCTCGCAGATCCTGCCGTTCCAGCGCAACGAGGCGCCTGTGGGCGTCGACTTCGACACCTGGCCCCTCACGCTCCAGTTCGCCGAGCGCATCCACGTGCGCGGCATGGCCACCGACTTCCCGATGCCACCCGGCGGAGGTCCGAGCGCAGAAGAGCTCGCGACGTTCGACGAGTGGATGCGCTGCGAAGTGCTCCCCGAGGCTCAGTGATGTTCGTGTTCCTGCTCGCTGGCTGCATCGAGACCGGTCTCGGTCAGGCGCCGATCCCTCCGGTGGCCACGCCGCCTCCCCTGCCGACGGACGGGCTGGGCAACCCGCCCAACTGGAACGACTGTTTCCAGGGGTTCGTGGGCGAGTACACCAACCACACGGCGGCGCACCCGGACTTCGAGCCCCCGCCGCCCGAGCCGGGTGTGGAGGTCGTGGAGCCGGACCCCGCGGACCTGGACTGGTGGGACGACCCGTCGTTCCAGGAGTTCAGCGCCAATCTGGACTTCGGTGCGAACTGGTGGCCGGTGGACGAGGGGCTGGAGGGAGACCCCGCCCACTTCGCGGTGAAATGGACGTCGTGGATCCGGGCCTGGAGCGACACGACGATGACGTTCACGCTGGGCAGTGCGGACGACGTCTGGATCTACGTGGGTGACGACCTGGTCTTCAGCCACTACGGCGTTCGTCGCTTCGAGCCGGAGACGTACTCGGTGAGCCTGGATGCGGGGCAGTACCCGTTCGAGGTCCGCTACGCCCATCGGTCCGGTGAGTCGGGCATGCGGTTCCGGGTGCTGAACGGCGACGTGAGCCTGTGCTACGCGCGGTACGAGGACGTCGGGGCCCAGTAGGCCCATGAGGGTGCGGTTCACACGGGTGGATCGCCGTCCTGTTCAGTACTACCACCCGATCGGGGGATGATCGCACACAGAGAGGTTCACCGCCGCTTTTGCCGCCCCCCCTGATTCGACGTTGTCGCTCGCGAAGCACCGGGTGACCCTACGCAGGATCACGCAGGTCGGGGGACTTCATGTGGCTGCTCGCGCTCGTCGGTACGTCTCAGGCAGACGAGAACTTCATGAACCTGGCCTATGTGGGCGATGGGAGCACCATCTCGGGCAACCAGCTCCTCGAGGCCAGCATCCGCGCAGCCCAGAACCCTCGCGCAGCAGCGTCCTACACGGAGCGTGGTGCGGCCAGCTATGCCATTCCGATTCCCACCCCTGCAACACGTCACTCGCCCTCCGTCTCCCTCGGGTACACCTCCGAGGGCACCGAGCACAGCTGGATTGCCCGCGGGTGGTCGCTCGATCATGGATTCCCGACGATCACCCGCATGCGGGGGGTCGAGGCCACCCAGGCATACGGCGACGTGGACTCGCCGTTCCGCGTTGCGGGCGGAGGGTTCTCGGGTGTGCTCTACCGCCACCCCACCACCGGTGACTGGACCTACGGGGGCACTTCGGACACCACGGAGATGGCGATCGTCTGGTCCACAGAGGGCGTAGAGCTCCGTCGCGCCGGAACGACGACCTACCTGGAGGCCCGGAACGACGTGACCTACGGCCCCGAGGGCCCTGCGACCTACCGTCCCGTGCGCTCGGTGGACGCGTTCGGGAACGAGGTGGTCCTCGAGTGGAGCGGCGATCGCCTGGACGCCATCCGGTACGGCGGCTGGTGCGCGACGAGCGGCTTCGTGTCGTGCGCGCCGACCGGCGCCGATGCGCACCTCATCGAGGTCCAGTTCGAGTACGCGCAGCGTGATGACGTCTCCCTCGACGCACGCGGGGGCTTCGTCGACACCCGCGCCGAGGTGCTCGTCGCGATCGAGGTGCTCTCGAAGGACACGGGCGAGATGCTGCGCCGACACGAGCTCTTCTACGATCAGGCCCAGACCGGACGCGGACGCCTGCTCACATCGGTGGAGGTCGTCGGGACCGGCGTCGACCAGACGCCGTTGCGAGAGGCCGTGGCATGGATGTCCTACACCGAGTGGGACGACGGAGACGTCTACCACGACCCCGACGCGGGCCCCACGTCCCTCTCCTACCGCGAGCTGGGTCGGCCCCGATGGGCTCCGAATCGGTACTGGGACACCCTGGGCCGCGAGATGAGCGGCGTCTGGGACCTGACGGGCGACGGCTTCGTGGAGCTCTACCGCACGGAGTTCCAGACCGTGGAGTACCTCTCCCGCGCGGAGGGCAGCACGGACGTCGCCGATGTGGGCTTCGCTCCCCGCCAGCGGGATCTCGGAGCGCTCGGGGAACCCACGGTGTTGGCAGATCACCTCGTTCCCGAGACGCTCACGGTCCTCTGCGCACAGGACTCCAAGGTACGGTACACCACGGTCATGTACGTGGACGTCGACGGTGACGGCATCGTCGACCGGGTGGCGGCGACCAAGGAGCCGCAGCGGCTCAACGGCACGGAGCTCGGCTCCCCACCCGACTACTGCTGGGTCAACGAGCACGGCGAAGAGTGGAACCAGCCCGGGGTGGAAGACACCTGGCAG
The DNA here is from genome assembly GCA_020632885.1 of Alphaproteobacteria bacterium. Taxonomy (GTDB): domain Bacteria; phylum Myxococcota_A; class UBA796; order UBA796; genus JACKEQ01. The sequence goes on along the minus strand of JACKEQ010000018.1, from coordinate 5,296 downwards.
ATCAGCTGGGGCCGCGACGGCGGCTTCGAGAGTCCGGTTCCGCGATCCACGCCCGTGCCGTTCCCCCAGGTCGGTGGTGTCATCGAGATGTCGCCCGGCGACCAACGTCCAGACGACCTCCCGGTGGGCCTGCAGCTCCTCGATGGCACGGTCGATCTGATCGACATGAACGGGGACGGCTGGCGGGACATCGTCCAGATCGACGACGACGTCTCCGGGTCCGCCGTCGTAGTCTGGTTGAAGACTCCGGGGCGTGACCAGGGCTGGGCCCAGACACCGGTGGTCTGGTACAACGGCGCGGACTTCCAGGGGATCTCGAAGAGCGTCACCTGGAACACCGTTCACGAAGAGGAGTACAACGGCTTCATCTTCGCGACCGGAGAAGCCATCGAGAGCTACACGGTGTCCGGCTTTCGTGACCTGAACGGGGACGGCCTCGAGGACTACGTCGTGGCCTGCCCGGGTGTGGACTACCCCGGAGACATCACGGCGTACTGGTGGTGTGGGTCGAAGCGCGCCGACGCCACCCACGGCCAGCCCGCGCCCGACACCTGGCGGGTCTACCTCAACAACGGCCACGGCTTCGCGGCTCCCCGCATGTGGAGCCTCCCCACCACGGAAGGGGCAGAGTTGTGGCGCACCAACAACGACCCAGCACGGGTGCGCCGTTCCCAGGTGGCGACGCTGACCCGTGTGGACGAGGGGCGCACGCTGCGCGAGCACTGCAGCTTCTCGAACGTGCCCTCGGACTGGGGGTTGTGGCCCCTCGACCGGCAGGATTTCGAAGGCCTGCTCGACGAGGTGACCAGCCACCCGACGATGATTGGCGACTGGGTGGAGGGCCAGACCTCGACATCACCTCCACAGCTGAACGTGCCTTTCGCAGGTGAACAGGGAGAGTACGGCATCACGTTCGGTCAATGCGAGGTCTTGCCGATCTGGTTCGGAGGTGTCGTCACATCCGACGACTCTCTGGACCCCTTTGACACCGACGGGCCGCCGATGCAGCCCAACCTCCAGACGGACCCCAAGCCAGGGCGAGGGAGATTGGGTGGGGGCACCTGTAAGGACCTCCAGGCTTTCCTCGACACGGAGGACCCAGGTGCCGAGGACCAGAACCGCCCCGGTGAGGCGGAGTGGGGCGACACCCAGAAGGTCCTCGCGACCCTGCTGGACTACGACGCGGACGGCCGCCCCGACTTCGTCGACTTCGAGTACGGCGTCTGGTACCGGAACACGGGCGACGGCTTCGCCGAGGGGCTCCCGTTGCCGGACTGGATGCCGCGTGCGCAGACCGAGTCCATCGCGGTGCAGGTCGTGATGTCCTGGCCGGACATGGCCTTCGCGCTGGATGGCTTCCCCGCCGCCACGGCCACCGACGCCTTCTCGCACGAGCTCTACCGCGTCGCGGACCTCGACGGGAACGGGCTCCTGGACCTCGTCGCGCCAGTGGACTTCGTAGAGGTCCACGGGAACAACAGAACGCAGGTCGTGGACGGCGGCCTGCACCTCGGTCAGCGCGTGCGTCCGGGTCTGCTCCAGGCGGTGGAGGTGCCGGCGGGCGCCCAGACCGCCCTCGACTACACCCCCAGCTCCTACATGGACCCCTCGGGCGTCGACGACTATCTCTCGGGTGCCGTGCCTCCCCACCTCGACAAGCCGGGCCGCATGCTCGTCACGGCCGTGGAGGTCTACGACCCCCACACCGGCGAGGGGGCCCGCCAGTCCATCCAGTACGCCAACGGGATCTGCGACGGGGGCGTGTGCCAGGGCTACGAGGACCGGGTCGTCGACACGTTCAAGCGCAGCGACCGCTTCGGGTCGCTCCCAGGCAACGAGGTCCACCTCTCTCGGCTCACCACGACTGCGCTGCTCGATCGCGACTACAGCTTCACCGACTTCACCGAGCTCGAGACCGATGTGGCGCTCGCGCACGTCCCCGACCACGTCGGTCCCGAGGCCCTCGCGCCCCTGCTGACGACCGTTCAGACCCTGACGCTGGCCAACGCCGGAGTCGGCAAGGTGACCTCAGCACGCCTCAAGAAGCGGACCCACACCGAGCGGGCACCGGACGGCCCCGGAGCACGCACCTGGTCGGTGCAGGCCTGGTACAACGCCACGGGACACGTGACCCGCGTGTTCCACGATGCTCCGGGCACCACCGACGACGTGAACCTCTACACGTCGTGGAAGGCCAGCTCGGACGGCAGCGTGGTGGCCCCGACCAAGCAGTACACGAAGGCGTACGACCACGGATCCGCCACTGTGAAGACCGTGGAGCAGGCGCTGTTCGCCTACGACGGCGGTGCGCTGCAAGGAGCGCCATCCGACGGCGTGCTCACCTGGCAGCGCGTGCTGGCCGGCCTGCCCACCAGCTTGACCGCCACGCGCCTCGACTGGACGTTCCAGCGGTCTCCCCGCGGCGCCCTCTCCCATGTGCTGGGTGTCGACTCAGGGGCAGGCACCTTCCAGGATGTCACCTACAGCGACTTCGCGTTCGGGCACACACTCGCACGTGTGGAGACCAACGCGCTCGGCCACCAGACCTGGCGGGACGTCGACGCCTTCGGTCGGGTGATCGAAGAGAGCGACGCCAACGGCGTGACCACGCGACGCCAGCTCGACAGCCTCGACCGGAGCGTCCGGGAGACTCTCCAGGGAGCCTCGGGACCCGAGTGGCTGGTGGCAGAGCGCACCTTCCACGTCACCGCCTCCCCGCAGATCGTGGAGGAGAAGCAGCACGCCTACGAGGTGAACGGAGACCCGCGCAGTGTCGTCGCCTTCGAGGTGCTCGACGGCTTCGGTGATCCGATGCTCACCTACTCGCCCCACCTCAACGGCGAGTGGGTCGTGAAGGACTCCTACCGTGACGCGTTCGGGAACACCATCGCGGAGAGCGTGCCCCACGGCGAGGACGCGGACCCGACGATCTTCGGCCCGATGTTCACCAGCACCATGGCCGTGGAGAGCTGGTACGACGCGATGGGCGTCGTCCGCCACGTGGAGTCCCTGTCTGCACCACAGGCCCTGACCACCCTGCTCACCGCTCCCGGAGTCGCCGAGACCTTCGACGGCATGAGCTACACCAAGATCACTCACACCGACACCCACGGACGGATGGTCCGGGTCGACGAGGGGCGCTCCAGCTCGATCGCCACCACGGGTACGTACGCCTACGACGGCAAGGGCCGTGTTGCGCGGTTCGAGGACGCGAACGGCAACGCGTGGGGCTACACCTGGGACGGCGCCGGGCGGCTCCGCCAGGTGGATCGGGCGCCCAACGGCGGCTCGGCGTCCCCCTACCGGTACTACACCTACTCCGGTCCGTGGCTCGACACCGAGAACGACGGGAACGGCGACAAGGACGTGCAGTGGGTGCGCGACGCGCTCGGCCGGCCCATCCAGAAGGACGTCAGGGAGCTGACCCCGAGCGCCGGCCTGCGCTGGCGCGCCTACACCTGGACCTGGGACGACCGTCCCGGCACCTCCTGGGTCGGAGCGCTGGTCCAGAGCACGGACCCTGCTGGTGTCACGCTCTACGAATTCGACGGCTCCTCGCCCTGGGGCGACTTCGGCCGACAGACCGGTGTGGAGCGCCAGAACACCGGCCATGCCCCGCTCGCCTTCAGCACGGGCTACGACTTCGAGGGCCGCGCGGTGAGCTCGAGCTGGCCCTCTGGCGCCAAGCTCGCGTCCACCTACGATCCGAGCGGGGTGAAGCTCAGCGACACCCTCGACGTGAACGGCGACACCCAGGACATCCTCTACGGCTACAACACCCTCGGTCAGCTCGACCGGTGGAGCACGCAGGCGCTCACCGCCCGCCTCTATCGCGCCAACGCCGCGAAGATCTCGCGCACCGAGCTCGTGACCCCGTTCGCCACCCACGCCATCGACTACGGTTACACCGACAACGGCTGGCTGCGCACCAAGGTGATCACGGGTGTCACGGGTCCTGGCCAGGAGGTCGTGTACGACTACGATGCCTTCGGGCGCATCGGCTCCGTGAGCCTCAGCTCGGGACCGGGGAGCACGCCGGTCGGGCTCGAGGCGTTCACGTACGACAACGCGGGCAACATGCTCGCCCACGGCCACATGCAGGGCACCAAGTGGGTGGACTGGGCCTACGACCCGACCACGCGGTTCTCCGAGGTGCCGGGCCGGTCCACCGACACGATCGACGAAGTGGTGGACCAGCACACCTGGGACCCGCTGACGAGCCGGCTGACGAGCTGGACCCGCCACCGCAACGGCGCGCTCGAGCACGACCGTGACTTCGGCTACGACGGACACGGCCGCCTGGTGGAGATCGACAGCACCGACGGCCTCACCGAGCTCTACTACGACGTGGACGACAACGTGGTCTACGAGGAGCGCGGCGGCTTCGACGTGTACCAGCGCTTCGGCGGCTTCCGGAGCAGCCCGAGCGAGTGGGTGGAGGCGGTGCTGCCGCACGTCCGGGTGGTCACGGACACCTCCTCTGGTGCTCAGGAGATCCGCTTCGCGTTGCACGACGCCGACGGCGCGGGGATGTGGACCGTGGACGCGAGCGGCAACCTGGTGAACCAGGAGGTCCGCGGGCCCTACGGTGTCCCCATGGGCGACGGCTCGTGGTCTCTGGGGTCGCCCTGGGACCTCGATGGGCTGCACGGCTCGGAGACGGACCGGACGAACGACGTGGTGCACCACGGACGCCGGCACACGTTGTTCCGGGACGGCATGTGGATGCAGCCGGAGCCGCTGCTCCTGGCGGGGAGCCTTCGGCTGACCGGCCAGCCGCGCTCTCCGGGCTCGACCTACGCGGCCGGAAACCCGTTGGCGTGGCACGACATCTCAGGCTTCACACAGCAACCAGCACAGCCCAGCATGGCTGCCCAAGCAGCCGAGATCGCCTGGGACGTCAACAGCGGGATGGCTCGGGGGCTGCTCAATGCGGGAGCGGACTTCGTCTTCCGGGTCCACCACCCGGTGCAGGCTGCCAATCGGGACGCGGAGGCAACGGTGGCTCTGGCCCAGGCCCTTTACTCCGATTTTTGGGGCACACTCAACAACATGGGCACGGCGACGACCGATCGTTTGAAGGCCGATCCGGTCGCCACTCTGGTCGAGACCGCTGTCGGGGCGTTCATAAGCGGCGCCGCCGGTGGCCAAGCGATGGCGGGAATCCGAATTCCTGGACGTCCCGGTGCGTGCTTCCCGGCGGGGACGGAAGTGGTCACACCTGCAGGAAGTCTGCCCATCCAGGACCTACGGGTCGGGGATCTGGTGGTGGCCCGCGACGTGGGGCGGGATGCTG
>JACKEQ010000017.1 GCA_020632885.1 Alphaproteobacteria bacterium | reverse complement strand
CGAGTGGAAGCTGGACGAGCTCGCCTATGCCCTCGCGCACCTCCGCAGCAACCCAACGATCGGCACGTGGCGAGAGATCCGATCCGAGGCCACACAGCTCGGACTGTGGAACATGGTGGCACTACAGCTGCTGCCGCTCGTGGACGACGAGCGCGGCAAGTCGCAGCCTGTCCGTGCCAGGGCCCTCGCTGCAGTCGGCCGCTTCGACGACGCCCTTTCGGTGCTCCAGACGCTCGCGGACGGCACCAGAACGTCCGCTGGTCGGGACATCGCTCGAGATGCCGCGAGCACGCGACCCGACATCGCGAGGCCGCTTCTCGAGGCCGCCCTCCGGAAGCTGGAGGCAAAGAAGGGGGTGGCTGCGCGCCAAGAGCGAGAGGAGCTCATCGCCGAGATCGCCGCCCTCTCTGTCGCGGGCGAGGCCCCCAGCGGGAGACCCGACATGTCCGACTCGCGGGACCCTTCGTGATTTGTCGGTAATCCACCCGCTCAATCCCCCAGCACCATCAGGGCGGTGTAGGCTCGCATCCGGTATCGTGGCGCTGCGGGACCGAGGTGAGCATGTGGACCCTCCTCATCGGGCGAGCCCTGGGATGCCAGGTGTTCGGCCCCGAGGACGTCGGCGCACCGCCCGCCATCCCCGTCCAGGGTGTCGAGCGCAGCAGCCCCATCCCGTTCGTGGGCAACCCCTCCCGCATCCGGGTGCAGACCGCCGAGGGCGAGCCCGTCGCGACCTGGGCCGAGAAACGCCTCGAGATGGGGAGACTCTGGCCCACCGCGGGCACATGGCCGAGCGGCCCACTGGTGCTCGTCTCCGACGTCCGCTACCACCCCGTCCGCGGGATCCATCCCGAGGGCGAGCTTCGCGCGTACGTCAGCCGCGAGCTCCAGGTCGTGCGCGGACCTTCACACGCCCGGCGACCCACGACCGCAGGCTGGTTCCGCCAGCATCCCCGTCCAGATCCGGGCTACGTGATCGGAGGGTTCGGACCCACGGGAACCCTGAGCACCACAGTCACGGTCGCGCCTGGAACCGTCCTCCTGGAGGTCGAGGATCGCGAGCACGGGCTCATCGCCCGCCGGGACGTCACGTACGACGGCGAGACGGTGGAGCTGGAGCTGGTTCCGAGCCGCTGCGGCACCCCACCCCCGCCATTGCCCTACGACCTCCCCCTCGAGCTCCGGGTCATCGCCATCGACTTCCAGGGACGCAGACGGGCCGGGCGCTGGACAGTCGTGGGCCCGTCGGCCGCAGTCCGAGGAGCGGAACGTCTACCCGATCGGGAGACCCTGCCGCCGTGGGAACGCTTCGACACGTCCCCGCACACCGAGACGCCCACGCGACGGACGCTCGCATCCTGCAGCTCGCTACGTCCGTTGGAGCCCCCCCAGCGCGTACGCCAAGCACCGGAGGGCAAGAAGACCCGCCTCGTGTTCGACGGCGACACCCTGCGGGTCGAAGACGGAGCACCCGCCCAGGCTCCCCGCACGATCCACGACCTCCGGCTGGAGCTCACGATGCACGGCGGCGTGAACGTCTCTCCAGAGAATGCGCACGACGCCACCCTGGAGGACCACTCCTGGGGCTACCGCATCCGGCAACGCGACCCGTCGGCCATCACGGTTCGAGAGCTGCCCGACGGCGCCGAGGTCGGGTGGCTGGCGCACGGCAGCCTGTGGACCCAGCGGTTCGCCTGCACCCACGGCCTCGGCACGCCATTCATGGTCCCATGACAATCGTTTTCGGGGTTTGAACACAGCACGGCTCGGACACCGAAGGCCCCCGGACATACGATGTCCCTCTCCGATCGAGGCCGCCGATGCCCCTTCCCTCCGGACTCTACGACCAGCTCGTCACCCTCGCCCTGCAGGCCGAGCTCGACGACCCCACGCTGCAGTCCACCCGCGTGCCCCTCGACCCCGACACCGCACCCGAGGCCCTCTCCCGCCACATCGCGCGCCTCGCCCGAGCCATCCTGAGCAGCGCCAAAGGCAACAAGCCCGCCGACCGCATCGCAAGGCAGCTCGAGCTCACGAACCAGTTCCTCGAGGCCATGCTCGACGTCGAGAGGACCTCCGCCACCCCCGACGACCGCGTCACCCCCGAGCGGCTTCTCCAGATCGTGCGATCCGACCAGGTCCGGCTCGGAACCGGCGACATCCCCCGCCCGAGCATCCCCCTCCGGCACAGCGACCTCATCGTCAACGGCCCCAAGGACCTCCGCGTCGGACGCGAGATCCAGCGTGAGCTCCTCTCCGCCGACCGCGTCGACATCCTCGTCTCCTTCGTGAAGTGGACGGGCTTCGTCGAGATCCGCGAGGCGCTGCAGTCCTTCGCCGACCGCCACGGCGGCGTGCCACCCCTGCGCGTGCTCACCACGACCTACATGGGCGCCACCGACCACGAGGCCCTCGACGCCCTGGTCGCCCTCGGGGCCGAGGTCCGCGTCAGCTACGACACCCGCCGCACCCGCCTGCACGCCAAGGCGTGGCTGTTCCACCGCGAGACGGGCTTCTCCACCGGCATCATCGGCTCGTCGAACCTCTCCCACTCCGCCCTGCGCGACGGCTGCGAGTGGAACGTGCGCCTGTCCAACGTGGACAACGACGCCATCCTCCGGAAGTTCGAGGCGACCTTCGCCCAATACTGGGACGAAGGCACCTTCGAGCCCTACGAGCGCGACCGCTTCATCACCGCGGTCGCGAGCCGCCGGAACGCCGAGCGCGACGCCCTCGCCGCCGCCGTGCGCATGCACCCCTACCCCCACCAGACCGACGTGCTCGACGCGCTCCAGGCCGAGCGCGAAGCCGGACACCACCGGAATCTGGTCGTCGCCGCCACCGGGACGGGGAAGACGGTCATCGCCGCCCTCGATTACACGCGGCTCCCCGGTCGTCCGAGCCTGCTGTTCGTCGCCCATCGACGGGAGATCCTCGAGAAGAGCCGCGCCACCTACCGGGCCGCCCTGTCCGACGGGAGCTTCGGCGAGCTGCTCACCGGGAACGACAAGCCGCTGGTCGGTCGGCACGTGTTCGCGAGCATCCAGTCCCTGCACGACCGCCGCCTGCAGGACCTCGCGCCCGATGCCTACGACGTGGTCGTCGTCGACGAGTTCCACCACGCCGAAGCGGCCACCTACACCGCGCTCCTCGAGCACCTGCGCCCGCAGATCCTGCTCGGTCTCACAGCGACCCCGGAGCGAGCGGACGGGAAGTCCGTCCTGCACTGGTTCGACGAGCGCGTGGCCGCCGAGTCCCGGCTCTGGGACGCCCTGGACCAGGGGCTCCTCGTGCCCTTCCAGTACTTCGGGGTCGACGACCAGACGGATCTGTCCCACGTCGACTTCCGCGCCGGCCGCTACGACGTCGGCTCCCTCGAGCGCCTGTTCACGGCGGACGAGCACCGTGCCCAGCAGGTCCTCCGCGGGCTCGATGCCCACGTGCGCGACCCGCGCACCATGCGCGCGCTCGGGTTCTGCGTCTCGGTGAAGCACGCCGAGTACATGGCCGCGTTCTTCACCCGGCACGGGCTGCCCGCCGCGACCGTCACCGGGTCGACCCCGATGCGGGACCGCGACGACGCCGTCCGCCGCCTGAGCAACGCCGACGACCCGCTCTGCGCGCTGTTCACGGTGGACGTGTTCAACGAGGGCATCGACATCCCGGCCGTCGACACGGTGCTGTTCCTCCGACCCACGGAGAGCGCGACGCTCTACCTCCAGCAGCTCGGTCGCGGGCTCCGCCTGCACAGCGACAAGGCGGTGCTCACGGTCCTGGACTTCATCGGACGCTCGCACCGCGGCTTCCGCTTCGACCAACGCTTCCGCGCCCTGCTCGGTGGAGGGACGCGCGCGGAGGTCCGCAGCGCCATCGAGGACGGCTTCCCCCGCCTGCCCTCCGGCTGCTCCATCCAGCTCGAGGAGCGCGCCCAGCAGGCGGTCATCGACAACCTGAAGCAGTCCCTGTCGAGCTGGAAGGCCCTGGCCGACGAGCTCGTGGAGGACTGGCCGCTGTCGACGTTCCTGGAGCGCGCGGACGTCCAGCTCGACGAGCTCTACAGCAACCACAAGACGTTCTCCCAGCTGCGCGCTCTCCGCGGGTTCATCCCAGAAACGCCCGACACCAGCGTCACCCGCGCCCTCCCACGCCTGATCCACGTCGACGACACCGACCGTCTCACCGCCTGGCGTCGCTGGCTGTCCGCCGACCAGCCTCCCGCGGCGGACGTCTCGGACCCGCTGCAGCGCATGCTGTTCGTCGCGTTCGGGCAGCCCCGCCGTCCGCTCGACGAGCACGGCGCGTTCCTCGACGAGCTCTGGTCGGACGACGTCACCCTCACCGAAGCGCGACAGCTCCTCGAGGTCCTGGACGACCGCCGTCGCCGTCCGACGTTCGCGCTGCCCGACCTCCCCTTCCGCGTCCACGCGACCTACAGCCGGGACGAGATCAGCGCAGGTCTCGGCGAGGTCCGGAAGGGCAAGCTGCTCCGCACCCAGGGCGGCGTCTACCGGTGCGACGCGCTGCGCTGCGACGTGCTCTACGTGACGCTGGAGAAGGACGAGAAGGACTTCACGCCGACGACCCTCTACAACGACTACGCGCTGTCCCAGCACCGCTTCCACTGGGAGAGCCAGGGTCACACGCGGCTGGAGTCGTCGACGGGTCGGCGGTACCAGACGCCTCCGCCCGGGTGGCGGATCCTCCTGTTCGTGCGTCAGGCGAAGAAGGACGGGCGCGGGCTGACGATGCCGTACCTGTTCCTGGGGCCGGTGAAGTGCGTGTCGGCGAGCGGCGACCGGCCCATCCAGATCGTCTGGGAGCTGGAGCGGCCGATGCCGGCGGCGTGGTTCAGCCAGGTGAAGATCGCGGCGGGCTGACGGGCGGCTCGCCTCGATAGGCACCTCCATGAAGCACCGAGCACGCGACACCACTCTGATCCTCGTCCAGGCCGACATCACGACCCTCGAGGCCGACGCCATCGTGAATGCGGCCAACGCAGCCCTCGCAGGGGGGGGCGGCGTCGACGGAGCCATCCACCGCGTCGGCGGGCCCGAGATCCCCGAGGAGTGCCGGGCCTTCCCCTACCTCGCGCCGGGTGTGAAGTGCCCCACCGGCGAGGTCCGCAGCACCACCGCCGGCCGCCTCCGTGCCCGCTGGGTCATCCACGCCGTGGGCCCCATCCACGACAGCCGAGACCAGCCCCGTTCCCGCGCGCTGCTGGAGAGCGCCTACCGCTCCTCCCTCGTCGAGGGCATGCGACTGGGGGCGCGAACCCTCGCCTTCCCCTCCCTGTCCACCGGCGCCTACCGCTACCCCCTCCGCCAGGCCGCGGAGGTCGCCCTCTCCACCGTCCTGGCGTTCATCGAAGAGGAGCCGGGCGCGTTCGACACCGTCACCTTCGCGCTCTTCAGCCCCAACGACCTCGAGGTCTTCGAGACGACCCTCGCGGCGCTCACGGACACCGGCTCGACACGCGTCACCCGATGACGAAGGTGGCCTCCGCCCTCGCCGCGAGGGCCCAGCTGTCCTCCGGAACCCTGTCGAAGACCACCTCGAAGGTCGCGTCGTCGGCGACCATGCCCCCGAGCACGGAAACGGCGTAGAAACCGGAGTCCACGCTGGCGGCCTGACGGACACCCACATCCACCGCAGCCCGCAGCCGAGCCCTGCCCTCATCGTTCCAGCGCCGTAGGTACGGCACGGTGATCAGGCCGACGACACCCGAGGTCACGCGAAGGCCGTATCCGTGGCGTTCGACCTGGAGGTCGGCACCCGTCGCGCCGAACACGGAGCCTTCGTCGGCTCTCCGGAACACCATCGTGTAGGGCTGATTCACGATGCCCGACATGGGGAGCAGAACCCACTCCGCGAGCGCGCGGTCGACGGTGTCTCCTCGCGTGAACGCGTCGACGAGGTCGTCCGAGAGGCGCTCTTCCCCCTGGAAGCGCGTCAGCACCTCGGGGTCGGCGAGCACCCACAGATCGAAGAAGTCGTTGAGGACCTCAGTGAATCTCTGCATTCGGCTTCCCGTGTTCAGCGTTCGTCCCAGCAGGGGCAGACTTCGAGAGCAGCAGACCCGCCGACCCACGGCTCACCACCCACAGCTGGTCCGCCGCCCGGGTGATGGCCACGTGCAGGAGGTTGCGGTCGCGCACCGTGTAGGCCCCCGGCTCCACCAGCACGACGCCGTCGAACTCCAGCCCCTTCACCTGGTGCACGTTGCTCACCACCAGCCCCGGCTCGAACGCGAAGGTGTCGCGGTGACCTCGCCGAACCGGCTCTGGGAGGAGGCTGTCGAGCTCGCCCGCCCAGCGGTCCGCCTCGGCCTTCGTGCGCGTCAACACCGCGACCAGCGCGCGGGGACGGCGCTCCCGGAACGTCGCCACAGCATCCGCCACGCTCCGCGCGTCCGCGGCCTCGCCCGTGAGCCAGATCACCGGCAGGCCCGGCCGCGTCCGCTCCAGCAGCGCGGCATCCTCGTGCCCCGACGCGGCCAGCGCCAGCTCCATGATCGGACGGGTCGACCGGTGGCCGATCGGCAGCTGGTCCAACACCAGAGCCCCATCGAAGGTGTCACCCGAGAACACCCCGTGCACACCGGCGTCGTAGAGCGTCTGAGCGGGATCGCCGGCCAGGGTCACCGACCGGTGCTCGTCTGCGGCATCCAGCATCACCCGCACGGCCGGGGCCGACAGGTCCTGGGCCTCGTCCACCACGATGTGCGCGAGCGCCCGGTACCACGGCACCGTGAAGCCCTCGACCCGCGCCGCCACCAGCTGCCCGAGGCGCATCAGGAGGGCCGCGTCCGCGAAGTCCAGGAGGTCCGACTCCCGCTGACGGGCCAGGTGGTCCGCGACGAGCCCCAGCGTCGGGTGCAGATCGACCGGCAGCAGCGCGTGCGCCAGCTCCCGATCCTCGAGCATCCCGAACAGGTCGCGCCGGCTGTCCGCCAACCGCGTCCACACCCGCTCCCTCAGGCCCCGCACCGCCGCACGCTCCCCACGTGGCCGCTCCGCGAAGAAGCGCCCCACCCGCTCGAGCCCGGTGCCCTGCGTCGCCTCCCAGGCCGCCACCAGCTCGTCTGGCACGGGCAGCCACGCCTCCAGCTTCGCGCCGAGCCGGTCCACCGCCGCCGCCAGCAGACCCTCCACCGCGGGATGCTCCTTCAGTCGCACCACCGGCGCCGCGGTGTTCCCCTGGAATCGGATCGGCCGCCCGAGACTCCGCAGCATCTGGCTCGCCCACGCGTGGAACGTCGCGACCTGCACGCCCTGGATCTCCAGGTCTACCAGAGCTTTTCGGATGTAGGTCTGCAGTGCCTTGTTGAACATCACGACCAGCACCCGATGCAACCGGAAGCGCTGGGGGTCCTGGTAGTGCAGGTAGGCGATGCGGTGCAGCGCCACGGTCGTCTTGCCCGAGCCCGCCTGCCCACGGAGCACGACCACCCCGCGGTCCGAGCGCGTCAGCACGCCGAACTGCTCGGGCGTGATCAGGGCCACGATGTCGGGGAGCGCGTGATCCTCGGGGTCTTCGCGCTTGTCCGAGCGCTCCAGGGCCTCGTCCGCCTTCCGCTTCACCTGCCAGACGTTCCCGGCCCTCTTCCGCGCGACCACCTCGCCCGTCTCCACGCCCTGGAGCACGCCTCCGCGGATGTCGAGGGTGCGCCGGGCCGCCACCCTGCCTTCCCGCTCCCGCCCGGCGACCTCCGCCCAGAACTCCTCGCCCTGCTCGAACTCGTAGTAGATCCGACTGATCGGGGCGTTCCGCCAGTCCACGACGTTCAGGGGGAGCCGGTGGTCGACGGCCGAGCCCTTGGCGATGAGGAACCCCCGGCGCTTCCCGTCCTCGTCGAGCTCGAGGTGGCCGAAGTACGGGCTCCCGGGGTCCAGATCGCGGGTTCGACGTGCCCGTCCGTGCGCGACCCGGCGCTGCTCGAGCTCCGCGATGGCCTCGTCGAGGGCCGCCTGCTGCACAGCGTCGGCGGCCGCCTCCGCCCGCTTCTCGAGCAGGTCCCGCAGGTCGTCGGAGAACCGCTTCTCCAGCACGGCCTCCGCCCCCGAGAGATCCCGTAGAGCCTGCACCATCGCGAGACAGAGCGCATCTTCCTCGTCGAGCCACTCGGGGGTGTCGGTCAGCGCTCCTCCTCCTGACAGGTCGATGCGGACACCGGGTCGGCCTATCCCGGTGTGGGATCCATGGGGGGTTCGGCCCGCAGGCCCCGCCGATACCGTGAGGCAGCCTCGGAGAGCCCATGCGTACCGTCCCCAACCTCCTCCTCCTCACCCTACTCGCCGGCTGCCCCGGGACCGAGCCCACCGAGCCCACCGAGGCGTGCACCACCGTCACCGACGTCTGTCAGGGCCAACAGCGGGTCCAGGTGGACTGCGACGGACAGACGCTGCAGCCCCTCGATCGGTGCGGGCAGGACGAGATCTGCGTCGACAGCGACGAGAACGGCCCCGTCCCCGCCTACTGCGAAGAGGTCGTGGAGCCGCCGTGCGACGACGTGACCGCCTGCGAGGGCAACCGACCCGTCACCCGCACCTGCGACGGATTGCTCGTCGAGAACCACCCGTCCTGTGGGCTCGACGCCACCTGCACCGACACCGACGAGAACGGCGATCCCATCCCCGCCACCTGCGTCCCGAACGCCCCGTGCGACGACGTCACCACCTGCGAGGGCAACCGGCCCGTCACGCGTACCTGCGACGGCGTGCTCGTCGAGAACCTCCCGTCCTGCGGCCTCGACGCCACCTGCACCGACACCGACGAGAACGGCGACCCCATCACGCCCTACTGCCTCCCCGACCCCGTCTGCGACGACGTCACCACCTGCGAGGGCAACCGGCCCGTCGTCCGCACCTGCGACGGCATCCTGGTGGAGTACCTCCCGGACTGCGCGACCAACGAGGTCTGCCGCGACGAGGACGACGCCGGGAACGCCATCCCCGGCGAGTGCTACGCCCCCTGCGGCGACCCGCAGGATCACCTGGTGTGCGACCCGAACGACCTCGCCGACGTGCACTACGCCGACGCCTGCGACAACATCACGGGCATCGCCGAGGACTGCCACGAGAACGCCACCTGCGACGACGTCGGAGGGGCACCGGTCTGCGTGTGCACCACCGAGGTCACCCCCACGTGCTCCTTCGATTCCGCCGGCGGGGACGGGCTGTACGACCTCACGTCCATCGTGGACACCAGCAGCTGCGAGGCCGACGCCACGATCGAGACCTGCGACTTCGGCACCAAGTGCTACCAGGAGACCGGCTTCTTCGGCGACCAGCCCGTGTGCGCCCGCTCCGTCACCACCGAAGCGGCCGCGTCGCCCTACTACGACAACAGCTGCTCGTTCGCGGACTGGGTCCGTCACCCCACCGACCTCGACATCGACTGTCGCTGCCGGGTCACCGGCGACGGCGGCTCGGGCGGCGGCTACGTCGACCCCACTACGCAGGCCAACCCGGGCAACGCCATCATCAACTGCCGCCCCCTCGGCGAGCTCGTGGGCCAGGCCTGGCCGCTCGCGTACGGCAGCGGGCCGAGCTTCATGGCGTACCACACCAACGCAGGCACCGGAGGCGACTTCTTCGGCGGTGACTTCGACCCCGTCACCCGCGAGCTGTTCACCGTCGTACGCTGGGGCAACGCCAGCTACTCGCGCACAGGGTCCGTGCTCGCGTTCCAGGTCGACTCCGGCGCCCGCCGCGTGATCTCCGGGCTCTACCCCGACTCCAACCTCGGCATCGTGACGTACGGCTCGGGCTACGACACCCCCCGCGCCCTGGGTCAGGCGGGCGCCGATCAGCCCCTCACCGGTGCATCGGCCCTGAAGATGGGCCCCGACGGCATGCTGTACGTGTGGGGCGGCGGTCTCGGCGAGACCCCCAACAAGCAGCGGTTCATCGTGCGGGTCGACCCCACCACCGGCGTCCGCACCAAGGTCTGGCAGTCCCAGCACGACGGCAGCGCCGGTCAGGGCGACACCGGGGACCTCACGGCGACCTACGGTCAGTGCGTCCGGCACGGCGACACCGGCACCCCGAACAGCGTCGCGTTCACGCCCAACGCGTTCGCCATCGACGATGCCGGCAACTTCTACAGCACGTTCCACGGGGTGCGCGAAGGGGACGGGCTCGTGCGGATCTCGGCCGACGGCACCACCTGCGAGTTCCTCTCCCGGTTCGGTGCGGGGGGCAGCACCGGCACGCCCCCAGCCGACATCGGCGGTGGCTTCACCCCGCAGACCGGCGCCCTCGAGGGCCTCATGCTGAAGGACGGCAAGGCATGGACGGTCACACTGAGCGGGGCGCTGATCACCATGGACCTCACCACGGGCGACCGGGTGGCCGTCGGGCCCGTGCCGAGCGGGGGCTACACGGGCATCGGGTACCAGAACATCTTCTGGGACGACACGCGGAACGTGGTGTGGGCCGTCGGAAACCACGCGCCCTACACGGGCTCGGTCATCGATCCGCTCACGGGCCAGCGCGAGTCGGTGTTCGGCGACTCGACCGACTACCCGAACCCCATCCTCCAGTCCGACTACGGTGTCGCCCGCAGCGTCACGAACAGCATGCTGGGCAACGGAAACGGCGTGTTCCACGGGTCGTTCACCCTCGATCCCCTCGACGACGACATCGTCTGGTTCATCATCCAGGGCGGCGGGCTCGCGAAGATGGAGCTGTCCACGTTCAACAACTACGTGCACTCGATGTGAGCGGGCAACCGGGCCGACTGCGGGACGGGTCCAGGCGAGATCTCGGGCCCCATCGGCGACCCGCACGGGCGCGCAGGTCGTCGATGGGAGACCACCGCACACAGGCGCCCGATCCGCACACCACGAGCAACCTGGAGGTCATTCAGCGGTTCCTCGACCTACCGGTCCGGGTGGAACGGGAGAGCGAGCTGGCGTGGGGGTGGTCTGCGGAGGCCCGCCACTCGGCATGCCGCTACCAGCCAGCCACTGCGCTGATTACATCGTCACACCATCCGGGAGCGTTCGTGCCACGCCTGCTGGTCCTTCTCCTCCTGTCCGCCTGCGGGACGCCCCAGCCCATCGAGCCGTTCGCGCCCACCACGGCGCGCTGGACCGCCGACCACGACTGGGCGTGGGCGGGCGACGCCGTCACCTTCACGCTCGAGCTGACGTGGCCTCAGCCGTTCCCGAGCGACGACCTCGTCATCCACGTCCTCGAGGACTGCGACGACAGCGCGTGCTCCTGGACGCACCCGGAGGAGCGGTTCACGTGGAACGGCTCCGACGGTGCAGAGCACGTGCGGGTCATGGACCCCCAAACGGTCTTCTCCCCCGACCGCCGGTACGGCACGCTGACCGTCGGCGCCGACCTCTCGGTGTGCACGCGCGAGGCCCCTGTGACCTGCGCCACGATCACCCCGGAGCCGGCCTCCGTGACCGGCGTGTGGAGCCCCGCGACCGCCGTCCACCTGCCCGAGGAGGAGGTGACGCTGGCCGTGGGCGAGCGCCGCGCGCTGTCGGCCTGGCCCGTCACCCGGACGTGGGACGACGGGCGCCTCGACACGGTGGGCCCACTGATCCCCACGCCCGAACAGGTGACGTGGCGGGTCGAGGGCGGCGAGACCGTCGCGGTGCAGGACGGGGTGCTCGAGGGCCTCGCGGTGGGGCAGGCGGTCGTGATCGCCAGCGTCGGGGACGTGGAGTCCGCGCTGCGGGTCCGCGTCGTGGACCAGGCACTCTCCGACGTGCCCTTCGAGGGCTTCCACCCGCTCGGACCCTACCCGCTCGCCGGCCTCATCAGCTCGCGCCACAGCCGGAACCGCCGACTCGTGGGATTCCCCCCAGAGGGCGCACCCCAGCTCGCGATCCAGGGCGGGGCGACCTGGTTCGCCGACGAGCCGCTCCCCCGGGTTGACGCGTACGCCCCGCTGGTCCTCAGCCAGTGGACCGGCACCGGGTGGAGCCGGGAGCGCGTAACCTCGTGGGACGAGCCGATCGCGGAGTGGTTCCTCGCGATGGGTGGGGACGGCCACACCTGGCTCGGCTACACCCGAGGCGTCGGCGAGGGCCTCGTGCTGCTCGATCGACCCGCGGATGCGGCCCCCGGCTCCGCGTGGCGCCGCACGATTCTCGACGCGGCGCTCCCCGGTGACGTGGGCGAGACCGCGCTCCTCGACGGAGTGGTCACCCCGGAGATAGCCACGCTCCCGGCCGACGGCGGGCTGTGGGTCGCCGCGCACCTCTACGTCGGGCTCTCGCCGGACGAAGCCGGTGCGCAGGCCGCGGGCATCCGGTCGAACTGCCTCCGCGTGCTGCGCTTGTGGCGCGTCGAGGATGGCGTGGTCACCCACCAGGACGTCCAGGTAGAGAGCCTGGGCTTGGACTTCCACCAGCGCTGCGGCGACCTGCATGCCGCGATCGACCCCTACCACAACCTCAGCATGGTCTTCCTGGCGCCGATGGAGGACGGTCCCCCCGCGCTGCTCACCGAGCGTGGGGGGGTGCTCGACGGGTCCGAGACGCTGGGGGTGCTGACCACCCTCAGCGACCCCGACATCGAGCCGGTGTGGGCGCTCCAGCCTTCGGAGCTGGACCTGCTGCGGGTGCACACGTGGGACGGCAGCGCCTGGCTGGAGCAGGCCGCCGCCGCAACGCCAGAGACGACCGTGATCGCCGCGCGGGCGCTGACCCAGAGCGACGGCGTCGCCTCGGACGAGCCGATCTGGGACGAGGGGCGGTGGGCGCCGTTCGCCGACACGCGCCTGCGGATGGGCTTCAGCGCGCCGGGGATGGGGGCGTGGCTGCGCGACGCCAACCTCCCGGTCCCCAACCTCCTCCGCCACATCCTCCCGCACGGCGGCGAGCTGCGCGACACGCCCTACGCACGGGTGATGGACACCACGTTCCCCAGCACCACGCTCACGACGCCGGACGACGGGACCGACAGCTTCACCTCCCTCACCGGCGGGCACGGCTGGGTGGGGTGGATCACCCAGGGGCCCGAGGGTGACACGAACCTCGGCCTGTGGCTCACCCGGTTCGAGGGGTTGGCCCCGACCGCGGACGCGCCGCTGGCCGAGGGCCGCCAGCTCGTCGAAGCCGACACGTTGGACACCCCGGCCCGCTACCAGGACGGCCACCTCGTGTTCAGCGGCTCAGCACCGCCCGTGCACCGCAAGGCGGTCCCGCTGACGGACGGGCGTGTCGGGCTGTTGGGCACCGGCCACCTCCCGCTGGAGGGGAACGACACCGTCCAGCGGGTCGGCGACGCTGGGCAGGACGAGCCCCTGTGGACCCTGTGCACGGAGGACGAGGCGTCGATTCTCGCCGTCGGCGACGATCTCCTGCAGGTGTGCTCCTCGTGGGCGAACGGGGCGAACGCCGAGGTGGTCGTGCGTCGCCTGGCCGCCGCCGACGCCGCGTGGGCGGTCGATGCGACCTGGCCGGGCGGGGGCCAGGTGCTCGCGGCGCTCGGCACGCCCGACGGGAGCGCGTGGGTGCTCCGTGGGGCGGGCCTCGACCAGCTCGCCCCCGACGGGGTCCACACCCTCCACATCCTCCCCGCCGCGCTCGTCGCCCCCCCCCGGTCCGACGAGATGCTGCTCTGGGGGATGTGGCCCGACGGCGACGGCTTCCTGCTGGTGCGCGTGCTCCCCGGCTACTGGTCGACCGAGGCCACCCGCACGCTGGCGTTCTGGAGCTGGCAGCCCGACACGGGCTTCGCGTCGGCGTGGACGGGCGAGGTCCCGATGCCGCCCACCTCGAGCGGCCTGGACGTCTTCCCGGCGCGGGGCGCCCTGCTCGGGTCGCGGTGGCTGCTCACGACCCGCGTGGGCCCCTTCGCCTCCGACGACGGCGGCGTCACCTGGACCCCGCTGACCGGGGACTGGGGGACGGGAGCCGGGGTGGGCATCTGGGGCGAAGGGGCCGTGGGCGTGGTTCCGGTGGGCTCCGGCGCCGCGTGGGTCAGCGAGCAGAACGACGAGCCGGGGCTGTCGCGGGTCCAGGTGCACTGGACCGACGACGGGCATGCCTGGACCTCCCCCGAGCCGGCCCTCGACAACGGCAGCGGGTTCCAGCACGCATGGGCCGCCGTGGGCACCAGCGACGGCAGGCTGCTGCTGGCGCTCGGCGACAGCCGCGGACCGGGCGTCCGCGACCCGAGCGCCTACGCCCAGGGCACGGCCCCGCCGTCGATCGGCCGCCGGAACACGCCGCTGCTGCACGAGATCGTGGTGGCCCTGGAGCCGCCGACGCCGTGAACCGGCTTCGCGGGACGCCCTCGGACACGTCCGAGCCTTGGCTCCGCGAACACGCCGCAGCATGCCATGCCGCCGTCGTGGCCACCGTCTTCACCTGCGCCCCCGACGGAGCTGCGGTGTCGCTGGATTCGCGTGGGCCTGCAGGTGCCGCGCCGCCCGCGCTGGGCCCAGGGCAGATGGAGCGCCTCCACTCCGCCCGGCCGTGTCCGGAAGCGCCGCGTCAGTCGGCCGTGGAGGTCCGCGGCAGGCCGCGGACGTCGCCCTCTCCACCGTCCTGGCGTTCATCGAAGAGGAGCCGGGCGCGTTCGACACCGTCACCTTCGTGCTCTTCAGCCCCAAGGACCTCCAGCTCTTCGAGACGACCCTCGCGGCGCTCACGGACACCGGCAGAGCGGACTCGATACGCGTCACCCGATGACGAAGATGGCCTCCGCCCTCGCCGCGAGGGCCCAGCCGTCCTCGGCGACCTCGTCGAAGACCACCTCGAAGGTCGCTTCGCCGGCGACCATGCCCCCAAGCACGGAGACGGCGTAGAAATCGGAGTCCAGACAGCTCGCGTCGGCCGCCCACCGGGTCTCCGACCACACGGGATGAACTGCACGGCGAGCCGGTTTCGCGGTCGCGGTGCTTGGGATTCCCGTCGATCGGGTGCGTGCCGCTGGGCTCCTTCGGGCTACTGGGCGTGGCGGGGGTGTCGGTGGCGGGGTCGGCCGCCGCCAGGCTCCGTGCGAAGACGAGTCCTTCCATTTCAACGCGAAGCATCGGAGCACCGCGGAGCACCGCGGAGAGGAACGAGAGCAGGAGGGGCGTCGGTGCAACCAGCGACGCGACGTGGAGCTGGGACCTCCTTCAGGCACCACAGCCTGAAAAACGCGATTTCTCCAATACTCTCATCATCCTCCGCGGTGCTCCGATGTGCTCCGATGCTTCGCGTTGAAGACGGGACGAGCCATCATCCCGGGCCAGCTCGCGTCCGCCGCCCACCGGGTCTCCGACCACACGGGATGAACAGCACGGCGAGCCGGTCTCCGGCGCCGGCCTGAGCCCGGATGTGCGAGGATGACGGCATGGAACGGGGCCAACCCGACATCGAGACCGCCGTGGTCCGCGTGCGCACCCCCGAGGTCGGCATGATCGTCCTCGACGAGGACCGCCGGGAGGTCGTGCTCCAGCTCTTCGACGGCCGCGGGCCCCTTCCGCAGGTGGTCGAGCGGATGTTCGCGATGGCCTACGCGAACATGACGGCTGTTCGCGTCGAGCTCACCGCCGGGCCCGGCTCCACCCGCGACGAGGTCGTCGTGATCGGCACCCTCGAGCTCACCGGCCTCCCCCCGCGCGACCGGGGTGCGCCCCTGTCGCTGCGGGTCGAGAGGACGGAGGGGTTCATCGACGCCGAGCTCGTGGAGGTGCAGTCCGGTCGCAGCGAGCGGCTACGGGTGGCTGCCGTGCTCCTCGAGTAGCGCCGGCTCACAGACAGATCGGGTACGGGAATCACGTCCGTACGCGAGGTTCGAAGAGGAGGAGATACCCCGACCTCGGGCTCGACCCAGAAGCCGTCCGCACCGAGCACGCGTCCCGCTACGGCGAGCATCTCCAACGCCTCTGCGTGCCCACCCGCCCACGTCGGCTCGACGAGGAGACCGGGGTCGCGCGAATCGTGGTGGGAACCATCCAGGGCGCCCGACAGGGCGGCGGGGGCTACTGGTGGAGGTCAGGGCTTCCTCTCCCAGATCCCGCCGAACCCACCGGGACACGCCACGACCTCCCCGCCCTCGCTGAAAGTCCATCCTCCGGGACCGGACCGCACCACGAGCTCCGGCCGGGACTTCACCACCGGCCGGAAGAGCCACGCCGTCGTGCCCTTCTCACAGTGGTACGTCGCGGTCTGCCAGAAGCCCGGTAGCACCCCGTGGTCCCAAACTGATCACTCCGGCCGCCGAAGGCGGCCTGCGCGGCCCGCTTTGCGCGGGCCTTGCCTCCTCTTGACGCTCACCACGCCCTGGCTCGAAGTGTACTCGTTTCCCCGCCATTCGCCGGCCAGGACGTGGTGACCGTCAAACGGGCGCGATGACCGATTGTGGTTCGAAGTCACTTGAGGGGTCGTCGCCGCCTCTTTGGCTTCCATCCTGCGATCGCAAGGACAGAGGCCTCGATTTCGTTCCAGCGTCCAGCCTTCGAGTAGGCGCGGAGATGAAGCATTCCCTCTGCGTGATCCTCCTTCCAGGAGGTGCCGGTGCTCTTCATCCGGAGGTTGAGGACGCGTCGAACCGCGGATTCCACCGCTCCGCTGCCGATAGGCAGCCGGAGGCTGCGAAAGCGGGAATATCGCAGGCGGTCCCGATTCCGGGTCCAGTAGTCCAGGGTGGAGTCGTCTGCCGCCTCCTCTGCGGTGAGGTGGGACCGGATGGAGCGGATGACGTCTCCGACGCGCCCCTGTTTCAGGAGCCCTTTCCTGGAGAGTGCCCAGGCGGTCGCTCGCTCCTCGCTCCATCCGGGGCGACTGCGCGCAAAGTCGTACAGGCGTTCGATCGCATGGAAGTAATCGAGGATCTCGGTGAATCGCTCGGGTGGCAACCCGACGTCCTCCCGCAGACGCGACGCCCGGTTCCAGATCCAGGGTGCGCCGTCCCCGATCAGCGTCAGGTGCGCGGCCTGGTGGGCTCCGAGTCGCCGCAGATGGAAGGAGAGAAGTCGAAAGACGCTATCGGCGTCGCCAAGAGTGCCGTCGATGAGGCTCTTGAAAGTCTTGTCTCGTCGGCCGTTGTCATCCACGACGTAGATCGTGAGTACCTTCGGCTCTCGCCAGTTGAGCTCGAATGGCCTTCGACCGCCCTTCTTCGGCGCACCCCGGAGCGCATGGCGGATCCGCACGCGCCCTCCGTCCACCGCAGCCACCACCCGTCTACCCGAGAGTGGCCCCTCCCGGCGCTGCCGCCTCTGAATGTCGGCGGCCCGGCTCTTGAGGGCCGCATCTGCGACCGCGTAAGTGAATCGGAGTGCCTGCTTGTGCTCGACTTCCAGCCCGCCCTGGGCGAGCTGTTCACGAGCGGCCCCGACGGAGGATGCCTCGACCACGGCGTGGGACACCCGAAGCCGGAGGGCGGGTGTCGAGCGGTCCGCCACGCCCACGCTGTCCAGGACGGGAAAGACGCCGGTACCCGAAGCTCCGCGGATCGTCATCGTTGGATGGGTTGGGCGTGCATACAGATATTGAGCCTCGATACTCACGATCGTGCCCCCAAGGAGCATGACTGGAGTGCTTCGCTTGCCCTGGAGCTTCAGGTCCATGTAGGGGGCGGAGCTCCGAAGTCGCTCGACCTCCTCTCGGGTGCGCACGCTGTCGGCGCACACCCGCCGAAGAGCCGACGCGACCAGCTGGTCCGCGAGAGCTCGCGTCAGGTCATGGACACGACGTTCGGCGGCGACGAACGCGGCCGCGTTCCTGGAGCTCTCGACCGCTTCCACCGCGGCTCGAAGCTGTGCCTCGAACTGGACGACGGCTTCCCGAACGAACGTCTCTCGATCCATGGGAAGAGCAGATCACCACAAGACATGGCCGTCTACGGGCTTCGTCGGGTGGATCGTGCAACGTCAGGAATGACGAGTCCGGACCAGACTCGTGACAACCGGGGATCGCGCCCCCCTGGCTCGAAGTGTACTCGTTTCCCCGCCATTCGCCGGCCAGGACGTGGTGACCGTCAAACGGAACCGACCGTCAAGCCCTCGCCGGGCGTGCCCTTCCACGGTGACTCACCCGCTACGGGGGACTTCAACCGAGCCGCGACCCACGGCCCCGCGCCCCGACGCATCCGGGCCGTGGTCGGCGTGTCCCAGCGTACCTCGACCTCGCCTACCGACCACACCCCGTCGTCGCGCACCTGCACCTCGCCCACCGGCGAGCAAGCGCCATCCGTGCAGACCCGACGGTGGTCGACCGCATAGGCGCCACCGTCGGACTCGAGGGTCCAGCCACCCGTGAGGGTGACCACGAGCAGGACGTTCACGACAACAGCCCCTCGACCGCCATCGATCCCACCGGCACGGCCCGCTCGGCAGCCAGGACGTCCGCTTCCCGACGCTCCACGTCCCCCATCATCGCGAAGCCCGGCGACAGCCACCGCACGTGGTCCCAGCATCGATACGCCTCGCGGAACGCGTACCCGCGGGCCCAGATCAACCCGAGGTCGTGGTAGGGCCCGGCGAGACGGGGGTTCTGGACGAGCGCTCTCAACAGCGCCGCCTCGGCAGCAGCCGGATGGTCGTACATCTGCAGGCTCCCGATGAACACGTCCAGGCAGTGCCCGAGCTCCCCGGCAGCGAGACGGAGCGCTTCGATCTCCTCGACCTTCGCCTCCAGGTCGAGGTCCGTCTTCCCCTGCAGCACATCCATCAGCCGCTCGAGCCGCGGATCGAGACCCATGATGCCACCCACGACGCCCTGCATCTTCGGCGGCAGCGGCGTCCGACACCAGCTCCACTCCATGATGCTCAGGAACGCAGGAACCCACTGCTCCGCACCGACGAGACGCTTCAGGCGCTCCATGGCGCGCCCCTCGTCGACAGCACCGATCGGACCCGACGCCCGCGCTGCGTCGATGCACGCCTGGAGCACATCGTCGGGCTTCACCTCGGCGACGTCGAGCTCGGGTCGCCGCATCGGACCGAGGTCCTCGAGGACCTCCACCTCGACCTGTCGCTCCTCCTGCCAGAACCAGAACCGGAAGGCGCGCGGTACCCGCACACCGAACACCCGAGCATAGACGCCGGGATGCCCACAGAGCGTACGTCGCAGGTACCTGGCGAGCTGCTCACGCATGGAAGCCCGGAGCGCGACGCTCTCGGGGTCCGCGACGAAGACGGTCCGGCCGTCGAGGGTCGCCCGATCGCCATCCCAGACCAGCTCGTCGAGGTCGTCCGCGGACTCGACCAGCGACAGGGCGTGGCGACTCATGGACGGTACGAACGGGTGCCATCCCTGCACCCCACCCGCATCCGTGGCACGACCCAGGGCCACACGGTTGTGGTACTCGAAGTACCGGAACGACCAGAGAGCCCACAGGGACGACCGCGTCTCGCCTGCGGCGCCGACCTCGTGAAGCGATGCCCTCGCGTAGTCGGCGACCACCACGCCGGGTCCCTCCTCCACGTCGAAGTCGACGCCGAGGACGACGGTGACCACCCGCTCCTCCGCGTCGACAATTCGCAACCTCACCCCGTGACCCTGCACGTCCACCCCAACAGGTCCAACGTACCCGTTGCGACAGACGTCCGTCGACGGACGTCCGTCACCCGACACCCTCCAGATTCCGAGAACATAGTTTCTTCCTCGACCTCATCTCCGGCACCGCCCTTGCTCCGTGGTCACCCGTCACTGAACGGGAGCCCACGATGCGCGACTACACCACCCCCCTGCCCGTCCAGCAGACGCCACCCGCCACCGACCTCTTCGTCGCGTACGCCAACGAGCAGGTCGCCGGCAACATGGCCGCGCAGCAGGACGTCACCGAGGTCCAGGAGGAGCCCGGCTTCCTCGAGACCTTCGGGTTCGGGGCCATGGGCGAGGCCGTCAAGGCCGAGAACCCCGTGCCCATGGGCCCGTCGTCCGCCATGAAGCAGGACCAGGCCCTCGCCGACCAGCTCGACATCCTGAAGACCCCCACCGGCGTCCCTCTCCCGAAGTCCACCCGCGAGGGCGCCGGTGAGGCCGCCCTCTCCACCAGGGGAGCGACGTACACCCGCAAGCAGGTCGACCGGAACGAGGTCCTCGGGGACGCCACCACCCGCGACACCGCCGCCGTCGACGTCAGGAACGGCACGTTCCGCATCGGCCGCTCCTACGACGTGAACGGACCGGACGGAGCGGCTGGTGCCTGGGGCTTCGGCGCGTTCGCCCAGGCCGGCGAGGACGGCCAGGTGGTCGCAGGGGTGGGCGCGAAGTCCGGAGACATCGGCGGCTCCCTGCAGGGCATGGTCGACTTCGGCGCCGACGGCGGGCTCCAGGCCGTCGGTGGGGGGGCCTCGGTCCAGGCCGCCGGCGTCTCGGGCCAGGTGAACGGAGCCGTCCAGCTCGGGTCCGTCGTCGTCGACGGCCGCTCCGTCTCCCGCGAGCTCGGCGCGTCCGTGAGCGGCGATGTGAAGTCCGGTCCGGTGGGGGCCAGCGCGGGCCAGGCCTGGTCGTACGGCGAGAGCCTCACCTTCGCCGACGAAGCGCAGGCGGAGACCTACGGGGAGGAGCTCGCGGACGGCGAGCATGCGAGGGTCGCCGACCTCTCCGCGAAGGACGTCCAGGGTCTGCCGGACGGCACGCGGGCCGCCTACGTCTGGAAGGCCAGCCTGAAGGCCGGGGGCTCCATGCTCGTGAAGGCCGAGGGGCACGCCCAGGGCTCGCAGACGGTCACCCTCGAGAAGTCCACGGGCGACGTCGTCCGTCTCACGGTCGAGAACCTCGGCCTGGCGGGCGCCGGGGGCGGCATCGACAACGGGTACATCGGCACGAGCGGCAGCTACGACCTCCTCACCGAGGGCACCACGACCTACGAGGTCGACCTCGCGGACCCCGAGCAGGCCGCTGCCTTCGAGCGCTTCCAGTCCACGGGCGACCGCTCCGGCCTGAAGCTCGTCGAGTCCGAGGAGCTCGCGGGCTCGCGGGCGACCGCCAAGGCCCATGGGTTCGGGCTCTCCAGCACGGAAGCGAGCGAGCGCCTGTCCGGTGTGAAGCGGGACGCGGAGAAGACCTCCGACCTCGACCGCGGCGGCTTCGACCAGGACGGACGGAACGGCTGGGACCCGATCGGCGCGATGGAGACCGCTGCCCGGTGGGCCGGGAGCGCTACCGAGCTCTTCCTGGCCCGACGCTCGGACCGCGAGGAGTCGGCGGTGTCGGACGAGGATGCCCGCGCACGGTTCTCAGAGGCCGGCTCGAAGGACGGCCGGCACACCGGTCGGCTCGACGTGTTGACCGGCCGGGACGATGGCACCACACTGGCCCTGGGAGAGCAGATCGTGGACTTCGACGACCAGCAGGAGAACGCCCGCTTCCTCGAGGACCAGATCGACCCCTGGATCGACGGTCCCAACGTGGACCCGCGCTACCTCCCTCCGCACGAGCGCACCGACCACGCCTGGAAGCTGCAGACCCAGGTGGGCCCCGCGGGCATCCAGAACATCGAGGACCTGCTGGCGGCCGGCGGGCCGTTCCCGTGCGAGTCCCCGCTGGCCGTGGAGACCTGGGCGGGCGCCCGGGACGCCTACAACGGCTCCGAGCGCACGCCCGCGGACCTGCGGGACGTCATCGCGGACGCCGCCACCCAGGGCGAGGACGCGCTGGAGTGCGTGGCCGCGATGGCCGGCGAGCAGAACGTCGAGCGCTTCCTCTCCCGCGAGGGCGACGACACCTTCATGAGCGCCCAGGAGCACGCGCAGCTCAGCCGGAGTGTGCGCGCCCTGACTCGGAACGCCAACAGCGGAAACCCCGTCCTGGAAGAGGAGCGGCTG
Source organism: Alphaproteobacteria bacterium (assembly GCA_020632885.1). Lineage (GTDB taxonomy): Bacteria > Myxococcota_A > UBA796 > UBA796 > JACKEQ01. The sequence goes on along the minus strand of JACKEQ010000017.1, from coordinate 103,778 downwards.
AACGTCGAGACGCTGCTCCGGTCCCGATTGGAGCGCCTCTCCGACCCGGCGGACAGCATCGAGGTGCCTCGGGAGCTCGTCGCGGCCGAGCGAGCCCGCGTCCTCACTCACCTCGATCAGCTGGGAGCGGAGTGATGCTGGTACTGGCGCTCGTGGCATGCTCTCGTGGACCTTCCACTGCAGGTACACCCACCATCGCGTTCCAGACGGGTGACGCCGCGACCTGCCGCGCGAACGGCGATCCATGGGCGTGCTACCGAGCTGCCGTGGCGACCCCAGACGCAGAGAACGTCAACCTCTACCTGAGCCCGGCGTGCCTCGAGAAGGTGGAGGACAGCTGCCGACGACTGTTCCACCATGCGACCCGCAGCGGAGATGCGGTGGACCTGGAGAGTGCGTTGATGCTCGGATGCGAGGCCGGTGACGAATACCTCTGCGAGAAGTACCTGGAGAAGGCCACGATCACCGAGAACCACGCCCAACGCGAGTGGATGATCGAGCACGTCCGCAAGTCCCGGGCGTCCAACGCATCGGCCCCGACCCCTCCGTGACCCACGATTCCACAATCACTACCGAATGTCTCAGGCGGAGAGCCCGTCCCGTGGCTTCCCGTCACGCTGGTGAACCTCGCCGACGGATCGGATGGCCCGACGGGGCGAGCAGGTCGCACGACACCCGCGCCTCCGCTTCGTCCGACAGCAGGTCGGTGACCCGGACCTGGGCGGGCGCCCGGGGCTCCGAGCGCACGCCCGCCGACCTGCGCGACGTCATCGCAGACGCCGCGATGGCCGGCGAGCAGAACGTCGAGCTTCGCCTGCTGGTGGACCGGGTAGGGAGCAAGTGATGGTCCTGTTGCTCGTCCTCGGCGCATGCAGCTCCGATTCTGAAACCGCGGCGACCATGGACTTTCAGACTGGTGACGTCGCCGACTGTCTCTCGAAGAAGGACCCAGACGTCTGCTACCGCGCCGCGGTTGGACAGCCTGATCATCCCCAGCTCGACCTGCTGCTCGCTCCACCCTGCCGCTCGCATGTGGCAGACAGCTGCCGCCGCTACTTCGAGCTCGCGCAGGAACGGGCGCTGGACAGTGACGCGGACACCGCGATGCGGGCGGGTTGCAGGGGTGGCGACGACTACCTCTGCGAGAAGTACCTGGAGAAGGCCAGGATCACCGAGAACCACGCCCAACGCGAATGGATGATCGAGCACGTCCGCAAGTCCCGGGCGTCCAACGCACCGGCCCCGACCCCTCCGTGACCCCCGATTCCATACTCACTACCGAATGTCTCTGGTGGAGTACGGCATCCGTGACGTCAGGCGACGGAACCTCGCCGACGGATCGCATCCACCAGTGACCGGGCGAGCAGGTCGCACGACACCCGCACCTCCGCTTCGTCCAACAGCAGGTCGGTGGTCCGGACCACCATCTCGACCCCCGACCCGACCCGCGAACCGAAGAGCTGGCCGAAGAGGCGCAGCCCCTCCAGAGCGACTTCCCGACTCCGCGGATCGTCACAGACCGTTGCCAGCGCGTCCGCCATCGCTTCCGTGTCCACGGAAGACGTCCAGCGCATCCTTGTCGTTGGAACGCGCCGTGCCCCGCCGCTCCACAATCTTGAACACCTTCGCGACCAGGAGCGCACCCGGACCCGCGACCGCGACCTCTATCGAGCGTAGGTCGTGGTCGGGCTCCAGGGACCCGAGCCCCATGCGCGACCGGTCGACCAGCGCCCCCTCCAGCCCCGACACCTTCCGAGCCGCGCGGTCATCGTGCCCCAGCAGACGCGCCGCACGCTTCCCCTTCCCTGGGCTCACCGTCGCGGGCACCATCACGTCCACATCGACGAGCACCTGTCCGGCACTACGCTGCCAGACGCCGACCGCGCTACCCGACGGCGCGGCGAAACCCGCGTCGAGCAGCGCCCTCTCCAGAGGGGGAATCGGTCCGAGCAAGGCCGGATCCAGGACGATGTCAGCGTCCGTCGTGTACGCCGGTACGGCCAGGTCGGCATCCCCCGTGTGCAGGTACAGGGCCTGTGCGCCGACCAGGGTGACGGCGTCGATGTGGGGTCCGAGGGCCTCGAGCGCGTCGAGGAGAACGCGGCGTGCCGCGACGTAGAGCTCATCCACGCCACACGTCCGGATTCTCCGACATCCACGCCATCAGAGCCTCTCCCTCCGCCGGCGACCTGCCCGGCCCGGAGAGGAGGTCCGCCACCACGCGTGGCAGCGTCGAACGGAACACACCGCCATCGGCGACCCGCCCCTCCAACACCGCTGGGTCTTCGGGCTCGAGGAGCACCACGTTCACGCCCGCATCCGCCTCCACCAGCCCCAACGCCTCCGCAACGGCCGTACGGTGTTCGACGTAGATCGACAGCAACCGCGTCGGAGCGATGGGGGCCGACCCACTGGCGACCTCGGAGCCTGTGAGTGCGTAGGGTAAGGCGAGGTCGACGAGCCGTGCCCGCACCGACGACAGCCCGCGCGGCGCGATCCACGTCGACCGTTCACTCCTCGAGGCGAGCGGCGAATCCTCCGCCCACCTGGCCAGCAGCCGCTGCCAGTCGACCCAGGCGACCTCTCCTCGTCCCTCGCGGTCGATCAGCGCCTCCCGGTCGAGCTTCGCGAGCAGACGGGACACATAGCCAGGGTCTGTTCCTGCGAGGCCGGCCAGCGCTCGGACTCCCACCGGGAGAGGCGTCGAGACGAGCGCCTCTACGACCCGCCCCGCCTTCGTCCCGCGTAGCGACAGGGTCCGCTTCTCGGGCCACGGGTTGCTCGCAGCCCCGTCCGTCCGGATGAACAGCCCGGGCTCTGTCAGCACCACACGCGCATTGCCCGTCAGATCCGCGTATCCGAGCCCCCTGGCTTCGAGTGCGGCCCTCACGGCTGGAGAAGCGTACGGCGTGAGCACGACGCCCTCCGTCCCTTCGAGCTCCCGCACACCTCGGGGGTCGAGTCGCTTCGCGACGCGCATTGCGATCCGACCGCATTCTCCCGAAGCAGCCGAGACCTCGAGGTGGCGGTCATCCGACACGCCCGCCCGCACGGTCCATCCGGGCGGCAACCGGTCTGCCAGAAGCTCGACTGCCCCCGACACGATGGTGTTGTCTGTTCTGCCCATGATGCCCACGACGTACAACATGGCCATTTTAGTCAACAGCGACGCTGTTGTCCAGATGCCCTATGTTGTCGAACCCGCACAACAAGCACAGTTCGAGCAACAAAGGAGTGACGCCCCTCGGTCATCGCTGGCACACCGGTCGAGCTCGACCTCGCTCCACATCCAACGCATCGGCCCCGACCCCTCCGTGACCACCGATTCCATACTCACCACCGAAGGTCTCGCCATCCTGGCCTCTACGGGCGGATGGCCTGGAGGACCCAGGTAGAGGTCACCGGGGTGTCCGCCGGGACGTGCACCTCGCGCAGCCCGTTCGTCAGACAGGTGGCCGCGTCGCCCTCCAGGCCCGTCGCGCCGACCCCGGTCACGCGCCCGCCGGAGGCCTGCACCGTGAGCCGCACCGACTCCACCGGCTGCGCCAGGCTCGACGTGCAGCCCGACAGCCCCTCCAGAGCCTCCCGCAGAGCCGCGTGGATCGCGCGCGACGACGGGTGCCCGCACGTGGAGATGCACGCGAGCCCCTGGAAGGCGCCCAACCGGGGTGGCTTGCTGGCCAGCGCCGCGTCGAGGTCCCCGAGCCCGCCCTCCCCCCACAGGTCGACGACCGCCCCGTCGTCCTGCGGTCGGCTCCCCAGGATCGAGTACAGGCGGGCCTCTGCCGACCAGGAGCACGGGCCCGTCCCCTCCCGCACCACGATGCGGAGGTCCTCTCGCGAGAACGGACGACCCTCCAGGACCGTCTCGCCGCACTTCAGGCTGAACGTCTGACCCTCGCGGAGCCTGAAGTCGAACGGCTGGTCGACCTTCGCGACCCCGATGTCCTGGCCGTCCACGAGGACGTGCACGGGCTCCGCGCTGCTCACGAACGCCGAGAGCGGCCCGCCGAGTGCGCTGGCTACGAACAGGATCATGGAGGCTCCTCCTCGAGAGCGTCTGCGGAGGGTAGCAGAATCCCCCTGCCCAGGCCGCCGTTCCGCCGCCCAGCCCGCACCCCGTGGCGTGCTCGCCCGAGCCCTACCCGAAGGACCGCGCCAGCCGGAACCCGAGGTGCGACTCACACGACTGCGCGGGGTACCAGAACCGGCCCGCCAGGCGCGTGTTGTCCTCCCGGCTGTTCCAGCTCCCCCCGCGGTTCACGCGAAGCGCGAGCGGATCGTCCGCGTCGTCCAGAGAGAAGGTCGGCCGTCCGTCGGCGAGCTCGAGGCGGCCGTTCGCGTGGTACCGCTCGAGCACCCAGTCCCGCATGCCGCCCGTGCACCCGCGCACGCCGTAGGGGCTCTCGTCGTCGGGGAAGGCGTCCACGCGCGCTGGCAGGACGTCGTCCTTGCGATGCGACAGCACCATGCAGCACCAGGACGGGTCCAGGAAGTCCCCCCACGCGTAGAAGCGGCCGTCCACGCCCCTCGCCGCCTTCTCCCACTCCCACTCGCTCGCGAGACGGTACGGCAGACCCGTCCTCTCCGCTCGCCAGGCGGCGTACGCCCGCGCATCGAACCAGTCCACGCACATCACCGGCCAGTCGAGGTCCCACTCGTCGCCGTCGGGATCGGGAGCCAGCTCGAAGCGCCCGTCCTCGCGCTGCTGGTACAGCCGCACGCCCCCAGGTACCCGGGGCGTCCGACGTAGCGCCTCCTCCTCGCGGCCGGCGGCGACGAGGGCGTCCAGGAAACCGATGTACGCCCGGTTGGTCACGGGGAAGCGTTCGATCACGAAGCTGTCGACCCACACGCGCTCCTCGGCGGGCGTGTGACAACCGCGGTCGTCCCCAGCGGCCCGGAACCACCCCGCAGGCACGAAGACCTCGTCCGGACCGAGCTCCCCGCGTCGGGGCAGCCGAAGGACGTGAGGCTCCCCGGACCCCGGCGGGACCCCGTCCGCATGCTCGAGCCGACGGAGGAACACGGGGTAGCGGACCCGCTCGCAGCCCGGCGCGGAGAGCTCGAGCAACCAGCTCCCGTGCGCCAGCTCCACGCCGTCGAGCGGCGTGCGACCGAGGCTACGTTCCCAGGTGGGCACGAGGCGACGGTCCCGTTCCTCGTAGCGGAACAGATCGACCTCGGCGGGAGGATCGGTGTGGAGGGTCAGCCGCCCCTCCCCGCCCAGATAGGCGGCGTGGGCCCCACGATCGTGCTCGCGCAGGAAGATCTCGTGGCGCAGCGCCCCCTGCACGTCACGGGCCCGCTCGGCCACCTCGTGGAGCCCGCGATGGTGGTCGGCCAGGACGGCGTGCGCCTCGTCCAGATCCGGCGCGTCAGCGAGAGCCGCCCGCACGAGCTGGAGCGCCCGGACCTCGGTGCGCTCGGCCTCCCCATCGCTCCGCTCAGCGGCAGCGAGGAGCTCCCACCCGGCCCGCTTGGAGGACGCAGACGCCCAGGGAGGCACCTCCCGAAGACGGTCGGCCGCCCGCTCGCGGAGGTCGAGCGCCTTCTCGCGCAGCGCGGCGATCCGGGGCTCCAGCGCGCGGGCCTCACGCACGCGCTCGGTCGCGCGGACCCTCCGCTGAGCCCCATCCAGCCAGTCCCGGAGCTCGCCGGCCAGCACGGTGGCCGTCGGGCGTGCGGCGGGCTCCGGGCTCATGGCTCGGTTGCACATCGCGCAGAGGTGCTCGTCACCCCGTGGAGGTGGCGGAGGCCCGCGCAGCACCTGGAGGAGCACGTCCCGCGCGGCGCCGGAATAGGGCGGGTGACCCATGAGGATCTCGTACAACACGGCCCCGAGGGCGTACACGTCCGTGTGGGGGCCCAGCGCGCCGATGTCGCCGCGGGCCTGCTCGGGCGCCATGTAGGCAGGCGTCCCGGTGACCGAGCCGACGCGCGTGCGGAAGGAATCACTGGAGCTGCGCAGGGTGCGGACGGCCTCGTCGGGGTCGACCGCCACATCGCCGGCTTCGGCGCCATCGAGCACCTTGGCGAGCCCCCAGTCCACCACGAGCACCTCGCCGAAGTCGCCCAGCATCACGTTGGCGGGCTTGAGGTCGCGGTGCACGACGGATCGCGCATGGGCATACGCGACGGCCTCGGCGACCCGGCGGAGCACGTCCACGAGCCTGCGGGTCCGCACGGGATCGATGCCGTCCCGGTGGGCCTCCCGCAGGGTCTCGGCGAGCGTCCGGCCACGCACCTCCTTCATGGTGAAGTAGAGCTGGCCGTCCCCGAGGACCCCGATCTCGTGCACCGGGACGATGCCCGGGTGCTGGAGCTGCGCGGTCGCCTGGGCCTCCTCGACGAAGCGCGCCACGGCAGCAGGTCGGGCGGCCCCCTCCCCGAGGCGCTTCATGGCCGTGACGCGGTTGAGGCGGTTGTCGCGGACCCGGCGCACCTCGCCCATGCCCCCGCGACCCAGGAGGCCGAGATCGACGTACCGGTCGGGCTCGGTGGGCGGGAAGGCCACGCCGGACGTCTCCGGTGGGGTCACATCGGGCGGCCCCGCCAGATCGACGGGGGTCGTCCGGACCGACGGGTCCCAGGTCGCGTCCGAGTCTCCCGCCATCGTGCCTCCCCTACGCCGGCTATGCCGATCCACAGCGCGTGCAACAGCGCCGGAGACGGGGCGCACGGTCGCACCCGAAGGGAATCTCGTGACAGCCCGACACCGCATTCGGTAGGTTCCGTGGAACCGGAGACTCCCAGATGACCGTCCGCACCCTCCTTCTCTCCCTCGCCCTCATCGGCTGCGCGGGCGGTGACACCGACACCGACACCGACGATGCGGACACCGACACAGACACCGATGCGGACACGGACGCAGACACCGATGCGGACACGGACGCAGACACCGATGCGGACACGGACGCAGACACCGATGCGGACACGGACGCAGACACCGATGCGGACACGGACGCAGACACCGATGCGGACACGGACGCAGACACCGATGCGGACACGGACGCGGACACAGACGCGGACACGGACACCGACACAGATGCGGACACAGATGCCGACACCGACACAGATGCCGACACCGACCCGGTGACCCTCGATGTACCGACCCGGCTGGACATCGACGAGCGCAACGGCTGCCTGGTCCAGAGCGACGGGCTGCTCGGTTGTTGGGGCGACAACGACAACGGTCAGCTGGGCCAGGACCACACCGACCCCGTGCAGGAGGCCGTGCAGACGGGAGCCCCGCGAACGTGGGTGGAGGTCGGTGTCGGCGAGCGACACGTCTGCGCCATCGACGATCAGCACACCCTGTGGTGCTGGGGCGACAACGGCGACGGACAGCTCGGGCAGGGCGACCAGGTCGACGCGAGCACACCGCAGCAGGTGGGCACCGACACCGACTGGGCCCACGTGACGCTCGGCTACCGACAAAGCTGCGCGCTGAAGACCGACGGAACGCTCTGGTGCTGGGGCCGCGGGGACGAGGGCGAGAACGGCGACACCACCTACCAGGACCGCGATGCCCCGGTGCAGGTCGGTACGGCCACCGACTGGACCCAGGTCTCGGCAGGCGGCGGATCCGAAGGCGCCATCTCCTGCGCCCGCAACGACAGCGACGAGGTCTGGTGCTGGGGAGCGGGCGACCGCGGTCAGCTCGGCAACGGCGCCTACGTGGGCTCGGCGGTTCCGGTGCAGGTGATCGGCTCCGGCTACGACCGGGTGGACGTCGGCACCACCACCGTCTGTGCGACGCGCGACGACGGCTCGCTGTGGTGCTGGGGTCGCAGCGACCACGGTTCCAACGGTGCTGCCGCCGACACGGCAGACCCCGTCCAGATCACGGGCACCGGCTGGGAGCAGGTCAGCGCGGGCAACCAGGGTGCCTGCGCCACCCGCGACGACGCCTCGCTGTGGTGCTGGGGCTCGAACGAGCGCGGTCAGCTCGCGACCGGGACCATCGACGCCGACGACCACACCGTGCCCGTCCAGGTCGCCGGGAGCTGGGAGGCCGTCGCCACCGGAGGTTTCGCCGTCTGTGCGCGCGACACCACGGGGGTCGTGCACTGCTGGGGAGAGAACAGCCAGGGTCTCGCGGGCGCTCCGTGGGGCTACGCGGACACACCACGTCCGCTCGCGACCACCTGTGACCTCGCCTCGGTGGAGATGGGCTACTCGGGCACCTGCGCCCGACACGACGACGGCACCCGGTCCTGCTGGGGGTACGGCTCCACCCTGGGTATCGGAACGGAGCCCGATTTCTCCTTCAACATCCCCCAGCGGGTCACCGACCCCTTCGTCTGGGCATCCCTGTCCACCAGCGGCTACAGCTCGTGCGGCATCTCCGACGCCGGAGCCCTCTACTGCTTCGGCAGCAACGGGTCCTACGAGGGCGGCCAGGGCACGAACGCCACGCTGGTGGACCCCGCCCAGGTCGGCACCGACACCACCTGGACCCACATCGACGGTGGCGGGAACACCATGTGCGGCGTGAACGACGGCCGCCTGCTCTGCATGGGCAGCAACTTCACGGGACAGGCCGGACCGAACGCGTCGGACGCGGGCCCGATGCCCGTCGACACCAACACCGACTGGGTGATGGCGGCAGCCGGTGGGACCATCAGCTGCGGGATCCGGAACGTCGACGAGGTGTGGTGCTGGGGCACGGGCGGCTACCCCCTCGGCGACGCGACCTCGAACGGCAGCGCCACGCCCGTGCAGGCCGCCGGCCACTTCACCCAGCTCACCCATGCCGCGAGCCACACCTGCGCGCTGGCCACGGACCAGACGCTGCAGTGCTGGGGGCTCGACCAGTTCGGCCAGGCGAGCGCCACCACCGGCGGGCCCGAGATCCTCTCGCCCACCACGGTCGACGCCAACACCTGGTCCCACGTCGGCCAGGCGATCGACTACCACCAGTGCGCCGTGCGCACCGACGGCAGCGCCTGGTGTTGGGGTCGGAGCCTCGACAACACCGTGAACCAGCCGATGACCGAGGTCCCCGGCAGCCACGTCTGGGAGCGCGTGACCACCGGCTACGCCGCGGCCTGCGGCATCGACACGGACGGCTGCGGATGGTGCTGGGGCGAGCCCTGGGACGGCATGCTCGGCGATGGCAACGCCTGGCGGGTGGCCCCGAGGGAGCTGCCGGTCAGCTGGTGAGCGCGGAGACGAACGACAGGAACTTCCCGCTCGGCTGACGCGGGATGGCGTCGACCCAGACGACCGTGAGCGCGGTGCCCTCGGGAAGACGGGCGACCAGATGGGTCCGCAGCGCCTCCGTCTCGTCGGCGGTGGGCTCCCGGTGCGCCACGAACCGGGCCTCGAGCGTCCCCGGCGCCCGCTGCACGAGCTGGTGCTGCCGCACGGGCGCCAGCGACGGGAACACGTGCACACCGACCGTGAGCCAGATCCGGTCCCCCGCCGCCGTGACGAACGTCTGGTGGACACGGCCATCGATGCGCTCGAGCACCGGCAGCCCGCGTCCGCAGGTGCAGGGCTCCCCGAGCACCCCGAGGTCACCGAGCTCGTAGCGGATCAGCGGCATCGCGAAGCCATGGAGCGGGGTGACCACCAGCCGACCGCGCTCCCCAGGCGCACACGGCTCCCCGGCGTCGTCGAGGACCTCGGTGTAGACCGCCTCGGACTGCAGGTGGTAGCGCGCACCCTCGGGGCACTGGAGCGCGAGGTAGCCGACCTCCTGGGCGCTGTAGGTGTCCTGGAGCGGGACCCCCCAACAGTCGCGCAGCCGTTCCCGCAAGGACGGCTCCACCACCTCGCCGAAGGTCATCACCGCGCGCAGCCCTGGCACGGGGGACTCCGGGGCGGCGTCGAGCAGGTCGGAGAGGCTGCTCGGGTAGCAGTGCAGGTAGTCGGGCTGGCGGCGTACCAGCCAGGCGAGCTGCTCCCGGGTCGTCGCTCCGACATGGAGGTGGTGGCACGGCCCCGAGAGCCCCAGCGCGCCGAGCAGCGGCCCCCAGGCGGGTTGCTCCGCCCCGTCCGGCGGGAGCGCCTCGGGTGCATGGCGGAGGGTGCAGAGCACCGAGCCGACGTCGCGTCGGTGCCAGCTGTGGTCGCGGTGGTTCAGCGCGTGCCAGATCATGCCGGTGATGGCGGCACGGTCGACCTCGACGGGCGTGCTGGTGGAGCCGGAGGACCTGGCGACCGAGACGGGCCCGTGCGCAGGCGGCGGTGCCGTGCTGCGCAGTCGTCCCGGCGCACTCTGGAGGTCGTTCCGCCGGAGGATGGGCAGCCGCGCGAACCGCTCCCAGGTCAGTGGACCGTCGACCAGGTCGGCCGCATGCTCCCGCCCCCACGTGGTGGTTCGCGCAGCATGGCGCACGAGCTGCTCGAGCTGACGGAGCTGATGGTCCCGGATGCGCTCGAGAGGCCACCACTGGGTCGCGTCGAGCTGCGCCTGGAGGGCCAGCACCTGGGTCGCGGCGGCCGCCGGGAATCCCGGGAAGACCAGGCCCGGCACGACGCTCGCTGGAAGGCGGGTCTCGAACAGGCTCACCGCGGCCTCGCCACGAGGGTCGGACACCTCGATCCGAGCGGGTAGCCCGGCTCCATGACGCGCTCGACCTCGAAGCCCTCACCGTCCAGCACACTGCGGATCTCCGCCAGGGTCGGGAAGGTGTAGACGGCGGGCTGTCCGCGGTAGGCGTCGATGGTGGCCACCTGCTCCACCGGCCACCCTGTGCGGGCCGCGAAGGCCGTGGGATCGGGGACCGCAGCGCTCCAGCGCTCCCAGACCTCGCCCGTGACCACACCGGCCGCGGTGTCGGGCTGCGATGCCATCAACAGGCAGAGCTTGAAGGCGTGGAAGGTCGCGAGCCTCCCGTCCAGGGCGCGCTCGATCACCTCTTCGACCGCTTCGGGACCCGGACGCACGAACACCCGGAACACGAAGCGGCCCCCGGGTGCCAGGAACCGTCGCACCCGCCGGAGCAGCGCGCGATGCTCGCCCGGCCAGGAGAGGACCCCGAAGCACCCGTCGCTGACCACACGGTCGCGCGAGCCCGGCGGCAGGTCGACGTCCAGCCAGTCCGCGAGCAGCGCCCCCTGCCCCGGCCCCGGGAAGCCCGGCCAGACGTCGTCGATCATCGCGACCACGCGATCGACCGCCAGGAGCGAGGTGCCCGGTGGCCAGGGGAGCCGCGCCATCTCCGGGGTGACGCCGAGCACCAGCACCCGGTGGACGCCCGGCCCCACGCCGTCGAGGAGCAGACGTCCGTCCTCGGAGCACGGTCGCAGAGGCGGGCCGACGCGCTCCCACTGCGACGCATGCTTGCTCCAGACCCCCGAACCGTCCGCCATGACGCCCTCTAATCCGCCACCACCCGACGTCGGGTCGACGCGCTCGCAACGGCCACCGAAATACCGTGCAATTCAGCGAAATGGTGGCTTCTTCCTCGTGTCGGTAGCTTGGAGACAACCCTGGAGCCCGCCATGATCCTGCTCGCCCTCTCCTCCCTCCTGGCCTGTGCCGCCGAAGTCCGTACGATCGACGGAGACCTCGTCACGACGGGTGATCACGACGTCCTCGTGTTCTGGTCGGTGGACACGGCGCAGGCCCCGGCCGTGCTCCGGAAGGCGGCCGCGCTGGTGTCCTCCGGACACCGCGTGCTGGCCGTCAACACCGACTCCGTGGCCCAGCGGTCCCGGATCCGCCCCTACCTGCGCCGCCACGGCGTGAGCCTCGACGTGGTCGTCGACCCGAGCGGCGAGGTCCGCCGGGAGCACGGGGCCCCGGACGACGCGGTGGGCCTGGTGGGCGGCCAGCTCGCCTGGACCATCAGCGAGCTGGACGCGGCCAGCACGCTCGGCCACCGGGTGACCGTGCTCCAGCCGTGACAATCCGCCGTCGCGTGCGGTAGACCCGTGAGGGAGACCTCATGGAGCGCACCCTCACCTGGGCTGGCCAGGAGACCGCAGCCACCGCCACGGAGATCGTGGGCCCGGACCGGTACGAAGACCGCGGTCTTCTCGGCTGGGGCGGCATGGGCGAGGTCCGCAGGGTCTACGACCGATGGTTCGACACCGTCGTCGCGATGAAGACGCTCTCCGGTCCCCTGGCGGCACGGGAGGACATGCGGGCCGCGTTCATCCGGGAGGGCCAGCGCCTCGCGGGCCTCCGTCATCCAGGGGTCGTCGCGGTGCTCGATCGGGGCGAGCTCCCGGACGGACGGCTCTGGTACACGATGAACGAGGTGACCGGCGGGACGCTCCTCGAGGCCCCGGCCGAACGACGGATCACCGTGGTCGAGCGCGTCGCGAGCGTGCTGGCCTATGCCCACGGCCAGGGCATCGTGCACCGCGACGTGAAGTCCGAGAACATCATGTTCGGCGCGTTCGACGAGGTCTTCCTGATGGACTGGGGGATCAGCGCCCCGGCCGGGAGCCCCGCGTCGCCGGGCGGGACGCCGCGCTACATGGCCCCCGAGCAGGCACGGGGGGAGGCGGTGGCCGCCCCGATGGACGTGTACGCGCTCGGGGTCGTGCTGCACGAGGTCCTCGTGGGCCACACGCTCCTCACGTCCAGCGGCCACGGCGCGATCCACCGGCTCGTCTCGGATCCGCCCATGGCATTCCCGGCGGGAACCGACGGCCTGGACGGCGTGCTCGTCGACCTCGTCCGTCGCGCCACCTCCCCGGACCCGGCCGAACGCCCGACGGCGGCCGCGTTCGCCGAGCGGCTGCGGCGCTGGCGGGAGGGCGCCCTGCGCAAGGAGGAAGCCCGTCGGCAGGTGGCGGTGGCCATGGAGTCCCGCCACACCCTCGACGGTCTCCGCGGGCGCATCGGCGAGCTCAGGTCCCGGGCGCGGGACCTCCGCCAGCGCCTGCTCCCCCGCGACCCCGAGACGGAATGGGAAGCGCTGTGGGCGCTCGAGGACGAAGCGAACGATCTGGAGCGCGACGCCAGCGTGCGCGAGGCGAGGTGGGTGCAGGCCCTGGGCGCGGCGCTGCAGCAGGATCCCGACTGCGATGAGGCCCACGCGGCCCTGGCCGACCACTACGCCGAGCGCCTCGTGGAGGCCGACCTCGAACGCGCGCCCGTCGAAGCGCTGGAGGTCCAGCTCGAGCGCCACGACCGCGGCCGCCATGCCGATCTCCTCCGGGGCTCGGGCCGGCTCACCCTCGTGACCGAGCCACCCGGAGCGGTCGTCCGCGCCTTCAGGTTCGTGGAACGGTCCCGTCGGATGGTGCTCGAGCCGGGAGGCGAGCTCGGCCGGACGCCCCTCGTGGACGTCCCCCTCGAGCGCGGCTCCTGGCTCCTGGAGCTGCACCACCCGGCCTGCGAGCCCGTGCGCTACCCCGTCTTCCTGACGCGGCAGCGGGACTGGCACGGCGCGCCACCCGGCTCCAGCGAGCCCTTCCCCATCGCCCTCCCCCCCAGGGGGACCCTCGCCGCGGACGACGCCTACGTGCCCGCCGGATGGTTCCTGTGCGGAGCGGAGTCGGGCGCGATCGAGCCGTTCCGGCGCCACTGGCGATGGCTCGACGGGTTCGTCGTCGCCACGCGCCAGGTCACCGTCCGTGCCTACCTGGGGTGGCTCACCGCGCTGAAGGCGTCCGGTGGCGACTGGGAGGCCCGGCTGCCGCGGCTCGAGAGCGGGCCCCTGGCGCGCTGGGCGGACGGTGGGTTCGAGCGGGTCGCGCCCCCCGGCGACACCGAGCACCCGTGGGAGGGCCCGGTCGTCGGGGTCTCGCAGCTGGATGCGACGGCGTTCGCCCAGGCGCACGGGCGACGGCTGCCCGACGAGCTGCAGTGGGAGAAGGCCGCACGCGGCGTGGACGGTCGCACCTACCCCTGGGGCACCCACTTCCACGGGTCCTGGGCCAACCTCTCGAACGGCGGACCCGAGGCGAAGGGCCTGCGCGAGGCGGGCTCCTCTCCGCTGGACACCAGCGTCTACGGGCTCGTCGACCTGGTCGGGAACGCGATGGACTGGTGCAGCAACGGCTGGTCGGACGACCCGTCGGCCCTCCCGCCCGCCACGGAGTCAGGGCTGGCCGCAGGCCGAGGCGGACAGTTCAGCCTCACCTCCGGCCCGGCCCTCTCCCTGGCTACACGTCGGGCGTCCCCAGCGACCTCCCGCTGGGGCGTCACGGGCTTCCGTACGCTGGGTCAGCTCCCGGGCTGCAGCCAGAAGTAGTCGCCATCCACGGTGTCCCCGATCAGCGTGCGCGTCGAGCCCACCGATGCGTCCTTCATCACCAACGGGTGCTTGCCGTCCGTGAAGAACACGACCTGGGCCACGTGCACACCATTGCCGCCGCCGGACATCCCGACCTGCATGCCACGGAGGTGCTGGCTGGTCGAGGCCTTGTTGTAGTACGCGGTGAGCGGATGGGAGAGCGCGTTGGAGCTCCACTCGGAGATCTTCGACGCGGTGACGTTGCATCCATGGGAGAACGTCGGCGCGGTCGACGGCCAGTCGTCGCTCTCGTACTCGACGTCTATCTGCGACAGGAGGAGCTCGTACCCCGTCATCCCCGAGAGATCGGAGGTGTCGACAGTCCCGCAGAACCAGTACTCCGTCTCCGGCACGAGATCCCCGCCACCCCACGGTGCTGCGATCTTCGTGGAGAACTCCTTCCCGGTGATGTAGACGGTGGCGAGCGGGATGTTCCCGTTCTCCCCGTCGACGGCGTAGAGCTCCACCACCCGGTAGTTCGGGTTGTTGCCGAAGCCGAGCTGGGAGCCCCGTCGGTTCCCGTCGGGCTCCTGGGACGTCGCTCCGTCGGCGACGGCCATCCCGGGCTGGAACACCGGCACGATCGAGAGCTTGGGTGGCCCGAGCATCGTGGGGTCCTGCGCCAGACCGAGGGTCCGGAGCATGGACTGCGTCGCGAACACCAGGTCGCCGTGGGACACGTTCGCCCAGACCTGCGGCCCGCGCCGCACGATCGTCCACTGCTCGAGCAGCGTGAGGATGGAGTGTGAGAAGGCGCCCTGCCAGCGGCTGTCGATCCGGACCTCCCAGGCCTCCTGCCAGGGCGCGACCCCGAGGACCGTGCGCGTGCGCGACGGGCCGTCCACATGGGTGAGCCCCTCGGCCCCGCCGACGGGGAGGCACCGCAGGCCCCGCGTGTAGCAGGCGTCCACGAACACCGTCACGCGGGAGGCTGCGTCGCCCAGGGCCTTCTCCAGCGCCGCCAGGGTGATGACGGAGCCCGGGTCGTCGATGTTCGTGTCGTGCGGACACAGGGCGAGGGTCGACGCCAGACCGTTGCGGGGATCGCTGATGTCACCGAGCGCCGAGCCGTGCCCCGAGAACGTGACGATGCCGGCGGCTCCGTGCTGCATGGCCTCCGCGAGCCAGGCGAGCCCCGCTTCGATGCCCGCCTTGGTGGCCTGGTCGTCGAGCAACAGACGCACCTGCTCCGCCGGGAGGCCGAGCGTGTGGGCGCCCGTGGTGTAGCGCTGCCAGCGCCTCGCATCGTGCGGCGCACCGGGCAGATCGCGCGCGGTGGTCCCGGCGTACGTGCCGACGCCGATGTGCAGGGCGTAGAGGTCGGTTTCCATGGGTACTCCTGTTCGGGAGTCCGTTCTACCCGACCCCGACCCACGGCGACCTCGCAGCGCATTTCAGGGCCTTTCACGCCTTTGTGGGCGCGTCAGCCCAGGTGGACGTCCACGGCGTCGACACCCAGGCGCATCTGGGTGGTGTTCGGCCGCCGCTGGACGATCTGTGCGGCTCCGGAGACGCCCGCCTGGGCGAGCTGTCGCCGGGCACGATGGACATGCAGGTTCATCGCGGACTCCTGGATCCCCAGCATCGCCGCGACCCGGTCGGCGTACAGCCAGCCCCGCTCGGCGAGCGGCTCCCCGGCGTCCTCGAGCCGCTGGCGGGCGAGGAGGAGGAGCAGGTGGTGGTGGGCGCGGCTGTCGAGGTCCACCGAGCCGCCCGGGAAGCGGGCCTCGAGGGCGACGTGCTCCTCGTCACGGCTCACGACGAACACGAGCCGGGCGGCGTGGAGCGAACGGGCCCCCAGGGACTCCAGGGTCTCGGGGACGTTCGAGGGCAGGGAGAGCGTCCAGGACGCGTCGCCGAGGACCACCACCTCCCGATCGCTCGCGAGGGTCTGTGCGCCGTCACGTTCCAGGACCCACCGATCGTGCTCGTCGAGGAACACGGTGGCCATGGGCTCGTCCTCGGTCAGCGCGAGGAAGTCGAAGCTCCCCTCCACGCGCTCGCCGGTACCGCTCGTCGCACACGCCACCGGGGGATCGATCCCGACGACCTCGAAGCAGGGACGGTCGGCACCGAAGCTGAGCTGCATGCCAGGCTGCAGCCAGGTCGTCTGGCCCGCCCCGAGACGCTGCCCGTCCACGAACGTCCCGTTGCGGCTGCCGAGGTCCTTGAGGCTCCACCCGCCCTGACGCCAGGCGATGCGGGCATGCTCCGTCGACACGAGCCGGGACGGGATGGTCCAGTCGGCCGCGGGCCCGCGGCCTACGAGAGTCGTCGCAGCGAGGTGCACGGGCTGGCGGGTGGCGGGGTCGAGCAGGTGTCCCAAGGGTCCTCCAGGTCGTGCGGATAACCCGCTTCCTCAGCGAGCCCGGTCGACGTCCATGCCCAGCGCCGGCAACGTCGATAGACCAGCCTCCACGAGTCCCTGGACGACCCGCGGGAGCACCGATGTCGACGACCCAGAAGCCCCTCCGTTCCCTGATCCGGTACCTGCTCGAGACCCCCGGTCGCCTGCCGAAGGACTGGGCCCCGCCGGTCACCACGTACGACCTGCCCCGCTTCCACGGCCACGACGGGTTCATCGCCCGCTTCAAGACCGCCGCCGCCGAGATCGAGGCCGGCGCCGACCCCGTCGTCGCGCTTGCCGCAGCGGGCCTCCCGTACGACTACGCCCGTCTGGGGACGCCCTGGACCTCGGTGTACGAGCTGTACATCGAGGAGCTCACCGGGGCGGCGCGCGCCATCTCCTTCGCCTCGCGGACCAAGGCCTTCCTCGCCCCCCTCGAGGTGCCTGGGCGCACCGGCCGCGCTCGCGTCCTCCATCGCGGCGATCTGCCGATCTCCGCCTGGCTCCGCGCCCGCTGGACCGCCCGCGGCGTCACGTTCCCGCGCACCGAGGCCACCGACGTCCCCCGGGGCGATGCCGACGTGCTGACGCTGTTCGTGACCGACACGGCCCCCGAGGACACCGACCTGGACGCCTTCACCGCGGACGCCGTGGTCTGCCCGGTGACCGACGGCGGCGTGCTCCTCCTCCGGCGGCCCGAGAAGTTCGACGCGACCGGCATCCAGCTCATCCGCAAGCGCACGGTCTCCGCGCTGCTCGCCATCACCGCGCAGACCGAGCTCACCCGCCTGGTCGGCCTGCAGCCCCAGCCCGTCCCCACCGCGACGGACGCCGAGTGTGACACGGCCATGGCGGCGAACCTGAAGGGCATGACCGGGGGTGCCTACTTCTGCACGGGCCTCGCGGCCGAGGCGGCCGTGTTCACGGCGGCGGCCGACATCGTCTCCACCGGCGCCCCCGTCCCGCTGTTCTATGCGGAGAACGGCTACGGCGGCACGGGGCAGCTCATCGCCGACATCCTCTCCGCCGACGACGTCGTGCGCGCGAGCCCCCTGCGCGTGCTGGGTGTGGACGGCCAGACCCTCGTGGACCGCGTGATCGAGCAGCTCGACGGCCCCCTCACCGGCCCCGCGGTGGTCTTCCTCGAGACCCCGACCAACCCGGAGCTCCAGGTCCACGACTTCCCCCGCCTGGTCCAGGGTCTGAAGCGCTACGAGGCCCGCACGGGGCTCCGGATCCCGGTCCTCGTGGACACCACGATGGCGCCGCTCTACCCGCTGTTCGAGAAGGACTGGGCGAACGGCTGGCCGTTCCTCATCGTGAAGAGCGGCTCGAAGTACATCAGCCGTGGCAAGGCCACGCTCGGCCTCGTGCTGGCCGGCGAAGACCCCATGGCCCGCCAGATCCTCGAGCGCACCCGCGCCCACGGCCAGGACGCCGACAGCTTCGCCAAGCCCGCCCAGCGCCGCGCCCTGGTGGACGGCGTCGCGGATCTCCGTCCGCGGATGCTCACCATCGCGGCCAACACGCGCAAGCTGGCCGACCGCCTGCTCCAGGAGCTCGCCCGGCGCGGCCACCCCGACATCCTGCTCTACACGATGAGCCCCGAGCAGGTCGCCCAGGGCCTCCACAGCGGGCTGATCTCGTTCTACCTGCCCGCCGCGGCCACCGACCACGACAACCTCTGCGACGCCTTCGTGGCCTGGCTGCTGGAGCACGCGCCCGCGGGCCTCGTCCAGAACCGCGTCAGCTACGGGCAGTCCTCGGGTGGCGAGGTGGACCCGTTCTACGTGATCAACCCGGAGGAGTCGACGCAGGGCGCGCTCGCCGCGGAGGTCAAGGAGGCCCAGAAGCGCGGTGGCGTGCAGATCTGCCGCATCTCGGTGCCCGCGCGCGCCGACATCGACGCCCTCATGCCCGCCATCACCAGCTTCTTCGACGCGACCTACGGCCCACCTCGGTGAATCCGGTCGCCGACCCCTTCTTCGGCGAAGTCGACCCGGACGGCCGCATCACGGCGTTCTGGAGCGGGCCGGGCGGCCTGATGTGCGTGGTGGGACCCGCGGGGGTCGGCAAGTCCCGCGCGATGGCCGAGCTGGCCGCCCACCGGGACTGCGCGCGGGTCTCGGGGAGCCGGCTCCCCGGCCAGCTCGCACCCCACGGCCCCATCGTGGTGGACGGCTGCGACGACCTCGACCCGGAAACGCTCGCGCAGTGGGTCGAGCTCTCGCACAGCCGTCCCGTGGTGCTCGTCCGGCGCACCCCCACGGGGCATCCCGCCGAGGAGCTCTTCTTCGTCGCTCCTCTCGCGCCGTCCGTCGGTCTCGAGCTCCTCCGGTCTCGGGCCGAGCGGCGCCACGCGCCCGCATCGCACCTCTCGACCGACGGCCTGGCGGAGGTGGTCCGCCTGCTGGACGGGCTCCCTCTCGCCCTCGAGGCCGCCGCGCGCTGCCTGGAGGTCACCACGGCCGACGCGCTGGCGGCCGAGCTCGAGGAGCAGGGCCGCATGGCGCGCAGCCTGCGGGACGGATGGCATGCGACGTGGTCTGCGCTCGACCGCGAGCACCAGGGGCGCCTGCGTCGGCTCACGGCCTGCCGCGGCGGCTTCGATGTGGCCGCGGCCAGCGCGCTCTGGCAGCTCGACCTGCCCGAGACCCTCGGGCTCCTGCGTGACCTGCGCCACGCGGGGGTGCTCCAGCCCGCCGGAGCGGCGCGCTTCGCGGTGCCCCACAGCGTGGCTGCCCTCGCCGACGAGGGTTGGGACGCCGGAGACCGCATGGACGCGTGGCGGGCCCACGCGGCTCACTACGGCGGAGAGGAGGATCCCGTCGACGCGATGGGAGTCCCGACCCGCTGGAGCCCCCGTCCCCCGGTGGCGGAGCTGGCGAACCTGGAGGCCGTCTGCTCGCCCGAGCGGCACGCCCCCGCGGACCTCGCGCTGCGCGCCGCCATCGCCCACAGCCGCTCGGCCCTGGACGGGGACGACGTGGCCGCGTCGGTGTCGCTGCTCCAGGACCTCGTGGACGCCGCCCGGACGCTCGAGGACGGGTCGCTCTGGTCGCTGCGCCTCCACCACCGTCTGGGCTTCCTGCACGTCACCGCGGGCGACGCCGGCCTCGCTGCGGTCCACCTCGAGCGCATGACGCTCCTCGCCCGACAGCACCCCCCGTCCCCCGATCGGGACCTCGTCGTGCTCCAGATGCTCGCCTGGGCCCACTGGCGCCGCGGGGCACCGGTCCCGTCCCTCGAGGCCGCCGTCGCGCGGGAGGCGCTCGCCAGCCGTGAGGGCCACGGGTTCCACGAGGTCGACGCGATCGGCTTCCAGGCGATGGTCCACTGCGAGGCCGGCCGGTTCGCGGAGTGTCGCGAGCGCCTGGCGGCGATGACCGCGCGGGCCGTGAGCGCTCGGGAGCGCTCGGTGCGCGACGTCTGGCGGGACGTGGCCGCCCGTCAGGACGACCCCCCCGTCGCGATCAGCCCGGACTCCCTGGCCCTCGAGCCGCGCCTGGTGATCACGACGTCGCTCGGCAAGGCCCTGAGCCTGCTCTGGCTCGGACGGACCGCGGAGGTCCGCGCGCTCAGCGACCGCCTGTTCGGCGCCATCGTGGAGCCGCGGCTCCAGCGCACCCGGGACGCCCTCCTCGCCGCCTGCGACGTGGTCGACGGCGAGCCCCCGTTCGTGATCGACGCCTTCCGGGCCGTCCTGTTCGACCTCGACACCCAGAGCTGTCCGGAGGGAGCGTGTCGCTACCGCATGCTGCGCGCGGGCGCCCTGTGGCGGGCCGGGAGCACGGCCCAGGCGGCCCAGCAGCTCGCGCTGGCCCTGGAGGAGGCGGAGGCGTGCGGCCTGCACGTCCTGCGCGACGAGTTCCGCCTGGTGCAGGCAGTGTGCGAGGCCGAGCTCGGGGGGGCCGACCCCGACGGCCTCCGCCGGCTTGGCGGAGCGCAGCCGATGCGCTGGTACGCCGACCTGCACGCCCAGGCCGTCGCGAGGGTCGAGGGCCGCGAGCCACCCGAGCTCGCCGAGCAGGGACTACGCTGGAGCCAGAAGCTCCTGCGCCGCATCCACGGTGCCCAGCGCACGGCTGCGACGCCCGAGCCGACGGTCGAGCTCGTCGTCGGACACCGCTGCGCCTGGTTCGCGGTGGGCACGACCCGCTCGGACCTGCGACGGCAGCGGGTCGCGAGACGCTTCCTCGAGGTGCTCCTCGAGCGCCACGGGGAGCTCCCGGGAGCGGCGCTGTCCCACGACGAGGCCATCGAGGCGGGCTGGCCGGGCGAGCGGATGTCCCCGAGGTCCGCGGCCGCCCGGCTCCACACGCTCGCGTGGCAGCTCCGGCGCCTCGGCCTCGCCGGCCTGCTCCTGACGACCGGCGAGGGGTATGCGCTCCGTGGGGACGTGGAGGTGGTCTGGGCTGCAGACTGAATCTTTGAGGCGCGTTTGAGACGGGGTCCCCCGCCACCGGACGTAGGGTCGACGGGCTGCCGCGGAGGAACCATGCGCGCCCCCAGACTGTCCCTTCTGTTCTCGTTCGCCATGCTCGTCGCGGGGTGCGACGGGGAGCCCGGCCTCGAGGATGCGGTGCTCGTGTCGGTGGAGCCTCCCGGCGAGAACTGCGCCGAGGGCGGCGTGGCGCTGACCGACGCGTCAGGGGTGACCGAGTTCGTGTGCGATGGCCCCACGGGGAACGCCGGCCTGGACGGCGCACCCGGACCCGCCGGACCGATGGGCCCCACGGGCGCGGCCGGCCCCACGGGCGAAGCGGGCGCACCGGGAGCCGACGGTGCCCCGGGAGCCGACGGTGCCCCGGGAGCCGACGGTGCCCCAGGAGCCGACGGCGCGCCGGGCGCGGACGGCACGTCGGTCACGGTCGTCGACGAGCCCCCCGGCGCGAACTGCCCCACGGGGGGTGTCGCGGTCACGGACGCCTTCGGCACGACCTACGTCTGCACCGGCCTGGACGGGCTCCAGGGTCCCGCTGGCCCCCAGGGTGAGCCGGGCACCTCCGGCACGGGAGACGTCTTGATCGACGTGGAGCCCCCGGGTGCCAACTGCCCGGCTGGCGGGCTCGCCCTGACCAGCGCGACATCGACGGCGTACGTCTGCGACGGCGTGGCGGGAGAGACCGGCGAGGCGGGCGCCATGGGCGCCATCGGTCCGCAGGGGCCGGCGGGAGCCGATGGTGCGCCCGGTCTCGACGGGGCGATGGGGCCCGCGGGTCCGGCCGGGCAGGACGGGGCGGACGGCGCTCCGGGAGCCACGGGGCCCGCAGGACCGCAGGGTCCACAGGGGATCCCGGGTGTGGACGGTGCCCCCGGTGCGGACGGCGCGGACGGTGCGACGGGTCCGGCAGGGCCGGCAGGGCCGGCGGGGCCGCAGGGTCCACGGGGTCTCCAGGGCCTCCCGGGTGCGGACGGCGCGGCAGGCCCGGCGGGACCCCAGGGTCCTGCAGGGGCGGATGGACAGGACGGGGCGGACGGCGCGCCAGGAGCCACGGGACCCGCAGGACCGCAGGGTCCCCGGGGCCTCCAGGGGCTCCCGGGTGTGGACGGCGTGTCGCCGGTGGTCACGAGCGTGGCGGCCGGCCCGGACTGCGCGTACGGCGGCATCGCGGTCGACGACGGCACCACGACGGAGCTCGTGTGCAACGGTGCACCCGGCGCGGACGGTGCGACGGGTCCGGCAGGCCCCGCGGGTCCGGCAGGCCCAGCGGGACCGGCGGGACCGGCAGGTCCACAGGGCACGGCGGGAGCCACGGGCCCCCAGGGGCCGGCAGGTCCGGCAGGCGCCGCTGGTCCACAGGGCGCTCCGGGCGCCGACGGGTCCTCGCCGGTCGTGACGAGCGAGTCGCCCGGGCTGAACTGCACGTACGGCGGCATCGCGGTCGACGACGGCACCACGACGGAGTTCGTGTGCAACGGCGCGCCCGGCGCCGCGGGTCCAGCGGGTCCAGCGGGTCCAGCGGGTCCGGCGGGTCCAGCGGGTCCAGCGGGTCCAGCAGGTACACAGGGACCGGCGGGCGCACAAGGATCTCAGGGACCGCAGGGCGCCCAGGGACCGCAGGGAACCCAGGGACCGCAGGGAACCCAGGGTCCGCAGGGCCCGGAAGGGCCGCAGGGACCCGCTGGCGCCTCCGCCACGGGGACCCTCACGGTGCGCCTGCACAACGGTGCGAGCAGCGCCACCCTCACGTCCCTCGGGCTCTACTTCGCGGGGCTGACGCGGGACGGGTTCGGGCTGATCTCCGACGACGGGTACGTGGCGCGCTTCGCCCCTCGGGCCGGGAATGGTGCCACGACCCTGAGGCAGGTCAGCGTCTCCTACACCGGCCTCAACTGCAGCGTCTCGGCCTGGGGGTATCCGAACGAGGTGAGCCGCGGAGACGTGGTCGCGGACGGCCAGGGCAACGCCCTCTACGTGAACCGCACGGCCAGCAGCAGCAACAACGTGTCGTTCGCGAGCTACCGCGACACCAGCGGGTCGTGCCTGAACTTCGGGTTCTCGGGGAGCGGCGTGTTCCCGTTGACCGCGAACAGCGTGGGGACGACCGGGTTCTCCCTCACGCCGACCCAGGACTACTACCTCACCTTCACCCCCTGAGTCCGGGGTAAGCCGGCTCTGTCGCCGCGCCCGAGACAGCCCAGGCCCAGCGCCAGGAGCCCCGCGAGACCGATCCCGAGGAGGTGGAGCCCTGGCTCGGAGTGCGCTCGCGAGCGCGAGCAACGACAGACCGGCCCGGCGCGAGCGTGGCCGACACTCCGTCGCGAGCAGCACGAACCACGGAAGACACCAGGCGAACGGCACGAGCACCGCGTTGACGACGAAGACCGGCCCGAGCCGCCAGACCGTCGGGGGGGGACCACGGAGGGCTGATGCAGCAGGAAGTCCATGGTCCATGCTCGTGGATCTGCAGGTCCGCCGCTGTCGCCACACGTCCCGCGTCGTCGAGCACGGTCACCGGCAACTGATCACTCCGGCCGCCGAAGGCGGCCTGTGCGGCCCGCTTTGCGCGGGCCTTGCCTCCTCTCGACGCTCACCACGCCCTGGCTCGAAGTGTACTCGTTCCCCCGCCATTCGCGGGCCAGGACGTGTTGACCGTCAACCGGAATCTGCAGGGGCGAGCGGCAGGATGCGTGGTAGCCTCCGAAGCGCCGGAGGGGATGTGGACCTGCTCGAAGAACACCCCGTACCCCACGCTCGCCTGCGGGACGGCGGGGTCGTCTGGAGGAACCGGGCCGCGCGGGTCGACCTCCGCGGGTTGCTCACCGCACCCGAGTGGGCCTCGATGCTCGCGTGGCTGGCCGCTCCCGAGGGTCGATCCACATGGGAGTGCCTGCGAGACGGCGGGTTCGACCGGGTCATCGTGAGCGCTTCACGCCCTGCGTCCCTCGATGGCGACTGGCTTCTCTCCTGGCGGCTCGAGCCGGTCTCCGCGGACGAGCTCGCCCTGCGGAGGCTCACCCAGGCCGTCGA
This sequence comes from Alphaproteobacteria bacterium, assembly GCA_020632885.1. GTDB lineage: Bacteria > Myxococcota_A > UBA796 > UBA796 > JACKEQ01. The sequence goes on along the minus strand of JACKEQ010000017.1, from coordinate 79,750 downwards.
GAACCGCGACGTGGGGATCTACGAGCACGACCACGTCATCGACGTCGTCTGGGCCTCCCCGATCGCCCGGCGCATCTGGGGGCTGCCGGACGGTCCGCTGAAGGTCGACCACTTCGTGGTCTGCTGCCACACCGACGACCGCGAGCGCTTCGTCGCCGCCATCCTGGCCGCGCACCACCCCGACGGAGACGGGCGCTTCGACATCCTGCACCGCCTCGAGCCCGACGCCGACGGGCACGTCCGCTGGCTGCACAGCACCGGGATGTCCTACTTCGGGCACGACGAGCACGGGCAGCGCGTCGTCCGCCGCACGGTCGGGTCCACCGCCGACCAGACCGAACGCGTCCGGCAACACCTCCAGATCGAGCGCCTCGCCGCGGCCCTGCAGACCAGCCCGGAGGTGGTCGCCATCGGCAGCAGCGACGGACGCCTGCTCTTCGTGAACCCCGCCGGACGCGCCGCCCTCGGGCTGGACGCCGACAGGCCGCTGGGAACCCTCCAGCTCGCCGACCTCCTGCAGCCCGAGCACCGCGATCAGCTCCGCACCGCCGTCCTCCCCGCGCTCGAGCCCGGCCACCCCTGGTCGGGCGAGCTCGACCTGCGCGGACCCGATGGGCCCGTGCCGTCCGCGGTGGTGCTCCAGGCCCACCCGGCCACCTTCAGCGACGGGGCGACCCTGTCGCTCGTCGCCCACGACCTCCGCGAGAAGCTCGCGCTGGAGGCCCAGCTCCACCACGCCCAGAAGCTCGAGGCCATCGGTCGCCTCGCAGGCGGGGTCGCCCACGACTTCAACAACCACCTCTCCGTCATCCAGGGGTTCACCTACCTCGCGAGCGAACAGGTCCGGCAGCGACCGGAGGTCCTCTCCTGCCTCGAGAACGTGCAGCACGCCGCAGCCTCCGCAGGCAAGCTCACGGCCGAGCTGCTGGCGTTCTCCCGCCGCCAGGTGCTCCGGCCCCAGCGGCGGTCGCTCTCCGGGGTGGTGAGAGGCATGGCGCAGATGGTCGACCGCCTCACCGGCGACGACATCGCGGTGCGCATGGAGCTGGAGGACGTCCACGACACCGTGCTGGTCGACCCCAGCCGCATGGAGCAGGTGATCATGAACCTGGTGGTGAACGCGAAGGACGCGATGCCTTCGGGGGGCACCCTCCTGCTCGAGACCACCCGCGTCGACCTCGACGGCTCCTACGCCACCGCCCACCCGGACGTCGAGCCCGGTGCCTACGTGCTGCTCAGCGTGTCCGACAACGGCGTCGGGATGGACGCCGACACCCTGGAACGCATCTTCGAGCCCTTCTTCACCACCAAGGGGGTCGGGCACGGTACGGGCCTCGGCCTCGCCACCACGTTCGGCATCGTGCGCCAGAGCGGCGGCAACATCTGGGTCTACAGCGAGCCCGGCCGGGGCACGACGTTCAAGGTCTACCTGCCCCTGCAGGAGGAGGCGCCCGATCCCCTCGCCCCACCTGAGCCCGCGCCCAGGCGCACCACGGAGGGGCGGAAGGTGCTCGTCGTGGAGGACGAGCCCCGGCTGCGCCGCATGGTCGTGATGGTCCTCGAGGAGGCCGGCTACCAACCCATCGCGGCGACGGGGCCGCTGGAGGCCCTGGCCATCGTGCGCGGCGGGGTCCTCCCGGACCTGCTGCTCACGGACGTCGTCATGCAACAGATGAGCGGTCGCGAGCTGTCCGAGGCCCTCCGCACCGACGGATTCGACATCCCCGTGCTCTACATGTCCGGGTACACCGAGAACACCGTCGTGCACCACGGCGTGCTGGACGAGGGCATCCACTTCCTCTCCAAGCCCTTCATGCCTGCCGACCTGCTGAAGGCCCTCCTGAAGGTCTTCGACGGGTAGCCCAGCCGAGCCCGGCTGCGAGCGCGCTCTTCACCACAGCGCCCGGCAGGAACGGGTACACGCCGTACGCGAGTGCGGGCGAGAGCCCGATCCAGCCCGCCAGCACGGCCCCGCCACAGCCCAACACCACCGCGTGGCCCGCCAGCCCCGCCCCGATCCACCCGAGCCAGCCCCGTCCTGCCCCCAGCCGGCCCGCGACCCAGGCGCCCGGCACGAACCCGGCCACGTACCCGGCGGACTTCAGCTCCAGGAAGCGAGCGCCCATCGCCGACTCCCCGTCCGCGAGCACCGGGAGCCCGAGCACCACGAGCAGGAGGTACACGAGCGCGGCCAGCCCGGCGTCACGCGCCCCGAGCACCAGGCCCGCACCGACCACCGCGAGCGTCTGCAGCGTCATCGGCACGGGCGGCATCGGCACCGAGATCCGGGCGCCCACGGCGATGGCGAGGGCCCCGAGACCCACGCCGAGGAGGCGGGCGGTACGGGGCGTCACGACGTCCCACCCGCCGCGCGCGCGCGGGCCAGCAGGTGCTCCCGGTCCCTCGGATGGCTCGCCAGGGCGGCCGCACGCACGAGCTCCGACCGGGCCTCGTCGAGCCGTCCGAGCCGGAGCAGCATGTCGGCACGCGCCGCCGGGAGCAGATGGTACGTCGCCAGCGACGGCACGCCGAGCAGGGGATCGAGCACCGCGAGCCCGGCCTCCGGCCCCTCCGCCATGGACACGGCCAGCGCGCGGTTCAGCTCGACCACGGGCGACGGTGAGCGTGCCGCCAGCTCGCCGTACAGAGCGGCGATGGCGGACCAGTCGGTGTCCTCCGCCCGGCGCGCCCGGCCGTGGCACGCCGCGATCTCGGCCTGCAGCACGTAGGGCCCGCGCCCCCCGAGCAGGTGCGCGCGCGTCAGCGCAGCGAGCCCGCGGGTGATGGCCTCCCGGTCCCAGAGGTCGCGGTCCTGGTCGAGGAGGAGCACCGGGTTCCCTTCGGCGTCCGTGCGGGCGGGAGCCCGGGAGTGCTGGATCTCCATCAGGGCCAGGAGCCCGACCACCTCCGGCTCCCCGGGCAGCCACGACACCAACATCCGCCCCATCCGCAGCGCCTCACCGCACAGGTCACGACGGACGAGGTCCTCGCCGGACGTCGCTGAGTACCCCTCGTTGAAGACCAGGTACACCACCTGGAGCACGCTCGCGGTGCGGGCCACCAGCGCCTCCCCGCGCGGCAGCTCGAAGGGCTCGCCCGCGAGAGCCCGCTTCGCGCGGACGATCCGCTGGCCGATGGTCGGGCCGGTCGTCAGGAAGGCGCGGGCGATCTCGTCTGTGGAGAGCCCGCAGAGCACGCGAAGCGTCAAGGCGACCCGCGCGTCCATCGACAGCACCGGCGCGCACGCGATGAAGGCGAGCCGGAGCACGTCGTCGCCGATCGGGTCGTCCAGGACGTCCTCGATGGACGGCCCCTCCGCGGGTGTCGTGTGCTCGCGGATGACGTCCGCCTTCCGCTCGGCGAGCTGCTCCCGCCGGATCCGATCGAGGGCCAGGTGCCTTCCCGTGGTGACGAGCCAGGCCCCCGGGTTGTCCGGGATGCCCGTGGTCGGCCACCGCTCGAGCGCCACGACCAGGGCCTCCTGGGCCAGCTCCTCGGCCACGCCCAGGTCGCGCGTCAGCCGTGTGAGCGTCGCGACGACGATGGCCGCCTCCCGCCGCCACACGGCGCTGATGCGGGTCCGGATCTCGGTCTCGGTCGACACCCCGAGACCATAGCCGGTCGCGGCACGCAGGCCGGCCGTCAATCCGCGAGCTGCCGGACCTCGACGGTCTGGACGTCGATGCAGTGTCCCCAGCGGACGCCCCACTCGATGGCGGCCTCCTTCGAGGGGAGCTCGAAGATCGCGAAGCCCGACACGAGCTCCTTGGACTCCGCGAAGGGACCGTCCACCACCGTGTGCCGGTCGCCTTCGAGGTGGATCCGGGCCCCGTGGTGGCTCGTCGCGAGCGCCTCGGAGGAAAGCAGCACCCCCTCCTGCCGCATCACGGCGAAGAGCTCTGCCAGCGCGGCTGCCTGGACCGGCGTGAGGCGCGCCTCGCCCTCGAGCTGGTACATCGCGAGGAAGCGCAGGGGCGCGTCCGGCGGCTCGGGTGCGAAGCCGAGGTGCCAGGGCTCGGTGCACGGCCCCAGGAAGACGTCCACGTCGCCGAGGGCCTCTGCGACGCGGTCCATCCACGCGATGGCCTGGTCGTGCGTGCGCACCTTCACGAGCGCGAAGCCCCCGATGAGCTCCTTCTCCTCGCTGAACGGACCCGCCGTGAGCCTGCGCTCCCCACCCCGGTAGGCGAGGTGCGTCCGCCGGGACGACGGCAGGAGCCCCTCACCCCCGAGCATGATGCCGGCCTGCGCGGCCTCCCCCATCATCCCGTGGATGCGGCCGATCTCCTCGGGGGTCGGCGGCACCCCGGTCTCGAGGCGGGCGTTGAGCTTGTGCATGATCATGAAGCGCATCGGACTCTCCTGTCGCAGCGTGTTCTACCCCCACGACGAACGAGCCCGTCCGACTTCGACGAGGTCGTCGACATTTTCTCCGTGAGCCCGCAGAGTGGCCGTATGAACCTCCGACCTGCCGTGCGTGCCCTGGTCCTCACGCCCGCGAACGACCTGCTGCTGGTGCGGTTTCGGTTCGGCGACCGGGTGTTCTGGGCGCCCCCTGGTGGGGGGATCGAGCCGGGGGAGTCGGTGGAGGCGGCCCTCGCGCGCGAGCTGCACGAGGAGCTCGGTCTGTCGGGGTTCCGCACCGGCCCGTGCGCCTATCGCCACCGCCGGCTCTACCGTCCCGTGGGCACGGGACGCTGGCAGGGCCAGGAGGACGAGGTCTACGTGGTCCGGGTGCACGAACGGTTCGAGCCCCGGCCCGCGATCGGCGAGGCCGGCCTGCGGGCGGAGAACGTGCATGCCGTCGCATGGTTCGACCGGGAGTCGCTGGCGGGTCTGCCCACCGTCCCCGTCCAGCTCCACACCATCGTCGATCGGGTCGTGTCCGGCGGCCCGGAGGCCGGACCCCTGCTCCTCGACGAGGTCCCATGACACCCCTCGGGGAACGGTGGCGACAGGCGCACGCGCGCTTCCTGGAGGACCCTGGCACCTGGGCGAGGCACGTCCCGTGGGCGCGCCAGAGCCTCGTGCTCCCGGTCTCCACGCGCTGGGACCACGTCTTCGCCGTCGACGCCCAGGGTGCGGTCTGGGTCCTGGGCGCTGCCGTGGCCCAGGAGCCGCCCATCGGCCCCGAGCAAGGCCCATCGGTCGAGGCGGTCGATCCCGTGCTCGAGGAGGCCCGGGCCACCATCGAGGTGCTCCGGGAGCAGCTGGCTGCCGCAGAGCGCGCGACGGGCGAACAGACCGCCGATGCCGAGCGCACCCGCCTGATGCTCCGCGATCTGAGCCTGCTCCTCGACGAACGGATCGGCGCCGAAGAGCGCCTCGCCGCCTCGCGCCGCCTGTCCGAGCGCGGAGATCCCGGAGCCCTCCCCCTCCTCCGGGCCGCTGCGCTGTCCCGGTGGGCCCCGATCCAGGTCGCTGCCGTGGCGACCGCGGGAGCCCTGGGCGACCTCGAGACCCCGACCGAGGTGCTCCGCGACCCGCGCCTCTCGATGGACGCCCGCAGGGAGGCCATCGCGGCCCTGGGGAGGATGGAGGGTCCCGAGCCCGGGAACCGCCTGTGGGACGTGGCGAGCGACCCCGAGATGCCCCGCGACCTCCGCCAGTCCGCGCTCGAGGTCCTCGAACAGCGCCATCCGGACGTGCTGGCCCAGCGCGGGCGACCCGTCGTCGTGAAGAGCGACGGGCTCTGGGCGGGCGTGCTCGCGAACGGCGCCGCGGGCGGTGTGATGCTCTCGAGCATCGGCACGTGGGGCCGGAGCGACGAGGCCGCCGCGATCGGCGGGGTCGGCGGAGCGGCGGTCGGGATCGGCACGGCGCTCCTGTACGGCCGCAACCACTCCGTCTCCAACGGCCAGGGCCTGCGCTACGCCAGCGACGTGGCCTGGAGTCTCGGCGCAGCTGGGGCGGCCTCCACCCTCACGGTCGGAGCGGCGCCGGACCTCGGTTCGAGGTCCCGCGAGAACCTCGACGCGCTCTACCGACTCGTGGGCGTCGGTGCGGGAGCGGCCGTGGGGCTGTCGCGCCTGGGGCGGGAACGGGACGCTGTGGAGGTGCTCGAGTCCGACCTCGCCGGCATGGTCGGCATGGGGCTCGGCATGAGCATCAGCGACCTCGCCTGGCCCCACGGCGACCAGCTCGGGAACGCGCGGGCCTGCCGTGCCTGGTCTCTGGACGTGCCGAAGCCGAAGGCATGCCGCTACCTGGACTACCGGACGGCGAGCCTGGCGGGGGCGGGCGTCGTGGGCGCGGCCGCGGGGCTCGCCATCCACGCCGCGACGCGGGAGCTGTGGACCGTGCATCCGCAGGACCTGGTCTTCGCCGGGACCCTCGGGGTGGAGGCCGGCTGGATCGGTGGTTGGCTGCCCGTCGTGTTCGACGTGGAGGCCCCCGTCTCGGTCGCGACCACCGGCATCACGGCAGGCTTCGCGACCGGTCTGGCCACAGCGTACATCCAGCCGGTCCCCCTGCGCGTCTCCGCGGGAATCGGCTGGGGAACGGTGCTGGGCAACGCGGGCGGCATGGGCATCGCGTCGCTGCTCACGGAGGCCGACAGCCCGCGGGTGGCCTCCATGCTCGCCACCGGCGTGCTGGGCTCGGTCGCGGGTGGCTTCGTGGGCTCACGGGTCGATCTGACCGCCGGGGACGTCGTCATGCTCGGGATCTTCGTGCCCGCGGTGTCGATCGAGGGCGCAGCCATCGCCTCCTGGCTGGACCAGAAGGGCTACGCATCGAACACACAGGCCGTCGGCATGGGTCTCACCGTGTTCTCTGCGGCGGGAGTGGGCCTGACGGCCCTCGCGGGCGGGATCGACCCGGACCCCGGAGACGCGGTGTTCCTCGGGACTGCCGCGGCCTGGGGTGCCTGGTACGGCGTGCTCACCCCCCTCGCCCTGAAGCTCCCGGGCGATCCGGAGGACGCGCTGCTGACGTCCTCACTGTCGGCGGACGCCTTCCTCCTCGCGGGCGGGCTGGCCCTCCGACCCCTCGGGGTGGAGCCGGGTCACACGGTTGTCGCGCAGCTGGCCGGCGTCGGCGGGGCCACGACGGGCGCCCTCGTCGGCGCGATGGCGAGCCCGGAGCCCGAGACCGTCGCCGCTGGCGCCGTGATCGGGAGCACCGTCGGCCTGGTCGGCGGCGCAGTGGTCTCCCACGTCGTCCGACGCCGCGGAGGCGCCCAGGCGAGCTTGCGGATGCCCCAGCTGCGGATCCCGGGGCGCTGGTCCGCGACGGTGCTCCCGACCTTCGACGGGGACCCCGGCATGGTGGCGGGGATCTCCGCCACGGGCCTCTGACAGGGCGGTCCCGGGGCGCCCAGCGCAGGGGCGTCGAAGGGGTCCGGGCAGCTCGGCCCGCGCACCGGCTGGAGGCTCACGGTGCGCAGGCCGAGCGCTGGACCTGTCAGGGGACCGTGACGGTGGCGCGGAACAGCCGGGTGCCGGACGTGCCGGTGCACCCCGTGCCGTCCCAGATGTAGTCCGCGCCGTCGACGAGCGTGAACCAGGGGCTGGACCCGTTGGGCCCGCAGAGGACCGGCGTGTTCCAGGCGCTGTCGTCGTAGGTCCGGCTCGTCCAGTCCGTGGGCTCCACGGTCGTGGCGTCGAACGACAACCAGTCCGTGGTGTTCGTGCTGAGGAGCACGTTGCCGTCCTCGTCGAGCGCCCGGAGCTGCAGCATCGCGTAGCCACCCGAGTCCGCCACGCGCACCGCCACCGTGTGGTCGCCGGGCGTGAGGTACTTGAACGCGGACGTCACGACCGTCCAGTTCCCGTTCGTCGCCAGGAGCTCGCCGTCCACCCACAGCGAGTAGTGGTCGTCCCCCGTGCCCTCGAAGGTCACCTTCATCGGCTGCCGGAACGTGATGCCCTCGATCGAGAGGGTGGTCGAGGTGGTCCGGGACGGGTCGAACCGGATCTGGCCGATGGTCCCGTGCCAATCGGCGACGGTGGACATGTCCAGCACCACCTCCGTCAAGGGCTGGTCGGCCGGGATCGTCACCGACTTGGAGAGCGGCTCCGAGTAGTTGCCGCCGGTCGACGGAAGGAAGAACAACTGCATGGTCGTCTCGGGACCCGACGACGAGAGCGGGATGACCACCTGCGAGTAGGACGCGTCGATGTCCAGCCCGATCGGGCTCAGCAGCTTGGGATCGCCGGTGGTCGGGACCATGCTCAGCACGCCCCCGGCGCCGATCTGCGCGGTCATCTGGTCGGCCGTCCAGGTGATCAGCTCGCTGGGCGCGTAGCTCTTCACCGCCAGATCGCGCTCGCCGCAGATCCAGACCTCGTCGCCCGACGGGGCCGTGCGGCCGTTGCCGTCCCAGACGAGCTCGCCTGCGCCGCAGTCGTAGAGCGGGGCGTTCGATCCCCGCAGCGTGCTGTTCACCAGCTGGTGCGAGTGGAGGGTGTAGGTCGAAGACCACCCGTTCCCCACGTAGAACCGATGGTTCGCGTACTGCTCCTCGACACACAGCCAGTAGCCGCTCACCTGGAAGTCGAAGCCCACGAGCTTCATGCCGGCAGGACAGTCGTTCCAGCCCGCCGAGGTGTCGGTGGTGCCGACGCCACCGAGGATGTCGTAGGCCTCGAACACGTTGGAGCGCCCCACGGTCAGCCGCATCTCGGGTTCCCAGGTGTTCGCGGTGTCGGTGTCCGCGTCGGTGTCCGTGTCCGCATCCGTGTCGGTGTCCGCATCCGTGTCCGCGTCGGTGTCCGTGTCCGCATCGGTGTCCGTGTCCGTGTCGGTGTCGGTGTCGGTGTCGGTGTCCGCGTCGGTGTCGGTGTCCGTGTCCGCGTCGGTGTCGGTGTCCGTGTCCGCGTCGGTGTCGGTGTCGGTGTCCGTGTCCGCGTCCGTGTCGGTGTCCGCGTCCGCGTCGGTGTCCGCGTCCGTGTCCGCGTCCGCGTCGGTATCGGCGTCCGTGTCCGCGTCGGCGTCGCTGTCCGCGTCGGCATCGCTGTCCGCGTCGGTGTCGCTGTCCGTGTCCGTGTCCGTGTCCGTCTCCTCCTCCGGATCCGAGCCGCCGGGGCAGCCGAGGAGGGAGACGAGCAGCAGGGTGAGCAGTCGGGTCGACATCGGGGACTCCTTGGAAGTCGGGCGAGGGGTTCTTGCCCCTGTCCCCACGCAAAGGGCGTCGACCACCCGCCACGGGAACCGATCTTTTTTCTCGGGACCGCTACGGAGGCCGTCAGGGCGGGTCGATCGCGAGGTCCGGCAGATGCCGCGAGACGATCTTCGCCGCCAGATCCGGCGTGGCGCTGCCCGCCACGAACTCCCGTGCGTGGTCCCGCGCTTCGTCGGACCGGCCCATCGTCCAGAGGATCCGCGCGGACATCAGGTGGGCCTCGCTCGCGTCGTCCCGCGCGTCTCCGGGGTCCGTGGCGGGTGCATCGAGGATGCGCGCCAGCTCCGCGAGCGCACGCTCGGGCTGGTCGGTGGCCTGGAAGAGCCGGACGCGCCCCCAGGCCAGCGCCATCGCGGCCCGCGAGCGCAGGGGGAGCTCCTCGATCTCGGGAGACGTGAGCACGTCGCGGATCTCGGGGTCCAGGTAGTACCGGGCGGCATCGGAGAGCGACGCCGCGAGCTGCTCCTGGTAGACGCCGCGGTCCAGCTCGGCGACGACCGGCCCGATGTCGTCGAGGTCCTGGCGCAGGAACCGCCGGAGCCGCGCCATCTCGGCAGGATCGCGCGCGTCGAGCACGGCCCGCAGGGTCTCCCGCGCCCGGGCGGGGTCGCGCGCCCGGGCGTACCGGACCGCCCGATCCAGACGGGCCTCCGGGGTGGAGGGCGCCGCCCGCTCCGGAGCCACCTCGTAGCCGATGAGGGTGACGGCCCGCAGGGCGATCCGGCTCATGGAGACGGTCGCGGACCCGGACTCCCGATAGGCCGCGAGCTCGAGGTGCCAGTCACCCGACTCGGGCATCTCGGTCTCGATCAGGTCCCGCGAGAGGATCGCCCCGCTGGCGTCACGGACCTCGCAGAGGGTCGCGTGGGCCGCCGGGAGGTGGTGGACCCGGAGCACCAGCGACTCCGGCACGCTCCCCCCGGGGCCGACCGCGCGGATCGCTCCCAGGCGGTTCAGGTCCTCCTGGTGACACCCCGCGAACCGGACCGTCCGGTTGGCACCCCCGTGTCCCGAGACCCCCACCACCAGCGGCCGGCGCTCCCCCGCCACCAGCTCGACCCGCACGCCGGACCCGAGCTCGACGTGCGCCAGGTCGAGCTCCACCACGAGCCCCCGCTCCGCGGCCGTCGCGCGCAACGGCAGCGTGGCGAGGGTCGCCTGGTCCGAGAACGCCGTCAGGCGCACGCCCTCGCGGGTGGGCCCGGTCCCGAGCGACTCCGGAGCGACCACCGACCACCCGTCCGGGAGCGCGCCACCGAACGACAGCACGGTCCGCGGGGCGGCCGTGGGCACCTCGTCGAGACCCAGGCGCTCCAGGATGGCCGGGGTGTCCGCCCGCTCGTGGGTCAGCCACCCCACCGTGCCCGCGACGTCGTGGTCCTGCCAGTGCGCCGCCGCAGCCCCGGAGACCGCCCGCCTCTGCAGCCCAAGGTCCTGCCCGGAGAGCAGCACGGCCTCCTCGAACGCCTGGATGGCCCGCTCGGGCTGGACCGCGGTGAGCCAGAGCTCCCCGGCCGCCGTGAACAGCGCAGCAGCCGCCCCGGCCTGCTGGGTCGCGGCATGCCGGGACAGCGCGGAGGCCGCCAGGTCGCCGAGCCCCATGCGCACGAGGTCCATGGCCCGCGCCCACACCCGGGCCGTCGCGGGATCCGTCAGCGGCGGGGGCTCGGGCACCGCGGCCACGGGCTCGATGTACGGAAGGCCCGTCCCGTCGGGCGTCCCGAGCACCCAGACCTCCCGCTCCCGGTCCGGGAGCATCACCACGACCTCCTCGGCGGGATCGTCGTCCAGGTTCGCGACGAGGAGCGGGTCCATCCCGGGCACCTGGAGCTGCTCCCAGCCCGTGTCGCCGCGCAGCAGGAGCAACAGGCCCCCGCCGTTCTGGGCGACGATGTCGTCCCGCCCGTCCCCGTCGACGTCACCGGTGAGCACACGCCCGAGCGGCAGGGCGCCGGGGTCCGGCCCCGGGTACCGCACCGCGATGTGCTCCACGATGTCGAGATCGGACCCGTCCAGACGCAGCCGGAGCAGGCCCGGGCGCTCGCCGAACGGCTCCTTCTCGCCGAACACCCAGGTGTTCTCGTACACGTCGCTCTTGGTGACGACGATGTCGCCGCCCTCCAGCACGCCGGTGCCCGCCACCCACCCGAGCTGCCGCTGCGCCCTGGGCGCGAGGGGATCGAGGTCGTAGACCCGCACGTCGTAGGCCCTCCAGGGCCCCAGCGTCGCGATCAGCTCGGGCTCGCCGTCCCCGTCGACGTCCGCGAGCTGGAGCTCCTGGACGTCCGAGCTGGCGCGGTCCACCGCCGCGTCCGCGACCGTCGCCCGCCAGCCGTCGTCCTCGTCGAGCAGCGTCATGCGCCGCGCGTACGGACCGCTGCCGGTGACCACGCGTCGCCCGCCCTCACCCGGGAGCGCCACGGCGCTCAACACCCGCTGGTCGTCCCAGGTGGCCAGGGGGACGAGCCCGTCGCCGTCGATCGTCCAGAGCGTCGGATCCTCGGCACCCCGACGGTTCGCGACGACGAGCCCCGCTCCTCCCGGCACCACGCGCGGCAGGTGGAGACCGTGGGTCGCGACCGAGCCGCTGTCGATGGACCGGACGAGCGTGAGCGCCGGGTCGGGGCGGGCGAGCAGGATGCGCCCGGACTGGTCGTCCACGAGCGCCACGCGCTCCTCGCCGTCGAGCTCGACCGGGGTGGCCGCCCATGCACGGTGCCCGGTGTTCGTCGCGACCGACCAGCGGGACAGCACCTCCGCCAGGCCGGACTCGGTCTGATCCGCCGCGGCGCTCGCGAGGTCGCGATGGCCGAGCTGGGCCATCGAGGCGAGCTCGCGGGTGGTGGGGTCTTCGGGGGCCGTGCGGGCGAGCACACGGGTCGCCTCGGCGAGCGCAGCCCACTGCCATCGCTCGGCGAACCCGCGCGCGAGGCGCCGGAGCGCGAGCTGCTGGACCTCCGGGTCCAGAGCCGCCACGTACGCCTCGGCGAGCGCCCTGGAGGCCTCCTCGGCGTCGCTCCCGGCGCGGTCCGCCTGCTGGAGCCACGCGCGCGCGATGCTCGGTGTGCCCTGGTTCTCCGGCAGGGCCACGAAGGACTCGAAGATGGCCTGGGCCTCGGCGGCCCGGCCCTCCGCATAGAGACCGTCCAGGCGCCGCCGGGTGACCTCGAGCCGCTCCTCGGCGCGGAGGACGTGATCCGCCTGGGCCTGCCGGGCCCGTGCATCCGCGACCATCCGGGTCCCGACCAGCGTGACGGCCGCGAGGGCCAGCACCCCCCCGACGATCGCGGTGGGCCGCCGGTTGCGGCGGAGGAACAGGCGTGCGTGGTGGTGCCAGGGGGTCCGGCGTGCCGAGACGGGGTGATGGTCCCGGACGCGCGCCAGATCCTCCCGAGCGCGGCGACCGTGGGGTACCGATCGGCGGGATCCGGCGCGAGGCAGCGGTCGATCACGGCCTGCAGGTCGGGAGACAGGGGCGGGGCCTCCCCGGGGAGGGCGTCCGCGAGCACCTGGGTGGCGACGACACCCAGGGCCCAGACGTCGGTGGCCTGGTCGATCGGCGCGCTCCCGTCGCGCTGCTCGGGGCTCATGTACGCGGGCGTGCCTCCGCGGATGGACGACTCGATGCCGTCCCGCCGGGCCAGGCCGAAGTCGAGGATCTTCGGCTGCCCGGTCTCGGTGACGAGGATGTTCGCCGGCTTCAGGTCACAGTGCACGAAGCCCGCCCCGTGGGCGTACGCGACGCCGTCGCACAACCGGACGAGGAGGTCCAGGCGCTCGGCATGGGTCCGCCCGGCCGTGGCGAGGTCCAGGGGCTGCCCGCGCACGAGCTCCATCACGAGGTACCGCTGCCCGCCGACCGTACCGGCCTCGTAGATCTGCGGGATCGCGGGATGCAGGAGCACGCCGAGAGCCTCGACCTCCTGCTCGAACAGCGCGTCGCCGAGCTGCTCGGTCATCCGCTCGCGGAGCACCTTGATCGCCACGGACCGTCGGGGCTTCGTCTGCTCCGCCTCGTACACGATGCCCATGCCGCCGCCGCCGAGGAGCCCGAGCACCCTGTAGGGGCCGATGTGCTCGGGCATCGGCGGGGCGACGTCGCTGGAGAGCCCGTCCGCCAGGCTGCGCACGAGGTCCTCGGCGATCCAGCGCGCCGCGCCCTGGGAGACCGTGCGGTCCAGGAGACGATCGGTGGCCTCGTCCTCGCGGAGCATGCGCTCGACCACAGCGCGCAGATCGGGGTCTCCGCCACAGAGCTCGCGCAGCCGGGACCCGCGCTCGTCGCGCGGGAGCTCGCAGACCTCGTCGAAGATGGCGATGGCGCGAATGGATGACATCGTGGTGTGGGCCTGGGACCTTTGCGCGGACGCCCCCCTCATGACAAGCTCGAGCATGGTCGAGCAACCCACCCCGGAAGATGGGGACGCCCTCTTCGAGGAAGTCTACGCGTACCTCCGGAACCTCGCGGCCAACATGCATTGGGAGCGGGGCGCGCGGGCGGACATCGATCCCACGAGCCTGGTCCACGAGGCGTGGACCAAGATGAAGAAGGGCGACGCCCGCTGGGAGTCCAAGAGGCACTTCGCCGCCCTGGCGGCCCGGGCCATGCGCCAGATCGTGATCGACCGCGCCAGGCGGCGTGGAAGCGCCAAGCGCGGCGGGGGCTGGGAGCGCGTGTCGCCTCGCGGGGCTGGCGGCGGAGTACGACGTGCTCGACATCGTCGCGCTCGACCGTGCCCTCACCGAGCTCGCCGCACACGACCCCGTCGCCGCCCAGATCGTCGAGCTGAAGTTCCTCGGGGGTCTGCAGAACGAGGAGATCAGCGAGACCCTCGAGGTCCCCCTGCGCACCGTCGAGCGCCGCTGGCGGTCGGCCCGCGCCTGGCTGCTCGCGACCCTCTCGGGCTGATCCCCTTCACGGCCTCCAGGGCACCTCCTGCCCCTCCCCTGACCGGGAACCTGGAACCGCCGGACCGCCCGGCGGAGACGAAGCCTCCCGTTGACACGATGCGCGGCGATCGGGCTCGATCCCCGCCCCGGAGGTGCCTGTGTCGCTCCCCTTGCTGCTGTGCCTGATGGTCCCCGCCTGCACGGTCCCCGAGACCCCTGGCCCCGCGTCGTCCTCCCCCCCGGACGCAGGGGATCCCCTCGAGCCCGCCCCCGCCGAGAGCGCCCGCGGGGCTCGCGAGCGCGAGAAGGAGCTCGCCGGGCGCCTCGCGGAGTCCCTGAAGGAGTCCCATCGCCTCGCCGTCGTGGTGGATCGTCCGCTGTACCGCCCCGGGGAGACCGTGTGGGCGCGCACCTTCGACCTGTCGGCACGCACGCTGGCTCCGGGCGATGGCGACACGCCGGTGCACTTCGAGCTCGTCGATCCGCGGGGACCGTCGTGCTCCGGCACGTCCGGCCCGCCGAGCAGGGCGCTGCCGTCGCGTCGCTGGACCTCCCCCGCAACGCCGCCGGCGGGCTCTACACCCTGCGCGCGCGCGTCGGCGACCGCACCAGCGAGCGTCCCATCGTCGTCGCCGGCTTCGAGGAACCGCGCATCCGCAAGGAGCTCGACCTGCTCCGCGAGGCCTACGGTCCCGGAGACGAGGTCCGGGCGGCGCTCACCCTGGCCACCGCCGGCGGGGGCCCGCTCGTCGACCATCCGGTCCAGGTGCTCGTCCAGGTCGGGGGCCGGGTGCTGCCCCGGGTCGAGTCGCGCACCGACCTGAACGGCGAGGCCACGCTGTCGTTCCGGCTCCCCGACGGCCTGACCACGGCGGACGTGCTCCTCACGGTGCTCGTCGAGGAGGCCGGCTGGCAGGAGTCCATCAGCCGCCCCGTGCCCGTCGTGCTCGATGCGGTCGACATCCAGTGGTTCCCCGAGGGCGGCGACCTCGTCGAGGGTCTCCCCTCCCGCGTGTACCTGCGCGCCCGCAACGCCCACGGCGAGCCCGCGGACATCGAAGGTGTCGTCGTCGACGACCTGGGAGCCGAGGTCGCGGCCTTCCGCACCGTGCACGACGGGCTCGGTCGCCTGCCGCTGACCCCCGCACCCGGACGGGCCTACACCGCCCGGCTCACCGCGCCCTCGTCCCTCGCCGGCAAGGAGATCCCGCTGCCGGCGGCCCTCCCGGAGGGGTGCGTGCTCCACACGTACGACGACCTGCAGGGCGCGCTCGCGGCCCTCCGTGTGGGCGTCTGGTGCTCCACGGAGCGCGAGGTCGAGGTGCTGGGCGTGCAGGCCGACCAGGTGCTCGGGGCGGCCATCGTGGAGGCCGGGCCGCGCGCGCTGCGGTCGTGCACCTGCAGTCGGACCGGCCCGAGGTCGGCAGGAGCCAGGGGGCGGCCCGGGTCACCGTGAGCGCGGGTGGCGCGCCGCTGGCCGAGCGGCTGGTGTACCGGAACCGCGGGCGCGACCTCCGGATCGAGGTCGTGCCCGGGAAGACCGTGTACGGACCGCGCGACGACGTGGTGCTGCAGGTCCGCACCCGCGACGCCGAGGGCACGCCCGTCGCCGCGGACCTGGCGCTCTCCGTGGTCGACGACCGGGTCCTCAAGCACGCGGACGACGAGCACGGCGACCTCATGACCCGGCTGCTGCTGGAGCCCTGGCTCACCGAGGCGCTCGACGACCCGGCCTGGTACCTCGATCCCGACGAAGCCGACGGCCCCTCGGGCTGGACCTCGTCATGGGCACCTACGGCTACCGCCGCTTCCGCCGCGTCCCCGTGGAGGAGGAGCCGGACGCCGAGCCCAGCGACGAGGCCCGGATCGGCCGGACCGACGTCCGCATGGAGAAGGCCCGGGGCAACAGGGTCGCGCTGCCCGAGGCCCGCGAGCTCGCTCCGAACGCGGGGCTCCTCGCACAGCTCGACGCCAACCGGCAGGCGGGCATCCTCGGCGTGCTGGAGCCCCAGCAGATCGGCGGGCTCCTCGGGGTCGAGGGGCTCGGCGGCGGCGGAGGTCTCGAGGGGGGCCTCGGGGGGCTCGGCACGAAGGGCCTGGGCCTGGGGGCGTCCGGCTACGGCACCGGGGCCGGGGGCTTCGGGTCCTCCGCGATCCGCGGCCAGGCCCGTGTGGTCGGCGAGCCCGCGGTGCAGGGCTCCCTCGACAGGAACGTCATCGGCGCGGTCATCAAGCGCCACATGAACCAGATCCGGTACTGCTACCAGCGGGAGCTCGCGAAGGACCCCGCACTCCAGGGCAGCCTGACCGTCAGGGCCGTCATCACGGCGGAGGGCACGGTGTCCGAGGCGTCCATCTCGAAGTCCACGCTGGGGAGCGCGAGCGTCGGAGCGTGCGTCGCCGGTCGCTTCCGTCGGATGCGCTTCCCCGCGCCGGCCGGAGGTGGCACCGTCGTCGTGAGCTACCCGTTCGTCTTCCACCCCGGCGAGGGCGCGTGGGCGCAGGGGCCGGTCGTGCCCCGGGGCCCGAGCTACGCCGTGGTGCGGGAGTTCCCCGTGCCCGACTACGCGAGCGCCCGCCGGCCCGAGCGCCGCACGGACTTCCGGTCGACCGTGATGTGGGCGCCCCGCGTGCGCACCGACGCGACCGGCATGGCGGAGGTGCGCTTCCCGCTGTCCGACGCCATCACGACCTTCACCGTCACGGCCGAGGGTGTGGGGGGCGGCCACGTGGGCCGGTCGACCACCGAGCTGCACAGCACCCTGCCCTTCGTCCTCGACGTGCCGCTGCCCGAGCAGATCGCCTTCGGCGACCGGCTGCTGCTCCCCGTGCGCCTGGCGTCGAAGCGCGACGAGGCCGTGGACGTCGCGCTGAGCGCCCGGGTCTCGGGGCCGCTGCGCATCGAGGACGAAGCCGGGGAGCAGCGGATCGCGCTCCAGGCGGGCAGCTCGACCACCACCGTCGTCCCGGTGCTCGTCCCCCAGGCCCGCACACGGGCGACCGTCACCGTGTCCGCGACGGCCGGGAGCCTGGTGGACGCCGTCGAGCGCACGATCGACGTCGTGCCGCGGGGCTTCCCGCGCACCTGGGCGGAGGGCGGGACCCTCGAGGGCACGCAGCACCACACCACCGACATCTCCGACCCGCTCGACGGCAGCATCGGCGGCAGGCTCACCCTGTACCCCTCGGCCCTGTCGAACCTCCTCGACGGCATGGAGGACATGGTCCGGCTGCCCGGCGGGTGCTTCGAGCAGACGAGCTCGAGCAACTACCCCAACGTGCTGATCCTCCAGAACCTCGACCGCACCGGGGGTGGCGCGCGGCTGCGGGTGGACCGCACCACCGCGCTGTCCACGGGCTACCAGCGCCTCACGTCCTACCAGGTGGGGGCCGGGGGCTTCGAGACCTTCGGACAGGGGCCCGGGAAGGAGGTCCTCTCGGCCTACGGCCTGCTGCAGTTCACCGACATGAAGCGGGTCTGGCCCGACGTCGACGCGAACATGCTCCAGCGCGACGTGAGCTTCCTGTACGCCGCGCGCGACGGGAGCGGTGGGTACACGAGCACCGGCCGGTCGAGCCACGACTACGGCGGAGCGCCGAAGCAGGTGAACGACGCGTTCATCACCTGGGCCATGGTGGAGTCCGGCCACCGCGACCTCGACGCCGAGCTCGCCCGTCAGGCCGCCCTCGCCGTCCAGACCTCCGACCCCTACCTCCTCGCCCTCGCCGCCCTCACGCTGCAGCACACCGATCCGACCTCCGCCGCGAGGGCCATGGACCGTCTGGCGTCGCTGCAGGACGACACGGGCGCGTTCCCGGGGGCCGCCACCACCGTGGTGGGCAGCAGGGGCCAGAACGCGGTGGTCGAGACGACCGGGCTCGCCACCCTCGCGATGCTCCGGGACGGACGGCACCCCAGCCGCGTACGGAAGGCCGCCCACTGGCTCACGAGCCGCCGCTCGACGTACGGCTGGGGCAGCACGCAGGCCACCGTGCTGGCGCTGAAGGCCCTGGAGGCCGTCTCCGCCTTCGAGGCCGGACGGACCCAGCAGGCCGGCGCCGTGCGGGTCCATGTCGACGGCGAGCCCATCGACGTCGTGCGCTGGACGGGCAGCGAGACGGGTCCCGTGGAGCTCGACCTCGGCCCGCACCTCGCCGGAGGCACCCACCAGATCGTGCTCGAGACGCTCTCGGGTCTCGCGATCCCGTACGCCCTCGAGGTCGGCTGGTCGGCCGAGCTGCCCGCGGATCACCCGGACGCCCCGCTCGGCCTCGAGATCGCGCTGGCCACGGATCGCGCCGAGCTCGGCGAGCCCGTGCGCCTGAAGGCCACGGTGGCAGCGAAGGGATCGGCCGTGCCGAGCCCCATCGCGCGGATCGGGCTCCCCGCGGGCACGCGGGTGGACACCTGGCAGCTCGAGCAGCTGAAGGACCGCGGCGAGATCGCGTTCTTCGAGACCCGGCCCCGCGAGGTCACCCTCTACTGGGAGGGCTTCGCGGCCGGCGAGCGCCACGAGGTGGCCCTCGATCTCACGCCAGAGGTGCCGGGCACCTTCACGGCCCCCGCCTCCTCCGCCTATCCGTACTACGACGGCGAGCGCTGGGGGGTCTGGGCGCGCGGCGCCAGGCTCACCGTCACGCCATGAGCGCTGGTAGAGTCCGAGCGGAGGCACGGATGCTCGGACTGCTGGTTCTCGTCGGGTGTGGGGGTGCGGACGGCGCGCGGATCGAGGCGCTGGAGCGCGACCTCGAGGCTGCGCACGCGCGGATCCGCGAGCTGGAGGCCGAGCAGGCCGAGACGCCGTCGCTGACGGAGGTGGAGCGCGAGGCGCGGATCGCCCTCCTGGAGCAACGGATGCGGGAGCGCCGTGAAGCCCGCACGAAGGGCGGCGCCGACGGGGGAGCCGCGGACGACGCCGCCGTGCCCGGCGAGTGGACCGGACCCGAGAACCTGCGGGCCATCATGCAGGGCCACGACCTCGAGGAGCTCTCGAAGATGGGCCGGTTCCTCCTGCATCGGGGTCCCGACGACGCCTTCGACGGCTACCGGGTCTCCGCTGTGCGGCGCGGTTCCGCCCTGGATCGCCTCGGGATCCGCAACGGCGACATCGTGCACACGATCAACGGCCAGGAGCTGACCGACATGGAGACGTTGATGGCGGCGTTCGATGCCCTCCGCGCCGACACGGGCCTGAAGGCCCTCGAGCTGCGCATGACGAGGCGCGGTGAGGCGATGAGCCTGACGCTGGACCTCGACGCGCCGTTCGCCGCGATGCCCCCGGGCGGGACCTCCGACGAAGCCGATGCCCCCTGAGGGGCCCTACGGGACCACGAGCTCCACCGGGTTGGAGTCCGGGAGCCCGGAGATGCCGGTGCCCCGGTAGCGGACCGACCAGGTCCCGGGGCCCAGCGCGTAGCCCCGCGACAGGTCCACCGTCACGGGCCCCACGCTCCCTCCCGCCGCGACGGTGCGGAAGTCCTCGGGTCCAGGCGGCGCCCGCTTGGCCATCATGCCGCGGTAGTCGAGCTCCCGGCCGTCTCGCTCCACGACGAAGATGTCGTTCCGGATGCCCTCGAAGGGCGTGTGGTACGTGCAGAACGTCCCGCGGTCGGGGCCGGTGTTCACGACGGTCATCGTGACCTCGGTGCCCGTCCCGGCCTCCAGGCGGACGTCGAACGTGCCGGACTTCGTCATGGGACCTCCAGGGGCGTGGTGCACGCAGGCGGCGAGGAGCAGGACCATCGGCCCATGGTACTCCCCTGCCCCACGTGAAGCCGTGTGTCCGTTCCTGCCCGGAGTGTGCACGAACCTGTCCACGAGACCCCTCCGCGACCACCAAACCACGACAGACCCAGGGCGAACGCCGGGTCAGGATGGATCCGTCCACCTGCCCCCGGAGTCGCGATGTCCACGATCGCCGTCCTCGCCCTCATCGGTTGCTCGCCCGAAGCGCCCGTCGCGGCTCCCCGACGGCCGCCCGTGTGGCGCCGTGCGCCTCCGACCCCGGAGCCGTCGACTGGGACCGGGACGGCATCTGCGACGACGTCGAGCTCTGCTTCGGTGACGACGCGACCGACGACAGCGATGGCGACGGCGTGTGCGACAGCGACGACACGGTCGCCCTCTGGCCCGCCGTGGACGTGGGCTCGATCGCGGACCCGGACCTCGGAATGGGCGTGCTCCTGGTCGACACGGACGCCGACGGCGACCTCGACATCCTCTGGTACACCAACGCCAACGCCGTGCTCAGCGACGGCCTCCTGCTCGCGGAGAACACGGGGGACGGCTTCGCCGCGCCCGTCGCGGTCGGTCCCGTCATCCCGAGTGGCTCCCCCACCCTCGCCGTCGGTGACCTGAACCACGACGGGCTCCCCGACCTCGCCATCACGACCACCTTCGACCTGTTCTACCTCCTGGCGACCGCACCCAACGAGTGGCCCGAGCTGGAGCGGCTCTCCGACGGGGCGGACTCCATCGCGTTCGCCGTGGTGGACCTCGCCGGCGACGGCTTCCCCGAGATCGTCCTGGGTCACGCGGGCGGCCTCTCGATCGCCGACAACCCCGACGGCACCCCCCTCCCCCCCACCCTGCTCGCGGACGACTTCGGCGCCAACCAGCTCCAGGTGCTCGACGCGAACGGCAACCCCTGGCCCGACCTCCTCCTGCCGAGCGAGCAGGGGACCTTCCTGTTCACGGACCCCGGCCTCCCGAGCTGGACCCGTACCCAGGTCGGGAGCGGCGCCATCGACGCGGCGCTCTTCGACATGGACCTCGACGGCGACCTGGACCTCGCCACCGTGGTCCTCCCCCGGACCCTCCAGATCGCGGACGACGACGGCGGCCTGCCTGCCACCCCGGTGCCCATCCCCACCGGTCAGCGGTTCCTCCTCTTCGTGGAGAGCGGACAGCTCGACGGCGACTCGTGGCCGGACGTCCTCCTCGGCGGCACCAACGCCCTCCTCGTCCACGGCAGCGAGGTCGGTCTGGTCCCCACCCACACGGTCGTCGCGCAGGGGAACCACGCGTTGATCGCCCTCGGCGACGTCGACGGCGACGGCGACCAGGACGCGCTCGTGACCCGGACCTTCAAGGACGTCCGGGTGCTCCTGAACCCCACCGTCGCCTGCACCGGCGACCCCACCACGTTCGACCACGACCACGACGGCGTCTGCGGCGACCAGGACCTGTGCGACGGCGACGACAGCACCGGCGACACCGACGGCGACGGGCTCTGCGACGACCTCGACACCTGCCCGGCAGGCCCCGACGCGGACGCCGATCAGCGCTGCGACGCCGTGGACGCCTGCTTCGGCGAGGACTCCACCGGCGACGCCGACCGCGACGGCGTCTGCGACGACCTCGACCCCTGCTACGGCGACCAGGACCTCGGGGACGCCGACGGGGACGGGGTCTGCGACGACAGGGACAAGGAGGACCTCTGGGACGCCCAGACCGTCGGCGGCACGCTGCTGTTCTGGGGTGCCGAGGTCCGGGATGCGGACGGCGACGGGGACATGGACATCCTCGCAGCCCAGGCGGACGGCGTGCACGTCCTGCTCGGCGACCACGGCACCTTCACCGACAGCGGGTTCCTCGGGACCCTCCCGGCCGGGACGACACGCGCGTACGTCGACCTCGGGGACGTCGACGGGGACACCGTGCCCGATCTGGTGCTCGTGCACGACACGGCCGTCGAGGTGTTCCCGGGGCAGGGCGACGGGGTCTTCGGCGCCCGCCAGACGCTCCACGACTTCGCCACCTTCCCGGGCTTCGGACCGCGGCCGTTGCGTCTCCTCGTCGCCGACGTGCACGGCGACGGGTTCCCGGAGATCATCGTCACCGGCTCGAGCTACGTGTTCCTGCTCGACAACGACGGCGGCACCTTCACCCCCTCGCGCTTCCAGGGCGCCTCCCATGTGCCGGGCCTCGCGGACACCGACGGGGACGGCGATCTGGACCTCGTGACGGTCTGGGAGAACCTGGTCGTCACGTTCCCGGACGCCGTGCTGGCCGACCCACAGCGCCTCGCCACGGGGCGGGCGTGGACGTCCACCGACCTGGATGCCGACGCGGCCGCGGACCTGGCGTTCGGCACCGTGAGCCTCGGCTGGCGGTCCGGCATGGAGGGCTCCAACGTCCGGCTGCTCTCGCGGACCCAGCTCTACGACCTCGCATCGGCCCAGCTGGACACGGACGACGCCCCCGACCTCCTGGCGGCGACCTCCCACGGCATCCTCGTCGTGCGCGGCAGCCGGGGTGGCCCGAGGCCCGCCCACCGGCGGATCAGCTCGGACACGAGCTATCTGCGCGCCATCCCCGCGGACCTCGACGGCGACGGGGACACCGACGTCCTGGGGATCACGGCCGCGGGCTCCATGCACGTCCTCCTCGATCCCCGCAACCCCCGGTGGGCCTCCGCCTCCCTGGGTCCTGTCGGCGACGCCGCCACCCTGGCCGATGCGGACGGGGACGGCGATCCGGACGTCCTGGTCGCCTCCGACGCCGGGTGGCCCTCGCGCGCAACGTGTACGGCGTGTTCCTGCCCACCCGTGGCCTGACCGCGCCCCTGCCGGACACCCCCCTCGACGTGGCGGCCGCGGACCTCGATGGCGACGACCTCCTCGACCTCGTGGTCGGCACGGGCAGCGGCGCCCACCTCGCCTGGGGTACCGGACCCGGCGCGTTCTCGGCCTGGCAGGCGCTCGGCTCCCAGCCGGTGAGCCGCGTCCGGCTCGGTGCAGACGTGCTCCTGGCGACCGAAGCCGGCCTGCTCCGCGTCGACGGGCTCCCCGGTTCGCCCACCCTGACGGCCCTCACGGCAGTCCCCACCACCGACGTGGCCGAGCGCGGCGACGACCTGCTCGTCGCGGGCCCCGACGGGGTCACCCTGCTCGCCTGGAATGGCGCGGGCTTCGACGCGCCCCGTCGTGCTCGACCCCGAGCCCGCGCGAAGGACCTCCAGACCTTCGCCGGCACGCCTGACCTCGCGGTCGTCGCGGGGACGTCTCGACTGGTGGGAGGGCGGGGTGCCCGCCGAGGACAGCTGTTCACGCCCGACGCACCCTGGGGTCTGGGGATACCGGCCTCGCGCTGGTCGGGTCGGACGGCGGAGCACGACGGCCTCGCGCTGGTCGGGTCGGACCGCGGCCTGTTCCTGGCCGGACCGGACCTCGCGGAGCGTCGGATCAGCGCACGCCGTGCGCTCGGGATGCCCGTCACGGCCGACTTCGACGGCGACGGGGACGCCGATGCCCTCGCCATGGATGCCCTCTCCGGGCCCACGGTGCTCTACGACCCCGCCCAGACGCCCCGAACGGTCCTGAGAGCCCGGCGTGCGACCAGGTCCCCCTCGCCGCCTGCGCGTGGCTCGAGGGCTCGCTCCCGGCCTTCGCCGTGAACACGCTGTTCCGTCGCCCTTCTACCTCGCGGGTGCGGGTCGCCAGGACCCCACCGCGTACGTCGCCCCCCCCCGACGACGAGGTCGTCCAGCTCGCGTCCGCGGCCAGGTGCACCGTCGAGGGCTGGCTCGGCTTCCGCCACGACCGCACGACCTGGACCTGGGTGGTCGACGGCCTCGGAGGACGGTACGCCCGTGAGCTCCTCGGATCCCGGCAGCAGGCCCCGGCTCCCTCGATCTGCGCGCCCACACGTTCACGGGCACCGTCGACGGCATCCCGGTGGGCGCCAGCTTCGGCACCTTCGGCTCGGGCGCCGTCTACGCGAGCTTCGGCGACGGCTTCGTCGCGGGGCGGACCGTCCGCGAGCGCGGCACGCGCGGCTCCGGCCTGGCCGTGACCGGCTCCTGCCCCGCCGGCGTCGACCCCGCCGCCGTGCTCGCTCCCCTCATCCCCTGACCCACGAGGATCTCCCCCATGCCTCTGCCCGTCCTCCTGGCGCTGCTCGGCTGCACGCCCGAGAGCGCCCCGACCCCCGCGGACACCGGCCTCCCCCCGCACACCGACGAGCCCCGGCGGATCCGCTGGCAGCCCGACGGCGTCGCCATCGACGACCCCGACCTGGATCTCGAGCTGGTGCACGCGGGCTGGGGACGGACCGGAGCCCTGCGGCCTTTCCCCGCCTCCTCGGCCACCCGCGAGGCCGATCGCACGGTGTTCCCGGGTGCGCAGATCGACGCCTGGTACCGCGAGCTGGACCTGGGGCTCGAGCAGGGCTTCACGGTGCACGAGCGTCCGGAGGGCGACGGCTGGCTGGAGGTCCGCGTGGATCTGCTGGCCGCGGAGACGCCATCCTGGACCACGGAGGGCATCCTCTGGGTCCAGGGTGACCGCACGATCGGTCGGTACCACGGCCTCGTCGCGTGGGACGCCGACGGCAGGCGCCTGCCCTCGCACCTGGCCCTCGACTGCGAGGTGACCCCGTGCCAGGCGGTGCTCGCCGTCGACGACACGGACGCCCGCTGGCCCAGGCCACCGTGGTCGGGCAGGCCGCCAACGAGGCCTTCGGGCGCACCGTGTCCACCGACGGCACCTGGGTGGCCGCGCGCGGCACGAGCGTGCTGCGCACCTTCCTCCTCGCCTCCGACGACATGGACGGGGACGGCTGGGGGCCCGTGGGCGATGGCGGTGGCGACTGCGACGACAGCGACCCCGCCGTGAACCCCGACGCCGTCGAGATCGTCGGGAATGCCGTGGACGAGAACTGCGACGGGAACATCGCGGAGGTCGACGCCAGCGGCCTCGTGGCCGGCGACCTCACCATCGTGGAGATCCTGCGATCTCCCGTCGCCCTGCCGAACGGCCCGTTCGTCGAGATCGTGAACACCTCGTCCCGCACGGTCTCCCTGGAGGGTCTCTCCCTGGAGACGCGCACCGGGGCGTCCCCCGTGGACACCGCGACGCTCTCCGCCATCGAGCTCGGTCCGGGCGGGCGCGCCGCGATCGGGCGCGACGTCCTGCCCGTCGAGGCGGGCTTCACGGCCGATGCCTATCTGGACTCCACGCTCACCCTTCCCTCCTCCGGCACCCTCGAGCTCGTCGGCTCCACCGTGGTCGACGCCGTCACCTGGACGTCCCTCCCGGTGGGCGCCAGCCGCTCCCTCCACCCCGCCAGCACCGATGCGTCCCTCAACGACGACGCCGATGCGCTGCCCTGGTGCGACAGCCGCAGCGTCGCCACCGGGGGCTGGGCGACCCCCGGAGAGACGAACGACACGTGCAACTGGACGATGCCGTTCGACTTCGACTGGATCCTCGACGACGGCACCCACATCCAGGGCAGCACGACCGTGCAGTTCAAGCTCAACGGCAACATCCACACGGGGAACGGCGGCACCGGCACGGGCTCGTGGTCGACCACCGCAGCGGGCCAGACGGTCACCTGGACCTACGCCAACACGGGCATCACCTACACGGGCACGCGGGCGTTCGGCACCGACTGCTGGTCCAGGAGCTCCGTGAGCGGCCAGCCCGCCACGGTCGACGGCTGGTGGGTCGGAACGGGGTGCGAGCTCTGCCCCGGTGACGCGGACAGCGACGCGGATGAGGTCTGCGACGCCAGCGACATCTGCGCGGCGGGCGACGACCACCTCGACACGGACGGCGACGACCAGCCCGACGCCTGCGACCCGTGTCCCGTCGACAATCCGGACGACACGGACGGGGACTCGGTGTGCGACGCCGACGACGCGTGTCCCGGTGACGACGACCTGCTCGACACCGACACCGACGGGGTGCCCGACTGCCTCGACCCGTGTCCCCTCGACCGTCACGACGACGACGGCTCGTGCGACTCCGCCGACCTCTGTCCGGGCGGCGACGACGACCACGACCGGGACCACGACGGTGTGCCCAACGCCTGCGACCCCTGTCCGGACGACGACCCCGACGACTCCGACGGCGACGGGGTGTGCGAGTCCGACGACGTGTGCGACGGTGGAGACGACACGGTCGACACCGACGACGACGGCATCCCGGACGCCTGCGACGCCTGCCCGAACGGCGAGGACGACACCGACCGCGACGACATCTGCGACCCCGTCGACGCCTGCCCGTACGACGCGGCCAACGACGCCGACGGCGACGGCGTCTGCGGGGACGTGGACGTCTGTCCGGGGTCCGACGACAGCGTCGACAGCGACGGTGACGGCAAGCCCGACGGCTGCGATCCCTGTCCGGCCGACAATCCGGACGACTCCGACCTGGACGGGAACTGCGACTCCGGCGACGTGTGCGCGGGCTTCGACGACACGATCGACACGGACGGGGACGGCATCCCGGACGGGTGCGACAGCTGCCCGGCCGACATCGAGGACCGCGACCAGGACGGCGTCTGCGACTCCAAGGACCCCTGCCCCGACGACCCGTTCGACGACAGCGACGGCGACGGGAGCTGCGACTGGCGCGACCTCTGCCCCGGGTCCGACGACCTCGTCGACAGCGACTTCGACACCGTGCCCGACGGCTGCGACCCGTGTCCCCTCGACCCCGACGACGACGCCGATGGCGACGGGCTCTGCGCGGACGTCGATCCCTGTCCCGACGACGCGGCCCCCGACGACGACGACGGGGACGGCGTGTGCGACAGCGACGACGCGTGCGCGGGCTTCGACGACACCATCGACACCGACAGCGACGGCTTCCCCGACCTCTGCGAGCCCGCGGCCTGCATCGGGTCCGCCGGGGCCGACCTCGACGACGACGGCGTGTGCGACGGCGCGGACGCCTGCCCGGGCGGCGACGACACCATCGACACCGACAGCGACGGGGTGCCGGACGCCTGCGACGACGACAGCTGGTGCAACAGCACCGGAGGCGGCGGCTACCTCCAGAACCAGGGCTGGGCCGACGTCTTCACCGACGGCGACACCCTCCGCCTGCTGCCCGGCAGCCGGCCCGGCGCCTGCCTCGACTGGCAGGTCGCCGCGCCCATCGTCCTCCAGCGGGACTGCGACGGGAGCGCCGGCCAGGACTGGGTCTGGCACGAGGCGACGGGCACGTTCGAGGCCGGCACGTCGGGGACGTGCCTCGACCTCGTCTCCGGCGGCCTCGTGGTCGTCTCGGACTGTGCCAGCGTCGCGCCCACGGGGATCGACCCCGACGCGCGTCTCGCGCTCCAGGACTGCAGCTCGTGCGCCGAGGGGAGCGACGCTTCGGACGGTGGGCTCCTGCTGGGGTCCCCCTGTGACGGCTCGTCGGCGCAGCGCTTCGCGGCCGTCCCCGTGCTCGAGGAGCCCACTCTCGTGAGCGCCGAGACCGGCACGCTCACCGCGAACGGACGGCCCAACGGGCTCGCCGTGTGGGGGCCCCAGGCCCGTCCGATCCTCACCAGCCCCGACCGCAGCGACCAGATCCTCGTCGCGGTCGGCACCACCCGCGGGGGTGGCCGGGTCGGAGCGAGCATCGACGGGATCTCCGGGGTGGAGACGACCCTGGCGGAGGTCCAGGCGTGGGTCGACGCGGCCCCCGGCGTCACGCTCACGGTGCGGATGAACACGCCCTGGGAGGACGTGCAGACCTACCTCGACCACCTGCACGCGGGTGGCGGCATCGTGATCGACGACGCGACGAACGCCATCGGGTCGACCTTCCCGAAGACCATCGGCTCCGAGCACAGCGTCGTGCACGCCGTGCTCGAGGAGGCGGGCATGGCGAGCAGCCAGTACAGCCCGGACGGCATGCAGACCGGCGACAGCTTCGCCTCGCGCGCCCTCGATCCGGACTACGACAACGTCACCGACGCCCTCGTCATGGCGGCACGGGACGCGCTGGGCATCGAGACGGCCGACACCAGCAAGGCGCTCGGCATCCTCGACCGGTCCGCCACCGCTTTCGTGCGGTTCCCGAGCTTCCATCCGGCTGTCCAGGCACAGGCCGTGATCGAGGAGGCCCTGGGTGCGCCGGCCATCACGGATGCGGCTGCGCACACCTGGGGTGCGGACGACACCGAGGACATCCGGCTGTACGGGTCCTTCTTCGTCACCCAGGGTCTCCGGCCCGACCAGAACGGGCCGATCGCGACGGCGTCCACCTACCCGGGCGAGCCGGGTGCGGGGGAGCAGCGGGTGTCCGTGAAGGTCACCGTTCCGTTCGACCCCAACAGTGCGTACAGCTTCACGGGCTACTACGCCGCTCCGGGCGAGACGGTGCGCATCGACATCGACACGCCCGACACGGACGGCTTCCTGCACGCGTTCATCGCCGGGTCCAACGGGATGATCATGCCGCACACGCGGTGGAACGCGCCCGACGTGATCCAGCGGCATCCGAGCGCCGGTGCGTTCACCACGCTGAACGTCGGCACGCGCACGCTGAACGCGCCACTCGGCGGGCCGATCCTGCTGAACCACGCGTCGTGGTGGGATGGCCAGGAGGAGGTGGAGGTCACCCTGCACAACGTGCTCCCCCTGCCGACGTTCGAGCTCGGGGTCACGGACGAGACCGCGTTCCAGGCGGAGATCGCGGCCACCGCGGTGCCGTACGTCGTGCTCAGGTCGAGCCAGGTGCTCTTCCTCGCCCACCGGGACGAGGTCGCGGCCGCGACGGACTCCATCACGGACATCCTCACGATGCTGCATCGCTACCGCATCGAGGAGACCACGGTGTTCGCGGACGACACCTGGGACGACCAGTTGCCGGAGAAGTTCTTCTTCGACGTGCAGGACGGGCTCGGCGCGCACTCGGGCAACCCGGCGTACCTGGCGCACGGCTTCGAGACCGACGGCACCGCGCCGATGTGGAGCACGAACCTCACCGACCACAAGAAGCGGCTCCGGGGTCTGTGGGGCTATGGCCACGAGATGGGCCACAGCCGCACGCTGAAGACGCCCTACGCGTTCCCCGGGGCGCCCTCGAGCTGGACGGAGGCCGAGCCCAACCTCGCGCACCTCGCGGCCCAGGCGCGTGTCTTCGGGTACAGCACACTCAACGGCTGGCGCGGCTACAGTCGCCAGAATCGCATCGACGCGCGGTGTGAGGGGCCTCTCAACGGCTGTTCCGGGACCTGCACGGCGTCGGACTACTCCATCCTCGTGGCGATGGACCTCTGGCTGAACATCACCGACAGCCTCGGCGTGGACGGGATGCAGCGGGCCTACGAGGCGTGGGAGCCACCGGCATCGCCGGACGACGACTGGGAGGGCTACATGAGCGCCTGGGCCCTGGAGCTGTCGCACGCGTACCAGCGGGACTTCGGGCCGTACCTGGAGCAGTCGGGCATCCCGCTGTCGACCGAGGTGACCACGACGATGGACGCCCTCTATCCCGACTTCCCTGTGCTGAAGATCTCCGACTGTCTGTGAGCCGGCGAGCCGGGCCCGGCGGCCCGCACATCCGGGCTCAGGCCGGCGACAGCCGCACGGCCGGCAACCCCGCCACGAGCACCCCCGCCACGCCCAGCAGCCCGAAGGAGCCCAGCGGCACGCACCCGATCGACGCGCATCCCGCGGCGACCGCCACGGCCGCCAGGGCGGTCACGCCACCGCCCGTCCGGTGCAGGACGAGCCCGCCCGCGAGGCCCGCGCCCAGGGCCACCACGGCGCACTGCAGCGTGCAGGACGCGCTGCACACGCCGGTCTGGCAGGCCCACGCGAGCGGCAGCAGCCACGCGACCACGCCACCGAACAGGCCGGGCACGACGCCCCGGCCGGGGTCCTGGCCACGCCACGCCAGCCCCACGACGAGCCCCGCGACCGCGACCCCGATGGCGACCGACGCGCCGAACCCCGTGAGCAGCGCCGTGCCCGCGGTCATCGCCGCCACAGGCAGGGCCACGGGTAGAGCCCGCACCAGCCGGCCGCGCTCGTAGGCCGCCCGCGCGGCCCGCTCGAGATCAGAGGGATCCATGGGTGCTCCGGAAGGACTGCCGCAGGCGACCGAGGGCGCGCTGTAGCCGTTTGCGGAAGGTGGCGTCGGCGGGTCGGTCGCCGACCCCGAGGAGCAACGTCTCCCGGTCGAGCGGCGAGAGGGTACCGAGGACCTCCGTGATCGCGCGCTCCAGGTCCGCCCGGACGACGGCGTCCTCCGGGGTCCCGGGCTCGACGAGGGCGGTGGGCAGCGCGACCTCCCGGCGGCGGGTCTGCCGGCGGCGGTGCGTGCGGACGGAGCCTGCCGCGATGCCGAGGATCCACGGGAGGGCCGGACGGGACGGGTCGTAGTCCGTGGCGCGCGCGAACGCGGTCAGGAGCGCCTGCTGGGCGACGTCCTCGGCCTCCGGGTCCCCAGCGAGGAGGCGGGACGTCAGGGCGCGAACGCGGGGCCAGGCCTCGCGGTAGACGGTGTCGAACGCCGACCGGTCCCCGTCCGCGAGGCGGGCGAGCGCACGGGAGGTGGGATCGGTCGGCATCGACGGCCGCTCAGCAGCCGCAGCCGAACAGGGCGCCGACGGTGGAGCAGAGGGAGCCGCAGGTCCCGCTGGACGCCGTGGCCGCGAGCGCGGTCATGGGCAGGAGGACGAGGGAGGCGACGAGGGCGATGCGACGATGGGTCATGGGACACTCCTTGTTGGTGTGCCCCGTGTTGGCGCGGAGGACCCGTCCCGTGACACCCGAACGTGTCAGGGAATGTCATGCTTCGCCGTGATACCCGAACCCCCATGAGGATCGTCGGCGAGATCCCCATCGAACCCGCGCGCCTCGAGGCGCTCGAGCGGGACGTGCGCACCCACCGCATCACCGAGCACATCATCCGCGCGTTGCCCGGCATGGACGCCCAGCTCGCGGAGGTCGTCGAGCAGGACGAGTTCACCCTCGACCTCGTCGTCCGCCTGCCCGACGGGCTGTTCCTCGTCTACGACACCACCTGAAACGCCGCCGTGACGGCGGTCGCCGTCTGGACCCACGCGCCCACCGCCGACGAGCTCCTCGACGACCGCCTCGAGCGGGGCTGGGCCCCCATCCCGTCCGGCCTCGCCGACGGTCCACGCGTGCTCGGCCACGCCGCGAAGGTCCCCTCCGACCGGTGGCGCTGGGAGCCCTGACCAGGGTTACGTCGTGGGCCTCTGTAGCGAGGTCCCATGACGTCCCCACCGCCCCTCGCCGTCCCGACCTTCCCGGACACGCCGCGCAGCACGCACCCACCGCGCGTCCTGATGCTCTACGGCAGCCTCCGGGAGCGCTCCTACTCCCGCCTGCTCGCAGAGGAGGCCGCGCGCGTCCTCGAGGAGCTCGGCTGCGAGGTGCGCTGGTTCCACCCCCACCATCTGCCCATGAAGGGCCCGGGGCTCGAAGACCATCCGGAGGTCGTCCGGCTGCGTGAGCTCTCGCTCTGGTCGGAGGCCCAGGTGTGGTCGTGCCCCGAGATGCACGGCGCCATCACGGGCGTCTTCAAGAACCAGATCGACTGGATCCCGCTCTCCATGGGCGCGGTCCGGCCCACCCAGGGCCGCACGCTCGCCGTCATGCAGGTCAACGGCGGCAGCCAGTCCTTCAACGTCGTGAACACGCTCCGCGTGCTCGGCCGGTGGATGCGGATGCTCACCATCCCGAACCAGTCGAGCGTCGCCAAGGCCTACGAGCAGTTCGACGACGACGGGCGAATGAAGGACAGCAGCTACCGCGACCGCCTCGTGGACGTGATGGAGGAGCTCTACAAGCTCACGGTGCTCACGCGGGACATCCGGGACTTCCTGGTGGACCGCTACAGCGAGCGTCGAGAGGCCGACGCCCGCGCCGCGATGGACCCTGACAACCCGAAGCACCGGCTCGCCACCACAGGCCTGTAGGGGGCGGGCAGATCCGCGCGGACGCACCGATACACATCCGCTACGGCCCGGCGGCCGCGCCCTCCCTAAGCTCCCGCCGGAGGTTCCCCCCATGCATCCGGCCCGACTGTCCCTGCTCGCCCTGCTGTTGCCGTCCCTCGCCCACGCGACGGTGTTCACCTTCACCGCGCCCTGCTTCGGCGAGGTCAGCGTCGACTTCGGGGCGGCCACCCTGCTCTCGGACTTCGGCACCGGAGCAGCGTACCGCTCGCCGCCCTTCACCCTGGGCGGGGTGGTCGTGGACGATCTCCTCATCGTCGACTCCGACCCCGAGGATGCGCTGGACCTCGTGGGGGACTCCAACCACTACATCAGCCTGTTCGCAGGTGACGGCGCCGCACTCACCAGCACCGGGGTCCCCGAGACGCTCGACCTCGTGGACTTCTCCACCGGAGCAGAGGTCGATGGCACGCTCTGCGCGCTCACCTCGCTGGAGGAGGGCGCACGGACCCTCGCTGACCGGGCAGGCGAGATGGCGTCGATGGCGGACGACGCGTACACGAGCCGCTTCGGAGCGGCATCCCTGCCAGACGCGTCGCACATGGAGTCCATCCTCCAGCCGGCCGTCGATCTGCTGGTCGCGGGCGGATGCGTGCCCGAGGCGTTCGGCGAGGGCCAGTCCGCGGGCGCGTGGGGCGGCGGGGTCGTCACGGGCTCCGACGAGACCGGCGAGCTGACCGACCTCAGCTATGACCCGGCGGCAAGGACGTTCCGGATCGTGCTCGGAGACGGCACCGTGTACGGCGGCAACGCGGGGACGAGCAAGCTCGGGTCGGGCCAGCTCCTCGCCTATGGAGAGACCTCTCAGTCCTTCATCGTGGGCGCCTACGCACGCGCGGCCGGCACCCGGGGGGTCTTCTGGGCCCTTCCCGCCACGTGCGCGGCAGGGGTGGACCCCGCGACGGTGCTCGACCCCTGGTTCCGTCCGGCGCTGCCGCTCCCGCCGGGCTGACCGTGCCGCAGAGCTCAGCCCCGACCGGGGCACCGGCTGGCGTCGAGCTCGCACGACCGGGCCCCGAGCCGGGCAGCTTCATCCTGCAGTCCCAGTCGAAGGGCCGCCGCGCGCGCGTTCCCGCACCCGATGGGCCGCCCCAGGTCACATGCGTGGCTGCCGTACGAGAGGACCGCAGCCCAGTCCTCCAGCCTGCCTGCGGCGAACGACAGGTCCTCGCAGATCGGGCCGTCTCCGCGGCCACATGCCAGGGCCGTCGCGAAGGCGAGGGTGCGCCACGCTTCCGCGTCCAGGGCGACACTCGCCAGATCGCGACAGGCCATGGGATGCCCGTTGTACACACAGAGCATGCGGAGCGGCTCGATCGCGGCGAGCTCGTCCACCTTCCTCGCCGCGACGACCGCGTCGACACAGTCCTCCAGGCGATCGGGGGCGCAGACAGGGTCGGGGTTCGATCGCTGACAGATCCAGCCCCACTTCGACTTCCCCCCGACGATCTCGATGTCCCCGGCGCAGTACCCGCTCTCGGCGTTCCGGCCACGCAGGCTGAAGTGCACGGGGGACGTGCGGGTCAGGTCGACGGTGTGGAGACCGGCCTCCTCCAAAGCGGTACGGGCGGCACGCTCGGTGGTGCACGCGGAGAGACCGAGGATGGTGGCGACGAAGACGATGGTGCGCATGATGACCTCCTGGGCGGGAGACCTGCACGCGACGTTCCACGCCGGTGACCGACGGTTGTCGACGTTCGCCCGATGTCGGTCGACCGACGTCAGCCGACGGACGTCCGTCGCCCACCGACCTCCGTCACGCGCCGACCGTCAGCCAGCCCGACCCGTGCTAGCGTCGCGCATCCCGAGCAGGTGACCTTGCAGAGCTTCGTCCCCCACCCCCGCCCCACGCCGAAGCGCCGGAACCTCCACAAGGTCCCGTTCGTCGAGCTGTTCGCCGGCCGCCTCCAGGGGGTCGTGAGCAGCGGCTCCTCCGACGACCGCGTCTACATCTCGCTGATCCAGGCGGGCAGCGGCGACTTCTACTGCAGCACCAACAACAACCGGCCGTGCGGCGGGCTCCGCGGGGGCCCGTGCAAGCACATCGACGCCCTCGTGAGCAACGCGGTGGCCCAGTACGGCGCAGAGCGCGTGTGCCGCTACCTCGGGGTGCCCGAGGTCACCGAGAACACCTGGCAGATCACGAACCAGCTCGGCGGCGACAAGCAGAAGGTCGAGGCCGGCGAGGTGTTCGCGCGCTTCCTCGACTACCTGCGCTACGTCGAGCTCCCCTCGAGCACGGAGCCCAGGCCCGAGATGGCCTGGTTCGTCACCGGATGAGCCCGCCGATCCCCGCCGGAGTCGAAGAGGCCGCCGCCCTCACCGCGCACCTCGACCGCGTGCTCGGAGAGGGCTTCGCCCGCCTCGCCCCCGCCCAGGTCGCCTCGCTCCGCGAGCTCGCCGACGCGTTCGTCGGGACCCCCCTCGGTCCCCGGGTGCACGAGGCCGTGACGGCCCTTGGAGACGGCGAGCTCCTCGCACACCACCTCGCCGCCCTCGCCGCGGCGCGCGAGTCCCTCGAGGGCGCCCGCCACGACGCGCTCCTCGCCGCTGCAGCGGCCGAGAGGGGCCTGGTGGTCGGGACTGTGGACGTCCAGCCCGGCCCGATGCCCGGCGCGGAGGCCACCGTGCGCATGGAGAGCGCGCGCCAGTGGCTCGTCGAGGTCGCCCTCGCGGGCCTGGCCAACCTCGACAACAGCATCCTCGTGCCCATCGTCGCCACCCTCGAGGGCCTCCAGACCACAGCCGAGCTCGGCGGCCTGGCCACCCTGCTCACGGGGTTCGCCGACGAGCTCCTCGATCACGCGCCCACGTCCGCCGTCGACTCACCACCCCTCCGCCGCTGGGCAGACCTCTGGTCGCGCTGCATCCTGGCGACCTACAGCCTCCCCGAGGTGTGCCCGACCGAGACGGTGGATGGCCGACTCTTCCCGTTGGGAGCCGATGTCCGGCACCACGACCACGTGCTGTCCATCGTCGTGCACGGCCTCCTCGAGACCCCGGACGGCCAGCGCCACCTCGTCCGCACGCCGCTGACGGCCTGGAAGGTGGACGCCGTGACCGGCGCCGAGATCTGGAACCTCGTCCGTCCTCTGGCGCCCGCGCTCCTCGACGCCCTATCGGCCGATTGTTCCCTCAGTGTGAGCAAGATGGAGCTCTCTTCCGACGGAGTGCTCCGCTGGCGCGAGGGGGGCGCCACCCCCGGGGAGGCCTTCGACCCGTGGTCCGTCGACCTCTCGGGCGCCGTCCTGCACCCGCCCGCCCTACGGCACCGTCACCCCCTCCAGATCGGCCTCCCCACGCTCTACACCGGTGAGCCGCCCGCCCCCGTGGACCTCGCGCGCACGTCACCCCACGCAGGGCTCGCCGCGAAGGACCTGAAGGGGGCCTCGGTCATGGGCCTCCTGCGCTTCGACGGCGGGTGGACGCTCCAGCCCCTCGGCGCCCGCAAGGGGTCCCAGCGGTCGGGACCGGCCGCCGGCATCGCCACGGCGCGGAGCGTCCGCGCGCCGGTCCTCGACGTGCTGCGCGAGCGCGCCAGCAAGCTCCTCCGCGCATGAGCGACGGCCGCCGGCAGCTCGTGTACTGGCGCACCCTGATGGCCGCCCTCGGTGACGACGAGGCCAACGCGGGCGTCGAGCGGGTGATGGGCGAGCTGGTCGACGATCTCGATCTACCGAGGCTCACCCTGGATCCACGGGCCTCCGTCGACCAGATCGTGAAGCGGAAGCCGTCCCTCGAGCCGCTGCTCGCCCTCCCCGACACCGACGACGACTGGGGAGACGAGGGCCTGATGCGCACCGTGCTCTACCTGAAGAGCGTGCTGAACGTGTTCGGCCAGGTGGGCGGCGAGAGCGTCACGGCCGAGGAGTACGCCCGATGGCTCGACGACGTCCGCGCGTTCGAGCGCGCGAGCGGCTACCGGCCCGGCACGCTCATGCGGGGCCAGGGGTCGGGCGGCGGCCAGGCCACCACAGAGGGCGACGTCGAGGAGGCCCTCCGCGAGATCGGGCGGGGTGCCGGCCTGATGAGCGAGCCCGAGATCCAGGCCGGCCTGAAGGGCATCGAGAAGCGGCTGATCGACCGGATGCAGCTCCGCGAGGTGCTCGCGGACGCGAAGCTCGCCGCGAAGCTCACCCCGTCCATGGCGCTGACCGCCCAGCTCCTCCGCGACAAGGACCACCTCGACGGCCCCGCGCTGCGCAACGCGAAGGCCCTGATCAAGCGCTTCGTCGACGAGCTCGGCGACGTGCTCCTGAAGCAGGTGATGAGCGCCGACACCGGACCGATCGACCGCTCGATCCCCCCGAAGCGCGTGTTCCGCAACCTCGACCTGAAGCGCACGATCTGGGCCAACCTCACCAACTGGGACCCGAAGGGCGAGCGCCTCTACGTCGACCGTCTGTACTACCACCACAAGGCGAAGAAGCAGAACAAGACCCGGCTCGTGGTGGTGGTCGACCAGTCCGGGTCGATGGTACCCGCCATGGTCAACTGCACCATCCTGGCCTCCATCTTCGCGGGGCTGCCCCGCATCGAGGCCCACCTGATCGCCTACGACACGACGGCCCTCGACCTCTCGCCCTGGGTCCACGACCCCTTCGAGGTCCTCCTGCGCACCCAGCTCGGCGGTGGCACGGACGGCACCTGCGCGATGCCGCTCGTGCTCGGGCACATCACCGACCCGAAGAACACCGTGATCGCCTGGATCAGCGACTTCTACGACAACCGCGAGCTGATGCCGATGTTCACGGCCCTCGTGCGCTCGGGGGTCACCTTCATCCCGGTCGGGTCGGTGGCCTCCAGCGGCTACTTCTCCGTGGACGCCTGGTTCCGCAAGGAGCTCCAGGCCCTCGGGACCCCCGTGCTCTCCGGCAGCCTGAAGACGCTCATCAAGGAGCTGAAGGCCGCCCTGCCATGACGATCCATCCCTCGAGGAGCCCCCGATGACCGAACGACTCCGCGCCCCCGCCGAGGTGAAGTACGCCGAGGAGCTCGAGTGGCTCGCGGCCCACGACACCGGACGCCGGCCCTTCTCGTGGCGCCTGTCGCCCCGCATGGTCCGCGTGTTCGTGCTCGGCAGCCGCCCGCAGGACGGGCTGGACCGCGAGATCCCGCAGAAGTGGTACGGCCACCCCGCCCTCGTCGAGAAGGCCATCGTCACCCTGGCCTCCGACCGCGGCCTGCTGCTCATCGGCGACCCCGGCACCGGGAAGTCCTGGCTGGCCGAGCTGCTCGCGGCCGCCATCTCGGGCGACTCCACGCGGGTGGTCCAGGGCACCGCGGGCACGGCCGAGGACCACATCAAGTACGCCTGGAACGTCGCCGAGGTCATCGGGAAGGGCCAGAGCCGCGAGTCCCTCATCCCCTCGCCCATCATGAGCTCCATGCAGGACGGGGTGATCGGGCGCTTCGAGGAGCTCACGCGCTGCACGAGCGACGTGCAGGACGCGCTGATCTCCATCCTCTCCGAGAAGTACGTGACCATCCCGGAGCTCGACGACGACAACGTGGTGTTCGCCAAGCCCGGCTTCAACATCATCGCCACCGCCAACTCGCGCGACCGCGGCGTCAACGACCTCTCGAGCGCGCTGAAGCGGCGCTTCAACTTCGTGCAGATCCCGGTGGTGACGAACCGCAGGTCCGAGAAGCAGATCGTGGAGTTCCGGGTGAAGGACCTCCTCGCGCGGAACGCGTTCGACGTCGAGATGCCGACAGCCCTGCTGGACGTGCTCCTGCAGACCTTCGCCGACCTCCGCGTCGCCGCCCAGAACGCCAGCTCGGACGACGAGCGACTCGAGTCCGCGCTGTCGACGGCCGAGCAGATCGGCGTGGTCGAGGACGCTGTCCTGCACGGGCAGTTCTTCGGCGACCTGGCGCTGGAGCCGCGCGCGCTGGCCACCTCCCTGGTGGGCACGCTCGTCCGCCGCATCCCGGAGGACCTGACGGTGATGAACCGCTTCTGGCACGCCGTCGTCGAGAAGCGCGCCAAGGAGCACGGCGGGCCGTGGGAGGACTTCCTGCAGGGCGGGAAGGACGCGATGGAGCTCCACCGTTGAGCGACGCGCTCGACGACGCGGTGGGCCCCGAGGCCCCCGATCCGCTGCTCGAGCAGCTGCGGGCCATCGCCGCCGCCTTCACGGAGGACGAAGCGGACCTCGCGCGCCTGTTCGACACCCTGGCCGCGGACGTCGATCGGGCCCGGCGGGAGCCCCTGCCGATCTTCCCCGTCATCCACCACTCACCGGCGTCCGCCGTGCACATGGTGCGCTGGCTCCGGGAGCGGCGCCCGAAGCTCGTGTTCATCGAGATGTGCGAGGACCTCGTGGGCCTCGTGCCCGACCTGCGCGACTGCACGCTCCCGGTGGCGCTGCAGGCCTTCGCGGGCGAGGTCGAGGGCCACCCGGCGAGCTGGACCCCCCTCTCGGTGGTGGCCCCGCTGACGGAGTTCAGCGCGGAGTACCAGGCCATGGCGTACGCGCTGCAGGACCCCGAGGTCGAGCTCGTGTTCGTCGACCGCTCGGTGGACCACGTGTTCCAGTGGGCCGACCGCACGAGCGACCCCGAGACGCCCGTCCACGACGACGAGGACGACGACGAGGAGGCCCGCCTGCACGGCTCCGCCGTGGGCATCGAGCTGGGCGGCATCGAGCCCACCTTCCGCGACTTCCACGACCTGCTGCTCGCCAACGCCCGGATGACGCACTTCGAGGAGTGGACGAGCCTCTACGTCGAAGAGCCCACGATCGGCGCGAACACGGCGACCTACCGAGCGATCCTGTTCCTCGTCGGCAGCCTGTTCCGGCGCCTCGGGTCCACTCCGCACGCCCGGGAGGAGATCCGTCGCCGCGACCGGCTCATGTGGACCCGGATCAAGGGCGAGCTCGCGAAGCGTTCGGTACCCCCTGAAGAGTGCGTGTTCGTGTGCGGCGCGGCCCACGCCGTGGAGGACGGCTGTCCGGAGTGGGGGCTCGCCTCCGAGGCGCTCTACGACCCCGGCGAGCCCACGGACACCCGCTGGCTGTACGGCTTCATCCCGTCGTCCTACGCCGCCATCGAGCTGCAGTTCGGCCATGCCCGCGGTGCGGTGGCCATGGCGGAGTCCCGCTGGAAGAAGGCGCTCTCCACCTGGAACCTCGAGCCCTACACCATCAGCCGGAAGCCGCCGCGGACGAAGCCGAAGGTGGCGAAGCCCCCCATGCAGCTCTCGCTGGACATGGTGCTCACGGGTCCACCCCGCCTCGCGGACGCCGACGCCGCGGAGCTCCTCGGGTGGGTCACCGGCATCGTCCAGGCGGCTCGGAAGAACCGGTACCTGGCCTCCACCGCCGACGCCATCGCCATCTACGAGACGTCCATCCTCCTCGCCCGCATGCGCTCCCGGAAGCGGCCGAGCCCCTTCGACTTCATCGACGCCGCCGAGACCTGCCTGGAGAAGGGCCGACCGCCCGGTCGGCGGAGCGTCCGGCAGCTCTGCAACCGGATGCTCGGCGGCGACCGCGTCGGGCAGGTCGGCTACGACTCGCTGCCTCCGCTCGTCCAGGACGTCTACGACCGGCTGGCACCGCTGGGCATCACGGCCCAGACCCGCCGGATCACGCGCGTCCTCCTCGACTTCACCCAGGAGCCCGAGAAGCGCCGCTGCTCGCGGCTGCTCTGGCGGCTCTCGTGGCTCACGCCGGGCACCCGGGTGGCGAGGCCCATCATGGGCGAGCTCAAGCTGGGCATGGAGCCGCGCCAGGAGAGCTGGGACGTCGGGCTCCACGGAGCCGAGCAACGGGCCGTCATCCAGCTCGCGTTCGAGGGCGTCACGGTGGAGCAGGTCCTCGAGAAGAGGCTCTCTGCCGACACCTTCGGCCAGGAAGCCAAGACCGTCACCGCGCTCCGGGCGGTGGAGGGGTCGCTCATCCTGCTCGACAACCCGCGCCTCTCGGAGGCCCTGGGACGCCGGTCGATCGAGCTCCTCGACGCGGAGGTGGGTGCGGACGACGCCGAGGAGATCTTCGCGACCGTACGGCGGCTCGTGGCCCACTTCCGCACGACGGCAGACGGCCTGCCCGGCTGGCTCCAGGACTTCGTGGCCACGGGCTACGCCCACTACAGCACGCAGCTCCCGGAGGGCTTCGCCGACCGGGGCACGCGGCCCGAGCAGCTGGCCGCCATGCTGGCCTTCGTCTTCACCCTCGAGAGCCTCGCGCTCGCCATGGGCTGCTCGCGCAGCCAGCTCGTCATCGCCATCGAGCTGGCTGGCACCCAGACCGCGGAGCCCGAGAAGAAGGGCCTGCTCTGGGCGGCCGAGTGGCTCGTCCAGCTCCGCGACGAGGACGAGCTCCGCCGCGCCTTCGCCGACGTCCTCGAGCACCCCCTGGGACGCCAGGCCTACCCGCGCTACCTCTCGGGGCTGCTCGCCGCCCTGTCGTTCGCCCCGCGCATCGCGCCGCTCGGGGTCGAGCTCCTGGGTCGGGCCTTCGCCGAGCTGCCCGACAGGGTGTTGCTGCCGTGGATGCCCGCCCTCCTCACGTCCCTCCGCGACCGGCAGGGCGACGTGTTGCCCGCCCTGTTCAAGGAGGTCACGCGCACCCTGCCGCGGAGCCTGGCCGCTCTCGACACCTGGGTGCCGCCCTGGGACCAGGCCACGGACACCGCGGAGACCCCATCCACACCGGTGCGTTCGGAGGCTGCCACGGCAGGACGCACGCTCGTCGGCGCCCATCCGGAGGCCACCGATGCGTGGGCCCGTGCGGTCGGTGCCGCCGGATCGTGGGGCGAGGTGCCCGTCGAGGCGCCCTCCGAGACCGGCGAGCCCCACCCGTTGCTGGTGGCCCACCCGGACGCCCTTCAGTCCTGGAGCCGGCTCCTGGGTCGGTGAGGCCGGTCTCGGCTGTCGTTCGCCCATGTCCGCCCTCGCGCGCCTCCGCTTCGTCGCCAGCGCCGCCGACCTCGCCAGGTCCGACCACCCGGAGTCCCGCTGGGAGCCCGGACCGGACGGCACGCTCGACCTGTTGCTGCCGATCGACCACCCTGACGTCGAGCGCGTCGCGCTGTCCTACGGCGCCGCGGTCGAGGTCGTAGCACCCCAGGCGCTCCGGAGGTCGGTGGCCGCTCACCATCGACGGGCGTCCGTCGCCTACGTGGAGCCTCGGCCTCGCGAGCTCTCCGTGCGCCAGGGCGACCTGTTCTGGGCGACCCTCCCCCGCCACCCCGCCACCCCGGCCCTGCCGCACCCCCACCTCGTCCTCCAGGACGACGCGCTGAACGCCAGCCGTGTGGACACGGTCGTGGTCTGCGCGCTGACCTCGAATGTCCGCCGCGCGAACGAGCCCGCGAACGTGCTGCTGGATCCCGGCGAGGGCGACCTCCCGCAGCGGAGCGTCATCGTGGTCTCCCAGGTGGCCTCGGTCCCGTGGAGCGCGCTGGGGCCGCACATCGGACGGCTGTCACCCAGCCGGGTCCAGGAGGTGTTCCAGGGCCTCCGTCTCCTGGCGTCCCTGACCGGGTAGCATCGGCCGCGGAGGTGAGATGTCCTGGTCGACCGTCGATTCCACACCGAGCCCCCACGGCCACCGCTGGTGTGCTGTGGGCCCCGATCTGGCCGAGGCCCTCGCGGTCGAAGAGACCGTGTCCCTCACGTGCCGGGGCCCCCGCGGGTCCGTCACCGCCGAGCTCCCCGGAGGCGTGCGGCCTCCCGGGCTCGACGCGGCGGGCATCGTGGAGGTCGGGACCGTCGTGGCCCCGGGTGACGTGCTGGTCGGCCGCGTGCAGCGGCGGGTCTCGAGCACGGCGGAGGAGCGCATCCGCGCCGCCGTCCTGAACACCCCGGTCGATCCCTTCGAGGACGTGTCGCTGCGCGCGCCCGGCAGCCGGACCGTCGGCGGCCCGCCCGCAAGGGTGTCCGCCGCGGAGCCGGTGCTCGACAGCGCCGAGGTCCTCGTGGGCGCCTCGATCACCCTGGCCTTCCGGCGTCCCCTGAGCGTCGGCGACGTGCTCGAGGACCGAAGCGGCCGCCGGGCCACCGTGGTCGCCCTGAGGGACCAGGAGGGCCTGCAGGCGTGGGACGGCGGAGAGGTGGAGGTCGCCCGGGCCATCAGCGTGGACGACGTGCTCCACGCCCGGTCCGTCGGGCCGTACACAGAGGTCGGCGACGCCCCGACCCGCACCCGGGAGGACTCCGGCGGGGCGCCCGTGCCGGCAGCCCTGCGCGCCAGCCTGGTCCAGGCCGGGGCTCCCTGGACGGCCTGGGAGCTCGCCACGCTGAAGTGCGACGTCGGCCGGGCCCAGGCGTACGAGCAGGTCCTCCGCGGCGACTGGCCCCACGTGGCGGCGACCCAGGTGCCCACGAGCGTGCTGATCGGCCGGCGTGCGCTCCTGGCCGCCGGGCTGATGGGCGGGTTCGGTGCGCGCGGGGCCGTCCTGCGCTGGGCGGACACCGAGACCCTCCGGGCGTTCTCGAGCGGGCGTGTGGTGTCGGCCGACACGCTGGACATGCACAGGAACCCCGTGCCCGGCGGCCTGTGCTGTGAGCGGATCTTCGGTCCCGTGAAGGACTACGCGTGTGCCTGCGGTGCCCTCCAGGGCCTGATGCACCGCGGGGCCGTGTGCGGCACCTGCGGCGTCGAGGTCGGCAGCTCCACCGTGCGCCGTGAGCGCTTCGGTCACGTCGAGCTCGCGATGCCGGTCCCCCACCCCTGGCGCCTCGACGAGGTCGCCGAGGCCCTCGGCATCACGCGCGAGGAGGTGGACGCCCTGCTCACGAACGCCGCCGAGCTCGGTGGGTCCGGGGTGGTCGAGGCCGGAGGCACCTGGGAGGCCGGGCCCCCCGCCCTGGTCGCGCGCCTGGCGGGCAGCGGGCTCCTCCTCGAGGTCCTCCCGGTGCTCCCGGCCGGCCTCCGCATCTTCGGCGTGGGGGCCGTCGGCCAGGCCGTCCCAGACGGGCTCACCGACCTCTACCGCCGCCTCGTGAACCGAAACGGCCGCCTGGCCCGGCTCACGACCATGGACGCCCCGGCGGTCATCAAGCGCAACGAGTACCGGATGGTGTTCGACGCCGTGAAGGCGGTGTTCGACAACGCGGGGACCCCGGGAGCCGAGCCGCTGACGGGACCCGACCGTACCCGGCTGCGCGCGGTCGCCGACATCCTCACCGACCACCTGGGCCCCCCGCTCCTCGACCGTGCCGTGGACTTCAGCGCCACGGCATCCCTCGTCCTGGACCCCGACCTGCCGGACGGCACCTGCAGCGTGCCGCGGGTCGTCCTGGAGACCGTCTTCCGGCCCTGGCTGTACGGGCTCCTGCAGGCCTGGCGCTGCACGACCACGGTGACGGGCGCGAAGAGCATGGTGGACCAGCGTCACCCGCGTGCGCTCCAGGCCCTCGATGCCCTCCTGGCCGCCTGGCCCGTGCTCCTCGCCACCTCGGGGAGCCTCGCGGGCTGCCGTGCGGTCGTGGCTCCCGAGGGCAGCGCGGCCATCGCCGTGGGGTCCGCCCTCGCCGGGCTGGACGGGGAGACCGTCGCCCTCCACGTCCCGCTCACACGGTCGGCCTTCGAGGAGGTCCAGGGGCTCGTGGGTCGCGTGGTGCCCGCCGTCGATCGGCCCGTCGTCACCGGCTGGCTCACGGCCCTGGCCCGCGGGGCCCCGCCCGTCCCGACCCTCGCGAAGGCCACCGAGCCGCGCGACCCCGTGGAGGACCCCGCCGTCCGGAGCGCCCTGGGGTGGCTTCCGGGCGACCCGCCGCAACCGGGGTCCTGGGCTGCCGCCATCCCGCTGCCGCCGGGATGACCATGCTCAGACCTGCCTTTGTGAAGCCGGCGTCACGACGACGGTCGACGAGGTGGAGGCCGACCTCCGGACTCCGCACGCCGATCACGGGCGGCGCGTGCTGCCGGCTGAAGGCGCGCCATCGGGGTATGTGGGTGCCATGACCTCGCACGCCCACGCACTGGTGCCCGAACAGCTCGACCCCGAGATTCGTGAGCTCGCGGTCGGGTTCATGGACGAGGTCCGAGCGCGGGTGGCCGAGCCGTTGTTCCACCCGAGCTCGAGCGAGATCGACCCGCAGGAAGCGCTGCTCTGGGGAGCCAACCTGGTCGCGCGGTTCAATGTCGCGGTGACACAGGCGGAGGCGCCCTTCTGGCGGGGCTTCCAGGAGTCGGTGGGTGACATGCTCGTCGACCTCCGGGAGAGGGCGACCGAGATGCTCGGCGCCGAACAGGCCTTCAAGCTGCTTCGTGCTCTGCAGATGCTCGAGTCGATCAACGAGCAGCTGCCGGTGGCACTCCATCGCATCGCCCGGCCGGATCTGGCGCTT
Source organism: Alphaproteobacteria bacterium (assembly GCA_020632885.1). Lineage (GTDB taxonomy): Bacteria > Myxococcota_A > UBA796 > UBA796 > JACKEQ01. The sequence continues at coordinate 35,713 of JACKEQ010000017.1, read as the reverse complement.
CACGTCGGGGTCGCGGATCTCGTGGAGGTCAACGCCCGGCACGAGGCTCTGTTGTTGGCCTGGATACTGGTCCTCGTCGGCGAGGTCCCGCCCCCGGGGGGCGAGGTCGCACACGATGTCGCCGGCTTGTTCCTGCGGCTGAGCGCCGAGCGCGCCAGCCTGTTCGCCGCGCTGCTCGAGAGCCGTCACCAGCCTGACGTGGGGCATGTCGAGGGAGACTTCCAAGCGATTCACGGTTGGCTGGCCGAGCATCCGCAGCTCGGGCTCCCGTTCATCACTGCCCTGGGCATGGCAGCAGGTACCCGAGGTGTAGAGGCTGTGCGGGTTGGTGTGGTGTGGGATCCCGAGGACGAGACGCAGTCGTGGCTCCATGTGGCCGCAGCTGTGCCGTCCGGCGACTACGAGCGGGTCGACGACGAGCTGGCGCATCGCTGGGGCCGCTCCGGCATGGCGGCGTGTGCCGAGGACGACCGCGGAGGGCAGGTCCTGCTCATGGCAGAGCCCACTTGACCCCAGAGGAGCTCTTCACCGTCGCGAACCACCTCGCCGAACAGGCGAAGGGAGGCACGATACCCGCGGATGCCGGGCTTCGTGCCGCCGTCGGACGATACTACTACGCCGCCCTTCTCGAGACCCGGGAGTACCTCGAGGCGGCTGCCCCTGAGCGGGTCGACAGGAGCGCGCGCACCCATGCGTGGGTGGCTTCGCAGCTGCGTGGCGCGGACCCGTCGACGGTCCAGCTGAGGAAGCTGCTGGGCGACCTGCGGTCGTGGCGCACCCGCGCGGACTACGGGGATGACCTTCACATGGACGCTGGCGCGATGGCCAGGAGCGCCCAGAAGAAGGCACGGGGTGTGCTGAGGCAGGTGAAGACACTTCGCGTCCGAGGGGGATGAATGCGGCCGGGATAGCCCGTCGTCCGTCGTCGTCTGCGACCTCGAGCCCTGTTCGTCGCCCTCTGCGAGGCCGGCGTCACCCGCGATGGTGGGCGAGGTGGAGGCCGGACCGGGCCCCGGGTCGCTCGTTGTAGCATCATGCGTTCAGACGTATGATCGTCTGATGCTGTACACGACGCCTGACCTCACCCCACATCTCGAGGCCCTCGCCGCGTTGGACGAGCTGCAGAGCCGCCTCGGACACGAGGTCTCGAAGGCTACCCCGTGGGTGGGCCAGCTCCGCCGCCACGCGCGGGCCGCCACCGCGCGCAGCTCGACCGCCATCGAGGGCTACCACGTCTCCGCGGAGGTCGCGGCCGCCGTCGTCGAGGGCCGGGTCGTAGCGGCCGACAGGGACCAGCGTGTGGTGGCCGGCTACGCCCTGGCCATGCAGCACGTGGCCGTGCTGGCCGACGATCCAGGGTTCCGCTGGAGCGACCGCCTGCTCCTCGACCTGCACTTCGAGGCCTGCGCGAGCGAGCCCACGGGCAGCCCCGGTCGTTGGCGGACGGGTCCCGTCCTCGTCACGGCACCGGGCGGTGGCGTCGCCTACCGAGCCCCCGCGGCTGAGGAAGTTCCGACGCTGATGGGCGAGCTGGTGGACTGGCTCTCGGAAGACCTCGGCACCCCGGTGGTCGTGCGCGCCGCGATGGCTCACCTCCACCTGGTGTCGATCCACCCCTTCCGCGACGGCAACGGGCGGCTGTCTCGCATCCTGCAGTCCCTGGTGCTGGCGAGGGACGGCGTGCTCTCGCCGGAGCTGGGCTCGATCGAGGAGTACCTGGCCCGGGACACGGGGCGGTACTACGACGTTCTTCGCCAGGTCCAGGGCGGCCGGTACCAGCCCGAGCGGAGCGCGGACCCCTGGCTGGCATTCTGCATCGAGGCCCACCGGGTGCAGGCCGACGAGCGCATCGCGACGCTCGACCGCGCCGCGCGTCGCTGGGCCGCGCTCGAGGAGCTGGTGGCGGCACGCGGTTGGCCGGACAGGCTCGTCATCGCACTGGAGCAGAGCCTCTTCGACGGCGTCGACAGGGCTTCGTACTCCACCGAGGTCGACGTCTCACCGGCCACGGCCAGCGCCGACCTCCGGCGGCTCATGGATGCCGGCCTGATCGCCCGCGAGGGCCGGGGACGGGACACGCGCTACCTCGCGGGCCCACAGCTTCGCGAGCGCGTCGCCGCGGCCGGGGGTGCGTGAGGATACTGGCCCTCATGATCTCCCTGCTGATGTCGTATGGGTGTGTCGGACCCGAACCCTCGCCGGTCGGCACACCCTGGGATCCCCTGGTTCGGGACGATGGGCAGGTCGTCCTGGGCGAGTCGGCCATGCAGGGAGTGGGGACGACGCTCACCTACGGGCGCATCCGCAGTGATGCCGTCGAGCTGCTCGCACTGGGGGCGCTCCCGTCCCTCGGAGCGGACGTGCGTGTGCAGGATCTCGGGTTCGCCATCACGGTGGATGGCATCCCCGGCACACCGGTGCACGCACCCATGGGCCGGCTCGGCGTCGTCGTCGGGACGCCGCTCAGCGGCCGCGAGCTTCGCGCGTGGCCCTACGGACCCGAGCAAGCCTCCCCGTTGCCACAGCTGGTCGACGCGTTGGGGATCCTGGACGGGGCCACCGTGGACCGACCTCACGCTCTGGTAGCGCAGATCGGGGGGCGGCTGGTGTGGTTCGAGGACCCGGATCTCCCCGGTACGGCCATCTTCGGCGACGGCACGACGCCGAGGAACGCCCACGGTTCGATGGTCGGTCATCCCGAGCTCGGCGTGGCGACCGCGTTCGTGGAGGGATCCGGGGCGTCCGAGCGACAGGGAACGGCTGTCGTCGGGCTGGACGGCACGTCCAGAGGTCTCTGGAACCCGTCGTCGACCCAGGGGAGCTACCCGACCGCCGCCGGGGAGCTCGACGACGCGCCGGGCGTGGACCTCGTGGTGTTCGAGAACGTCTCCGGAACCACCTACCGCACCCGCACCGCCATCTACACGGACGCCCGGCCCGGCAGCGGGTCGCCCGACGGGCCCACGATCGTCATCCAGACTCCGGAAGGCGCCGGCCCCCGGGACCTCGGACGCGCCGCGACGATCGGCGACTTCGACGGCGATGGACACCCCGACCTCGCTCTCGGATTCCCGGAGTTCGGTGTCGCCCGCGGTCAGGGCGACGTGGAGCAGGGCGCGATCCTGATCTTCCGCGGCCCCCTGGCGCCAGGGGAATACACCCCTGCAGACGCCGACATGCTGTTCCGCCTGTCCGTGCAGACGTTCCGGCTCGGGACCGTGCTCGCCACCGCCGACACCGACGGCGACGGTGTGTGGGAGCTCGCCGTGGGCAATCCCCAGGCCTTCGACGACAACCGGGGCCTGCTCGCCGTGTTCGACGATCCCCTGGGTCCCTGGCTGGACGCCAACGAGCTCCGCTGATCTCTCGGTCGCCCCCCGAACGCACCCCGCGCCGGGATAGCCCGTCCCCGAGGTGACCATGCTCAGACCTGCCTTCCTCCTCCTGCTCGCCGGATGCACGCCCGACCCGTCGTCCGTCGACGTCTGCGAACTCGAGCACCAGGGCTGCCCCGAGTGCTACTCGGGCGAGGTCGAGTGCACGTACGGCGAAACCACCGTCGTCGCGGGCTCGTGCGGCACCTGCCAGGCCGAGGAGGCCCTGTTCGTCGCCCTCTGCGAAGCCGGCGTCACCGCGACGGTCGGCGAGGTGGAGGCAGGCCGGACCTGCGTGACGCTGGAGGCGAATTGACGCCCCATCCCGACGCCCCATCCGATCTCGTCGCCGCCCTCGAGGCCCACGCAGGCGAGCCCTGGGCCGACGCCTGGATGCAGGCCCTGGCCTCCCGCGGGGGCATGCCGTTCTTCCCGGAGCAGGAGGCCGAGGTCGCGACCTGCCTGGCCCGGGGCTTCGTCCCGCGTGTTCGCAACGGCGCGGAGATCGCGGGGCGGGCCGCCATCGCGACCCACCTCGCCGGAATGGCCGACCGCATGGGGGCTCCTGGAGAGGAGGACCGCTTCCAGCGCGCCCTCCGCGGCTTCATGGACATCGGGGCGCCGGGACCCGCCCTCGAGCACATCGAGCTCGCGTTCCTCCAGGCGCTGCAGGACGGCGACCCCCGTGGGGAGGGCGCCGCCATCACGCTCACCTGGCGGGGCCACGCGGCCGCAGCGCTCGTGTGGGTCCTCCAGGGCTTCGACGACCTCGAGGACGCCAGCGAGGCCGAGCCCGATCTCGTGGAGCGCTGGTACGGCATCGACCTTCGTGAGCCGCGCCCCCTGGCCGCCATCCGTGCTGCTCTCGACGCGACGAGCCGCGAGCTGGACAGCCTGGAGCGGGGTACCCGCCGACACTCCGTGCTGCTGGAGCGGAAGAAGGCCCTGCGTTGGGCGACCGAGCCCTGGTGGCCGGAGCTGGCCCTGACCCCGTGGCGCACGACGGACAGGCTGGACCCCAAGAGCCCCGAGCAGTTCGAGGCGGCACGCGCGAACGTCGAGCTCCGCAGGAGCGCCGACGACATCCTGCACATGGCCGTGACCTTCTTCATCCACGGCTCGCTCACCGCGAACCTCCGCCGCCACGGCCTCCCCGTGTTCCACGGGATGGGTCTGTGCGAGAAGTCCGGGCTCCTTCCGCGGGCCCTGGAGGTCCGGGAGTTCTGGGAGCGCACGAAGGACGGCGAGCAGTCCGCGCCCGACGTCCTGATGCGGATGCTCTGGCTCTCGGCCGGCGCGGACGCGCTGTTCTGGGCGGCCGGCAAGCTCGACGCCATCCCCGAGGGCGACCCGCCGGACGACGCCTACCAGGACCTGCTCGAGGCCATCCAGAGCGGTCGGACCCGCGCGTGGCTGCAGACCGGTACCCGCCGCGACGACAGCGAGATCGCGTCCGAGCTCTCGCGGCAGATCGACCGCGTGCAGGGCAACCCCATGGGCTCGGAGGCCCACTCCTTCGCCCTGCAGCGCGTCCGCGCCCTGCGCTGGGTGGTCGACTACGGGTTCGCAGATCCCACCGTCACCCCCTGGGACGGCGGTGAGGAGGTCCGTCCCTTCGACGTGGCGCCGGTGCCCATGAGCCCCGAGCTCATGAGGGAGGCCATGGAAGGGCTCCTCGGAGTGACCGGCGACGAGCGGGGACCCGAACCCGAGCCCGAACCCGAGCCGGCGAGCCGTTCCCTGGCACCCGCGCTGGCGGTGGGCGCGGTGGTCGTGGTGCTGGTCGTAGGGGCCGTGCTGCTGCTCACCTGACGTCCACCGCACGCACCCCTGACATTCCGGGCGTTATCCACGGCCCATGAGAGCGACCGCCATCGCCGCGACCCTCACGGCAGCCACGGGCGGGCTGCTCGGGCTGGTCGGCCTGCTGGGGTGGGTCGCACATCCGGCCCGCGGGGACGTCGATCTGGACGGCCTCCCGGGCGAGACCCTCGATCTCCGCGCCCTCACCGCGGACCGCGCGGAGCTCCTCGACCCCGCTGCGGCCCTCCCGCGCACCCACCTCCACGACCGCGACGCCCTCGCCGCCCTGCTCGACCGGGAACAGACCTGCGGGCCGCCCGTCCCGGTGCCGCCGTCCCTCGCGCGGCTGGCGGCCTGGGTGGACCTCCGCTGCGCCGGCGATCTGCCCGACACCGCCTGGCTCCTCGCGGGCGACACCATGCACCCGATGGGCCGATCCTGGGCCGCCCTCGCCGCGGAGGCCGGCCTCGACCCCGCGACCGTCGCCCCCCACCTCCACGCCACCGAGCGCGCCGGCACCCTCGGTACCCTCGGGGAGCACGCCCTGGCCGCCCTCCTCGACGCATCACCCGCCATCGACGCCGGCAGCCACGTGCTCGTGCGGCATCCCGGTCCCTGGCGCATCCTGCCGACCTACACCGCCGTCCCCACCGCCGTCGCCGACCGCGCCCTGGCCTCGCGGGGCCTCCGCCGCGCCGACTGTCCCGAGCCGCTCTGCGTGGAGCCCCTGCCGCGCCCTTCCTGGCCGGTCGCTGCGATGACGGTGGGCTGGGCGGCCCTCGGCCTGGCGCTGCTGGGCCTCGCGGTGCGCTGGCGTGCCGAGAGGTCCAGGGAGGCGTCCCGGCGGGCCTTCGTGCTCACCACCCTCACCCACGAGCTGCGCACGCCGGTCACCGCGATGGACCTCGCCATCGAGGCCCTCCGGGACGAGGTGGACGCGCTGTCGGAGCCCGGACGACACGCGCTCGGCCGTCTGCTCGACCAGCAGTCCCGCCTGCGCCGCACCCTCGCCTCCACGGCTGCCTACGTGGGCCTCCTCGAGCGCGCCCCGCGCATCGAGCCCCTCGACGACGTCGGGGCCTGGCTGGCCGCCCGCCTGGACCTCGAGGTCGAGCACACGGGCGACCGGCGGTTCGCCACCGATCCCGACTGGCTCGCGCTGGCCGTCGACAACCTCGTGGCCAACGCCTTCGTCCACGGCGCCGAGCCCGTGCGGGTCACCTCCCGGATCACGGGCGACCGGCTCGTGGTGGCGGTGTCCGACGCGGGCTCGCTGCCCGGAGACGTCGACCTGGACGGGCTCACCGCACCGTTCCAGCGCGGCGGGTCCTCCGATGGCCTGGGTCTCGGGCTGGCCCTGGTGTCCCGCGTGGCCCGAGCGCTCGGCGGTGGGCTCGAGGTCCGCCGCGACCCCACCACCTTCATCCTCACCGTCAGGAGCGCCCGATGAGCCTGCTGCTCGTGGAAGACGACGACGCCGTGGCCGCGGGCCTCGTGGAGCGCCTGACCGCCGAGGGCTACACCGTGGTGCGGGTGGCGACGGCCGCCGACGCCGACATCCGCGTGGGCGACGCGGAGCTCGTGCTGCTCGACTGGCGCCTGCCCGACCGGCCGGGCATCGACGTCCTCCGCGACTGGCGGCGGCGCGGGCTCGCGACCCCGGTGATCCTGGTGACCGCGAACGGCGACCTCGTCGACCGCGTCGTGGGCCTGGAGCTCGGGGCGGACGACTACGTCGTGAAGCCGTTCGCCATGCGCGAGCTCGTGGCGCGCATCCGCGCCAGGCTGCGCACCCACGGGGTCCCCGAGACGCTCGGTGGGGCGGGCCTCGTCATCGATCCCGTGCGGCGGGAGGTCCTCGTGGACGGCGCGCCCGTCGACCTCACCCGCAAGGAGTTCGACCTGCTGCGCTTCCTCGCGACCTCTCCCGGCCGGGTGTTCACCCGCGACGAGCTCCTCCGCGAGGTCTGGGACTACACGCGCTACACGACCCGCACGGTGGACACCCACGTGCTGCAGCTCCGCGGGAAGGTCGGGCACGCCCGCATCGAGACCGTCCGTGGGGTCGGCTACCGGCTGGTGGATCCATGACGGAGCGCTCACCGCGGCCGGACACACCGGACATCCGGGCACGCCAGATTGGCGGTGGAGGTGAGACATGTTGTCCCTGATCGTCGCCCACGCTGCTTCTCCTGCGCTGGAATCCGCCCACCGGGCCTGGCTCGACCACGAACCCGACGCCCTCGTCACCCACACCGCGGAGGTCCTCCGCAACGGGAGCCCCCGGGAGCGCGAGAACGTGCTCGACCTGCTCGAGGTCGCCTGGGAGGACGCCCGAGGCCGGCTCCCCGGCACCTGGGAGCTCCCGCCGGGGGTCGGTCGCCTGGCGGTCGACACCATCCACATCGACGGGCCCGAGGGGGAGCGCTGGCAGCTCACCGTCCGCGCCTGGACCGACGAGCGCGACACCCTGGCCGACCTGCACCTCGTGGGTCCGGACACCGATCTCACCCGCCGGACGGCCGCGTGGGACGCCCAGCCCGAGGAGGGCGGCTGGTACGTCGAGCTGGAGGGTCCCGAGCGCGCCACGCCCCCACCGGCCGGCCTGTACGACCTGACGCTCACGACCGCCGACCGCGAGACCCCCGGCTGGCTCGCCCTCACGGAGGTCCCTGTGGGTCGCACGCCCGTGCTGACGGCGCCGAGGCCGGGTGGGCTCGTGCACGGTGACGTCCGGGTGGGCTGGGAGCCGTGCGCACACCGGGAGGACCGGCACACCCCGGGCACCGGCGTGTGGATCATCCGGACGGACGGGGGCCGCTGGGAGCCCGCGTGGTCGACGTGGTCCGGGGACCCCGAGCTCGCGGAGGTCGCAGCGACGCTCGATCCGGGTGCCTATCGGGTCGCCTTGAGCTGCCGGGACACGCGCTCGCTCGGACCCGTCCAGGTGGGACGCGTGAGCCGGACCGCTCGGGCCTTTCGCGTGGACAGGTGAAATCACGCTGATCGCACGCTCCGTGCGATCAGGAGGTACCTTGGCGAGCGGAGGTACACCCATGACCCTGCTCGCCCTGCTCCTCGGCTGCCCGGCGCCCACGCCGACGGCCCCCACCGCGGAGCCCACGCCAGACCCCGCGGACGAGCCGCAGCCCACGGGCGAGCCCGTGGAGGGCGAGGCCGGGTTCACCCTCGACGTCCTGAGCCTGAACTACGACATCGCGACCTCGTGGACGTTCACGTCGACCGACATCCTCACCTACCGGATCGAAGGGACGTGGTGGAGCTCGGACGCGTGCGCGAGCTGCTCCGCCGCCTTCGTGGCCGTCCAGAGCCTGTCGGTGCTCCACTGTGAGGACCTGGCCCCCGCCGGGCCGGCCCCAGGCGCGGAGTACCAGTTCGGCTTCACCTTCGACAACCCGGGTGTGGGCACGTACTCGCCGACCTTCCACCTCCTCGAGGGCGTGAGCTGCGCGACCGTCGGGCCCGCGCCCAGCGGGGAGCCCATGGCGTCCGCCGGCACGTACACCATCGTGCTGGACGAGAGCTTCGTGGTCACGAGCCCCACCTCGACCTCCGACTTCGACGTGGGCGCCGACATCGTGGTGACCCTGAGCGACGACATCGACCCCACCGCGTCCGCCGCTGCGGTGGTCACCCTCCGCGACGGCGTGGTCACGGTCCCGGCCACGGTGACCTTCGACGGACCCGACGTCCGCATCGACCCCACGAGCGATCTGGAGTCCCTGGAGTCCGTGTACACCGTGTCGATCGAGGGGCTCGTCAGCGTCACCGGCGCCGACCTGCTGGACCCCTGGCAGGGCACGGTCACCACCGTGCTCTTCGACCCCGACACGCTCTACCGCTTCGAGAACTCCCAGGCCGGAGTCGGCGAGGACCTGGCGGTCGACGGGACGGGCGGCCTGGTGCTCACGGACACCTCGGCCGATCCGACCCGGAGCCGCTGGCGGATGCTCGCGCGCGGCACCGGCTACCGGATGGTGAACCTGGGCAGCGGGCCCACGAACAGCCTGGCGGCGAGCGCGATCGCCACGCAGCCCACGATGGTCGCCGACGATGCCGGCGCCGACGCGCAGGTCTGGTATTTCAGCCGGATCGTCGGCACCGACGCGCACCGCATCTCGGTCGGGGCGCTGACCCCGGGCGAGGTCATCGGCGGCACCGCGGTCGCCCTCCGGATGGAGGCCATCGGGAGCGGCCAGATCCAGCGATGGACCCCGGTCGTCTGGGGCCCGGTGCCCTGACCCGGGATACCCGCGACACCCTGGAGGTCCCGTGCTCACCGTGCTCCTCTTCGCCTGCAGCGCCGAGGCTCCCGCCCCCGGCGCCCTCGACTGGATGCTCGGCTGCTGGACGGACGGGAGCACGGAGGAGTGCTGGAGCCGCGAGGGCGACGTGCTCGTCGGACGGAACGGCTCCGAGACCATGAGGATCCGCGCGGTGTCGACGGGCGTGGTGTACGAGGCCACGCCCGCACCGGGCAGCACCACGACCTTCCATCAGGTGCGGGAGGCCGCTGACACCGTCGTGTTCGAGGCCCCGGAGCACGACTTCCCGCAGCGCATCGTCTACGCGCGGGCTGGCGACACGCTGAGCGCCACGATCTCCCTGTTGGACGGCGGGAAGTCGCACACCTGGAGCTGGAAGGCCCGCCCTTCGGAGACCTCACGCGAGAAGGCCGACTGAGGGCATGTCCAACGCCGCGCCGACCCGGTTCGAGGATCGCTTCGCTCGGTTCTCCATGTTGATCGGGGCCTTCAGCTCGCTGGCGATCCTCGACGTGGTGCTGGCCCTGGGGCTCGACCCGCGCGTGGTGCCGGGTGTGGCGCTCGGAGCGGCGGGTTGCTGCGCCGGCTACCTCATCTGGCTGCGAGCGCGCCGGTACCTGGGCGTGCGCGTCTTCCTCTGGTCCTGTGCGATCAGTGTGTGGATCGCGTGCTACGGGCAGCCGTCGGGAGCATCTCCGGTGGCCGGGGGCGTGTCCTGGATGCTGTTGGGGGTGTTCGGGGCCCTCCTCCTCCGACCGGCCGAGTACGTGGCGTTCGGGATCGCCTGCAGCTTCGGGGTCGTCACGCTGGTCGCGTGGGTCCATGCGCTGGGCCGGGCCGACGACCTGTACCCGGCAGGCGTGGTGGCCATGGTCTTCGTCCCCACGGCGTTCGCCACGCTCCACCAGATCTCCACGCACTTCCGCACCACCACCGCGCGGCTCGTCGATGCGGAGCGCGAGGCGCGCGAGGCGCTGGAGACGCGGAGCCGCTTCCTCGCGACGATGAGCCACGAGCTCCGCACGCCCCTGAACGCCATCCTCGGGTACAGCGAGCTCCTGATGGACGACGCCGACGAGACCCTGGAGGACCTCGAGAGGATCCACCGGTCCGGGCGCCTGCTGCTCGGGCACATCGACGCTCTGCTGGACCTCTCCAAGCTCGAGGCGGGCCAGGCGACCGTGCTCGTCGAGCGGGTCGATGTGGCCGGGCTCATCGCGGAGGTGAGGGCCGAGCAGGCCCTGGCCATCGACGAGCAGGGCAACACCCTCGTCGTGGAGCCCGCACCCGGGCAGCTCCGGACCGACCGGCTGCGCCTGCGGCAGATCGTCGCGAACCTGCTCTCCAACGCGAACAAGTTCACCGCCGGCGGCACGCTGACCGTGCGCGCCCGGCCGGAGGGATCGGGGTGGCAGCTCGAGGTGGAGGACACCGGCGTGGGCATGACCCCCGAGGAGCTCGACCGCGTGTTCGAGGCCTTCGTGCAGGCCGACGCACGCACGACCCGCCGGTATGGCGGCACGGGCCTGGGGCTCACGATCGTACGGGAGCTCGTCCACCTGCTCGGCGGTCGGGTGGACGTGCGCAGCCAGCCGGGGTCCGGGACGACGTTCGAGGTCTGGCTGCCCGACCTCGGCCAGGATGCGGGCTAGGTGGGGACATGCACCTCTCCAGCCGCCATCGCCGCCACCTCGAGGCCGTCCGCAACTCCCTCGGTGGCCATCCGGTCCTCGAGCGGCTCACCGACGCTCTCGTCGAGGAGCCGCTGGCCTGGACGCCCCCCGACCGCAACGACGCGTCCCGCCTCGATGCCCACACCCGCGGGCTGGTGCTCCTCGGAGCTGCGCGCGCGCTGAAGCCTTCCCGGACGGCCCTGGAGCACGTCGACCGGCTGGAGGTCACCCTGATCGAAGCGGCCCTGCACACCTGGCTCCCCCGTCTCGGCGAGCCGGGCCAGCGCGTCGCCGAACGCATGGAGAAGCGCGGCATCGTCGCGGTGGGGGCCCACCTGCTCCAGGAGCTCTGCAGTCTGCATGGCGGCGACATCGCCATCCCGACCGCGGGGGCCCTCAAGGACCAGGTGCTCCTGCTGGACGCGCTCGTCACCGAGTCCATGGCGCTCGGGGAGCCCGGTGCGGAGGTCCTCGCGTCGAAGTCCACGACGGCCGTGCGCCGGTTGTCGCACAGCATGGAGCCCTCAGCGGGCATCGTGGGCTGGGACGCCGTGGCCGCGCTCTGGATCGCCACGCTCACCCAGCTCGGCGGCGGCATGGCGGACCTCACGTCCACGAAGTCGTACACGCGGCAGGAGGTCGATCTGGCCGACGCGTTCGGGCTGCTGGACGACTGATGGGGGGTCGCTCCACGGCGACGTAACGAAACATGAACAGGCCCCCACGGTCCTTCGGGAGCGGGTGACGGGAGGAGCACACCCCCGGAGGACCCATGCTCATCGGACTCGTCACTGCTCACGCCCTGATCCCGCCCCCCACGACCACCGTCTCCTGCCCGACCGGCGAGGAGGACCTCTGCGCTCGCGTGGACGCCGCCATCGCCCACGCCAACGCGGAGCTGCCCCTGTTGGCCGTGCACTCCCAGGCCAGCTACCGCATGCGCCCCCAGACGGTCTTCGAGGCCTTCCAGGAGCTCCGCGACACCGTGGAGGCGGACCCGTCCTGCACGATCGACGGCAGCCTCGGCGGCGCCTACGACATCGGATGGGCCGGCACGGCCGAGGTGGACGGGATCACCGGCGAGCTCCCCGCCGAGAGCTTCGGCCCGCTCGACCGCGCGGGACACTCGGCACCCGGCAACGTCGACGGGCACGGGGTCATCGGGCTCCCGTTCTTCGGCGAGTACTCCACGTGGTCCCGCGGTCACGTCATCGGCACCGTGCACACGGACGGCGTGCTCGACTCGACGTTCTGGGTGGGCACCCACCTCCGCACCCAGGGCCGCCGTGGCGTGTTCCTCACCGTGCTCGCGACCTGCGCACCCACCACCGACCCCGCGGTCCTGCTGGAGGACTGGTTCGGTCCGGCGCTGGTGCCCTTCCAGGGGCTCTGACCCGCCGGTGTATGCTCCGGGGTCATGGACGTGCGCGTAGCCTGGCTGGGGGAGCGGGCGGCCGAGCAGGTGCACGCCGTCGGTTGGCACGGACGGCCCGCCGAAGAGCTCGGTCCGGACGAGCTGCGCGCGTGCACAGCGGTCGTGCTGACCCCGGAGCACCTGCCGACCCTGCGGGGCTGGCGGGCCACCGGGCTCACCGCGCCGGCCATCGTGCTCACGGCCGCGGCGGACGCCATCGAGCAACGCCCGGCCCTCGAGCCCGTGGTGTGGTCGCCGCCCGACGGCGACCTGCGCATCGCCCTGGAGCGCCTCTCGGCCGGCATGCGCGCCCCCGTGCTGGTGCTCGGTCCGATCACCGTGGACCTCGACCGCCGCAGCGTCGAGGGCACCCGGGAGGAGCGGCTCACGGGCCTGGAAGCGCGGGTGCTCGGGTACCTCGCGGCCCGGCGCGGACGGGTGATCCCGAAGGAGGAGCTGCTGGCGGAGGTCTGGGGCTACCGGTCGAGCAACACCAACACGGTGCCCGTGATGATCGGGCGCATCCGGAAGAAGATCGAGGTCGACCACGCCCGTCCGCTCTGGCTGCTCACGGCCCGCGGCGGGGGCTACCGCCTGGTGCACGGACCCGACGGCGAGCCCGAGGGAGACGTGCTCCCCGGCCGTCACGAGGCGCTCCGCCAGGCCACCGCGGCTCTGCGGGACGGGCGCGTGTGGGTCAGCGGGCCCCCGGGTGCCGGCAGGGCCCAGCTCGTCCGGACCCTGCTCGCCGGACGCGACGTCCTGTGGGTGACGGTCCACGGCACGACCACGCTGCCCGGGCTCCTCGAGCAGCTCGGCGTGCGGCTCGGTCAGCGCCTCGAGCGCCTCCAGGACGTGACTGTGGAGGCCGTGGTCCTCGAGAGCGCGGACACCCTGCCAGCCGACGTGGTCGAGGCCGTCGCGGCGGGGCTGGAGGTGCCCCTGGTGGCGATCCGCACCGCGCCGTGGGCCTGCGAGGGCGAGGTGCGGCTCGGGCCCCTCGAGCCCCACGAGGCCCGCGAGCACCTCGTGAGGCTGGCCGCCACGCGCGGCGTGGCCCTCGAGGACGGGGTGGCCGGCGACCTCGCGCGGCGCGCCGACGGCTCCGTGCTGGCCCTCGAGCTCATCGCGTCCTGGCTCCCCTCCGTGCCCGCAGAGGCCCTCCTGCACGTGCTGGACGAGGGTCTGGCCCACGACGACCGGGTGATGGCGCCCGTCCGCGCGGCCACGGGCTCCCTCACCCCCGCCGAGCGCACAGCACTCCAGGGCCTGGCGGGCTTCGTGGGGCCCTTCGACCGCCGCACCGCCGCCCGGTGGCTCGGTCCCGGCGTCCTGCACCTCGGAGCCCTCGAGCGCCGCGGGATGGTGCGCGAGGACCCCACCGGCCTGCGGGTGCCCCCGCTCGTCGGTTCCGCCGTCGGTCCGCCCGACCTGGAGCGCCACGACACGAAGCTCCTGGCCCTCGTGCGCGAGGTCCTCCCCACCCTGCGTACCCCCACCTCGGAGCTGGACGGGCTGGCGGGGCTCCTGCCCGATCTGCGGGCGACCGCTTCCCGGGCCACCGGCGACGACGCGGTGGACGTGGGACGCGCGCTCACCGCGGTCCTCGCCCTCCACGGCGACTACCGCTCACGCCTGGAGGTGGCGGAGGGGGCGCTGGCCCGCTGCACGACCCCCGAGACCCTGGCCCGCGCACGGGTGCTGCTGGCCGAGAACACCCGGGACCACCGCCAGCGCGTGGAGCTGCTCGATCAGGCCGACCCCCACCTGGGGCCCGTGGAGCGGGCCTGGGCGCGGTACCGCGCGGCCAACGACGTCCTCCTGGACGCCCGCTGGGACGACGGGCTGGCGCGCCTGGACGCCATCCGCGACGCCCCCGCGGACCTCCGACTCCTCGTCGCGTCCGCCCGTGCGTGGGCGCTCTACTGCGCCGGACGCCTCGCGGAGCCCGTGCAGATCGACCAGCGGCTCGGGTACGCCGAGCGGCTCCTGCACCTCGGGGCCGTCGAGGCCGCCGCCCGCGTGGTGATCGCCACCACGGGCAAGCTCCGCCTCTACGATGCACCCCGCTGTCTCCGTCCGCTGCGGGAGATCGAGGCGGCCCTCGGTCGGCTGCAGGCCCCCGACGTGCGCATCCAGCTCGCCATCGCGCTGGCGGAGCTCGTGGCCGAGGTGGAGGGCGACCTGGACGGCGCCCTCGCCCTGCTGGCGGGTGCCGATGCCCTGGCGGCCCGCTTCGAGCCCACGCAGATCGGCCTCGTGGCGGGTGTGCGCGGCACCCTGCTCCTGGACGCCGGGCGGATCGCGGAGGCGCGGGAGTCACTCCTCGACAACCTCGTGCGCGAGCGGGCCGACGGCACGCCGGTCCGGCAGCTCTCGGTGCTCCTGGACCTGATGGGCCTCGAGCTGTTGGATGCCGACCCCACGGCCGCCCTGCGATGGGTCGAGGAGGGCGGGGCCCTCGGGCTCGACCGGTACGCCAGCTACGTCGACTTCGAGCGGGGGTCCGCCCACGCGCTTGCTGGACGGCTCGACGCGGCCCTGGCGGCCTTCGACGCGGCGCGGGCCGGCGAGATCAACACCGCATGCGGCGTGTCGCTCGGGCTGCGGGCGCTCTCGGTCTGCCGGCGGAAGGGGGTGGATGAGGCGGGCTGGCGGACCTGGTTGGACGGGCTGCTGGCGGCTGGGACCGGTCGCCTCGTGGCGGACGCGCGGGCCCTCCTGGAGGGCTGGGCGGCCGGGGCTGTCGGCGAGGTGCCGGTGGGCTCGGCGCTCCAGCGGGTCGACCGCCTGCTGCTCGCGCTCGCCTGAGCGGTCACCGCACCCAGAGGGTCCAGGCGTCGTCCACCAGCCGGAGCTGCCCATCCCCGCCGTAGGCCATCGTGCCCAGGCTCCCCTCGGGACCGGGGAGGGAGAGCGCGAAGCCCCGCGCTCGCGGGAGCTCCGTCTCCAGCGACGACCACGCCCCCGTCTCGAGGTCGAGGGCCCAGAGGTCCGCGAGCACGGACTGTCCGGCGGGGTCGTCGCTGCCGAAGCCGAGGTAGAGGAACGCGGCGTCCGGGCCGAGCGAGGCGAACGGGAAGCGCCGGCCCACGAAGTCGCCGGAGGTCGCGAGCTCCGACCAGGTCTCGGTGTCCACGTCGAAGCGCCAGACGTCCGTGTGGAACGTGGGCCCATCGCCCATACCGCTCGCGATGAGCATGTCGCCGTCGGGCAGCTGGACGGTCGCGGTGTCGTAGCGCGCCGACGGACCCGGAGCGTCGAGGAGCAGCAGAGTGCCGTCGGCGGGGTCGTACCGCCAGGTGTCGGCGCTGAACGGACCGCGCCCACCACCGAACACGTACCCGTACCCGACCTGCTCCGCGAAGACGGCCGAGCAGCCGATGGTGCCGACGTCCTCGGCCCCCGCGAGGGTCTGCACGTCGCCGGACCCGAGATCGATGCGCTCCGCGCTCGCCGCCCGCACGAAGTCCCCGTCGCGGCCCCCGAACACGACGACCTCGTCGCGCGTCGTGTCGTGCAGCGCACACCCGCAGAACCTGCCCACGTCGCCCTCGGCCACCGTCTCCAGGACCAGCGGGGAGGCCGTCGCCACGCCGAGCACACCGGCGCTCACCGTGAGGTCGTCGCGCAGACCGCCCACCACGTGGCCGCCGGCCGTCATGGCCCCGATCACGCCGGCCACACCGGAGACCTCCTCCTGGCGCCACTCGACGTCGAGCGGGTCGGACGGGGAGCAGGCGAGCAGGGCAAGGAACGTGGGGCCTCCAGCGGCGCACGCCTATCCGCCCGACGTCGTACCCGGCACGTTCTCCCTGGCGATCCCCCGGGACGCGTGGCTCTTCCGACGCACGTCGCCCCAGCCGTCCCCGGCCCGCGCCTGGAACACGGTGTAGTCGTAGAGCACGCAGCGACCGTCGGCCCGGCTGGCGGCGACCCAGGCCGACCGCGTCCGCCCGACGACCGCACCGGAGCCATCCGTCACCACCGACCATCCCGCGGACTGGAGGTGCACCGCGAGCACGTCCTCACCCCAGCCCTGCGCGTCGAAGGCCTGGCGCACCTGCCCCTCCACGAGCGCGTCTCGCACGGCCGGTGCGGGCATCCGCGTCTCGCGGGCGGCGACATCGTGGGCGGCCTGCTTCAGGGCCGCAGCACCCTCCCGCGAGCCGAGCTCGGACTGGAAGCCCTCCACGGCAGCCAGGGCAGCCGCGAGGTCCGGCTCGTCGGGCCAGAGCATCACACCGACCGCGAAGCGGGCCCGGAGCGCCAGCGCCTCGTTCCACGCGTGGTCCGGGAAGGCCCGATCCGCCAGCGCCGCGCGTAGCCGGGCCAGCTCGCCGCCGAGCTTCGCGGCGTCCGCGGTCCAGGTGGAGCGCCAGGTGGCCAGCTCGGACGGGCGCTCGGGAAGGCCCGCGACCGCCTCCCGCACCTCGCGACCGAGGTCCTCGTAGACCCGCACGTCCGCCTCGATCCGGGCGTTGTCGGCAGGACCGCTCCAGCTCGTGCGCACGGGGGTGGCGAGCTGTGCGAGCCCGTTGCGGACCTTCGCCTCCAGGGCTCCGCGGGCGGCGCTCGTCTCCTGCAGGGCCCCCACGCTGTCGCGGAGCAGCACGAGGTGGGCCTCGAGGGGTGCCGGATCCACGGCGGGGTCCCGCTGCCGGATCTGGCTGCACGTCCGCTCGGCCGCGGCCAACGCGCTGGCGCGCGGCCCGGGCTCGGTGGCGAGCCCAGCCTTCTCCAGGTAGCCACGGCACTTCTCCACGAGGGCCGCAGCGCGGCTCCCCTCGGGGACGGCCAGCGACGGGACGGGGGGCAGCGCGTGGGCGCCGGCGAGCAGCGAGAGCAGGGGCATCACATCTTCCTCCAGGACCCCCTCCACGGAACCCCGGGAGACGTCACGATGGGGAGACGTTCAGATTCCGTTTGACGGTCAACATGTCCTGGCCGGCGAATGGAGGGAGAACGCGTACACTTCGAGCCAGGGCGTGATGAGCGTCAAGAGGAGGCAAGGCCCGCGCAAAGCGGGCCGCGCAGGCCGCCTTCGGCGGCCGGAGTGATCAGCTTCGTTATCGGACCCGGCACCCGCGGAGATCGGGGTCGCACCGCACCACGGCCCGCCCCCCGGCAGGGACGTCCACCGACGGCCCGCGCTCGAAGCCCTCGGGGGTGAGGAGCTCGACCTGGTAGCGACCCGCGGGGACATCGCCGGGGCCGAACGTCCCGGCCGGTCCCACGAAGCGCACGGTGCCGCCGCCCTCCAGGACGAGAGTACCTGTCGCTGGCGCCTCCACCGGCGCGGCGACCGGGCGTGGGACGGGCGCGGGCCGCGCGGGACGGTCCGGCAGAACGGGAACGTCCGGAGGGTCCGGCGGGACGGGGGCCTCGGACGGCGCCTCGAGCGGCACGGGGTCTGGCACGACCGGAGGCGGCGCAGGGGGCGCGACGACGGGCGTCTCGGGTGCCTCGACTGCCTCTGGCTCGACGCGGGCGCCGTACAGGTAGACGCCGAACGCGAGCGCCACGAGGAGCCCGCCAGCCAGGCCGGCGAGCCCGACGTACGACGGGTCGGCGACAGGGCCCCCGGCGGGCTCGACGGGTGCGACGGAGTCGAGGGTCATCGGGATCTCGGCGGTCTCCTCCGCCGGCAGGGTGTCGGTGGACAGGAGGGGCATCGCCGACCCGATGGAGACGAACGTGCTGTCGTGGGCGGCGGTCGCGACAGTCGAGGCCGCCCAGGTCGCATCACTCGGAGACAGCGGGCCCACGACGGGCACGATGGAGGCGGCGGCCTCGAGCTCCGCCTCGGACCACGGAACCCCGGGGGGCACGTCGTCGAGGGACGCACCTCCAGCGAGCACGGCGTAGAGGGTTGCCACGTCCGCGGGGCGCGCATCCCGCTCGGACAGCGCGAGCCCGATGGCCTCGGCGACCGCGTCGGGCACGTCGGGCCGGACGTCCCGCACGGGCACGAAGCGACGCGCGGTGACCGCCTTGAAGATCTCGTAGTGGCTGGAGCCGTTGAACGGCAGCTCGCCGGTGGCGAGCTCGTAGAGCATGACGCCCAGGGCCCAGACGTCCGCACGCGTGTCGACGTCCCGCGCGTTCTCGATCTGCTCGGGGGCCATGTACTGGGGGGTCCCGAGCATCGCGCCCGTGCCGGTGCGCGCCGTGCCGGCCTCGAGCTGCTTCACGAGCCCGAAGTCGGCCACCTTGGGCACCACGCGCCCGCGCTCGAGCGACAGGAGGATGTTCGCGGGCTTGAGGTCGCGGTGCACGACGCCCTCCGCGTGGGCCGCCGCCACGCCCGCGAACACGGCGGGCAGGAGCGCCTCCAGGCGAGCGCGCGGCACGACCCCGCTGCGCATCATGGCGTCGAGGGACGGTCCGCGGACGTACTGCATCACGAGCGCCGCCCGACCGTCGAGGTCGAGCATGTCGGTGACCTCGACGATGTTGGGGTGCTTGAGGCGCGCCTGCACGCGGCCTTCGAGCACCAGGCGGTCCTGGAGCCTGCCTGCGGGCCCCGCCAGCACCTTGAGGACGTGATCGGACCCGAGCCGTGCGTGCCGGGCGAGGTAGACCACGGCCATGCCGCCCCGCCCGAGCTCGCCGACGACGACGTAGCGGTCCTGCAGGCTTCCGGTGGCGAGCTCCACGACCTACTCGCAGGTCACGATGAGGTCGTAGTCCACACCCATCGGTCCGCTCACGAGGAGGTACCACGGCTCGGGACCTCCACCGGGGAGGTACACCCGACCCTCCTCCGTAGGGGGCGCATCCGGGATGAAGGCCCCCCGGACGGCCGTGCTCACCTCACATGCATCCAGAGCGCATCGCGGCCCTCGGTACGCCGTGAGCACAGACTCCCGGTCCGCCGTGTACCGGAACAGAGCGGCCCCCGAGACGACGATGGACGCCCCGCTCACTGCCCGGAGGTCGAGCGCATGCACCGCCAGTGCCGGCCCGAGGGCGAGGAGATGCCGGTCGTCGAGAGGATCGACACACCCGCCCACCGGCATCACCGCCGAGGCCTCCGACGGGAGCGTGGCGCGCAGGGTGCCACATCCCGCGGCGCTCGACGCGACCTCGCGGACCTGGACGACGTCCAGGAGCGTCTGCAGGTCGGGACGCGTGTCGTCGCAGTCCGAGAAGGCGCTCACCCCGTCGTGGTCACCGTCCAGACGGACGTCGATCTCGTTCGGTGTCACCTCGGTGCAGCCGAGCAGGCCGATGAGCAGGAGCCGCCTCATCTTCGGCCCCACCACAGGGCGCGTTCCCTGGCAGCCTCGTTGTAGCGGAGCTGAGCGAGTCCGGTACCCACTGCGATCGCGTAGAGCGAGAGACCGAACGCGCCCGGCACGAGCCACGCTTCCTGAGGCCCCGTGGGCTTCCCCTCACGATCGTAGCTCCCGCCGAATCCCACCCAGGAGGTCGCGAGGAGCAGCGTGGCCGCGAAGGTCGACCCGAACGTGACGCGTGGAGCCCGCCGGGGGCGAAGCCCCTGGGCCACCAGGGCCCGTCGCGACCGCTCGGCAGACCCCCGGAGCAGGATCGGTGCCGTAGCCATGGCGATCTGGGCGCCCGACGCGGTGATGGCGCCCGCCCGGCCCGCGCGCTGGAAGCGCTGGTCGACACCGACCCGGGCGGCCTGGTGGAAGTGCGCGAACACCCCCATGCCGAGCACGAGCGGGGTCCCCAGGCTCTGCAGACCGTAGACGCGACTGAAGGCCAGCTCCTGGGTGTCGAGGCGCGCGTAGGTCAGGATGGGCTCGGCGAGGACGGGCCCCTCCGCCGTTCCCCCGACGGGCGGACCGCCGAGCGCGATGCAGGCGAGCAGTGCGATCATGGCGCATGGTAACCCCACGACCGAAGCGGTAGGGTGACGCGTGCTCTGGATCTCCCTCGCGCTGGCGACCCCCTGCCCCGAGTCCGTGGCTCCAGCGGACTTCACCGCGGAGCTGGAGGCCCTCTGGGAGCGCGGGGCCACGTCCGGGAGCGCCATCCGCACCGACGTCCTGGCCCTCCAGGCCCGCATCCGGTGCCTGTCGGCTCCCCTCGACGCCACGGCCGCCGCGGCCTTCCACCGCAACCGGGCCCTGGCCTCGCTGGCCGCAGAGGACGCCGACGTGGCGCGGGCGTCCGCCGCTGCCGCACGCCGCCTGGCCCCCGAGGCCAGCGCGGGATGGGCCACCGAGAGCCCCGCGTTCGCCGGGCTCCTCGAGAGCGCGCCGGTGTCCGGGCCTCCGGAGGACCTCGTCACCTCCCTCGCCGCCCGGGTCTACACGGACGGCACGGAGGGCGCACGCCGGTTCCCCGGAGAGCCATTGCTCCTGCAGGTGTTCGCGGCCGACGGGGAGCCCGTCGAGGCCACATGGCTCTCCCCGCGCGACCCCACCCCCGCCTGGATCGCCTTCCCGCCCCCGGGCTGCCAGGGTCCCATCCCCACCGACCGCATCGTGGAGCACGCCCAGGAGGCCCACACGGCCTACGAGGTCCTCGATCCCCAGGGCTTCCGCCTCGCGCTGGAGGCCCTCGCCGTCGAGCTGCCCTGTGCGGACCGCGTGATGAGCCCCGCATCCGCGGCCGTCGTCCACCGCCTGGAGGGCGTGCGCCTCTTCTCCACCGGCAACCGCAGCGGTGCCGTGCGCGCCTTCCAGGAAGCCCAGATCCTCGACCCCGCGTACGTCCCCAGCGAGACCATCGCCCCCGAGGGCAGCTCCATCCGGGCGCTCTGGGACCGTGCCGGCACCGCGGCCTCCGCGCCCTGGCTGCCCATCGAGACCCCGGCGGGCGTGACGCTCTGGGTCGACGGGCTGCGCACGTCGTCCCGACCGGCGACCCTCCCCTCCATCCTGCAGGCCACCGTGAACGGCGAGGTCGTGTGGTCGCGCTTCGTCCCGGCCACCGTGCCTCTCCCTCCCCTGCGGGAGGTGCTCGATCTCCCCGAGGGCGAGGTGGCCGTCGAGGCGGTGACGCCCGCCATGGCGCTCTACGAGGCCGCGGGACGCCGCCACGAGCGCTTCCGGCAGCGCCGCACGGCCCGGGGCGTGGCGGTCGTGCTGCTGGGGACGGCGGTGGGCACGTTCATGGTGAACACGCTGGCAGCCGCGAGCTTCGAAGACCCCACCCTGCACCCGGACCATGTGCGGTCCCGCGCCCGCACCTCCAACGTGACCTTCGCGGTGGGCTTCGGTCAGCTGGTCGGAGGCGCGGGGCTGCTGGCCTGGAGCGAGCTCCCGCTGCTCGACCGGGTGGAGTCCAGGGAGGCCCGCCGTGCCCGCCGTGATCAAGAGGTCAGCGAGGAGCCGCCTGCACAGCCGTGAGGGCGATGGTGAACACGATGTCCTCCACCGAGGCCCCGCGCGACAGGTCGTTCACGGGGCGCGCGAGCCCCTGGAGCATCGGGCCCATGCTCACCACCTGAGCCGACCGCTGCACGGCCTTGTACGTCGTGTTCCCGGTGTTGAGGTCGGGGAACACGAACACCGTGGCCCGCCCCGCCACCGGTGAGTCCGGAGCCTTGCTCGCCCCCACGCTCGCGATGGCCGCCGCGTCGTACTGCAGCGGACCGTCGATCAGGAGCTCGGGACGCCGCTCGCGCGCCAGGCGCGTGGCCTCCTCGACCTTCTGGACGTCTGCACCCTCCCCCGATCCGTGCGTGCTGTACGAGATCATCGCGACGCGGGGGTGGATGCCGAACGCCACGGCGCTCTCGGCGCACTGGATGGCGATCTCGGCGAGCTCGGAGGCCGTGGGGTCCGGGTTCACCGCGCAGTCCCCGTACACGAGCACCTGCTCGGGCAGGCACATGAAGAACACGGAGCTCACGAGGGAGGCTCCGGGGGCCGTCCGGATGAGCTGGAGGGCCGGACGGATCGTGTGGGCCGTGCTGTGGACGGCCCCGCTCACCAGCCCGTCCGCGTGACCCTCGGCCACCATCATCGTCCCGAGGACCACACGGTCGCGGAGCTGGTCGGCGGCCTGGGTGCGCGCGAGGCCCCTGTGGGCCCGGCGGGCGAGCATGCCCTCGATGTACTGGGCGTACACGGCCTCCGGCGCGACGATCTCGACCCCACCGGGCAGCTCGATGCCCGCTGTCCGGGCGGCCTTGCGCACGACCTCGGGGTCGCCGAGCAGCACGCATCGCGCGATGCCCCGCTCCGCGCAGATGGCGGCCGCCCGCAGCGTCCGGGGCTCGTCGCCCTCGGGGAGCACGATGCGACGGTCCGCCTCGCGGGCCCGGCGGAGCAGCGTGTAGCGGAAGGCCGCGGTGGTCATGCGGCGCTCGCGCACGTCCTCCGCCTGGGCGCGGACCCACGCGTAGCGGAGGTGGTCGGCGACGACCCCCATGGCGAGCTCGGCGAGCGGGCCGTCCTCGGGACCGAGCTCCGCCGCGAGCCCGTGGATGGCGGTGGCCGTGGTGTAGCTGTCGCGGCCGGAGAGCAGCACGGGGAGCCCGGTCTCGAAGGCCGGTGCGCAGAGGGCGAGCACCCCGGGACGCACGGGGATGTCGAGGGAGATGACGATGCCCGCGAGCTCCAGCCCGCCGAGGGTGGCCAGGGCGAGCCCGGCGAGGATGTCGTCGCGGTCGGCGGGCACGACCGCGAGCAGCCCGGGGACGAAGAACCCCACGGCATGCCCGAGGCTGGCGGCGCACACCGCGACGCTCGCCACACGCCGGTCGGTGGCGCCGGGGTTCACGAAGCGCATGTCGAGCGCGCGGGCGATGTGCGCGACGGACGGTCGCCCGAGCACGTCCAGGCGCGGCACGACGGCCACCAGCGCGAGCCCGGCGTCCACGAAGGCCTGCTCCCACGTCGCGCGGACCGCGTCCGGCACGAGCCGCCGGCCTCCACCCACGACCGCGCGGGGTCCCGGCTGCTCCATCCCCTCGACCGGCACGCGGTTCACGACGCACGCGATGGTGCGGCCGGCGTACGGGCTGCAGGCCACGTCGAAGGCCCTCGCCACGTCGTGGGGCGCGCCGTTCCCCATGCCCACGACCACCAGCTCGGCGTCGAGGGCCGCGGCCATCGCGACGTTGAGCCGGGTCGCGTACGCCACGCCCGGCACGGGCACACAGCCCTCCACGACCACGACGGAGGCGTCCCGTCCGGCCTCCTCCACCATGGACACGACGCGCTCGAGCAGCTGGTCGTCCGCGTTGTCCGCGAGCAGGGCCTCCGCCTCGTCCCGGGCGATGGACGGCGGGGGCGTGACGTGGGCGACGGCCTCCAGCAGGGCTCCAGAGGGGTCGGGGCCGCGACGGACGCTCACGGGGCGGACGAAGCCCGTGGTGACGCCCTGGCGATCGAGGGCACGGACGATCCCGAGGCTCACCGAGGTGAGCCCGACTCCGGATCCGGTGGGGACGACGAGCAGGCAGCGTGGCATGCACCCGTCTATCCAGCCGTGCTCACCGCACCCGCAACCACGTGCCCGGGTGCGCGTCGTCGGCGTAGACGCTGTGCCATCCCGGCGGCAGGCGCGGCTCCACGCGCTCGAACAGCCACTGCGCGTCGCGCGGCGCCAGGTTGATGCACCCGTGGCTGGCGCGGTTCCCGAAGCCCCAGTGCCAGTACGCCCCGTGCAGCGCGTACCCACCGCGGAAGTGGAGCACCCAGGGCACGGCCTCGACGTGGTACGGGTCGCGGGCACCCGGCCGGCTCCGCATGTCCGCCCACGCCCGCTCGTCCTGGAGCCGGAAGAGCCCCCTCGGTGTCGGGGTGCGCCAGAGGCCCGTGGACACGAGGGTCACGTAGAGGAGCGCGTCGCCCCGCAGCAGGGCCAGGGTCTGCTGGGTGGTGTCGACGTCCAGCCAGAGGTCGTCCTCCCCGATGGACTCGGGCCGCGCGGCCGGTCGCCAGACCCGGACGGTCCCGTCGGCGGGCACCTCGAGCTCCGTGCCGTCCACGAAGGCCCGCCAGCGGCCGCCCACGGGCTCGCCCTCCACCTCGAACGCCGCGTGGTACGGCATCGCCACGGCCTCCCCGCCGGGTCCGGTGGCCTCCAGCCCTGCGTAGCCCACGACCCAGGCCGGCGTCCGCCCGTCCTCCAGCGGGTGCGCCGCCAGGTCCCGCCCCTGCAGGCGGGTGATCGGGAACAGGTAGACCTCCTCCTCGGGGACCACCGTCCCGTCGCCGCGCAGGAGCACGACGCCCTTCGGGGTGGTCGTCGCCCCGACGAACCGGGCCCGCCGGCTCGAGGGGAGCTGGCCCACCGGCGGCTCGCCCGCCACCCAGGCGTCCGCGCTCGCCCACACCCGCCCCTTCCAGCGCTTCCAGACGCGGCCGTACACGAAGGGCAGCAGCGCCTCGGGCGTCGCCTCGAAGGACCCGGTCTCCAGGTAGCTCTCGAGGTCTTCCGGGCGCGGTGCGGCGTGCTCCACCAGCGCCGGGAGCGTCGGGATCTCCGCGTCGGTCGGCACCGCGTCGGCCAGGCAGACCCATCCGCGCGGGAGGACCCGGCCCCAGCTCGTGCAGCCCGGGTGCTCGGCGCGCTCCTCGACGTCGAAAGGCGTGCCCGCCGCCAGCATGCCGACCCGCGCGGCCTGCACGGAGGGCTCTGTGCGAATCCACACGTCACGATCGAGGACGAGGCGCTCCGAGGCGAGCGCGAGGCCGAGCAGGGCGAGCATTCCGTGGAGCTATCCGGGTCGGCGCGGCCCTTGCACTCCGGGGTGGCGGAGGCCCCATGCTGCTCGCACTCTCGCTGCTCGTCCCCCCCGCCAGCGCCACCACCGACGCCACCTACGGCATCGTCGTGCGCGCGTTCTGCGAACCTCTGGGCCCGCCCTGCGGGTTCGCCGACGAGGCGGAGATGGCCCGGTTCTACCGTGAGCAGATGGCCGCGCTCAACGAGGCCTGGCGACCCCACCGGGTGTCGTTCCGCATCGAGGACGTCGTGGTCACCCGCGACCAGTACTACTCGCGGATCGAGACCTCGAGCGGCGACATCGACCGGCCCGGCACGGTGGACGGCGGCAAGGTGAAGGACCTCCACGACCTCGCCGCGCAGACCCCCGACAGGATCACGCTGTTCGTGCTGCCGCGCGCCGACCGTTGCTGGTCCGTCGTCGCGCCCTACCGCTACCCCGACTACGCGTCCGTGTTCCACGGGTTCTTCTGCAGCCCGTTCGGCGACGGCCAGGTCCTCGCCCACGAGCTCGGCCACCACTTCTGCCTGCCCCACCCGTTCACCTTCGAGGACCGGGCGGACCAGTCGAGCCCGAACTGGAACGGCGACGGGCTCGCCGACACCCCCGAGGACATGGGCGTCAAGGAGACCGACCCGGACGAGCCGGGGGCGGACGTGGACGCGGCCGGCAACGACGTCGACCGCCACCAGTGGTGCCACCCGGGGCTGCTCAACGCCAACGACCCCGGCTCGCCCCGGGCGACGCGCTGCAACATCCAGTGCAACACCGTGGTGGACGGGATCACCGGGACCCTCGGCACGTACAATCCCGACGGCTCCCTGATCATGGCGTACTACCCCGACTGCCAGGGTCCGTACGTCGTGAACGGCGTGCGCCGGGAGGGCTTCAGCGACGACCAGATCGAGAAGGTCGCGAGCTGCATCGCGGACTTCGGCCCCCGTCAGGGGCTCGAGGACCTCTGCGCCGCCCGCGGAGGCGACAAGGACCACGACGGGCTCTGCGATCTCGACGACCCCTGCCCCTGGCAGAGCGACATCGACCCGAACCTGGACCCCGACGCCGACGACCTCCCGGGCACGTGCGACAACTGCCAGGCCGTGGCCAATCCCGATCAGCTCGACACCGACGGGGACGGCATGGGGGACGCCTGTGACCCCGACGACGACAACGACGGGTGTCCGGACACCATCGATCTGAACCCGCTCTCGTCCATGACGCGCGTGGGAACGGAGCTGCGGCCCGGGTGCAGCTCGACCTCCGGCGAGCACAGGGTGTTCGAGGGCATCGACTTCGACCACGACGGTGTGCTCGACTGCGCGGACCCGGACGACGACGACGACGGCACGGACGACGTGGACGACCCCTGCCCCCACAATCCGGCCGTCGGGGCCGGCGACTCGGGCTCCGCCTGCGAGGTCGTGGGCGTGCCCTGCCCGCTGATCGAGGAGATCGACCTCTGCGGGCCGGGCTGTGGGCTGGACTTCGATCTCGCGCTGGTCTCCCAGATCGACCCGTACGAGGAGCTGGTCTTCGACGACCTCCAGATCCTCGACCGCACCGTGTTCTTCGCGCCGACGCTCGGCCAGAGCGGCGCGCAGATGGTCCGCACGCTGACCGGCCAGGGCTTCCCGGCCGGTGGCGAGACGCCGATGTCGCTGGAGCTGCGCCCGCACGACGGCACCGAGACCCGTGTGCTCGGCACGTGGTCGGGGGTCCAGGTGCGCGTCGGGGACGCGCTGGACGGCCGCACGGTGGCGATGACGTTCGGTGTGGACGGGCCCATCGCGACCACCTCGTGGGGCGTGGGGCTCACGGATCTCGACCGGGCACCGGACACGGACGGCGACGGTGTGCCAGACCCCGCCGACCGGTGTGCGGAAGTCCCCGACCCCTGGCAGGAGGACGCGGACCACGACGGCTACGGGGATGCGTGCGACGCGGACTTCGACAACAGCGGCATGGTGGACGCGGACGACGTCGCGTTCGCCGAGGGATGCCTGGGCGCACGCCCCGGGGTGCACCCGTACTTCCCGGACGACGCGTCAGGTGCGCCGGACACCGATCTGCGGGACGCCTGGCGCTGCCGCGCCGTGGACCTGGACCACGACGGGGAGATCGGCGCGCCGGACCTCGTCCGGGTGGACGCGCTGGTCGGGTCGCCTCCCGGCCCATCCCAGGCGGCCCCCACGCCCACCGTGACCCCGACGCCCACGCCTCCACCGACGGATCTGCCGGAGGACCCCGGGAGCTGCGGGTGCTCTACGCCCACACGGCCGGGCTGGGGGCTCCTGCGGCGCCGATGATCACTTCGAGGACGTGTTCGAGGCCGCGGCGATCACCTTGACCTCCGTCATCACACCCCCCACGAGCTGCCACTCGAGCCGCTGCACCCAGTAGCATCCAGCCCCCGGCTCCCCCGGGGCAATGCTGATCGTGTCGCCCGGCACCGGCCGCCAGGAACCGACCTGTTCTGTGGTGACCACGTGCTCGGACCCGTGGCGGGGCTTCAACACATACCGCACGATCATGCAGCCTCCAGACTCCAGACGGTATCCTGGGGGTCGGCATGCTGTACACCCTGCTCGTCCTCCTCGGCTGTCCTGCCCCGTCCACGTCCATCGTGGCCGTGCACGAGGTCTACGACGTCCCGCCGCCGCCCGGCCAGCGCACCCTGCAGCTCGACGGGGTCCCGCCCGGACGATTCGCGCTCGGGTCCGCGGTCACCGTCCGTGATCGTGCGGGGACGACGCTCGCGGTGGGTGACGTGGTCACCGATTCCGTCGACCCGCCGTCGATCACCGTGTACGTGCCCGAGATCGCCGCCGACGCCGTCCTGTCGGCCCCAGGAGGGCTGACGGCGCGCTGATCAGGGGGTCGGGGCCATGCTGCACGCGTACGGGTTGCCCTGCTCGCACGCCCGGGCGTACAGCGGCCCGGCGGCGGGGTCGCCGCGGGCGTTCAGGACCTCGGCGGTGCTCAGGTTGGTCCAGAGGCCGTCGGGCTGCGTGTAGGTCGCGATCATCGAGCGATGGCACATGGGCTCGCCGGGATCGAGCTCCAGGCACCGCTCGGCCGCCTCGCGTGCGGCGGTGCGGTCGCGGTGGACCAGAGCGTCGCTCAGGTACTCGAGGGCCGGGACGCTCTCGGGATCGGCCTCCACGGCCCTCCGGAGGAGATCGAGGCGGAGCTGCCCCCTCTCGCGGTTGGCGGCACCCACGAGGTCCTCGCCCGGCCTCTCGCGCGCGACGACACCCGGACCTGCCGCGGGCGGGGCCGCCCGCCCGGCGATGCGACGGTAGAGCGTCGTGCGCGGAAAGGCTCCCCGCTCGCGCGCCTGGGACGGTTCGGGTCGGACGCGCTCGTGCAGAGCCGGAGTGTCCCGGGGCCAGAGCCACACAGCGAGGGCGACGAGGAACAGACCGCCGAGGCCGACGAGCACACCAGCACGCCTCATGCCTGCGCCAGCGCCTGCTGGGTGAGCTGGGCCGAGGCCAGGGCCTTCTTCGCCAGGTCCTGCATCTGCTGGGGGTCGAGGTCGTCGTCCCGCGGCGGCGGGTCCGCGAGGGCCGCCACGCGCTTCTCCATGGCCTTCAGGCGGTCGACCTCCAGCTCCACGAGCGTGGAGTACTCGAGGTAGACGGTCGCGAGGTCACGCTCGGGTCGTGGCATCCGCTCGAGCTGCGCCAGCAGGCGGTCGGCGGCGTCCTTGCCCTGGGCGAGGGCGGAGCGGAGCTTCTTGGTCTCCTTGGGGACCATCGGCTTGCCCGCCTTCCAGTCGGCCTCCAGCGAGCGGAGCGGTGCCTCCTGCTTGGCGACGTACGCCAGCGCAGACCGGAGCTTGCCGAGCTCGACCTCCACGGGCCGCCCCGCACGGGGATCCAGGCTCGTGTGCTGCGCCGCGAGCCCCATGGCGCCGATCCAGGTCCTGGGGTCGATGCGGGCGGGCGGCATCTGGTCGGACCAGCGGACGGGCTCCGCGCGGCGGATGAGGATCGCGTTGTGCTCGTCGTAGCGGGTCTCGAGGTAGCCCACGAGCACCTCGTAGGCGTCGTCGGCCCGCTCCTCGTCCACCGCGAGCACGTCCCGCGTGAGGCCGATGGTGTTGAACATCTCCAGGGCCACGGGGTCCTTCGCGTGCAGGGCACCCCAGGCGATGGTGAACTTCGTGAGCGTGGGGTTCATGGCCCGCGCCTTCAGGTTCGTGATGCGGTCACGGGGGTTGTCGAGCGCCGCCCGCGTGATCTTCCAGCCCTGGACGACCGCGTGGCGCTGCTTGGCGGCGAACACGATCTCCTCGGCGGTGGAAGCGGCCCCCGTGCCGGCGCTCACGAGCTTCGCGATGCCCTGCACCGGCGTGCCGGTGCCGGCGGCCTCCGCCACCTGCGCGGCGAACTGGATGCCCTTGATGATGGCCTGGGCCGTGTTGTGGCTCCAGAGTGCAGATTCCTCCTTGATGAAGTTGAGGGCTGCCGTGTGGTACGGGCTCACGGCGGACTGCGAGAAGTCCGCGTTGGCCTCCCAGCTCTTCAGCTCGGTCATGTGCTCGACGGCCTTCTTGGAGAGCTCGATGACCTGGACGAGCGTGCCGGCCGCCGCCATGGGCGCGAAGAACGTCGCGGCCACAGCGAAGCCCGCCTGACCGGCCTGGCTCATGAGCCCGAGGACCATGCGGTTGCGCTTGAGGTCCGCCGTGAGCCGCGCGACCCGGTCCATCGAGAGGTCCTCGAAGCCCATCAGCTCGTTCTCGAAGGTGTCCGTGGAGGCCAGCACGAGGTCGGTCTCCTCCTTCTGCGCCTGCTCGCGGGACTTCACGAGCTCGTCGATCGCGTCGGGGTCGCGCGTGGGCAGGGCCAGCGTGAGACCCAGGGCACCCGTGAGCTTCTCGAGGTCGCCGTCGGACTGCGTGACGGCGGATTCGAAGCTCGAGTCGAACGCGTCCCCGAGGTCGTCGCACGCGTTCTTCCCGAAGTCCTGGGGATCGAAGCGACCGTCGTCGTACGAGCCGTCCGAACCCACGACCCCCTTCTCCTGGAGACGCGTGAGGTACGCGCTGTAGGCGGCGTAGTTGCTGTCCGCAGGGCCGACCTTCAGCTCCTCCACCATCTCCGCCCGCTCCTCGGGGGTGGCGTTCTGGAAGCGCGCGTCGAACTGCTCCATGCGCTGCACGGCGTCCGCACGCTCGGCGTTCTTCTTCTCCTCGGCCAGCCGCACCACCAGCGCCTGCCCGAGGTCCTTCCCGAGCTCCGCGAAGTCGGCCACGATGCCCTTCGTGTCGCCCCGCACGATCTTGTCGGCCGTGCCCCCCGTGGTGAACGCGCGCGTCTGCGCCCTGACGACCGCCTTCGCGGCCCGCTGGAACACCGCGACGTTCGCCTTCTCCTCCGGCGTCTTCCCCTCCACCATGAAGAACCCGAGGCTGTCGATCAGCGTGGACTCGACGGACTCCGCGATGCGCAGCATGCGGTCCTTCACCGAGAGACCCGGCGTGGACAGGTGGCTCACGAGGTCCGGCACGAGATGGGCCGAGCGGATGCCCTTCTCGACGTACTTCGCGGCGGTCTTCAGGCCGGGATTCGCGGCCGCCATGATGCCGGCCACGGCACCCGCGAGGAGATCGATGGCGCTGTGGGACGCCGAGAGCGCGTCCTCCTTGGCCAGGGCTCCCCCGATGGAGATGGAGCCGTTGATGATGACCTCGGAGATCTTCACGATGTCCGTGGCGGTCTTCATGGCCTCGGCGCTCTTGGGGTCGAAGCCGGCCACACCGCCCAGGATCCCGCCCGTCAGCGCGGCGGCCCCGGAGATGCCGGCCTTCGTGAGCGTCAGCGCTGTGTCGAGGGAGCCGGTGTCCTTGTCGGCGTCCTTCAGCTTCTCGGCGTAGCGCTTGTTGGTCTCGTCGATCATGCGCTGCACCGCGCTGAACGCGTCGGGGACGTGGTCCTCGGGGTACAGCAGCTGGCGCACCACCGGCGTGTAGAGCTCGGCCTCCACCTCCTCGTCGGTGAACAGGGGCTCGCGGTGCTCGACCTCCCGGTCACCGCGCGCCTCCGTCCAGACCAGCTCGAGATCGAGCATCTGGTCGGCGTACCGACGCATGGTGAGGGCCTCGCGGACGAGGGCGTCGAACCAGGACGGCACCTCGGTGGCGGTGTCCTGCCAGACGTTGAACGCCTCGTGGAGCTTCCCGTCCGGGGCCACGAGGTTCTTGGTCTCCTTCTTCAGCGTCTTCAGCTGGGCGTCCTCGAGGACGGCATGACGGTCCGTGAGCGCCTTCACCATGGCCCGGAGGCGGGTGAGGGCCTCGACGCGACGGGCCTGTCGCTCGCGCTCCCGGGCGGCCTTGTCGATGTGCTCGAGGAGGACGGAGTCGGGCTCGGCCTCCTGGAGGGCGGTGAGCTCGTTCTTGGGACGACCTGCGGTGAGCTGGAGCAACCAGGCGTACTGGTCGACCGTGCCGGTCCAGGTCTCGGGGGTTCCATCGGGCATCGTGGGGCTCTCAGGCGAGGGGGACGGCCATCAACAGGAGGCGCTCGAGGTCACCCAGGGTGCGGGCGAGGGGCTCGAGCGGGACGGACACACCCTGGAAGGGCGGGCGGCGGAGCATGCGGATCCGGACGTCGTCGAAGAGGAAGGTCTGCACGTCGCGCACGATCGCGAGGGCCTTCTCGCGCTCGGCGAGCCGCTCCTTGCGGTCGGTGGCGGCCACCACCCGACGCACGCTGGTGTCGAACGCGTAGGCGGGGATGCCCGCCACCAGGGCGTCCACCTCGTCGCCCAGCGCGCTCTTCATCGCGGGGGACGCCTCGGCGGCCGCGTCCAGGAGACCCCGGACGCCCTCGGCGTAGCGCTCGGCCGCACCCTGCCAGCGGGTGAGCACGCCGGGCAGCTCGTCGAGGGCGACCTTCGCGGGGCCCTCGGGATACTTCAGCACGTACTCGAGCCGCTCGTGGACCTGACCGAGGATCCCGATGCCGGCCTCCCAGCTCTTGGCCTTCCCGGCCTGCTTGGCCTGCTTCAGGAGCCCCTTCACGGCGGAGAGGGCGTCGTGGCCCTTGAACGTCCGCCGGTACCCGGCGTATCGCTCCTCGTTGGTCTCGAGCATGCCGCGGAACCGGGCCGCCAGGCGCTCGTCGAGCTCGGCCGACGCGCGCGCCTCGGTCTCGAGCTGGCCGAGCTTGCCGCTCTTGTCGCCGTCCAGGAGGTCACGCACCTCGGTGTGGAGCGCCTTCAGGGCCTTCAGGGCCTCCTGGGGGGCCTTCTTCGCCTTCTTCTTCACGTCGCCGAGCCGCTTCTGATGGCCGGCCGCGACGTTCGGGTACGTCTCGGCGAGCTTCACGTAGGCCGGGGCGGCGACCGTCAGCTTCCAGGCCGCGCGCTCCTCGTCGAGGTCCACCTTGGCGGCGGCGTCCGCCCGCGCTTCCCGGTCCAGCTCGACGTGGGCCTTCTTCTGCTCCTCGTACTGGGCGACGAGCACGTACTCGGGCTTCTCGCCGATGCGCTTCCGGATGTTCGCGAGCTCGCCGAGGATCGTGTCCCGCCCGCCGGCCCGCCAGCGGCCGATCACGTTGTCGGCCCGCAGGGCCTGCTCCCGCCGGCCGATGCGCTCGCCCAGCGTGGTGGTCGGGGGCCTGGACAACGACGTGATGCGGGCCTCTCCGCCGTTCGCCTCGTCCTGGAGGCTCGCCACGCGATCGACCCACGCCTCCAGGCGCTTCACGTCGTCGGTGGCCGTGATCTGGGCCTGCAGGAGGGCCAGCTCGTCCGACCGCGACCCGATCCACTCCTTCAGGGCCTGGCGCCGCGCCCGCGAGCCCGGGAGCATCGCGAGCTTCTTCTCGGCGAGCTTCGCGAGACCCGCGAAGGCCTGCAGCGCCTTGCCGATGGCGGTCTCGAGCTCGCCGCGCAGCTCGGCCGCGCGGTCCTGGTCCTCCCGGCTCACCTGGTAGTCGGGCTCGACGGTGAGCCGCTCGACCTCCTTGCGGACCTCCTCCGCCCTCCGCTCCAGACCGTCGAGGGCCGCCGTGTACTCGGCCACGGAGTCGTGCAGGGCCCAGGCCGCGTCCTGGGTGGAGATCCGCAACAGGCCCGCGTTCACCGCCTGGCTCTTCGCGAGCACACCCTCCATCTCGCGGATGTGGGCAGCCAGATCGAAGTCGTCGCCCTCCCCGGCCAGCGCCCGGCCGTAGGCCCGCTCGATCGCGGCCTTCAGGTCGATGTGCGGACGCCCGGCGCGCAGCAGGAGCTGGACGGCCCGCGCGACCTGGGCCTTCCAGGCGGCCAGATCCTCCAGGCCCTCCACGGTGGCGTCGGGCGACGGGCCGTCCCGCAGGGCCTTCTCCAGGTCCGCAAGGCCCTGGAGCCCCGTGTCGCGGGCCTTCTCGACGTCGCCCACCGCCGTCGCTCCCCAGAGGTCGTCCGAGAACCCGTACTGGACCTCCTTCAGGCGCTGGGGCACGGGCCAGAGCGCCAGGAGCGCGTCTGCGCGGTCGCCGGCCTTCGCCCGGACGGCCTTCCCGGCCTCCTCCACGGCCTTCGCGACCTCCTTCCGGCGCTCCTCGAACGCCCGGGACGCGTCGGTGCGCACGGTGTCGAGGGCCACCCACGCCTCCTTGGCCTCCCTGAAGGTCTCGCGGGCGCGCGACGCGGTCTTCACGGCGTCGATGGCCTCCGCGTAGGTCATGCCATCGAGGGAGGAGGCCCGGAGGAGGTCACGCCGGACGTCCTTGAACCCCTTCCCCTCGAACGCCACGTTCTGCAGGCGGGGCACCGCGGCGTCCGGGATGTCCTGGTAGGCCGCCACGCGTGCGTACCAGCCGACCGCCTGCTCGGCCCGCGCCTTCCAGGTGGTCGTCCAGTCCGCCCATGCGGCGAGCGTGCTCGCGAAGGGCTCGCCGTCCAGGGCCTGCTCGAGAGCATGCACGGCGTCGCTCGCGCGGCTCGCCTCCCGGTTGCCCCGGGCGGTCGACCATGCGGACTGGAGCGTCGAGAGCTGGCTGCTCACGCCCAGGTCGGTGACCGCGTACCAGGCCTCGCAGCGCTCGCGGACCTGCGCGTACCGGCCGTCCAGGCCCTTCCACGTGTTGCGCGCGATCTTCTCGGCGTTCTCGATGTCGATCTGGAGGGTGACGAGCTTCGCGCTCGCCTCGGCGATGGCGGAGGCCTTCATCGAGCGGGCGCTGTCCAGCTCGGCCTTCAGGCGCTCGCGGAACACCCCGACCTCCGGCAGCGAGAGGTGCTCCGCGTCGTCGAGCGCCTTCAGGAGGGTGTCGGCGAGCACGAACGGGTCCGGGATGCCCTTCTTCTTCGCGACCTTCGCACCCGCCTTGCGCGCCTTGTCGTCGTGGGCGTCCCGGAGGCGGACGAACTTCGCCTTCGCCTTCAGGAACACCTTCGCGAAGTGCTGGTTGGCCTTCGCGTACTCGTGCTCGACAGCGTGCTTCCGACAGGCCTTCCACGCCTCGTCGAGGGCGGTGAACGCGCTCTTCACCTTGGGGGCGTCCGCCATCCACGGCAGCTCGCGGTACCGCTCCACAGCGACGTTCCAGATGGGCTCGAGCACCTTCCAGCGCTCCTTCTCCATCAGGTTCTTCAGGACCTGGTCCTTCTCGTGGGTCCCGTCCCAGTAGCCCTCGCTGGCGACCTTCGCGCCGAGGTCCTGGACCAGCGTCTCCATGCCGCCGATGGCCGCCTCGGGGTCGTAGCCGGCCTCCTGGACGAGCTGGTGGTAGCGCGCGAGGAACGCGCGATGGTCGTCCACCATCGCCTCCACGCCCACCAGGCAGCCCATGAGCTTCTGGGCCTTCTCCGCCTGCACGGCGAAGCCCTCCACGGCCGCACCGAGCTTCTCGGCTCTGGCGACCAGCTGGAGGATCTCGAGCACCTTGGGGTTCCCGCTCCACTGCTGGAGGAGGTCGTCGATCCCGGACGCCACTAGGCCTCCCTACCGGCCATCGAGGTGGCCGCGCCGATGATGGACTCCAGGCTCGCGTCGAGGTGCGCGTGCACCGCGAAGGACCCGAAGGCGCTCTTCTCGAGCTCGGGGCTCGAGCCCCGGATGACGGACAGCTCGGTGCGGCACTTCGCGGCCGCATCCGTCACGGCACCCAGCGCGGGACGCAGCGCGTCGCCCGAGGCGTCGCAGGCCTGCCGGAGCGCGCGGAGCACGTGCTCGGCGCGGGAGGGGACGAGCTTGTCGACGCGCGCCTCGAACGCCTTCCCGTGGGACGTCAGGATGGCCGAGGGGACCTCGCCGTCGCCCCGCACGGCCGACAGGTAGCGGGCGATCTCGGTGCGCGAGCGCTCCAGGTCGCCCTCGAAGGTGGTGCGGAGCTTCGCGAGGCGCGCCGTGGACGCGGTGCCCACCTCGCGCGCCGTCTCGAGGGCCGGCCAGAAGCGCTTCTCGAGGAGGTCCTGCACCTCGAGGTACCGCTCGTCGAGGAACGCCTCCCGCGCAGCGGCCAGGGGACCGAACGCGGATCCCGGCTCACCGGCGGCCTCGAAGG
>JACKEQ010000016.1 GCA_020632885.1 Alphaproteobacteria bacterium | reverse complement strand
TGAGATTCAGGCGCCACGCATTCAGGGAGCGTGCGTCGACTCCGTTCCTCCGCGCCCACTCGGCGCGCTCCATCCCACTCACCGCCACCGCATCGAGGCAGGCTCGCGCGTCACGCTCGTCCCGGATCTTCCGTCCAGCCATGGTGAAACACCTCCGCTGGGAAACTCACGCGGAGCGTGTCTCACGGCCTCCGATCGTCGCTGATGGGCCACCCTCCCGCATCCGTTGGTCGGCCCAGGCCTCCTCGACGCCTACCACGATACGCGCGGGCGTCCGGAAATCCTCGATCGCGTGTCCCTGGCGAAGAAACTCCGGATTGGAGACCACAGCCACCTGCACAGCCGGTGCCAGGGAATGGAAGACATGCTCCACCGCGTCGCCCGTCCCTACCGGAACCGTCGACTTCGTCGCGACGACCGTACCGTCGGTCACGACACCGGCGATCTCTCGCGCTGCGTGGAGCACGAACGAGACATCGGCGTGTCCATCGCCACGTCGCGCGGGCGTTCCGACCGCGATGAAGACGAGCGCGGCTTCCGACACTGCAGTCGGGTCCGTGTCGAACTCCAGACGCCCGGCGTCCAGCTGGTCCCTCACCAGCGCGTCCAGACCAGGTTCGTGCAGCGGCATCCGGCCTTCGCGGAGCCCGACGATCCGGGTCCTGTCGCGATCGACACAGGTGACCCGGTGTCCCAGCTCGGCCAGGCAGGCTCCGGACACGAGCCCCACGTACCCACACCCCACGACCACGATGCGAATGGCTCCCTCCCTGCCGGTCCTATCGCGGAATTCCGGTACCCCTGTGGATCGGGGTCAGACCCCGTCGTCCACTCCTGTCGATGGGGGTCAGACCCCGTCGTCCTCTATGCGAGCGACGCATCGGCGCACCGCCCGAAACACGAGGACCCCATACACGCGCATTCTTCGCCACCGCGCTCGGCTGTGATCCTCGAGCGAGGTTCCCACGGGCTCGGGCAGAACGACCGTGCTCGATCCCATGACGGCATCGGGACATGGCTCTTGGGTGCAGCCGAGCCAGGCGCTCGGGCGCACGGGGACAGCTACCTCCGGGTGGCGGATATCGATGCCGCCGCGGGTGTCACCGTCTCGAACGGCGGGGTGCCGTTCGTCCGTTCGTCCCGCCAACCCACATCCTGCCAGGGAGGTTCGCTGTCGTGGCCAGCCCGTCGGGTGCGCTCGTCCACGCGATCGACCCTGCGGCCGCGACGGAGGGGCGAGTCCGCGTCGAGATTGTGGGAGTGGAGGTCAGTCCAGTGGACTTCGCGTTCCGGGCGCGTCGTTCGTCGTTCGCGGTGGGCCCATCGCCGGGGTCAGACGTCAGCCCCGATCAGCCCCACCGTGAAACCGCCCAGGGGCGAACCCATCAGGCTCGCCCCTCGTCAGGCTTGCCTGGCCGCTTTTTGCGCGGGTCAGACCCCGTCGAGTCGCCCCGTCGAGCTTGCCTGGCGCTGGGCGAACCCATCGACTTCGTGGAGCTCGCCCGGGGTCAGTTCCCATCGGGCGGGCCGGGGTATCACTCCGGCCCTCGTCGTGGGTCACCGTCTCTTGGGAATCGCTCGTGCGGCTGGGATCCAGGCCGGCTGGCTGGATTCCAGGAACTCGTGCGGCTGGGGTCGAATGTCCAGCGGCGTGCCCTGCGCCCGGTCACGGATTCGCGGGCTCCCCGGCCTTCGCGCAGCCGCTCCAGCGTCACCAGGCGTTCTCGCGCTTCTCTGGCTCCAGGCCTGCGACCTCGCCGTCGCGATATCGATGTGGTGCAGGGGCCGAGACCGGATCGTCCTTCCAGATAGTACAGCGCCAGCTGGATGCAGGTCCGGATCCTCTGTGATCGGCCCAGCTTCAAGTGGTGGTGACCCAGCGCTCGCTGTGATGGCCGAACAATGCGGCCAACAACCGGAGCATGTCCTCCTCGGACCCCCCAGCACCGTCAGATCGCTCTCCAGACAACCCGCCCTGGTAGAAGCCCGAACCCACCACAGCGGCTTGGGGTAAGCCAACGACCCGCACGCCGTCTTCCTCTCACCTTCGACTTCCACAGCCTCTGGCACCCCGGACACCACGTGCTGGCAGCCCTGCCGTCAGGTAGGACCGTGCGCCTGGGTGCTACGCCAGAGCACGGGAGCACCAGGGATCTCGACAGGCCGATCGTCTGGAGCCCGCAAAAGCCCACGAGGATGGCGAGAACCGCAAGCGTGATCAGGGGGCGATACGACGCATGGCGAAGTCTCAAACGTCACCCATGCGACCGTCTGTTCCGAACGATAGATCTCATCGCCCTCTGTGTGTAGAGGAAGGCGAGACATGTTTCTGGTGTCGCGGAACTCGGCAGCTCACAGTGTCCGCGGCGCAATCACCGGTGGTCCGATCCGCCCGAGCTTGCGGAAGCGTGCGTGGTGGACGTGAGAAGGGTCCAAGCCCACCAGCCCTGTGTGGCGGGCATGTCGAGGAGATACGTCGCGAAGAGCTGCCGAGGGTGCCGGTGATCTGGATGGCCGCACCCGGGTACTTTTCGTGACCCAGCCAGAATGCGCTGGGCGTCGACGAAGCGGCCCCAGACGGGTAGTGTGCAGATGCCCACCACCCGAGGTGGTGCTCCGGCTCGAAGCGGACGTCGTGGAGGTCACGCGTCCGGTTCATGAAGGCACTCCAGGTGGAAGTCGGCGGGGTACGTCAGCCCTTCCGGAGGCGCTCAGCGAGGCCAGAAGGTTCTGGATGTCGCAGGGAGGGAAGATCTTGGTGGCTGGCCGCCAGGCGAGCTGTGCCGAGATCTCAGGCCTTCAGCACCGGAGCGTCCAGGAGCTGCCACGACTCCGCGGGCCGTCTGCGAACTCTCCTTCAACATCGGCAAGCCCTCGGCCTCCACTTCCGCTGGCGGATGAAGCGCCTGGGCATCGGCGTCCGCGCGCATGAAGGCTGGCCTCACGCTGGGCCTCGCGTCCGGGGACGTTAACCTTCTTGCGCGCTTCCCACTTTCCAGGCTGGCGTTTCATTGGGGAACCCTCGGCCCTCAAGGATCTGAGCATACTCGCCCTCGGCCTCCGTGACGCGGTGCGTCGGCGGTCTCCGTCGCGCGCTGTTCGGCAGATCTTCCCGAACTCGCCGAGGTCGATATCGCCAGCTCCACCCGATCCGACGCCAGTGCCCCAGGGGTCCGTGGCCTCGTCGAGGCTCGTGCGAAGGAGCGGTGTGATGCAGTCGCGGCTGGTGAGAGCTCGTCAGCTCGTACTTCCCGCACTCGTCTCTCAGCGCGGACTACTGGCTTCTGGAGAGCGGCGACGTAGTCCCCTCCCTCGTAGACGGCCTTCTCAGTTCCCCGACCTGGTAATGAATATTTTCCCGCATCAGTAGAATACGGTCGCGTTGTCGCGCGATGGACTCCCGGGGTGGTCGTCCACCTGCATGCGCGTCAAGGATGGTCTGCAGAACGGTTCGGCACCAATCGCGGCCCGGTGTCGGTCCTGGACGACCTTGCTGATGCCGAATGTACCGATGGTGTCGCCGCCGCCCAGAACGGCGAGGCAGAGACCCCCGGCGTATTACCCTCACGAACTTCCCGCGTCATTTGATGATCTTCACCCCTCGCCCTGCCACGCAGAAGCCCAGAACTTGCTGAAGTCCGCAGGTGAAGAATTCAGGCCAGCCTGAGCATAAGGACCTCCGGTTCCGGCGGATAGCCCCTGAGGCAGCATCCTGTCAGGAGAACGGTGGACGGGCCCTGTATGGCGAGCTCGCCGGATGGTGGTCCGTGCTCTCGCCTCCTCGGACTACGCGGAGGAAGCGGAGCAGATCCTGCGCTGGCTGGGGCCCGTCAGCTCGATTCTCGAGCTCAGCAGCAGTGGAGGGCACCTCGCCTCCTGGTTCCCGGAGGACGTAGATGTCGTGCTCGTCGACGTGAGCGCCGCCATGCTCGACGCCTCACGGACTCTCAATCCGACAGGAGATCTCGATCTCGGTCGGACCTTCGACGCGGTCATCCTCCATGACGCGGTGATGTACCTGCTCGACGAGCATCGCTCCGGCGGCGTTCGACTCAACTGCCAGCACCTCCGCCAGCGGACGTCTCGTAGTGCTGCCCGACTTCGTCGAAAGACAGCGAGAACATCGTCTCCAGAAGGCCCGCGAGGATGGCGATCCGGCCGTCGCCGACAAAGTGCTTTTCGGACCCTGATCCGACGATGGGACCATGCGTGTGGACTACGCCTTCCTGCTCCGGGACGGAACGACGATGCATGCTGTCACGATGTACGCGATGGCCCTTCACCCGCGTGAAACTCGTCTGGCCGGTACCTGCATGCCGCCAGCTTCCAGGCCCCTCGAGGTGCCGCTCGACGGCCGTGAAGGGCGAGGTCTTCCTCGTGCGCCGTGTCCACGACCGCCAGGACTCCCGCTCCGGAGCGTCGTCGTCCAGCCATCCGTGGATACCGGTACTCCGCCGACGCGTTCACTGCTCTCGAAATTCGCCCTCGGACGGGATCCCCGCCAGGCGCTTGATCTACCGGGACCGGCTGCGGCATCAAATGGCCTTCTGCTCGCGCCCGGCTGAGGTCGATACCGTGGGTGTCGAGGCCCAGCCTGGCTGGCGCGCGTTCTGGGAGCAGAGCCTAACGCGTTCGACCGTCGTCCGACGCTACCGGATCCAGCGCGTCAGGATCTCCCAGCCGTGCATTCGACCTCGTCACCTGCAATCCCCCATGCTCCCCGGCTGGAACGGGCGCGCTCTCCCCGACCCCTGGTAGCGGCGCGAGCTGGACAGGGCGCTCAGGGAACTTCGTGGCCGCCGCAACACGGTCGCTGGTCCCGGAAGGCCGTTCGGTCTGGAATGCTGCCGCGATGGCGGGAAAGGGAGGAGGCTGCCGGGCTGGCGAGACGCAGGTTCGTCCGTAGTCCGGCAGGTCGGTCGGCATTCGCCGGATAATGATGGAAGTGGCGGACATGGGCCGCTGGCATCGTGGAGCTGCACCGGGGGCGGTGTGGACGCGCTCTATTTTGGTGCTCCGGGATATTGCCGGCAGGTAGGATGGGCGCAGGAGTCCTGATTGCGACCGTTCTGCGCATCCTCACTGTGCGTCGCTTGCGAGATCACCCTCAGTCACCCACAGCCGACGGTGGAGAGAGAGGCTGACGTGCTGGACGTGGATCTCGCTCTTGGGAGTCATGGTGAACCTACTCTCTGCGTGGATGTTCCTCAACGATGCGCCCGTCTTGATGTCACCCTGGGGCCACGCAGCACGAGGGGCCATCGCAACCGGCTGGGACGCCCAGCCTGCCGCAGATTGCCTGGCATTGTTGGCGCCGGAACGGGGCTTCTCTGGATACCAAAGTGACTGGAGGGCGTCGTTCCGGGCTGCACGTGCAGCCCGCTCATCCGCTCGGTAGGGTCCCTTCGCTTCTTCTTCGGTGAAGCCGTTGGACCCATCTTCGAGGACGTCCTTCACACCTCGACGTTCGGTGAGTGGATCAGTGATCGACACCAGTGGATTCGGACGCGGACGCTGACGCACCGATTCGGACGGACGCAGACGCAGCAGACGCAGACACCGACGCGGACGCGGACGCAGACGCGGACACCGACGCGGACACGGACACCGGCGCGGACACGGACACCGACGCGGACACGAGCACCGATTCGGACTGGACTGGTGCCGATTCGGACACGGACGCCGGACACCGATTCGGTTTTGAACACCGATTCAGACACAGACACCGGTCGGACACCGGCGCACGGTTGGGGACGCAGCCGGTTACCGTCTGGGCGTCCGCGTGCACCTCAGCGTCGGTCGCCTTCCCCACCTCAAATCACTTTCGACGCCGGTGAAACCGCCTTCCGGGCCTCGGGTCGGGGTCAGACCTACGGACTTCGAGGAGATCTCGAGGTCAGACCCGCCATTGGGCACCGCTCGGAGGCCCCCCTGTCGTCGCCTCGGGACAACGCGAGGTCAGACCCCCGAGTCAATCAGGACGCCAGGGCTCCGGTCATCAGGTCCTCTGCGTGGACCGTGGGTACACCCACATAGGACGGTCGCCACGGCCTCCTCCGGATCCACGTGGGAGTAGGGTGTGTGGGCCAGACCCTGCCTGGTCAGGCGCGTTCCACGATGTCGAGGACAAGCCGCTGGCCAGAGGTGTCCCAGGACACGCTCGAGAGTCACAACCCCGCGCACTCCGCAGACCAGGAAGTCCGCGCCATGTTGCGACTCCCACGCGAGAGCCTCAGAGGCCGGTGTCTCCCGAGAAGACCACCGCCCCGACGGATGCTCGAAGCGCAGGTGGAGCCGCACCAGCACTGTGGTTCCCTTCAGGGCCGTCCGCAAGACGATCGCGCCGAGCAGCACGACGGACAGGGTCTCGAGCGACAGCACCTCGTGTCGGACATACGCCGGCAGGGCGATCCCACTTGCCGAACACCCCCTGGGGTTGACCGGACGTCCTGGCGAAACCATCGGCCGCCCAGATCAGCCATGGATCGCGACGATCGCGTGCCGGAAGCTGAAGAGCGGTACGAGATCCGCCATGTGGTCAGGGGTGCCAGTGGCTGTAGACGCCACCTGCGAGGCTCTGGGGTCACACCGGCCTGCATACAGCAACGGGTCAGCGTGCCGCTGCGTCCGACACGCCGATCCGCCGGCCTGGACCAGGAAGCCAGCAGGACCTCGCGTGGCGCTCAGGATGCTCATGCAGAGCCGAAGCACGGTGAACACGAAGCCAGATCCGGGCACGTCCGTGGGCATGCCGCTCGCTATCCTGTTCGCGCTTCTCGCCTGTGGCATTCCCTCGGAGGTCGGCGTCCTCCCGCACCCGAGATACTGTGAGCTGCTCGCGGCCGACACGCCGCCGGCGAATCCCTTCGGCGAGCCCCTGGCCCCAGTGGCGCCGCGTTCTGCTCGAGGCGCTTTCGCCACCGGCGCGCAGGCGGGCGGTCGATCTCACGTCAGCACTACCACGCGGGCGATCCCGCAGTATCTCGGGGCGAACGTGATCAGGATGCCTCGGTGATCGCCGCGCTCGCCGAGCGGCAGAGTCGCGGAGTCCACTCGAGGCAAACCCACCTCGGTCCTCCTGCGCAACGCGTCCCGCGTTCGACCCTTCCCAGGAGGTTCCCGTGCCCCTCTTCCCAGGCGACGCGAAGGACTTCGTCTTGCGGCGAAGGCGGGGGTCGCCGTGGTGGGTGATCTCCCGGATGTTCCAGAGACGACGAGCTACCTTGCGTCTCGCGGCGATGCGGGCGCTCTTGCGGGGCTCCTGGAAGGGCTGGTCGCGGCACCCGACGGGGATGCGGAGGCGGCCGTCATCGAGCGTCTGGGGTGGGTGGGGTCAGACCCCGCCCTCTCTGCCGTCGCTCGCAGGCTGCGTACACCCGCAGTCCGTCGATGGAAGGGTAGGAGCCGGTCGGTCCGGATCGACGTGCTGGAGGCCCTCCACGTCCACTGGCCGGAAGAACCCGCGTTCTTCTTCGACCACGTGCGTTCCGACAAGGACTACGCGCGGGCCGAGCTACAGGCGTCCCGGTTCCTGGGCGTCACGTTCGAGGGGGAGCGCCCCCCCTTCTTCGTCGCGGGTCCCTGAAGGCGGATCGTCCACCGCGGGCCGTCTCATCTCGCGTCCGCGTTCCCCGTCCAGCGGGGTCAGACCTCGCGCGTGTCCGACGCAACGCCCTCGCCGACCTCCTGTGGGGTCAGACCCCCTGCCGCTCGGGTCTGCCGAATGGGGTCAGACCCCTATCGAACCTGCCGCAACCGGGTCAGACCCCGCTGTGGAACCTGTCCAACCGGGTCTGACCCCGTCCGGGGGCAGACCCCTTCTCCTCGGGTCCCCAGCGGTGCGTTCTTGGGGGCGGACGTCCCCATCCACCGTGCGTCCTGTGGGGTCAGACCCCCTGCCGAGTCCATGCCGACCGGGGTCTGACCCCGCTGTGGACATGTCCGTTGTGGACCCTGTACAACACGCAGCCTCCCGCAGACCCCCGCCTTGTCCGGGGTCAGACCCCCTGTCCGCCCCCGGGGTCAGACCCCTCCTCCTCCGGGTTCCTGGTCTGGGTCTCCCTGTGGGTCTTGGGGTCAGACCCCTCGTCCCTCGTCCTGCGGGCGCATGTCTGGGGTCAGACCCCTCGTCCTGGGGTCAGACCCCTCGATGTTCGTCGCGGCCAGAAGCCGGGGTCAGACCCCGTTGGGCCCCTCCCGTCTTGGGGCTTCTTGGGGGTCAGACCCCTCGTCCTCCTAATCCTGGGGCAGTCGGCCACGTTCTTCGCGGCCAGCGTTCTTCGGGGTCAGACCCCAGGTCGCCAGGTCAGACCACGTCCGTGGGAGGCAGACCTACGGACCAGCCTCAGAGGAAGGCCGCCGCCACAGCCAGCCCGAGCAACAGGACGATCCCGATTCCCATCGCGAGCGGCACGAGCGGATTCGTCTGCGGAGCCGGCGCGCTGATCGGGGGCGGCCGCTTCGGGGTCTGCGCCCGGGAGGCGGCAACGGCGCCTCCTGCGTCGCATCCACGATCGAGTCGCCCGTGTCGAGCTCCTCCGCCTCCTCGTCGCGCGTGATCGGCGGGGGAGGGATCGGGGTGCGAACCAGCGGACGTGGTGCGGGCGGTGGAGGAGGCGCCACCTCCACCGGCTCACCCGGCATCGACGGCGGATCCACCGGCTCCCCGGGCATCGACGGCGGGTCGTCCGACGCTGGCATCTCCGACGCGCGCACGCCTGCGTCGAACGTGCGGGGAGGCTCGTCGCCGCCGTCCACGTCCGTGGGCAGCTCGTCGGGCTCCTCCTCCTCGTCCTCACGGCGAGGCGGCAGGGGAGGGGCATCCTCGGCGGCCCGGGCCGCTTCGTTCATCTCGCGCTGGGCCGCCGCCCGGTCCTC
This sequence comes from Alphaproteobacteria bacterium, assembly GCA_020632885.1. Lineage (GTDB taxonomy): Bacteria > Myxococcota_A > UBA796 > UBA796 > JACKEQ01. Next base: position 118,959 of record JACKEQ010000016.1, on the reverse strand, counting down.
GTCCACCTCCGTCGCGAGGTCCGCCGCCACGTCCTCGAGCTCCAGCCGAACGCCCAACCCGTCCAGGGCGTCGCGAACCGCCAAAGCCAGCGCCCGACAGTCCGGGTAGCGCTCGTCGACGAGCACATGGGTGGCCCGACGGAATACCGCCTGCACGACCTCCGGCTGATCCACCAGGTGCACCGTGGAGACCTCGTCCATCACGAACAACGCGGCTTCCCGGACCGTCCGCGCGTCGCTCACGTGCTCCCCCGACAGGAGGAAGTGCAGCAGGAGGCCCAGGCAGTAGACGTCCGAGCGGACCTCGATGCGGTCGACCCCCCGCAGATGCTCCGGGCTCGCGTACCGCGGCGTGGCCACGACCGCCGTGCGCCCGTCGATCACCACCGGATGCGCGATCAGGCCCACGGTCCCGAAGTCCGTGACCTTCGCCACCCAGGTCTCCGGACGCCGGTACTCGCCCTCGATCATCACGTTCTCGGGCTTCAGGTCGCCGTGCACGATGCCCTTGCCGTGCAGGTAGTCGATGCCCTGGACGATCTCGAGGAACACCTGCAGCGCCACCGCCAGCGGCAGCCCGCGGGGGAACTCGCGCGACATCACCTTCTCGAGGGTCTGCCCCCCCTTCACGAGGTCCATGATGATCGCGATGCGCCCGTCCTGCTCGACGATCTCGCGCGCCGAGAGCACGTGCGGGTGCTTGAGCTGCGCACCCACCAGCCCCTCCTCCGCGAACCGGCGGCGCCAGTCCTCCTGGTGGTGCAGAGAGCTGTGGAGCACCTTCATGGCGCACACGCTCCCATAGACGTCGTGCCGGGCCGCGTACACACGGCCCATGCCGCCGCCCGCGATCAGGCCCTCGACGCGGTACGGACCGAACGCTTCGCCGGTCCTGAGCTCTTCCATCCCACCCCCCGCGGTGCGGGCGGATGCTACCTCACTGCGCCTCGCGGAGGACAGTCACGAGCGCACATCCGGCCGTCGTGTGCTTTCGCGCGAACTGCTCGAGGTTCTGCGCCAGGCTCGCCGGCGAGGTGAGGTTCATGCGCGCGAGCTCACCCGAGAACTCCGGCGCCAGCGTGGCCTCGGCGCAGGTCACCACCGAAGCCGGGTCCAGCGCGTCGAACGTGTCGCAGGTCGCCCCGAGCGCGCAGAGCCTCGCCACCTGATGTGCGCGGAAGGCCTTGGCGCGCGCCTGGTAGATGTCACCCAGCGCGCAGGTCGTGCCGAGCCGCTTGGCCTCGCGGGAGAGGAGCTTCGCGCGCTCGTCGTCGCTCATGCCCTGGAGGGTCCCGGCCAGCTGGAGGGTCTCCTCGTTGGTCACCGCGGTCTTCACCAGGCTCGCCACGGCGTCGTCGAAGGCCGTGTTGCCGGGCATCTCGCAGCCGTCGCAGAGCGACGCAGCTCCACACAGCACCGCGAACCCGTCGTCGTGCGACTGCCCGAACCCCATGCACGCCATGGTGAGCATCGCGAAGGTCGCGAGCGCGGTCGCGGTGTACTTCCTCGTCATCTGGAGACCTCCGGCTGCCCACCTGGCTCGCGGGCCGTTAACACAACGTAGGACCTGGAGCTGAAGCCGATGCGTGGACCTCCCGAGGAGCTGGCTCACCTCGAGCTCCAGCCCCATCCCGAAGGTGGCTTCTTCCGCGAGACCCACCGCTCGGAGCTCCTCACCACCATCGACTTCCTGCTCGTCCCCGGCAGCTTCAGCGCCTGGCATCGGGTCGAAGGGGCCGACGAGGTCTGGAACCACCATCGTGGCGGGCGTCTCCGGCTCCACCTCCTCTCGCCGGCCGGCGAGCACGTGGCCATCGAGCTCGGAGGCGATCGGTTCAGCGCCGTGGTCCCCGCGGGTTGGTGGCAGGCCGCGGAGCCGGTGGACGACGCCTGGGTCCTCGTGGGTTGTACGGTGTCCCCACCCTTCACGTTCGGGAGGTTCAGCATGGCGACCTCCGCGACGTTCGATCGGTTCCCAGAGCACGCCGCTCTCCGGCGCCTGCTCGTGGCTCCAAGGGAGGCGTGATGGTCCAGCAGTCGCTCGTGATCCGGCTCGTGTGGAAGGCCCTCCGCGACAACTACCGCCCCACCCGCGGCGCTCCTTCGAAGGTGGACGACGCCCTGCTCGCGGCGGTGGAGGAGAAGGTCCGCGAAGCGCTCGACGCCATGCCCGCCTTCGCGGCCCGCTCCTTCGCGCTGCCCGAGGGGCTCAAGGCCTTCTACCTCGTGGCCCAGGACTGCCTGGAGCCCGTCCGGCGCGGCGAGAACTTCAAGTTCTACGCGTGCACCTGGCTCGCCACCGACGGTCTGCACCTGGCGGACGAGGCCGCAGGCGACAGCACCCGTGGCTCGAGATCGGCAGCTTCGCCGAGAACCACTGGGCCTTCATCTGTTGCGACAGCGAGGACCCCCTGTTCGGCGCGGTCGTGGAGCGGAAGGACTCCACGCCGTGGAGCGACATCGTCTGGGACGAGGAGGTGCACGCCGACATGCTCGAGTTCCTCCAGAGCCTGATCCCGCGTCCGGAATGAGCGTCCGTCGCGCTGTCCCCGGCGACCTCCGGGAGCTCCTCGCCGTCGCCGAGCGCGCCTTCCGCGAGACCTTCGAGGCCACCAACGACCCCGGTGACATGGAGGCCTACTGCGAGAAGGCCTTCGCAGAGGGGCTCTGGGCGGCGGAGCTCGAGGACCCCGCGTGCACCTTCCTGGTGGGGGGCGGCCAGCATCCAGGGCTACGTCAAGGTGAGGGAGGCCACCGCCCCCGCCTGCGTGGACGGACCGGACCCGCTGGAGCTCGAGCGGATCTACGTCGTCGCCGAGGCCCTCGGATCCGGGCTCGGGTCGGCACTCCTCCAGGCCGCCTGGACCACGCCCGGTCGCTCGGACGCAGGACGATCTGGCTCGGGGTCTGGGAGGAGAACCACCGCGCGCTCGCGTTCTACGCGAAGAACGGGTTCACCCCCGTCGGGGCGAAGACGTTCGTGCTCGGGTCGGACGTGCAGACCGATCGCGTGCTCGCCCGGCCCCTCTGAGATGAACCCGACCTACTCGCGGTTCTCGGCGCACTCGGCGCGCGCGGCGTCCATCTTGCAGCGGATCGAGCGCATCACCTTGAGCATCGTGGGGTCGTAGGCGCCCTCGTCCCGGAGCTTGACCCGCACGTCGAGGAACATGTCCGCCCAGCCCGCCGACTCCGCAGCAGGGATGTCGACCCAGTACTTCGCCGGGATGCCGCCCTCCGCCTTCTGCGCGAGGCCCACGGCGTGGTCGAAGCGGCCCAGGAACCAGGTGCGGGACTTCGCTCCGAAGTCGGCCGGGAATGCGGAGGACTTCACCATGACCTGCAGGGTGGCCTGGGCCAGCGGCGACTTCAGCACGCCACCGCTGCTCGCGAGCCCGCGGTGCAGCTCGAAGGGCTCGTAGGCAGGTGCGCTCACATAGGCCGCGTCCACGGCCCCGTTGTTGAACTTGGGCCCGATCGTGCCGAGGTCCGCGGGCACCATCACGGCTCCCACGCGCGCCACCATCGCTGGCGCGGCCTTGTCGTAGTCCATGGTCGCGATGCGCTTGCCCGCGAGGGCCGGCACCGACGCCACGTTCCGGTCCCGAACGAACAGGTACACCGCGCCCACCGGGATGAAGCCGACCGTCTCCCGCCCGTCCTTCGCGAGCTTCTGGGCAGCCGCCGGCGACGTGGTGACCGTCTTCAGGAGCTCCTTCAGGTGTGCGTAGGTGGGGAGGGCGCCCATCGCCTCGACCGTGGAGGGGAAGCGGTTGAAGCGCTGCAGGCGCACGCCCGTGGCCACCACGCCGTCGCACTGCCCCGCCTCGAAGTCGCGGGCCGCGGTCTCCTCGTCCGTGTAGGCGCGCACCTCGACGGGCGTGCCCCAGGAGGACGCCTCCAGGGCGAAGTCCTCCATGAGCCGGTGGTAGTCGCCCGCCTTCCCGGCGGGGTCGTACACGCAGAGGCTCGCGGCGCTGGCGACCGTGGAGAACGCCGCCAGTGCGGAGAGGACCAGGGGCTTCAGGAGGGAACGGGCGCGCATCAGGGCTCCTCGGCAAAGGGATCGTCGGTGGGCTCGGCGAACGGGTCGTCGGTCGGCGCGGGGGCCGGGAGGGGAGGGCTCCGGCAGCGTCAGACCCGCGGGGCGGTAGCCCTGTTCCCGGATCCCGAGCATGTCGGCCTCGTGCTGCAGCAGGTCGCGGGCGAAGGCGTCCAGCAGGGCCCAGTCGGCGGGCGCTGGTGTGGACGCGAAGGACGCCTCGGCCTCCGAGAGGGCGGTGCGGACGATCGCCTCGCGCCCCGCATTGCTCGCGAGCACGGCCACGAGGGCCCACCCGAGGCGGACGCCTCCGGCAGATCCCCTTCGTGCCGCGTCCTGGATGGCGTCCCAGGGATCGACGCCCTCGGGGGCGTCTCCCGGCACGAGGGTCCACGCGGCGGCCTCGAAGGTGGCGGGCACCTCCCACCAGGTCGCGCTGTCCACGCAACGTGCGGCGCGTCCGACCCTGGCGAGCGTGTCGAGCGGGACGCCGACCTCGCTCCCCGTGGCCTTGTCGTCCAGCATGGCGAGGGTGCCCGCCATCAGGCCGACGAGGAACGTGAGCTGATCGTCGCGCTTCACGCGTCCGCAGCTCTCCCCGATCCAGTCCCAGCGCGCTGTGGTGTGCGCGAACGCGCTGGCGTGCCGCAGGGCGGCGCGGCGACGGACCCGGCGTCCTGCTTCCATCGCGTCCCGCACGGCCTCGATGCGTCCCTCGCGGCGATGGAGGAGCGCCTCGAGCTCGAGGGCCCTGGCGGACTCCTCGTCGCAGAGCGCGGCTGTCGTGTCGGCGATGACGAGCGCCTCGTGGGGCGTGCGTCTGGGAACGGCGACGAGGGCGTAGCCCAGCGCTCCTCCCGTGCGGCAGACCCGGTCGACGTCCGGCACGCGCAGGGCCGCAGGCACGACGCGCTGGGTGGTGAGGTGGTCGACGGGGCCGCGCAGACAGCCGAGCAGGGTGAGCAGGATCACTGGCAGGTGGCCTCGCAGGTGGGGGTGTCGCCGCCCATCGCGGTGCAGTGCGCGAGACAGGCGTCGGCCGGGGTCCCCGTGACCTCGCACGCATCGCAGACACCGGCGGCGTCGAGCCCGCAGACCGCCCGGCATGCGTTCGCGGCGATCCCGTCGTCCGTGCACCGTGCGTAGCAGAGCACCTGCCCACAGGGGTCGGAGGTCCCACAGGCCTGGGCACACTGGTTCGCGGTGTCGCCGTTCGTCTCGCACGTGGTGTAGCAGCCCACCGAGCCACAGGAGGTCGCCGCACCGCAGAGGTTGGCCGCCGTGACGGTGGGGTTGCCGTTGGCCCGCGCGGTCGCGTAGCACCCGTACTCACCGAGCCCCGTGACGTGATCGCAGGTGAGCTGGGCGAGCGAGGTGTCCGCGCCGGAGACGATGGCCACGGCGAAGCAGCCCGCTTCTCCGCAGGCGGTGTTGGTCCCGCAGGCCGCGGCCGCGGACTGGACCGTGCGCCCCTCGAGGGCGGCGACCTCGTGGCACGCGCCCTCCGCGGTCTCGCCGGCGACGCCGCACACGGGCCGGCAGTCGTCGAGGGGCGCCGAAGCCAGGCAGGCCTGATAGCAGCCGTAGCCGTCACCCACCGGGCAGGAGCAGGCCGCGGGGTCGTCTGCGCGTCGATGCACCCCTGCCAGCACGCGTCGACGGTGCCTCCACAGAGGATCAGATCGTCCGGGAGCTCGGTCGGGGTGGGGAGAGTGCCCCCGCAGTCCGCATCGCACGCGCAGGGCGCGTCACATGCAGCGGAGACGTCGCACGTGCACGCCGCGACGCAGACCCCCGCGTCGCCGCAGGTGAGATCCGCGCCTTCGCAGGGCTCTTCGTCGGAGCAGGCACATCCTGGGCCTGCGCAGGGAGTGGGCCCGCCTCCGAACAGGCAACCCACCAATGTCAGCAGCACCATCGAACCTCCGTCCGCCCGCGCCCAGCCCCTCTATCGCGTGGGATGCGGTGTTCACCGATCGGTGCTAGCATCCCGCGGATGGCTGGGGAGACCTGGGTCGAATCTGCGGACGGCGTCGCCGACCCCTCGATGACGGGGGCGTTCGTGCGCGGGCGCAGGCCTCTGGGCCGGTCCACCGTGCTGCCGCGACTCGACGACGAGGCCGGTGGCACCGCGCTCGTGCACCCCTCCGAGGCCCGCTACGCGCAGGACACCGAGCTCGGCAAGGGCGGCCTGGGTGTCGTGATGGGTGCCCGCGATCGCGACATCGGCCGTCGCGTCGCGATCAAGCAGCTCCGGCCGGAGATCAAGTCCCAGAAGGCCCTGCTGCGGTTCGCGGAGGAGGTGCGCACGGTCGGGATGCTGGATCACCCGAACATCATCCCGATCCACGACGTGGGTGCGGACGAGACCGGAGCTCCGTACTTCGTGATGAAGTACGTCGAGGGACGCACCCTGCGCGATGTGCTGGACGACCTGCGCGCGGGGGATCCCGAGGCTCACGCGCACTGGACGTTCGCCAGGCGCATGGACGTCTTCAAGAAGGTCCTGGACGCCGTCGGCTTCGCGCATGGGCGCGGGGTGGTCCACCGCGACCTCAAGCCCGAGAACATCATGGTGGGCGAGCACGGCGAGGTGCACGTGCTGGACTGGGGGATCGCCCATCGCGCCCAGATGCCGGACCCCTCTGGGCTCAAGGGCGCCGACCCCCTCGGCGAGCGCCTGACCCAGACCCGCGACGGTGCGATCCTCGGCACCCCGGCGTACATGTCCCCGGAGCAGGCGAGTGGGAAGCCCGCTGGCCCGGCATCCGACATCTACAGCCTGGGCGTCGTGCTGCACGAGTGGCTGACGCTCACGCACTACCTCTCGGATCTCGAGGATCTCGAGGCGCTGCTCGAAGGTGTGCGCACGCGCGATCCCGTCCCTCCCAACCAGATCGAGACAGGGCTCCAGTCGCGCGTCCCTCCCGAGCTGTCCTGGCTCGTCCGTGGGGCTCTCGCGAAGGACCCCGAGGGCCGCTACGCCTCGGTGGAGGCGTGGCTCGATCGGATCGAGGGTGTGGAGGCGGGCGACATCCCGATCCAGTGCGCCGTCACGTTCCAGAAGCACTGGCTGGCGCGGCTCGGTCAGCTGATCGACCGCTACCCCACGCAGTGGATGCTCGGTGCCGCCGCCATGCTCGCGGGTGCTGGCTTCTTCGTGACGGGCCTCGTCGGGATCGCCTTCGCGCTGGGTGCGCTGCTCCTCTGAGCGCGTCCCGTTAGACCGCGTGCCGGAGGGCGCGCATGGGCTTCTACACGGGCAAGAAGGTCTTCCTCTCAGGCGGATCGAAGGGGATCGGTCGGGAGGCCGCACTGCAGCTCGCGGGCTGCGGGGGCCGACGTCACGATCGCGGCTCGCGGGCAGGCCGATCTCGACGCCACGCTCGAGGCCCTCCAGGCGGCTCGGCCCGGTGCCCACCGGGCGGTGAGCGTGGACATCCGCGATCCGGCGGCCGTGCAGGCGGCCATGGACGACGCGGCGGCGGATCATGGAGGCCTGGACGTCCTCATCTGCAACGCGGGCTACGCGCGCACCGGCGACGTCGCGACCTCTCCCCTCGACGCCTACTCGGAGCTCCTCCAGGTCAACTACCTCGGCCACGTGCACCTCGTGAAGGCGGCCGTGCGCATCTCGTCGCGCGGAAGGGCCACATCAGCCTCGTGAGCTCGATGCTCGGCTTCATGAGCGTGTACGGCTACAGCGCCTACTCCGCCTCCAAGTTCGCCACGGCGGGGTTCGCCGAGGCACTCCGGCAGGAGATGCTCCTGGAGGGCGTCACCGTCTCGGTGTTCTACCCGCCGACGACCGAGACGCCCGGGCTCGAGGAGGAGAACCGCGACAAGCCGCCTCTCGTGTGGGCGATCGAGTCCGAGAACAGCTTCACGCGCACCTACACGGCGGAGGCTGTGGCGCGCGAGTTGCTCCGATCCATCGAGCGCGGGGGGTTCGAGAACGTCGTGGGATGGGACAGCTGGCTGGTGTTCTGGGCGCGCCGCGCCTTCCCCGCGATCTTCCGTTTCTTCAGCGATCAGGAGCTGCGCGCGGCGGCGCGCAAGGTGGCGTCCCAGGGAGAAAAAAACAGGTGACCATTGCCACGTCGTGAAATTTTCGGTAACGAAGGGGCGGAGGAAACACCCATGAAGTTCAACACTCTCGCGTTCGCCGCCGTCCTGCTCGGTGGCTGTGGCATCCCCGACGACACCCTGCTCACCGAGATCGACTCCGACCTCTGGGCCAAGGTCTGTGCCAAGGTCGCCGAGGATCAGCCCGCCGAGTCCTACACCTGTGGTGAGGTCACCATCGAGGTGCCCGCGCAGACCCAGGCCGAGCACGAGGCCGCCTGCAACGAGGCCTGGGGCGACACGTCCACCTGGACGGGCTGCACGGCCACGTTCGGCGACTGGATCGAGTTCAACGAGTGGGAGCCCGCCGATCCCTGTGATCCCGGCACGCCCCCCGCTGCGTGGACCACCGTGTACGACTGCATCGTCGACTCGATGGCCATGTGATCGCCGGGCGCGGCTCGTTCCGCGCCCTGCACCTGGGACCTCCGATCGGATAGCATCCGGTCGGAGGTCTCATGCGTTCTGGGATCTGGTTCTGTCTCGCTATGGCTGCCTGTGGTGGGGCCACCCCTGGGGCGCCGCCCATCCCGCAGCCTGCGGGTCATGACCAGCCGACGCCGGCCCCGTACGTCCCGCCGGACCTGCAGCCGGTCACCGCACCCCCGCAGACCGTGCTCGGTCACGCGCAGGAGTGTGCCCAGGTGCTTGGGCCCATCCCCGGTTTCGACTGCCTGACCGACGCCGATCCGGTGCCTGTCACCCGGGATGGCGTGCCGCAGACCACCCAGAATCCCTCCACGTGCGACCGACCGTCGCTGCTCGAGGGGAGCTGCAACATCTGGACCCGTGCGGGGGCCAAGCAGGGCACGTGGTCGGACGGATCGCCGCGGTCCGAGGTGACCTTCGTGTTCACCTGCCGGTCGAGCGACGGGCAAAACCTGGACGAGGTGGCGAAATTACCGTGATCGGCCTGGCGACACGAAGACCACCTGCTTCTTCCAGAGCTTCCCGGACGGCAGGGTGCGCTACTTCCCGAGCCCGATGACGGCCGGCTCTGGCGCGCCCGACTACGGCGTGGTGGATGCCCAGCAGGTCTGGGATCCGCCCGCCGAGACCGCCTCGATCGAGTGCCACCGCTGCCACAACGCGGATCCCTGGATCCACAGTCCGTGGATCGACCAGATGCCGTCACGTGCGCAGGTCGACGAGCCGATGGTGCCGTGGACGGAGCTGGGCTCGGCGTACCACGTGGCGGGCACGGAGTTCGCCTACTGGGCGGAGGAGCTCGCGTATGGCATACCGAACCGGGGACGCAGGACGACTGGGAGCGTGTCTGGCGGCCGGCGGTCACTGAGATCCGTGCCTGCTGTGACGCGCCTGGGCTTCCGGGGTGCAATGTCACGGCGACGCCGGCCGGGCAGGTCTGCGCGATGCCCTGAGGTGGCGGCAATGCTGGGGCCGTCGGACCCCGCGGTGAGCGGACTTCGAATCGAAGTCGGACGCGGCACATCACGGAGGACGTGCGCGTGGTGGGGGTCAGACCCTGCCGCGGAGGTCTTCGTCGTGGGGGTCGTGACCCTGGCGAGGCCGGCCAGCCTGCTGGGGTCAGACCCTGCCCCAGGAACGTCGTGGTGGGGTCAGACCCCCGCGTGCGCGTCGAAGTCGTGGTGGGGTGAACCCCCGAGAGCATCTCGCCGAGACCGTGGGAGACTAGCAGTGTGACGGACGCCGGCGGGGTCTGACCCGGTGAGGGCGGCGTGAGCGGACGTCGTGGACCGTCGATGGCAGGTGTCGCGATCGGTCCGACGTGACCACTCGTGCGCTACGTCGAGGTCAGACACCGGCAGGGGACATCCTCGTAGGTCAGACCCGTTTGTGGGTACGTCGAGGGTGAGGTCAGACCCCACTCGTGGGACCACTCGTTGGACATCGATGAGGTCGGAACCCGTCGAGCTCGCTGGCGGGAAGGACGTCGTGGGTCCGGACCCGCCGCGCTGTGACGGGACGTCGTCGTGGGCCGGGGTGGGTCAGGCCGTCCGTATTTCCGCTCCGTTGGGGAGCTCGCGGCAGGAGGACTCGTGGGTCGGTGCCGCTGTGACAGGACGTCGTCGTGGGCCGTGGTGGGTCAGATTGCTGGGATACCCCGCTGTACAGCGGATGTCGACGTGGGGAGTCAGACCCCACGTCGACGTCGACCAGACCCACTGGTGGGGACATCGTAATGGGATCAGACCGTCAGGCGCGTCGAGCGCCACGGTCATTGACCCGCCTCCGCGGCGACCGGTGACCCCAGGTCGAATGCCGTCCCCGGACGTCGTGGCACTCGTGGGGACTCGTGGCGGTCAGACCCACGGGTGCGAGGCCTCATCGTGGGGTCAGACCCGTTCGGGTGTCTCGCTAAGGAGAGCGTGGTGAGGTCAGACCCGCTGGGATCGCCCGCCTGAAGGACCACCGGTGCGACGGATACGTCTTCGGTCGTGGTTGGAGTCAGGCCAGCTGGGACCCCGCTGTGGCGGACCTCGTCGTGGGGTCAGACCCCGAGAGCAGCTCGCCGGGAGCAGCTCGGGGTCAGACCCCTCGGGTCGGTCCCACCTGGACATCCCTGGGTCGTCCTCGACCCACGTCGATCCGAGCGGCTACCGGCCGAGCGGCTTGTACTTGATGCGCCGCGGCTGGTCCGCGTCGTGACCCAGTCGCTGCTTCCGGTCGCGCTCGTAGGCCTCGTAGTTGCCCTCGAACCACACCACCTCGCTGTTGCCCTCGAAGGCCAGGATGTGGGTCGCGATCCGGTCCAGGAACCAGCGGTCGTGGCTGATGACCACCGCGCACCCCGCGAACTCCTCCAGTGCATCCTCCAGAGCCCGCAGTGTCGCCACGTCCAGATCGTTCGACGGCTCGTCCAGCAGGATCAGGTTCCCGCCCGACTGCAGCAACTTCGCCAGGTGCACCCGGTTGCGCTCGCCTCCCGACAGCGTGCCCACCTTCTGCGACTGGAGGCTCCCCTTGAACCCGAACGCCGACGTGTACGCCCGACTGTTCACCTCCTTGTTCCCGACCCACATCAGGTCGCTCCCGCCGCTGATGTTCTCCCACACCGACTTCTGGTCGTTCAGGTCGTCACGGTGCTGGTCCACGTACGCCAGCTTCACCGTGTCGCCGACCGTCAGCGTCCCGCCATCCGGACCCTCCTGACCCGTGATCATCCGGAACAACGTGGTCTTCCCGGCCCCGTTGGGTCCGATCACGCCGACGATGCCGCCGCGAGGCAGGTCGAAGGTCAGGTCCTCGTACAGCAGCTTGTCGCCGTAGGCCTTGCGCAGCCCGGACGCCCGAACCACCACGTCGCCGAGGCGCGGGCCGTTCGGGATGACGATCTCCGCCCGCGCGCGCTCCTTGCCCGCATTCTCGGACTCCTCCATCATCGCCTCGTAGCGAGAGATCCGAGCCTTGTTCTTCGCCCGACGCCCCTTGGCGCCCATCCGGATCCACTCGAGCTCGCGGGCCAGCAGCTTGGACTGGGCCGAGCTCGCCTTCTCCTGCTGGTCGAGCTTCGTCTGCTTCTGCTCGAGCCAGCTCGAGTAGTTGCCCTCCCACGGGATGCCCTTGCCCTCGACCATCTCGAGGATCCAGCCCGTCACGTTGTCCAGGAAGTAGCGGTCGTGCGTGATGATCAGCACGGCACCCTCGTACTCGCGGAGGGTCCGCTCCAGCCACGCCACACTCTCGGCGTCCAGGTGGTTGGTGGGCTCGTCCAGCAGGAGGAGCTGCGGACGGGCGAGCAGCAGCCGCGCCAGCGCCACGCGGCGCTTCTCGCCGCCGGAGAGGTGAGCCACAGGACCGTCCGGATCGGGCACCCGGAGGGCCTCCATCGCGATCTCCACGGTGCGGTCGATGTCCCAGGCGCCGGCCGCATCGATCTTGTCCTGGAGCACGGCCTGCTCCTCGATCACCTTGTCCATCTCCTCGTCGGAGAGCTCCTCGGCGAACTTGGCGGACACGGCCTCGAAGCGGTCGAGCAGCGCGCGCCACTCGCCGAGCCCGAGCTCGATGTTCTCCCGAACGGTCTTCGTCTCGTCCAGTTGGGGCTCCTGCGGGAGGTAGCCCACCTTCGCGTCCGGATCGATCCAGCAGTGACCCTGGTAGTCCTGGTCGATGCCCGCCATCACGCGCATCAGCGTGGACTTCCCGGCGCCGTTGTGGCCGATGATTCCGATTTTCGCATCAGGGTAGAAGGAGAGGCTGATACCTTTCAGCACCTCTTTTCCATTGTCGAGGAACTTCCTCAATCCCTGCATCTGGTAGATGAACTGCCGGGCCATGGGTGTTCTCCAGCTAAAGGCCGTCGGGATAACCGTCGACCAGAGTGGTGCCCACCGGATGAGGTAGGCTCGGAGAGATGATGACCGTACTGCTGATGTCCCTCGCCTTCGCCAACCAGCCCGTCACCGAGCGGGACGTGCAGCGCGAGAGCTGCGAGCTGGGCGAGGCTCGCGAGTGTACGGCGCTCGGGCTGCGCTATCGGGACGGCCGCGGAGCGCCGCAGGATCCCCACTTCGCCCTCGAGCTCTTCGCCAAGGGTTGCGAACTCGGCGACGCGACGGCCTGCGTGTACCGCGCGGACGCCTACCGGAACGGGGACGGCGTCACCCGGAACCCCGATCGGGCCGTCGAGCTCTACCTCACGGCCTGCACGAAGGACAACCTGGCCCGCGCGTGCCGCGCCCTCGGCGAGATCTACATCCTCGGCGACGGTGTGAGCCGCGATCCCGCGTCCAGCGGCACCTGGTACGAGCAGGGCTGCACGCTCGGTGACGCCGAGAGCTGCGTGGGCGCCGCGATGTCCATCGAGCGTGGCGACGTCCTGGATGCCGATCCCATGCGCGGCCGGGCCATGCTCGCCCAGGCCTGCCAGATGCATCACGCCCGTGGGTGCACCCTCCTCGGGCGGCGCTACCTCAACGGGTACGACGGCGCCGAGAAGTCTCTCGACAATGCGGGAGCCATGTACGAAGCCGGCTGCGCCCTCCAGGACGCAGAGGCCTGCCGGATGGTGGGCGAGATGAGCATGAAGGGGAAGGGCCGGCCCAAGGACCTCGACAGCGCCAGCCGCTACCTCACCGACGCCTGCGCCTGGGACGACTACGAGGGATGCCGGCTTCTCTCGGTGCTCATGAAGAAGCAGGGCGACCTCCAGGGGTCGATCGGCGCTGCTCGCCGCGGGTGCGAGCTGGGCCACGAGAAGAGCTGCACGCAGGCGGAGCGTATGGAGTGGCGTCTGTCGATGGAGCAGCAGCCGCGCTGACGGCTCGATAGACCCGTCGGCGATGCTCTTCGTCGCCGCGAACGTCGCTCTCGTGCTCTTCGCCTGGCGGGCCACACCGCGGCTGGCGCCGCCGGGAGGCCCCTGGATCCAGGCTCTCTCCGCGCTCGTGCTCGGTCTGGCGGCGCTGATGGGGATCACGATGGTCGCGGGGTTCACCGGCACGCTCGTGCCCGGCGTGCTCACGGCCGGAGCCGTCGGCCTCCTCGGGTGTTGGATGGTCTTCGACCGCGGCCGACCGCTGCACACAGCACCGCGTCCGTCCGTGGATCCCGTGACCCTCGCCGCCGCGGCCGCCCTCGGAGGCTCGATCGGCCTCTGGACCGCGATGCCCCTGGGTCTGGGGACGGACTTCGTGTTCGACGACGTGACCTACCACACGGCCGTTCCGGTGTTCTGGATGCTGGAGCACGGGTTCGCGTACAGCCCCCTGACCTACCAGTCGTACTACCCGTTCGACGCGGAGCTCCCGGGTGTCTGGACCCTCGTGCTCACAGGCACGCTCGGCTCCTCCGGCGTGGGACCGTCCCTCGCCGCCCTCCTCGTCGCGCTCGGTGGGATGGCGCTGCTCGAGCGCCTCGAGACCCCGGCAGCCCCTGGCCTCGCCCTCGCGGCGGCCCTGTTCGTGGCCCCCGGCATGCTGTTCTTCGCCCACACGTTCTCCGCCAACGACCTGTTCCTGACGGGCTGGGTGCTCGCTGCCCTCGCGTTCGCGGCAGGCCCGCCGGCCCGACGCGCGGCGGTGTGGTGCGGGCTCGCTCTGGGCGGCGCCCTCGGGACCAAGGTGAGCATCGCGCCAGCCGTGGTGCTCGTGGGCGCATGGTGGGTCTGGCGCTCGGGGAAGGACGTCCGGCTGCCCGCCCTGCTCGTCGTGTCCAGCCTGCTGCTCGGCGGGAGCTGGCTGGCCCGAAACCTCATCGTCACCGGAAACCCGCTGTACCCCGCCGCGGTCGGGCCCTTCGACGGTCCCCTGCACGCCGAGGCACAACGTCACACGGCACTCCTCCGGTTCATGGCGGCTCACCTCGACGACTCGAAGTGGTGGTGGGACCTCCTCGGCCATCGGCTGGACTTCCCCCTGCCGGTCGGCATCGCCGGGCTCGTCGGGCTCGGAGTGGCCGCTGGCACGGGCGCCGATCGGCGTCGCCGCGCGGCATGGCTCGCCCTGGCGGTCGCCTTGTCGTTCCTGCTGCTCTTCCCGATGCAGCCGTACTCGGGCACGGTCAACCGGCCCACCGACTTCCTCCACCGCATGCCGCGCTACCTCGCCATGCCCATCGGCGTCGGGATCTTCCTGCTGGCCACCGCCTTCCGTGATCCCCGGGGGGCGCGGTGGGCCACCGGAGGCGCCCTCGTCGCGTGGGTCTGGCTCCTCGCCACCGGGCCGAGCACCCCGGCGGAGCTCGGGTTCCTCGCCGTAGGGACGGTCGTGGGAGCGCTGTCGGCCGTGTCTCCCGTCCTGCCCCACGGCGCCCGGTTCGTCCCGCACGCGCTCGTCGCGGTGCTCGTCCTGGGTCTCCGGGCGCCCGCCACCGACTCCGGGGCCTGGGAGCACGTCTACACCTTCTCGCCCGGTGCCCGCCGGCACGCCCAGGCCTGGCGGAAGCTCGACACCCTCGAGGACCGTCGCGTCGCCTGGATCTCGGACCTCCCGTCCACCCATGCGTTCGCCCTGCCCCTGTACGGGTCCCGCTGGCAGCACACCGTCGTCCCGACAGACCGGTACGGCGAGGCGCTGCGCGTGCCGCTCCACGAGCGGTGGGACGGCTGGGACTGGTGGGCTCCGTTCGCCGACCAGGAGGTCTCGGACGACGTCGTGCTCGGGCGTCTCCGGGCAGCTGGCGCCGACACGCTCCTGCTCTCGCGCTGCCACAAGGACTCCAAGGGCCCATGGCCCGCGCCGCACGAGGCCCTGACGCACCGCACGCCCGACCGCCTGCTCGTGGGCTCGCCCTGCGTGGAGCTGTGGGACCTCGGAGGGGACTGGTGACCGCCCGGAACCTGCGCCTGGCCGCGGTGCTGCTCGTGACCCTCGCATCGCTCGCCTGGGCCCTCTGGGGCATCGAGATCGACAAGGTGGCCGACGCGGTGCGAGCCGTCCGCTGGCCCCTGGTGGTACCGGTCGTGGCCGCCATCGTGGTCGGGTTCCTCGCCAGGGTCGCGCGGTTCCAGCTCCTCCTCGGGGACGCGCGTCCACCGCACCGTCGGCAGATCGTGGTGTGCGCCATCGGGTTCCTCGCGATCAACGTCGTCCCTCTGCGGCTCGGGGAGCTGGTGCGGCCCTTCATGCTGCTCGAGGACGACGTGACCTGGGGGCGCTCCATCGGTGCAGTCGTCATGGAGCGGGTGGTCGATCTCTGCATGCTCCTGGCGATGCTCTCGCTCGTGAGCTTCGCCGTGGATCTCCCCTCGACCATCGTCGTGCGTGGCATCGACGTCCTCGCGGCGGGTCAGCAGGCCGTCGGCGTCGCGCTGGCCGTGCTGATCGCGGGCCTCCTGGGTGTGGTGGTCGGCGGGGAGCCCGTCCTCGGTGCACTTGCCCACCTGCCGGTCCTCGGACCGCGCGTGGCGGCCTTCGGTGGGTCCTTCCGGGACGGCCTCGCCCACCTGTTCCGGCGGCCCCTCGAGGCGGCGGCGGTGTTCGCGCTGGGGGCGCTCGTGTGGGCGAGCACGGTGGCGGGCGCCTACTCGCTGCTCCTCGCCATGCCCGGTCTCCCCGCCAGCCCCGACGTCGCTCTCGCGGTCACCGCCGTCACCGTCGCCGGCACGGTGGCCGTGCCGACCCCGGGCTTCTTCGGGCCCTTCGAGGTCTTCTGCAAGGCCACCCTCGTGCTCTGGTCCGTCGAACCCTCGGTGGCAGCGGCGTTCGCGGTGCTCTGGCACGCGCTCATCTTCGGGTTCCACGTGCTGTCGGGAGCCGCGCTCCTCGGCCGCGAGGGGCTGTCGCTCGGTGCACTGGTCCGGGGCAGCCGGGAGGCCGTCACCCCGGATTGACCACGCGGTGGACGTTCGCGCGACGCGGGTGGTCCACCCAGACCTCCAGGTCGGTGGTGCGGATGGCCTCCAACACCCGGTGCATCTCGGCGTAGGACGGGTGCTCCTCGCCCTCCAGCTCGCGGTCGAAGTCCTTCCAGAGCCGGTTCCCCGCCTCCTGGAGGGCCAGGCCCGCGACGAGGAACTGCGGGTCGCCGTTCGGATGCACCATGCCCTCCACCAGCCGGCCGAGGCCGGGCGTGCGACGCACGGTCAACCCGACGCGCACGGTGGCGCGGTGCTTCCATTGGGGGTCGAGCGCGTAGCCGTCCTTCTCCATCCAGCGGAACAGGGCCTCCACCACGGCGTCGTGGCGGCGCATCTCCTCGAGGGCGTGGAGCTCGCGCCACTCGCCGAGGATGCGGAAGCGCGGGTCGAACAGGAGGTCGGCGGGGGCCGCGATGAGGTCGCCCTCGATGCCCATGGCGTCGAACATCGCGGGGTTGGTGTCCCTGGGGAAGACCGTGCGGTGCAGCGGCAGGTCCGTGGGGCCGCCCGCGAGACCGAAGGCCCAGGGACCGATCTCCGAGCAGAAGAGCTGCTCGCCGTCGTCGTCGGTCCGGAAGGCCTCGTCGTAGTCGATGGGATCGCCATGGGCGACGCGCTCGTACGCGAGGGTGCTGGCCTTCGCCGCGAGCGCAGCGTCGTCGTGCCGGAGGACCACGATGCGGCCGAGCCCGTGGTGCAGGAAGTCTTCCAGCGGCTGCACCAGGCCGCCCTTCTCGAGGTAGGCCTCGATCGTCCACACCTTCCCGTCCGCGTCCACGTGGATCATGGCGTTGTGGCTGAACTGGCTGTCGATACGACCGATGTGGGCGATCCCCGCGCTGGAGAGCGCAGCGCCGCGGGTGACGAGGATGTCCCCCGAGCGCAGGTCGCCCACCCCGGTGAATCCCGCCGTCGTGAGCCACGCCTCTGTCTCGGGCTGCTCCATCAACAGGTGGTCCACGAGGTAGCGCGTGGCGATGTCGACGCGACGGAAGCCCGTGATGCAGTCGTCCGGGACGGGCCCGTCGGCGTGCAGGGCCACGAGGGTGTCGTGGAGTGCGAGACGGGCCTGCCACACACCCTGGACCAGGGCGGGTCCGTTGGCGTGCACGTCGTCCATGTCGACGCGGGCGGGGTCGATGGCCTCGAGGTGGTCGAACACCCCGTCGAGGACGGGCGCGCACGTGGCCGCATCGATGGTGGCGAGGGTGGCCGCGAGCTGCGCGACCTCCTCGGTGACGACGACGGGCGCTGCGTGCGCGGTGAGAGCGGCGATGAGCATGGTGCCTCCTGACACCCCCGTTGTCGCACGTGCCCCGGGTGCGGGCGATTACGAGCACTTTCCAGCGACCGGCGGTACCCTCCGGACATGTGGTGGACGGTGGGTGTGGCGCTCGGGGCGCCCGTGTACATGCCTTTGATGACCACCGACGAGGTGCGGGCGGCCCTCGATGCGGGCGTCACGACCGTGCTCGTCCCCACGGGGGGTATCGAGGCCAACGGGCCGTTCCTGACCCTCGACAAGCACGATCGCATCGCCCGGGAGGTCGCCGAGCGCACGGCCCGGGAGCTCGGCGACGCCCTCGTCGCGCCCGTCGTGGGTCTGGTCCCCGAGGGCCGCGTGCGTCCGACGACGGGTCACATGCGGTCCGCGGGGACGGTGAGCGTGCGTCCGGCCACCTTCGACGCGCTGCTCACGGACGTCGCCGCGAGCTACCGGGCGCACGGGTTCGAGACCATCGCGTTCCTCGGCGACTCGGGGGGCAACCAGGCCGTCCAGGAGCGGGTCGCGGCCCGGTTGGACCGCGGGTGGTCGGACGTCCGGGTGCTCCACGTCGGGGCCTTCTACGACCCCGCGGACGATGACGCCTTCCTGGCCGCCCAGGGCCTCGTGTGGACGCTGGACGCCCACCACGACAGCCCGCCCTTCACGCTCCAGCTCCTGGCCATCGACCCCGTCGCCGCACGCCTGGAGGCGCGGGTGGAGGCCGGGGCCACGACGACCGACGGGTTCTCGCTGGATCCCCTGGCGGACCGGGTCGCGCTCGGAGAGGCCCTGCTGGCGCATCGGGCAACACGGACGGCTGCGGCGGTTCGAAGGGGCCGCGAGACACCTCCTGCTGGGTGGGGCAGCGCGATGCTCGGGGTCGTGGCGTACCCGTTGCGGGCGCCGTTGGAGCCGGGGTCGCGGGTGTTCTTCGGCACACTGGCCTCCTCGCTGCTCGTCGCGCTGGCGGCGGTCGCGAGGCGTCGCGGGCTGTCGCTCCGAGGTGCCCTCCGGGAGATCTTCGACCCGGCGGTCTGGCGCTCCCAGGACGCCAAGGCGGATCTGGTGTGGTCGCTGTGCGGTGGGATGTTCGCGTTCACCGCGGTGGTCGCGATCTTCGCGGGTGTACGCGAGCCGGTCACCGATGCCGTGCTCTCGATCCTGCCTGCTGGGGGTCTGACCCCACCCGGGGGTCTGACCCCACCCGGGGGTCTGACCCCATCGGGAGGTCTGACCCCATCGGGAGGTCTGACCCCATCCGGGGGTCTGACCCCATCCGGGGGTCTGACCCTGCTCCTCACCACCCTCGGCTGGCTCGTCGTGCTCGACCTCGCGGTCTACCTGGCCCACCTCGCCCAGCACCGGGTCCCGTTCCTGTGGGGCTTCCATCGTGTCCACCACGCCGCCCGGCACCTCACACCGCTCACCGTCTTCCGCCAACACCCCGTCGATCTGGCGGTCAGCGGCCTCGTGGGGGGAACGCTCGGTGGGATCTGGGTGGCCCTCTGGATCTGGACCACCGGCCAGGAGCCTGCCCAGCTCGCGCTGTCGGGGGTCAACGGGGCCTTCGTCGCCTTCTGGTTCGCCGGCTACCACCTCCGCCACTCGGAGGTGCGCGTGTCCTTCGGTCCCCTCGAGCGCGTCTTCGTCAGCCCGGCCATGCACCAGGTCCACCACAGCGCGGCGCCGGAGCACCGCGGTCGCAACCTCGGGCTCGTGCTGAGCGTGTGGGATCAGCTCTTCGGGACCGTCTGGTTCCCGCGGGACGACGAGGAGCTCGCCTTCGGCATCCCGGAGAGCGGACGGTTCCGGACGGCCTGGGACTTCCTCTGGGTCCCGATCCGTGAGGCCCTGGGCCGATGATCCTGCTCCAGGCAGCCCTCGGCTCCCCGCTCACCGTCCAACGGGCCGAGGACGACCTGGTGGCCCTCCTCGCAGCGCTCGACGCACACTACGTCGACGTCGACGAGATCCGCGGCTCGGCCTTCCAGGGGCGTGCCGACCGCGTCCGGAAGGCGCTCGACGGTGTGCGGTCGGACCGGGACCTCTGGCTCGTCCTCGCCGTCCTCGTCGCGTCGCTGGACGACGGTCACACCTACCTCCTGCCGCCGCTCTACAGCGTCCCCGCGGGTCGCAAGGAGCTCGACCTCGCCGTCGATGTGCGCGACGGCGAGCTCTGGCTCGTCCGCGCTCCCGATCTCGAGGCTGCGGTCCGCATCACCGCGGTGGACGGGGTGCCGGGATCCACGCTGGTCGCGGACTGGCGCACGCGGTTCTCCGGGGAGACCGAGTCCTTCCGGGACACCTGGATCTCCGACGACTTCGGGGGCCTCTACCCCTGGTGGACCGGACGCAGCTCGGCGAGCCTGACGCTCGAGGACGGCGCGACCCGGACCTTCGAGGCCCGCGTCCGTCCGGCCGCGAAGGGCGGGTCTGACCCCGACCGGGCCGCGCAGGGCGGGTCTGACCCCGATTGGGGCGCGCAGGGCGGGTCTGACCCCGAGTGGATGTGGGAGGTCCGGGAAGGGGTCGGCCTGCTCGACATCGACACGTTCACCATGCCCGGGCCCCTCTGGCGGCGGGAGCTGCGCGCCCTCTTCGCCACGTTGCGCGACGACGGGGCGGTGGGGCTCGTGGTGGACGTGCGTGGCAACCGACGGGGAGACAGCTCTCGCCTGGACGAGCTGGTCCCGCACCTCGTCGCACCGTGGCGTGTGCACTCCAGCGCGCGGATCCGGCGTCAGGGTCGCGACGGGACCTGGTCGGAGCCCGAGACCGTCGACGTCCCGTTCCACAGGGCTCGCCGCAAGCCCGTCTGGGACGGGCCGATCGCGGTGGTCACCGATGTTTCGACGTTCTCCACTGCGGCCGATCTCGCGGCGGTCCTCTCCGACCTCGAACGGGCTGTGGTCGTGGGGGAGGCGCCGGGAGGGATGCCGACCCGCTCGGGGAACCCGACCTCGGTCACGCTGCCCAGCGGCATGTCCCTGTTCGTGGCCACGGCCGAGCTCGTCCGTGCCGACCCTACCCGTGGGGACGGTCCGCTCGGCGTGGATGTCCCGGTTCCCGCGGGGGCAGATCCCCTCCCTGTGGCCTTCGGGGCCGTCCGGCCCTGACACTCACCCTCGGCTCGGGATGTGCCGACGGGTGCCTCATGTCCGACGTCGAGGCCATCCAGCCCCTCCAGGAGCTCGAGCTCTTCGAGAACCCGTGGCTCCAGGAGCGGCGGGAGCTCCAGCTCACGACGCGCCAGACCATCGACCGGCAGGGCCTGGGCCCGGGCGAGCTGGGAGCGGAGCTCGGGCTCTCCCGCGTCCTCCAGGTGGGATTCGCGTTCGGTGCGACCTCGACGGAGCTCGAGGTGGGGCTCGGACTCCTCCAGGGTCGTGCGGGTGCCGTCACGCTCTGGGGCTCGGGGGGCCGGGAGGACGGCGGATGGTCCGGAGAAGCGGCGCTCGCGGCCGCCCTCGACCTGGAGCGCGTGGTGGTCGTAGGGAACGTCGGGGCCTCTGGGGGAGACGACGGGCTCCAGGGGGTCTCGGGGGTCGCCCTGCTCGCGCCTCTCGGGCGTTGGGTCCCGCACGTCGAGGGTCGGGTGGCCTCCGAGGGCATCGCGGGGGCGGTGGGTCTGCGCTGGCATCCGATCGACGCCGTGGAGATCGGTGTCGCTGGGCGCGGCCATCGGGAGGGCGAGAAGGTGCGCGCGTCGGTCGGCGTCCTCCTCGTGTTCGAGCTGGGCGGTGAGGACGCATGAGGGTGACGCACCGCATCGGGCTCTCGCTCCTGGTCGGCACCTTCACGCTCGGCCTCTCGCTCGTGTTGGCGGTCGAGAGCGCGTGGACCGTGCGGGAAGGGGCTGCTCGCATGGAGCTGACGCTGCAGCAGCTCTCGGCGATCCAGGCCGTCGAGGGTGCGGCTGCGGCTCAGCGCCGCGCGATCCTCGAGGGACGGCCGGTCGACGACCTGCTCGATCGGCGGATGGCGGACCTCGCCAGGGTCGGCGCGGAGGAGGAGGAGGCTGACGGGTTCGGATTGGCCGAGGACGAGGGCAAGCTCCACGCGCTTCGGGGCCTGAACGAGCGGGTGGAACGGGGGAGCCGCGAGGCTCTCGCCACCCGGGCACGTCTTCTGGACGCCTGGCATGCGGACGAGCGTGAGGAGGTGCGGGTCGTGGTTCGCGCGCTGGAGGCCGACCTCACCCAGCTCGTCCACTCTACGGCAGTGGTGGTGCTGGTCGGGGCGGGCGGCCTCTTCTTCTTGACGTCCACGCTGCTCATCTCGGTGCGCCGTGGCTTCGACCGCCTCGCGCTCGCTGCGGAGCGTCTGGGTCGGGGGGAGTTCGACGCGCCCGTGCGCATAGGCGGTTGGGACGAGTTCGCCGTCCTCGGGGCCGGCCTGAACACCGCGATGGCGGACCTCGGTGCCGCGCGGGCGGACATCGACCGGCTCGACCACGCGCTGACCCGACGGAACGAGGACCTCACGGTCGCTCTGGAGGACGCGCGCACCGCGCAGCAGGTCGCGGAGGACGCCAGTCGGGCGAAGGACGCCTTCCTGGCGAACATGAGCCACGAGCTTCGGACTCCGCTGAACGCGATCCTCGGGTACACGGAGCTCATCCGGGAGGAGCTGCTCGACCTCCAACACCCGGCCGTCCGCGACTGCGAGCGGGTCCTGGACTCCGGCAACCTCCTGTTGCGGCTGATCTCGGACGTGCTGGACGTCAGCAAGCTGGCGGCCGGCAAGGTCGAGCTCGCTCCGACGCGCATCGCGCTCCGCCCGTTCTTCGACGAGCTGCACGGTACGTTGGAGCCCCTCGCGCGCCGGACGGGGTCGG
Organism: Alphaproteobacteria bacterium; assembly: GCA_020632885.1. Lineage (GTDB taxonomy): Bacteria > Myxococcota_A > UBA796 > UBA796 > JACKEQ01. The sequence continues at coordinate 96,404 of JACKEQ010000016.1, read as the reverse complement.
TGCTCCGGTTCGACGTGGATGTCGATGGGGACGTGGAGATCGACGGCCTCCGGTTGCGCCAGATCCTCTTGAACCTGGGCTCCAACGCCTGCAAGTTCACGAAGGAGGGGCTGGTCGTGGTGGATGCCTGGCGGGTGGGGGAGGATCTGGTGATCTCCGTCCGCGACACCGGCATCGGGATGCGTCCCGAGCAGCTCGAGGTGATCTTCCAGCCGTTCGTGCAGGGTGACGCGTCGACCACCCGGGAGTTCGGGGGCACGGGGCTGGGGCTGGCGATCGTGCACAGGCTCGTGGACCTCATGGACGGCGAGATCCACGCGACGAGCGAGGAGGGCCGGGGCACGCGGTTCGACGTGCGGCTGCGGACACGCTGGCTGGCGCGGGAGGTCCGGGCCTCGGCGTGAGGCGTGTCGGCGTCGGACCTCTCGGGGGCAGACCCCTGGCCTCTGGGGTCAGACCTCGTCGCAGGCCAGGCCCCTTCTGTGGGGTCGGACCCCCTTCATGGGGTCAAACCCCCATCGTTGTCTCTGGGCCTCTGGGGTCAGACCTCGTCGCAGGCCAGGCCCCTTCCGTGAGGTCAGACCGCCTTCATGGGGTCAGACCCCCGATCGTTGTCATGGGGTCAGACCCCATCGTCGTCTTCATGGATCGGACGTCCTCGTGGGGTCAGACCCCCTTCGTGGCCCCTTCGTGGGGTCTCGTTGGCTTCGTGGATTCGGACGTCCTCGAGGGGTCAGACCCTTCGTTGGCTTCGTGGAATCAGACGTCCTCGTGGGGTCAGACCCCCTTCGTGGGGGCACAGACCTCCTCGAGGGGTCAGACCTCCTCGTAGGGGCGCCGCCTTCGTGGGCTTCGCCTCGTGGGGGTCAGACCCTTCGTTGGCTTCGAGGGGTCAGACCTCCTCGAGGGGTCAGACCTCCTCGAGGGGTCAGAGGTTGATCAAGCGGAACACCCTCTCGTCGGGTGAAGGCCCATAATGCCGGGCAGCCGCGGACGTGTGATCATGTGCTGGGAGGTGGCGCATGCCAGACGCGCATCCAGAGGACGTACGGCTCAAAGCCGTCAACGACTACCTCGCGACAAAGGCGACTGCGGAGGGGACGACCCTCGAGGCGGTCTGCCTGAAGCACGGCATCAGCATTTCGTCATTGAGCCGGTACCTACGAGAGTACCGCGAGGCGCATGGCGTGCCTGTGCATGAGCGGCGCGGCCCTCTCAAATACGCTCGTCTGACGAAGGACCAGCGCGCAGTCGTCGTGGAGCACGCACTCGCGCATCCCGCGTCGACGCTCGTGGAGCTGGCGCAGTGGGCGACCACGAGGTTCGAGAGGAAGGTCGGCGTGGCGACGGTGCGGTACGCACTCCATGCGTCGGGGATCTCGAAGCGACGGTTGGTCGCCCAGGCGAAGTCGGACCGCCCCCCCGACGTGGCGGATACGTCTCGGTATGCGGCACGGCATCGCCGGAATCCGGAGAGCCGGGCGCATCGACGCAGCTACCCTTCGGACTTCACCGATGCCGAATGGGAGATGCTGGAGCCGTTGTGGCGCAGCGAGGCTGCTGAGTTCCCCCGCGACCACGACCTCCGTGACGTTCTGGATGCCATCCGGTACGTCGGAGCCACGGGCTGCCCATGGCGGTTCCTCCCCCATGACTATCCGCCACATCAGACGGTCTATGGCTGGTTCTCACGATGGGCGCAAGACGGGGTCCAGGAGCGAGTGAACGCCCACCTTCGGAGGCGTCTTCGACGAGTGGAGGGCCGCGAAGACTCGCCGTCGCTCTTGATCGTCGACAGCCAGACGGTTCGCTCGCGTGAGGGTGGAGAGCAGATCGGCTACGATGGGGCGAAGAAGCTCAAAGGAAGAAAGAGGCATATCGCGATCGACACGACGGGGTTCCCCGCCTTCGCCGTAGTGACGGCGGCTTCGGTTCAGGACCGAGACGGCCTGGATGTCCTGATCCCGGACACCCTCACGGACGCTCACCCTCGCATGGTCAAGATTCTCGCCGACTCTGGGTACGCTGGCCGAGCGCAACGGCGGACCAAGGACCGCACAGGAGTCGACGTCGAGATCGCCCGCCGTGGCGACGACAACTCCGCAGGAGCATGGGCGCGCACAGATGGGCAACCGCCCGAGAAGAAGGGAACGTTCGTGGTGATCCCGAAGCGTTGGATCGTAGAGCGATCCTTCGCCTGGTTCAACCGACGACGACGGCTGAGCGTGGACTACGAACGGACGGCAGTCCACTCCACGGTCTTCTTCCATACGGCCATCGGCTTCACCTTGGCCGCCCGGCTCGCCGGCTGATCAAGCAAAGACACCCAGTCAGACCTCTTCGAGGGGTCAGACCTCCTCGTGGGTCGAGGGGGTCAGACCTCCCGAGAGGGTCAGACCTCCCAGTCGCCAACCATGGGGTCAGACCCCGTCCTGTCAGACCAGACCGCGGGGTCAGACCCCGTCCTGTCAGCGCCGGCCTGTCACCGCCCGTGCACGTCCGCCACCAGCGTGTCCGGCATCGCCTTCCGCGTCTGGAAGTACCGCATGTGCAGGATCGGCTCCGAGCCCAGATCCGCCGCCGTGCGCCCCGCGATCCGCTCCGCGTACGTCTTCGGCCGGAACCCCGACAGCCGCGGCTCCCCCGCATGCTCCAGCACGTCGAACAACGCGTCCAGCGTGTTCATCTTCATGTACGGACACGTCGCGCAACCGCCCGCCGTCGAGCACCCCTCGCCACCCGGCACGCCCGGCACGATGCGCAGCTCGCTCTCCGGTGCCTCCGCGATCGCCTCGCTCGCCACCGGGAACACGATCTCCACCGCCAGATCCGGGTTCTTCGCCTCCGTCAGCAACCCCTGCACCCGCTTCACGATGGCCGTCACCATCCCGGCCTCCGTGCCCAGCACGAACGACAGCGTCTCCGCGCCCACGCCGTCCGCTCGAGCCGCCACCTTGCGCGCGATGAACCCCAGGATGTCGCTCGTGCTGCCCACCACCCCGCGGTCGTGCTCCGCGGCCTCGATCGCCAGCTCGAACATCTCGCCCGGCACCTCCAGATGCGCCGTGTGGAACGCGTCCGCGTGCTCCTCCCGAACCCGCCGCACCACGTCGCCCCCGAACATGTGGTGCACCACGCACGCACCCTGCTCGAACGTGTGGAACCGGTCGAGCAGCCCCGCCAGCGTCGACCGGTCGTGGGCGGGATGCACCTCCCGGATCCGTGCGTCCGGGAGCGTCTGGAGCTGCGTGAACAACGTGCGCAGGTTGTGGCCCATGTAGGTGTCCGGGCCGTACCAGACGTGCAGATCGTCGATCTGGGACGCCGCCTGCAGGATCGTCTGCACCACGTTGCTCGACGTGCACGTGATGGTCGGCACCAGGTGGTGGGCCGCGGCCTTCGTGTGCAGGCTCGTGTTGATGTAGACCACGTGCAGGCTGTTCGGCGTGCGGGCCGCCTCACCCAGCCACGCCAGGTACGCATCGCTCTCGGCACTCTCGGCCAGCGAGCACCCGATCGGGTCCGACGCCACCCGGTACACCTCGACGTCCGTGTGACCCGCGGCATCCAGGACGGCCCGCGCGTTCTCCGACATGAAGTCCACGCCGAGCACGACCACCGTGCGCATGCCGGCCCTCGCCATCTCCACGGCCGCGTCCGCCATCTTCAGGCTGTCGGCGATCGTGATGTGCGGCCAGTCGCAGGCCGACAGCACGCCCTGGAGCTCGGCGTCCATGTAGTAGTGCGCCACGATGCCGATGGAGCGCTCGCGGCAGAGGTCCGCCAGCTCCCGCACCGTGCGGGGATCCGGACGCAGGTAGGCCGCCTGGGCCACCGCGAAGGCGCCCTGGGGCTCGAGGCCGTCACGGGTGATGCGGAGCGACGGGAAGCTCGTGGTCATCGGGGTCTCCTCAGTCGACCGGGAGCGCGAGCCCCTGCAGGGACGGGTCGAAGGCGTCCGGTCGTGTCGACACCCCTATCTCCGCGAGACGGTTGGGCACCGACCACGTCTGGCCCGACTCCGAGACGACCGTGACCGCCCAGGTCCCAGCGGGGATGGACGCCGGATCCGCCGTCACCCGGAGGTCCACCACGTCGTAGGCCTCGCCCGTGCGGGGGTCCACGAGGGCGCCGTTCGGGTGGACGTGCTTCGCCACGGGCAACCAGGTGACGCTCGCAGCCGCCAGGGGCACCGGCGTCCCGAAGGGGAGGGGCTGCGGAGCGCCCAGCTGCATGGCCCCGATCTCCGCGAGCAGCGGGATGGCCTCCGCCGACCAGGACTCGCCCTCGGGCGCCCCGAGCAGCTGGAGGTACACGCGCGGCCAGATGTCCGGGATGCCCGCCTCCGCCGGCAGGTCGGCGCGCAGGTCCGGCAGGCCGTTCCCATCGGCGTCCTTCACGTGCACCCACACAGCCGTGTCGCACAGGTCGAGCACCGTCGGGTCACACAGCGGCGTACCCTCGACCGGCGTGCACGGCCCCTGGAGGTCGAGCGGGAAGGTGGGCCCGAAGGCCGTGTGCACGGCCGTGGCCGCGAGCGTGAAGCGCTGCGGTGTGGTGGGGTTCAGGCTCCCGGCCCGCGAGATCGCCGTCTCGCTGGCCACGAAGAACGCCGGTCGCTCGATGGGCACCACGGAGCCCACGACGATGGTGACGTCGTCGAGCCGCAGGTCCGCACCCAGCTCCACCACGGCGACCTCGCCGGTCGCGAGGTCACCCAGGTGCGCCCCACCGACGTCCCCGCACGTGGCGCCCGCCGTGGTCGCCTCGAACGGGTTGAAGTCGCCGTCCAGGTCCATGAGGGCCTGCAGGAGGTAGGCGCCCGCCGGCAGATCGGTGAGCGCGTACGGCGCCGCGGCCACTCCCGCACCCGGACCCGTGAACGCCGCCGCAGGCACGGTCGTGAAGGTGAGGGGACGGCCCGTTCCGGCCGGTGGGGGCGGGTCGTCCGCGGCATACACGAGCACCGCCACGTCTCCGGGGACCTCGACCCCCGTGACCAGCACCTCGCCCGTGATCACACTGCCCGGCAGGGGGGCCTGAGGGTCCAGCGGCGCGTCGTAGCCGCACGCCACGAGGAGCAGCGCGAGCAGTCGATCAGAACGCATAGGTGATCTCCCCGAACGCGACGTCGCGGATGGGCTGCCCCTTGGGATGCTCGCGGATCCGGTCCTCGATGGCGCCGGCACCCAGCGCGTTCCAGATGCCGACGGCCAGCTCGAGCTGCTCGTTGGGCAGCGGGCGCGCGGCCATGCGCAGCGACACGATCGTGCGAGCCGGGATGTCGGCCTCGTTGAGCACGAGGTTGCCCGTGGGGTCGAACTCCCGCAGCCGCCAGGTCTGGGCGGACACGAAGTGCACGTTCGCCGACACGTCGATCCGGAAGGGCGTGCGGTACGCCGCCCCCAGGTTGACCTTGGCCAGTGAGGTGGACCGGTCGCGCACGGACGTCCCGTCGGGGCTCTGCTCCTGCACGCTGGTGAGCGAGACGTTGGCCGACAGGTCCAGACCGTCGACCGGGTAGGTCTCGAGGTCCGCCTCCACACCGACCGCGTCGTACACCTCGGCGAGGTTCAGCCAGCCCGTGGTCCCCGCGAGGTACCCGTTCTGCGCGGGGTCGTAGGGGGCCAGGGTGGGGGTGAGGCTGTCGAGGCCCACCAGGTTCTTCACCTGGTTGTAGAACACGACCACGTCGGCCTCGTGGAAGTACGTGGACTGGTCGTGCACGCCGAGCTCGAGCGTGGTGATGCGCTCGGGCGCCAGGGTCGGGTTGCCGAGGTCCCGGACGTACGCGCCATCGGCCTTGGTGGGCAGCGCCAGGTCCATGTAGGACTCGATGTTCGTGGGCTGGCGGAACGCCGTGCCCGCCGTCGCCCGCAGGCTGGTGTCCTCGAACAGGCGGACGATCACCGCGGCTCGCGGGCTCATGGTCTGCTGGAGCTTCAGGAGCGGGTGCTTGTCGATGCGCAGCGACCCTACGGCCTTCACCTTCCCGACGGTGATCTCCTCGTTCAGGAAGCCGCGGATGTGGTTCTGGGCGTACGGGACGTCGTAGCCGCCGGCCAGGTAGCCGAACCGGACGTCGAGCCTGCGGTAGCCGAGCCCCATGTTGAGCACGTGGTCGAGGGGACCCGTGGTGAACGAGACGGGCGCCTCGACCTCGAAGTCCAGGGTGTCCGTTCGGTACTGCGCGTCGAGGCTCCTCGCGCCGACCTCGCGTACGTAGGGACCCGTGAACCCCTCGTCGTGGTTCCAGAAGACCCGCGCGTGCAGGACGTCGTAGCCGGCGTCCGCCCGGAGGAAGTGGTGACGCTGGTCGGCCGCCACGAACTCCCCGAGCGCGCCGATGTTCGCGAAGTCGAGGGTGCTGACCTCGGAGAGCCCGGCCTGGGCGGAGACGTAGCCCGCATCCCCGAGCGACCGGTCGACCCGGGCGCTGCCCCGGACCACCCGGAGCCCGAGATCGTCGTCGCGGACGAGGGGCGACACGACGGGCTCGTCGGGGTCCCCGTCGATCTGCGCGGCCTTCGCCCAGCGGCCGATCTGCTGGTAGCCCCCAGCGATCCGGTAGCTCGTGCGGCCACGCCGACCGCTCGTGTAGGCGGAGCCTCGGCCGTACCCGGTGGTGCCGCCGATCGCGCGGAACACCGTGCGGGGCTCCTCGCCGGGCGTGCGGGTGATGATGTTGATGACGCCCGTGACCGCGTTCGCGCCGTACACGGCGGAGCCGGGACCCCGGATGACCTCGATCCGCTCGATCTCCTCGAGGGTGATCGGCAGGCCCGACCAGAGCGTGGCGCCCAGGAAGTCGAGGTAGGTCGAGCGGCCGTCGATCAGCACGAGGACCTTGTTGTTCAGCTCGCGGTTGAAGCCGCGGATGCTGACGTCCTGGTGGCCGCTGGTCAGCGACATCACGTCGATGCCGGCCACCCGCCGGAGGGCATCGGGCAGCGACACGGCCCCCGAGAGCCGGAGGTCCTCCGCGGTCACGACGGAGATGGTCGACGGCGAGTCCAGTGGGTCCTGGCCCACCCGGGAGGCCGTGACGACCTGCTTCTCGTAGGCGTCGGAGATGAACCCGGCGCTCGGGAGGGCCGTCCCGTCGGGCCCGATCGCCTCCAGCTCCCCGGTCGCCCCCACCACGACGGTCGTGCGTCCCTGCGCCATCGCGCGTGACAGCTCCTCGAGCTCCCTGGCGATCGCCTTCAGCCGCTCGAGCTCGGCCTCGCTCGCACCCGCCACGACCACCTGCTGCCCCTCCGCCCCGGTGGCCGGTTGCTGGGCCACCACGGGTCCACGCCCCATCCGCCCCTCGATGGCGTCGATGGTGGCCTGGACCTCACCTGCCTTCTCGGGAGCGGCGTCCTGGTACAGGCGGTAGTAGGACAGCGCGTTCTCGAGGTCGTCCATGTCGGAGTACGCACGGGCGATGTTGAAGAGCGTCGCGGGGTGCGCGTAGGCGTTCTGCGCGGCCAGGAAGTGCTGGAGGGCGATCTCGTAGTCGCCGTCGTTCGCTGCCTCCAGGCCCGCGGCGAAGTGGCGTCGCGCGTCGTCCTTGGGGTCGGCCCAGGCGAGGGTGGGCACGAGCATCGCGAGCGCCGCGAGGCTGCAGATACGAGCGGTGGTCTTGGGGTACCGGGCCATGGCGGCGCCCTGTAAGACCTGAGGGCCCGTCCTGCCAGAAGCCGCGGGCAGGGGTCAGAAGTCGTCGGGCAGGCCCATGTACCCGTTGTCGTCGGGTGCGGGTGCGGGGACGGGTGCGGGCTCCGGTACGGGAGCGGGAGCCACCGGTGCCGGAGCCGCCGGGGCTGGGGCGGCCGGGGCTGGAGCCACAGGTCGTGGCGCCGTCGCGGGCTCCGGGCGGGGGGCCGGCCTGGGAGCAGGGTCGGGGCGGACCGCCGGGGCCGGCCGCGGTGGGGGGGCCACGGGCGCGGCGACAGGGGCGGGCGCGGGCGGCGGGGGCTCGGAGACGACGGGCTCGGAGACGACGGGCTCGGAGACGACAGGCTCCGGCTCCGGGGGAGCCTCGACGGCCGCCGGGGCCACGACGGGTGTGGGGACAGGCGCGGGCACGATCGGCGCGGCGATCGGGTGGGCGGGCTCCACCGGCTGGGTCACGGGCGCCCGGGTGAGCACGTAGGTGACAGCCACCGAGACGACCACGAGGACGGTGGCCACGACCAGGGCAGACGCGCTGGCCACGGGCAGGATCCAGCGGGCCTTCCGGGGCATCGAGCTGCGCCGGATGGCCGACCGGATGGTGGAGTTCGACTGGGCCTGCGAGCTGTAGAAGGCCGGCGGGAGCTCCATGCAGGTGAGCATGTCCGCCAGGAGATCCGGCACGTCGAGGTAGCGGTCGGACGGCGAGCGGGCGAGGCACTTGCGCACGATGAGCTCGACCGTCTCGGGGATCTCGCGGTCGGGTGCCACCTCGGCGAACCGCGGCAGCGGCGCGTTGAGGTGGGCGATCATCGTGGCGGCCGAGTTGGGCCCGTGGAACGGGTAGACGCCGGTGAGCGTGCGGTAGAGCAGCACGCCGAGGGCGTAGATGTCCGTGCGGGCGTCCACCGGCAGGCCCTTGATCTGCTCGGGGGCCATGCAGTGCGGGCTCCCGAGGATGAGGCCGGCCTTGGTGATGTCCTGGTCGCTCTCCACGAGCTTCACGAGCCCGAAGTCCACGACCTTCACGCGCTCCAGCCCGTCGTCGCGGCGCGTGACGAGCAGGTTGCTCGGCTTGAGGTCGCGGTGGATCACGCCGCGCTTGTGGGCGTACCGGAGGGCCTCCGCCACCTGGTAGATGAGCTGGAAGGCGCGGTCGACCGACAGCGGACCGTCCTTCAGGATGTCCGCCAGCCGAGGGCCCTTGATGTACTCCATGGCCAGGAAGAAGCGGCCGTGGGGCAGATCGCCGAAGTCGTGGAGCACCACGATGTTCGGATGATCGAGAGAGGCCAGGGTCTCGGCCTCCAGGCGGAAGCGCTCCTGGAAGTCCAGCAGCTCCTCCGGATCCGACGGCGGCGTGAGGATCTTCACGGCCACCTTGCGGTTGAGCTGGGTCTGGTGCGCCAGGTACACGGCGGCCATGCCGCCCCGTGCGATGAGGCGCTCGATCCGATAGCGGCCCGCGATGACGGTCCCACTCGCCTCGATCTCGGGCGAGCTCGCGGGTTCGGCCTGGGACTCGTTCAACCGGACTCCGTACGTCCGAAGGAGCATAACATGGCGAAGAGGCCCGTCCGGCTGCGGGTCCCTCCGGGGCTCGAAGACCTCGCCGCGGCCGAGCTGGTGGAGCTCGGTTGCGACGTGGAGGTCGTCCCCGGTGGCGTCCTGGCGCCTCGCGCCGATCTGCCGAAGGTGCTGGTGGGCTCGCGTATCGGGTCCGGCGTCACCCTGCAGCTCGGGCACGTCCGGCTCGACAGCCTCCCCGACGCCCTCCGCGGCATGCCGTGGCAGTCGGTGCTCACCGGCGGCCAGCGCGTGGAGGTCGTGCTGCGCGGTGTGCGCGGACGGGGCATCGAGGGCAAGTGTGAGGCCGTCATCGCCCGGCACGCCGCCAAGCGGGGCGGCGGCGCGCGGCTCCCGGCCCTGCGCGTGTGGCTGATCGCGGAGGATCATCGCGCCGAGGTCGCCGTGGAGGCCGCTCGCGACCTCTGGAAGCGCGGATGGCGCACGGCCCCCGGTCGCGCTCCGCTGCGCGAGAACCTCGCCGCCGCGGTGCTCCGCGCGTGCAACTGGACCGGCAGCGAGCCGCTCGTGGACCCCATGTGCGGATCGGGCACGTTCGGCATCGAGGCCGCCCTGATCGCGCTGGGCCGGGCACCCGGAGCGCACACGCGCTTCGCGGCGAGCTTCTGGCCGGGCGACGAGCGCGGGGCCATCGAGCGCGAGCAGAAGAAGCCCGCGAAGGGCGGCACGGCACCGTCGATCCGGATGAGCGACCGCGACACGCGTCAGCTCGGGGCGGCCCGGGCCAACGCGAGCCGCGCGCGGGTCGACCGTCACGTGCGCATCGAGGAGGCGGCCTTCGACACCGTGGAGCCACCCGACCGGCCGGGGCTCGTGGTGCTCAACCCCCCGTACGGCGACCGTCTGGCGGGCACAGAGAAGACCTACCGGCACGTGGCCGCCGTGCTCGAGCAGCGCTGGGAGGGCTGGCGCTACGGTGTGCTGCTCCCGGACGGACGGCTCGGGCGCTTCATGCCGGGAGAAGTGGATACGGAGATCCGCTTCACCCATGGTGGCAAGCGGGTCTGGCTGGCTCGCGGGAGGATCTCGTGAGCCTGTACCTGTTCTGGCGCGTCGTGAAGATGGTCGGCATCGCCCTGTTCGGCGCGGGCTGCCTGGCCGGCATCGTGCGCGACCCCGACGACCGGGCCCGCCTCGGGTTCGGCGCGTCCACCCTGGGCTGGCTGCTCTCGTGGACCGCGGGCTGGGGGCTCCTCCAGGAGACCTCCGTGACCATGAAGGCCTCGTGGGTCTCGGCGGGCATGCTGTTCTCGCTGGTGGCCTTCGTGGCGGCGGTGGGTGCTGCGGGTGCGGCGAAGACCCGCATGTGGACGGCCGTGTCGGTGGGCGCGTTCGTCGCGAGCGCCGCGGTGATGACGCTCAAGACGATCCCCATCGCGCACCCGGCCTCCCTCGGGTTCGGCGTGCTGGCGGCCGTGCCCGCCTTCCTGCTCGCCCGCGACGGCGAGGCTCCGAGCCATGTGCTCACGCTGCGGTGGTTCGCCGTGATCGCCTGGCTCGAGGGCATCTCGCTCCTCGCGCTCTTCGGGCTCTACATGCCCTTCAAGTACGGCATGCACATCGAGCTGGACGGGGGCCAGAAGTGGTTCGGCTGGACCCACGGCATGCTCGTGATGGGCTACGTCGGCGCCCTCGCGCTCACGGCCTGGCGGGCCCGCTGGTCACCGCTCGACGTCGTGCTCGGCTTCGTGGCCTCGTTCCTGCCGTTCGGCACGTTCTGGTTCGAGCGCCGGATCATGCACCGCGCCGTCTGAACACCAGGGGCAGGAGCCCCGCGAGCAGCGCCAGTCCGGGCGCGGCCCCGGTGCTGCAGCCGCATCCGGGCGCACACCGATCGGCCACCTCGCACGTCACGTTCTCTCCCGAGCAGTCCCCCGCGTCGTCGCATCGCGAGAGGGCCTCCCGGTGCACGTAGGTGCAGTCGGGCTCGGCATTCCCGGCGCACTGGCGCTCCTCCTCGAGCACGCAGAGGCCCGTCGTGCGCAGGGAGCCCTCCGCACACGTCTCCGCGGGCGGGTCGGGCACGCAGTAGGGACCGGCGTGGCTCGACGTGCCCGTGGATCCCGGCGGGCAGCCCCTGGCCGGGGGACCCACCACGTCCGCGAGGGCGAGCGTCACCCACAGCATCGGGAGCCCCTGCGGCGCACGACGAGGGGGAGGAGCCCGAAGGCCACGGCCAGGCCCGGCGTTCCGGCCGCCATGCAGCCGCACATGCCCGCTGCGGGCGGCGGGGGTGGCGGGGGTGGCGGGGGGACCGGCGCGCAGCGGTCGGCGGTCTCGCAGGTTCCCACCGCGCACGACCCGTCCGGTGCGCACGCGCTGTGGGCCTCGGCCCGCATGTAGGTGCAGTCGGGCCCGCTGTTCCCGCCGCACTCGCGCTCCTCGCGGGTGACGCAGAGGCCGATCGACCGCAGCGTCTCCCCGTCCGGGCAGGTGGTCTCGCCCTGGCGCGGCGCACAGAACGAGCCGTCGTGGGAGGGGTAGTCGTAGGTCCCGTCCACGCAGCCCGGGGCCGGCATCACGACGTCGGCGTGGGCGAGGAGGGTGAATGCGATCACCGGCGCCTCCGCAGCGCCAGCGGGAGGATGCCGAGGAGGACCACGGCTGCGGGTGCCGCGGTCGTCGCGCACGCGCTGCCCCGGCCCGTCGGCTCCGCCGGTGCGGCCTCCACGGCGACCTCGACGGGGACCGGCTCCGCGGGCGCGGTCTCTGCAGGCACGGGCTCCGCGGGCGGAGGCTCGGCGTCGGCCTCTTCGGCTGGCGGACCGCCGAGGAGCCCCTCGAGTGGACCGGGAGGTGCGGGCACGGGCACGCAGCGCTGTGCGTACTTGCAGGCGCCCTCGTCACAGCGGGTGTTCGCGTCACAGGAGGCCACCGCGTCCTCGTGGGTCTCCTTGCAGCCGGGTTCTGCCCGACGGCCTCCACAGCGCAGGGTGATCGTCTTCACGCAGAGGCCGGTCCGCTTCGCCTCCTGCCCGTCCGGGCAGCCCTCCTTCGCCGTGCGGGGTGCGCACCAGCTCCCGCCGTGGCTGGCGGCGCGCTCGGATCCCTCCGGGCAGCGAGGCGGGCCGCGGACCACGTCCGCCTGCGCGTTCAGGGCGAACAGGATCAGCATGTCCGCCTCCGCCGCAGGGCCAGGGGCAGCAGCCCCATGAAGACGGTGAGCACGGGCGTGCCGGCGGTGGCGCACAGCGCGCTGCCCGTCGTGTTGCGGGTCTCGGGCTCGGCGACCTCGGCCGGCTCGGAGGGCTCGACCGGTGGGCTCGGGATGTCCACGCAGCGCGCAGCCACGTCACAGTCCCCCTCGGCGCAGGTCTCACCACGCTCGCAGGTCCCGGTCACGACGGGCACGTCCTCCCGGCATCCCCCGCGTCGGCCCAGGCCGCCGGTGCAGATCTGCTCGCGCTGGATGCAGAGCCCGACGTCCCGCATCCGCATGCCCTCCGGACACGTGACGTCGTTCTTGCGGGGCTCGCAGTGTCCGCTGGCGCTACCGCCCCTGACGGCCACCGCCCCATCGGGGCACTCGACGGTGGGGAGGACGACGATGTCGGCGAGCGCCGTGCTGAGGAGGACGAGCATGTCCCTGGACTACCACACCTCTGGGTGGCGCGCCGCGCTGCGGGTCGACTCGCCGGATGCGATGATGTCGGGTCCAACCCCGGAGTGCCCATGCAGAAGCTGCTCACGCTCGGCCTCACCCTCGTCTGCCTGGCGGGCTGTGCGGATCTCGGGGAGTGGTCCGATTCCGCCAGCACCGGCGAGATCGTCGTCACCGTCGAGCCGGGAGCCCCGGCCCGCTTCGAGCTCCTGGCCCATGTGCAGACCACCGCGCCGGACGTGATCTGCGAACAGCTCTGGATCGCGCCGCATCTCACCGTCCTGCAGGACGCTCCGGATGCCAGGCTCACCTGGTTCTATGCGCCGGACACCGTGGAGGGCGATCCCGTGATGGACGGTCCCGCGGCGGGGTCCACGCTCCAGGCGAGCGACACCAAGGGCCTGGAGGACGTCCCGGGCGGGTGTGGCACCGCCATGGCGGTCGACCTCGCGGCGACCGCGACCTCGGTGGTCGCGTTCGAGGTCCGGGTGGACGGTCGGCAGGAGTCCTCCAGCTCTCCGCATCCCGGACTCGGTGCGTTGCTCACCCTGGAGGCCGCCGAGCGGTGAGCTCACGGTGTGGGGAGTGCTCCGCAGCGCCGCGCGAACGAGGTCCGGAGCCCCTCGGCCCGCGGGTGCGGTGACGTCGCGATCCATGCGCGGACGGCGTCCAGATCGGGAGTCGGGCCGAGTGCGGCCACGACGGGACACCCCGGGTCCTCCACGCCCAGCTCGACGCGCCGGGCGAGCTCGTGGTGCCAGGCGTCTGCCTCCTCCCGGAGGAGGACGTCCGGGCAGTCGGGCCCGTCGGGCGTGGGCCCGTGGCGCACCAGGTGCTCGATGCGGGCGGCCAGGAGGCCGTCCGGGGCGGTCGCATCGAGCAGGAGGACCCCCTCGTCCGTCCGCATCCCGAGCTCGTCGGTCGTGCCGAAGCACACAGGCACGCCCGCCCATGCGTGGGTCTGCAGCCGGCCGAGGCGCTCCCCGTCCACGCTCCATCCGTCCGGACACGGCGAGCCGAGCCTCTGGGGCCGGAGGAGCTCGTTCGTCAGCACCCGCTCGCGCGCCTGGAGGCCGACGGCCCCGCTGGGCGTGAGGAACAGCTCGCCCCACGCGAAGCGCACAGGGACCTCGATGGCCACGAGGTCCTCGTCGGAGAGGACCGTGCCCACCGGGAGATCCCGGGCGACGATGAGGGCCATGACGGTGTCGTCGGGCCGCAGCGCGACGTACACCGCGTCGTGGAGCCTCCCCTCGAGCCACACGACGGTCGGGACCGCCATCAGCGCACCGAGCAGGCAAGCCACCCAGAAGATGCAGCCGGGGCGCGCCAACCTCATCGGAGCCGGCCCGTGTTCGGGAGCTCACCGCGGTAGACGGGCTCGGCGAGCGTGCGCCCGACACCGCCGTCGCGGAGGTTCCGGTCGTCCAGCAGGAAGGGCGACAGGAGCCGGAAGTCGACGTCGGTCGGAGCGATGGTGGTGCCGGCTGGCAGATCGCGCACGAACACCCCGACGCACTCGAGCTCCTCGGCTCGCAGGTGGTGGGGCATGCGGGGCTGGGCGTCGCACGGGCGTGGCGCGTCACCCCACCAGGTGTGATCCACGTAGAACGCGAGGTTGGTGGGCCCCACGTCCACGAGGAGCACAGCCAGCCCGAGCAGGGCGACCATGCCCGAGCCGAGCGTGATGCCCGCCACCCAGGTCACGAGGACCCGCACGTCAGCTCTTCGCGAGCTTGCGCACCACGGTCTGGAGGATGCCACCGTTGCGGTAGTAGTCCACCTCGACCGGGGTATCGAGCCGCACCGTGCAGGTGAAGCGGACCTCGGTGCCGTCGGCCTTGCGGGCCACCACGCCGATGTCCTGGAGGGGCTTCACGGCGTCGTTCAGGCCGGGGATGTCGAAGGTCTCGGTGCCGTCGAGGCCGAGCTCGTCCGCCCCCTCGCTGTCGCGGAAGCACAGGGGCAGCACGCCCATGCCCACGAGGTTGCTGCGGTGGATGCGCTCGAAGCTCTTGCTGATGACGGCCTTCACGCCGAGCAGGAAGGTGCCCTTGGCCGCCCAGTCGCGCGACGAGCCCGTGCCGTACTGGTGGCCGGCGAGCACGACCAGCGGGGTGCCGGCCTCCTGGAAGCGCATGGACGCGTCGAACACCGACATCACCTCGCCGCTCGGGAAGTGCGTCGTCACGCCGCCCTCGGTGCCCGGGGCGACCTGGTTGCGGATGCGCACGTTCGCGAACGTGCCGCGCATCATGACCTCGTGGTTGCCGCGACGGCTTCCGAGGGAGTTGAAGTCCTTCGGGTCCACGCCCTTGCTCATGAGGTACTGGCCGGCCGGGCTCTTCTTCGGGATGGAGCCTGCGGGGCTGATGTGGTCGGTGGTGACGGAGTCGCCGAGCTTCAGGAGCACCCGGGCGCCGAGGATGGGGCGGATGGGGTCCACGGCGGGCGTCAGGCCCTCGAAGAAGCTCGGGAGGCGCACGTAGGTGCTGTCGTCGGACCACGGGTAGAGGTCGCTGTTCTCCACCGGGATGGCGGCCCAGCGGGGCTCGTCGGTGACGTCGGCGTAGCGGGCGCGGAACATCTCGGGCGTCAGGGCGCCGGAGAGGACCTCCTGGACCTCCGCCGTGCTCGGCCAGATGTCCTTCAGGTAGACGTCGCGGCCGTCGGGGGTCTTGCCGAGCACGTCGTTCTGGAGGTCGATGCGCGTGTTGCCCGCGATGGCGTAGGCCACGACGAGGGGCGGGGAGGCGAGGAAGTTCGCCTTCACGAAGTTGCTGATGCGACCCTCGAAGTTCCGGTTGCCCGAGAGCACCGCGCTCACGATGAGGTCGCCCTTCACGATGGCGTCCTGCACGTTGGCGTCGAGGGGACCGGAGTTCCCGATGCAGGTCGTGCAGCCGTAGCCCACGATGTTGAAGCCCATGGCCGCGAGGTCGTCGAGGAGGCCGGCCTTCTGGTAGTACTCGGTGACCACGCGGGATCCGGGGGCCAGCGACGGGCGCACCCACGGCTTGGTGGTGAGCCCGAGGGCCCGGGCCTTCTTGGCGACCAGGCCGGCCGCGATCATGACCGAGGGGTTCGAGGTGTTCGTGCAGCTCGTGATGGCCGCGATCACCACGTCACCGTGGCCGAGCTTCCAGCCCTCGCCCGCGACGGGCTCCTCGTGGTGCGTGCGGTCGGCGGCCACACCGTGGCCGCGGTGGCCGACGGGAGCCGTGAGGTAGGCCTCGAACTTCTCGGCCATCTGCGAGAGCGCGATGCGGTCCTGGGGGCGCTTGGGGCCCGCCAGGGACGGCTCGACCGAGGAGAGGTCCAGCTCGAGGTAGGAGGTGAACTTCGGGTCCGGCGAGTCGGGCGTGTGGAACAGGCCCTGCTCGACGTAGTAGCGGCGGACGTTCTCGACGTGGTCCTCGTCGCGGCCGGACAGGCGCAGGTAGGCCAGGGTGGCGTCGTCGACCGGGAAGAACCCGCAGGTCGCGCCGTACTCGGGGGCCATGTTGGCGATCGTGGCGCGGTCGGCGAGGGACAGGGCCTCCATGCCGGGGCCGTAGAACTCCACGAACTTCTCGACCACGCCGTGCTGGCGGAGCATCTCGACGATCCGGAGCGTCATGTCGGTGGCGGTGACGCCGTCCTTCAGGGACCCGGTGAGCTTGAAGCCCACGACGTCGGGGGCGAGCATGTAGACGGGCTGGCCGAGCATGACGGCCTCGGCCTCGATGCCGCCGACACCCCAGCCCAGCACGCCGAGGCCGTTGATCATCGTGGTGTGCGAGTCGGTGCCGACCACGCTGTCCGGGAAGTACGCCTCACCGCCGTCGACGGGCCGGTGGTTCGCGACGCCCGCGAGGTACTCGAGGTTCACCTGGTGGACGATGCCGCGGCCCGGGGGCACCGCGCGGAAGTTGTCGAAGTTCTGCTGTCCCCACTTGAGGAACGCGTAGCGCTCGCCGTTCCGCTCGTACTCGATCTCCATGTTCTTCTGGAGCGCCTCGGGGTCGCGGCCCGAGAAGTCCACCTGGACGGAGTGGTCGATGACGAGGTCGACCGGGACGAGAGGGTTGACCTTCTTGGGGTCACCACCGAGGTCCACCATCGCGTTGCGCAGGGCAGCGACGTCGACGACCGCGGGCACGCCGGTGAAATCCTGGAGGATCACGCGGCTGGGGATGAACGGGATCTCGGCGCGCTCGCCGTCGGGCGTCCAGCCCGCGATGCGCTTCACGTCGTCGTCGTTCACGAGGAAGCCGTCGTGGTTGCGGAGCGCGGACTCCACGAGCACGCGGATGCTGTAGGGGAGCTCGGAGAGCTTGCAGTGGCCGGCCTTCTCGAGGGCCGACAGGCGGAAGATCACGCCCTCGCCGCCGCCGGCGAGGGGGAAGGTGTCACGGGCTGCGAAGGTGTCGGTGTGGCTCACGGGACTCTCCTGGAAGGGTGCTGGCTTAATCGCCACGTCCGATCCATGCCCGCGCACCATGAATCACGCCATTCGATGTTCTGGATGGCATCCATAGATGTTCTGACTGGATCACGATGGAGGGTCGAGCATGAGGGTCTTCCCGAGGGGTCGAAGGGTGCCCAGCCCCGGCAGGACGACCTTGCGACCGTGTGCCGTGCGTCGGGCCAGCTCCGTCGCGGCCCCCGCCACGATCCTGAGCGTCGTGCGCGGGCGCGTTCCGGCGGCCTCCTCCAAGCCGTCGAGCCAGCTCGTGTCCGGAAGTCCGCCGTCGAACGCAGACTCCGGGAAGGTGCTCCCGAGCAGGCCCTGCACGCGGATCTCGCCGTCCACGAACACCAGGTCTCCCCACGCCCGCGCGGGACCGCCGGACACGCGGAGCCGGGCCACGAGTACGTCCAGCACTCGCCCGACGACGGTCTCGTCGACGTACACCCGCCGCGCGACGAGCCCTCGGGTGAGCACCTCGACGAGGTCGTCCACCCAGCCCTCCCCGCTGCCCACCCGTCGCGCATCGTTCGGCACGAGGTGTCCATCGTCGAGCACCCACCTGCCGGCCGCCAGGTCCGAGGCGATGGTCGCGAGTAGCCCGTCCACGTCGGGCGCGACGGGCGTGTGGGTGTCGCCGTCGTGGGTCCAATGGAAGACGGCGCCCACGTCCACGCCGGACGTGCGCACGTAGAAGCAGGACCCGCTCTCGTCTTCGGAGATGGGCTGCCAGCCGGGACGCCACGGCCAGTCGCCGTCCAGGCGGTGCTGCATGGCGTCCTCGAGCTCGTGCAAGGCCAGCATCCGCGACCCTCTCAGGATTCCGGCGTCGGGTCCCGGTGCCTCACCGTCATGCCGTCGCCAGGCCGCCCACAGGTCTCCGGCGTCCCGCCGGCCGGGTCGCAGACCGTCCACCAGGGCCGTGCCCGCCAGGGCCTTCTCCAACTTCGTCCACCCGCCCACACGAGCCTCCCGAGCCTTGGCCGACCGGTCCAGCCAGCACGCGAGACAGCGTGACAAACGTCGCCCGACCTGGCAACATCCGATCCATGAGCGACATCACGCCCTGGCACTCCTTTCGCCTTCGCAAGGCCAAGGACCCGAATCGACCGGTCATCGGAGCCTATGGCGGACACCCCCGCGGGATCCGTGCCCACCAGTGGCCCCGCTGCTCGGTCTGCGGCGCCCCGATGTGCCACATGGCCCAGCTCGACGCCGGCCCCTGGCTCGATCTCGGGCCCCACTCGCGCCTCACGGTGTTCATCTGCCACGCCACCGGCGGTCGCTGCGAGGACTGGGATCCCTGGAAGGGCTCCAACAAGGCGCTGCTGTCGCGCGTGCGCGACGACAACCTGTACGACGGTCCGCCCACGGTGCGGGTCTACCGGCGCATGCCGCTCATGGTGGATCCCCCGCTCGACGAGCGCGCCGTGATGGCCCAGGTCCGCACCCACGGCGTGCCCGTGAAGACCGCCCTCGAGCAGCTCCGGCACGACAAGCTGGGCGGAGGGGCGGTGTGGTTGCACGGCGACGACACCCCTCAGAGCCAGGCCGGGCAGGGGCCGATGCGGCTGCTCCTCCAGCTCACGACCGACGTCGTGAAGTTCGACATCACCACAGGGGGCATGGGCTACGTGTTCATCGACCCCTACGACGCCTCGGAGAACGCTGCGCGCTTCCTGTGGCAGGGGGGTTGACCATGCTCGTCTGGCTCGCGGTCGCGGGGGCCCAGGAGGTCTCCCAGCCCGCCTCGGTCGTGTTCTCGGACAGCATCGACGTCTTCAGCTTCGCGGCGGTCGACTCCGGTTGGCAGCCCAGCGCGTCGTCCGCCCTGGCCGTGCGCTTCCAGGTCGTGCCCACCGGGGGCGTGGTCACCGAGATGGAGGCCGTCTCCGAGCTCACGTGGACCGAGAGCGCGTTCCAGCACACGCTCGTACCCGTCGTGGGCGCCGGCCTGTTCGGGGTCGACACCGCGATCGACATCGACTTCGACGTGAAGATCGACGTCAGCGTGTGGGACGGCACCCTCGACGTCTGGAACGCCGGGTTCTCCATCGTGGAGATCGCCACCTTCGACTCCCTGCTCCTCGACGGCGGCGCGCCCTCTGAGATGGAGATCACGGTGGACGACGTGGGCGTCTGGCAGCCCTTCAGCACCACGATCGGCATCATCCCCACGGTCAACCTCGAGGTGGCCGTCGACGTGATCCCGGAGCTCACGAGCATCTTCTCGGGCTCCCACATCGACACGCAGCTCCTGGACGGATCGGGCTCGATGGACGGTGAGGGCACCTTCCTCGAGCTCGACCTGCCCACGGAGCCCATGGCCTCCGTGGATCTCACGAGCACCTACCACGGCCAGCTCTACAACCTGTTCGCCGTGGTCTGCCGGCCGTCGCTCACCCTCGACAGCCCGATCGGCGACTGGGAGCTCGCGGCCTTCGACATCCCGTTCGACCTCCTGGATCTGGCGTCCGACCGCACCTTCGAGGCGGTCACCTACGCCCACCCGCTGCCGGCCGTCTCGGAGGTCGTCGTCCCGCCCGTGGACGACGTGCTCGTGGGCACCCAGATCAACGTCGAGATCCCGCTCCAGAACATGGGCGACCTCGTGCTGGAGGGCACCGCGCGGGTGGAGGGCGGTGATGCCTTCAGCGTCTGGCCGCCGTACTTCGCGGCCACCACCGACCAGACCGCGGGTGTCGTCGTCACGTTCGCGCCGTCGGAGGAGGGCGATCACCAGGCGTTCCTCGTGCTCGAGACGAACGACCCCACGCTCCAGTTCCTGCGGATCCCGCTGAACGGCACTGCGTTCGGGCCCGACGAGGTGCCCGATCCCAACATCGACGACCCCGACGAGTCCGGTGTGCGCGCGCGTACCGACGGGAAGGCGTGCGGCTGCCAGACCTCGCGCCCGCCGTTCGGGCTCCTGGCGCTGGGTCTCGCGCTCCCGCTGCTCCGGCGTCGGCGCTAACCGAGCCGATCGCGGCGCAGGATCAGGAACTTCACGCGGCTCCTGTCGCCTTCGCCCGTGCCGAACCAGGCCTCCGGACGGAAGCCGTCGGGGCTCGGGTGGAAGCTCGCGGGCACCTTGGCCCACACCCGATGGAAGTGGGTCGAGGCCGTGACGAGCTCGTCCAGCAGCGGGATCCCGCGGCACCAGACCCTGTCGGGCTCGCCCCACGGGGGGTCCAGGAAGCACATCTCCGCGTCCAGGGTGGGCAGGAGGTCGCGGGCGTCTCCGTGGAGGAAGGTGATGCGCTCCTCCACCCCGTACAGACGGGCGTTGTGCACGGCGTGGCCGAGGCGCTCGACGCTGGTGTCGATGGCGGTGACCCGCATCCCCATGCGCGCGAAGGCGATGGCGTTGCCGCCGCAGCCGCAGGTCGCGTCCACCACGGACTCCGCGTGGGCCCGGCGGGCGATGGACATGGCGAGCTTCTCGGACGTCAGGAAGGCCCGCCCGTCCTCGTCCACACGGGCGTCCGCGTGCTTGAAGCCGGTCTCGTTGGACCGACGCCGGCGGGCGTCCTCCAGGCGCGCCTTGCGCACGAGCGAACGGCGCGGGGCGGGGCTCAGCGTCACCTCGAAGGGCTCGCCGCCCATGCCCTGGTTGCGGAGGCGCTCCGCGATCAGGGTGGCCTGGGGGAGCGTGCGCTCGCCGATCCACGCGCCGTCCTGGTTCTCCCAGGTGCCGCTGTCGAGCAGGCGGACGTGGTCCACCCACTCGGGGATCCCGCGCACGCTCACGATGGCCATCAGGCGAGGTCCAGGGAGACGGGGGCGTGGTCGGAGGGGCGCTCCCAGCCCCGCACGTCGCGGTGCACCGTCACGGCCTCGGCGCGCTCCATGAGGGGTGCGGTGAGCAGGAAGTGGTCGATCCGGAGGCCGTGGTTCCGCTGGAAGCCCATCTTCTGGTAGTCCCACCAGGTGAACTCCACGAAGTACGGGTTCAGCTCGCGGAAGGCGTCGTCGAGCCCGAACTCCATCAGGTGCGTCAGGGCCGCGCGCTCCTCGTTCGTGCAGAGCAGCTTGCCCCCGCTCCCGAAGGGATCCCACGTGTCGTTCGGGGCCGGGGTGATGTTGAAGTCGCCGGTGAGCAGCACGGGGTCGGTGGGGGAGAAGTGGGTGTCGAGCTCCGCCCGGAGCCGGTGGAACCAGGCGAGCTTCCCATGATACCGCTCGGAGCCCACCTGTGTGCCGTTGGGGCAGTACAGCCCGTACACGCGGACGCCCTCCACCGTTCCCGCCACGATCCGGGGCTCGCCGGACGGGTCGCCGTCCCGGAAGTCGGTCTGGGGGTCGGTGATCGGCGTGCGCGAGAGCATGGCCACACCGTTGTACGACTTCTGGCCCGTGAACACGAGGAATTCGAAGCCCAGTGCCTTGATCGCGTCGACGGGGAACCGGTCGTCGGGGAGCTTGGTCTCCTGGATGCAGAGGACGTCGGGCTTCTCCTGCTCCACGAAGCGCTCGAGCTGCTCCATCCGCGCCTGGAGGCTGTTGACGTTGAAGGTGCTGACGCGCATGCTGGACTCCGGTTGCCCGGGGAGAGCTAACGTGTCGCGCTTGTGGATCGTGGGGATCGTGCTGTGGGGCTGCAAGGGGAGCCCCATCATCGACAACGATGGAGACGGCTGGTTCGGCACGGTCGACTGCAACGACTCGAACGCGTCGATCAACCCCGGCATGGGCGAGATCCCCGGCGACGGGATCGACAACGACTGCAACGAGAGCACCCGCGACGACGACGTGGACGGCGACGGCTACGTCCCGCCCCGCGACTGCGAGCCCGAGAACCCGTTCGTGCCCTCGTCCTTCGAGACCGCCTACGACGGGCTCGACAACGACTGCGATCCGTCCACCCCGGACGACGACCTGGACGGAGACGGTTTCCTCCTCGCCGACGACTGCGACGATCGCGACCCGCTCGTGTCGCCGGGCGCGCTCGAGATCCCCTACGACGGCACGGACAACGACTGCGACCCGACGACGGCCGACGACGACCTCGACGGCGACGGGTACACGGGGACCGAGGACTGCGACGACACCGACCCCGATTGGTCCCTCCCGCGGGTCTGGTACCAGGACTGCGACGGAGACGGGTACGCGAGGTCACCGCAGTACTTCGGGCCCGATCCCGTGGTCGCCTGCGTGCCGCCGGCGGCGGACTGCGAAGCGAACGAGCCGGCCCTGTGGACCCTCCTCGAGCCCGTGGGCGCGCCCGACGACGAGGCGAACGCCACGGTCGACTGCAACGATCACGACGAGCGCGTCCACCCCGGCCAGACGAGCTACTTCTCGGACCCCGGCGGCCCGCTGCTCTACCCGTACGACTTCGACTGCAACGGCTCCAACGACACGGACGCCGGCCTGTTCTCGTGCATCCCGATCCCCAGCGGGTCCACGTGCTACACGACGTCCGTGGGCTACGACGCGATCCCCGCGTGCGGTGAGGTGCACACGTACGCCACCACCTGCACGTACGTGAACGTCTCCACGTGCGAGATGGGGAACCCGCAGGACCGCATCGTGAGCTGCCGCTAGAACCTCACGTCAGTGGCAGGCGCGGACCTCGAAGGTCTCGAGCGCCGGCTGGCACTCGGTGTCCGACACCTCCACGCAGCCCGTCCGCATCGTGCCCACCACGCCGCACGCGACGTCCGTGTCGAAGCCGTCCTCGAACACACAGACGTTCGTGCCGGGCGTCGTGCTCGGCTGGATCGAGCAGGAGTACACCGGGTGCTCCGTCTCGTGGGTGCCGCTGCAGTCGTAGTCGTAGGTGGAGCCGGGCGGCAGGGCGATCGTCTGGGTCTCGAACCACGCGTCCTGGCCGGGGAACGCGTCCGGGTCGTCGTCGCCGCAGTCCACGGTGGTGTTCGTGGCGTCGAACGCGGGGCCCACGGGCTCCACCAGGGTCCAGGTGCCGTCCGGGCACGACGCGTCGGGGGCCGGCAGGGCGCACGCCTGCACCGCTCCGTCCGTGGACGGCGCGAACCCGTCGGCGTCGCAGTCCATGTAGTAGATCAGGCCGGCCCGGCGCAGCGGGTCCAGGTCGTCGCAGTCGTCGTCCACCCCGACGCCGTCGTGGTCCTGGTCGTCGTCCGGCGTGTTCAGCGGGTCGCAGTCGTTGTCGATGTCGTCGTAGTAGATCTCCGGCATCCCGGGATTGATGCCGGCCGCCGTGTCGTTGCAGTCCTCGAGCCCGTCGTAGCCGTCGCCGTCGAGGTCGTCGTCCGGCGTGACGTCGTCGCAGTCCTGGTCGATGCCGTCGTACGGGCGCTCGGGCAGGCCGGGGCGGATGTCGGGGTCCATGTCGTTGCAGTCGGCGGGCGGGGAGAGCCCGTCGCCGTCGAGGTCGTCGTCCGGTGTGGACGGGTCGCAGTCGTTGTCGACGCCGTCGTACGGGATCTCGCTGCGGTTCGGGTACACCTCGGGGTTCGTGTCGTCGCAGTCCTCCCCGGCCTCCACGCCGTCTCCGTCGCGGTCGCGGTATTCGGCCTTCTTGCAGGCGACGAGCCCCAGGATCCCGAGCCCGAGGAGGAGGACGCGCGTCACGGGAGCCTCCGGGGGTCCGCGAGGTGGCCGGTGACCGCGCTGGCCGCGGCCACCGCGGGCGACACGAGCCACACGGGCCCGGGAGCGCCCATCCGGCGGGCGAAGTTCCTGTTGGTCGTGCTGGCCGTGGTCTCGCCGGGGAGCGGGATGCCCGGGCCGTTGCCGATGCACGACCCGCAGCCGGGCGGCGTCACCACGGCGCCGAGGTCGCGGAACAGCGCCAGGAGCCCCTCGGACTCGGCCTCCTCCGCGACCGCCGTGCTCGACGGGGTGACCGTCAGCCGCACGCCCTCCGCGATGCTGCGTCCCCGCAGGACCTCTGCGGCCGCCCGGAGGTCGGCCAAAGACCCGCCGGTGCAGCTCGCGATGACGATGTTCTGCACGGCGACGTCCTCGTGGGCGTCGAGGGGCGCGCGGTTCCGGCTGTCACCCGGTGTGGCCACCGTCAGCGGCACCTCGGCGAGGTCGACGCGGAGGACCCTGGCGTAGCTGGCGCCGTCGTCGGGGCTCACGAGGAGCTCGAGGGCCTCCGACCCGCGCGTGCGGGCCAGGAAGTCGCGCAGGGGCCCGCAGGGCTCCACGATCCCCGTCATCAGACCGCCCTCGACCGTCATGTTCGTGAGCACCGAGAGCTCGTCCACGTCCCACTGCTCGAGGCCCGGCCCGCCGAACTCGATGATGCACGTGTCCGTCGGACGCTCGCGCCAGTGCTCCTCGCGGAAGAAGGGGTCGCCGATGAGGTGCAGGATCAGGTCCTTCGGCGACAGGCCGCCCGTGGCCTCGCCGTGCACCTCGACCCGGACGACCTTCGGCACCGTCACCGGCACGAGCCCCGTGCGCAGCGCGAAGGCCATGGCCGTGCTCCCGACCCCGAAGGCGAAGGCGTTGAGCACGCCGGCCGTGGGGGTGTGGGAGTCGGTGAGCACGACGATGTCGCCGGGCATCGCGTACTGCTCCACCACCACGCGGTGGCACACGCCCGGCGGATGCGAGCGACCCGGCCCGTGCAGGCGGATGCCGTTGCGCTCGCAGGCTTCGACCATCTCGGCCGTGAGCTGCATCGCGGGCGCCAGGCGCGCCTTCTTCGCGAAGTCGGGCACCGCGTCGTGGGCGATGAGGACGAAGTGGTCCTCGAAGGCCGCCACGAGCTCGGGCGCGTACATCGGCGCGTCGCCCCAGGCCTCCTGGTACAGCGACACCACCATGCCGGTGGTGTACTCGTGCATCCCGCGGAAGCCCGCGCGCGCGAGGACCTGGTCGCCGGGGGCCACGCTGGCGATGCCGTCCGGACGGCCGGTGCCCGTCCATGTGCGGGCAGCCACGAGCTTCTCGGCGATGTTCATGGGGCGGGGTGCGGGGTCGGTGGCGTACTCGGGCACCACGCGGCCCTCGAGCAGCTCGGTTCCGTAGCGGAGGAGCCCGCCGGCCCCCGCGACGGCGCGGAAGAACGGCGGCAGGTCGGCCGCGAAGGCCGCGAGATCGACGTCCTCGCCGGCGGCCAGGCGATCGAGCACGCCCCGGTCGGTCGTGAACGGCATGCCGCTGTAGACCATGTTCTCCTGGAAGATCCGCTGGAAGCTGTCGGCCACCACGAGCTCGATGCCCGCGCCGGCGTGGGCCACCACGGCCTGCTCGCGGGAGCTGCCCGAGCCGTAGGCGTCGCCGCCGACCACGACCTGGAATCCAGCGTCGACGATACCCCGCTCGGGCACGACCTCGAGGAAGTCCTGGAGGAAGTAGGGCCCCAGGATGGCGGGCGTGTAGCCGAAGGTGCAGGCCCGACCCGAGATCATCGCGTCGGTGTTCACGCCGTACACGTAGGTGTCTCCGGCGGTGGCGTGGTGATCGGCGCCGCCGAGCTGGGCCGTGAGGGCAGCGGCGTCGTCCACGAGGTGCAGGATGCGGCCGGTGAGCTTCATGGGGTGGCCTCCTCGGGCACGGGCGAGGGTTCCGGCGCGGGTGCGGGTTCCGGCGCGGGCTCGGTCGGTGCCGGCTCGGCCTGGTGGCCCGCACCCTCGGGCGTGGCGTGGTGGGGCGCGTGGTGCGGACGCCGCTTCACGTGCATGTTCTCGAGGGGCCACGCAGGCGGGTCGTGGGGCTTCGGGAGCTCGCCCGGCCCTCCGCAGGCCGACAGGACGAAGAGCAGCATGGCACCTCCGGCAGCGCACCTATCCCGTCAGGGCCTGATAGGGTCCGTCTGGAGGGCGGATGTACGACCGGTTCGTGGTCCGGTACGGGCCGGACGATGTGCGCACGGTGGGCGTGGCCCGCGGGGAGTCGCTCTACATGGCCCTCGAGCGCAACGGGCTCCCGATCCGCACGCGCTGCCGGGGGAGCACGCTGTGCGGGCTGTGTTGGGTGCGCGTGCCCGATCCGCCCGCCACGCTGGCCGCCATCCAGCCCGACGAGCGCGCGCTCCTCGACCGCGAGGCCCCGAACGAGCCCACCGCACGGCTCGCCTGCAGGCTGGTGCTCCCGATCGGCGTGCAGCGCGTGGACGTCGAGGTCCCGGCCTACCCCTGATCCTTCGGTGGGATCCTGCCAGCCTTCCGACCGTCGTCGATCTTGCCCACGAGGTCCTTCGCCTCGTCGGTGAGGGCGGGCGCGAAGGGCGCGTGCACCTCGAGGGTCCCGGCGATGCAGCGCTGTGCGAGCGCGTGCCGTACATCGCCGAGCCGCTGGATCGTGCGGGCTGCCATGGTGGGGCGGAACGTGCCGCGCAGGCCGTACAGCCGCTCGCCGCGCGGGAAGTCCACCCCGTGGGTGGCGAGGAGGGACGTGGTCTGCCGGTGGAGCACCGCGAGCGGCGTGGCCCTGCGCTTGAGGAGGTCCTCCGCCATCAGCCGAGCTCCACCATGGACCCGCTCACCTTCACGGTCCCACTCGACTTCACCTCGACCGACCCGCCCTCGACCTTCACGGAGCTGTCGCCCTTGATCGTCACGCTGCCGCTCGCGGCGACGTCCACGTCGCTCGCGTTCACGGTCACCGCCGAGTTCGCGTTGATCGTGAGGTTCTCGCCCGCCGTGATCGTGATCTCGGGCGTCGCGTTGTCGAGGAGGATCTCGATGGCGCCGTCCTTCGTGTTGATCTTGATGAGCTCCGAGCCCTCGGTGTCGTCGATGAGGATCTCGTTCCCGCCGGCCGTGAGGATGTGCTTGTGCTCCACCTTGGCCTCGCCCGGCGGCTTGCGGTTGCCGCTGTAGACGGAGCCCAGCACGAGCATCGACTCGAGCCCCCGGCCGCCCGCGAGCACCACGACGTTGTCGTCGATCTCGGGGAGCCAGATCATGCCGGCGTCCGCGGACGCGATCGGCTGCACCACGCGGATCCACGGGAGCACGACCTCCTCGCCGTGGTCGGCGAGCGCCACGGTGACGCGGCCGAGGCCCTCGGGGTCCACGTTGTCCTTCACCACACCGAACAGGATGTCTGCCATGTCGGGGGCGTACCCCGTCTCCCGGCCGTCGGGCAACGTGTGTGGAGGATTGACCCCTCCCGGCATCCGATTCCGTAGGTGGGGGAAGGAGGTGTGCCCGATGCTGGTCGTCCTGCCCCACGGAATCTGCGTGGACCCCGAGATCGTGAAGTTCTTCAACATCCGTACGGAGCGCCCCAAGGGCCCCGGCGGCCCCCAGGTCCACACCGTGGTGATGAAGACCGACGAGGAGCACCTGCTCATCATCGGGGCCACCGAGGACCGCGACGAGGCCGAGAAGCTCTCGACCGAGTGCGCCCGCCGCATCAACAAGGCGCTCGGTGCGGAGACCGAGGAGGCCGACGACGACGACGCGGACGACGACAGCGAGGAGGTCGGGGACGACGACGACGACGATGACGACGACTGGTAGCGTCAGGCCTGGAGCTGGAGCTCGCTGATGAGGTACGCCCGGCCGACCCGCCACTCGCGCTTCACCGTGGAGGGAGAGATCTCCAGCCACGTGGCCACCTCGGGGACCTCCATGCCCCCGAGGAGCCGGAGCTCGACCACGCGGGCGCACCGGGGACGGTCCTCGGCCAGGCGCTGCAGCGCATGATCCAGGGCCACGAGGTCCAGCGTGCCCTCCTCCCAGGGGAGCTCGCTGACGTCGACCCGCTGGAGGCGACCGCCCCGCTTGGCGGCGTTGCGGCTCCGGGCGCGATCCACCAGCACCTGGCGCATCGCCCGCGCCGCCACGGCGCGGAAGTGGGCCTCGGACTGCCAGCGCTCGGGATCCATCCGCCAGAGGCGCATCAGCACCTCGTGCACGAGGGAGCTGGGAGCCACCGACCCCTCGTGACGACGCACGAGTCGGGCGGCGCTGTTTCGCAGCTCCTCGTAGAGATCGGAGACCAGGTCCGGGTTTCCCTGCATCCATTCCAGGCTACAGGAGTCTGGGCGGGATGACCATGGTCCGCGTACTGGAGCTGTTCGAGCAGCTCTGCGATGCCGAGGACGAGGCGGTACAACGGACGCTCGCGCGGGAGCCGCGTGAGATCCGCATCCGTGTGCTCGGAATGCTCGCGGCGGATCGCGGCGGCGCGGAGATCCCGTCCGAGGACGAGGTGCTCTGGGCCCTCGCCGAGGACCTCCTGGACGATCTGTCGGACCTGCCGTCCGAGTGGACCCCACCCCGCCACCTGCCGGACATCGATCTCCTGCGCGAGCTCGGGCGTGGCGGCATGGGCGTGGTGTTCGAGGCCCGCCAGCACCGGCCGGATCGCGAGGTCGCCGTGAAGTTCCTCGGTCCGGCGTACGCGTCGGCGGCCGAGGAGGCCCAGGCGCTCGCCACCCTGCGGCACCCCGCGATCCCGATCATCTACCAGGTCGGGCAGCACCAGGGGGCCGTGTACCTGGTCATGGAGCGCGTGCGCGGGCGGCCGCTCCTCGAGTGGGCCGAGGGCCGCACCGTGGACGAGCGGCTCGCCATGTTCCTGGCGCTCTGCGACGCCGTCCAGCACGCCCACGACGCCGGGATCCTCCACCGCGACCTCAAGCCGTCCAACGTGCTCGTCGACGACCAGCGGGCCTGGGTGCTCGACTTCGGGCTCGCGTGGTCCGAGGGGCACGGGCCCAACGGGGTGATCGGCACCCTGCCCTACATCGCGGACGAGGTGCTCGGCGGGGCCACGGCCAGCCGGGCCAGCGACGTGTTCAGCCTGGGCGTGCTGCTCGCGGAGCTCCTCGGGGGCCCCCGTCCCACGGGCGGCTCGCGGGGGTCGGTGTCGATGCAGCGCCGCATGCGGCTCAAGAACCCGCCATCGTCCTGGAACCACCACCCGATCCCCGAGCTCAACAGCATCGTCCGGTGCGCGCTGGCCCCGATCGGCGAGCGCTACCCCACCGTGCGCGCGCTGGCCCGCGACATCGAGCGCTTCCGCCAGCACCGCCCACCCGAGGCCCACAAAGGGGGGGCGCTCTACGGGCTGGCCCTGTTCGTCCGCCGTCAGGTGCGCGCCCTCGCCATGGCGGCCGTGCTCGTCGCGCTGGTGCTCGGGCTCGTGCTCCCGCGGCTCGCGGAGATGCGGGCGTCCCGGGTGCGCGAGCACCGCGCCAGCACGCTCCTGCACGGCATCGACGAGAGGGTGGCCGGGCTTCTCCAGGCCGGGGAGCCCCGTCGCGCCGACGCCATGGTGCAGCAGGCCCTCGGCACCGGCGCCGTCCGGGGCACCCTCGCCGCGGGACGCACCCTCCTGGGGCTCGGCAGCGGCCTGTTCTCGGGCGGGGAGCCCGACCTCGGAACCCGGCGGCTCGCGGAGGCCTACGTGGAGACCCCCGATCCCACGATCCGGGCGGAGGTCGCGCGGGAGCTCGTGGCCGCCCTGGAGCGCCGGGGGGCGTGGAAGGGCCTCCGGGCCCTCTCGCGCGTGCTGCCGGAGCCCGAGGCCGACGACCTCCGCTTCCTCTCGTCGATGGCGCTGCGCAGGTTCGACGAGGTCGACCGGCCCCGCTGGGCGTTCATGGGGCGCGCGCGCTCCCTCGGGATCCGGCCGGTCGCCGGGGAGCGGGCGGGCGACGACCTGGTCTGGATCAGCTACGCGGCCGGCGAGGTCGTGCTCATGACCCCCGGTGGCGAGGTGGTGGCGCAGCATCCTCTGCCGGACGGAGACGCGGTGGGTGCCCTGGCGAGCGGCGAGGGGTCGGCGTGGTGGGCCACCCGTCGGCACGGGGTCGTGGAGGTCTACGAGGTCACCCGCGACCGGATGCGGCTCGCGGGGCGCATGGAGGGGGGCGGGGCGCCGCTGGCGGCCGTGCTCGCGGACCCCGACGGGGACGGCCAGAGCGCGCTCTACATCGGCACGGGGCCGCCGGGGAGGGGTCTGCTCGGGTTCGACCCCGCCTCCGGCACGTTCTTCGAGCCCGCGCCCGAGGCCGCCGCCACGCGGTCGGACGTCACCGAGCTCCTCGCGCTCGACACGGATCGGGACGGGCGCGACGAGCTCGTGGTGCTGCAGTCCGCCTGGTCCGCCTACGACATCCAGCGGCTCGCGGGCACCGATCGGGAGCTGGTCACCTCCGCCCGCGAGCGCCTCGGGGGCTTCTCGCGGGGGGTGGTGCTGCCGCGGCCCGACGGCCCCCTCGTGGCCCTGCGCAAGGGCGATGCGTACCCGAACACCGAGCTCTTCGATCCCCAGCGGCGCTTCGGGGTCGCTCCGGGGCTCTACCTGCTCGCGCCCGAGACGGACGGCTGGTCGCTGCGTCACCACCTGCCCACGCCGTTCCAGGCGCCCACGGGGCTGCCCGTGGTCTCCGGCGACTTCGACGGGGACGGCTGGACCGACGTCGCCTACTTCACCGGCGCGCAGTTCGGGGCCATGCGCGTGGTGCTCATGGGGCCCGACGGTGTCGACTCGCACGCGTGGATCACCGGCCTCCGGCCCATCGCCTCGGCGGACGCGGACGGCGACGGCGACGACGAGCTGTTCGTGAGCCTCGTGGACGGCGGGCACGAGCTCTGGATGGTGGGAGCCGGGGAGGGCGCGCTGCCCGGCGCGGACGACCCCGGGGAGCTCGACGACCTCCTGGCGCTCCCGCCCGACGTCCTGGGTGCAGGGCATCAGCTCCTCGAGCTCGGGCTGTTCGCGGAGGCCCGCGAGGCCATCGCGGCGCGCGCCGCGACCACCGACGAGGGCGACGCAGCCTTCGTGCAGTGGTCGGCGGCCGCCCGGCTCGCGGGCTTCGACGGCCTGGGCGAGAGGGCCGACGAGGCGCTCCAGCACGCCTTCGATCTCCGGCCCACCGACCAGGCGGTCCGCGAGCGGCTCCGGGCCCTGCGCGTCCAGCGCCACGTCTTCGACCGCCGTGTGGGCGACGAGCCCGTCCTGGCCGACCTCCCCGCCGTGCCGCCCACCGAGCTGTCCTTCCTGGGCGGTGTCCCCGCGATGCAGATCCTGGCGCCCCACGTGGTCGCGCTCGAGACGGAGGGCCTCCGGGTTCGTGGTGTCGGTGCGGACGGGGTGATCGCGCGCATGCCGGTGGACGCTGTCGGCCCGCATCTCGCCGTCTCCGCCGAGCTCGACCTGATCTCCGCTGAGCTCGGCACGCACCTCGAGGTGATGCTGGTGGACGCCGCGGGTCGGTCGGTGCTCGGGGTCGCCTTCGCACCGTACGGCGGAGGCCGCCGGCTGAGCCGCACGGTGGCGTGCGTGGGCATGCTGTCCCAGGGCAACAACACGGACGGAGCCCCGGTCGACGATCAGCGGGTGACCGACGAGCCCTTCCACCTCCGGGCGTCCCACTTCCGCGGCCAGACCGTGTGCACCGTGGAGCGCGGTGAAGGCGAGGCCGTCGACCGGCACTGGACCATGGACCTCGAGCCTTCGGGGCCGCCGGTGGAGCTCCAGATCCGCCTCTGGAGCGTGGAGGGGTACGAGGAGAGCCTGATCGACGCGCGGGTGCGCAGCATCCGGCTGGAGGGAGCCGTCGCGCACGATGTCCCCGAGGGGCCCGGGCGGCGCTGGATCCTCGGCGACCGGCGGGCGCTGGAGGACTTCCGGGGCACGGCGCTGGAGCCCGTCCTGGCCGCCGAGGCGGGCGACGTCGGTGTGGTGCGTGCCTCCATGCGCGCGATGACGGAGCCGATGTGGCTCGGGGCCTTCCGCCGCCGACCGCAGGTCTGGCTCATGGCGCTGGCGGACGAGCCGGCCGAGCTCGGGCGGCGCTATGCCGCGAGCTTCACCGAGATGCACCGGGTGGCACCCCTGGAGCTCACCCGGCAGGCCCTCGAGCATCCGATGATCGACCAGCTCGACCCCGCGATCCCCGGGGTCTGGGATCTGCTCTTCGAACGCGCGAAGGCCCTGCTGGAGGCCGAGGAGCCGGAGCGCGCCCTGGGCCTCCTGGAGCGCATCCAGGGTCGGGTGCCTGACGACCGGCAGAGCGCCTTCCTGCTGGTGCTCGCCCAGGCCCACGCCACCTGCGACCATCCCCAGCAGGCCCGGCGCGCCTGCGAGGAGGCCCTCGAGCTCCGCGCGGACCAGGAGGTGCTCGATCGCGTCGGCGCATCTCCGGTGCTCCAGGCGGCCTGCGGCGTGCGCGGGAACGATCGGCTCGTGGACGGCTCGCCCCCCTGATCCACCGCGGATGACCCGCATCGCGTCCGGATCGCGTACATACGGGGAGGAGGGATCCGTGCGTCTCCTTGTCCCCATGCTGCTGCTCGTGGCCGTCGGCTGCGCCCCGGAGGCCACGGCCCCCGCTCTGGATCCCGCGCTCCTGATGGCCGGTGCCAACGACTCGGACGACGATCGGTACTGCACGAACGGGCACTACGACGACGACGACGACGGGCAGTGCCAGACCTCCGAGACCGCGGTCACCCCGGACTGCGACGACGGTGATCCCACCGTGAACCCCGGCGTCCTGGTCGACGCGTGCAACGGTGTGAACGACGACTGCGACGCGGAGACCGACGAGGACGCGACGTTCATCGTCTACTACCCGGACATCGACGGCGACACGTACGGCGACCTGGCGGGCGCGGACTCCAGGTGCGATGGTGCGCCAGCCGGCTACGTGACCGACGGCACCGACTGCAACGACCTGCTGGGCTCGGTGAACCCGGGTATCGCGTCCGACACGTGCAACGGGGTGAACGACGACTGCGACGCGGAGACCGACGAGGACGCGACGTTCACCCTCTACTACCTGGACGCCGATGGAGACGGGTACGGTGACCTGAACGATGCGATGCCGGTGACCGCCTGCGCGGCCCCGGCCGGCCGGGTCGCCGACCAATCCGACTGCAACGATGGGGCGAGCTCGGTGAACCCGGGCATCGCGTCCGACACGTGCAATGGGGTGAACGACGACTGCGACGGGCAGACCGACGAGGACGCGACGTTCGTCACCTACTACCCGGACGACGACAACGACACCTACGGCGCCATGTCCGGCGGGCTGTCCCGCTGCGACGGCGCGCCCTCAGGCTACGTGACCGACAGCTCGGACTGCGACGACGGCGCGCCGGCCGTGAATACCGCGGCGACCGAGATCTGCAACGGGATCGACGACGACTGTGTGGGCGGTATCGACGACGGCCTCACGTTCCTGACCTACTACCTGGACGCCGACAACGACGGATACGGCGACGAGAACGACACCACGCCCGTGACCGCCTGCTCTGCCCAGGCCGGCCGGGTCACGGACTTCACCGACTGCGACGACGCCGTGAACGCGGTGCACCCCACGGCCGTCGAGCGGTGCAACGGCCGGGACGACAACTGCATCAACGGCATCGACGAGGGCCACGACGACGACAGCGACGGCGTGACCACGTGCGGGCCGGACGGCGTCAACAACACCGACGACGACGACTGCGACGACGACGAGCCCACGGTCTACCCGGGCGCGCCCGAGACCTGCAACGGGATCGACGAGGACTGCGACACCGTCGCCGACAACGGGCTCGACGTGGACGGTGACGGCGTCACGCCCTGCGGCCCGGACGGCACGGCCGGCAACGACGACGACGACTGCCGCGACGACCAGATCTGGAACTTCCCGGGCAACTCGGAGATCTGCGACGGTCGCGACAACGACTGCGACACCGACATCGACGAGGGCGCGGCGGCCCCGTCCACCTGGTACGCGGACGTCGATGGCGACGGCTACGGCGACCCCGGCGACACCACCTCCAACTGCTCCCAGCCCGTCGGGTACGTCGGGAACTCGAACGACTGCGACGACGACCCCATCACCGGACCCTCCGTGCACCCCGGGGCGGGCGAGGTCCTCGCCGACGGCATCGACCAGGACTGCGACGGGTTCGACGCGTGCTACGCGGACGGCGACGGCGACGGGTTCGGTGCGGGGGCCATCGTGGACGGGCCGCTCTCGTGTACGGGGGCCTTCAGCTCCCTCGACACCGACTGCGACGATGGGCGGTCCACCGTGTTCCCGCTCAACCCCGAGATCTGCGACGGGCTCGACAACGACTGCGCGGGCGGTGCCGACGACGGGCTCGTGTTCGTCGACTACTACCCGGACGACGACCTGGATGGCTTCGGCGACATCGCGTCGGCGCCCACGCCCACCTGCGACGGTCCACCGGCCGGGTACCTCACCGACCACACCGACTGCCACGACGACGACGCGAACAACTTCCCCGGCAACGCGGAGGTCTGCGACGGCGCGGACAACGACTGCGACAACACCGCCGACAACGGGCTCACCTTCGTCCTGTATTACCCGGACGACGACGGGGACGGCTTCGGCGACCGCGACGCCACGGCGCTGTCCCGGTGCGACGGCGCACCCGCCGGTCACGTCACCGACAGCACGGACTGCGACGACGACGTCACCACCGGCCCCACGGCCTTCCCCGGCGCAGCGGAGACCACCGCGGACGGCATCGACCAGGACTGCGACGGCACGGACCCCTGCTACGAAGACCTCGACGGTGACGGGTTCGGCACGACGAACGTCGTGGCCGGCGACGATCTGGTCTGCACGGGGGCCGGGGAGTCCGGCGTCTCCACCGACTGCAACGACGGCGACGCCCTCGAGAAGCCCGACCAGGTCTGGTACGTCGACTGCGACGGCGACCTCGCCCACGACATCACCCCGTACGCCGCGTGCGACCGGGCGAGCGCGAACACGGCCGCGTCCTGCCCCGCCACCGCCGGCGCGCCCACCGAGATCCTGCCCACGGACCCCGACTGCGACGACACGGACGCCACCGAGCTGCCCGGCCAGGTCTGGTACGCCGACTGCGACGGCGACACGTCCCGCCAGGCGACCCCGATCATCGCGTGCTCCGAGGAGGACGCCGACCTCGCGAGCCCCTGCGACGACACGCTGGCCCCGGACTCGTGGTCCCACGACGTGCCCAGCGAGGAGGACTGCGACGACGAGGACAGCGACCGGAGCCCCACGTTCGTCGAGGCCTGCGAGCCGTTCGGGCAGACCCAGGTGGACGACGACTGCGACGGAGACGTGAACGGCCAGGGGGAGAACGGGGGCGACCCCGCGTTCGCCTCCGAGTTCCACGAGGACTTCGACCTCGACGGCTTCGGCGCGCCCGGCGTGGTGATCATGGCCTGCGAGGCGGCTCCGGGCCTCGTGCCCAACGACGCCGACTGCGACGACATCGACCCGTCGATCCACATCGGCGCGGACGAGATCTGCGACGGTCGCGACCAGAACTGCAACCAGCTCGTGGACGAGGCGGACTTCCTCGCGGAGGTCGACAGCTACTGCATCGAGCTCTACCGCGACCGGGACGGCGACGGGTACGGCGACCAGGGCGTCACGCAGTGCCTGTGCGTGGACCTCGGCACCGGCGACCTCTCCGTGGAGTACGACAACGAGCTCTACGTCGCGACCTTCTCGGACTGCGACGACCTCCACGCGGACATCAAGCCCCACGAGTGCAACGACGGCTCGGACAACGACGGCGACGGCGCGGTCGACGAGAACGACGACGACTGCACGCCGGTCCTCGTGGACGGCGTGATGCGGCAGCCCACGGTGGAGGGCACCGGCACCCCCGACTACGTCGTGGAGATCCTGGACGGGCACGACAACGACTGCGACGGGTTCGTGCCTTACATCGAGCTCGACTGCGACGACGACGGGTCCCTGCCGGCGCTGCCGGTCCAGCCCGACTCCAGCGTGCGTTCCGCGGCGGACGTCGGGCTCGCGGACTGCTCCGGGCCGCCGATCCAGGTGGCCTGCTGGGAGCAGACCATCACCCTCGAGTGCGACCCGCTGTCGGGGCTCTGGGTCACCCGCTGGGGTGCGAGCGCCGACGGGTTCGGCGGGAGGTTCTCGCAGGCGTACCGGAACCTCGCGTCCGTCGGGTGCGACCGGTCCGGCGACTGCGACGACCTCTGCTCGGACCGGTGCCCCGGGGTCTCCGAGATCTGCGACGGCATCGACAACGACTGCTCGGGCATCACCTCCGAGCCCGACGACGACGGCATCCCCACGGCCCTCGAGGGTGGCCTCGTGGTCGGCACGCTCTCGCCCGACGAGATGGACCTCGACGGCGACGGCTTCGCGGCGTGCATCGACAGCTTCCGCGCGAGCGACGCGCAGACCACGCCGACGTACGCCTCCTGCACGCCCACCGTCGAAGAGGGCCGCGACAGCGACTGCGACGACGGGTGCTACCTCGCGAACAGCCTGGCCACCGAGCAGTGCAACGGGTTCCGCGACCTCTGCGACACCACGACCGCCGTGGAGGGTGTGGACGCCGACGGCGACGGTCACCGCACCTGCGGCGTGCGCGGGCCCGTGGAGTCCGAGCTCGTCGAGCAGCTCTTCGCGGTCGCGTGGGTGGCCTGTACCTCCACGTCCATCGAGGGCTGCGAGGCCATGACGGCCTCCCCGCCGGCTGGAGCGCCCTCGTGGGTGCCGCTCCTGCTG
Source organism: Alphaproteobacteria bacterium (assembly GCA_020632885.1). Taxonomy (GTDB): domain Bacteria; phylum Myxococcota_A; class UBA796; order UBA796; genus JACKEQ01. The sequence continues at coordinate 59,699 of JACKEQ010000016.1, read as the reverse complement.
CCCCGCGCGGGGGCGCCCGAGTGCGACGCGCCCCTCGGGGACGCCCTCGAGCCCCTGCTCGCCCAGGTCGGCGCGCCTGCCCTGGCGGACCTCGAGTCCGAGGTCGGCCTGCTGCCCCTCTGCGCTCCCGAGAGCGGTGGGTTCTGCACGACCCTCGCGCTCGTGAACGACGCCGGGGTCGACAGCGACACGTGGCTCGAGCTCGCCGTGCTCGAGGGCACCGTGGCGGCCGGGTGCGAGGCGCGCCCCGAGCAGTACCACTCCCGGTCGGTGTGGCCGTCCGAGCGCATCGTCGCGAGCCGTGAGCTCGTCGTGGAGGCCGAGTGCTACCGGATGTTCGGCGCGGCCTGTGACGACGTCGACGACGAGGCCCCGGTCACCGGCTCCGCCGCCCCGCCCGACATCGACGACCTCATCGAGCGCGAGCCGCTCTGGTGGCAGTCCGTCGGCCGCTACCAGCCGTCCACCACCCGCGGTGCCGTGATGACCTGCTGGGGCGACCCCATCCAGGGCGTCGGCTCCATCGAGGACGCCGTGGGGGGCGACTGCTCGGACGACCGGGACGCCGCGAACCGCGACATGCCGGAGGGGCCGGACGACCTGCTCGGCATCTACCTCGGCGACCCCGGCGACTGCGATCGGTGCACGGACGGCATCGACAACAACTGCGACGGCCGGATCGACTGCGAGGACCCGTCCTGCGCGATCTGCTACGTCGGCGAGGCCCGCGGCTGCCGCGGCACGCGCGACCCGTGCAACGTCGATCAGGAGGGCGGTGGGTGCCAGAGCTCCGGGCAGGGCGGCAGCGCTGCGCTCCTCGGGGTCGCTCTGGTGGTCGGCCTGCGCACGCGGCGCCGGCGGGGCGTCAGGTGACCTTCACCTTCGTCTGACCCGCGCTGTTCACCTTGATCGTCCCGTTCCACGTGCACTTGCACGTGGACGCGTCGTCCAGGGCCTTCTGGCCGTCGATCTTCACCTTCGACGCGCCGGGGCTCCACGGGCTCGTGATGGCCGGGATGCACGGTGCGGGCGTGTGCACACCCTGGGCGGCGGCCGTGGTCGCGATGACGGCGGGGTTCGACGTCGAGTTGCACATGCCGAACGTCGGGATGTTCACGAACGGCTTGTAGTCCTGCACGTTCGCCGCGGGCTTGCTGGTGGCGAGGATCGTGCGGACGGCGATCAGCACGCAGGGCGCGACTCCCTGGGTGCACTGGAGCTGGGCGGTGGCGACGACGAGGAACCCCATCAGTTCTCCTTCTTCTCCTGGAGCTGGAGCGCGGCCAGGCGGCTGACGGTGCCGAGAGCGCTCTTCGCGCCGGTCGTCACCACTCCCTGCGGCCACGGACAGCCCGGTGTGGGCGGCGCGGCGAATGTCTCGTCGCCCACGGCCACCGCGACGATGTCGGGCAGCACGGGGTCGCCTGGAGCCGCCGGAGGGGCGGTGTCCACCCGGTGGGTCAGGAGCCGCTTCAGGCACACCTCCAGCGGCGCGTCCAGGGCGCCGTCCGGGGTCGTGGGCATGCGGTTGTAGGCGTCGAGCAGCGCGAGGCCCCAGAGCTGCGCCTGGGACGGCAGAACGGGCGGGCGCTCGGTGCGCACGCCCTCCAGGAGGAGGCCGGTGGTCTCGCGGTAGGCCGTGGCCAGCGTGAAGGCCGCCCAGCGGTCTTCGAGCCGCGGATCGCCCAGCAGGTCCTCGAGGGTCCCGGGCTCTGCGCCCGTACTGGCGTCTCCGGAGCGCCGGAACTCGCGTGCCACGCGCTCGGAGAGCCCGAAGCGCCCGGCCCGATCGACCCCTCCGTCCACCACGGCGTAGTCGATGGGGCAGGTGAGGGCGGGGTCCGGGTGGTAGAGCAGGAGGTAGGGCGGGAGGTCGGTGGAGAGGGCCGCCGCCTGGGCCTGGCAGGCGTCCGGCTCGCCCTGGGGGTCGGCGAGCCCGTTCACCACGGCCTTCACGAGGCCCGGGTTGAGCAGGCCGTCCGCCTGGAGCAGGCGGGGCTCGGCGAGGCGGTCGCCCCCGAGCTCCACGGCGATCTTGTTGGAGAGCGCGAGCCCGAGGGCCATCTCGGCGGCCAGGCCCCTGCGGGCCTCGACCTGGCCGAGCTGGGCCACGAGGTCCTTGCGCTGGTCCAGGCACGCCAGCTCGGTCGCGAGGCTGGCCTGCTGGGCGGCCTCCGCCCGATCGAGCGCGCTGGCGGTCTGGTCGGCGCGCGCGGACTCCTCCTCGGCCCGCTGGTACTGCGTGTACGACATGTACCCGCCCGCCGCGGCCGACAGCAGGAGCCCGCTCATGAAGGACAGCACGCGGGAGTCGATGCCGAGCGCCATCAGCCGGTCGCGGGTGCGGTCCCACAGGTTCACCCCGAAGGTGACCATGAGGCCCTTGCCGTCCGTGATCATCCACCAGATGTTGTTGGTGTTGTAGACCACCCGGCTCTTGCGCGTGCCCCCGCCGCCCACCGTGGCGTCCGCCCCCGAGGCGATCTGCCGCCGGAGGGAGAGGGTGACGTCCACCCGCGAGCTGTCCGGGAGGGTCAGCTCCAGGGCGGCGTTGGAGGGCAGGCGCATGCCCTCCACGAGCCGGCTGCGGTGGTCGCTCCGGAGGAGCTCGGCCTGCACGGCCCGCCCGGTGCGGGTCGCGGTGAGCCCGTGCTCGTCGGCCTTCAGCCAGGCCACCAGGGCCGCGTCGCGCGGTGGGCCCTCGTCGGGGCCGCGGAAGACCGTGCGTCGCAGCCCGCGCCCGCCGTCGCCGAACGCCAGGGCCCACAGGCACACGGTGTCGCCTTCGTGCAGCGTCACCGTGCGCCTGGCGGGCCGGGCGTGGGGCTCGATGGCGTCGAGGTAGAAGCTCATCGACGGGCCCCCTCGACGCTCGCGAGGTGGGGCACCGCACCCTCGAGGAGCACCGGACCCGCGCCCAGCGAGAGGCGCGCGCCGAACACCAGGGCCGGCTGCATGGGCACCTGGAGCGCCTGCATCACGAGCGCGAGGTCGTTGTCGGTGAGGTCGTGGTGCGGGAACAGCCCGACTGCGAGGGTGTTCTCGGACCGCGAGGCCACCGCGGCGGCCCGCATGGTCTCGCCCGCCTCGCCCGGCGCGGCTTCCGCCATGGCGTCCACCAGGCCCGCCAGATCGGGCGTCTGGGGCACCGGGGGCACCTGGGTCTGGAAGAACCGTTCCTGCCGGATGCCCGCCGCCAGCACGGCGAGGGCCTGCAGGCGGAGGAGGTCCGAGGCGGGGTCGGGATCCACGACCATCGCGGCGTAGCGGATGACCAGCGAGAACGGCTGCCGCCAGCTGATCTGCGGGAGCCTGCCGCGCCCGCCCTCGGCCTGGAAGGCGGGGTTCGCGCGGTACCAGGCCGCGATCGGTGCAGGCAGGCCGTCGAGCGGTGGGCAGGGGTCGAGGGGCCCGAGGCCCGGGGCACCCTTGGTGCGCTGGGGGAACTGCTCGACGAGCACGTCCGTCATGCCGCGCGCGAGGGCCCGCCACGGGCCGGGGATGGCGTCCCTCCGACCGTCGCCCGACACCGGCATCAGCGGGACCTGCGGCACGCCCGCCTGGGACTCCATGATCATCTGGTAGGGCAGGAGCACCAGCGCGCCGTGGTCGCGGTCGCTGGGCAGGGCACCCGTGACGGGCAGCGTGAGCTCCGCGGCCGCGAGGAGGCCCTCGACCCACGTGATCATCGCGCCCCGGACGCGCTCGGTGACCTCGGCGGTGTGCTTGTAGGGCGTGGTCATTCGATCTCCGGGGGCTCGGGGGCCGGCTCGGCGAGTCGGAGGTGCGTGCGGATCCCGAAGATGAGCGTCGCGCTCCGCTGCAGCGTCAGGTAGCGCCCCGCGTCCGCGCCGTCCGTGAGCGGGATGCCCAGCTGGCCCCGCACGTACGGGCCGATCAGGAAGCCCGGGTGCCACGGCGTGAAGCTCGCGCGCGGACCGGCGGTGCGGCGGCGGCTCCAGGCCTTCCAGCCCTCCAGGCCGAGGGTGCTCTCCAGACCGTTGAAGCCGGGCCCGATGAGCACCGACGCCCGGAGCCCGTGCTGCGTGCGTCCGAGCCGCACCGGCCCATCGCCGCGGGGCGTGCCCCACGTGCTCCGGTTGCTCCGGTACCGCCAGAGGGGTCCGGGGGCCGGAGCAGCCCGCACGCCCACGACCATGCCGGCCGCCGGGCGGAGCGTGAAGTTGAAGTCGGTGGGGGTGTCGCCCTTCCAGAACCAGCTCGGCCCGGCGTGGCGCACGTCCAGGCGGGCCTCCAGGCCCGCGTCCACGCCCAGCACGCGCCTCCCGTGACGCCAGAGGGTGCCCAGCGCCTGCACGTCGCCGGAGAAGCCCTCGGTGCGCACGGTGCCGGGGTCGATGCAGTCGTCCGCCACGCCGGGTTGGGGATCCGCGCAGGCGTACGTGACCGCACGCCAGGGGAACATGCCGGCGCCGACGACCAGCCCGAAGTCCGCGGTGTTCCGCCGTGCCCAGCGGGGCGGACGGTCCGTGTCGGTGTCCTTGGGCGCGAAGGCGGGGGCCACCTGCACGGGACGCTGCTCGGCCCGGCGCAGCCACATCCACCCGGACGCCCGGAAGCGTCCGGCGGCGTCTTCGTCGCTCGCCTTCTTCGCAGACGTGTGGCCCGTGGCGGTCTCGTAGGGGGTGCGGGGATGGAAGGAGCCGGTGGGGACGAGCTCGTCCGGGGGACCGACGTCCGCCACGAAGAGCAGGCCGGACGGGGAGCCCAGGTGGTCCGTGAGCGGACCCCAGACCAGGTCGCGCACGTAGGTGACCTCGGGACGGAGGTCCTCGAGCTTCACCTCGTACGCCGAGGGGCCCACGCCGGGCTTGTTGCCGGCCATGGACTCCAGGGTGCCCGCGTTCAGCGAGCCCTTCGCGTCCTCGAGCTTGCCCTTCGCCCCCGCTGCGGCGTCCGGGGCCGCGGTGATGGCCGACGAGACGCCCTCGGCGTCGGGGGTCTCCACGTGCACGTCCGGCACACGGCCCTTCTCGGGCGTCGTCGGGCGGAAGTTGGCCACGAGCAGGCCGGCCCGCACGAGGGTCGGGGTCAGGTCCGGCGACGCGAGCACCATGTCGTCGCAGAACGCCCCCGTCCGCAGGATGACGCGCTCCTTGCCGTCCGCCGCGGGCGTGACGTCCCAGAGGAGGTGCCAGCCGGTCCACACCGACCAGCGCACCCGGTAGAGGTCCCGCCCGTCGCCGAGCCCCACGAGCCGCACGACCTCGGGCGCGTTGTGCTCGGGGTCGTCGATCATCACGAACGGCATCGTGCCCGACGCCTCCACCAGGATCTGCTCGGGCGAGAGACCCGGCTTCGCGGCCACGAGCTGGTCGACGTCCACCCGGCGGAACGAGGGCTCGTCGAGGCCCTCCAGGCCGTCCGCAGTGCTGCAGATGGCCGTGGGATCCACGGCCCCGAGGCCCTGAGCCAGGCGCTGGGTCGCGTGGTCGTGGAGGGCGAGCACGACCTGCCACTGGGTCGTGGCGGCCTCGACGATCTCGTTGGGCGTGGCCTCGCGGCCCTCCTCGAAGGTCGTGGAGATGGCGTCCAGGGCCTGATCGACGAGCATCCAGGTCTCGATGCGGTCCTGCCGCTCCTCGGGGAGCTGCTCGATCATCCGGCGCAGCGCGATGCGCAGGAGCTCGGCCTCGACCTCCTCGCGGTCGTTGCCGGGCAGCACGCTGTCGCGGAGCCAGCCGCGGCGGTGGGACACGTCGAGGGCCGACAGGCGCGGGCGATCCGGGCGGAGGATGGCGGGGAAGACGTCGAGCAGGTCGGCGTTGAGCACGTCGAAGAACGCGCTGTCCATCTTCGCGTCCTTCACGAGCCGGGCGACCCACGGCTCCACGACCTGGCGCGGGAGCCGCTCGTAGCGGATGTGCTGGCCGTCGGGCAGCGCGGCGATGGCCTGCTGGTCGAACCGCTCCAGGATCTCCTCGCTCGTGTCGGTCTCCCCGCGGGCTGCGGCCACCAGATCGCGCGTGTAGCCGCCCTCCTTCTCGAGGGAGCTCGGCGGGGACGCCATGGCGGTGATCGCGGCGAGCACGCGCATCTGGTTGCGGGTGACGTCCTGCATGGCGTACTGCGCGGCGGCCACGGAGACGACGCGCACGAACCGCTCGAACTGCTCGTGGGCGATGGCCCTCGCCCCCGGGAGCCCCGAAGCGGACGTGACCGGACCGAACGCCTCGTCGAAGGCGCGGATGGCGGCGAACGGGTCCTCGGTGGAGTCGACGAGGTGCCGCGGGAACCGGAAGTCCGTGAGCGGGCGGCGCTCGGCGGCCGCGTAGACGGGGTCCTCTGCCTCGCGGGCTGCCGAGAGCTTGCGCTGGTAGGGGAACACCTGCTCGAAGAACGGGCCCGAGCTGCCCGAGTCGCCGTCCATGATGTCGTAGTCGTGGCGCTTGCCGTCGAACCCGAGGCGCTCGGCGAAGCGGCCCGCGAGGAGGAGCGTGCGCGGCATGGGCTCCTGGCCCTCGGGACCGTGGTAGCGCACGTGGGAGTAGATCGGGCGGGCGTCGCGGGGGCTGTCGGGCGCCGCGATCGGGTCGAACCACGTGCCCACCCCGAGCCATGCGCGACGCGGTGGGAGGGCGTAGCTGCCCCGGCCCACCTCGGACTGCTCCCAGATCCGCGAGGGGGCCGGGAGCTCGGTGAACCCCTCGGCCACGACGGTCTGCTCGACGTCCGGGAGCGACCAGCGGCGCGCGAGGTCCTCCCAGGTGTGCGCGTAGAGCTCGGAGACGACCTTCCAGGCAGCCCGGTCCTCGCCGCGTGCCGGACGGGCCCCCCAGGCCCGGTCGAGGTCGAGGAGGTCCACGCGGTCGAGGCACTCACCCCGCCGGGCGGCCGCACGGTCGGTGCACAGGCCGCCGTCGCGGGCCGTGAAGCCGGTGGCGTGCACGCCTGGCGGCTCGGCGGCGGAGGCCAGCGAGAGCAGGAGGTACATCATCGGCGTCGCAGTCCTTCGAGATGATCGAGCTCCACGAGCTCCTGGTGCACGCGGTCGAGGAGGTCCATGGCCTCGGGCGATCGGTCGACGAGCGCGCGGAGGGCCTTCAGGAGCTGCTCTTCGTCCGCGAGCTCGATGGGGGCCCGCCGGGCCTTCAGGGCACCCGCGCCGGGCTTGCGGTGGTGCTTGGCGGTGCGGCCCTCGCGCTCGGCGGACCGCTCCTCGACCTTCTCCTGGAGCGCGCGCTGGTGACGGCGGATCAGCTCCTTCGGGGCGGTCCAGCCGAACTTCTTGGCCTTCCGCTGCTCCTTCTGGTCCTTCTCGCGGTCCCGCCGCTCGCGGAGGCCCTCGGACTCGGCGTCCCGCTGCTTCTGGTCGGCTTCGGCGCGCTGGCGCACCGTGCTGTGGGGGGCCACGCCGGTCGGCGGGGTCTCGGGGACGGAGAGGTGGGTCTGCTCGCCCTGCCCGGTGACCGGCACGACGCCGCCGGGACGGCGGTTGAGCACCTTCTTCTCGCCGACCGTCCAGGCCGTGAGCGCGTCCACCTTCGAGCGCCCCCAGGCCCCCGGGCGCCCGAGCTGCTTCTCGACCCACCGGATCGGGCGGTTCAGGGCGGTGGCCTGGCGGGGGCCCCGCGCCATCGGGTTCCGCCGGCCGGTCGACCGCGGACGGGGCGCTTCGGTGCCGGTGTCCTCGGGAGCCGACAGCCCGACCTGCTCGGTGGGGCTCGTGACCTTCCGCACGCCCTCGCCGCCCACGAGCGCGTTCGCGCGCTTCCGGGTCTTCGGGGCGTCCTCGTCGGTCGACACGTCCTCCCGGACCTCGGGTGTGGCCGACAGGCGGGAGGACGCCCGCAGGCGCGACCGGACCGCCTCGCGGTCGTAGCCCTCGGGTGCCCGGCCCTTGGGGACGTACCCGCCCTTCTTCGCAGTGGGGGCATGGGTGTCGGTCGTCGTGTCGTCGGTCTCCGGTGCCTCGAGGAACACGGGCGCGCCGTCGCTGCCGGTGATGGTGCGGAGCTCCGGGTGCGCGCGCAGCAGGCTCTCGGCCGCGAGCCCCCGGTCGTGTCCCTTCGGTGCCGCGCCCTTCGGCACGTAGCCGCGCGCCATCTCGCGCTGGAGCCGCACGCCCTTCGCCATGGGCGTGAGGTCCTCGACCTCGTCCAGCTGGGTGTCTGTGAGCCCGAGGGCCTTCTGCACCCGCTGGATCCGGCGGATCTCGCGCTTCCGGTCGCGCTCCTCCTCCTTGGTCAGGGGAAGCTCGGGCTCCTTCTTCCGCGCGCGGAGCTCGTCCTCCACGAGCTGCCGGCCCTCCTCGGTCTTCAGGAGCAGCTCGACGTCCGCGAGCTCCTTCTTCTTCTGGGAGAGCGGACGGTCCTCGATGAGCTTCGCGTGGTCGTCCCGCAGGCTCTGACGGGACCTCGCGACCTTCTCGGAGGCCCGTCCGGTGGGCTTCTCGGCCTCGTCTTCTTCGGTCTCGCCGTCGAGGGTGACCATCTCGCCGGACGAGCTGGCCTTGAGGGTCGCCATGGCACCGCGCACGAGGAGCTGGCGGGCCTCCTGGTTCAGGCTCGTGGGCGCCACGAGCTCCATCACGCGGTCGACGAGCTTCCCGATCTCGGGGTCGAGCGGGCGCTTCCCGGGCTTCCTGCCCGCCTCGGGTGCGTCTTCGGGCGCCTCGTCGCGGTCTTCGCGCGATTCGGGCTCCTTCGGCGTCGCCTCGGACGTCGTGGGGGTCGATCGCTCGGGCCTCTCGACCTCCGGCTTCCCGGTGTCCTTCGGGGTCTCGGGTGTCTCGACGTCTTCGGTCGTCTCGCCGGGCGCCTTCTTCCGCCGGCGGTCGTGGTCGTCCTGGAGGCGCTGCAGGGTGCGGGTGCGCTCGGCCTGCTCCTCGCGCAGCCGGGTCTGCTCGGTGAGCTCGCGCTCCACCCGCTGTGCGACCTCCTGCCGGCGACGCTCGGCCCCGCGCTCCCGGATGCGCTCCTGCATCCCGGCAGCCTTCCGACGCATGGCCCGACCGAGGGAGAGGGCCCGCAGGCCCTTGCGGACGCGCTGGACGAGGCCGGGGCCGCGCTCCCGACGCTTCGGGGTCTCCTCGACCTCCCCGGTCTCCTCGACCTCTTCGGTCTCGTCGATCTCCTCCCGGTTCCTGGGGCCGTCGCGCCGGGTCACGGCTCCCGAGCGCTGGCGCTTCGTGCGTCCTGCGCGCTCCAGGGCCGTCGTGCGGGGACCGCCGGGCGTCTCGGGGGTCTCCTCCGGCGCCTCGAGGAAGGTGGCCGTGGACGTGGGGCCGTTCACGACGCTGAGCAGCCGGGAGGCCGTGAACAGCGACACCCTGGGGTCCTCGTCACGCTCGGTGGGCGTGTGCTCCCGGGCGAACGGCGAGCTGTCGAGGTGGGTGGTCAGGCTGCGGGGTCGGGACGGGTCGGGCTTCCGCGGCACGAAGGTCGTCAGGCTGCGCGTCCGGCGGGTGGGCTCGGGCGCCTCGGACTCGTCGTCCCGGGGCTCGTGGTGCTGGGGTGCCTCGCGCTCGGGCTCGACGCGGATGGGCTCCTCGCGGGTGACGCGGGGCTCCGGGGAGGGCTCGGACGGCTTCGTGGTCTGCGTCCGTGTCGTGGGCGGCTTCCCGAGCCCCGACGTCTCGGGTGCCTTCGTGGTCTCGGGGGCCTTCGGAGACCTCGTGGTCTCGGGGACCTCCGTGGTCTCGGGGGTCCTCTCCGACCGCGAGGGACGGGGCTCCCGCTGGACGTCGCGACCGTCGTCCCGTTCCTTCCGCCCCGTGGGCTTCGGCTCGGGCTCGCGGACGTCGGGCGGCTCGGTCGTGCGGGCCTCCCGGACCTCCTGGACCTCCTTGCCCGTGTCGTCCTGCCACCGGATGTCCCGGGGGACCGGCGCCGACGTCCCGCGCTCGCGGGCCTCCCGCGGCTCGGTGGGCCGGAGGTCGCGCTGGACCGGGGTCTTTGGGGAGCGGAGCTCGCGGGGAGGCCGTACGGACGGGGACCGTTCGTCGCGCGGGGACCGCGACCGGTCGGGAGGTGCGGGCTCGTCGACGGTGAGCGGGACCATCGTGGGCGGGCGCGCCAGGCTCGGGCCCGAGAAGCTGTGACGGCGGGTGGACGGCGGGCTCTTCCGCCGCGTGTACGGCTTGCCGAACCGGTGGAGCCGGGGGCCCTGGGCCTCCTCGGGGTCGAGGGGGTCGAGGAACCGCACGACGTCGATGGAGGCCTCGGTGAAGTACGTCCGCACGGGCGGCCCGAGCTGCTTCGCCCAGCGCGGGCCCTGGCCCATGGGCTGGATGAACGACGGGCGGCGCAGGCTCGAGGGGGCCAGCATCGACTTCCGGCGGGTGCGGGAGGCGCTCGCGAGCGGGGACTTCGGCGGTGTCAGCAGGTCAGCCATCGACCGGCCCCGTGCGCCCACGGGCGCGGTCCACGTCGCGGGCAGGCAGCTCGTGGAACCAGCGCGCCAGGGCCTTCACGAGGGCGTCCTCGCTGGGCGGATGCAGCCTGCCGAGCTCGAGCGGCTCGTCGTCGGACGCCTGGCGGACGGGCTTCCTCCTCACTTGCCCTCCTCTTTCTCGATGGCGTCGTTGTTCGCGTTGTCGTGGACGTTCACGGACTCGAGGCCCGGCCAGTAGTGTGCCCGCTCCTCCGGGGTGGGGTTCAGGACGTCCTGGAGGCGGCGTACTCCGAGCAGCAGCCCCGCGAACAGGGCCACCATGCCCGCGAGCAGGGCCGCGTGGACGTCGCCGCGCTGGGCGCGCAGCGTCTGGTCCCAGGTGGGCGGGGTGCGCAGCGGGAGCACGATGTGGGAGCGACCGTCCAGGGAGCCCACCGTGTAGCCCCAGGGCTGCCCGATGGTGCTGTCCATGCCGGTGGCGAGGTTCGCCCAGTCGCCCGTGCGACCCGCGGGGGCCACCTGCACGAGGAGCAGCTCGGGGTTCGAGAGCACCGTGGACACGCCGTCGGCGAGCTTCTCGGCGGTCGTGCCGCGGGGCTTGTCGGGGGCGTCCTTCTCGAGACGCCGGAGCCCCTCGACGAGCTGCCAGTCCGGGATCAGCAGCACGGTGTACCGGTCGCGGTCGCCCTCGGGGCCGGTGGCCGGGTACACCTCGGGCACCACGGCGAGCAGGTCGATCATGCCGGGCACCGTGTCCGTCGGCACGAACAGCGCCCTGTCGGCCATCAGGGCGGCGTCGCCGTACGTGAGCGAGACCCGCGCGCGCTCCTCGTCCGTCTCGCCGGTCCCGGCGAGCGTGAGGTCCACCTCGAGCGACGCCCAGCGCTTGGGCTGCACGTAGAGCGGCCCGCTGTCGTCACCCGAGCGCAGCGGGAGCCACTGGGGCGCGTCGGCGAGCACGTTCCCGCCCACCTCGTTCTCCGCGCAGCGCCGCAGGGAGGCTCCCCACACGTCCGTGGGCACGAGGGTCAGGCTGCCCTCGCCGCGGCCCTGGGCATCGGCGCGGAGCGCGTTGTCGCCGGTGATGCGCAGGCAGGCGTCCGGCGGGCCGATGAGGCCGGGCACGGGGTCGGTCTGGCCGCCGAAGAACTTCCGCGAGCGGTCCGAGCCGGCCGGAGGGTCGAGCAGGAAGGCCTGCCGCACGCGCGTGGCGTCGTGGCCCGTCCACGCGCGCCCGGTCTTGTGCTCCATGCACGTCTCGGTCTCGAGCTGCGTGCGCACGAGCTGGGCCACGCGCTCCGTGCCGGACTCGCCCTGCACGGTGATGGCGAGGTGGCGCGGCTCCACCATGGGTTGCAGCAGGATCTCGGGCTTCCCGCGGCCCAGGCTCACCCGCACGTCGTCCGGGCCCAGGCGCCCCTCGCCGCGCAGGACCACGGCGAGCACCGGCGTCAGCCGGCTGCCGACGGCCTCGGCCTCGAAGACGCCCAGCCCGTCGGGGCTCTTGGCGGGTCCACAGCTCGTCGACATGCCTGCGTGGGGCCGCCAGGTGTAGCCCTCCTCGAGGCCCGGTGCCCAGGCGGCGGCGGTGGCGTCGTAGACACCCGCGAGCTTCCAGTCGCCCTGCGCTGCGAGGGCCGTGGTGAGGAGCAGGAACATCAGCCGCCTCCCGCCACGTAGTCCTCGAGCTGCGCGGGGCGCTGCCGACCGAAGACGTCGTGGTCGAAGATCGGAGCACCGATCTCCAGCTCGTAGGCCCGCGCCACGCCCTCCGTGGAGAGCACGAGGATGTCGCCGTCGCGGAGCTCGAGCACCTGGGTGGACGCATCCACCACGCGCAGGGCGTCGGCAGGGAGACGCTTGTCCCAGCGGTAGGTCCGCCCCTGGCGGCGCAGGCTGGCCCACCAGCCCGAGAACGGGCGCAGCACGGCGAGACGGCGCTGCTGGGCGTTCAGCTCGTGGAGCTGGCCGACGTCGACCTGGTTGCGGAGACGGATGGTGATCGCGTCGCGCTGGGGCTGCCCGGTGAGACGGTCGGGCTCGAAGGCGCTGTCACCGAGGACGTTGTGGGCCAGCGGCGTGGGCTGGCGGGGCCAGAGCGGGCGGGTGGGGTCGTCGAGGACCTCGATGCGCGGGTCGCGCACGGGCACCACCCAGTGGTGCAGGACCCGGAGGCGCTTCACGGCGATGGGGTCGATGCGGAGGGCCCCGCGGGGCGGCTCGTCGAAGGGCACCACGCGGCCGGGCTTGGCGCCGGGGTCGCGGCCACCGATGGGGACGACCTCGTGGAGCAGGCAGGACACGGCGATGGGCGTGGGCTGCGGGAAGAGGATGCCGATCCACGCCAGGATGTGGAGCGTGACGACGGGCGCCTGCTCGAAGCCGACGGGCGCGATCAGGGCCTCGTGGAGCCAGAGGAGCAGGAGGAGCCCCAGGCTCGGACCGAAGGCCGCCAGGAGGTAGCGATGGCGGGGAGGACGGTGGGGACGCCCGTCCCGGCGGCCCGCCGCGCGGCGCTGGGCCAGGGTCTGCAGCCGGTCCTCGAGCAGCCCGATCGACACGAAGAGCACACCCACGTACGCGGACACCGGCAGCCAGACCAGCGCGTTGCCCCGGAGCACGCGCGTGCCGAGCCCGGCGAGCACGGTGACGAGCACGGTGGCGACGGCCCGGACGAACCAGGCCCGCGTGGCGCGCTGGCCGCGGGGACGCCAGGCCGTGGTGCCGTCACGACGGCCGATCCGGCGCAGGATCAGGGTGACGATCGAGGCCCCCACGGCCGCGTAGAGGCGCGGCAGCGAGAGCATGGAGGCGGCGTCGAACCAGAGCAGCAGGGTGATCGGGCCGGTGGCCCGGCTGATCCGGAGGAGCCAGCGCCCGAGGGACCACTGCCGGGCGGTGAGCGACGGGGGCGGACGGTCGCCGAGGGTGCGCGCGCGGAGCTGGGCGGCGATCAGCATCACCAGGGTCGCCCAGGGCGCGAGGTCCGGACGGGCGAGGGGATTGCCGGTGGGCACGAGGGGCACGAGCAGCAGCGAGAGCGCGAAGACGGCGAGCAGGTCGACGTTCGCGAAGGGCGTGCCCACGACGCTCCGGAGGATCCCGATCATCGCGGGGCCCCCGTGTTGAACGAGCCCGCCGCGAGCGCGGCGATCTGGCCCTCGACCTGCTTGCGGGCCTGGTCGACGCCGAGCGCGCACGGGAAGTCGAACTCACCCTCGGGCAACGTGCCGTCCTCCTGGAGGTAGGGGCGCACGAGGCGGCACCACGGCGAGTGCACCTCGCCGGGCTTCACGCGGGGGATGTCGGCCACCCGACGCCGCCACAGGTCGCGCCAGCGGTGGCTCTCCGTGCGGTGCTCGGCGAGCACGGTGAGCAGCTCGCCTGCGAAGCACTGGGACGCCACCTGACTGCACGTGGAGGTCGACCGGTTGCGCCCGTACGTGCCGAGGGCCTCGGCCGCGAGCACCGCGGCACCCTGGGGACCGCCGGCGATCCCGGAGCCGGCACCGCTCTCGCCCGCCCACAGCGGGGCGTTCCGCTCGTCGGTGAGGGCCAGCAGCCGGCCCTGGGCCACGAGGTTGAACGCGCAGACCTCCTCGGTGGTGGGGGCCACCCACTCGCCCTCGGGGGTGAGGTTCCAGGGCATGGAGAGCTGGTCGAGGCGCTTGTCGTAGCGGAGCTCCCCGGGCGGCATGTCGGCGACGCAGACCGACAGGTCGGTGCCGGGCGTGACCCAGGTCGTCGGGCGGTCCTCCAGGCCGTACGCCGCCGCGCAGACCTGACCACAGACCTGCTGCTCGCCGCTGGGCCAGCCGTCGTCGTCCACCGCCGCGAGCAGCGGGTGTACGGGCTCGTAGCTGCCGAGCATCCCGTCCACCACCCGCCAGCAGGCGTCGTTGGTGCCCGCGTCGCGGAGGGTCGCCAGGCCCGCGTCCAGCCGGAGCTGGCTCGTGACCCCCGCGCCGCCGTAGCTGCGCGGACGGGGCAGGGCGAGCTCCCAGAGCCCGTCGACCGGCGGGCCGCCGATGCCCTCGGCGAGCTCGAGGTGGCAGGCCCAGAGGCCGCGCGCGGTGCCGGCCTTCCCGAAGCGGGCCGCCACGTACCGCTCGGTGACCGGCGTCTCGCTCGTGCCCGCCAGCGCCCGCCAGCTCTTGCGCTTCTCGAGCACGTCCTCCGCGGCGTCCGGCCCGCACATGCCGCGCAGGGCCGTGCTGTGGTCGACGGGGTCGCCGCGGCCGGTGGTCCAGCAGGCCTTCTGGGTCGCGGAGACGCCCGTGGTGGCGTGGTCGAAGGCGAGGTCGCGCAGGGCCTCGCCCTCGCGGCTCCGGTTGCCGACGTGGGTGGCGAGCACGGCCGCGGACGTCCGGGCCTCGAGCTTGTCGCGGTAGACCGTGCAGGCGGTGTCGAGCTCGGCCACGAGGTCCACCAGCGAGCTCACCTTGAGCTGGCCGTCCGCGAGCAGGCGGTCGGGGTCGGGCATGCGGCCCTCGCTGCCCGGCCTGGCGTACGGCCAGGGCGCCCCGAGCACGTCGAAGCACGCCGAGGCCGCGGCGAGCTCGGCGTAGCCGTGGCCGTCGGGGTCCACCCAGTTGTCGAGCCCACGGTCGAGGAGCCCGCAGTAGGAGGGCTGGAGGTCGTCCTGCGGATCGGGCGAGCTGCAGTCCGCCTCGCCCGGGGTCCCGCCCTCCGCGAGGTGGCGCACCTGGCAGCGGAAGGCGTCCACGAAGCGCCGGTGGTCCGCGGAGCACACGGACATGGCGGGCTGCGCGTCCACCGGGGGCACCGCGGCCGCCGACTCCAGGCGCGGGAGCCCGGCGAGGTGCAGGCCGCCGGAGAAGCCCAGCACCCCGAGGAGCACGAGCACCGTGATCGTGCCGGCGAGGGCCACCTGGCCCCAGAAGCGGCTGTGGATGTCGCGGGCGACCAGCTCGCCGGGCAGGATGTCGTCGGGGTCGGCGGGCGTGGGCTCGAGGTCGCGGACCAGCCAGCCGGGCAGCGGGAAGGCCGCGCGTCCCCCGAAGAGCCGCACGGGGTCGAGCAGCCCGCTCGTCTTCGGGACGTGCTCGGGTGCGGACTCCGCGATCCAGAGCTCCAGGGGCAGCCCCTCGGGCACCAGGACCGGCTGGGGCGGTGGGGCGGCCAGCGCGAAGTGGCCGTCGTGGATCCCCGCGCGGCGGCCCATGTCGCCGCGGACGATCGTGACGATCGACCGGCGCTCGGGGAGGTCGTCCCAGCGACGGAGGGCCGTCGGGATGTACTCGGGCTCGTCGAAGCCCGGCGGACGCTCGGCCACGGGCTCCAGCCAGCTCGTCTCGGGCTCGTCGCCCCACCGCTCGGGCTCGGGCTCGTCCTCCTCCAGCGCACGCTGGCCGGGCGGCGGGGCCCCGCAGCGGTCCGCGAGCTCGGGCGGCCACTCGAGCACCACGATGGGCTTCCAGCGCCCCCCGACGAGCGGAGCGACCTTCATGCGCTCCCACCAGATCTCCTCGGTGGCGGCCTCCAGGAGGTCCTCCGCGAAGGGCGGGATGCGCGCGGGACCGGGCCCGTCGTCGAGGTAGTTGTCGCCGAACGTGAGCCAGAAGCCCAGCAGGCGGCCCTCGTCGTCGACGAGGAAGGACAGGCCGGGGGCCGTGCCGTCGGTCTCCTGGAGGGGCTCGGCCACCACGGACTCCGCGCTGGTCCACGTGGACAGCGCGAGCCGCGCGCTCTGCGCGGGTGCCGTGAGGTCGAACGGAAGGGGCCCGAGGAGCTTCACCGGCTCACCATGACCAGGCTGTGCTGACGGAGGAGCTCGATCTGGCGCCACTCCATCCAGTCCCACTCCGCGATGGAGTCACCGGGCCGGTGGGCGAGGATGGGCTCGTGTGTGCGGGCGTCCACGGGGGTGCGCACCAGGTCCAGGCTGCCGTCGCGGACCGTCTCGGCGACCGTGCCACCCGGGAGCACGTAGGGCAGCGGGGTGGTGACCCCGCGGACCTCGGCGGGCCGGAGACGGTCGAGGGACACCCAGCGGCGCAGGGCGGTGCCCTCCATCCGCGGCACCCAGGTGCCCGCGAGGGCCGAGGTGTCGGGGGCGACGGGCACCCAGAGGTCCTGCTTGGTGTTCTGGCGCACCGGCGCGCGTTCGGGGTCCAGGAAGGTCTTGCGGAAGGCGGTGCGGAGCTCGAGCGGCAGCAGACCGACGTCGAGCTGCAGGGTCAGGGGCTCCCCGGCGTCCAGCATCAGATCCCGCAGGCGGGACGGGCCCAGCGCGAGGATCGCGCGCTCGGTGGGTCGGGCGTAGGTGAGGCGGTCGGCCATGGGACCGATCCAGATCCAGGCGGCCAGGCGGGACGCGCGCTTCTGGGCGAGCTCGATGGCCCCCTGCACGTCCTCGCTGGCGTCGGAGGTCCACCCGTTCAGGCGGTCGTGCACCAGCGCGAGCACCTGGGCCACGGTGAGCACGTCGGGAACGGAGATCCGGCCCATGCGCGCCCAGCGCTCCTGGCCCGAGAGGCGGGCGTCCGGCGGCATGGGGTCGCCGGGATCCCAGGACAGCGCGTCGAGGCGCTCGAGCCCGTTGAGCACGTCCACGTCGGCCGTCGCGAGCCCCACGACCTCGAAGGTCAGCTCGCGGTCGCAGCGCCGGTAGACCTGCGAGCAGCGCACGCACCACTCGCCGGGCTCGAACTCGCGGGCCGCCGGGTACATCTGCCCGCACAGCTCGCCCCAGAGGGTGGGGTTCACGCAGGCCTGCACGCCGTCGTCGGCGGTCCCGCCGCTCAACGTCGCGGCCCCGCCGCCCGGTGCGAGCCGGAGGAGCTGCGCGACGTCGAGCCCCATGCGGGTGGGGAAGAGGCGACGGTGGCGCGTGCCGAGGACCGTGGTGGCACCGAGGGCCGCGAGCAGCACCCAGAGGGGCACGCCCACCTGGCCGTCCCAGGGCGCGCGCAGCAGGGTGCCCGGCAGGTACGGGTTGCCGGGGATGCCGCCCATCCGGCAGACGCGGGTGGCCGTGCCCGCCAGCACCAGCGGGGTCTCCGGGACCCCGCCGTTCTCGCGGCAGGTGTTGTCGAAGCCGACCTTCACGCTGTTGCCGAGCATGGCCACGAAGCCGAGGGCCATGGCGGTGCCGAGCACCGTGATCCGCACGGGGTCGCGCTGGTTGAACAGCACGAGCTGGCGTCCGCCGTACCAGGCGAACACCACGACGAAAGCCGAGAGCAGGAGCACGATCTCGGCGGTCGACAGGCCCCGTCCCACGCTGGCCTCGCCCAGGATGCGCTTCGCCAGCCGCCAGGTCCCGATGCAGCAGAGCATCGGGATCAGCGCCTCCGTGAGGATCTCGGAGGTGCGGCGCGCACCCAGGCTGAACAGCGGGTCGGTCATCGCGTCGTCGCCACCGCTCCGTACGGGCCGGCGCCCTCGACGGGGCCGACGAGCTGCAGGAGCTCGGTGGCCGTGCGCTCCACGCTCCGCTCGAGCTGGAGCCGGAGCTCCCGCATCACCCGGACGCGCTCGAGGGTGGTGGTGGCCTGGGTGGCGAGCTGCATGCGGGCCGCCTGGAGCGCACTGGCCGCGACCGTCTGGTAGCGGACCCAGGACCTGCCGAGGATCTGGCGGTCCCAGACGGCACCCTCGGGCTCGGCCTTCCAGACCGACTGCTCGAGGCGCTCGAAGCGCTTGAGGAGCGTGCGCACCACGTCGTGCTCGGGCTGGAGCACGCGGGCGACGTCCGTGGCCCAGTCCTGGCCGTTCCCGGTGGCCTGGGCGATGGCGAGGAGGTTGACCTGGTCGGACTGGCCGGGCTTCACGAAGCCGACCTTGACCTCCAGGGACTCCCGGGCCACCGCGATGCCGCCCTCGGACACGGCCTCCGCGCGGGATGCGAGCAGCGAGAGCACGCCGCGCACGCGGGGCCCGCTGGCGTCCGGCCACGGCACGTGGATCTCGTCCTGCACGGTGAGCACGTGCTTGCGGCCCAGACGGTCGGAGAGGATGGCGACGCCGGGGGTGACGAGCGCGTGCCGGCTGTTGGCGTCCGGCCGGACGGACCCCGGGGGACCCGACGGGGACGGGGTGCCCACGAGCTCGAGGCCCTGGAGCACGAGCGCGTTGCACCCGGGCCAGCGGGCGGCGAGGGACGCCGAGAGCAGCTCGTCGGCCGTGTGGGCCAGGACGTCCAGGCTCGCCAGGTCGAGCACCGCGCCGTCGCGCGGAGAGAAGAGGTCGCGGGAGAGCTCACGCATTTCCATCGGTCTCCAGGACGAGCCGCGGGCTCGCCCAGCTCGGAAGCAGGCGCAGCAGCTCGTGGGGGAAGCGGTCTGCAGGGATCCAGCCGAGCACGACGTCGCGGACGGGGTGCTCGGTGCACACCACGCCGCCGTCGATGCGCAGCGGACCCTCGGGGGCGGGACGGTCGGCCCACCAGGACGAGGACTGGCAGGTGAAGGCGCGCGGCCCGGCGGCGCCGAGCTGCACGGGGACCTCGCTGCCCAGCGCGGCGCGCAGCAGCTCGATCCCGGCGGCGGCATCCCCGCGGCGGGCGTGCCAGCGGGGCAGGTGCACGAGGAGCTTGGCGAGGGCGTCGAGGTCGCGGTCGTGGAGCTCGGCGTCCACGCCGTACGTCTCCACCAGGGCGGCGAGCAGCCCGGGCACCGGCGACCAGGGCGTGAACGTCAGGGCCCGCGAGGACGTGAGCCACTGGGCCCGCGCCACGATGCGCTGGACGGCGTCGAGGGCGGTGGGCTGCCCGTCTGCGTCCGCTTCCTCCGCGGCCTCCACCAGGGGACCGGGCAGGTCGTCGCCGATCGGCAGGTGCCGGAAGCGCACGCCCTCGTCGTCGCGCACGATGGCGAACGGCTCGCCCTCCGGGCGCAGGGTGGCGTCCACCCAGTCGAGCCCGGGGAGCTCGCCGCGGCCGGCGCGGAGCGCCCACTCGACGACAGCGATGCGGGCCTCGAGGTCAGCCACGCGCGACCTCCACGATGGCGGCGTTCAGGAGCAGCGTGGCGCGCGGGGGCGGGCTCCTGCGCCCCATGCCGTCGACCAGGGCCCCGTCGAGGCCCTTGAGCGCGTAGGCGGGCGTGGTGATGCCGGGATCCTCGCTGGCAGGCTCGAGCACGAGGGGCCAGAGGGGCGTGACGAGGGCGGCCGTGACGAGCGGGACACGGTCTGCCCACTCGGCCACCAGGCCCTCCACGACCGACCGGGCCCAGCCGAGGTCCTCCTCGCCCAGCACGGCGTGGTCGGGCCCGAGGGCCACGAGGAGGGTCTCGGGACCCGCGGTGCGCAGGGCGTCGTCGAGGGCGGCCGTGCGGGGGTCGTCGGCGAGGGACGCGGGGGGCCAGAGCGCCGTGCTCATGAGGGACCGCTCGCTGTACCCCCAGACCCGCACCAGCCAGCCGCGGGCGCGGGGCCCCAGCGCGTGACGGACGAGCCGCTCCCAGTCGCCCGGGGTGACGGGCGTGGGGATGGACGGCCCGAACACGCGCTGGACGGCGGCCTCCTGGCTCTCGCGGTCGCTGCCGTGGAGGGTGCCCAGCGGGTTGTCGACCGAGACGAGGCGCGGGCTCACGGTGGGCGCCTGCTCGACGAGGCGGATGGAGTGGGGCGGCAGGTTCGCGAGCCCGGCGTCCGTACGGCGGTACCAGTCCATGCGGACGCGCTCGCCGCGGCGGAGGGGCTGCAGGCCGCCCTGGTCGTCGGGGGCGTTGAGCACGAGCACGCCCTCGCTGGGGTCGACCTCCACCCCGCGGAAGTCGCGGATCTCGCCGTCGGTCCCGAAGGTCATCCGTGCGATGGGCATGGAGGCCAGGCGGTCGCGGGTGGACGGGTGGAGCCCGGCCCGGCCGAGCCGATCGAGGGTGTCGCGCGTGAGCACGTCCTTGTAGAGCAGGTGCACGGGCTCGGGGATGGCGCGCTGCACGGTGACGCGCCGACCGTCGCGCACGACGGGCGCGTTCACGAGCAGGACGGGGTTGAGGAGCACGGCCTCGGCGGCCCCGTCGGTGACCAGGAGGAGCCCGTTGGCCCCGGACGGAACGGTGACGTCGAGGGTGACCACGGGCCGCAGGGAGCCCGACGCGTCCGGCAGCTTCTCGGACCACACGGGGGCCACGGGCAGCTCGGCGGGATCGACCCCGCGGTCGTGCAGCGCGAAGGCCCGGCAGCGCTCGCCCGGCGCGATCCACCCGACACGGACGGTGCGCTGGCGGGGCGAGGGCGCCAGATCGACCCTGGCGAGCGAGAGGTTGCCGCGGTCGATCACGTGGCGCCAGGCCTGGTTGCGGAGCGCGGGGTCCACCCAGGCGGGCTCGCCCTCCGGGGTGCGCACGCCGCGCACGGCGGCCGGACGGAGCGGCGCCAGGCGGGTCTCGAGGTGCACGAGCGTGTTCCAGATGGCCTCGAGGAGCTCCTCGGGGGCCGGGCGCGCGTCGCGCACGAGCAGCTCGCGGGTCGTGAGCCCGGGAGGCACGTCCGGCACGAGAAGCTCGCCCGGTTGCTCGCCGGCCAGGGGGCGCGTGCCCCGCAGGGCGCGGGGGAGCAGGGGGTGCTCGGCGACCCGGACGTCCGGGGTCCACGTGCTGTCGTCCAGCGTGCCCCAGGCTGCCACGACGTCGCCGCCGGGGGTCACGTGGGGCGCGTCGCGGAAGGCGGCGCCGACGTCGATGGTGGCCTCGAGGTGCACGCGGTCGTCGCGGGTGGTGACCTTCAGATCGAGCCAGCCGACGTTCCGCTCGGGCAGCAGGCGGGCCGCGGCCTCGGTGAGCAGGGTGTCCACGCGGTCTGCGGCGCTCGCGAGCACCGTCCACGTGAACGTCTCGGCGGCGAACACCGCGGAGCGCTCGGTGGGTCCGAAGCGCGCGCTGGCGGCGGCCCGGGTGGTCCCGACGTCGCGGTGCAGCTCGGCGTCCACGACGCGCGTGAGCTCGGTGAGCGTGGCGGCGGTGACGTGCACGCCGTCCTCGGCCAGGGCGAGCTCCACGAGCCCCCGGGTCTCGGTGCGGGGCGCGAAGAACCGCCAGCGGGCGGGGTCGTCGCGGAGATCGAGCACGCCGTCGGCGCTGGTCTCGATGACCGCCATGCCGAGGGCGGGGCGGGCGGGCCGGAGGCGCGCGCCGAGCAGGTGGGCGAACTGCTGGAGCACGGCCCACGGGTACCGGTCGAGCTGCTCCGACAGGGTCGAGACCATCCAGGCGGTCTCCTGGAGCACGAGCCAGGCCGGGTGCGTGGGGTCCAGGGTCGCCTCGAGGTCCGGGTGCTGGTCGGCCAGCCGCTCGCGCACGTCGCGGAGGAGCTCGGAGGCCGAGAGCTTCAGGGAGTCCGGGGGAGGGACGCGCATTTCAGGGGGCTCCTGTGGAGGGGTCGCTCGCGAGGGTGGCCTCGAAGCTCACGAGGCCCTCGGGGGTCTCGACCTCGATACGGATCTCGAGCGCCTGGGAGACCACGCGGGACGCCATGGCGGCCTCCGCGATGGGCACGCCGGCGCCGCGGCGACCGGGCCTGGCGGGCTCCACGAGCTCCACCACCACGGTCTTGATCTGCACACCCGGGATCCACTTGTTGAGCGCGCTCGTGACCCGCATGCGGGCCTCCGAGAGGCGGCTCTGGCTGGCGGTGCCCCCGACGAGACCGGACAGGTCGCAGCCGAAGGTGGGCGAGAAGGGCAGCGAGCCGGGCTGGGTCTCGAGCACGGTCCGGATGCGGTCGGCGAGCCGCTCGGCGTTCGTGCGGTGATCGGCGCCTCCGAGGACGAGGGCGGGGTGGTCGTAGCGGGCCATCAGGACTTGCTCGGGAGGCTGTCGGACACGAAGTCGATGCGGGTGCGGTAGCCGTGCGCGTCGTGCACGTGGGCGGTCTGGCGGATCAGGAAGGTGCCGTCGAGGGGCCAGCCGGCGCCCGTGATGGTGACGGTCTTGCCGGAGTGGGCGTCGGGGTTGCCGCGGACCCACACGCTCCCGCGCAGGAAGCGCTCGGCGCGGGCGAGCATCTCGGCCTTGGCGCGGGCGGTCGCCCGGCTGGCGTCGCCGTAGCCGGACTGGTTGAGGATGAGCTCGCGGGCCCCCACGAGGTCGTTGACCTTCGCGACCCCGGTGTCGCCGCCGCTGATGACCTGGAGGTCCGAGCTGGTGGACTCGCCCGTGAACGCCTCGTCCTGGACGTAGTCGCTCCCGTGCACGGTGACCTTGGTGACGATGCCGTCGAGGCAGGTGACCTGCTCGATGTCCATGGCGGGCTCGTCGGCGTAGTCGATGGTCACGCTCCCGCTGCCCTGCTTGCGCCCGAAGACGAGCTCGGTGTCCTCGACGCGCACGAAGTAGTTGTTCTCGGCCGCGAGCTTCTTCAGGAACAGGGCGTCGCTGCCCTCGTTCTGCAGCAGCTCACCCGCGGTGCCGTCCACACCCTCGGCGCTCCCGGTGAGCCCGTTCCGGCTGGCGATCTCGGAGACGATCTGGTCGTGGGTGACGTCCCAGATCTGCGCGGGGGCGTGCTTGTCGGAGAGCCGGTGGAGGGAGTCGAGCCCCACCACGGTGACGCGGTGGCGCCCGGCACGTCGGACGTGCCGCACCTCGATGATGTCGCCCTTGAGCGTGGTCACCGCGGTGCCGTCGGACTTCAGCGCGACCTCGTAGGGGAGGCCGACCACGAGCTTCTCGCCGAGGGCGGGGTCGCTGTGGTGGTGCACGGCGAACGTGGCCACCAGGGTGTCGAGCTGGTCGTACGCCTCCACGACCTCACAGCGCACGAGGGGGTCCATGACCGTGGCGTCGCCGTCGATCTTCAGCTCGAGCGCCGTCTCGCTCATGCGAGGTCCGCCAGGTCGAACCGTCCGTCCTCGCCGCTGCGGGAGCCCGTGCCGCTGCCGGAGCCGGGGTTGTAGGCGCCCGCGAGGAAGTCCTCGAGGTCGATGCCCCCCGAGAACGCACGACCCTCCATCTCGATGGTGATCTCGGCGCGCTTGGCGCGGCCGTTGTGGTCGAAGAGCTTGAAGTCGCAGTCGAAGCTGCTGACGAAGCCCATGAACTCGAACTCCTCCCAGACGAAGGCCACCACGGGGGGACGCTGGGGGGCGTTCTCCGCGGCTGGCGTGATCGGGAGGGTGAACCGGTAGAAGTCGTGCACGAGCGGGAGGATCGAGTCCTCGTTCTCGCTCCCGAACAGCGAGCTGATGGCGGAGAGCATGGCGGCCTCGAAGGCCGTGGCGTCCGCGAGGTCGATCTCGCCGCCCACGCTGGTGTCGACGAGGAGCTCGAACGAGAGCGTGTCGCGCGCACCGCTGTCCCACTCGGGTGGACCGCCGAACGCGCCGTCCCCGTCGCCCTCTCCGGGGTCCATCTCGCGGGAGAGGCTGAGGGTGGACGGGTTGAACTGGAACTCCACGCTCCAGGCGTCGTTGTCGAGGCACCAGAGGCGGGCCTTGACGAGGTCCTTGGCCTTCACTCGTCACCTCCCTTCTTCGGGGGCGCGGCCGTCGCGCCCTCGTGGCGCGAGTAGTCGAGCTCCTTCTCCATCTCCTCGTCGGTGACCTCGGAGGTGCCGACAGCGTCGTCCTCGCGGGAGTACTCGAGCTCCTTCTCCCGCTCCTCCTCGGAGGCTCCTTCGACGCCCTCCGCCTCTTCGGTCCTGGAGTACCCGAGCTCCTTCAGCACCTCCTCCTCCATGGCCTTCAGCGCTTCGGCGAGGAGCTCTTCCGCGTTCTCGGCCTCGGGGTCGATGTCGAAGTCCTCGTAGGTCCACTCCTTGCCCTGGGCGTCGTAGTGGCGGCTGTAGCCGAGGTTCTCCTCTCCATCGGACTGGGTGTCGAGGCCCTCTGCCTCGCGGATGTCACGGTCGACCACGCCAGCCTCGGCTTCGTAGTCCCGCTCGAGGTCCTGCTTCTGCTCCACCACGGGCTTGCCCTCGCGGTAGACGACCTTTCGCGTCTTCTGGTCGTACGCCGAGCCCGTGGCGCTCTGGCCCCGCAGCGCCGGCCCGGACTCGCGGGGACGGAAGCCGGGCGGCCGGACGTTCTCGATGGTCTCGTTCACCGGAGAGCCGAGGAGCGCGCCGGCCATCGCGACCGCCGAGAGGTTGAACATGTCGATCTGGTCGTACACGAGGACGAGCTGCTCGGTGCTCCACTCGGCCCGGTCGGTCACCATGTCGCTCGCGGTCCAGCTCTTCGGCCACGCGCCGGTGAGCTGGTAGATCCGCAGCGGCAGGCGCTGCTGCGAGAGCTGGATGATGTAGACGTTCTTCCGGAAGTCGCCGCCGACCTTCACGCTCTGCATCCAGTCGAACAGCTTGCTGCGCACGACCATGCCCCACTCGAGCGTGATCTCGCCCGGCTGGCCGGGCCCCTCGAAGGGCAGCACCACCGGGCTGTGGTTCCGGCCGAGCTCGTTGTAGCTGTAGGCCTCCACGCCGTACGAGAGCCCCTGCACCGCCGAGAAGTCGCCGAGCGGGTCGAGCCCGATCGTGCAGTGGAACATGTACGAGATGTGGCTCGTGAGGGCGGCCAGATCGATGTCGGGCTTGAACATCAGGCCACCTCCAACACGACCGCTTCACCGGGACGGACGGCGAGCTCCAGGCGCATCTCGCGCACCCAGGGCTTGAGGAAGGCCCGCACGGTCGCGATGAGAGCGGGCTGGGCGGGGTTGCGGTCGGGGATGCAGTGCACCTGCGGGCGGTCGCTCTCGGGGCCCCCCACGACATCGCGGCGGACGAAGTCCTCCAGGGCCATCTGCAGGGCCTGCTGGAGCAGGATGGCGTTCGCCTCGGTGGCCTCCCGGAACACGAAGAGGTTCGCGGTGATCACGAGGCGCTGGTGGAGGATCTTGGACGTCCGGAGCAGCGGGACGTCCCAGGCGCCCACCGGCTCGCGGAGGGTGGGCTCCGAGCCGATGGTGACGCGCCCGTCGTGCAGCCGGAGCTCGGCGACCGCCCCGCTCGCGAGATCGGGCAGACGATGATGGCGGGGAGGCCGCCCGAGCCAGGCGTGTCGGCCCCGGGGGACCACGCGTCCGCCGGGGATCTCGAGGGTGGCGCCCACCACGCTCTCCATGGGGGTGGCCAGGCCGGCGATCCGCCCGCCGAGCCAGGCGCTCGCGCAGCGCCAGCCGTGCTGGTCGAGGGCGTGGTCGGGGCCCGTCCAGGCCGCCAGGCAGACGTCGTGGTGGCGCATGCGGCGCAGGGCGTTGCGCCAGACGGGCTCCGGGGCCAGGGGGAGGTCGGCCACACCGACCTGGAAGTGGGTGGAGAGCGTGGGGCCGTAGGCCTGCACGACCCGCACGAGGTTCTCGAGGTCGTGGCGGGGGACGTCCGGCAGGCCGGGGGCGTCCGGGAACACGACCACCGTGCCGGGGACCTCGCCGAGCGCCCGGGTGAGCAGGTCGAGCGCGCGGGGCTCCGTGAGGTCCTGGGCGGTCCCGCCCTCGACGTGGGCGAGCAGGACGTCGACGCTCGGGCAGCCCGACGCGAGCGCGAGGGCGACGCTGTCGCGGAGCAGCGAGCCGTGCTCGAGGCCGGGGAGGGCACCCACGGCGTGGCCGCGCTGGAAGCGGAGGTGCTCCACGCCGAGCCGGTGCGGCGCGTACCGCGAGTCGCGGACGCGGGCCTCGGGGTGGCGCTCCACCAACCACGGGGCGTCGAACGGCACGACGCCCGGGAAGACGAGGCGCGGGCGGACCTTCTCGACTTCCTTCCTCGGCTTCGCGCCGACCTTGACGGTCACCTGGCGTCTGGCGAACAACGTGGGGCTCCGCGGGGGGCGGCGGCACCGGGCAGAACGCCCGGTACCACGGCTACTTCTTGTTCATGACCTTCTTGTTCATCGCGGACACCTGGCCTACCCACGCCACCCTCTCGCGATGGGGCAGGTCGAGCAGCTCGCCGAGGGACCAGTGGAAGTGGTACGCGATGAACGCCACTTCGCTCCGGACCATCTCGGCGGGGTAGGCCAGTGTCACCCCCCCGGCGTGGAGGGGTCCTCCTCGGGGAGGTTCTCCTCACCGTACGTGAGCCGGTAGACCGCGTACTCGAGCGCGCGGACGTCGAGGGCGTGGAGCGCCCCGATGTCGCCCGGGTTGAGCTTGGTCTTGGGACCCAGGCGGGTCACGGTCCGGGAGAGGAGGAGGGTCTTGTAGACGAGATCGTTCGGATGCCGCGCGTATTGCGGGGACATGCCGATCCAGAGCTCGTCCGCCCCGGTGACGGGACGGACCTCGGCCTCCTTGTGGAGGTTGCCCTCCTTGTCCTCCCACCCGACGGGCAGGAGGACGGTCTCACGGTAGCTCGGAGGTTGCGGTCCCATCAGCCGGGCTCGGACTCGCGCACGCGCTCGACGGTGAGCGTGATGCGCTCGATGGCCGGGCCGCTCGAGGAGGCGTCCATGTCGGGCATCTCCCACTTGCTGGGCCAGGCGCCCTCGAGGGTCATCGCGCGGACGGGCGTGAAGGACGCGTCCATCATGGTGACGGTGACGTTCTTGCGCTCGATGTTCCCGTTCTCGCACTCGAGGCGCCAGCCGTAGAACTCGTCCATGCCCTTGTAGACCCGCTCCATGACGACGGGCTCGTAGGTCACGCGACCCGCGCCCCTGCGGACGTACGGGTCGGTGCCGTGCATGAACTCGATCTCCTCGGACTCGGAGACGACGCCGGAGACGCTGACGAACTCGGAGTTGAGGACCTCGATCTCGTCGATGATGACCTGGAAGTTGTGCGTACCGACGTAGTTGTCGGTCTGCAGGTCGAACTGTACGGCCATGGGGTTCTCTCCATGTGGTTCAGGGGCGGGGCGGACCCGCCGGGGTTCGGGTTCCGGAGGAGCCGGGCAGGGGCCCGGCCTCCGGGGTCAGAGGGGATCAGTCGACCTGCATGGCGGACTGCTGGAACCGGATGCGCACGAACTCCGCCGGGAAGACCGGACGGATGCTCACGTCGCAGGTGAGCAGGCCAGCGCGCACGTCCACGTCGGGGTTGTTCTCGTCGTCGCACTTCACGGTGAAGGACTGCTGCCAGTTCGCGCCATCCAGCATGCCCTCGTTGTACAGCCGGATCAGGAAGCTGGAGATGGTCTGCCGCAGGTTGGTGCGGGTGGCCGCCGTGTTGGGCTGGAACACCGACCACTGCACGGCGTCGCGCACGCTGCGCTCGACGAACAGGAACAGGCGGCGGACGTTCACGTACGTCCACAGCGGGTCCGCGCCGACCGTGCGGGCGCCCCAGATGCGGATGCCGGCCGCGGGGCGGTGGCGGATGATGTTGATGCCCTTCATGTTCAGCGCGCCCTGCTCGGCGTCGCTGATGTTCGTGACGAGCTCGGCCACACCGAGCATCTGCTCGTTGGCGGGGGCCTTGTGCACACCGCCGCCGGCCTTGAGGTCGGTGCCCGCGATGACACCCACGACGTGGCCGCCGGGGGGCGCCACGACGTAGCGGTCGTGGGCGCCGGTGCTCATGGGGTTCTCGACGATGATCCAGGGGCCGTAGGTGGCGCCGTGGCCGGTGTCGTCGCGCGGGGTGCAGCGGTCGAGCACCTCGTCGTTGGTGAACCCGAGGAACCGCAGCTCGCCCACGGCGGGCTCGGAGAGGAACTCGAGGTCGGCCACCTCGTACGGGCCGGTGTTCTTGTGCCACCGGAAGTCGTTGAGGTCCGTGCCGCGGGGCGCGTTGGTGGTGAGGTAGCGGGGGGTCTCGAGCACGGCGAACAGGTCGCCGCGGCCCTTCGGACCCGCGTACTCGAGGATGGCCTGCTGCCAGGCGAAGTCGAGGCCGGAGGCCACGAGCATGGCCACGGCGCTGACACCGTCGAAGGCGGCCTCGAGGAAGCCGCGCTTGGCCGGACCGGCAGCCCCGTGGGACTGGATGCCGCAGGCGATGTACGCGTTGGCGCCGCCGTTGCCGAAGAAGCCGAGGAGCGCGATCTCGAGGCGGCGGATGCCGGGGTGGCTGCGGAGCCACTTGTCCCAGGCGTCGCGGGACGCGGCGGGGAGGGTCTCCCAGACCATCACGGCCTGGGCGGGGGACATGCGGCCGTTGCTCTCGAGCAGGATCTCCTGGAAGAGACGGGCGCCGAACTCACGGCGCCACTGCTCGTAGCCGGTCATGTTCGTGATGCCGGGCGCGGAGCCGTGCATGCGGGCGTGGATCGCCTCGGGGTCGATCGTGGCGGGCTTCCCGGCCGCGTCGACGCTCGGGAGCGAGCCGCCGTGGGCGATGTGGTTGTGGAGCGCGTGGCCGCCGATGAGCTCGACCATCTTCTGCTCGTCGGCGCCCCAGGAGAGGTCCCACTCCTTGCTCCCGTCCTCCTTGACCTTCACGGAGAGGAGGGTGCGGTTGGCCGTGAAGCGCAGGATGTCGCCCTTGTCGCCGCGGAGGATGACGTGCTCGAGGCTCTCCTTGGGCGAGGAGACGTCCCACTTGCCGGGGAGGCTCTCGTTCACGAGGTCCTGGAGGCGGTTGCCGGTGCCGGACGAGCCCTTCTTGGCGGGCGGGCCAGCCTTGGCGTCCTTGGCGTCCTTGGCGTCCTTCGCGGCGGCGGCGGGAGCCGGCGGCTCCTCGGCCTGACCGTCGGCGAGGGCCCGGAACGCGAGCGCCCGGTTCCAGGCGAGGGCGGGGTTGGCCTCGATGGCGGGCAGCATCATGCCCTTGGCGTGGCCCGAGCCGGGCACGACGGACTTGGGCAGCGTGATCATCGCGATGAAGCCGGTGTCGGTGGTCGACGACGGCGCCACGGGGCGCGGACCACCGCTGATCTCCTCGATGTACACGCCAGGGGTACGGTAGGCGGGCATTCGGACCTCTCCTTTGGGGGTGCGTTCCGGGCGTCCTGCCCGGCCTCAGCGAGACAATACGGAAGGTGGTCGCGCGAGGGGTCAAAGAGTTCCTGCGCGATCGCCTCAGGTGCGATCCTCGAGCAGGCTGGCCCGCAGGGCGTGGGCCCGTGCGGCAGTGGGGTTCCGCCCCAGGGCGGTGAGGTAGTCGCGGCGATTCTTCCGCGCGATCCACCCGTCGGCGGTGAGGAAGCGATGCGCGGCGAGGGCGTTGGCGTCCACGCGTCCCTCGAGCTCGGTGCGGCGCTCGCGCTCCCACTGCTCGACCCGCGCCTCGTGCGGCAGGGCCTGGGCGAGCAGGAAGCCATCCAGGATCCCCGTGTTCATCGCGGTCCCCGACACGGGCAGGGTGGCGTGCGCGGCGTCTCCCAGCAGGAGGACCCGTCCCTGCCGCCAGGTGGTCGCGACCTGCTGCTGGACGGTGTAGACGGCCCGGTTGCGGAGCTCCACCCCGCTGTCGGCCCCGAAGACGATGCGGGCGACCGCTTCCGGATCGCGCGTGCTGGCCGTGCCCTCCTCGGGGTCCACCAGCATCAGCACGCGGACGCAGTCCGCCATGCGCATGAACAGCGCGGGACCGAGGGCCGTGAAGAGGAACGCGGCGTCGCCGATCTCCACCCCGCGCAGCTGGTGCATCGGGGTGGCCACCTCGCAGGTGAGGAACGTGTCGACCCCGGCGAGCTGGCGGACCGGGGTGTCGAGCCGCTTGCGGACCGCGCTCTGCGCCCCGTCGGCGCCGCATAGCCAGGAGGCCCGGACGGTGCGCGGCCTCCCGCCGCCCTCGACCTGGACCTCCACGTAGTCGCCCCGATCGATGAACCCCGACACGCGTGAGCCCAGCTGGACCGTGCCCGGCAGCTCGCGCTCCACGGCTTCGTGGAGGACGGCGCAGAGGTCCGGCTGGGTGCAGTGGAGGCGCCAGGGGTACGCGCTCACGTCGCGCATCGCGTTCAGCGGGACGTTCGCGAGGAGCTCGCGCTCGCTGCCCCAGTCCCAGTACTGGAGCGACGTCACCCGGCGGCCGCGCGCGTCCACGGCCCCCAACACCCCGAGGTCGGCCAGCGCTTCGAGCACGGGGGGCTGGATCGTGGTGGCGCGCGGATCGGTGGCCAGCCGGGTGCGACGCTCGAACACGAGCACGGCGAAGCCCTGGCGGAGGAGACCCAGCGCCAGGGCCAGACCCACGGGTCCGGCACCGGCGACGACGATGGGGTAGCGGTCGGTGGTCACGGCCGGAGCATACCGGGGATAGGGGAGCGCGTGCCTCTTCCCTGCCGGACGGGCTGCGGTGCGTGCTGCATCGCGCCCTCGATCACCCGACCCTTCCCCGGCATGCCGCACGGCAAGCCCGCCGGCGTGCCCTGCGTGCATCTCGACGCCGCCTGGCGCTGCCGGATCTTCGGGCACCCCGATCGTCCCGAGGTCTGCGCGAGCCTGCAACCCTCCGAGGAGATGTGCGGGGCGGACCGGGAGTCCGCGCTGGCGTGGCTCGAGGAGCTCGAGCGCGCGACCGCGCCGTAGCCCGGGCCCTGTGGTCAGGCCCTGAGGTGGTCCAGCGCCCGGGGCACGCGGGCGGCTCCGAGCTCGTCGCGGGCGGCCTCGAGCTGCTGCTCGACGGCGATGGCGACGTCGTTGCAGGCGTCGGGGTCGCGCCCGACCATCCAGAGGTGCTCGTCGCCGTCGGACGTGTGGAGGACGAGCTGCTCCTCGAAGGTCGAGACCGCTGTGATGGCGTGGAGCGGAAAGCTCTTCACGACGCTCCGACCCGCCAGGAGCTGGACGCGGTGCTGACCGATCCGCAGGAAGTCCGCGCTGTTGCGGTGCGCCCCCCAGAGCCAGGCACCGGGCGGGGCGAGGACGACGAGGATGGCCACGGCGAGGCCCGCGTCCAGCGTGGCCCAGCACAGGGGCGAGAGGATCAGCGCCGCCGCGAGGCTGACCCGCCCGAGGGCACGGAGGAACCGGTACCACTCACCGATGGACGGCGCGTGCAGGGCGATGTCCACACCCTCGGCGACCGCTTCGTGCTCGACGTCCACGCTGCCTCCGTCGTGATCATGCCTCCCACGCGCCCTACGCGACACACGAGCGACACGGGTGCGACCCCAGGGGGTGAGGGCCTGGCATAGAGTGCGCGTTGCAAGGTGGAGACCCGATGCTCGCTCTGTTCGTCCCGGTCGCGCTCACCGCTGAGGTGGATCTGCTCACGTACGGTGCGGGGGCCGTGGTGGTCCGGGCCAGCAAGGAGGCCGAGGCCTTCGGGCAGATCGCGCTGGACGGCAGCGATCAGACCCTCGGCATCGGCATCCCGCGGCGCGAGCCCCTGCCCCTGTCCGTGGTCGTCGAGCTTCCCGCGCCCTCGGTGCTCCGGACCTTCGAGGTGCCCGCGTTCGACGACTACGGCACACGCCACGGGCGGCACGTGAAGACCGTCGTGGTCGAGGGATCCACGGAAGGACCCGAGCGTGGGTTCGCGCCTCTGGTGACGCTCGCGATCCGCCAGGGCGTGGAGGGCCCGCAGCGGTTCCCCGTGACCGACCCGCGGTCCGTCCGGTGGGTCCGGCTCACCGCGGTCGACACCCACACCCCCGCCGAGCAGGACTTCCGGCCGCACGTCTTCACCGACATCTCCGCGATGGGCGACCAGGAGGAGCCCGCCGGCAAGGGGTTCTCGGGGCGGTGGCGTTACCGGCGCACCGGGCTGAACGACACGCCGGGCGTCAGCCGCATCGAGCTCCACCGGGACGGAGATCGCATCGTCGGATGCGAGGAGGTCGGGGGACGGCGGCGGGTCGTCGAGGGCGAGGTGGAGGGCGGTCTCGCACGACTGTCGCGCATCGAGGCGGACGGCCGTCGTTCGCGCCTCACGGCCGTGGTGACCAGCGAAGGCGAGCTCGCGGGCGTGGACCTCGGGGGCCCGCCCCGCGGCTTCTGGGCGGGTCCGGACACATCGGGAGGCGAGGACCTCTGTCCGCTCGCCCCGGACGTGGACCCCGCGCAGCAGGCCCTCGCCGCCGGCCAGGAGGTCGTGCTCTACGGGATCCGCTTCGACGTCGACAGCGACCGGCTACGCGCCGAGGCGGGTCCGACCCTCGAGCGGCTGAAGGGCGCGCTCGAGAAGCTGCCCGAGCTGAAGGTGGCCATCGAGGGCCACACGGACGCGGACGCCTCGGACGCCCACAACCTCGACCTCTCGCGGCGGCGGGCGGAGGCCGTGGTGGTCTGGCTCGCCGAGCGAGGCATCGCGCGCGACCGGCTGGAGCCGGTGGGCCGCGGGGAGGCCGAGCCCATCGCGGACAACGCGACCAGCGCGGGTCGGGCGCTCAACCGGCGTGTGGAGATCGTGCCCCGCTGAAGCTCACGACCTGCTTGCCGCCGGGGTGGGCGTCGAGGGCCTCGTGGACGTCCTCCGGCGCCACGACGCGGGAGATCCACGGCACGACGGCGCCGGTGCGGACGTGCTCCGCGACGGTCGCGAGGTCCTCGGTCCGGGGCGACGCCGAGAGCACCGTGGCGCGGCGGTCGAAGCGACCCCGGAGCGCCACGCCGAGCAGGCGGGGGAGGGGACCCAGCACCGGTCCGCCATTCGTCCCCGCGCTGCTCACGTACACCCCGTCGGGAGAGAGGGACGCGAGGCATGCCGCCACCGGCCTCTCGCCGGCGAGGTCGAGCACCGCGTCCCAGGGGCCCCGATCCGTCCAGTGCACGTCCCGATAGTCGAGGGCGGCGGAAGCCCCGAGCTCCCGCATCCGAGCGTGATGTGCGGCGCTGCACACTGCCGTGACATCCGCTCCAACGTGGACTCCCAGCTGTACGGCGAGATGTCCGACCCCACCGGATGCCCCGACGACGACCAGCCTGGACCCCGTTCGCACGTTCGCCATCCGCAACGCCTGGAGTGCTGTGACCCCCGACACCGGGAGCGCGGCCGCCGCCTCGGCGGGGATGCCGGGGTCCAGGTGGGCCGCGGAGCCCACGTCCAGCACCACCGCCCCCGCCCATGCGTGGGGGCCCTCCCCGAGCACCCGGTCACCGACCGCGAAGCCCGTCACGCCCGGTCCGACGGCGTCTACGACGCCCACGACGTCGCGGCCGAGGATCGGCGGACGCAGCATGGCGGCGAAGGCGGGACGGGCGATCCAGGGCCGGCCAGCCGCCATCAGCACGTCTCCCGCTCCGATGCCGGAGGCCTCCTGCCGGACCCGGATCTGACCCGCCCCCGGCAGGGGCTCCGGCAGGTCCGCCATCTCGATCCTGCCCCATGCCACACTCGTGATCGCTCGCATCATCACCTCCAGAGATGGCGTATCAGCGACTGTCTCGTGGGTCGGTCCCCATCCGTGGAGACGCGTTGTGCAAGAATGCACGACATGGACTGGGACGATCTCCGCATGGTGCTGGCGGTGGGGCGGTGCGGCACGCTGAGCGGCGCGACGGTGAGCCTGCGTGTGGCCCACACCACGGTGGGGCGGCGGCTCGATCGGATCGAGCGCGACCTCGGGGTCCGCCTGTTCGACCGCACGCCCGACGGCTTCGCGCCCACGGACGCCGGTGTGGAGATCATCGCGCTGGCCGAGCGCACCGAGGCCGCTGTGCTCGAGGCGGAGACCCGGGTGCGCGGGCGGGACGCCGCTCCGGACGGACCCCTTCGGGTCACCACGCTGGACTTCCTGCTCGAGGCCCACGCCGGGGTGTTCGCGAGCTTCTGCGCGGACCATCCGGACATCCAGCTCACCGTGTCCGTCACCGAGGAGGAGGTCAGCCTGTTCCGCCGGGAGGCCGACGTCGCGCTGCGGATGACGAACCGGCCGCCCACCACGCTCGTGGGCCGGAAGGTCGGCCGCGTGGAGTTCGCGGTGTACGGCCACCGCGACCTCGTCGGATCCACGCAGGACTGGAGCGCGCTCCCGTGGCTCCACTGGGACGAGAAGCTCGAGCACCTCTCGCGCTGGCTCGACGGCTTCCTCGCGGAGCACGCGCCGGGCGCCCGCATCGCCCTGCGGCTCGGGGAGAGCACCCTGGCCCGGCGTTCCGCCCTCCTCGCCGGCATCGGTGTGCATCCGCTGTCCACCCTCGAGGGCGACCGGTTCCCGGAGCTCGTGCGCGTGGGTCCCGTGCTCGACGCGTTCAGCCGGGACCTCTGGCTGCTGACGCTGCCGGCGCTGCGGAGGACCCGACGGGTCCGGGCGTTCGTGGACCACGTCGGGCGGGCGCTGAGGGGGTCGGCAGGCTCGTCGCCCGGATAGGCTCCGGTCGAGGAGGCACCGTGTCCGACGCGACAGACCCGAGAGCCCTGCGGCTCCAGATCCACACGGCGGACCAGGCCCTCGTGCGGGCCAGGTCCCAGGAGGCTGCGGTGGCGGACGAGCTCGCGAGCCTGGAGTCCGGTCTCACGGGCATGCTCGCCTGGATGGGAGGGAGCCGGGACGAGCGGAGCGCGTGGCGGCCGATCTGGACGTGCTGCTCGGCATCGTCGCGATGGAGGGTGAGGATCGGGGGGCCGCCAGGCCCGTGCGTCCTCACGTGGAGCGAGTGCTCGCTTCGGTGGACGGCCTGCTGGCGACGCTCGACGGCGGGCCGACCCACCTCGAGCTCCAGGACCTCATGATCACGCGCGGCCAGCTCGCCGCCCACCTGCGCGCGATGGACGGCCTGCAGTGGCCGCAGGCGGCCATCGCCCCGATCGCGAAGGCCGCCGATCTCCTCGCGCCCGCCCATGTCGACGGCCTCCGGGAGGTCGCGACCACCCTGCGTGAGCTCCTCGCCACACCGGACGCGACATGGACGCCCACCGCCGAGCAGGTCGAGCTCGCACGGGTCGCGATGCGCGCCATCGAGGATCTCGGGGTGCTGCTGACCTCCGGCGCCGTGGCCAGGCAGGACATGACGATCACGGTAGGTCGGGGCAGTCGGAGCTCCACGATCAGCACGGATCCGAGCATGGCCCAGAAGGCGGAGCGGCTGATCCTCCACCAGCAGGCCGTCAAGGATGCGGTGCTCGCCTACCTGGCGGCCGTACCCGGTACCCCGCACATCATGGCCCTGGGCGGGCTCACGTTCGGCGGGACGCTGCAGCCGTCGGAGCTCGGTGCGCAGCGCCAGAGCCTGGAGGAGGTCCGGGCCGCCGTCTCGAGGCTCTCGGGTCTCTGATCACCCGCCCCAGCCGACGTCGACGAGGGCCTCCGGGCCGCGGTACCAGGCCGTGGCGGCGCGTCGCACGGCGTGGGTCGGGAGGACCTCGTGCTCCACGCGGTCCGAGAGGAAGGCCACCAGCCGCCCCCCGATGGGCTCGACGTCCCGGGTCCCCTCGGGCACCCAGACCCGCAGGCAGCCCCCGTGATCGGGCTCCCAGTCCGGGTTCAGGTAGAGGATGACGGTGGCCCGGCGGGCCGGGTCGTTGGCGAAGGCGTCCCGGTGCGCGACGTACCGCGCGCCGTCGCCCGGGTAGACCGCGAGCTGCACGGTGTACGCGCGGAGCCCGAGCCAGGCGTCCTGGTTCAGCTCGTCCCGGACAACGTCGAAGACCGCGTGCAGGCCGACCAGCTTGCCGTCCGGCACGTCGCCGAGCCAGGTGGTACGGTCGCCGCGGAGGGAGGGGTCGAGGGTCGCCGTGCGTCCGATCCCGGCGGGCGTCAGACGGTCGATGGCGTCGAGCCGGTCGACCTCTTCGGCCCACGCGGCGATCCGGGCGCGGGGCACGACGCCGTCCCTCACCACCACGCCACCTTCGCCGAGCGCGCGGATCTCGGCCTCCGCGAGGTGGAGCATGTCAGCGCGCGTCGTCCAGGGCGTGCACGCGCTCCTGGTGGGCCTTGGCGGGGTCCGGGTGGGCGTACTGGAGCACGGCGTCGTCCCAGGAGCCGTACATCGGGTTGGGCACGAGGAACCAGCGCTCGCCCCACCAGCCGGCGTGGTCCTCGACCAGGGCGGTGCGGGCGGCCCGGTCGGGCTTCTCGGCCTCGACGAAGTCGAAGAGGTTGTCGCCGAAGAGCATCACGATGCGGTGGGTCTCCACGATCTTCGTCCGCCGGGCCGTCTTGCTCTTGTCGCCCTCGGTCGGCCGGAACAGGAAGGCCGTCGTGTCCGCTGTGTCCGGGAAGCCCACCGCAGCGAGGTTCTTCCGGGTGGCCTCCTCCTGACCGACGCTCCGGTTGGAGACGTAGAACACGTCGACCCCCTTCGCTGCGGCCTCGGTGAGGAACTCTGCAGCTCCGGGGATGGCCCGGGCCTTCGCCTCGTCCACCCAGGCGGCCCACGTGGCCTTGTCGTAGCCCGCACCGTCCCGGATGTTCCGCACCTGGTACGGGCTGTTGTCGAGCACGGTCTCGTCGACGTCCACCACGATGGCGGGCGTGAGGGCGCCGAGGTCGCCGGACTGCTCGAGGGATGCGGTCCACGTGGGGTCCTCGAGGGCGCGGTCGAGCTGGGCGCCGGCCGCCTGGTAGACGGTGAGCGCGGCGGCGTGGGCCTCGGCGCTGGTCTGGCTCCACACGGTCGCGAGCACGTCGTCGCGCGGCGGCGGCGCTGCGGCGGGTGGCGGCGGGGGGGGCTTCGGACAACCGAGCAGGGCGAGCACGACCATGGGACCTCCGCCCACCGCTTAGCCCGGGGCTCCCTCGGCGGCGCGCGAGGGGCACGGATGGATTCCAGATCCTGTTGTGGGTCCAGTGGCCGGAGGGTGCGGGTCCACTGCAACGGACCACTGTCTGCAGGTCTTCGGATCAGCTGTTTCCTTGGGTTGATCTGTGATTCGCCGTGGTCTACTCTCGAAGCGCCATACTCTGGGGGACGATTGCCGACACGCCGACACGCCTCCATCACGGCGGTCGCGGCCCTTCTCGGCATCTGCTCGGGGCAACCCGTGTGGGCGGCGCCGGGTGACTCCGTAGCCACGCAGCATGGGCGTCTCACTGTGGTCGACCAGCCGCTCGCCGTCGACCTGGGGCCGGGTAGCCGAGCCCCGGAGAAGCGCTGGTCGTCACGGAGCGCGGCGTCGCCTACGTGGTGAGCGGGGGCGGGATGGACATCTGGTACGGAGGCTCCCCGAGCGACGCCCCCCGTCACGTGCCGCGTCCGGACACGGCGGCCTTCCGGCGCGGGGAGGCCGGCTACGAGCTCGCGGCATTCTGGGCTGACTTCGCGACGCCGGGTGCGCCGTGATGCTCCTCCTCGCCGGGTGCATCTCCAACGCGCCGCCTCCGGAGCGCGTGTACACGGAGGTCCGTCCCGCCGGAGAGGTCGAGGTCAACTCCATCGGCCTGCTCCAGATCCTCGCCGAGGGGCTCTGGCGTCGTCCCGTCGACCTGGAGATGCCGCGGAACATCGGGCATCTGTACTTCGAGACGCCGGGTCCCTGGAGGCCCAAGGGGGAGATCCCACTGGAGCTGCTGTTCGGCGCCGACTCACTGGACGAGGGACTGGGAGCGGCGCTGGCAGCCTACAACGCGCGCCAGGAGGCGGATCCTGGAGCTGCCCACGTGCAGTTCGAGCTGGTGCGCTACGGCGAGCACCGCGTCTTGCTACCGACACGGGTGTGGGGGCCCGACCAGACGTGGGTTCCTGCGGAGCGCCCCCTGGACGTGGTGCTGGCACTCGAGGGAGAGATGAGCTGCAAGGAGGCCTTCGGGCGCGTGCTGGGGGAGGCCTGGAGAGCCACACCCGACCGGGCGCAGGCTGGCGCTCACCTGAAGCCACATTGGACGGAGAGCTGGGCTGAGCTCGCGTGCACGCTTCGAGGGACGCGCACGGCTCGAGAACACCTGCTCGACGTGCTGGCCCAGGTGGACACCCTGGAGCCTGGCAACTGGTGGAGCTACCGTGTGCTCTTCGAGCTTCGTCGACCGCCGGAGCAGGGATGCCTGAGCTTCTACTATGGCCACCCGGACCCCGTGGACAACCTGGCAGGGGACTGCAACGTCGTCCTCCTCCAGGCCAGCGCCATGGCGGCGATGATCGGCTCGACCTCGTCGTTCATGCGTCGGCGGCACGAGAGGCCCGAGCTGGGACCGGTATGGGGCTACCGCGCGCCGCTGCCGCCCAACGTACCCCCCCCGAACTTCCCCTGGCTTCCGGAGTACGGTGAGCGGCTGCCCGCACCGCGCGCCGTTGTCCCCGCACCCGAGCCAGCGGGCGAGGACGCGCCGGAGTGAGCGGGGGCCGACGGGCCGCGACGCCGGTCACGCCGTGATGCTCCTCCTCGCCGGATAAGCATGATGCGAATATTCATGCCGCATGATGCATGGATCCGCGTCCGAACGCGATCGAGATTCACGTCCTAGAAAAAAGCTCTAAAGCCGACTTCACGAATTCCCGAACGAAAGTTCTGGCGCACATCCGCGCACATATTATGCGTGAGTCATGTCCTGGCGCTCCGTGCTCAACGACCTGATCGAGACCGGCGACTTCCGCACCCAGCGGGAGCTCGCCCGGGCCGTCGAAGCACGCACGGGACGGCGCATCAACCAGGCGTCCATCAGCCGTGAGCTGCAGGCGCTGGCGGTGCGCAAGGTGGACGGTGTGTACAGGATCGGCCCCGAGCTCGATCTCGCCAGCCATGTCCAGAGCTGGACGCACACCGCCGGAGGTTGCCTGGTCGTGTTCCACACCGACCTGGCGTTCGCGTCCGTGATCGCCCAGAACATCGACGGAGCCGGCCTCCACGGTGTCCTGGGCACGATCGCGGGCGACGACACCGTGTTCGTGGCCGTCAGCGGTCCCGAAGCCCACACCGGCCTCCTCGGTGCTCTGGGCATCGAAGAACGACGACCCAGCGTCGGCTGAGCCCCCGTCACCCCCGTCCACCCCGCCGGCATCCAGCCCGGCATCCGTCACCCGGCCCGGAGGGCCAGCAGGAGGTCCCATGCGGATCACCGTCGACAAGATCGCGAGCAGCGCACGGCACGTGGTGCCGCGCCCCACGGTGGTGGTCGGGAGCCACGTGCCGGCCGAGTCCGGCGCGGTGGTGGTGGTGCGCGTGCTCGACGAGAAGAGCACGTACAACCAGCTCGAGGACGCCCACGGCCGCATGCGGACCCTCCACGCGGGCGACCACGTGATCGGCGTGCTCGGTCGGCGCGACGCCCTGCGCGGCTACGCGGGCGAGGTCCCGGAGTCCGTCCAGCCGGGCGACATCCTTCACCTCCTCAACCTCGGTGGGGTCATCGGCCGCTGCACGTCCGCGAGCGCCGACGTCGGCGAGGCCTGCCGCGTGCAGGTCCTCGGCAGCGTGCTCGCGGTGGACGGCAACCGGATGGGCGAGCCCGCCCGCATCCACCCGGGGCCCGTGCGCGCCTCGGACGTGCTGGACGCGCTCCCGCCCATGGTCGTGCTCGCGGGCACCTGCATGCACGCCGGCAAGACGGCCGCGGCCTGCGCGCTCGTGCGTGCGGCCGTGTCGCGCGGGCTCCGCGTGGGCGCCTGCAAGCTCACGGGCGTCGCGCTCCGCCGGGACACCCTGGAGATGGAGGACCGCGGGGCCGCGGTGGTCGCGAGCTTCGCGGACGCCGGGCTGCCGTCGACCGCCGGTGTGGACGTCGTGCCCTTCGCACGCGGCGTGCTCAACGAGGTGGGTCGCGGTGAGGTCGACCTCATCGTGGCCGAGCTGGGTGACGGTCTCCTCGGCACCTACGGCGTGCGGGAGGTCCTCGCGGACCCGCAGATCCGCGCCGCCACCACGTCTCTCGTGGTGTCCGCCAACGACCCCGTGGCCGCCTGGGGCGCCCACCGGCTCCTGCTCGACCTCGACCACGCGGTGACGGCCTTCACGGGCCCCGCCACGGACAACGACGCGGGCTGCCGGTCGATCGTCGACACCACGGGTGTGCCGGCCATCAACGCGCGGCGCGACGCCGCGGCCCTCGCGGAGATCGTGCTCGATCAGCTCGGTCTGGGCGTGCCCCGGCTCGCCCTGGCGGCCTTCTGATGCGCGTCGGTGTCGTCGGCGCCACGGGCTACGTGGGGAGCGAGCTGCTCCGCTGGATCGCGCTCCATCCGGAGCTCGAGCTGGCCGCCGCCGTCAGCCGCTCGCACGCGGGCGAGGCGGTCGCGGACGTCGTGCCGTCGCTGCTCGGCATCGTCGACCTTCCGCTCCTCCCGATGGAGCCCGCGGGCCTCGCGGAGCTCGACGTCGTCTTCCTCGCCACCCCCCACGGCGCCGCTGCGCCCATCGCGGCCGAGCTCGGCGGGGTGGGCTGGGTCGTCGACTGCTCGGCCGACCACCGCCACGTCCCGGGCTGGGTGTACGGGCAGCCCGAGTGGGCCGCGGCCTCCCTCGGCGACGCTCGGCGCATCGCGGCCCCCGGCTGCTTCGCCACCGCGCTCACCCTCGGTCTCGCGCCCCTCGTGGCGGCCGGGATCGTGCGCGGCACCGCGATGATCACGGCGGCCACGGGCTCCACGGGCTCGGGTGCCGAGCCGTCCCAGGGCACCCACCACCCGCTGCGGGCCGTGAACCTCCGGGGCTACAAGGTGCTCGCCCACCAGCACGAGCCCGAGGTGAAGACCTTCCTCGCGTCCCTCGGGAACGCGCCGGAGCTCGCCTTCGTGCCGCTGTCGGCCCCCATCGACCGCGGCATCCTCGCGAGCCTGCTCGTGCCGGTCGGTGGAGACGCCGTCTCCGCGGTGGCGCGCGCCTACGAGGGTGCGCCGCTCGTCCGCATCCGCAAGGGCTCCCCCGAGCTCCGGCACGTCCGGGGCACGGCCTTCGCGGACCTCTCGGTCCAGCAGCGGGGCGACGTCGTCTCGGTGCTGGTCGCCATCGACAACCTGGGCAAGGGGGCGGCCGCGCAGGCCGTCCAGGCCCTCAACCTCTCCCTCGGGCTGCCCGCCGACCTCGGTCTGCGGGTCGCCGCTGCCACGCCGTGACTGGAGGCCCCATGCTCCTCGACACCCTCGGAGCCGGAAAGCTCCCGCTCGCCATCGTCTCCGGCGAGGGCGCCCTGCTTTGGGACGCCGATGGCCGCACCTGGTGGGACTTCTACGGCGGCCACGCCGTGACGCTCCTCGGCCAGGGTCACCCCCGCTGGGCGGACGCCATCGCCCAGCAGGCCCGCACGCTCTCGTTCGTGACGACCGTGGTGGACACCCCCGTCCGCGACCGGGCGGCCGCGCGTCTCTGCGCGTTCACCGGGATGGACCAGGTGTTCTTCGTGAACAGCGGCGCCGAGGCCAACGAGGCGGCCCTCAAGCTCGCCCGCAAGGCGACCGGTCGGCCCGTGATCATCGCGATGGAGGAGGGCTTCCACGGCCGCTCGATGGGCGCGGTCGGCGTGACCCACCACTACCGGACCCAGCACGCCCCGGCCCACGGCGACGTGCGCTTCGTGCCGTTCGGCGACCTCGAGGCCCTCGAGCGCGCCCTGGACGGCTCGGTGGCCGCCGTGATCTGCGAGCCCGTGCAGGGCATGGCGGGTGTCGTGGTCCCTCCGCGCGGCTGGCTGGCCGGCGTGAAGGCGGCCTGCGAGCGGAACGGCTCGCTCCTCATCGCCGACGAGGTCCAGTGCGGCCTCGGCCGGATGGGCGTGCCCCTCGCGTCCATGCTCGACGGCGTGCGCCCCGACATCGTCTCCGTGGGCAAGGGCCTCGGCAACGGCTTCCCGGTGGCGGCGTGCCTGATGACCGACGCGGTCGCGGCCACCGCGCGCCCTGGCGAGCACGGCACGACCTTCGGCGGCGGCCCGCTCGCCGCGGCTGCCGTGGAGGCCACGCTCGCCATCGTCGAGGACGAGGACCTCCTCGCCCGCGGCAACGCGCTCGGTCAGGAGATGGCGGCCGTGCTGGGCCGGATCCCCGGCGTGCTCGAGGTGCGCGGCTCCGGTCCGTGGCTCGGGGTGGTGCTCGACCGTCCTGCGAAGATCGTGGCGGCCGGCCTGCGCGACCAGGGCTTCCTGGTGGGGACGAGCAGCGATCCGTACGTGCTGCGGCTGGCGCCCCCCGCGGTGACCCCGGTGTTCGCGGTCCGCCTGCTCGGCGAGGCCCTCTCCGACGTGCTGGGTGGCGCAATGCGCGCGGCGGGGGCGGCGTGAGCCTGCTCGACGGCACGGAGCCCGGCGCCGACGGCGTCCGTGCGCTCGTCCAGCGTGCCGTGGAGCTCCGGAGCGGCGCGGCCCCGCGCCAGTTCCCCGGGCGCTCGGTGGGGGCGGTGTTCTTCAACCCGTCCCTCCGCACCCGGACGAGCCTCGAGGCCGCCTGCGCGCGGCTCGGGGCCCACCCGATCTGCATCCACCCCGGCACGGACGCCTGGGCCTGGGAGATGACGTCGGGTGCCGTGATGGACGGTGCCACGGCGGAGCACATCGACGAGGCGGTGCCCGTGCTGGCGTCCTACGTGGACGTGCTCGCCGTGCGGAGCTTCGCGCGGCTCACGGACGCCGCTGAGGACCGCGCGGACCCCGTGCTGGCGGGCTTCGTCGCGCGCTCGAAGGTGCCCGTGGTGAACCTCGAGTCTGCGATGTGGCACCCGCTCCAGGGGCTCGCGGACACGGCGACGTGGTCGGAGAAGCTCGGTCCGGACCTCACCGGGCGCCGGCTCGTGCTGACGTGGGCCCCGCATCCCCGGGCGCTCCCGGCCGCCGTGCCGAACCAGGTGCTCCTCTCGGCCGCCCTGATGGGCATGGACGTGACCGTCGCGCACCCCGAGGGCTTCGACCTCGACCCGGACGTGGTCGCGCGGGCGTCGGCCCTCGCCGCGGCCGGTGGGGGCGGGGTGACCGTGCGCCACGACCGCGAGGCCCTCGCGGACGCGGAGGTCGTCGTGGCCAAGTCGTGGTCCGGGTTCTCGGGCTACGCCGACCGTGACGGGGAGGCCCGGCGTCGCGCGGGGCTCGCGTCCTGGCGCGTGGATGCCGCGGATCTCCCGGCGTCGGCGGGCTTCATGCACTGCCTTCCGGTCCGCCGGAACGTGGTGGTCGCGGACGCGGTGCTCGACGGCCCCGGGTCCTGGGTGCAGCTCGAGGCGGCCTACCGCCTCTGGACCGCGGCGGCCGTGCTCGAGTCGCTGCTGGGAGACGGCTGGTGATCGGTCTTCACGAGGCTGTCCGGTCGGCGCGTCCGCTCCAGGGCGAGGTGATCGTGGTGAAGGCGGGCGGCGAGCTGCTGGAGAAGGCGTCGTGGCTCGACGCTCTCGCGGCGGACGTCGCGGTCCTCGCCCGGCTGGGGGTGCGGGTCGTCGTGGTGCACGGTGGGGGTCCGCAGCTCGACCGTCGTGCGGCGTCCCTCGGGCTCGAGACGCGCCGGGTGGCCGGCCGTCGCGTGACGGACCCCGCGCTCATCGAGGCGGCGGTGATGGAGTGGCGTGGTCGGCTGTCGTCGCTCTGGGTGCGCGCGCTGCACCGGCACGGCGAGCGGGCCATCGGCCTGGCGGGCTTCGACGGGGAGCTGGTGCGCGCGGTGCGCCGTTCGCCCGCGGTGCTCACCGACGACGACGGTCGTCGGGTGACGGTGGACTTCGGCGAGGTCGGCGACGTGATCGGCGTGGACGCGGACCTCCTGCGTGCGCTGACGGCGTTCGGGGTCCCGGTGGTGAGCCCGCTGGCGGCGGGCCCGGACGGGGCCGTCCTGAACGTGAACGCGGACACGGTGGCCGCGGAGATCGCGGGGGCGCTCGGGGCGAAGTCCCTGGTGCTGCTCACGCAGGCTCCCGGCATCCTGACGGACCCGTCGGACCCGACGTCGGTCCTGCCCCGCGTGGACCTCGCGGAGGCCGCGCGGCTCGTGTCCACGGGCGCCATCCGCGGCGGCATGCGCCCGAAGCTCGACGCCATCCGTCGCGCCCTGGGGCTCGGCGTCGCGAACGCCCACGTCATCGACGGACGCGTCCCAGGCGTCCTGCTCGACGAGCTCCTCACCCACGAGGGCCACGGCACCCTCGTCCTCCCGGACCCCGTCCCGCCGCACGGGGGCCCGGGCGCGTCGGGCCAGGGCCCGCTGCCGGGCGGTCCGGTCCCCCCCGCCGCAGGCGGGGACCCCATCCGGACCTGGCGCGCGGACCCTGCCCCGCCGCACGGGGCCCCTGACTCCGTGGGCCCGGACGCGTCGGGCCAGGGCCCGCTGCCGGGCGGTCCGGTCCCCCCCGCCGCAGGCGGGGACCCCATCCGGACCTGGCGCGCGGACCCTGCCCCGCCGCACGGGGCCCCGGGCGCGTCGGGCCAGACCCCGCCGCCGGGCGTCCCCATCACCCCCGCACTCCCCGAGGAGGCCCCATGAACGCCAACCTCCTGCTCGAGGACGGCCGGTGCTTCACCGGTCGTGCGTTCGGCGCGCGGACGACGCGGCCGGGCGAGGTGGTCTTCCACACCGCGATGACGGGCTACCAGGAGATCCTGACCGACCCGTCGTTCACGGAGCAGCTCGTCACGCTCACGGCCCCGCACATCGGGAACACCGGCGTGAACAACGAGGACGACGAAGGCGAGCGCATCGCGGCGTCGGCCCTCATCGTGCGTCGGCTCTCCCCGCGCGTCAGCAACTGGCGCGCCGGCGGCGACCTGGCGGGCTGGATGGAGGGGCAGGGTGTCCCGGGCATCCAGGGCATCGACACCCGCGCGCTGGTCCGGCACATCCGCGAGAAGGGCGCCATGCGCGCCGTCATCTCCACGGATGGCACGCCGGTCGGGGCCCTGCGCGAGCAGCTCCTGGCCTGGCCGGGCATGGTCGGGCGCGCCCTGGCGGGCGAGGTGGCCTGCAAGCGCGCGTACACCCTCGTGGAGCCGGAGTCCCCGACGCTCCGCATCACGGTGGTGGACGGCGGCGTGAAGCGCAGCATCC
This sequence comes from Alphaproteobacteria bacterium, assembly GCA_020632885.1. Lineage (GTDB taxonomy): Bacteria > Myxococcota_A > UBA796 > UBA796 > JACKEQ01. The sequence goes on along the minus strand of JACKEQ010000016.1, from coordinate 14,779 downwards.
TCCGGCTGCTGGAGCCGACCGGCGCGGCCGTGCGCGTGGTGCCCATCACGGCGACCGCAGCCGAGTGGGCCGAAGGCGCGGACATGGTGCTCTTCAGCAACGGTCCCGGCGACCCCGCGGCCCTCCCCGGTGTGGTGGACGAGATCCGGCAGCTCGTCGGGAAGCTCCCGTGCACGGGCATCTGCCTGGGGCACCAGCTCCTCGCGCTGGCCCTCGGAGCGTCGACGTACAAGCTCGTGTTCGGGCACCGCGGCGGCAACCAGCCCGTCCGGGACGAGCGCACGGGCGAGGTCCTGATCACCAGCCAGAACCACGGCTTCGCGGTGGACCGGGCCTCGCTGCTCGCCACGGGTGCCGAGGTCACCCACACGCACCTCAACGACCAGACCGTCAGCGGGTTCGTGCATGCCGACAAGCGCGTGTACGCCGTGCAGTTCCACCCGGAGGCCGGCCCCGGCCCCCACGACGCCCACGTCCTCCTGCCGCAGTTCCTGCGGTTCGCCCGGGAGTCCGCATGATCCTCGAGAACGGCGCGACGATCCTCGTCATCGGTTCGGGTCCCATCGTCATCGGCCAGGCCGCGGAGTTCGACTACTCGGGCACCCAGGCCTGCAAGGTGCTGAAGTCCCTGGGCTTCCGCGTGGTGCTGCTCAACAGCAACCCCGCGACCATCATGACGGACCCCGGCGTGGCGGATCGCACGTACGTGGAGCCGCTGACCCTCGACATCGCCCGGCAGATCGTGGAGCGCGAGCGGCCGGCCGCCGTGCTCCCGACGGTCGGCGGGCAGGTCGGGCTGAACCTGGCGCTCGAGCTGCACCGCGCAGGCGTGCTCGCGGCCCACGGCGTCCGCCTGATCGGCGCGGACCCCGAGGCCATCGAGCTCGCGGAGGACCGCCAGCGCTTCAAGGAGGCGATGGTCGGCATCGGCATCGGTGTCGCCGAGTCCGGCATCGCGCACACGGTGGACGAGGCCCTCGCGGTGCTCGAGCGCGTTGGGCTGCCCGCGATCATCCGGCCGTCCTTCACCCTCGGCGGTGCGGGGGGTGGCGTGGCCCACGACCGGGAGACCTTCCTGCACATCGTGAAGGACGGGCTCGCCCAGTCCCCCACGACCCAGGTCCTCGTCGAGCAGAGCCTGCTGGGCTGGAAGGAGTTCGAGCTCGAGGTGATGCGGGACACCGCGGACAACGCCATCGTCATCTGCTCCATCGAGAACTTCGACCCGATGGGCGTGCACACCGGCGACAGCATCACGGTCGCCCCCGCGATGACCCTGACCGACCGGGAGTACCAGCACCTCCGCGACCTGGCGCTGCGCGTGCTCCGTCGCGTGGGCGTGGAGACCGGCGGGTCCAACGTGCAGTTCGCGGTGAACCCTGCCAACGGCGACGTCATCGTCATCGAGCTGAACCCGCGGGTGAGCCGGTCGTCCGCCCTCGCCAGCAAGGCCACGGGCTTCCCGATCGCCAAGATCGCCGCCCAGCTCGCCGTGGGGCTCACCCTCGACCAGATCGAGAACGACATCACCAAGGTCACGCCGGCCGCCTTCGAGCCCGCGCTGGACTACGTGATCGTGAAGATCCCGCGCTGGAGCACCGAGAAGTTCGCCGGCGCCGACCGCACGCTCGGCAGCGTCATGCGCGCGGTGGGCGAGGTGATGGGCGTGGGGCGGACCTTCGGGGAGGCCCTCCAGAAGGCCGTGCAGAGCCTGGAGGGCGGCTTCCCGGACTGCTCCGGCTGGACCGACGACGCCCTGCGCACCGAGCTCTCCCACCCGACCCCCGACCGGCTCGCGGCCCTCTTCGAGGCCCTCCGGCGCGGGATGTCCCTCGAGGAGGCCCACACGCTCACGGCGATCGATCCCTGGTTCCTCGGCGAGGTCGCGGATCTGCTGGCCCTCGAGGAGGTCGCGCGCGACGCGGAGCTCACGGTGGAGACCCTCACCGAGCTCAAGCAGGCGGGCTTCGGGGACGCGCAGATCGCCCGGTTGCGCGGGACCGACGCGGCTTCGGTGACCGAAGCGGTCCGCGCGGCCGGCCTCGTTCCCGTCTACAAGCGCATCGACACCTGTGCCGGCGAGATCGCCTCGCGGACCCCCACGCTCTACTCGTGCTGGGAGGAGGAGGACGAGGCCGGCGACCAGGAGCTCCCGTCGGTCGTCGTGCTCGGCAACGGCCCCAACCGCATCGGGCAGGGGCTCGAGTTCGACTACTGCTGCTGCCACGCGTCCTGGGCGACCCGGGAGGCCGGGTACACGGCCGTCATGGTGAACTGCAACCCGGAGACGGTGAGCACGGACTACGACACGTCCGACAAGCTCTACTTCGAGCCGGTGGACGAGGAGCACGTCCGGCACGTGCTGGGCCGCGAGAAGCCCGCGGGCGTCATCCTGCAGTTCGGGGGTCAGACCCCCCTGAAGCTCGCCCACAGCGTGGGTCCCGTGCTCGGCACGTCCCCCGACGTCATCGACCTCTGCGAGGACCGCGAGCGGTTCGCGGCCTTCCTCTCCGGCCTGGGCATCGCGCAGCCGGCGAACGCCAGCGCGAACAACGTCGAGGACGCTCGGGTGCTGGCGCACCGGCTGGGCTTCCCGCTGCTCGTGCGCCCGTCGTACGTGCTGGGCGGCCGGGCGATGGCGATCTGCTGGGACGAGGGCGACTTCGAGGCCGCCATCGCGGAGGCCGTCGCGGCGTCGGAGGTCGGCAGCGTGCTGCTCGACCGGTACCTGGCGGGCGCTCTCGAGCTCGACGTGGACGCCCTCTGCGACGGAGAGACGGTCGTGATCGCGGGCATCGTCGAGCACATCGAGGAGGCCGGCGTGCACTCGGGCGACTCCTCGGGCGTCATCCCGCCCGTGCGGGCGTCCGCCGCGTCCCTCGGCATCGTGCGGGACCTCGCGTCGCGCATCGCGCTGGCCCTCGGGGTGGTGGGGCTCGTGAACCTGCAGATGGCGGTCGTGGGCGACGAGGTGTTCGTCCTCGAGGTGAACCCGCGCGCCAGCCGCACGGTCCCGTTCGTCGCCAAGGCCCGCGGCCTGCCGCTCCCCGCCCTCGCCACGCGCCTTTGCCTCGGCGAGAAGCTCGCGGACCTGGACGTCGAGATCCCCGAGCGTCCGCAGTACTTCGTGAAGGCGCCCGTCTTCCCCTGGCGGAAGTTCCCGGGCGCGGACGTCGTGCTGGGGCCGGAGATGCGGTCCACGGGCGAGGTGATGGGCATCGGCCCCACGTTCGGGGAGGCCATGGCCAAGGCGCTCATCGCGGCCGGCACGCCGCTGCCCACGGAAGGCGGCGTGTTCATCGGCTTCCCGGAGGCCCAGCGTCGCGAGGGGCTCCGGATCGCCTCGGTCCTCGCGCACCTCGGCTACGTGCTCCACGCTGTGGGACGCACCGCGGACCTCCTCTCCGAGGTGGGGATCCCGTTCGTGGGCGGCATCGCCCCCGAGAGCCTGCTGGAGCTCGGTCGTGTGGGCCTCGTGGTCCAGGCGCCCGGCAACTCCGCCGACGACCGGGGCGGCGTGCCGATCCGTATGCGCGCCGTCCAGTCGGGCGTTCCGTGCATCACGAACCTCGCGGCGATGGAGGCGGCCCTCCCGGCCCTCCGGCGCCTGCGGGAGCGGCCCCTGGACCCGATCGCGCTGCAGGACCTCTGACGAAATCCGAGCCCCCTGACGCGGGACGCGCTACAGCATCGGGTCGGACGGCGCTGGGCCCTCGGGTTCAGTGCAGCACGTTCCGGCACGATGGATTGCATCAAGGACGCGCCTTCGACGGCGCACGAAAGCGGGCCCGCCCACCCGGTGGGTCCTCGAGAGAGTGACATGAGCAACAAGCTCTTCGTAGGTGGCCTCAGCTGGGGTACCGACGACAATGCCCTGCACGCCGCCTTCGCCTCCCACGGAAACGTGGAGGAGGCCAAGGTGATCTACGACCGTGACACCGGCCGCTCCCGCGGCTTCGGCTTCGTGACGTTCTCGGACGCCAGCGAGGCTTCCGCGGCGATCGAGGCCATGGACGGTCAGGAGATCGACGGGCGCACCGTTCGCGTGAACCTCGCCGAGAACAAGGGCGGTGGCGGCGGTGGTCGCGGCGGCCGTGGTGGCCGTGGCGGTGGTCGTGGCGGCGGTCGCGGTGGCGGCGGCTACGGCGGCGGGCGCTCCGAGCGCTGGTAACCAGCCTCGAACCGCCGAAGCCCCGGCAGGGTCCGCCCTCGCCGGGGCTTCGTGCGTCTGGGGGTCGAAGACGGCTCAGAGGCTCGCGGTGAGGCCGACCGTCACCAGCAGGAAGACGGCGATCATCGTGGCGCCCTGCCAGCGCTGGACGGTGCTCCCGAGCAGCGCGACGGCCAGCGTGGCGCTGACGAGCACGGCCACGTGCGGCAGGAACATCCGCACCTGATCGGCGTCCAGGGGGGCCAACACCGCCGAGACACCCAGGATCAGCAGCAGGTTGAAGATGTTCGACCCGACCACGTTGCCCACGGCGAGGGCGTGGTGACCACCACGTGCGGCGGCGACGGTGGCTGCGAGCTCGGGCAGCGAGGTACCGGCGGCGACCACGGTGGCCCCGATCACGGCGTCGGGCACACCGAGCTTCGCGGCGAGGCCCGATGCGCCCACCACGACGGCCTGAGCGGCCAGCGGCAGCCCGATGAGCCCGAGGATCGTTCCGACCCAGCCGCCGCCGGCCTCCTCGGTCCCCCCGGCCTCCTCCTCACCGGGGCGGGTGACGACCCAGCCGAGGAACACCGCGAACACCGCGAGCAGCACGGCCCCGTCGGCCACTCCGAGCCCGCCCGTGAGCCCCAGCATCACGACCAGCAGCGTGATGCCCGCGGACACCGGCAGGTCCACACGGCGCGCGGAGGAGGGGACCGCGAGGGGACTGAGCAGGGCCCCGGCGCCGAGCACGACGAGCAGGTTGAACAGGTTGCTGCCGAACACGTTGCCCAGGACGAGCCCGTCGCGGCCCTGGAGGGACGCGAAGACGTTCACGGCGAGCTCGGGTGCCGACGTGCCGAAGCCCACGATGGTCAGCCCGACGAGCAGCTCTGGAACGCGCCAGCGCCGGGCGAGACCGGTCGCTCCATCCACCAGGGCGCCGGCCGCCCACACCAGGCCCGCGAGGCCCACGCACAACACCAGCAGGTCGAGCATCGACACCCTCTGGCAGCTCAGGTCACCCGGCCGGCATCTCACCGCCACCGGGATCCAGGTGAGGCCGGGCGTGCTCACCCACAGCTCTCCATGGTGAGCGCCGCCTTATGGGAGGTTGGTGAGACGGGGGGCGCATGGGTTCGATGCGGACGTACGGAGCCTGGACGGGCAACATGCTCGGTGGGATGCGGGAGGACGGGCTCCTCAAGGTGGAGGCCTTCGTGGCCTGGCTGGACGCGCGGGGCGTCCAGGTCGACCGCTCGCTCGTGTCCCACTGGTGTGCGGGCCGCACGCACCTGCCGGCCGACCTGCTGCCCCTGCTCGCGGAGTTCTCCGGCGACACCGCGGCTGTGTTCGGGCCGTTCGTCCGCGACCTCGGCTGGGAGCTCGTGCGGATCCCCGACGCGCCCGTCACCGACGAGGATCTCGTGGACCTGATGCTCTCGGCCAGCGCCCATCTCGGCCGCCTCCACGAGGCCCTCGCGCACGCCCGGTCGCCCGACTCCCCGGGGGGTGTGGCGATCACCGCGGACGAGCGGGCAGCGCTCCAGGACCGCGTGGACGCCCTCATCCACCTGCTCGCCGACGTGCGCAGGCGCCTCGGGTGATCACTGTCGGGCGTACAGCAGCAGCCTGAGGTCGGTCTCGAGCCGCCAGTAGTCGGGCTCCATGTGCTCGCAGAGCCGGTAGAACGCCTTGTCGTGGTCCTTGTGGCGCAGGTGGGCCAGCTCGTGCACCACCACCATGCGGAGCAGATCCTCCGACAGGTCCTTGAAGACGGTCGCCACGCGCAGCTCGTTGGACGTCTTCAGCTTGTTCCCCTGGACCCGCACGGCGTACGTGTGGAGCCCGAGCGCGTTGTGGAGCGTGCTGATCTTCTCGCTGTACCGGACCTTCCCGAGGGGAGGGGAGGAGCGCATGTGCTCGCGCTTGAGGTCCTGGACGTACGTGTACAGCGCGGCGTTCGACTGGATGGCGTGCGGCGTGCCGTACCGTTCCTCCAGGCGCGGCAGGAGATCCCCGCGCTCCTTGGCGTCCCGGGCATGCTCCCGGAAGTCGTCGGGGTAGCCGGCCAGGTAGTCGATGGTGAGGGGTCGCATGGGGGTAGGATAGCCGCCCACCCGGACCCCTGACGCCACGTGCCCGACCGCCCGCTCGTCTCCGCCGTCGTCCCCTGCCTCAACGAGGAGCAGAGCCTGCCGCGCCTCCGCGAGCGGCTGGTGCCCGTGCTCGAGGCGCTCGGCACCTGGCAGATCCTGCTGGTCGACGACGGGAGCACGGACGGCACGCTGGACGTCATGCGCGCGATGCACACGGAGGATCCGCGCATCCAGTACGTCTCCTTCAGCCGGAACTTCGGGCACGAGGCCGCCAGCACCGCGGGCCTCGCCCACGCCACGGGTACCTGGGTGGTGCTCATCGACGCCGATCTGCAGGACCCTCCAGAGGTCATCGCCGAGCTGCTGGCCCGCGGCCAGGAGGGCTTCGACGTGGTCACCGCGCGGCGCCGGGCGCGGGCGGGCGAGCGCATGACCAAGAAGCTCACGAGCGCCCTGTTCTACCGGGCCCTGGCGCTCGCCGTGTCGGACTTCGAGCTGCCCCTCGACACCGGCGACTTCCGGATCCTCTCGCGCCGGGCGGTGGACGGCTTCAACCGCATGCCCGAGCGCAACCGGTTCGTGCGCGGGATGATCGCGTGGTCGGGGTTCAGGACGTCCGAGGTGGTGTACGACCGGGAGGCCCGCGTGGCCGGCGAGACCAAGTACGGCCCGCTGCAGCTCGTGGCCCTCGCCCTCGACGCGATGACCGGGTTCTCCACCGTGCCCCTGCGCCTGTCGAGCTGGCTCGGGTTCGCGATCACCGGCTTCGCGGCCCTCGGCGCGATGGTGGTCGTCGTCCAGCGCCTGTTCTTCGGGCTCGACATCGAGGGGTACGCCTTCCAGACCGTCTCCATGCTGTTCCTCGGAGGCGTGCAGCTCCTGATGCTCGGCCTGCTCGGTGAGTACGTCGGGCGCATCTACGAGGAGGTGAAGCGCCGGCCGCTCTACCTCGTGGCGGAGTCCACGGCGGGTCGTCCGGAGGGCGTGGACTGATGGAGGCCAGTCTCCTCGACCAGATGGCCGAGATCGAGGACCACCACTGGTGGTTCGTGGCCCGCAGGCGCATCGTGCACGCGGTGCTCGGGCGGCTCGAGCTGCCGGGAGCCGCGCGGATCCTCGACGTGGGGGCCGGCACCGGCGGCACCACGCGCACGCTCACGCGGTACGGGGAGGTCACCGCCCTCGAGGTCGACCCCGTGGCCCGCGCGCACCTCGAGCGCACCGGCCTGCCCGTGCGCAGCCACCCGCTGCCGGACCCCACGCTCCCCGACGGGTCCTTCGATCTGATCACGGCCTTCGACGTGCTCGAGCACCTCGACGACGACGCGGCCGTCCTGGCCGACCTGCACAGGCTCCTGGCGCCCGGCGGGTGGCTGCTCGTGACCGTCCCGGCCCACCCGTGGCTCTACGGGGCCCACGACGCGCGGCATCACCACCGCCGGCGCTACACGCGCGAGGGTCTCCGGGGTGTGCTCGTGGGCGCGGGCCTCCGGGTCGACCAGCTCTCCCCGTGGCTCACGCTGCTCTTCCCGGTGCTCCTCGCCGAGCGTGCCGTGCAGGCCGTGCGGGGAGGGCAGGCGGACGTCCAGGTGCCCGCGGCTCCCGTGAACCGGCTGCTCACGCGGGTGACGTCGCTCGAGGCGCGCTGGATCGGGCGGGGGCGGTCGGCGCCGGTCGGCGGGTCGTGGATCGCGCTGGCCCGCCGTTGACGAAGCACTTCTCGGAGGTCGTCACCGCGCTCGTGCTCGCGGGGCTCGGCCTGGCCCTGGCGGCCGGGGCGGTCCAGCCGAGCCACGACACCCTGCTGCTCCTCGACGTGGGCGACCGTCTCGTGGACGGGGCCCGACCCTACGTCGACTACGTCGAGACCAACCCGCCCCTGTCGCACTACCTGCACGCCGTGGTGGCGGGCCTCGCGCGCCTGGTGGGGGTGCGTCCGCTGACGGCCATGTGGGCGCTCGTCTGGTCGGGGACCGCCTTCGGGGCCTGGCTCCTGGCGGTGAAGTCCACGAGCGTGCTCGGCGAGCGGGGTGGCCCCCGAGCGGCGGCGGGCTGGTCGGCGGCCACGCTGTTCGTGGCGGCCGTCGGCAACCTCGGGCAGCGCGAGCACCTCTTCGCCCTGCTGTTCCTGCCGTACGTGGTCCATCGGCTGCGGGTCCGGGAGGGCACGGCGACCCCGCTCGCGGTGTGGACGGGCATCGCGGGGGCGGTGGGGGTGTGCATCAAGCCGCACTTCCTGCTCGTGGCGGCGGCCCTCGAGGCCATGGTGTGGTGGCGTGGGCGTCGCGCGCTCGAGCCGGGATTCGTGCTCTTCGCGCTCACGGGGCTCGCGTACGGCGCGCACTTCCTGTTCCTCCCGGAGGCCGTGCGCACGGCGCTGTTCGAGGTCTGGCTCCCGGTGCTGGCCCGCGGCTACGGGGCCTACGGTGCCCCGTGGCTCGCGTTCCAGACCCTGGCACCCGTGTGGCTGGCGGTGGTCGGGCTGGCCCTCGCGGCCCTCGGAGGCCGCGGCCGACCCCTCGGCGTGCTGGCCCTGGTGGCGGTCGGCGTGTACTTCGTGCAGTGGAAGGGTTGGTTCTATCACCTCATCCCGGCGGCTCTGCTCGCGGTCGCAGGCGCTTCGGCGTCCGCACACCGGCTCACCCCCCTGCTGCTCTCGGCGGTGCGTGTTGCCGGATCTTCGGGTGTGGTTCTCGCGGGCATCCTGCTTCTGAAGGGCAACGCCGTGCCCGACGGCGGTCCGGCGCGCGAGATGCTGGCGACCACCGTGGAGCCCGGCCAGACCGTGCTCTACGTGGGGTCGGACCTCTCGCCGGGCTACCCGTGGCTGCCGATGCAGGGAGCGGTGATGGTGGCCCGCCATCCCGTCGCCTTCCCGCTGGTCGTGCTCTGGCCGGAAGGGCACGAGGGGCGCTTCGGGGCGCCGGAGTCCGAGGCGGAGCGCCGGTTCCGTGTGGATCTCGCGGCGGATCTGGACGGTCGGCCCGACTGGGTGCTCCTGGACGTGCGGTCGCCGTGCCTGCACTGTGGGCCGGGCGTGGACGTGCGGGGCTACCTGGGCGACATCGGGCTCCTGGCGCGCATCGAGTCGGCGTACGAGCTGCATGGGACGGCCGGGGGTGCGGAGCTCTGGCGCCGGACGTCGTACCTCGGGTCCACGCCCGAACCCGAGGCGCCGCCGGCAGGGTGGGCGGCTATCGAACACCAGCTCCAGACCGTCGATACGATCGGTGTCGGATTCAGGGTCCGCAAGGTCGACGCTACCAACGCATCCCTTGGTATCGACGGGCGATTCGGAATCGCGGCGCTGTACATCGACCGAGAGACAGGGAACTTCGTGCTCGACAACTCCAGTGGTCGACGACGCATCGTCTCGGTGGACGGGACGTTGCACAACGGGTTCGACTCCCCGTCCTTCGAACCGCAAGCCCTCCAGCTCCTCGTCGAGCACGTGTCGAGCGGCTTCTCGGACTGCGAGAGAGTCCCCCTCGATCCAGGGTCCGAGCCCACCCTGAAAGCGATCTCCCTGTGGCAGAGCAAGTCCCACGCCAGGATGAGCTGCGACGTGGGCGGCACTCCCGTCAGCTTCGTCGTGTCCTGGTACGATGCGGGAAATCCGCGGCTCTCCGACATCATGGTCTCGACGAGCAGGCAACGCTACGTCGTCGAGCTCGGTGAGCTGGACCTCGAGGCCGAGATGCCGGAGGATCTGAGCCCGAATCCCGAGCTCTTCCTGAAGGCTCGCTCGATCCCGGTTCTCGATTGGGCGTCACGCCACTGATCCCACCGTGGCTTCCACCCGCTTGCAGTCCACGGGGATGCCGAGGTCGTCGTGCCCTTTCCCGTGACGGTGGTGCACGGTGTGCTGGCCACCTTCGCTCCATTTTTGCATTTTGCATGAGTGTTAGTTATGTGAATTCCGAAGTCAGGAGAAGTCATGCTCACCATGCTCTGCACCCTCGCGTTCGCCGGCCCCCACGACGACACCATCGCCGCCACCCTCGGGGAGACCATCGAAGCCCACCACCTGGGAGCCGATGTCGCGCTCGAGGTGCGCGACGGCCGCGTCGAGCTCATCGGACGTGTGCCCGACACCCGCACCCACGACGAGCTCCTCGCCGCCGCGCGCGGCATCGACGGTGTGGTCCGGGTGGTCGACACCCTCGAGGTCCAGGCGGGTGTCGAGCCCGGCCTGCCCGGATCGTTCACCGTCACCGCACCGAAGTCGCGCGACACGGGCGCCCACGACCGTCTCCTGAAGGCCCTGCAGGACGACCTCGAGGCTGCGGACATCGACACCGCGGGCGTCGCGCTCGCCTACGAAGGCGAAACCCTCGTCGCCAGCGGGCGCGTGTCCACCCGCGCCGAGAAGCGCACCGTCCAGCGCATCGTGAGCGACCGCGCGCCCGACGCCGAGATCGACCTCGCCATCGTGAAGTGATGTCGCGATAGCTGGAGGGAATGCTGACCCTCCTCGCCAGCGCGGGCGCCATCGTCGGGCGGGACGACCTCCCGGCCGACGCTTACGTCGTCCCGGACGCCGACTGGCCCGCGCTCGTCGATCTGATCGAGCCGGGAGACTGCATCGGCACCCTGATCGAGCCGTCCTTCCTGCTCACCGTCGCCCACTGCGCCGTCGACGTGCGGGAGGGGCGGACCTTCGACGTGGCCGGCGTGCAGGTCGTCGCATCGGCCGTCTTCGTGCACCCGGACTGGCGCGACCGCGATGTGCACGACGTCGCCCTCGTGCGCCTCGAGGACCCCGTCACCCACGTGGAGCCCGTGCCGCTCGGGGATGCGCAGGTCACCGTGGGAGACGTCGTGGTGATCGTGGGTCGCGGGATCTCCGCCACGGGGCTCGAGGGCGAGGACGGCGGTGTGACCGACGGACGCCTCCGCCGGGCGACGAACGTCGTCACGGCCGTCGGGGACGCCTCCTTCGCCGTGCTCTTCGACCCCCCTGGCCCCACGGCCACGGACCTCGAGGGCGTCGGTGCGGCCGGAGACAGCGGCGGGCCGGTGTTCCGCGAGGGGACCCTCGTGGGCCTCAACAGCTTCGGCGACGACGAGGGTGGCGGCGTCGCCACGTACGGATCCCACGACCACCAGGTCCACCTGGCCACGTACGCGCCGTGGATCCGCGACGTGCTGGCGGGCCGCGTCGAGCCGTCGCGTCCCCGGAGGGGCTGCGCGCACGGGGTTCCCTGGTCGGGCCTCGGCCTCCTCGCGCGCAGGTAGGCTGACAGACCCCGAAGGATGTGCGACAATCCGGGGTGAAGCCGTCTCCAGGAGGTTGCCCATGCGCTCGACCACCCTCGTCCTCGGAGCCGTGCTCCTGGTCGGTTGCGCGGAGCGGGGCACCAGCTTCGACATGCTCTCCGTGCTGCCCGGCGACACCCACGGCGTCGCGCTCGAGGGCGAGCGGGCCCGGGTGGGCATGGCGGGCCAGATCTGCGACGTGGATGCGCGTACGGCCTCGGTGGGTGCGGACCTCGACGCGGCGGACGGTCAGGAGCGGGTGCTCGACGCGCGCGGCGACCTCGTGGTCGGTGAGCTCGATGGCCGGCTGTTCCTCGACGATGGCGCGGCCACCCTGTTCGACGTCCAGGTGCTCGACGCCGGGATCACCCCCGCCGGCGAGCCGGTCTCGGTGCTGCGCGGGGCCAACGGGCGCTGCGACGTGGCCTTCGGGTCCACGGCCTACACCCTCGAGGGCCTCTCGTGTGCGGTGGCGCCTGGATTCGCGGTGGCGCCCGGCGCGGTCTGGCTCGCGGACGGCCGGAGCGTCGCGCGGGTCGACGCGGACGGCACCGTGGACGCCTGGGCCGTCGAGGCGGACCGGGTCGTCTGGGACGGCGAGCGGGCCATCGTGGCCCGGTCGGGCGCACCCACCGTCCAGGCCTTCGAGGCCGACGGCACCCGCGCCTGGGAGCTCGAGCTCCACGCGCCCGTGCACGACCTCGCGCCCGCAGGTCCGGGCTCGGTGGCCGCCATGCTCGACGAGGGCGAGGCGGGCGGGGCCCTCGTGATGCTCGACGGCGCGGGCGCACACCTCGGCACGTTCGAGCTGCCCGGCGTCACCGCGGTCGGCTTCGACCCCGCGGGCACCACGCTCTCCCTCCAGACCCCCGACGGCGTGCTGTTCTACAGCGTGCGCGGCGGAGCACCGCTCGGCACCGAGGGGCTCACGTACGACGGCACGGACGGCGCCCTGGTCGGCGTGCAGACCGGGGTGGGCGTGCTGGGCACCATCGTCCTCGCGACGCTCGTGGTCGACTGACCCTGCTCCTGCTCCTCGCCGCGCTCGCCTGGGGGCAGGACGAGGCCCTCGACAGCGCGTGCGGGCAGTTCGTGGGAGCGACCTTCGCAGGTGTGGTGGCCCAGCGGGACTGGGACCTCACGAGCCCTGTGCGCGACCCTCTGCCCATCCCGTCGCTCACGCACGGGTGCTGGTTCGGCGGCACGTTCCTCGGGGTGGACGCCACGCCCGGCCTGCAGCACACCTACCGTTCGCTCTCGGGCCGCGGGCCCATGACGTTCACCACGAGCTTCGGGGTCCCGCTCGTGCGACGGGGCGGCTTCCGGCTCGCCACGTGGCTGGTCGTGAACCGCAGCGCGATGGGCGGGGGTCTCATGGTCTCCCAGGCCTGGGAGGACCGGCGCATCCTCATCCGCGTCGGGGCCGTCCCGGGACCGGCGCCCACCGTGCTGGCGTCCGTACAGGTGGCACCGGGGCGGACGCGGCCCCTGGGGTCTGACCCCGCGGTCTCGACGGGCTTCGAGGTGGGCGGCATGTCGGGGCTCCGGCTGGAGCGCGCCCTCTCCGACCCGCGCGCCGGCATCGCGACCAGCCTGGGCCTGCGCGTGGCTGCGCTCCACCGTCCGCGCCACGAGGTGTACTTCCGGCCGACCGTGCTCGCGACCCTCGTGCTCTACGCGCACTTCTACGACGAGGACGACGACTCCACGAGCGCGCTGGCGCTCCTGCAGCTCTCGGCGGGCACGGTGATCGCCGACGGCGTGCCCCGGCCCGCCTACGGCATCGCGGTGCCGCTCGGAGGCAGGACGGCCGGGTTGTTCCTGGGGGTGCTGTTCACCCACGACGACACGGGCCCGCGCGCGTTCACCGACGGTGGCGCGCAGATCAGCTTCTGAAGCTCAGATCACGAGCGGCACCCCGCAGGCCGCCACGCCCGCGAGCTCCCCGGGCTCCAGCGGATGGTCCGACCGCTGCACGCGCCCGCGCAGGAAGGCCACCACGATCTCGCGGGCCTCCTCGCCGGCCTGGGAGCACGTCCGGGTCCGCCAGAGGTCGAGGAGCGCACGTCGGCGGTCCGCGTGGGTCGCGAGCACCGTCCGGCCCGACAGGGGTGTGCCGTGTGTCCAGAGCGCCTCCATGTCGCCCGGCAGACGCTCCTGGAGGGCCGTGGAGAAGGTCCGCTCCGCGAGGGCCCGTCGCCACGCGAACAGATCCGGCTGGAGCGTGCGCAGCACGCGGTCACGGGCGTTCGAGAGCTTCCGGCGGCTGGCGATGTCCGTGAAGGCCACCTGGAGCGAGGGGATCTGAGCGGGGCGTTCCTCCAGCGGGACGTTGGGCGGGATCCACGGCGCCGTCGTCGTGAGGCCGGCGCCCGTCCGGGGGAGGCCGAGCGCATCGAGGGGCAGCACGCCCTCCACGGGCTTCCGGCGCTCGACGACCCCGCGGACCTGGACCTCCACGGTGCCGTCCTCGCCGAGCTCGACCCACGGCATCATCGGCTCGGTCGGCAGGTAGCGGGTCCGGCCCCCACGACGCTCGCCCGGACCGTACCCCAGCGCCCGGAGGCGTTCCTCGAGCCGCTTCCGGGCCGCGTCCACGCTGTACACCACGACCTCCTCGAGACCGTCGTCCGCGACGTGCACGAAGGCGTCGTCGGCCTCCACCGGCACCACGGCGAGGAGCTCGTTCACCCGCTCGGCGACCGCGAGCGCGTCGTGGTCCTCCAGCGCCGAACGCCCGACGGAGAGGGCCTCCCGTGGCCGTCCGGCGTCCTGCAGCGCGTCCATCAGATCGACCGTCAGGGCCTCGTCCCACGGCAGCCGACCCGCAGCGGCCCGCAGGGCCTCGGCCCGCTCCGCCAGGGGCAGGGTGGAGGCGCGCGCCCGCACGAGCACGGGGTCGTCCGGGCGGTCGGCGAGCGCCGCGTCCAGGCGCGCGGTGGCATCGAGGCCTGCGACGTGGGTGGCCAGCGCCAGGGCCACGCGGACCCGGACGTCCTGGGGGTCGGCGCGCTCCAGCACCGACAACGCCTGATCCATCTGGCCCCGGGCGTGGTGGAGGGCCGCTCGGGCCAGGTGGGCCTCGGTGCACGTGGGGTCCTCCGCGATCCGCACGTCCAGGGCGGCCTCCATGCACGACGGGCAGGCCAGGCTCTCCTGGCGCCAGGCCTCCAGGCTCGCCGGTGTACAGGGGGTGTCGGCCGCGAGCGCGGAGAGGAGGAGCAGCATGAGAGGACCCTGCGGTACCATGGGATTGTGGACGCCG